>DUBC01000001.1 GCA_012960505.1 Verrucomicrobiales bacterium
TGGTCATTCCCTTCTGCAAAAAGGAAACTCCAGAAGATATATCAGAGGGAGGACTTAGAATCCGTTACATTTTATTGTGGCTGTGATTTTAATCCCGACACAAAGGTGCCTATTCCTGAGTCTTGTGGATATACCCCAAGGAAACCCATGTACGGCAAGCGTGTGAATAGCAGATCCAAAAGAACAGAATGGGAACACGTTGTCCCCGCACATAGATTTGGCCACACAAGGGAATGTTGGACGAATGATGATATATGTCCAAATGGAAAAGCAGGAAGAAGTTGTTGCGGAAGGATTGATGAAGAGTTCAAACACATGGAAGCGGATATGATGAATTTATATCCAACCGTAGGTGAACTTAATGGTGACCGAAGTAATCATCCGTTTGGAATAATTGAAGGAGAGAATAGAATTTATGGTATGTGTGATTTTGAGATACTAAATAGGGTTGTAGAGCCTGCTCCAGAAATCAGAGGAGATATTGCAAGAAAATACTTCTACTTTGAAAATAAATGGAATATGGCCTTGACAAATGAAGAAAGGGAACTGTTCGAGAAATGGAACGAAAATGATCCAATTGACGCAAATGAATTAAAAAGAATAGAAGTTATATCAAAACACCAAAACTAAATAGGAGGAATGCCGTGACTGCCTTTGTAGGAGCATGGACTTTTTTTGGAACATTCATTGCCGTAATGCTAGGAATGCTTGTTGCATCAGAATCAAGAACAGGACGCAAGAACTTTTCTAATAGGGATTCAATTAAAAATCTAATTAAAAACATAAAGAAACATAAGTAACTAGAACAATCGAGCTTCGCTCGATGTTCGTCCGAAGGACGAACGATTTAAGTTATTATTATATTTGGGTTTTATTCGACTCTAGAGGTCTAACTCTCAGTATCTCTCAGGCCCTCAGGGAAACTATACACTAATATATATAAGATTGAATCTGGAAATGAAGAAGGTTTTTTGCTCAAGGCTGAAAATTCTTCTGCATTCGTTTATCTGGACCCATTCTACCGATTCCGCTGGCACTGAAACCCCCATAGGATCAATCTCAGCGATGATAGTAAATTTCCCCTTTAAATCCGGGTAGTTACACGATATGCTCTAAGTCCTTGATTCTATTGAGGAATATCAATCGGTAACACAATTATGCGTTGATAATGAACATCAGGTTCAATATGCCGCTAAGTACCTGTTTTTAAAGGGAAAGAAAAGCGAAATAACACCGAAAAGTGTTAGACTTTTGGATTTTTCTGTGCTAAACTTACATAGTAAGTTGATGAGAGATGGAGATCTAAATGAAAACGCTTTTCAAAACCGAAACCACCCCCAAGTCGCGCATCGTCGCTTCGCTCGCAGACATCGAAGAATTCATGATTGCCATGCCGGGAATCGGCATCGAAGATGCTCGCGAGATGGTTGTTGACCGCATGGCTCGCGAAGAGCGGATTGCGGTTAATGCTGCGAACGCAACCACACCCGAGGAGATTCGATTCGTGCGCGAGGCGATTGCTTTTCCCAAAGCTGAAAAGCGAAT
>DUBC01000002.1:0-95598 GCA_012960505.1 Verrucomicrobiales bacterium
TTGATGAAGTTTCTAAGGAGATTTCGAACGTTCAATTTCTTAATGATTACGATTCTCTTTTGAGTTCAGATATTGATGCCGTTGCGATAGCTACACCCACTATTACTCATTATGAAATCGCTCTAAATTTTTTAAAAATTGGAAAAGATGTCTTCATCGAAAAGCCAATGACGATATCAACTAAAGAGGCAGAAGAACTTGTTAGGGTTGCTGAAGCTAATCAACGAATCCTTATGATTGGGCATATTTTATTATATCAACCAGCTATTGATTTTATTAAATCATATATAGATCAAGAACACCTTGGAAAAATATACCATTTGCACCAAGAGCGGCTCAAATTGGGACGGGTCAGGACTGTAGAAAATGTGGTATGGAGTTTAGGAATTCATGATATTGCTGTTCTTCTTTACTTGGTAGGATCTTCACCCAAAAAAGTAGATTTCACCGGGCACTGCGGCGTCCAAAAGCAAATTGAGGATGATGCTTATGTTCACATGACTTTTGATGATGGTACCATGGCTCATCTGCACAGCTCATGGATTTGGCCAGAAAACAAAAGATCCTTAAAGATAATAGGAGAAAAAGGGATGTTAGTTTATAATGAAATAGAACAGACTGTCGTTCTTCATAAAAAAAGAATCGGCAGTGATCTCGAGAACATTGATCAAGGCAAAGAGCAACTGTTTGAGGGATCTGATCAGCCTCTAAGACTTGAAATGGAACATTTTATTCAATGTATCAAATCACGAGAAGAGCCTATATCTAATGGGCGGAGCGGAGCAGAAGTTATTCGAGTCCTTGAATCATTAAATGAGAGCTGAGCAAATTGGTTTGATGAACGGATTAGTTGTATTTGCTTATAATTTTCCTCACCGGAAAACGCAGGACTTTCTTTTTCATCTTTTTGCGAGCGGAATTGAGGTGAATCATGTCTTTGCAGCGGATGCCGTTAAGCTTGATATTGCTCCTTCAGAAGTCAGAACAAAGATTCGTCATTGCACCCCGTTGCATCCTTCTGATGTGGCCAAATCTATAGGGGCTCAATACCATCAGGTTCCACATCGAGGGGCTCAGATTAATTCGTTAATTAAGGAAATTAATCCAGAGATCGGAATCATTGCGGGAGCACGTATACTTCAAGATGATGTGATCAGTGGCTTTAGTAATGGGATCATTAATTTTCATCCAGGGCTCATCCCCGAGGCCCGTGGCTTGGATGCCTTGCTCTGGTCCATTCGAAACGATATTCCTCTAGGTGTGACGTCTCATCTCATTGATGAGAGAGTGGACGCGGGAAAAATTCTTGAACGACGTACCATTGATTTGCATGAGGATGATACAATCTTTGATCTCTCGGAAAGGTTGTATGAAATTCAGTTGGAAATGTTGCCTCTTGCCATTGATCGCGCACAGAAGTCGATGACTGAAGAAGTTGATTTTAAGTCTGGTACTTATAACTGCAAGATGAATGGCGACATGGAAAGAGAAACCGTTGCTATGTTGCCTAAGTATCTAGAACGAAAGCTTTCTTAAGCTTCATTTGGCTTCCCTATGGATCGTACTTTGAATCCAATTCCAGTTAATTTCTTGTGATCAAGAACGTTACGGCCATCAAAGATCCATGCCGGTTTCTGCATGGCCTGATGGGCGGCTTCATAATCAATATCTTTGAATTCATCCCATTCAGTGAGTACGACAATTGCCTGAGCCTTTTCAAAGGTTTGATTGGGATCCGAGCAAATAACGACATTGGAATTTTCTTCGTCTGTTTCTAAAGCATCATAAATTTTAGTCGGTTCGACTTTTGGATCATAGATTAACAGCGTTGCTTTTTCTTCGAGGAGACGCTTGCAAACATCAATGGCTGGCGATTTGCGTGTATCATTGGTGTCTTTTTTAAAAGCAAAACCGAGAATTGAAATGACTTTATCGGTGATCGTGTTAAAAAATGAATCAACGATTTGATCTGCGAATCGCTGTTTTTGCCAATCGTTCATCTGCAATACAGATTCCCAGTACTGGGCAGCTTCGGGCAGTCCGAAGTGTTCGCATAGATAAACGAGATTCAATATATCTTTTTCAAAGCATGATCCCCCAAACCCTATGGATGCATTCAAAAATTTAGGGCCGATTCTGGAATCTGCCCCAATGGCCTTCGCCACTTCATCCACGTCCGCTCCTGTCTTTTCACAAAGAGCTGAGATGCTATTAATCGAAGATACTCTCTGAGCCAAGAAAGCGTTTGCTACAAGTTTTGATAGCTCGGATGACCAGAGATTTGTTTTGATGATTCTTTCTTCAGGGATCCAGCGATTATAAATGTCAGCTAATTGATTGATTGCTTCTAGGCCGCCCGGGGTCTGCTCTCCTCCTATCAGGATCCTGTCCGGACTTTCGAGGTCTGAAATGGCGGTCCCTTCTGCCAAGAATTCCGGGTTCGATAAAACTTCGTGGTGATGTTGGGTTTCACTTGCATCGAAGACTGCTCTGATTGCTTCAGCAGTGCGCACAGGAATTGTGCTCTTCTCAACGACGATTTTAGGCTCTTCGGCATTCTCTGCAATGGTCCTTGAGACTGATTCAACATAACGCAAATCCGCGGCCCGGTGAGCTCCCTGACCATAAGTCTTGGTTGGTGTGTTCACCGAAATAAAGATAATGTCTGCTTCTCTGATGGCCCTTTCTGTTTCAGTGGAAAAGAAAAGATTGCGTCCCCTCGCCTCGGCTACCAGATCCGAAAGCCCAGGTTCGTAGATAGGCAATATTTCTGAGTTCCATTCAGCGATTCTCTTTTCATTGATATCAACCACATCGATTCGGATGTCTGGGCACTTATTGGCAATCATTGCCATGGTTGGGCCGCCGACGTAACCGGCTCCAACGCAACATATTTTATGTATTTTAGATGCCATTCCTTTAATGAAAATGGGTAAATTGATTTGATTATATGATTAATTACAAGCGGATTGAATGATTCTCAATGTGAATTGAGCTCTTCTTTAAAGTAATTGATTGTTTTCTGTAAACCTTCGTCAAGTTCGATCGTTGGTTCCCAGTCCAGCGCTTTTTTCGCCAATGCAATATCAGGCTGCCTCTGAAGCGGATCGTCCCCAGGAAGTGGATGAAAGGTGACCTTGGATTTACTCTGTGTTTTTTTCAGTACTTGTTCAGCTAGTTCAAGGATAGTGAATTCTCCCGGGTTACCTATATTAATGGGGCCTGTCTGATCGGTTTGATTCATGAGCCTGATGAGCCCTTCGACTAAATCATCGACGTAGCAGAAGGAACGGGTCTGTTCTCCGTTTCCATAGATGGTTATATTTTCTTCTTTTAGGGCCTGCACAATAAAATTAGAAACGACTCTACCATCATCCGGAAGCATTCGGGGGCCATAGGTGTTAAAGATCCTGGCTATCCGAATGTCGACTTTGTTTTCCCGGTAATAGTCAAAGAATAACGTTTCTGCGCATCGTTTTCCTTCATCATAGCAGGCCCGGATCCCGATAGGATTGACGCTTCCTTTATAAGTTTCGGGTTGAGGATGAATTTCAGGATCACCATAAACTTCTGATGTGGAAGCTTGCAAGACCCTAGCATTGACTCTTTTTGCCAGTCCCAGAGAGTTCATGGCTCCCATGATGGAGGTTTTAATGGTCCTTATCGGATTGAATTGATAATGAGGCGGTGAGGCGGGGCAGGCCAGATTATAGATCTGATCGACTTCAAATTCGAAAGGTTCGATCACATCATGCTCGATTAATTCAAATTTGGGATTTGGTACAAGATGGGCGATATTTTCCTTTCTGCCGGTAAAGAAATTATCCACGCAAATGACATCATCGCCATTGTCGATGAGTCGGTCGCAGAGATGTGAGCCTAAGAAACCGGCTCCTCCAGTGACAAGTATGCGCATGGGTAAAGGTTTGAGGTGCTTATTGTAGTCCTTTATTGAAAGGTTGGTAGGAGAAATAATCGGACAAAAAATCAGGATTTTCCTCTGAAAATTCTGAGTAATTAATGGCCTTAATGCATGATATGTCCATATTTGAGCGTCGAATTGTCATTACAATTTAAGGGATGAGCATGATTTGTGATTTTCCTTAAGATTTCTCTGCATTTCACATTCCCTAAAAAGAGTAAAAAATTATGTAAATTGGCTTTGAAAAAAAATTGATAAGTGATTTAATGCGACCGCATCCGTGGTTTGGATATGGCTTGCCATTTCATTTATAAGGCAAAAGTCCTGTGCTGGACCATAGATGTACGCAATCAAATGATTAAAGTTGTGCCAGACTCATCTAGCCTATTCGATCCAAGCTCATTTTCCCTGCTTGGAGAAGTTTCGATGACGGCAGAGTCTTTCTTGCCTTTCTTGCCTTTTATAACCAATTCACTCTTTGTGGCCACTATTGTCGTGTTACTTGTGCTGTGGGCAGCTCGCAAGGCAACAAAAAAAGTGGAGCGGGTCCCATCCGGATTTCAGAATTTTTTTGAGTTCATTGTCGAGTTCCTTTATGATCAGGTCGAGCAGATCGTTGGTCCTAAAGTGGCTCCTAAGTGCTTTGGTCTATTAGCGACTATCTTTATTTACGTCTTAGTTGCGAACTGGTTTGGTTTGTTACCTGGCGTTGGAACGATAGGGTTCGAGGACTCTTCAGGACATTTTAAACCGATTCTTCGTCCGGCCACGGCCGATGTGAATCAAACTTTGGGAATGGCTATCTGTTTCATGCTTCTGTGGTTTTACCTTACCATTAAAGAGACTGGAGTCTGGGGATTCATCAAACACACGTTCGCGGCGCCTAGTGATGTGATTGGGGCAATGCGCTATGTTCTGGCTCCAATATTTATGTTTGTTGGAGCGATTGAAATAGTTTCAATTTGTTTGAGACCGGTATCACTTTCTTTGAGGCTCTTTGGTAATGTTTTTGCAGGTGAGAACCTGCTCCATTTGATGGGTTCTATGGGAGAAAAATTTGGAATGGGTCCTGTCGTTGAGTTTATTTGTGCCATCATCTTACCTTTACCGTTTTATTTTATGGAACTTCTGGTAGGTATCTTGCAGGCCATGGTCTTTGCACTTCTTTGTGCTGTTTATATTCAACTTTCAACCAGTCATGGGGAGGAAGATCACTAAATTGTAAATCGATTTTGGCGTTGTGACCATGCGTGTCAGTGGGTAGCGTTCAAAAATAATAAAAATAAGTAACAAATAATAAAAAATGACAATGGAACTATTACCACTATTAGCAGAGCTGACAGGCTCAGTGAGTTTGGGTTTAGCAGGAACGGGTGCCGGAATTGGTGTTGGTCTTGTGGGGCTCGGTGCAGCGCAAGCGGTAGGACGTAATCCAGGTGCATTCGGTAAGATTTTAACCATTTCAATTGTTGGAATGGCTCTTGCGGAAGCGATTGCGATTTACGGTTTGATCCTTGCTTTCCAAGGCAATTAAAATCTGTATTTTAATTAGGTCCGCTGCGCTTTAAAGTGCGGCGGACCGGATACAAGAACTAAGGAAATTAAAACTATTAACCTGACCTTGCGATGAACTTTATTAATCAGTCCATAGTAATGCTCGCTTCTGCCGAAGGATCGGAAGAAGGTTCTGGGAGTATTCTGGAAACTTTAGGTGTGCATTGGACGAAATTATTTGCCCAGGTCATTCTTTTTCTAATTGTCTTTTCCGTTCTGAGAAAATTTGCCTTTGGCCCTGTTCGTCAGATCCTAGATGAGCGCAAAGCACGGATCGCGGAGGGTGAGGAGAATCTGAAGAAAATTTCTAAGGACCTTGAAGACGCTGAGGTGAAAAAAGGAGAAGTCATTTCCGAGGCAAATTCCAAGGCTGAGCTCTTGATTGGTGAGGCCAGAGAAAGTGCTGAGGTCTTAGCTGAAAAGAAAAGAGAAGAAGCCACTAAGGAAGCTTCCGCCATCGTTGCCAAGGCTCATGAGGCAGGCGCCTTGGAACAACAGCAATTGCGAGCTGAATTAAAGCGTGACGTGGGTAGGCTCATCATTGATACGACTACCAAGGTCACAGGAAAGATCCTTAATGATGATGATCAGGCGAAAATTAACGAAGAAACATCTTCGCAGATTTCATTATAAAACATTTATTATCTATTTTAATTACTAAGCAATGAAGGTCACCAAAGATGCAGCTCGCTCCGCGCGACAGCTTCTCCGTCTCAGCCACAAGGACGGAATCTTGGATTATGATCGGATCAAAGAAATTACTACTAAGGTTTCTGAGGCAAAGCCCCGCGGCTATCTTGCCATTCTTCAAGAATTTGGTAGGCTCGTTCGTCTGGACGTCGAACGGCGTCAGGCCGTTATTGAAACTGCGACTGAACTCGGAGCGCAGGCAGGCAATACCGTGGTAGAAGATTTACGCCGCAAGTATGGCAGTACGTTAACTGCTGAGTTCAAGGTCAATCCGGACCTCCTCGGTGGAATGAGAGTCAAGGTCGGGAGTGATGTCTGGGACGGTAGTGTCAAGGCTCGGCTCACGGAACTTAAAAATAAACTTTAACTAATTCAAAAGAACTAAACAAAGAGGAAACTCAAATGAGCAATATCCTACAGGAACTCGAAACACAAATTGCCGAACTTAAAACGGCAGTCACTAAATCAAATGTCGGAGTCGTGCGCCAAATCGGTGACGGGGTCGCCAAAGTCGAAGGGCTCAGTGATGTCATGCTCAATGAGATGATTGAATTTCCCGGCGGTCTTTATGGTCTGGCTCTGAACCTGGAGGAAACTGAAGTCGGTTGTATTCTCATCGGTGAGGGTCTTGACATTAAGGAAGGCGATGAGGTAAAGACCACAGGGAAACTCTTGCAGGTTCCTGTAGGTAAGGAGCTATTGGGTCGTGTCGTGGATGCTTTGGGTCAGCCCATAGACGGTAAAGGAGACATTGCATCCAAGGAAAATTACCCAGTGGAGAAGATTGCTCCTGGAATCATTCCCCGTAAATCAGTCAGTCAGCCACTACAGACAGGAATTGCGGCTATTGATGCGATGATTCCGATAGGCAGAGGTCAGAGAGAGCTTATCATTGGGGACCGTCAGACAGGCAAGACAACCATTGCGATCGATACGATCATTTCTCAGGCCAAACAGAACAAAGCTGCCGAAGAAAACAATACGAAGGACTTTCGTCCGGTTTACTCAATCTATGTAGCCATTGGTCAGAAGCGGTCCAGTGTTGCTCGTATCATTTCTACATTAGAAGCTGCCGGAGCTCTTGAATATACAATAATCGTTGTAGCATCTGCATCTGATTCAGCAACGAACCAGTTTCTTTCTGCATATGCCGGAGCTTCCATGGGTGAGTGGTTTATGGACAACGGGATGGACGCTCTCATTGTTTTTGATGATCTTTCCAAACACGCTGTGGCATATCGACAAGTTTCTCTCGTCTTGCGTCGCCCGTCCGGACGTGAAGCCTATCCTGGTGACGTGTTTTATTTGCATAGTCGTCTACTTGAGCGTTCTGCTCGACTCAATGAGAAGAACGGCGACGGGTCACTGACAGCATTGCCAATCATTGAGACTCAGGCCGGTGACGTTTCTGCCTATATTCCGACGAACGTTATTTCCATTACGGATGGCCAGATTTTCCTTGAGACGGACCTCTTCCTTCAGGGAATACGGCCAGCCATTTCTGTTGGCTTGTCCGTGTCCAGGGTCGGTTCTGCAGCGCAGACAAAGGCCATGAAAAAAGTTTCCGGAACTATTAAACTTGATTTGGCTCAGTTCCGGGAAAAGCAGGCATTCGCTCAGTTCGGTTCGGATCTTGATGAACAGACAAAGACACTCCTTGACCGCGGTAACAGAATCGTGGAGCTCTTCAAGCAGAAGCTCTCTGCACCTCAATCCCTTGAAGCTCAGGTCGCGACGCTCTTTGCTATGCAAAATGGTTACATTGATGATATCCCAGTGGATAAGGCCAAAGACTTTCAGACGAAGATGGAGGAATATCTGACGACTCGTAAGGAATCTGTAATGACGAAGATCCGTGAGGAGCAGGTACTTACAGATGAAATCGTTGATGAACTCAAGTCCGCCATCGAAGACTTTAAAACCACATACAGCCCATAAAACCACATACAGCCCATAAAACCAATTGAACCTTTAAATTGTGGCCAATACCCGTGACATCCGCCGACGCATTAAGTCGGTAAAAAGCACTGCTCAAATCACCAAGGCGATGGAATTGGTGGCTTCTTCCAAAATGAAGAAGGCACAGAATCAGGCTCTATCCGGGAGACGTTATGCTGAGGAGTTGAACAAGATCTTGATTCACTTGGCACAGGATGAGGGAGAACTGGATGCCAGTCCTTTAATGAATGTTCGCAAAGTTAATCGTGAACTATTCATTGTGATTTCTACCGACAAGGGTCTGTGCGGAGGATTAAATACGAACCTCATGAGGCTCGTAATGGAAGAAGAATCAGAGATCACTTCTTATGTAACTATTGGTAATAAGGGTAAGGGAACCTTGGCCCGTTCGAAAAAGGATCTGCTGGCCGATTTTACAGTCAGTGATCCAGTCATTTTCAAGGAAGTCAAAGCAGTATCCAACTTTGTTATCAGGAAGTTCGAATCGGGCGAAGTGGATCGGGTCAAAGTTGCCTTTACGAATTTCATTAATACGATCAGTCAGAAGCCTTGGGTGAAGACATTATTACCAGTCGATCCTTCGAGTATCACGGAGAAGCAGAACTATGAAGGAATGGGCGGGGGTGATGATTTAACTGATGTGTACGATCAGGTCCCTGAAGCAGGGTACATCTTTGAGCCGAGTGCGGAAAAAGTTTTTAGCATGATATTACCGCATTATCTCAATTATCAATTATACCAAATGGTCCTTGAAGCCCGCGCTTCGGAGCACTCTTCAAGAATGGTTGCTATGAAAAGCGCAACCGATAATGCAAAGGAAATGATTGATGATTTGACTCTTCTTTATAACAAAGTTCGCCAAGCTGCGATCACAAGTGAACTGCTTGAAATTACCACAGCGCAGATGGCCCTTGAATAATTTAACAACAGCTATAGACAACAAATAAATTTATATAAAATGAGCGATAATACCGGAACCATCGTCCAAGTCATTGGCCCCGTCATCGATGCCGATTTTTCTAAGGCTGAGGGCTTACCTAAAATCTATAATGCATTGGAGATTAATTACGAAGTATATGGAAAACCGAACAGACTGATTCTGGAGGTTCAGCAGCACTTAGGTGATGGATGGGTTCGTGCAGTTGCCATGTCTTCTTCGGAAGGCCTTAAAAGGGGAATGGAAATTAAAGATACCGGAGCTCCAATCTCGGTTCCTGTCGGGGACGAGGTTCTTGGCCGCATTTTTAATGTGACGGGTGACCCAGTAGACGAGCGTGGAGACGTGAAGACGGAAAAACGTTATCCGATTCACCGTCCGGCTCCGGCACTCACTGAGCAGGACACATCGGCGACGATTTTGGAAACCGGAATCAAGGTCATTGATCTCATTTGTCCCTTCACTAAGGGTGGCAAGGTCGGAGCGTTCGGAGGGGCAGGCGTTGGTAAAACCGTTGTTATCATGGAACTCATTAACAACATTGCTAAGAATCATGGAGGATACTCTATCTTTGCAGGCGTTGGTGAGCGGACCCGTGAAGGAAATGACCTTTATTGGGAAATGTCTGAGGCTGGCGTCATTAATCAGGATAATCTTGCTGAATCGAAAGTTGCTCTGGTCTATGGCCAGATGAACGAGCCTCCAGGGGCCCGACTCCGTGTTGCTCTCTCTGCTCTGGCCATGGCGGAATTTTTCCGCGATGAGCAGGGGCAGGACGTTCTTCTCTTTGTGGATAATGTTTTCCGTTTTTCTCAGGCAGGCTCAGAAGTTTCTGCTCTGCTGGGCAGGACTCCCTCGGCGGTCGGTTATCAGCCGACACTCGCAGCTGAAATGGCTCAACTCCAGGAACGTATCACATCAACGACGAAAGGATCTATCACGTCCTTCCAGGCAGTCTATGTGCCGGCCGATGACCTGACGGACCCAGCACCAGCAAATACCTTTGCTCACCTAGATGCTACCGTGGTTCTTGAACGTAAGCTGGCTGAGCTTGGAATTTATCCTGCCGTTGATCCACTCTCTTCAACTTCATTGGCTCTTGCGCCGGAAATTGTTGGTGAAGAGCACTACGAAGTGGCACGCGGAGTTCAGCAGGTCCTTCAGAAATACAATGATTTGCAAGACATTATTGCTATTCTTGGTATGGATGAATTGAGTCCCGAAGATAAACTTACTGTTGCCCGGGCCCGTAAGGTTCAGAAGTTTTTATCGCAGCCGTTCCATGTTGCTGAGGTCTTTACAGGGACCCCGGGAGTTTATGTTTCTGTTGATGATACAGTCAAAGGCTTCAAGGAAATATTAGATGGTGACCATGATAATGTGCATGAGGATAACTTCTACATGAAGGCCGGAATCGATTCTGTCGATAAAGGTTAAGCTGATCATCGAATATAAAAACTCATTTTCATGAAACTTGAAATAATTACTCCAGAGAAGGAATACTTTTCCGGTGAAGTGGAATATGTTGACATTCCAGGAGACCAAGGACATATGGGGCCTTTGCCGGGACATGCTCCTCTGGTCACAATGATTAAGGATGAGTGGGATGATGATCTGATATATAGAGTTGATAAGAACAGCAAGTCGATTGAATTGGCCCTCGGTCCAGGATATGTGGAAATTGCTCAGGATAAGATTTCTGTTCTTACTGATTGGATCGTTTCTGAGGAGGATGATATTGACGTGGACGCAGCTGAGGAAGCGATGCAACGTGCTAAGGATGCACTTGAAAATGTTACTGAAGAGGATGGGCAATATGATGCTCTTCAGGCTGTAGTAGCTAGATCCTTAGCGCAGATTAGCGTTAAGACCCGCCGGAAGAATCTCTAATTCGTTCTATAGTTCCCTTTTTTATTGATTGTAAAGTAAGCTCTTTTCAATTTACAAGCTCGTAGCTTTCAGGAACTTTAAGTAATGCGTTCATTAAAGTTAGTTGATATTAAAAAATCATTTCAGCTCTTATTGTTTTTAAGCTTTTCAATTCTTTGTGCTTCCATAGCACATTCAGCTGAAACGACCAGCTTGTGGAAAGTGACTGGGGATGATTCTGGCTCATCCATTTATATTGCAGGTTCCATACACATACTGAGTGAAGATGACCATCCGTTGCATCCTGCCTTTGAGGCTGCTTATAGGGCCTCAGATGATCTGGTATTGGAAATAGCGACGAATGAGGATCCTGGATCGGACACCTTAGCTCTCGAGAAGGGCATGTACGGGAAAGATAGAAAGATCAGCGACGATTTATCCCCTGAGATGTATGCAGAACTTGGAAAGTATCTCAAGGGCGCAGGGTTACCACCTACCGCGATGGATGGGTTCAGACCCTGGATGGCTGGTATGACAATATCAATCACAGAAATTATGAAAATGGGTGGAAGACCAGAACTGGGAGTTGATACTTTTTTTGAAGAGCGCGCAATGAAGGATGGGAAGACTGTGAGAGGTTTGGAAACGACCGAGTTCCAGATCGGTCTTTTTGCCAAGCTTAACAAGGAAGAGCAGGAAAAAATGCTGGGCTCTACATTGAAAGATATGGCCACAGTTGAAACGGATTTTCCAAAGATGGTGAAAGCTTGGAGGGAAGGTGATGATGCGATCGTTGAAAAGATGATTGATGATTCAATGTCAGATTCACCCCAGTTTCGCAAGGAATTGCTGGATAATCGAAATGAGAATTGGGCTAAGAAGATTAACGAGTATCTGAAAGGAGACAAAGACATTATGGTCATCGTTGGTGCCGCTCACTTGGTGGGCGAGAAGGGTCTCATTAAACTTTTGAAAGGATCGGGGCTACGTGTTGAACGCTGGAGTGCAGAGAAAAAAAATAAGAAAAAGAAACCTTCCAAGAAAAAATCTAGATTCATACCAGTTTAAATCTGAGTAGGATTCATTTTTTGACTCATGTGAAATTACTGATTACAGGGGGTTCAGGATTTATAGGATCAGCTCTGGTCCGAAACGCGATTGGTTTGCGTCATTCTGTCATCAATGTTGATGCTATGACATATGCAGGGAATCCGGATAATCTTTCCGGCATATCTGATAATCCTTTATACTTCTTTGAAAGGGCTGACATTAGGGACGGAGAAAGATTATGCGAGATATTAGAAACGCATCAGCCTGACGTCGTCATTCATTTGGCGGCAGAGACTCACGTTGACCGATCCATTAAATTCCCGAGTGAATTTATTACGACGAACGTGAATGGAACGTATTCGCTTTTAGAGTCAGTGCTTCATTATTGGGAAAAGAGAGGAAATGATGAGAAATTTAGGTTCCTTCACGTTTCCACTGATGAAGTGTATGGTCAGCTTGATGATACGGGATCCTTTAGTGAGGATTCACCTTACAGGCCAAGTAGTCCTTATTCTGCATCAAAAGCAGCCAGTGATCACTTGGTGAATGCTTGGCATATAACTTATGGGCTCCCGGCCCTGACGACAAACTGTTCCAATGTATATGGGGAGTACCAATTCCCTGAAAAACTTATTCCAAAAGCGATTATTAATGGAGCGAGAAAAAAAATGATTCCTATTTACGGGAACGGACAGAACATCCGCGAATGGCTTCACATTAATGATTTAGTTGATGCTTTGATGAGAGTCTTGTCTGATGGCGAAGTTGGCCACGCTTATAACATTGGCAGCGGACAAGAAATTGCGAATCTTCCTCTAGTTCAGATGATATGTGAAATATTGGATTCTAAGTTTCCTGACCGCTCTACACATTCCGAACAAATTCAATTTGTTAATGACAGAGCCGGTCATGATTTTCGCTACAGTTTAAATTCATCAAAGATTCGCAACGAACTTGGTTGGAATCCTTCTATTGATCTAGATGAGGGCTTAACCGAAACGGTGAACTGGTACTTGGCGAATAATAATTGGTGGAAACCCTTATGTGAAAATTCTCAATGATATAAACAAGAGACTAATCTGTCAGTTCACCTCCAGATTTTTTCCATGCTAAAATTCCACCATCAAGATGGTAAACTTCTTTGAATCCTAACTCTTGCATTTTTTTGAGAGCTCCTCTGCTCCTGCCTCCAGACTGACAATGCAGAAGATAGGCTTTATTCTTATCGAGTTCCTTGAGCTTCTTTTCGAAATTGGGTCCGAAGAAGTTGATTAACTTGGCTTTTGGAAAGTGTTCTTTATCGTATTCTTCCTTCGTTCGAACATCTATGATGAGAAGGGTTTTCTTTTCTTTTGTAAATTTGGCAATAATCGCCTTGGTCTTGACGGCATCTAAGTTTCTATAAACAGCTTTAGGTTCATCTGCCAGACAGGTAACTAATGATTGGATGGAATAGATTAGAACGAGTGAAAATAATTTCATTTAGATAGAATAGAGATTGATGAGATAGAGCATATTTTGCCATCTCAATACATCCTTTTCTTTCATGAAACAAAAGTAATTAGTTTTTTTAGGTGTTTGCGAATTAGAGATTAAAGTAGATATACAGAATCTTTTTCCTATCAACTGATGTTTAAGAGACTTGAAATCAGATTTTTTTTACCTTCAAAGGCATTGGGGATCCTTTACGTTTTTGGAATGGGGTCGATCTGTTCATGGTCAGCTCAAGTTAAGGATACGAAGTTTAGCGTGGATAGGGGATTCTTTGTAGAACCTTTTGTTTTGAATATTTCCTCGACTACTCCTCGAGCCCAAATTCGTTATACGACAGATGGGAGTCATCCAAGTCCAGTTAATGGAAAAGATTATACGGGCCCTTTGATATTGAAAAAGACGACGGTCATTCGTGCTGCGGCTTTTAAGGATGGCTATGATCCGACAGATGTGGATACCCATACCTACATTTTTCTTGAAGATGTAATTCGTCAGACTGGAAAAGGTATGCCGTTAAGCTGGGGTCCATTCGGACGTTTTGATACTGTTCCTGGAGATTTAAAGCTCGGACCCTATGCTGGTGATTATGGAATGGATCAGGACGTTGTGAATGATCCAAGGTATGTGAATACCATAAAAGAGGACATGCGATCCATTCCTACTCTTGCAGTTTCCTTGAATCCTGAAGATTTATTTTCTTCAACACCAGTTCAGATCGATGCTGATAATAATGTGATCCAGACCCGTGGCATATATCCTATTGGTAAGGGGTTTGAGAGGGCCGCGTCTGCTGAATTGATTCTTCCTAACGGATCAACGGGATTTCAAATTGATTGTTCCCTGGAAATTCAGGGGGCGACGAGTACGGACCGATGGAAAACAGACAAGCTTTCCATGAGGCTAAAATTTAAACCTCCTTATGGCCCCCCTCAGTTGGATTATTCTCTCTTTGGTGATGAGGCAACTGATAATATTAATACCGTCATTCTTGATGCAACTAACCAGCAGTCTTGGACTCATCCTAATCCTGATCAGCAATTGCGTGCACAATACATTCGTGATCAGCTTGTTGGTGACCTTCAGAATGCTGCAGGAGGAATTGCACCAAGAGGTAATTATGCTCATCTTTACCTCAACGGATTGTATTGGGGAATGTATTGGTTGCATGAATTTGTAGATGAGGAATTTGTGGTTGCCTATCGTGGTGGAAAGAAAAGTCACTATGACATTTTGAGGCACCGATCTAATAATGTTGTTGCTGGTAACAACAAGAGTTATGAGGATCTTCTCAATGCCATTGGCACTGACCTCAGCATTGAAAATAATTATAAGGCTGTTCTCAGATTACTCGATCTTGATCAGTTCATTGATTATATGCTCATTAATTTTTATGCTGGCAATGCGGACTGGGCTTACCAGAACTGGAACGCTAGTTATAATCGCGACGATCCGGAAAAGTCATGGATCTTTCATAACTGGGATGCAGAAAAGACATTTCAGCAGGTCACTGATGATGTGACTGGTGCAAATGATCAAGGATCACCGACACAGATTCATCAGCGGCTCCGAGCAAATAGCGAATATCGTCTTAAGTTTGCCGATAGAGCCCATTATTTGATGTTTAATGATGGGGTCCTTACTCCTGAAGTGGCTTCTTCTATTTATGAATTGCGCTACATGGAAATTGATCGAGCCATTGTTGCCGAGTCAGCCCGTTGGGGAGATAACCGTAATCCTGATAAGATCCCATACACTCGCTTGACATGGATCATGGAAAGGGATCGGTTGTTAACGGATTTTTTTCCCGGACGGACCGGGATCCTTCTTTCCCAATTGAAACGTGAGAGCCTTTATCCAACGATTGAGGTTCCTGTCTTTTCACAATATGGAGGAAATGTTGAATCTGGTTTCATTTTAACATTCAGTGAACCCTCTGGCATTGGTCGGATTTTTTATACTGATGACGGGACTGATCCAAGAGTAGTGGGAGGAGGAGTTTCAGTGAATGCGATGGAAGACAATCAACGTAAGATTACTAGTAGTGTGAATATTAAGGCCAGAGTCTTCAATGAGATAGATGATGTTTGGAGTGCTTTAACGGACGCAGTTTTCTCTGTAGAGGATGGGGCTGAGGATCTCCGTATCACCGAAATGATGTATCATCCATATTTATTATCTGTGGATGAAAAACGTGAAGGTTATGAAGATAGAGATGTTTTTGAGTATATTGAATTGACCAATGTAGGGCCCAATGATGTTAAATTGAGTGGTGTCAAATTTACAAAAGGGATTCAATTCACTTTTGAATCTGAAGTTCTGAATCCAGGTAAATCTCTCATCATTGTCAATGATCTTGAAGCCTTCGGTATACGTTATGGATCTGATGGTATCAACGTTGCTGGTCAGTACAATGGAACTCTCAGTAATTCAGGAGAGACGATTATCTTGTCTGGTCAGTATGGAAATATAATACAAGAATTTGAGTATGACGATTCATGGCATCCTCCTACTGATGGTAAAGGGAGATCACTTGTTGCGGTCGATTATGATGCTCCACTACTGGACTGGAGTCTTTCTGAAGGTTGGCGTTCCAGTAAATTGTCAGGAGGTTCTCCTGGATATTTTGAGACGCCATTGCCTCTCTTAAGAATTTCAGAAATCCATTTTAACCCAAATGAACCGACTGAAAATGAACGGCTCGAAGGATTTAATAATAATGATTCTTTTGAGTTCATTGAGTTTCAAAATGTGGGCCAGTTACCGATTCAATTAGAGGGATATCGTGTTTCTGATGCCATTGAGTTTATCTTTGGTCAGCATTTATTAGGTTCAGGTGAATATGCGGTAGTGGCTGCTGATTCAAGGGCATTTACTTTGCGCTATGGAGAAGAATTGGGTTTAACTGGTCTTTTTGAAAGCGGTAAGCTCGATGATTCTGGTGAGAGGATTCGATTATATAGTAACGAAGAAGAGCTCATTCATGACTTTCGATATTCTTCAGATTGGTTCCCTGAATCAGACGGGATAGGGTCATCCATTGAAACAACGAATAACTTTGAACAATTGTTTCGATGGCGGCAGTCCTCACATTGGAAACCAAGCCCTGAACGGGGTGGGTCTCCTGGAAGAGTAGGTCGCTCATTGCCGATTTCACCAATTCGTATTAGTGAATTGATGTTTAATCCTGGGCCTCCAACAGAAGAAGAAAAGGCTGCTGGATTTATTGAGAATGATGATTTTGAATTTATCGAACTCCTTAATATATCCTCAGAGGTTCACAATCTTTCTAATTACGAATTGTTGGGTGCTGTACGGATCCGATTTAATAATTTTTCCATTCAGCCAGGACAGAGTGTTGTTGTTGTAAAAAGAATACGCGCTTTCAGGGCCCGGTATGGCGATTCTGTTCAAGTCATTGGAGAATACAGTGGCAATCTCAATAATAACTATGAAGAATTAATCTTAAGAGATTCTTCTGATCAGACGATTTTAGATTTTAACTATTTTGGCAATTGGTATGAATCGACAGACGGTAAAGGTCATTCCCTTAACATTGTGGATACGAATAGAGGTCCTGTATTTTGGAGCGCAAAAGATGGCTGGAGACCCAGTAAGAGTATTCATGGTTCCCCTGGTAAAAATTCAGACCCATACTTCAGTTGGGTATGGGATAATTTTTCTGATTCTGCAGCGATTGATTCTAGTATTTCTGGAGAATTGGAGGATCCGGACAATGACAATTTAGCTAACATTGCCGAATATGCTCTTGGCACTGATCCAACATCTCATGATCAGGGATACTTTCATTCGGTAGCTGATGAGGATGATAAAAAATTTATGGTCTTAACCCATACAATGAACGGCTCGGCCACTGATGTGGAAATGGTATTAGAGAGGAGTTCTGATCTTAAGACCTGGAATACTGTCGATCCTTTGTCTGAGAATTATATATATACAGAATTAAAGAATGGGACTCAGCAAAGGACGACCATTGATAATATTCCTATTTCATTAGGAGTCCGTCGATTCTATCGATTAGTGGTTCGGCGATAAGAGCGGTTTTTCTTATTTCCCAGAAAATTTCAGATTAACCCTTAATTTTTAAGTTCAATTAGTTTGGATTTAATGCCTTCAAAGTCTGGGACTTTGGCCGGATCATCGCTGCTCTCCGCGTACTGAATGGTGCCATTCGCATCAATCACAAATGCTGATCTTTTGGGAACTCCTCCCATCGTCAGATTTTTTTCAGGAAGAAAACTTTCGTATGCGATACCGTATTCTTTGGCGACATTATGTTCGTAGTCACTGGCAAGTGTAAGTTTAATACCTTCTTTTTCTGCCCATGCTGCTTGAGCAAAAGGACTGTCACCACTGATGGCAATGATTTTGGCATCGAGGCTCTCGTATTCTGATATTTCCTCTGTCACGCTACATAGTTCTTTGGTGCATACGCTCGTAAATGCCATAGGGACAAAGAGAAGGACCGTAGGTTGCCCAAGATTTTCAGATAAAGTGATGTGTTTGGGCCCTTCTTCTCCTAAAGTAGTAAGTTTGAAATCGGGTGCGGTTTCTCCAACTGTGAGCATTTTTATTTTTTTGGTTGTGGTTGTTAAATCGGTTAATTATATGAAGTTAAATTTATATTTAATTTTAAAATGATATCCAAGACTTTTCCTATTACTGAAATTATTCGACACCGTCGTACAGTCAAGCCGGCCATGATGGATTCTGATCTTGATATCCCAATGGAGCTGATTGACGAACTCCTAGAGAATGCAAATTGGGCACCTACGCATGGTTTTACAGAGCCTTGGAGATTTAAGATTTTTTCTGGTAATTCCCGAAAATCTCTTGGGAAAAAATTACAGGATCTGTATTCTGCCCATACTCCTGATGATCAGTTCCGACAGGACAAGCTGAATAAGTTAGGTAAAAATCCGATTCTTGCCCCAATCGTTATGGCTATATGTATGGAACGTGGTGATAACCCAAAGATTCCTGAACTTGAGGAAATTGAGGCCGTGGCTTGTGCAATACAAAATATGCATCTGACTGCGGCCGCAGCGGGCCTCGGTGCTTTCTGGTCCTCTCCACCCATATTAGGTACTGATGGGATGCGTGAATTCTTAAGTTTGCGTGAGATTGATCGGTGTCTTGGCCTATTTTATCTTGGTTGGTTAAAAGAAGGTGAGAATTGGCCAAAAAGTAGTCGTGGGCCGGTATCTAATAAAATCGAATGGGTCGATAAGTCATAAGAATGATTATTTGAACATTGATTAAGATCCACGATAATATCTACTGAAGTGCCTGAGACAGTCGCTCACTGATTAACTCATTGAGAGGAAAGTCCGGACACCTTAAGGCAGTGCCGCCGCACGAAAGTGCGGGAAGCTGATAGCGAAAGCTCCAGCTTACGGAAAGTGTCACAGAAAATATACCGCCTGAACGAGTTTTACTTGGTTAGGTAAGGGTGAAATGGCGAGTTAAGAGCTCACCGCCCCGAGGGTAACTGAGGGGGCATGACAAACCCCGTGCGGTGCAAGACAGAACAGGGAAAACGGGTAGCCTGCCCGGCCTCTTCGGAGATGATCCTGGGTAATAGTCGCAGCATGGTTCGCCCAGCTCCTGTCATATGACAGGAAGATAAATGGCTGTCACCTGTCTCGCTTCGGTGAGACAGGACACAGAATCCGGCTTATGAGGGTACTTCCCACTAAAAAATGTCCTGGTCGCGTGAATCGCGACCAGGACAAACCTTCTTTAACAAAAACTTGGAACGTATTCCTAATTGTTCTACTGGTGAACTAAGTTTATCTATATAGGATCATGATTATTTCTCCGAAAATCCGCGGATTTATTTGTACAACGGCTCATCCCGAAGGCTGTGAGGCTCATGTCCGGGATCAAATCGATTATGTGCGTTCGCAACCGCCCATAGAAAATTGTCCGAAGAAAGTTTTAGTCATAGGTTCATCGACAGGTTATGGGCTCGCTTCGCGGATCGTTCCTGCCTTTGCGGGTAAGGCAGACACTTTGGGTATTTTTTTTGAGAGACCCCCTTCAGAGAATAAGTCTGCTAGTGCTGGTTGGTATAATAGTGTTGCATTTGAATCAGCGGCCAAGGCTGAAGGGTTATATGCCAGGAGCATTAACGGGGACGCATACTCAGATGGAATAAAGGCTCTGACTGTGAATGAAATAAAGGCTTCGATGGGGCAGGTGGATTGTGTCGTTTACTCTTTAGCTTCGCCGCGGAGAGTCGACCCGGAGAATGGTCAGGTATATAAGTCCTGCTTAAAACCAATACATACCACTTATTCGCAAAAGACAGTCAATACTGATAAAGCTGAAGTCGAAGAGGTTGTCATAGAGCCGGCGACTGAAGATGAAATTACTCAAACAGTCAAGGTCATGGGAGGAGAGGACTGGGAACGTTGGATAGATGCACTTTCAAGCGGAGGTGTCCTTGCCCCATCCGCCATTACGACTGCATATTCCTATATTGGTCCGGAGTTGACATGGTCCGTATATAAGGATGGCACTATTGGTCAGGCAAAGATTCATTTGCAGGAAACATGTGAACGTATCCATGAAAAGATTTCGCCATCTGGTGGAAGGGCATACATATCAGTCAATAAGGCCGTAGTGACTCAGGCCAGTTCTGCGATTCCGGTCGTTCCACTATACATCAGTGTTTTATTTAAGAAGATGAAAGAGGAAGGAATTCACGAGGATTGTATCGAACAGATCAGAAGGCTCTTCGGTGATCACTTCATGGGCGTACCATCTTTGGACGAATCTAGACGCATTAGGATCGATGACTGGGAGATGAGAGATGATATTCAGGATCATGTGGCAGAGGTATGGAAACAGATAGGCACTGATAATTTGAAGGATTTATCTGATTTTGAAGGTTACCAGAAAGATTTCATGAAGCTCTTTGGCTTCGGTCTTCAAGGGGTTGATTATGAAGCGGAGACAGACCCTGTCCGGTCAATTGATCTTGTGGAGTGAATTTCATAAGCATGCCGAAGGGATGCAAAAAGATAATAGCGATTCATGAGATCATTTTACTATGCATTTAGGGGTCTCTTACTCCTTTTCCGTTCACAGAAAAATGCACGGATTCATCTGTTCTTTTTTTTCTTAGCCATATGCAGTGGTTTTCTTTTTAAGATCACTGCTCTCGAGTGGAGTTTGATTTTAATCTGTTCGGGGCTCGTCATAGCAGCAGAAGCTGTTAATACAGCCTTAGAGCGATTCGCTGATACGGTTCATCCAAACCATCATGCCGGAATCGGTGAGTTCAAGGACATTGCGGCTTCAGCCGTATTAATTACTGCGATTGCAGCATTTTCAGTAGGACTTATAATATTTATTCCTAAGTTTGTTTCATGGACCATCCCCAATTAGTAGAATCACTCATAGCCTTGGTTGGTGCCGATAAGGTTTCAAATAAGGAATCAGATATTGAGGAGCATAGCATTGATAAATGGTTAGTAGGACACTCGCCTGATGTGGTCGTTTTTGCTGAATCGACCGAAGACGTTGTGGCTGTCATGAAATTTTCCGATCAGGAAGGGGTTCCGGTCACGACGCGAGGTTCTGGGGTCGGGTACGTTGGAGGAGCAGTGCCTGTTCAGGGTGGCATTGTTTTATCAGTGGCACGCATGAATGATATTAAGGAGATTAATGTAGAGGACGGCGTTGCAGTCGTTGAGTCAGGTCTTATTACAGGCACCCTTCAAGATGCTGTGCGTGACCTTGGATGGTTTTATCCTCCTGACCCTGCCAGTCTAAAAGAGTGTAGCATAGGTGGGAACGTTGCCACGAATGCTGGCGGGCCCCGTTGCCTTAAGTATGGGGTTACCCGTAATTATGTTCTTGGATTGGAGGTGGTCCTTGCTGATGGGACAGTAGCTAGATTGGGCGGACGCTGTCACAAAAATAAGACAGGATTTGATTTGATAGGAATGTTTGTTGGGTCAGAAGGTCTTTTGGGTGTTGTTACCGAGGTGACTTGCCGCTTAATTCCTTACCCCCCAGCCAGGGCAATGGTTTCGGCGACCTTTGAAAGCTTTGCTGATGCTGCTCTAGCGGTTCAGAAAATTTTGAGTGCTGGTTTTCTTCCTGCCGCTCTTGAAATTGCAGACAAGTTCACCCTTTCTGCTGCTCGAGATCATGTCGGCTCAGAGATGATTCCACAAGGCGAAGCCTTTTTACTGGTTGAACTTGATGGTCAGAAAGGATCCGTGTCACAGGAAACAGAGTCAGTTTCGAGCTTGATAAGTGAACAGAAGGCTTTGACCATTGAAACGGCAGCGGACGAATCGGGATGTGAGGATATTTGGGAGATCCGCAGAGCTTTCAGCTATAGTTTACGTGCGACCGGTCTCACTAAGCTCAATGAGGACATCGTCGTTCCGCGTGGTAAGCTCGTTGAATTGGTCGATTTTTGCGAAGGATTGCAGCAAGAATGTGGCATGCCTATCGCCTGTTTTGGCCATGCGGGGGACGGTAACATACATGTAAACATTATGGTCGAAGACATTGAAATTGAAGAGAATCGAAAACGTTCAGATGAAGCTTTGGACCAGCTTTTTAAGAAAGTTTTGAGCATGGGCGGTGTAGTGAGTGGAGAACACGGTATCGGCATTGCCAAGAAAAGATGGTTTGAAGATGCTCTGGATGAGGGTTCATTGGATTTACACAAGAGACTCAAATCAGCACTGGATCCGGAATCTAATCTTAACCCAGGGAAGTTCGTTTAGTTTAATATTAATAAAATCACAGCATTTAATCATGAGAAAAATATTAGTCCTTCTGATTCTTTTAGGAGTGAACGCGTTCGCTGATCCTATTGAAATTGATGCGCTCTCTTTCAATATCCGATATGATAATCCAAAGGACGGGGACAATGCCTGGCCGAAAAGGAAAGACATGGTGGGGAATTGGCTGAAGGCCCAATCCCTTGACGTCGTTGGTCTTCAAGAAGCAAAGCGTCATCAGATTGATGATATAAGAAAGAGAGCATCAATCTATGCAGAGTACGGGGTCGGTAGAGATGACGGCAAGAAGTTAGGTGAGCACTGCACTATATTATACTTAAAGAAAAGATTCGCTCTTGATAAGAAAGACTGCGGTACTTTCTGGTTAAGTGATACGCCAGAGAAGATTGCATCGAAGTCCTGGGGCAATGAGATCCCCAGAATTTGCACCTGGGCCAGACTCATAGAAAAGGATTCTGAACGGGCTTTTTATGTTTATAATGTTCACTGGGATCATCAGAGTCAGCCGAGCCGAGTCCGTGCTGCTCAATTAATCATTCAAAGAATTGCGAAAAGAAAAAATCCTAAAGACCCGATCATTCTTATGGGAGACTTTAATGCTTCAGAAACGAACCCGGCAATTATAGCTTTTAAGGAGAAACCTTTAAAGTTGGTTGATACGTATAGGAAAGTGAAACCCAAAGAAGAATTGGTAAAAACTTTCCATGGTTTCCGGGGAGGATCATTTACCGGAGGAAAGATTGACCACGTTTTTGTTTTGCCCGGCCCGGCTTCTGTAAAATCTGCGGCTATTATTAGGTATAATGAAAAGGGCAGATACTTATCCGACCATTATCCAGTCCGTGCTAAAATTTCATTTTAGATTCCTTAAATTTCTAGGCTTAAGCAGCTCAATCCTTTTTTTTGTCAATAATCCAAAAGTTGGCATGGACATTGCTATTAAAAGGTATTGAGGCACAAAAGTGTCCTTCTCAACCTATAAAATACTGAAAATGAATAAATTATTTAAGCCCCTATGGGCACTTTTGTTGTTGGCGCTTTCTGCGCCTTTAGCCGTCGCACAGGAAGCTGAAGCTGTCGCATCTAATATTGATTCGGGAGACACTGCCTGGATGCTCACGGCCACTGTCCTCGTCCTATTAATGACGATTCCCGGCCTGTCCCTCTTTTATGGAGGCTTAGTCAAATCAAAGAATATTCTGTCTGTGCTCATGCAGTGTTTTTTCATCACAGCGGTGATGTCGATCCTATGGGTTATTTGCGGATATAGCCTTGCTGCAGGAACGGGTAATAATTATTGGGGTGATTTAAAAAATACTTTTCTGCAGCTTTTGAGTGCTGATTCGGAAAGTGGCACGATTCCAGAAAGTGTGTTTGTTACTTTCCAGATGACCTTCATCATCATTACTCCGGCCCTGATCGTCGGTGCTTTCGCGGAGCGGATGAAGTTTTCCGCGGTTCTTATTTTTACAACCTTGTGGGCAATTCTTTCCTATTGTCCGATCTGGCACATGGCTTGGGGCGGAGGACTTTTCAGTGGTGGAGATGAAGGTAATTGGCTCATGGCGGCAGGCACAGGTGCAATTGATTTTGCCGGCGGAACGGTCGTCCATATTAATGCCGGTGTTGCTGGTTTGGTTGCATGCATCATGCTCCGCAAGCGTAAGGGCTATCCTAATACTTTAAGTCCTCCAAGCAGTGTGCCGTTCACCATTATTGGTGCGGCTCTTCTCTGGGTCGGTTGGTTCGGATTTAATGCTGGTAGCGCTGTGAGTGCTGGAGCGGATGCAGGATACGCTATGCTGACCACACAAATTGCTACCGCTGCCGCAGTCATTGGATGGGTCGCAATTGAGACTTTTAGTACTGGCAAGCCGACTGCGGTTGGTGCTGCTACCGGTGCCGTTGCAGGACTCGTTGCGATCACTCCTGCTTCCGGAAGTTCCACAGTGGTGGGCGCAATAATCATTGGTCTCGCTTCAGGAATCATCTGTTTCTATGGAGCGACTAAGCTCAAGCAGGCCTTCGGATACGATGATAGTCTGGACGTCTTTGGAGTGCATGGTATTGGAGGTATTGTTGGTGCGTTATTGACCGGAGTCTTTATCCGTGAAGGAGCAGGTGAAGCCGGTATGACTCAGGTCATCATTCAGGCAAAGGCGGTTGGGGTTACGATTGTATGGAGTGGGGTTGCCTCAGTCATTGCACTGACAGTGGCCAAATTTACGGTCGGTCTTCGCGTGGATGAAGAGGAGGAGGAAACTGGCCTGGACCAAAGTTCTCATGGAGAGAGTGCTTATAGCTAATTAATAATCTTAAATAATAGTTTATATTATTTTATCAAGGAGCCTCAGTGGATTCACCACTGAGGCTCTTTTTTGTTTAATCCTGTTAATTTGAATTGAACAAAAAATCTCTGTATTTATAAAATAAAACGTACAAGAGTGTCTTGGTCTTTTTAACTCTATAACCCTATTTCTCCAAGAGGTACTATTAAGGTTCTTTATGAGCACAGTGAAGGAAATGAAAGACGCGGCGAAGGAACTAAGTTCCTCCGTCTCAGGGCTCGAATTTTCCTTACCCGTTTCATGTGTTTATAATCCTCTGGAATATGCTTGGGACTCGCATGAACAATACTTGGAAAGGTTTTCCTTTTCCAAGAAAAAGGTTCTATTCCTTGGAATGAATCCTGGTCCCTGGGGAATGGCACAGACCGGCATCCCGTTCGGAGAAATACCCGCTGTCCGTGACTGGATGCGCATTGATTGTGAAGTGAAGAGGCCCGAACCTGAGCATCCAAAGCGGCCAGTTGAGGGGTTCAACTGTTCTCGGTCCGAAGTAAGTGGCCGCCGTTTATGGGGTTTATTTGCCGAAAGGTTTGGAACAGCGGAAGATTTTTTTGAAGACCATTTCGTTGCTAATTATTGTCCTCTAGTTTTCATGGAGGAGTCAGGAAAGAACCGGACCCCTGACAAGTTACCGCCTAATGAAAAGAAGAAACTGGATGCGGTCTGTGATGATCACCTTGAGAAGATACTGAATATCTTGAAACCTGAGTGGGCCGTTGGTGTTGGAGCTTTTGCAGAGTCTAAGATTTCTACTGTTTCAGAAAAATTAAGTTTTCCTATGAATGTGTCTAGGGTATTGCATCCGAGCCCAGCCAGTCCGGCGGCGAACCGGGACTGGAGCGGGACTGCTCAAAAGCAATTAAAAGAGTCTGGGATTTGGAGATGAACTTTTTTGTTTTTCCTAGAATGCGAATTGCCAGCCTGCAATGACCGTATAATCGCGATCCATGCCGACTCCGTTCGTGTCCTGATCGAGAGGAAAGATTCCTTCAATTGAGAATCTGTGCCCCTTGAGTGCACCTTTCTTGAATTGCCAGTTTAAGCCAATTCCACCTTCCAGAAAGTTTCCTCCATAATTAGCCTGTAGGAATGTGGGTGAATTATGATTGTGCGCGTTGTGAAAGAGTCCTTCGATAGGATCCGACTTTGTATAGCTGAGCCGTAGAGAAGCACTGAGTTCATTCGTCAATTGTTGGGCCAGCCATGCAGTTGTATCGAGACGGTCTCCGAGCGCGTAACCGGCTTCATTTTCATCCTCGAGTCGGATCGTTGCCATGACCTGTGCTCCATAACTGAACGAACCTGATTGTCCTAGCCAAGTGATTCCAGGCTTAAGATCCCAGGTCCCGGAACCGAGTTGCATTCCGTAAGGTAATAGCATTCCATGTTCACTTTCCTCTACCCCAGCAGTTGGAAGGATCACGCTAAGATTCAAGTGTGCACGTTGATTTTTTTTATCATAGAACTTGTATAAGCCACCAATTGATATGTCTCCAATTCCTGATGATCTGTGGCTCATTTTTTCGCCATGATGATGCATGTCCATACCGTCTCCCATGTCCATGCCGCCACCCATGCGCATTTCACCTGGCTTGTGCAACATATTCATGGAATTTTCGACAACATTAATCATGCCCATCAATGTGATTTCATCAGAAGGGGCATGCATGAATCCGAACATGTGCATGTTCATGCTCATGTCCAAAGCCGCGATGTCATAGTCTAAGTCGAACACGTCTGCTGATGAGAGTGAATGACTGCCTTGCCTGTGCCCGTTCATCTCCATTGACATGAAACGGTAAGAGAGCATGTATTCATTGGCTCCGTGAGTGTGTTCACCCATAACTCCTATAGGAGCATGGCTGTCTGGACGTCCGGGATTCCATTTGGATTTGTCTGATGAATGAGATTCGTCCGCGAATGTAATTGAAGAATTGAGAGTGAGGCCACAGAGGATTGTGACAATAAGCATAAAGTTTTTCATTTTGATGTTTATAGTTAAAAGAGTGGTAAAAAATGTTAGTAATTAATTTTTCAAGTCCCCTTTAATTATTTTATTTAGAGGAACAGGAAAATTTGTCTCGTGCATGAAAGTCCAGTACTGGAATCCCGAGACATTTTGAAAGCTGATTGGATTAGCAGTTTCGAGGAGGCCCCGTCGAGGGTTCTGAACTGATACCTCTAAGTGAAGTAGATTGATGCTCTATCAATGCAATGATTTGAGGATAATAGATTAAATTGATTTCGAACACGGTTTCGGGAACCATTTGATTTTTAACGTTGGCTGAAGATTGAGGGTCCTTCTTTTCTTTGCCGTGTTCTTCTGAGATCTTAATGCAGAGCTCGCAGGAGTCTGAAAACATCGCTCCAATGAAGCTAATATTATTTCCCTGACTGGCCATTTCAGACCAAGCGATCACCTGCATCATTCCCCAATGGCCTCCGGCCACAGTGAAAATAAATATGCAGATAAGCAAAGTTTTGATTTTATTCAGCACGAAGCAATGATGCAATTGTAAGAAAAAAAATCAATCATAAATCGACGAATAATAAACTGTTAGTAATTTTCTTATTTAGACGTCCTTGAAATGAATTGAACTAATTTGAATAACTCATCTATAGATTTATTGAGGATTTCCACAAATCTGTGATTATAGTAATCAGTATGCATATGAGCCCTTTAAGGATCATCTACTTAGGAGCCTTGCTCCTGATGTCAGTGTCTTCTTTCGGACAAGATGCGACGTTAACTGCAAAGTGGAAAAGTTTTGATGGGGCTCATTTTCCATATTCTAAATGGATTGCTAAGAATGGGGACACTCCTCGTGCTGTAATAATTGGGGTCCATGGTATCAGTGGTGCCGCTTCTGATTTCAACAACTTAGGATCAGAACTCTCGCAAAAAGGAATATCAGTGTACGCGTATGAATTGCGTGGTCAGGGCAATGATCCTGATCCTGAGAGGATAGGTGATTTAAAAGATGTTCAGTTGTGGTTTTCTGATTTGAATTCATTCATCAGCTCAGTGCGTAAAGAAATTGGCACTGTCCCTATATTTTTGTATGGGGAGAGTATCGGGTCACTTATACTGATGCATGGGTTCTCAGCAATTTCCAAAGAGAATAAGGAGCAAGTCGAGGGAATTATTTATTCTTCTCCCTTGATTGCGTTGCCAGGAAAGTTGCCGCCGATCAAAAATTTATTAGTGCGTACGGCAATGTTTTTGTGGCCTAGTTACAGGGTTTCCTTGCGCAGTTTGTCTGGGGGCGGTGAAGCTAAGGTTTCCGAGGGTGAGAATCACTGGGAGCAAATGGCCAAGACTAAACACTATGTCCCCAAGTTTACTTTGAGGATTCTTGGAACCATTGAGCGCATGGTGTTTAGCAGTTCAGAGGCTGCATCGAAGATCAAGAAACCGACACTAGTCCTTCACCCAGGAAAAGATATTTTCACAAAGCCACACGAGGTCGATCAATTTTTCAATTCCTTAGAGGCCAAGGATAAATCAAAGAAGCTCTTTAAGGAAAGTCATCATCTTCTTGCTTTCGACAAAGAAAGAGATGAGCTATTTAAAATTGTCCTCGAATGGATCAAGGATCGATCGTAGACCATCTTGAGTTATTTAAATCAGCAACAATTACTCTCACCGCAGCAGTCTGAACCCGAACCGGTGACTTTGTAATCCATGCCTTTCGTTTCCTTTGGATTCCTGAGTCGTGTGATGCTACAATCAAATATCTTAGCTTCATTTATTGAGATCTCCTCTATCGGATCTATCAGCTCAAAGCAATCACTGTAGGGTTCATTTTTGTATATGTTATATACCTTATCACAGACAGCATAGCGTTTACCTCTTTCCATTGCGTTCCCATCATCATCAAGGACTTGCTTGAATGGGCCTTTATATATGACCGCTTGATTCCTTTCAAGGCATGTTCCTTCCTTACCCTTGAAGGCTTCAATCGTCATGCTTCGGAATTCTATTCCTTCGACCGTTTGCCATGGTTTTGTATCAAGTTTTAGCACGCGGACGCCATAGAATCCCGCCTCTTCGAATGCGGATAGGAATTCCTCTTCAAGGAAAGCGCCCGATATGCACCCGCTCCACAGTTCGTCATCATCTTGCATTTCTTGGGGGACAGGTTCATCCGAAACGATATCGGATATTACGGCCCTTCCTCCTCGTTTAAGGACACGGTAAATTTCATTGAACAGTTGTTTCTTTGAATTGTTATCTACTAAATTCAAGACACAGTTTGATACCACGACGTCAACAGATTCATTCGAGATCATTGGCTTTTCAGATCGTATCTGGGAGGCTAATTGCTCCGCCTTCAGGTAAGCCTCAGAACTATTTTCCTTCCCCTGAGCAAGTCCTTGGTCAAGCAGTTCTAGATCAAGAGCGAGATCCTGAATGCGTCCTTTACGGAACTCGACGTTCGCGTATCCGATCCTATCGGCAATAATTGGAGCGTTCCGACGTGCCACTTCAAGCATGTCATCAGTCATGTCGACACCAATGACTTTGCCTTTGGCCCCTACGACCTGACTCGCAATGAAACAGATTTTACCGGTCCCGCTCCCAAGATCTAATACTGTTTCTCCTTCCTTGAGGTACTGGCTCGGGTCACCGCAACCATAATCTTTTTCAATGACTTCCTCTGGTATAATATCCAAATATTTTGGATCATATTCGACAGGGCAGCAGAGCGCCTCTTCCTGGATATCTGCTCCGGCAGCGTATCTTTCTTTTACAGCGGATTCTTTATTCATTGTAGATTCTTCGGGTTTTATAACTCTTCGAGGATTTTGTCAAAGCCCAGATTGTGATAAAAAAGAATATTTTTCTGGATGCTTGGCAATATCTCAGTCACTTATCCGAATGGAACATCCATTTCTTGAAGGTGAATTTAAAATCCGCTGGTCTCAACTGAAGCCGGAAAATGTGGTATTTGATATTTCCGAAGCTATAAAAAGGGCCGAGGATAAGATTAGTACCTTATCTGGTGATGATTTTCCGGAAAGTGAACTAACCTTTGAAAATACATTATTGGCACTTGAGAGCGCTTATGAAACATTGAGTCGTCCTTGGGGATTGGTGGGTCATTTGGATTCTGTTTGTAACTCGGATCCTTTGCGTGAAGCGCAAAACACGATGCTGCCAAAGGTATCTGAATTTTTTGCTAAGATTCCGTTGAATGCTGGTCTTTGGAACCGAGTCAAATCCTACAGTGAGACCGATGAGGCTAATTCACTATCTTCGACAAAGAGAAGGTTCCTTGATGAGACAATTACTGATTTCCGGAACAGTGGGGCCGAGTTGTCCGACGAGAAGAAAGGAAGGCTCATGGAGTTGGAATCCGAACTTGCTCAGAAGACCCAAAAATACTCAGAGAATGTTCTCGATTCAACTAATGCCTGGGAAATGGTAATAGAGGAAGAGGATCATTTAGTGGGTTTGCCAGGCCTTGCCAAGTCGGCTGCTCTTGAAAGTGCAAAGTCCAAAGGCATTGCGACTGATGATGAGCCTAAGTGGAGATTTACTTTGCAGGCACCATCTTTTTTCCCTGTCCTTGAGCATGTTGAATCAGATTCGATACGTAAGCAGGTCTGGGAGGGGACATGTGCTATAGGAGCTAGCGGAGATTATGATAATACGGATCTCGTTTGGACAATACTGAGCCTTCGTCAGGAGAAGTCCGAAATTTTGGGAGAGAAGAACTTTGCTGATCAAGTTCTCCAGCGCCGAATGGCCAAGGATGGTAAAAGAGCATTAGGATTTGTTGAAGATTTACATAACAGGACAAAACCATTCTTTGATGTTGAAACGAAGGAACTCGAAGATTACAAGGCCCAGTCAGAAGGAAATCAAGGGGGTCCCTTAGAGCCATGGGCAATTGCTTATTGGGCAGAGAAGAGACGAAAAGAGGAATATGATTTTGATGATGAGGAATTGCGGCCGTATTTTTCAATAGGGAGCGTGATTGGAGGGATGTTTTCTATCGTAACGGAAATCTTTGGAGTGAAAATCACTGAACCTAATGAAAGGCCTGATGTCTGGCACGAATCGGTTAAATTTTATGAGATTCATGATGCAGAAAAGGGCAATCATCTCGGTTCCTTTTATGCCGATTGGTTTCCCCGTGAGTCCAAACGTAGCGGGGCATGGATGAATTATCTTATTACTGGAGAGCCTCAAGATACTGGAGAGAGGACTCCTCACCTTGGACTGATGTGCGGCAATATGACTCCTCCGGTTGGTAATCAACCAGCTCTTCTGAAGCATGATGAAGTGGAGACTGTATTTCATGAATTTGGGCATCTCTTACATCACCTCCTAGGTGAAGTGGACATCAAGTCACTCAATGGAGTCAACGTGGCTTGGGACTTTGTTGAATTGCCATCTCAAATTATGGAGAACTTTTGTTGGGCAAGAGAATCACTGAATCGTGTTGCTCGGCATTATGAAACGGGCGAGTTGATTCCAGATGATCTTTTTAACAAGATGTTAGCTGCACGCAATTATCGTTCGGCCACTGCTATGATGCGTCAGCTTAGCCTTGGTAAGCTTGATCTCGAACTGCACATTACTGAGGCTTCAAAAGCGGAGCCTGGGCGCGACCTCGATGCACTGACTGAAGAGCTTCTTGCTGAATATACTATTCCGACCCTGACCAAAGCTTCGACGATGGCTCGTCGTTTTGGCCATCTTTTTGCGAGTCCTACAGGATACGCTGCTGCTTATTATTCCTATAAGTGGGCAGAGGTCCTCGACGCAGATGCATTTACCCGGTTCCTTGAAGAAGGGATCATGAATCCTAAGGTTGGCCTCGAATTTCGTTCTAAGATTCTGAGTAAAGGCAATTCGGAAGATCCACAGAAACTTTTCCATGATTTCATGGGACGAGATCCTGATCCGGAAGCGTTACTGAAGAGGAGTGGTCTGTTTAGTTGAGTTCCTCAAATACGGGCAATAATTTCTGTGCAGATCTGCTCTGGATTATTATTGATTAAAACGCTAAATCCTTTTTCTCCTTCTTCGAGATCTTCGAGATCTTCAAATTGAGATTCTACCATCCGGGATTTCATAAAGTGTCTTTCTCTCTTTTGCATTCGTTCACTGATAAGCTCACGGTTTCCTTTCAGATGAATGAAATGGACATGACTTCCCTTGATCTCAGAATTTAATAGTTCCCTGTATTGACGTTTGAGTGCTGAGCAGCCGAAAAATAATGGCCAGGCACCAGTATGTGAGGTGATCGATTCGCTTATCGCGTTGAGCCAATCTTCTCTGTCCTTGTCATTCAGAGATGTTCCTGAGCTCATCTTTTGGACGTTTTTTTTTGGATGAAAAATATCACCGTCCTTAAAAATCCCTTGTGTTTTTTCAGCCAAAAGTGCGCCTATGGTGCTTTTTCCGCATCCACAGACCCCCATCAGAATGTAGGTGTTTTTATTCAAGGTAAAATAAGATGAACGTGGCGTTTGCTTATGATCGCAAGTTGAGTTCCTTTCTTTTTTGTTCATATCAATGACTTCCAAAGAGATTCGACGGTCCTTTTTAGATTTCTTTAAAGAGAAGGAACATAGTATCGTTCCGTCCTCATCATTATTACCTGAATCTCCTGGGCTCCTTTTCACTAATGCTGGCATGAATCAGTTCGTGCCTTTCTTTCTAGGAACGCAAAAGGCACCCTATGAACCTCCGAGGGCAGCTGATACGCAGAAGTGCATCAGGGCAGGAGGCAAGCATAATGACCTTGAAGATGTTGGATTTGATACATATCATCAGACGCTCTTCGAGATGCTGGGGAACTGGTCATTCGGTGATTACTTCAAAAAAGAGGCCATCGAATGGGCCTGGGAGCTTCTTGTTGATCGTTGGGGATTTCCTTCCTCTCGCCTCTTTGTAACTGTCTATATGCCGGGAGAAGGGGACCCGGCCGAGTTTGATGAGGAAGCTTATAAGCATTGGCATTTGGTTTTTGAGCGTGCCGGCCTTGATCCAGATGTGCACATAGTGCATGGGAACAAGAAAGATAATTTCTGGATGATGGGAGACACTGGTCCTTGCGGACCATGTTCTGAAATTCATGTGGATCTGACTCCTGAAGGAGATACTAAAGGAGAATTAGTAAATGCTGATGATGCGCGCTGCATTGAGCTTTGGAATCTTGTTTTCATCCAATACAATGCTGAGCCTGACGGAACCTTTAAGCCTCTTCCAGCCTGTCATGTTGATACGGGAATGGGTTTCGAGCGTGCCTGCTCTATGATTCAGGGAACGGCAGGATTCACTGATTTTTCAAAACCAATTTCTAATTATGAAACTGATGTTTTCAGGCCAATATTTGATGCCTTAGAAGAGGTAAGCGCTCAAACTTATGGGTGCACGCTTCCAATAAAGAAGGAAGGTCTAACGGACCAGGAGCAGACTGACATTGCGTTCCGGGTCATAGCAGACCATATACGTACCTTGAGTTTTGCTATTGCTGACGGGATCAGGCCAGGTAATGCGGGTCGCAATTACGTATTGAGAAGGATTTTGAGAAGAGCAGTCAAGTTTGGACGTTCATTGGGGTTAGGCAAGGATGGTCCATTTCTTAGTTCTTTAATTCCAACGTTGGTTTCTGAATTTGGTGATATTTTTCCTGAAATAAGAGCAAAAAAAGAGACAATCATTGAGTTGCTTAATAATGAGGAATTGCTTTTTGGGCAAACCATTGATCGTGGGATGAAACTCTTCGAAATGGAACAGAAAAGGACAGGCGGCGATATATTTTCAGGGAAGACGGCTTTTGATCTGGAATCGACTTATGGATTTCCCATTGATCTTACAGAACTGATGGCTTCTGAATGTGGGTTACGCGTGGATATGAAGGATTACTCCAATTGTTTCGAGGAGCATCAAAAAATCAGTAAAGGTAACGCACAATCTGAAGTCATTGCTGCTTTGGACTTTAAGTCCGAAGTTGAGACAGAATTTACCGGATTTGATGAGGATGAATCGGCGGCTCGTGTCATCGAATATCTTGAGCGTGATGGTGAGTATTACGCGATTGTGGATAGGTGTCCTCTATATGCTGAGAAGGGCGGTCAAGTCAGTGACCATGGTCAATTAGTGGTTGGTGATGAAAACTTTTTGATATTGGATGTGACTCAGGTCGGTGCAGCTTTTTGCCTTCACATTGATGAGCGGATCAGTTCGTGGGAAGGGAGCCCCATCGATGTGACATTGAAGGTCGATTCTGAACGTAGAAGAATGATTGAAACGCACCATACTGCGACTCATTTAATGCACTGGGCGTTGCATGAGGTCGTTGGTTCTGAGGTGGCTCAGCAGGGATCCTTAGTGGATAACGGAAGACTCCGTTTTGATTTTAACAGTGAGGCTTTGCAACCTGATCAGGTGTCTGCGGTAGAAAAATTAGTAAATGAAAAGGTCTCGGACAATGATCCAGTTTATTGGGGTGAGGTGGAACATTCAAATATTAGGGAGAGAAAGGACATCATGCAGTTCTTTGGTGATAAGTATGGTGACATGGTCAGGGTCGTTCAGATAGGTGGCTCCGAATCGGATTTGAACGGTTATTCAATGGAACTGTGCGGTGGAACGCATCTCAGCAATACGGGCGACATCGGATTATTTAAGATTAAAAGTGAGGGGGCCATTTCTGCTGGTGTCCGACGCATTGAGGCGGTCTGTGGTATCGCGGCTCAGCATTTTGTTGAGGAAAGAATTTCTGCTCTCAAAGAGGAATCCCATGGATTACAGAAGAAGCTTGAATCGGCTCTCCAATCTCTCGGTGATGATAGTCAAGGCATGCCTGCGATGACGGGTAACGATTCCGAGATTGAAACTTGGATACTATTCAGGGATTCTCTTAGGGATGCCTTAGTTAATGCGGATAAGACTCTCAAGAAAAGACAATCAGCAAATGCAGCAGCGGAGGCAGATTCAATGCTCTCTAGTTTAATTTCAGATGCTCAGGGCGAGGTGCCTCTCATAGTTCATAGTTTTGAAGGAACGCCCGCACTATTGCAGGAACTTTTAAACGGACTGAAGAAAAAACAATTTTCGGGTGTCGGAGTCTTAACTATTATCGATTCAGATAAAGTTCACCTCGGAGTCTCAGTCTCTTCCGAATTTACAGATCGGTTTCATGCTGGAGACCTCATTTCGAAGTTGGCTCCGATCATTGGAGGAAAGGGCGGAGGAAAGCCTGAAATGGCTAGAGGCGCAGGCAATGATGCAGCGGCCGTCGAATCCATGATGACAGAGGCAAAGACAATTATAAAATAGGTGTGATATCTAGATTGCCTTCCCAAGGCATCTATTTTCCTCTGTTGCAATTTTCTTAGAATTAGTGTCAAAATTGCTTAATGAAACGATTCTTACGGTCATATCCCACTTTTATTAGCCTTTTTATTTGGGTTACTATTTTAAATTCTTCTTATTGTTTGTCAGCTGATAAGCAGTCCAGCCGCATTTGGATGGATGCGGACAAAGCAGCCGCAGAGGATCCTGACTATTTATTGCAAGGGGAATATGTTTCTAAGGGTGTTGGTGTGCAGGCAGCGGCACTGGGAAAGGGAACATTTTATGTGAGTAAGTTTGAGGGTGGTCTTCCTGGACAAGGATGGAACAAGTCGAACCCTCATGTTGAGTTGATTAATGCCGAGTCTTTGAAGAAAAGAATTAATGGCATGAAAAGGACGGAACGTGTCAGCCCGACTCTCGGAGCAAAGGCACCCGAAGGAGCAACCATTTTATTTGATGGAAAGAAAACTAAACATATTAATGGTCAAATTAAAGATGGCTTGCTCATGGCTGGAGCACAAACAACAGGCAATTATGGCGATTTTACGCTTCACTTGGAGTTCAGGCTTCCATACAAACCGGACTCACCACTAAGCAGTCAGGACCGTGGCAATAGTGGTATCTATTTACAGAACCGTTATGAGACTCAGATCCTTGATAGCTTTGGCTTGGTTTATGATAGGGATCAGGTGAAGGTTCCTCTCAAATCCGACCCTAAGCAGTGGTGTGGATGTTTCTATAAATTTAAAGCTGCAGATATTCCGATGTGCTTCCCTCCGCTCCGTTGGCAAACTTATGACATTGATTTTATTGCTCCAAAGTTTGACGGTGGGAAAAAAATTAGTGATGCCACTATCACAGTGAAACACAATGGCGTTATTATACATGATAAGGCCAAGTTACCTAAAGGAACAGGCGCTGGTGGCGGCCGTAAGGAAGTGTCCGAAGGGCCTATCATTTTCCAAGGGCACGGTAATCCCGTAACTTTTAAAAACGTTTGGATATTACCCCGTTAATTAGATTTCAGATAACGTTCATATAATCCTAACCTCATAATCTCAATTCCCATGACAAGAATAAGTCCATTCATACTGCTCCTATTTTTTTCGGCATTGAATTTTTCAACTAATCAATCCAATGCTGCAGAGAGACCAAATATTGTTTTTATTTTTTCAGACGATCATGCTCCGCATGCTATCGGTTCATACAATGGTTGGTTGAAGTCCATTGATCCGACTCCGAGGATAGATCAATTAGCTGCGCAGGGAATGCTCTTTGAGAACAGCTTCTGCACTAATTCGATTTGCGGCCCTAGCCGCGCTGTAATAATGACTGGAAAGCACAGTCACAAGAACGGTTTCATGAATAATGGAAATTCCTTCAATTGGAACCAGCAAACCTTTCCCAAAATTCTCAGGAAGGCCGGATACACAACTGCTCTGTATGGGAAATCGCATCTGAAGGGTAAGCCCCAAGGCTTTGATGACTGGAAAGTACTACCTGGACAGGGACTTTATTATAATCCTGATCTGATTACTCCAAAGGGCCGTGTCCGCATTGATGGACATTGTACTGATATCGTTACTGACCTTGCCGTGGACTGGATTAAAGAAGAGCGTGACAAGTCGAAGCCGTTCATGATTATGGTTCAGCATAAGGCGCCTCACCGTAATTGGATGCCGGCACTGAGGCACTTGCCTCTTTACAAGGATGTGACAATACCTGAACCGAAGACACTCTTTGATAAGTGGGAGGACAACGCACCTCCTGCAAGGCATCAGGAACTTGAGATCGATCGGCACATGGATATTAACTATGACTTGTTCGTTGACCTGACGGCGGATTATGAAGGGACCCCCTCACAGAAGCGGCAAGACAGATCGGCTTGGTGGAACATGAAGCGAATGAGTAAAGAGCAGCTCAAGTCATGGAGAGAATATTATGCCCCTCTGGATAAAAAATTTCATGAATCCAAGCTCTCTGGGAAGGACCTTGTCCGTTGGAAGTTTCAGCGATATGCAAAGAATTATCTGCGTTGCGTTCGTGGAGTAGATGATAGTGTGGGTAAGATTCAGGATGTCCTCAAGGAGTTAAAATTGGATAAGAATACGGTCGTAATTTATTCTTCAGATCAGGGATTTTATATTGGTGATCATGGATGGTATGACAAGCGATGGATGTATGAGGAATCACTTAAGATGCCGCTCATTGTTAAGTGGCCTGGGGTCACGAAGCCGGGTTCTAGGATAACTCAGATGGTTCAGAACCTTGACTATGCTGAGACTTTTATTGAAATGGCTGGGGCAAAGATACCTCAAAATATGCAGGGAATGTCCTTGGTTCCAATCTTAAAGAATGGAAGAGCTGAGAACTGGAGAAAGAGTATTTATTACCATTACTATGAGTTTCCGAGCGTGCACATGATTCCACGCCATTATGGGATACGGACCGAGAGATATAAGTTGATGCATTTTTATCAGTTCGGCAATGAGTGGGAAATGTATGATCTTCAAGAGGATCCTGATGAGTTGCAGAATATTTACGGGAAAACCGGTAAAGAAAAATTACAAGAGGACATGAAAAAGCAACTCGTCGCGATACGTAAATATTACGACGATAATACGGATGTTGCTGAAAAGCCTGCCGATTGGAAGAAGAAGATGCGCCTGTAGAGGATATCAGGAAAGGATTCCACGGACGATCTTTCCGTGGACATCGGTGAGGCGGTAATCGCGTCCTTGGAACCGGTAGGTGAGCTGCTCGTGATCAATTCCAAGGCAGTGCAGTATGGTGGCGTGGAAGTCATGCACGTGCACCGGATCCACTTCTACATTGTAACAATAATCATCGGTTTGCCCATAAGCGATGCCTGGTTTGATGCCGCCGCCGGCCATCCAGATGGAAAAGCACCTCGGATGGTGATCACGGCCAAAGGAATTGGGATTACCCTGGGCATAAACAGTGCGACCAAACTCACCTCCCCAGATGACGAGTGTCTCGTCGAGCATGTCCCGTCTTTTTAGATCTGCAATTAGGGCTGCTGATCCCTGGTCGGTTTCCCGAGCAAGGGTTGGCAAGTAGCGCTGAACGTTGCTGTGATGATCCCAGCCACGGTGGAATAGCTGGATAAATCTTACACCTCGTTCAGCTAGTCGTCGTGCTAATAGGCAATTGGCAGCATGGGAGCCAGGCTCTTTTGCCTCTTGCCCATAGAGTTTGAAGGTGCTTTCCGGCTCGTCTGAAATATCTGCTAGTCCTGGAACCGATGCCTGCATGCGGTAGGCCATCTCATATTGCGCAATTCTGGTAGTGATTTCCGGGTCACCTATTTCTTTTTCGCGTATTTGGTTGAGTTTGGCAAGGCGATCAAGCATTGCTCGTCTGCTTTTTGCTCCGCTACTGGCGGGATCGTTTAGATAGAGGACGGGATCACCTTGACTACGGAACTTTACTCCCTGATATTTTGAAGGAAGAAAGCCACTGCCCCAGAGGCGGTCATAGAGTGGCTGAGCCTGATGGAAGGTGTTCTTGCTAAGCAGCACGACAAAAGACGGCAGGTTTTCCGTTTCGCTGCCTAGGCCATAGCTCAGCCAGGATCCGATACTTGGCCTGCCGGGCTGCTGATGACCGGACTGGAAGAAAGTGACAGCGGGATCGTGGTTGATGGCTTCCGTATGCATTGAGCGGACAACACAGATGTCATCGACTACCTCTGCCATGTGTGGCAGCAGGTCGCTGAGCCAGGTTCCGGATTTGCCGTGCTGCCTGAACTTCCATGGCGACTTAATCACGGGAAAACTTTTTTGTCCCGCCGTCATACCCGTTAGCCGCTGCCCATCACGGATTTCCTCGGGCAGTTGCTGCATGTGTAGTTTCTCAAGTGAGGGTTTGTAGTCGAGCAGATCGACCTGCGATGGGGCTCCTGATTGAAGTAGATAGATGACTCTCTTGGCTTTAGGCGCAAAATGAGGGATACCCTTGAGACCGCCGAAGCGGGCGCCGTCATTGGTCCGTTTTCTCGCGCAGAGTTCACCACTCAACAGTGATGAGAGTGCCGCGACCCCGATGCCAGCACTGGATTGCCCGAAGAACTGTCGACGGTTCTGGATTAGACTGGATTCAAGGAGAAGGTCATGCATATAAGTTATCCTTTCGTGATTGTTTCATTAAGGTTGAAGAGCAGACGGGCAACGCTGGTCATTGCCGCCAGTTTAGAGATGTTCAAGCTTGTATTATAAGGTGAATCGCCAACCTGCAGCAGTTTATGGGCTGCCGATTTGTCTGCTCCGAAGAGCTGCAGGTTTTCCGTATAGGAGGAACGCAGCAATGCAAGTTCGGATTGCACGGGGACCCGAGCTGTCACAAGACGGAAGCCATAGGTGATACGTTCGTTTAATGTCTCCCCCCCCTCGCTTAACATGCGTTCTGCTAGGTGTCGTGCAGCTTCGACGAACTGCGGTCCATTCAGCAGCGCTAGTGCCTGCATAGGGGTGTTGGTTCGTGAGCGCCTAGTGGTGCAGAACTCGCGTTCCGGGGCATCAAATGTCTTGAGCATTGGAGAAGGGACCGTTCGTTTCCAGAAAATGTAAATGCTGCGGCGGTAAAGGTCATTGCCCTTGCCTTGCTGGTATTCTTTTGAGTAACCGGGCCGGTTATTGAGTTCCATCCAGAGTCCCTTTGGTTGGTAGGGATAGACGCTCCTGCCACCGAGCTTTTTAACCAGCAGGCCGCTGCTAGCAAGACAGGAATCACGAATTTCCTCGGCATCCAGCCGCATTCGTGGACCGCGGGTAAGAAACCTGTTTTCCGGATCGTTCCGATAGGCAGCCGCTCCGGCATGAGAAGTTTGCCGATAAGTCGCCGAATTGAGTAATAGGCTGTACATATGTTTGGTATCCCAACCGCTTCGGATAAACTCAAGGGCGAGCCAGTCGAGTAGCTTAGGGTGAGAGGGTAATTCTCCCTGAATACCGAAGTCCTCAGCGGTTTTTACCAACCCGATACCGAAGAGTTGCTGCCAATACCTGTTTACTGCGACCCGAGCGGTCAGTGGATGGTCTGGATCCATTAACCATTGTGCAAAACCAAGACGGTTCGACTGGTTCTCCTTCATTGCCGGAAAAATGGTGGGCACACCTGCGGATACTATTTCCCCGGGTTCATTGTATTGTCCCCGGTGAAGCACGTGCGTTGCTCTTGGCTTTGCCCTGTCCTGCATTATCATCGTTTCGGGGAAAGAGGCTGTCTGTTGTTTTTCAATTGCCGCGATACGTTTCTTAAGCTTCTTGTTCGGGTTGTGATGCGTCAGGAAATATTTCTTCAGGCGATCGGATTGAGACTTTGTTCTTTTTTGAGTAATGATGGCAGCAATTTCGCGGATGCCGGCGGGGATGCCCTGTAGTTGCAGGGAACTAGCCGGATCGGCAGTGACCGAGAGTCTCGGACGGCCCATGCCATGTGCGGCGAAATCGGCTTCATGCCGAAGCCGGAAACGCAGTAACGTGCCACCCTCATAACCGAAAGGTAATGCGGCAATGAAAATGGCTGTGGCAGGTTCTTTGCGGGTAGGCCCATCAACTGCCCAGCCGTTGGAATTGGCTGTAGTGCCGTCGATGGCCCTAGAGACTTCATACCCTGCCTGTGAATAGTCGGCAATGGCACTTGCGAATTTGACGGCTTGGCTTTGTGAGGGTTTTTTAATGGAGATCGCAGTCAATTCAAATTCACTGAGGACAAAGTTCGAATTGCTGTGTCGTCCGGGTCCGCCGCCGGGGAGCGTTTTGTGTGTCAGGGCTTCGAGCCTGATCGCGGTCATTTTCCCCGCTGTCGTCTTAGCGGTGAACTCATAAATCTCCTTTTGCGAGTTTGCGCCTCCAGCGAGTATGCTGTTGTCAGCGAGCTTGCTTAACGTGGCGCCTCCCGTGGATTTCATTGTTTCGGGGGAAAGGATTGCCCATCCCTCTTTTGGCTGCAGAGCGATCTGTGAGGCCCATTGATCCAGAAGAGCATCTAGATTTACAGGTTTTTCCAGTTCTTTCATTAACTGTGCCAATTTCTTCTCATTTTCCGCCTTCTTGGCGGCTGCGAGAGGGGATGCAAGGCGCTGTTTCGGCGCGAACCCGTTGGCGCCGCGTTCCGGAACCTGATTAAAAAAGTGGAAAACCTGATAGAACTCCTTCTGAGAGATGGCATCAAATTTGTGATCATGACACCGCGCACAACCCATGGTCAATGCCATCCATACCTGACTAGTTGTTACTACCCGGTCCATAACATATTCAGTGCGGTATTCCTCGTCAATGATTCCCCCCTCGATGGTGATGCCGTGGTTCCGGTTGAAGCCCGTGGCAAGTCGTTGATGCTCGGTGGCCTGGGGCAGTAGATCACCAGCCAGTTGCTCAATGGTGAATTCATTGAACGGCTTGTTACTGTTGTAAGCATTAATCACCCAGTCACGCCACACCCACTGCTGCCGCTCAGTATCATACTGGTAGCCGTTGGAGTCGGCATAGCGGGCAAGGTCCAGCCAATGTCTGGCCATGTGTTCACCGTATGCCGGTGAATTGAGGTAACGAGTGACCATGTCGTTGTAAGCGCCCGGTGCTTTGTCAGCAAGGAACGTGTCGATTTCCTCGAGTGTTGGCGGTAGGCCAGTAAGGCTGAAACTTACCCTGCGGATCAACGTTTCGCGTCTTGCTTCGGCGGCAGGTTCCAATTCTTCAAGCTTTAGGCGGGTCAGAACGAAGCGGTCGATATTGTTTTTAACTCTAGGTCCATTGGCGATTTCTGGAATCTCTGGTTTTTCGGGCCTGACAAAGGCCCAATGATCCCGATAATCGGCACCTGAGATAATCCATTTACGCAGGACCTCTTTTTGTTCGTGAGTCAGGTGTTTTTTTGTTTTGGGTGGAGGCATGATTTCCTCAGGATCATCGGAGAGGATGCGCTTCATTAGTTCGCTCTCAGTGGGTTGACCCGGGGACACTGCGCGGTATCCCCCAAGGTCCCTAGTGGCACCTTCCTTTTGATCCAGTCTAAGCTTTGCCTTGCGGGCTTTTACATCTGGGCCATGGCACTGGAAACAATTATCTGCGAGGATAGGCCTCACATCGCGATTAAACTCAATTTTTTCAGCAGCCTTTGATGCGGTCACCAAAATTACTCCCGCAGCTATGAGTAGGGGGCATAAATTATTTTGGGCGAGGTGCCGAATTGGATTAGTGATTAGCATATGACGCTTCTGAATCAATGTTGAATTATTATTTTTATTTTATTGTTAGCCAAGCCTTGATTGCTTTAAAATCATCAGCAACTGCTGAGGGTTATATTATTTTATTTTAATATGCCAATGGAACTGATTACTTCGCGCCAATGGAACTGATTATTTCGCGCCAATTGAGTCTGTCGGAAATTGGGGAAATGAACATCATATTAACGGTAAGAACTCTAAAATTGTTTAATAATTATAAGAGTGAATAAAAGGTGTTTTTTTTAAGTTTGCTCAATGCTTAGACTTCTAGCACTCTATAGTGTAATAAATATGAATTTTGGGTAGTTATTAAGAGATTCAGTAATTTATTTTAATTTTATTTTTATGATCAGAACCATGATGAACCCTTTTCGGTTTTTTCCATTTAGTTTCATTTTTTATCTTTCTTTGATCGTTCCGGTTGCCGTCGCGCAAGAACCAAAGGAATTATCAGTTCCCAAAAAAGAATCAACGACCAAGAAAGATCCTGCCCTTGACCAATACTATGTGGCGAATGCGGCCTTTAATAGAAAGCTTTATCCTGTTGCAGTGAGTCAGTTTGAGGCTTTCCTCGAGAAAAATCCTGATCACTCCAAAGCTGACCTTGCTGGGCAGGGACTTGCTCTTAGTCTTTATGCTCTCAAACAGTATGAAAAGGCGATGACTCACCTCGATGCTCTTCTTAAGAAAGAGAAACTTGATCCTAAAGTGAGCCGGGAGCGGCTCGTCATGCTTCATGGTCAGTGCCTGATGATTTCAGGAAAGCGAGTCGATGCGAAGGTATTGTTTCTTGCCGAAATTAAAGAGCTAACGGATAAATCCTATCGTGGCGCTGCACTGGCTGCGATCTGTGATGTTAGCTTCAGTGAGAAGAAATGGCTAGATGTGGAAAAGTGGGCTGTTGGCCTCATCGCTTCTAAGCCGGGACCTGAAGGACTTGCTCGGGTCCTCTATCAGCAGGGCTACGCTAAATATCAACTCAAAAAACCTCAGGAGGCCGTCCAGTCATTGGTTGGTATTGCCGCATTGGAGGCAAATAAACTTTGGTCAACGAGGGCAAATTATATTCTTGGAGAGTGCTATAATTTACTCAAGGAGTATGGCAAAGCAGAGCAGTCTTTCTTAGCTGCATTGCCTAGTCTTGGGCCTCCCGAATCTACTGAATGTCATTACAGGTTGGGCATCACTCGATTCACTTTAAAGAAGTATTCGGATAGCATTGAGGATCTTGGAAAATACATTAAAGATGCGCCTGAGGGTAAGCACATAGCAGAAGCCACCTTTTATATTGCAAGAGCGCACCTTGAAGAAAAAAACTTTGAGGAGGCAGGCGCTGCCTTCGCTTCTCTGGGTGCTGGAAAAGGAGCAATAGCGGCGAGAGCAAGTCTATGGAATGCACGAGTCTTTGCCCGTAACGGTAAGGATTATGATAAGGCTTCAGAGATTCTGGAGGATGCAACTGTTCGTTTCGCAGAATTAAAAATCATCACCGATCTTCGTTTCGATTATGCGAATGCGTTAATGGGAAAAAAAGCACCTGACTGGAAGTCAGCACTTGCTCTACTTGGCGAAGTTCAAAAAGATGAAAAATTCGCGCAGCTAGCAGATCTATTGATCCAGAAATCCGTGTGCCAACAGAATCTTGCCGATTATGAAAATAGTCTTAGCTCTATTGATGAATTTATTTCTTCATTTCCTGAACACCCACTGAGAGGGATCGCTCTGTTTTCGAAAGCGGAAAATTTATTTTTACTTAATAAAATTACGGAAGCGGCTCCTGCATATGCTAATTTCATGAGCAATTTTCCAGAGCATCCGAACCAATTAATTGCTCAGTTTCGAGTCGTACAGATTAATCATGGACAAGGTCAGTGGGAAGAATGCCTGGAAGCCTCAGCATCTCTCCTCAAAAAGGACCTTAAAGGGCCGCTATTTGCTCAATTATATTTTATCATTGGCGACTGTTCTTTCCGTTTAGAGAAATGGGAAGATGCTATTACGCATTTGGAAAACTTTTCAGCTTCGAATACTTCAGAAGGCAAGGTAACTGCGATTAAAAATTTAGATACTGCCCTGATGCAGTTAGCAGTGGCGCATTCTCGTCAGGGAGATGATGCTAAGTCCTTATCGAAACTCAAGGCCCTCGTCGACTCTTATTCTGGATCCACTCCTCACCTTCCACTAGCCTTAGCGGAACAGGGTCGCATTGCTTTTGAGTTAGGCGATTTTAAAGCTGCTCGTACTGCGTTAGAAGGGTTCCTTGAGGAGGACAAGAAAATGTTGAAGCCGTTTTCAGATGGCGCTGAAGGTCAGCGGCCCAGAGTAATGTATTATCTTGGTTGGGTCGATTCCTCCGAAGCTAAATATGAGTCCGCTGCTGTAAATTTTGGAAAAGTTTTGGACCTTGATGCAAAGCACCCGCTCGCTTCTGATGCTGCGTTGCAACGAGGTGTTTCTTTGGTCAATGTCGGAGATTTCAAGTCCTCCAGTAAGCACTTATTAGATGTAATCGAAAATTATCCAAAACATGCCAAGCTTTCCAGAGTCATTTATTATGCTGGAATTTCTTTTGCCAGGCAAAGTCAGTGGGATTCAGCCGCGGTGCAGTTCAGCTCCTTGATTGAAAATTATCCTAGTTCTGATTTTACTGACCGGGCCCTTTATGAATTGGCTTGGTGTAATCGAAGTTCCGAGAAGATTGAGGAAGCGGTGGAACTTTATCAGAAACTCTTAAAGGAACATCCTAAAAGTTCACTCGCAGCTAAAGTCCAGAGTGAATTGGCAGAGATGAATTTAAAAGGAGGTAATATTGAGGAAGTCATCGCTCAGCTAACCGATGCTCTTGAAGGTGTAAAGAATGAGAAGCTTCGCGCTGATATCCGTTACCAGTTAGCAAGCGCTCATCTCAAGGCAGCTAATTATAAAATTGCGGCAGTCCAATTCGAAGGGATGCTTAAGGATTATCCTGAATCAAAGTTAATGGATCGTATCTTGTTTAATGCTGGTGAGTGTCGGCTAAAACTTGGTGAGATGGAATCTGCAAGCATACATTTTACTGCTGCAGCTGGAGTCGAAGGGAGTCCGGAGGCGCTTTCTGAATCAGTCATGATGCGGCTCGGTGAAACTCAGGCTGCTACAGGAAAACATAGCGAAGCTAAAATTACATATGCAGCTTTTCTTGAGCGCTTTAAGGAGAGTCGTTGGAGAAGGAATGCTTCTTTCGGACTAGCATATGCAACTGACCTTAGCGGGAACTCTGCCGAGGCAATTCCTCTTTACAAGGCATTAGTTTCTTTTGATAACGTTGATCTGTGGACTGTGCGTTCCCGGTATCAGGTTGGGCTATGTTATTTTAATTTAAAGAAATACGAAGAAGCTCTTGTCGAATTTGTGAACCTCGAGATCAATTATCCGCAATACCCTAACTGGCAGGCGAAGTCAGTGCTGGGCGTGGGTCGTATTCTTTTGGAACAGAAGAAAACTGATCAGGCTATCGAACAGTTCAAGGAAGTCTTGAGCCGATACAAGGATGAGGAGGCCATTGGTCTTGCTCGAAATTATCTAGAAAAAATTGAGTCAGAATAGACTCTGAGGAAGCTCAAAATGAGCTATTATAACAGGCTTGCTAAACTCATCTCGGCAATGCGGATACCGCGTTGTTCTTGGCGCTCTATCTTACGAGCTGTTAAGAGTTTGAAGTGGTCAGATATCAAGCGATGGTCAGGCCCGGCAGTAGCATTGTTGGTTGTGTTGATCATTCTGTGGAATCTTGGAGGTAAGGCGCGAAGAGAAGTCTGGGCTTACTATACTGACGGAGAGGATATTCGTATCAGTGCTCAGGAAAACAAAGCCCGTTCTGTTTTGTGGGAACCCCCTTCTCCGACCATTTTATCCAAAGGAGAAGAAAAGGAAAAATTGAAGGAGGGTCCGTCCGGAAATTTTGAAGCTGCGTTTTCTGCAGATGGTAGGCAAATGGCCCTAGTCCTTGAACGAGAGAAAGGCTCTGATATTTTCATTTCATCTTGGGACGGTAGGGTCTGGTCAGCGCCTGAACTCATTACCAATATCAATACAGATTCTAATGAGAGAGGGCCTGCATTTTCGGCTTCCGGTAATTATTTGTATTTTAGCTCTGACCGGAAAGGTGGACACGGAGGTTATGATATTTATGCGGCTCTTTGGAATGGAACCGAATGGGCTAGCGTAAAGGGTCTAGGTTCAAGCATTAATGGACCAGATAATGAAACGGGACCTGCTCCTTCATCGGATGATTCGATATTATATTTTTCATCGGATCGGAACGGTATCGAGGACCAGGACATTTATGCAGCCGTACAGACGGCAGAATCAGCCCCACTCCAGTTCGCGGACTCTATTCCGGTGAAGGACCTTAATTCTCGATCCAATGATATTCAGGCAGCACTCACTAAGAAAGGGTCTCATGTATTTCTTTCTTCGGACCGTGAAGATGATTCAGTTTTTGGTGTTTATATGAGTCGCGTAATTGGCGATGAAGTTCAATCTCCTGAACGTGTAGACCTTTACATCAAAGAAGATAATGTTACGGATCCGGCAGTGCGAATGGATGGATTTGATCTGCTCTTTAGCACAGATTATGGTTCTTCTGCGGGCGATGAAAAAAGTAATTATCGATTATATAAGTCAACTACACGCGAAGTCTTTGGCTATCGAGATTCTAGCCGATGGGAAGAATATAAAAATGCTTTAGGAAAATTAAAGTGGTGGTTAATCGCGGCACTGTTAGCTCTCCTCGCTCTTATCTATTTATTAGAAACGTGGCAGGACATTACGAGTCTATTACATAAGTGCATAGCTGCATCGATGGCCTTGCACTTGCTGCTTTTATTGCTAGCGACGGCCTGGTTCATTACTCAGGAATTTGAACAGCAGAGCGAAAATTTATCGAGTGAAATTGCTATCAGTTTAGATGCCCTTTCGCAGGAAGAATTGGCTATGGAAAGTGCTCCTGAAGAGGCAGAGATATCTGATCCTAGTATCCAGATATCGATCGAGAAGGCCGAGAGTGATTTCAATATCCCGGAACTAAAGCCACAAGAATTAGTTGAGAATGTACCTGAGGTGGAAGCACAATTTCAGGAATCTATGGATATTGAAATTAAGACTTCACAGGCGGAGGTCCAAGAAGATTCAATGGCTCAGAAAGTGAATGAATCGAGCCTCATAGCTGAGCTCTCTGAACCTGTTTTGCCTGAGATTGAGGAAGCTTTGTTGGAGGAGGATCGGAACCGAACGACTCAGGACAAAAAAATGGCTGAATCGAATAATGTTTTTGAGCCTGAGATTGAAAGTACTGAATTATCAAAGGCAGAGATGGATGCGGTTTCTGACAGTGCCGTTGAGAGTGAGACTGGAAGTGAGTCCGTAGCGTCCGGGAGTCTGGTAGCTGAGGCGACGCAGGCCGAGAGTCAATTAACTGAGTCGGGAGGAGCTTCTCAGGAAGCGGCCCAAACACCAGAGCTTGCATCGGGCAGCTTACCTGAGCTTGCGCTTGTAGAGCCTGGAGCTCCTAAGCTTGAGGAAGTGACTGGTGATTCTGGAGCCCAGCAGGCCGATCCATCGAAGGATACCTTTGAACCTGGCGGAGGAGTGGCGAGTTTGGAAACAGTTCAGGAGGAAGGAGGCGCTGGTTCTGACAGTGCCGTTGAGAGTGAGACTGGAAGTGAGTCCGTAGCGTCCGGGAGTCTGGTAGCTGAGGCGACGCAGGCCGAGAGTCAATTAACTGAGTCGGGAGGAGCTTCTCAGGAAGCGGCCCAAACACCAGAGCTTGCATCGGGAAATCTTCCTGTCTATGCGATCAGTGCCCCATTATTACCTGACTCATTGGAATCGAATCGTAAAGAATTGGATGGTGGAAGCCTAACTGACCTTATTAAAAAGCATCGTGGTAAGCCATCAATCGATACAATTAAGCAAATGGGAGGTTCGGATGCGACCGAGAAGGCAATCGTTGCTGCCATTGAATGGTTATCTAAAAATCAGGAAAAGGATGGGAGATGGGATACGAAACAATTCAACGCTGAAGCAAACTATGATGTTGGAGGAACGAGCCTAGCTTTGCTCTGTTATTATGGCTGGGGAGTCAGACATGATCGGCAAGGAAAGTATCAGAATAATGTGAAGAAGGCCCTTTCATGGCTCATTAATCAGCAGAATAAAGATGGTAATTTAGCGGTATCTGGAAAGATGTATTCTCATGCAATTGGAACCATTGCTCTTTGTGAAGCGTATGGGATAACGAAGGATTCCAATATCAAAATTGCGGCACAGAAAGCAATCAGTTACACTATAAGTTCACAACATCCTCAGCGAGGAGGTTGGCGATATAGACCTGGTCAGGACTCCGATACATCAGTGACCGGTTGGCAGTTCATGGCTTTACATAGTGCCAGGATGGCAGGGATAAATGTTCCAGAAGAGCCATTTGAGTTGGCCCGTCGATGGTTGGATTTTGCTGGTGGTGGTGAGCATGGTGGTCTTTATGGCTATAAGGGGCCTAGCGAAATATCGAGAGCGATGGTAGCAACCGGAATGTTTTGTAGGCAACTTGATCTGGTTCCCCCCACGGATCCTCGTATGATTGAAAGTGCGCAACTCTTAAAGAATAATCCTCTGAGACCAGTTAATCCGGATCTGTATTATATTTATTATGCGACCCTTGCATTATATCAGCATCAGGGGCCTATTTGGCAGGACTGGAACAATAAGTTAAAGGAAACACTTCCTAAGATTCAGAACAAGACAGGTAAGAACGCAGGTAGTTGGGATCTGAGTCGACTCATGACCAAGGGCGGGGGTCGCGTGGCCAGTACGACCTTAGCGATTCTTAGTTTGGAGGTATATTATAGGATACTCCCAATGTATGGTTTCCGTGGCACTGATGTTCCTGAAATTAAGCTGAAAGAAGGCGAATAAAATGAAAAGGATTCGAGTGTGCTTTTTAAGTGTTACCTTCTTATTGGTTCTCTCAGGTATAGCGCAATCAAAGGTCAGAAATGTGCTTTTTTTGATTTCAGATGATCTTAAGGCAAGTGTTCTTGGATGCTACGGCAATGAGGTATGCAAGACTTCAAATATAGATAAACTAGCGAGTCGGTCTCTTGTCTTTGAAAGGGCCTACTGTCAGGGCACGTCTTGTAATCCTTCTAGAACTTCTCTGATGCACAGTCGGTACATGGGCAAGTCCGATATGAACCTGGGTAAGTTATTTAGAGATAATTCTTATTATTCTGCGCGGGTAGGGAAGATCTATCATATGCGTGTTCCCGGAGACATCATTGCTGGTACTGATGGTTTGGATATTCCTTCTTCGTGGACCGAGAGATTTAATTCTAAAGGGCTTGAGGCGCATACTCCTGGTGATTATGCCTGCCTTAACCTGAATATTTTCACTAAAGAACTTGAGGGAAGGCAATCGACAAAGATGCCTCATAGAATGTTTGTGACGGTCAGTTATGATGGTGACGGTTCTGACCAGCCGGATCATAAGACTTCGACTAAGATAATCGATTTACTAAGAAAGCATAAGGATGAGCCGTTCTTTTTGGCTGCTGGATTTGTGCGGCCTCATTATCCGATGGTTCAACCTAAAAAGTATTTTGATCAATATCCTTATGAAAAAATGAAGTTGCCTTTACAGGCTCCTAATGATCTCCAAGATATCCCTAAATCAGGGTTGGCTTCGACCAGGTCCGGAACAAACAGTATAGGTAAGTATCCTGAGAATCAGAAACGGATGTGGTCAGGATACTATGCTTCGACCCAGTTCATGGATGAGCAGGTAGGCAGGATATTGGATGAACTGGATAGGCTTGGTCTAAGGGATAGTACTGCAATTGTTTTCACCAGTGATCATGGGTATCATCTCGGAGAACATACTTTCTGGCAAAAAAGTAATTTACACGAAGAAGTTCTCCGGGTGCCTCTGATGATTTCTGTTCCCGGCATGAAGTCGGGGCGGACCCAATCAATAGTGGAGTTAGTTGATTTGATGCCTACCTTAGCAGAAATTTGTGACATCAATGTCCCTTCTACAGTTCAAGGGAAGAGTCTTTTGCCTGTTCTCAAGAATCATTCGGTTTCCGTGAAGGAGGGTGCCCTTTCCTTTCATAGAGGAGGAATTTCATATAGAGTCAATGGATGGTCATATACTCGATATAAAGGAGGGGCGGAGGAGTTTTATGATATGAAGAAAGATCCTGAGCAATTTCTCAATCTGGCATCGCAAGATGATAATAAATACATATCTCAGCTGAAAAAAATGCGATCCAATTTTGACAAAAGACTTAAGATTCTTGATCCAAAAGCTAAAAAATAGGACAAAAATAAGTCCTAAATTGATTATTTAAATCATTATGACAAAGAGTCTCAAAGCTTTTAAAGAAAGTTCATAATATTTTAGGAAAGTTCATCGTATATCTGTAGTATTATTCTTATTATCCGTTGCCAATCATGAGTTTATTTTTTCGTTGGAATCTGGTTCCGTTGATCATTGTATCTAAGATTTTGATCATATCTCAAGTTCATTCAGCCCAAGGTGAACCCGTTAATTTTGCCCGAAAGATTTTGCCGATCCTTTCTAATAAATGTTTCGCATGTCATGGTCCGGACTCCAAGAAGCCTTCGCAGCTACGACTAGATTCCTTTGCAGCGGCCACTGCGGACAGGGATGGGGTCAGAGCAATCAATACTGATAAACTCAAGGAAAGTGAGATCCTTTTTAGGATCCATGACAAAGAAGATCCGATGCCTCCTGATGATGCTGAAAAACAGTTAACTGAAGGTGAGCGCACATTGTTGAGTCAGTGGATCAAAGGCGGAGGTCAGTACGCTGAGCATTGGGCCTTTGTTCTCCCTAAAAAAGAAAAGGGGAAAGAAGGCATTGATGACTTTGTTTCTGAAAGTCTAAAGAAAGAAAATATTAATTTTGCGCCAGAAGCAGAAAGGTCTGTCCTCGCTAGGAGAGTGGCCCTCGTCTTGACGGGCCTGCCGCCAGAACCTTCTCAGCTGTCCAAGTTTCTGGCTGATAATAGTCCTGAATCCTACGAACACTTAGTTGATTCATTGATTTCGAATTCTCGTTACGGAGAGCATCAGGCCCGTTACTGGCTGGACGCTGTCCGGTATGGTGACACGCATGGACTTCATTTGGACAATAAGAGAGGGATTTATCCATACAGGGACTGGGTAGTTAAAGCGTTCAATGATAATTTACCTTTTGATAAGTTCATTACTTGGCAACTCGCTGGTGACTTACTTCCGAACCCGACCCTTGAGCAAAGAGTGGCTACTGGTTTTGTACGCATGAATCCAACCACTGCAGAGGGAGGTGCAATACCAAAAGAATTTCAAGCTAAGAACAATTTTGACCGGACCGAAACATTGGGAACTGTGCTCCTCGGAGCGACGATGACTTGCGCCCGTTGTCATACTCACAAATATGACCCCATAGAGCAGGTCGAGTACTATAAACTTTTCGCTTTTTTTAACAGTACTTCGGAAGGCTCAATGGATGGGAACCGTTATGAATATGCTCCAGTACTTAGGGCCCCGGCTAGTGGTCAGGATTGGGAAGCATGGAGTGTTCTTGAATCTGAGCGGGTCGCGATTCTAGAAGAGTCGAACAAGCTTGTAGGATCCGTCAAAGGGCTAGATCAGAAGGCTTGGGAAGGGTCGGATAATAGTGCCCGTTTTGCAATGATTGCAGATCCGAACGGTTCCTGGAAAGGGCAGAGCCTCCAGTCACGGGCCATTGATTTAAATAAAAAGACTGGAGAATTACAAAAGAGATTTACTACGACTTTAGTGACTGAAGATTTGAAAAAACCGCGCGAAACAAAAATACTTCAGCGTGGAGAATATAATCTTCCTACCGGTGATTCACTTGAACCTGGCGTTCCTGCTGTGATGGGATCCTTGCCTAAAGAGGCACCAAAGAACCGGCTAGGTCTTGCTCAGTGGTTGATTTCCAGCGATCAGCCACTCGTCTCTAGAGTCCTCATTAATCGGGTTTGGCAACGTATTTTTGGTCATGGTCTGGTGCGGACCCCTGAGGACTTTGGTTTGCAGGGAGAGCAGCCAACGCATCCGGCCCTACTTGATTGGTTAGCCGTTGAATTTCAGGAAAGTGGATGGGACTTACAGCATATGTTGCACTTGATGGTGAGTAGTAGGACTTTTAAGCAGGATTCTAAATGGCGTAAAGAAGTTCAGGACCCTGACAATCGACTCTTTGCGAGGGGTCAGAGTTATCGGCTAGATGCTGAGGTCATTAGAGACATAGGACTTTGGGCAAGTAATTTACTTGATACTACTATGGGAGGTGAAGGAGTGAAGCCTTATCAGCCGGCGGGCATGTGGTTAGCGCTAATGCACCCTGCAAGTAATACTAAGAAATATGTGAGAGATAAGGGTGAGCGCCTCTACCGAAGGAGTATTTATGTGTATTGGAAACGGACCAGCCCGCACCCGATGATGACTCTTTTTGATGCTCCTGTGCGGGAGTCTAGTTGTGTCATGCGCTCGCGGAGTAACACAGCATTGCAGTCACTTGGCCTTCTCAATGAGACACAAAGGATTGAAATGTCACGCAAGCTTGCAGAGCGTTTGATTGTAAGTTCCAAAGATGATAGCCGCCGCTTGGATTTCCTTTTCGGGCTCCTCGCTTCACGTAAGCCGACCGATCCTGAGAGGAAGGTGTGCGAGACGCTGTTGAATAATATGAGGAGTAGGTACGAATCATCACAAGAAGATGCGACTGCCCTAATATCCCAAGGAGATGCTCCCCGTGATGCAAAGATTCCTCCGACTGATCTTGCTGCCTGGACGCAACTCACAACAATTGTTTTGGCCAGTGATGTGGCCATTCTAATGTATTAATTATTCAAATATATAGTTCGATGCAAACACCTGATCCTCTTCGCGAATTTGATCTTAACTTAACTCGACGACAACTCTTTGGGCGTTCAGCTCTTGGCCTAGGTACTGCGGCCATGGCTCAACTTTTCAATGATCAATCCTTCGGTTTGGATAAGACTTCACCGACATCTCATGGGGGTCTTCATCACGCGCCTAAGGCCAAACGCGTCATATATCTCTTTATGAGTGGTGGACCGAGTCATCATGATTTATGGGATTATAAGCCTAAAATGCAGGAGATGTATGGGCAGAATCTACCGGACCATATCAGGGACGGTCAACGCATTACTGGAATGACAGCCGGGCAGAAGACACACCCTGTCTGCCCAAGCAAATACAAATTCACGAAGCATGAAAATAATGATGAAGGGTTATGGGTCAGTGAGCTTTTGCCCCATACGGCGACAGTGGCCAAAGATCTTTGTGTTGTGCACAGTACATATACCGAGGCCATTAACCATGACCCTGCCATAACCTATATCCAGACAGGGAGTCAAATACCTGGGCGTCCAAGCCTTGGATCATGGCTAAGTTATGGTCTTGGTACCATGAATGAGAATTTACCAGGGTACGTTGTCATGCATGCGAAGACCAAATTTGCAGAGCAGAGTCTATTTGGGCGGTTATGGGGAAATGGATTCATGCCTTCGGAGCATCAGGGAACCTTGATAAGAAGTCAGGGCGATCCTGTCCTCTTTCTTAGTAATCCTAAAGGGGTCAGTAGTAAGGATCGGAGAGCTCAGCTTGACGCTTTGGCTCTTCTTAATCAGGAACAATATTCTAGGTTCGCTGATCCTGAGATTTTATCGCGGATAAAACAGCACGAGATGGCGTACCGAATGCAGTCCTCAGTGCCTGAACTGATGGATCTTTCCAAAGAGGATGACAAGACCTTTGATCTTTATGGTGAAGAAGCCCGTGACCCTGGCAGTTTTGCCGCTTGTTGTCTCAATGCAAGGCGACTGGCACAGAGAGGGGTTCGAAATATACAGATCTTTCATAGGGGATGGGACGCTCATGGAAACCTTCCTCGCGAACACGAATCTCAGTGCAAAGACATTGATAGAGGAAGCGCTGCATTGATTAAAGATTTGAAGCGTTTGGGAATGTTGGATGAGACACTAATAGTTTGGGGTGGAGAATTTGGACGAACTGCCTACTGTCAGGGAGGACTTAATAAGGACAATTATGGACGAGACCATCATCCTCGATGCTTCTCAGTCTGGATGGCCGGTGGTGGCATTAAGTCGGGAATAACGTACGGTAAAACGGATGATTATGGATATAACATTGCCCATCCCGACGGAACGCCAATGCGTCCAAAACCAGGTAAGGAGAAGTGGACTCCAGACACAATGCACATTCATGACCTGAATGCCACGATTCTGCATTTGCTTGGCATAGACCACCGCAAACTTACTTATCGATACCAGGGAAGGGACTTCAGATTGACTGACATTCACGGGCATGTGGTTAAGGATATACTGGCCTAGTCACTCTATCGCTCAGTAATGCGAAGTTAAAATATTATCTAAGTGATGAAGATACTCATTGCCATATTTCTTCTGGTACCTGCTACTGCTTTTGCTCAAGACAAAGTCCAATGGTATGACGTTACTCAGTGGGGGATAGAAGGACGAGGGTGGGGGAATCAGGAACGGTCCAAGTGGTTTGACCGTTTCCCGGCCAAGGCAGAGAAAACTGTGACCAAGTCGGTTTGGGATTTGAGTCGTCATAGTGCGGGCATGATGGTGCACTTTAAGACTGATGCTAATGCCGTCCACGCCAAGTGGAAGGTTGCCTCTTCGCGGTTGGGCATGCCCCATATGCCGCCTAGTGGCGTGAGTGGACTGGATTTATATGCGCGCGATGCTAAGGGCAAATGGCGCTGGGCAGCAGCTACTCTTCCAGCCAAGCAGGAAATGCAGGTCACGCTTTTGCGGGGAATTAAACCGGAACTGCGCGAGTATGCACTGTATCTGCCGCTTTATAATGGAACTGAGTCTTTGGCTGTTGGTGTGCCGGCAGGTTCAAATTTTCAGGGACTTGCGCCTCGCAAAGCCAGACCACTGATTTTTTATGGAACCTCTATTACTCAGGGTGCCTGCGCGTCGCGACCCGGAATGGCGTACCCGGCGATTCTCGGCCGGTGGCTTAATATGCCGGTCATCAATATCGGATTTTCGGGCAATGGCAAAATGCATGAAGAAGTAGGGGATCTCATGATCGAAATGGATGCGGCTGCTTACATCATTGATTGTCTGCCTAACATGAACGGAGCGATGGTGACTGAACGCTGTGTTCCTCTGGTGAAACAGTTGCGCAAGGCTCGAGCCGATACTCCGATTGTGCTTGTGGAAGATAGACGCTTTCCCAATTCCTGGTTGGTGCCGGATAAATCAAAATTCCACGACGATAACCATGCGGCATTAAGTAAGGCGTATCAGGAGTTAAAAGCTGCAGGAGTGAAAAACCTTCACTATCTCGGCGGCGACGCACTGCTTGGTGATGACGCCGAGGGTACCACCGATGGCTCGCATCCTAACGATCTCGGTTTCCTACGTCAGGCTGAAGTTTTTGCGCCCGTATTACGCAAGGCACTGGGCTTGAAATAAGCTTTTTCTAAGAAAGAATATCTTTTGCAACGGCGCCGTGAACATCTGTTAGCCTAAAATTACGGCCCGCGTGGTTGTACGTGAGCTTTTCGTGATCGAGGCCCAAAATATGCAGAATCGTTGCGTGCCAGTCATGGATGTGCATCTTTCCTTCAACGGCCTCGTATCCATGTTCATCTGTGGCCCCGTATCCTAGCCCCCCTTTTACTCCTCCGCCTGCCATCCAGGTGGTGTATCCTTTGTTATTGTGATCGCGTCCGTCTTCGCCTTGTCCGTGAGGGGTACGTCCGAATTCGCCGGCCCAGACTATCAGTGTTTCCTTCAACATGTCACGACGTTTGAGGTCAGTGAGAAGTCCGGAGATGGGTTTATCTATTTCATTGCAACGTGCTGAGAGGTCATTTGTTAAGTTCCGGTGATGGTCCCAGTTACCGTGGCTGAGTTCGACGAAACGGACTCCGGCCTCAGCAAAACGACGGGCCAACAGGCATTGCTTGCCGAAGGAATCATTGCCGCCGGAGCCGATACCGTAAAGTTCCAGAGTTTCTTTGGATTCGCCCGTGGTATCCATCAGTTCAGGCAAGGTGTCCTGCATACGGAAACCAAGCTCGAGAGATTCAATGACGCCCTCGACACCGGGAGCATGCTTTTCGCGGGCAAGTTTAGCTTTGTTTAAACTTTGTACGTAGTCTAGCTGTGCCCGTTGCAATTCGCGGTCAAGTTTGGGGTTGGCGATGTTAGGAATTTTAGGTTTCTGTTCGCGGCGTGCAAATCGGTTATTACCTCCGGGCCGGCGAGAGTCACCGCTGAACCGTGCGCCCTGGAATATAGCAGGCAAGAAACTGCTGCCGAAATGATTAGCATTACCGTTTGGTGCACCGAGAGCAACGAATCCGGGCAGATCAGCATTGTTGGTGCCTAACCCATATAGCGTCCAGGCTCCAATCGATGGCCTGACGAACTGGGAACTTCCAGTATGCATCATGGTCTGTGCTTGTGGATGGTTTGGTAGATCAGTATGCATACCATGAAGCATGCATATATCGTCAGCGTGCGTTGCGATTTCAGGCAATAGTTCAGAGATCCATAGGCCACTCTTACCGTGTTGCTTGAATTTCCAGGGTGAACCTAAAAGCTTACCGCCGCGGCCACGACCATACTTTCCAGGCTTTCCATTATCTTTAATCAGTTGTGGTTTGTAGTCGAACATATCGACGTGCGATGGAGCGCCTCGCATGGAGAGAAAAATGACGCGCTTTGCCCTTGGCTCGAAGTGCGGTTTTTTTGGGAAGAGCGGGCCATCAGCTTTTGACTCAGCTAGGGCCTGCTCGTGAGCGAGTGCAGCAAAGGCGAGATATCCGACTCCGGAAGAAGCGGATTTTAGAAGATCGCGGCGATTAAGCATGTCAGTTATGAATTATTGTTTAGTTTAGGTATCTGAATTCGGCGGAAATGAGCAGAGACTGACAGAAAGTATTAAGGGCAAGTCTTTCGATCTTTTGACGGTTCTGACTGTCAGTACCAGCCCTGATGATAAAATTACTCAGATAGGCCAGAGCATTATCAATTTCTTCATTCGTCGCAGGCCGAGCAAATGCGATAGCAAAAGCCCGAGATATGCGATTGCGATTCGTTTCTGCACTTTTGTAAACACGCAGCGCCATGGCCTCGGCCTGTTCAATAACAAACGCGTTATTCATCAGGTAAAGGGCCTGGTCGGGAACATTAGTTTCTTCGCGCTTTCCGGTCACAATATTTGGGTCAGCAGGATCGAATAAGGCAAGTGATTCAGGTAAATTATCTCGGGCCGCAGGTAGGTAAGCTGAACGGTAATTGTTCGGGCGATCGCGATCGTTTCCGCCCCGTGGTCGGCGGAAACCACCAACTCTGTTATCTCCGTCCCAAGCGATGTCTGAACCGATCGGACGCTTCGTGTCCAAACGTCCACTAACGATGAGCATAGAGTCGCGTAAGGCCTCGGCATCAATTTTCTTTGGGCTATGACGCCATTGCAGGAAGTTTTCTGGGTCTTTTACAAAGGCTGCATGATTAAAATTGGAACTCATACGGTAGCTCCGAGTCAGAACCAGATCTCGAATTAGCGATTTTACTGACCATTTTCCTTCCATGAATTTTACGGCTAGGTGGTCAAGTAAATCGGGATGACTGGGTGCTTGGCCAGTTGTTCCAAAATTGTTCTGCGAGGTGACGATACTGTTACCGAATAGGTGTCCCCAGACTCGGTTGACCATGACTCGTGCAGTGAGTGGATTTTCTTTCGAAACTAACCACTCGGCGAATTCACGGCGCCCACTAGTGTTCAATGATAATTTGACTGGTTCGTTGCAAAGCACCTGAGGAAATCCGCGATCAACTTTTTGAGCAGGCTTATCGAGTTCGCCTCGGATCAGAACGACTGATTGGATGAATTTTTCTCTGTCCTGCACGCCCATGGCACGCGTTAATGAGATGCCATCCTCATCAACGCTATTTAACCGTGCTCGCATCTGTGAGATTTGAGAACGGAGCCTCTGCGCTTGTTGCTGAGCGTTACTGGACCTGCCCGCTGACCGGTCCTCTCTTGCCTGACGGGTCAGCTCATTGAAGCGTTGCTCGGAATCTCCAAGACGATTTTTAATAATTGAGATCCCATTCGTGCCCAAAGGATCGATCGGTTCTTTGTCCGCTATGGGAAGCTCTAAAAGATTCGTGCCGCGACGATTCTGAATTACGTTCACTGTACCGAAGTAGGTCTTGGTGTTCAAAAAGATTCCCGCTAGCGAGTAGTAATCTGTTGTGGGTATGGGATCAAACTTATGATCATGGCATCTAGCACATGAGACCGTGAGTCCGAGGATAGCTTGGGTAGTGGTGTCGATCTGTTCATCGGCCAGATCCAGAGCGAACTGGCGCGGGTCCCGTTCGTTCAGATTCTTTGGTCCGATAGCAAGAAAACCGGTAGCAATTAGATTTTCTTGCCAGTCGGCATCGTTTTTAATCGGCAACAGGTCCCCAGCGATTTGCTCTGTAATAAATTCGTCGTATGGCTTATCGGCGTTGATGGAATCAATGACGTAGTCTCGGTACCGCCATGCGTGCGGGAAGGTCATGTTAATATCCTTACCGGTTGACTCAGCGAAGCGGGCAATGTCCAACCAGTGCCTTCCCCAGCGCTCACCAAAGCGCTCGCTCGCGAGCAGTTTATTGACTTCCAGCCGATAAGCATTCTTCGGATCCTTTTTCCATGCAGTCGCATATGCTTTAATTTCTTTTGGTGAAGGTGGGAGTCCTATTAAATCGAAGTATATCCTTCTTAAAAGAGTTTCAGGTTTCGCATCCATTGCCGGCTTGAGTCCATTGGAATCTAGCTTTGCCAGTACAAAGTGATCAATGTCTGATGCTGGCCATTTCTGGTCGCTTACGGTAGGCGGCTCTTTTTTGAGCGGCTTCTTGAATGACCAGAATTTCTTACCCTCTTCAATATTAATCTGGGTTTTGACTATCGCTTTCTCGGCTACTCGTGGGTCCGGGGCCCCCATTTCTATCCATTCCTTGAAGTCGGCAACGATACTTGCCGGGAGCCTTTTCTTGGGCGGCATTTCATAATCCTCTTCGGCCCAGTTGATTGCAGTCCACAACAGACTTCCACGCAGATCTCCAGGCACTACAGCAGGACCGGAATCGCCACCGTGACGGATCCCTTCCCGGCTATCAATGCTCAGACCACCCTTGATCTTTTCCTCGGACGAATGACAACGATAACATTGTTCGACCAGTACTGGCCTGATCTTTGATTCAAAGAATTTGAGTTCCTCATCTTTCAATGAAGATTCTGACTTACCCTTTTCAGAGCAAACGGCAACACAAAGACAAGTAATTAAAGTGATTCGCGTCATGAGACTTCTCACAGTCATCGGAGAATTACTTAGATCCTTCTATTCTTTTTCCACGGGCGGGCGTCTTGGTCTTTCTGTACGTCCCTGGCCAGCGTTTGGATCAGGTCTGTTTGGATTGGATCGGTTCTGTCTTTCCTGTCCTTGCTGGAATCGTCTCCTGAATGCTTCAAACATTGCGGTCTGTTCTTCTTTATCAATGAATCCATCACTGTTCTTGTCGACTTCATCGAACCGGTCCTTGAGCCGATCAGGGGCTTCTTCTTTACTGATTTTTCCGTCTTCGTCCTTATCAAAGGTTTCAAGTGAAGGTCGTCTGGATGTGCGGTTTTGGTTTGGGTTCTGCTGATCAGGACGTCTTTGATTAGAGTTTTCGGATCGGCGCGGCAGAGATTTTATTTCATTCTGGCTCACGTCTCCATCCTTGTTTTGGTCCATCCGACGCAAAATCACTACCGCCATATCGATTTCATTTTGTTGCAATTTACCATCACGGTTCCGGTCAAGTACCTGGAACAATGAGTTTGCTTGAGGTTGGCCAGGAGATTCTGAGCGAGGAGGTCTTTGCTCGGATCCTCTGCGTGGCTTTTCCTCAGGTCCACCACGGGATCTTTCTTTTTCTTCTTGAGCGTTGGATGTGCTTCCCAGACTTATTACTAGTCCGGCGATGGCGATGAAAGTTTTGAAATGTTTAATTTTCATAATGTTAGTGGTTGGAATAATAAATTTACTTTAACGTAAAATAACTCTTTCTAGATTACCTCAACGTGATGTTATGACTGGTAATTTTAACTGAAAATTCAATAGAAATTGATAATTCTTATTAATATTACTAATAAAAGAGCGACAATAAGGACTGATTATTGTTTTCGTTTTAATTGTGATGTGATAGGGATTTCACTATGAAACTTTTCATTTTTTCCTCGATCAGTCTTTTTTCTTTTGTTCTTCCTTCATTCGCAGAGGACGGATTCGCTTCAATTTTTAATGGGAAAGAAGGGCCCAAGGTTAAGAAGGAAGGAAGCTGGACCACGTTCACGGGAAATGGAATGTCCGTAAAGACTGAAGGGAACTGGAAAGTTCAAAGTGACGGTTCGCTCTACCTTGAACCTCGTCCAGGCGAGAAAGGTTGGACCCGTTACGGTTCTTACTTGTGGTTAACCGAAGACTATGAGGACTTTGTTTTTGAATTTGAGTATCAGCATGGCAAGGGCGGAAATTCTGGTCTTTATTTCCGCATCTATGATGAGTCTGATGCAACGGCACATGGGTTTGAGGTTCAGATTCTGGACTGTTACGGTAAGAAGAAGCTTGGGCAACATGATCTGGGCGGTATCATCCAGACGTCCGGGCCTTTAACCAATGCTTCGAAGCCTGCAGGTGAATGGAACCTCATGCAGTTGACGATGAGTAAAGGGAAGGTGTCCGTTGTACTGAACGGCAAAAAGGTCCAGGACAATTTGGATCTTGCCGCCAAGAAGCCAAAAGGTAAAAAACTTGCCGGAGCAGGTAAGATTGCCATTCAGGACCACGGTCTTAAATTTTCTGTTCGTAACCTCAGGGTCAAGAAGTTGTAATTTATTACAAAAGAACCTTAGCGCAATTTGCACGGATTGCATTAATCTAGGGGCCAGTTTTAAAATCGCCACCCAAGGAAAGGTGCAGGTCTATCCTGTTCTGAAGCCTTTGGTTTTTTAGGAAGATCATTGCTCTTCTTGAGGCGACGGCCCTTCTCTGAGCCTCGAGGACTGAAATGATTCGGATTAATCCTTCTGAGTAATCCCTTCCTGCCTGTCTCTCTGCCAGTTCGGCCTGACGTAATTCGATTGTTAGGAATTTTGCTTGTTCGGCAAGTGAGATTTCTGTTGAAAGTGCAGATTCAACTTCACGCAGAGCCCTCAGCATTTGGCTGGAGAAACGTCTAATTGTCCGTTCATTTTGCTGCAGAGCGATTCTTGCACTCGCAGTCTTAGCCCCGGACCTGAAAAGGGTCTGTGCCACTGAAGTTGCAGTGCTCCAGGCTATGGCTTCAGGATCTAAAATTAATTGATCAAGCTTAGAACTTGATGTGGATCCTCTCCCTGTTAGTGAAAATGAAGGGAAGAGATCTTTTCTGGATGCGTTTGCTCGTTCTGCGGATGCCCGAATGGCTGCTGAGGCAGACACAAGGTCAGGTCTTCGAAGTAACATTTCTGAAGGTATCCCGGCAGGTATTTTTCCTTTAAGTGTTGGCAGGATATTGCCACTTTGGAGTTCACCGTTTGGATACCTTCCAAGTAAAAGCTCGACTGTTCTCGCTGCTTCCTTTCTGGCAAGTTTTTGATTGATCAGGTTTCTTTCTGCTGAGGCGACCTGATTCCTAGCGAACTGCACGGCGAGCGGGCTTGCTGTCACGTCACCTGCTTTGTAATTACGTTCAGTGATTCGATAATTGGCATCGTAACTTTTCTTTGTCTTTTCTGCGAGTTCTAGAAGTTGTTGCGCAGTGATAAGGTTAAACCAGGACTTTGCTGTGTTGGCTGCGAGTGATAGTCTGGCCGCTTCATAATCAGCTCTGGCTGCTACCAGGTCTTCATATTGGGCTCGGTCCAGATTCCTTAACCTTCCCCATAGATCAATTTCCCAAGAAGCGGCCAACGTTAGACCGTAGTTCGAAGAGTAATTAGGTGGTTCTTGATTGCTTCTTGATCTGGAACTTGATCCTCCGAGATTAATGGAGGGAAAACGAGCCGCTCTTCCTATGATGGTTCCTTCTTTTGCTGATTGGAGTAAGAGTGCGGACACTCTAAGGTCATGATTGTTATTGAGGACTTCTTCAGTGATTTTAATCAATTGAGAATCACCCAGATTCTTCAACCACCCTCTTTTAATCTTTCCTTTGTTGGCTTTGGAGGCGCTGATCCATGATTCGGGGGTCATGAGAGAAGCTTCTCGCTGAGGTCTATGGATTCCCCTAAACTGACACCCTGAGAAGAGTATGGCCGAAGTAATTAAGATAGGGAAAAAGCGGATCATTCCGCAGGCTTCTTATCAGAGTGTGAGGCTAATGTCCATTTCAGGATAAGGAATTCTTTTTTTCAAAGATAATAACTTTTACGCTTAACACTTGGCCTGACATCTCATACTCTATTTTTTATGTTGTTTTTCCGTTATTTGATATTGTTCTCTATTAGTACCTTCATGACTCAATTGGATCTGGCTATCGGCTCAGAACCTAAATTTGAGAGACAAGTGATCGATGCTAAAATTTCAATCGGTTATGGTTTATCCATTGGTGACGTGGACGGTGACAAGAAGCTAGACATTCTACTGGCAGATAAGTCGCAGATTGTCTGGTACCGGAACGGGGACTGGAAACGTTTCGTCATGGCAGAGAATCTGAACCCACGTGTAGGCACTCGTTTCCTTGACAATGTTTGCATCGCTTCGAGGGACATTGATGGTGATGGTAAGGTTGAAGTTGCTGTAGGCGCTAACTGGAATCCTGGTGAAACAACGGACGCGGAGAAATCAGGGTCAGTTCATTATTTGATTCGGCCGGAAGATCCGACTGGTCTCTGGGGATCAGTCAAGATGAGCGCTCATGAACCTACCGTGCACCGAATGCACTGGATGAAGGTTGGTGAAAATGAACTAAGTGATCACACTGATTCTACTGGAGATTACCGACTCCTCGTACTTCCCCTTCATGGAAGAGGAAATAAGGGAGGTCAAGGCGATCCTGTGCGTCTATTGGCTTATGTTCCTGGAGAAAAGCCTGAGGAAGGAAATTGGGGCAGCGAACTTGTCGATGCGAGCTTTCACATCACACACAATTTTGATTTGATCACGTTCAGCAAAAAGACGGGAGAAGAGGTAATTATTCTCGGTGGTAAGGAAGGGATAAAAGGTATCCGTTATTCTGGTAAGGGCACTGGAGAGAGTCCTTGGAAATCGATTCACATGGTCAAGAATCCGCTCTCAAAGGGTGTTGGTGAGGTCAGGGCCTATCGCGGAAATGTAAGCGATGGTCTAATCACTGCCATTGAGCCATTTCATGGTAACGAGCTTGTGGTATATGCTTCACCAGCCTCTTCGGACGAGGAACCGACTAGGATCGTTCTTGATGATTCTTTGAATCAGGGGCACGCTCTCGGGTTAGCTGATGTTCTTGGTACAGGTAAGCTTCAAGTTGTTGTGGGCTGGAGAGGTCCTAACAAGGATGGTAAAGTTGGAATCCGGATATATGAAGAGGCGGATAAGGGCTGGAAGTCCCATACCCTTGATGATAATGGAATCGCCTGCGAAGACCTTAAGTTGAGTGATCTGAACGGCGATGGGAAAATCGATGTGATCGCGGCTGGAAGAGCGACTAAAAACGTTGTCATTTACTGGAACCGAGGATCCCAAGAATCGAATTAAGGTTTTTTTCTTGGTTTGGGATTAGGTCGTTTTTGCGGATATCATGTTATTTCAGCGTTTCTCGCCATTTCTTATATGCTTTTTTGCGTTATTATGCTCGGGCCTCTGCTCTGAGAGAATAAATCCGGCCGGTATCAGGGGCGCTATTATATTATCAGCGGAGTCTGTTAATGATGAGTCATTACAGAAGTTTTATGACTTTTCTGGTGAGGAACCGAAGATTGTTATCTTGGTTTTAGATGGCTCTAAGACTTCGAAGGATCATGCTACTACAATTCAGGAGAAAATTTCTAAGGAAAAAGTTAACGTTAGTAAGTTACTGACATTAGAATCAGACACAGTTCAGGAGAATATTAAAACTGCTACTGGTCTCTGGCTTGTTGGTCAGGGCCCTGAATCCCTTAAGAATTGCGAGTATCTTGACTCGATTAAATCTTTAATTAATAGACGAGCTGTGCTCGGTGCCGGGGGGCGATTAATTGAAGGTTTTGGAATTTCTGGTGCTGATATTTTTCCGGGGGCTGAGATCAGATATTCGTTAGCAGAGGAATTAAAACAGAAAAGAGGGACAGTCCGTTATGATTTTGCAAAGGGTTCTTCGCTTATCCTTAGAGGCCGTGCCATGCGGTTACTTGGTGAAGGTGAAATTAATATTACTTTGGCTGCTTCTGATACTCGTAAAGAAAAGAATATTATTTTAAATGAAGGGTCAAGGGCTGCTGATCTCACGGCATTGAGATTCGCTGCAGTTGCCCGGAACGGCCCTGACTTTCCTCCACAAAAACTTTCTGATCCAAGAGTTGAGAAGGGGGCACTTATCATTATAGGAGGTGGTGCTATGCCCAGAGCCGTGACGAAAAGATTTATTCAAATAGCGGGGGGTGACCAAGCTTCTATTGTTGTTTTACCGACCGCGGTTCCAGATTCGATGGTCGAAGATAGCGGGTCCATTGCAAATGCGTTCCGTAAATTGGGTGCAAAGGAGGTGACTGTCTTATCAGAGAGAACTTTAAGCAAAGTCGATGGGGATGAATATTTGCAGGTCCTTAAAAGAGCGACCGGGATCTGGTTCGGTGGTGGGCGGCAGTGGCGTTTTGTTGATGCTTATCATGATACCAAGGCCCTAGGACTCATGCGTGAGGTTCTTAAGAAAGGCGGCGTCATCATGGGTAGTTCTGCTGGGGCATCGATTCAGGCAGAGTATTTGGTGCGAGGTAATCCACTTGGCAATCAGGATATGATGGCTGAGGGCTATGAAAAGGGTCTTGGATTTTTGGAAGGAGTCGCTGTTGACCAGCACTTTGCTGAGAGGAACCGTTTCAAGGACTTGGCTTCAGTCGTGGACCGTTTTCCGCAGATACTTGGCATTGGGATAGATGAGGGAACGGCTCTAATTGTCAAAGGTCCGGTCGGTTTGGTTCAGGGCAAAGGGCAGGTCCATTTCTATGATAGAAGAAAAGAAACGAAGGATGCAGATAAGGATTATGAGTCCGTTGGGAGGGGAGGAAGGTATCAATTGGTTCAGCGAAAAGTATTAAATCCCGGAAAAGCAGAGGAGAAGAAGGACCAGAAAGATTAAAACTTCTTGCAAATACGGCTCTTTTCAGCTTTTATCTCAGCCCCCACCAATTAATGGGTAGGTACCGAAGCGGTCAAACGGGGCAGACTGTAAATCTGCTGGCTATGCCTTCAGAGGTTCGAATCCTCTCCTGCCCACCATTCCCCTATTTCAGGGGCTAATTACTGAACTCTCATTTAGATAATGAATCTGAACTCAATCCTGTCATTAGCTCTTCAAGCTTTTCTTTTGATGACTCTGAACGAATCACTCTGTGCGGAGGAAATTTCCAAGAACATTCCGTCGGAGGCTCCAGAATAGAAGCCCTTTTTCCAAGTCTGGGATGAGGAAGTTCCGATAGGGCAGGTTATTGTTGCGATGGATGGGTCAGTTCTTGTTTTCAAAGGGTACAACTCCGGCACTGATCAGGCTAAATATATTAGCGTAAAGCGTAGCCAAGATGGAGGCAAAACCTGGACCAAGGAATCGAAGGTCGGAGACATGATCGAAGTTGATGGAGATATGAGCGATGATGGCAGGTACCCCAATAATAACTGGACGGGCCTTGGAAATGTGATGGTTGATGAAGTGAACGGTGACATCATGGTTTTCATGACGACTTTAAAGACGGCTCAAAAACTCTTCCGCAGTAAAGATCATGGTAAGACATGGAAGATGGAAGATACCACTATCAAGCCGGGAAAGGATGGTTGGATCCCTGCCACTAACGGTGCCTGTGACCCGGGAGTAACTATTAAGAATGGCCCGAAGAAGGGACGACTTCTGATGCCTGCAAGGGTATTCGTGGAATATCTAAACAAAGGTAAGAATAGGAAACGCTTTAATGATCTCTACGCTATGGCCCTCTATAGTGATGACCGTGGGAAGAGCTGGAATTCATCGGAACCTTTTCCTCTGAAGGGGACAGGAGAGTCTGGTCTCGTTGAGTTAAAAGATGGCACCATCTATCATAACTCGAGAACACATATGCGGCCCGGTAACCGGCGCATTGCTTATAGTCATGATGCCGGAGAAACTTGGGTAGACGAACATGAGGATGATGAACTCTTTGATGGCCCACCTGACGTCTATGGGTGTAAGGCAGGACTCCTTCGATTACCTTATGAGGGTCTCGATATTCTGTTGTTTAGCTCTCCAGGAAATCGATCCACACGAACTGATATTACGGTTTGGGTGAGCTTCGATGGAGGTAAGACTTGGCCCGTGAACCGTTTAATTCAAAAAGGACCTGGTAATTACACATGGATGGCTGCGGGACGCAAAGGAACTCCCAGCGAAGGCATTATCTACTTACTAGCGGGTAAGGATTGGATGGCTCGTTTTAACCTTGCCTGGCTCTTAGAAAAGGATGCTTAGGACTATAGGATTTCGTTAATTAGATCCTTGGCGGACCCTGAAAAATTTAAGTTTTTCTATAGGGTTCAGGATTGGTTTGTGAAGGGTCTTTTCACCCGTGGCCACTATCTTTTCTACAGTAATCCATTTGCTGAGATCATCAGAAACCTCAATGTGATAGGTGTTATCTTTAACGCTATTGAATTCGAATCGTAAAGGATCTTCCAGAACGATTAGATGGAGGGGAGGTTCTACTTTGATTGCTATCGATCCTGGAGAAGTTGAACCTGAGTACCAAGAGCCAGCATTTGCATGATTCTGAGTATTTCCCGGATCTTCAAGGTTCAAACTGAAACCGTTCCCATCCGGTCCTTCGGGCCAGGGATCCGCATCATCATAGGCAAATTCAATGATCGGAATTCCGGCACCGTAGGAGAGTTTTAGATTTTCTCCTCCATTATCGAGTCGGTTCCCTTCTTCCCATTCTCCAGCGATTGGAATTCCGGCACCGAAACGGGACTCGAAAGCGGCACGGTTTCTTACCACGAGCAGATAGTTTTGACTTCTGATAATGGTTCCGGGTGCAAAGTCAAAATTCACCCCTTTGGTGATTCGTAAGTTCGTAAGATCAAGATCTGATGCACTGACATTCTGCAATTCAATATACTCAAAGTCAGATGTGCTCCATCCCTGTTCCTGCTCGGCTAGATTTGCCTCGTTAGGGTGATAGTGGATTTCTGTGATCCTTAACGAATCGACATAGGCACTAGTTTCTGGGCTCGTGACCTCGAACTGAACAGGGTCTGACCAGTGACTCCACCGGCCCTGAGTGTCCTTGTGCCGTACCCGTGCACGGTAAGTGCGACCGACCCTGGCAAATGTTGGTAAGAACTGATAATTTGATTCGAATGTTGTCAGTTCTCCAGAAAGGGTAGGATTTTGGATTTCATAGATGTAAGGATCTTTTTCCACATAACCATTTACGGTGGGATTATAGACTTCAGCTAACCGCCATTCCATTGCAGAGAATGCGGAGTTCGATTGGCTCCGGTAATTATTGGTGGAGAAGCGAAGATCACTTGCCTGAAAGTTCCCGTCACCAGTGAACCGGATCGTGGGTTTCTGTGGAATCGAATTTCTGTCTGAGAGGAGGCTAGACCTCATCCAGTTTCCTCGCGAAACAATGTATTTCTTTAATACCTGGATCATTCCGGCAAAGTCACGTGTCGAGGCAATGTCATAGTAACGGTCCTTGTGATTTAATCGTGGATGATTGTCCCATAACCGGCGATCCGCATCGACTAGGGTCGGGCCCTCAGGCGACCAGACATCATGGACCATTTCATCAATGAGTTTGTAGCCCTCATCCTCGTTATAGATTAGGTCCATGATTTCACGGACACGGTTCCTATAATCTGTCCTGAAAGCTGAGTTATTTGCGACCTTGTTTTTAAAATCATGGTTGCCATTACCGTACATGTTGTTGGCCCAGGTCAGGTCCAGGTCCCAGGGGTGTACCTGAAACTTGCCGGTTTCAGGATTGTGGTAATAGAAATAATTTTTACCGTAGGCGATGTCGTAATGATGGATTCCTTCAACGATCGTTCGGTAACTGAGGTATTTTTCAACGTCCAGATTCTCACGCCACCAATCTGCGCTGGGGTTCTTGTTGCGGTAACCGCTGATGAATGATGACACATCGGACCTGTTAGTGGCCTGTGCCGGGCCCTGATTATTGGATGCTCCATTGTGTCCTTCAATCTTGTACAGGTTCCCGTCCGGCATGTCATGCTCGTCCAAGAACTGCCCGTCCATCTGTTCGATGGCTAGAAATAGACCATAATAATCAGTGCTGTACTGGTTCGCCCCTGAGGCGCTGGCATTGTCTATTACATAGAATTGCAGGTAATGGGTCTTGCATGACTCGACCCCGCAAAGCTCGAACAACTTGAATCCAACACTCTCGAATAGGCCCTGCTCACCTCTATTTCCAAAGTTCACCTGTTGGACGATTGATGAGAAGTTTAACTTGTCCCACTTCGTCTTGTATTTTTTACCTGCCCGGTCACGGGCCTGGAACCGTCTTCCTCGGTTAAAATCAAACTTCCAAAAATTCTTCCCGAACTGGAACCGGTGAACTCCGCCCCTGGGCCGGTACCTGATATGGTCATAAACTCTGCCATCGTATACGAGTGTTCCTTTCCATTGGTATTCTGATCCTCCGTATCCTCCGAACTGGGAAGAGGTCACTGATGATTCTTTAGTCAGTAAAAAATAAGTGGGGATGCTTGACATGAGGGAGCCGGGAAAAGTGGTCTTTGAGCCGTTCGAGCGGGCCGAACCACTCCAGTCCGGTGTGCCGTCATAAACGAAATAGGCAAAGTTGTAACCCATGTCATTTTCATAGGGTCCTCTGATAGAGACTCCGCTCACGTCAGTGGCAAGGATTCTGTAACGGATCAGGTGCCGGTTCTTTTGGACGTTTGTTGGTATAATGACTGAAAAAATATCGTCTGCTGCGGTAGTATCTCCTCGGGTCCCGTCGTCGACCATTTCCAGAACAACCCAATCGCTATTATATCGTTGATCATCATATTCGATGTAATCGCCCGGTTTCACAATCTGGTATTCCAACATGACTTGAGCTACTCCTTCAGGATCAGTGGCCTTGACGCTGACCTGAACTTCTTCACCTGATTTTATAGTTTTATCTTTTTCCTGCTCCCGTCCTACGGGACTGTGTTTGACCTGCCTTAATTGAGGAGGAGATTTTAATGAATAGGATCTGTTCCTTGAGCCGGGCGTGGGAGTGGCATTTGAAACCGTCCCTCCGACCTCACCGATCAGCTCAAGATCGAAGCTCATGTCACTGCTACCGGTACTCCTCTGGTGAACTTCTACACCGATCACGTTGGTTCCATTCGTGAACAGGCTCGGAGAAACACTATACTCATAGAAGGTCCTCTCAGAGGAGCCTCCCTGACTTCTGCTGGCAAGAGTCTCAGCATCAATTTTTCCTTCAGGCATGGAGTCCCTGAATGCTTCTACGCCGTTCACGTAAATGACGGCCCCGTCATCACGTAATAATCGGAACAGCATGTTGGAGAATCCCTCGACCTGGGAAACTTCGATGCTGGTGCGGAAATAAGTCGTCACAGCACGTGGAGAAGTACTAAAGTCTCCATCTCCGTCCCCGACTAGGGTCGCCTCGTCACCCTCATTGTAACCGAGCTGGGACGGTCCACTCTTCCAATTATCAGTGTTGGAGGAGTCCGTGGCCCACTCAGATTCGGTAAGATCACTGTCGTTGTCTAAGTATTCCCAGATATCGCCCGAGCTGATGAATTTTTTTGGCCCACCAGCAACAGTCGCTGTGGTTACAGGAAAACCTGAAGCTCTCCAGTTCCCTCCAAGATCATTGTCCAGTTTCGGATTGATGAGTTCGATCGATGGACTGGCCGAAGAAGCCCCCCTCTCATCCCCGACCATGGGCCAGGGGAATCCAAGCGAATAATTAACTTCGTCTACTTTATTTCCGTCCGGATCACGCAGTGTAATTTTTTCACCGGAATTCTTTAAGGTGGTCCCGTTCTCGAACGGTCCAAGAGCATCACTGATCTTGAACTGGGATTCAATGGTCTGAGGATCTTCTGCGATGATGAGATAATTTCCAGATCCTAAAGTGGTCCCTTCCTGAAAGTTATAATCGATGCCTTCGGAAAAATACCAGCCGGACAGATCAACTGTGTCTTCGCCTGCATTATAAAGCTCGATGAATTCGGCCCGGACAATTTTGTCACTTTCGTCGTAATGGATTTCATTGATGACGATTGTCTGGGCAATGCAAAGGAACGGACAAATGGTAAGAAGTCCGGTCAATACAGACTTTAAAATGCGGGGAATGAACATTTTTTTCTTTGAGCAGTTGAGGATTTTTTTGATGAAGCTTCTCGAGGAGCTCCTATTCAGACCATAATGCTTTTTTTAGTTTGTGGGGAGGGTTAATTTTCTTAGGAGCAAAGAACACAAAATTGAGCTATAAATGGCCATTAGGAATGGATATAAAAATGAAGTCGTACCCGGTCCTTTGTATTTTTCTACCACTCATGTTTTTTTCATGTGGTGATGGATCGAGGCCAGAACAGACAGCTTCTAAGGCTGAGACTGAATGGGAATTGGTCCCTTTCAAGCAATTAGATCAATGGGTAGAGGGCAAGGAGTTAAGGAGAAATGTAATGATCTCCGATTCCAAGAAAAGTTCCGGAGCAAGGTTCTACCGGAAAAACGGCCCATCGATCGGAGTGAATTTTCGCAACCGACTCAATAATGAAAACATTAAAAATTATTTATTCAGTGGAGCCGGTCTGAGCGTTGGAGACTATGATAATAATGGGTTACCTGATCTTTTCATGGTCTCACAGGACGGACCCAATAAACTGTTCAGGCAAAAATCTCCATGGCAGTTTGAGGACGTAACAGAAGAGGCGGGCATTGTTGATACCGAGTCATGGGGATCAGGTGCCGCCTTTGCTGATATCAATGATGACGGGCAACTCGATCTCTACGTATGCAACAAGGGCAATCCTGACGAAATTTATATGAATCAGGGAAAGGGTACTTTCAGTGGAGGTTTTGTGGGGGGAAGCAAAGATCCCTACCGCGCACCGACCATGGTTGCTTTTGCAGATTATGACAGGGACGGGGACCTGGATTTTTATCGCACCTCGACACGGCTCATTTCGATCAAAGAAATGTTCAAAGGAAAGGTCCTGACCAAGAAAGACAATAGTGGTATCGTTCGGGCCCACCCGAGCCAGGCCGATCAATTTGAAATGATTGATGGACTGCCTCGCGAACTTGGCACTCATGACCGACTCTTTCGTAACGACGGTGTAGGCAAAGGTGGTATGCCTAAGCTGGTAGACGTGACCCGTGATTCCGGTATTAACATTGCCCGCGAACATGGTCTCTCAGCGGTCTGGTGGGATTATAATGATGACGGTTGGCCTGACCTCTATGTTTCCAATGACTTCCATACACCGGATCATCTTTACCGAAATAATGGGGATTCCACATTTGAGGAGGTGACAAAGGATGCCCTGGCCTACACTTCATGGTATTCAATGGGTTCTGACTTTGCGGACATTAATAATGATGGCCGCTTTGATTATCTTAGTTCTGATATGTCTGCCACGACTCACTTCAAGCAGAAAACGATGATGGGAGCAATGACTGACACGGCATGGTTCCTAGATAATCTCGAGCCTCGCCAGTACATGCGTAATGTTATGCATGTGAATACGGGAACCGGAAAATTCATCGATGTCGCATTCCATGCAGGGATTGACAGCACTGATTGGACCTGGGCCGCGATCTTTGGTGATCTCGACAATGATGGGTTAGAGGATATCTTTTTCACGAACGGCATTGAGCGCAACGTTCAGGACGCCGACCAGAGCATCAGGATGCGTCAGGCCGGTGCGAATGGTGCAACTGTTGAGGAGCTCAGGAAAATATTTCTCGATTCACCAAGATTAAAGGAAAAGAACTTGGCCTTTCGTAACCGTGGTAATTTTAAGTTTGAGAAGCCAGGCGATGACTGGGGACTGAACGAGGAAACGGTCAGTCATGGTGCGGTCCTCTCCGACCTTGACCGTGACGGGGATCTGGATGTTGTGGTCAATAACATGAATGACCCGGTCGGTATTTATATGAATTTAGGTAACAATTCTCAAAAAGGTGCTTCTAGTCATAGTCACCGGTCGATGCTTGTTTATCTTAAGGGCATAGAGAGTAATTATTTTGGTCTTGGTGCCCGACTCACTTTGAAGATGCCTAACGGTCAATTAATGAACCGCATCATGACCAGCTCACGCGGTTACATGAGCGGTGCCGAGCCGGTCATTCATTTTGGTTGGCCTTCTTCTTGGGGTGACCCCGAAGAACTCATCATTAATTGGCCGAGTGGGCATTTACAAAAAGTCCAAAACATTGTTCCTGATTGGCATTACCGGATCACGGAATCCGGAACAGGAACGACAGGATCCCCTGACGAAGCTTCGAATCCTAAGGCCCGGTTATTTTCTCAAATCGATGAGGCTCTTGGGATCAATTTTATCCACAGTGAGAATTTCTACAATGATTTCACATCACAACCTTTGTTGCCTAACCGACTTTCCAGGTTTGGTCCGGCCCTTGCAATTGGTGACGTGGACTCTGACGGGGACAAGGACGTTTTCATTGGTGCGGCGAGGGATAGGCAAAGTGCTTTATTCATCCAGAATAAGAAAGGGCAATTCGGACGCACGCCATGTCCTGCCTTAAAGGCGGATCAAATCTATGAGGACGTTGATGCCCTTTGGTTTGATTCTGATAATGACGGTGATCAGGACCTTTACGTGGTCAGTGGTGGAGCCAGTCAGGCTGCCGGTCATGAGCATTACCAGGACCGGCTATACCTTAACGACGGATCAGGCCAACTAAGCCGTGCTCCAAAGAGCATTTTGCCAGATTTAAATCTTAGTGGAAGTAGGGTTGCGGCCCATGATTTTGATAATGATGGTGATTTGGATCTTTTTGTAGGATCCCGGTTCGTCCCTGGGAATTATCCGACTGGTCCCGAGAGTGTGCTATTGATAAATGAGGCGGGGCGATTTTCAAAAATCCAATGCTCTGCTAGTTCCTCTGGCATGGTCACTGATGTGAAATGGTCTGACATAGACGGTGATAAGAGAGCTGATCTTATCTTGGCCACGGAGTGGGGTCCGGTCCGGGTTTACCAGAACAAAGAAGATGGGTTCCATGAAATTACAGAGAGCCTAGGTCTCGATGATTTCACTGGCTGGTGGAACTGTGTTGTAGCCGGAGACGTGGATCAGGACGGTGATAATGATATCATTGCCGGTAACTTTGGAACCAATACCAAGTACAGCGTATCAAAAGAGAAACCCGCAACAATTTTTGCAGCTGATTTTGGAGGTAACGGAACATTGCAACTTGTCGAAGCTCAGTACAAGGAAGGCAAACTCCTCCCTGTCCGAGGCCGCAGCTGTTCGACCACGGCCATGCCTCATTTGGTTGATAGGGTTCCTACTTACTCTTCTTTTGCGAGTAAGACGATTCGTGAAATTTATACGCCCCAGGCAATCAAAGAATCCAAGCGTCTTGAAGTGAATACTCTTTCCACAATGCTGTTCCGTAATGATGGCAAAGGTAAATTCATCGCCGAGCCCCTGCCTTTACTATCGCAGATGGCACCGGTCATGGATATTGTATTAACTGACGTCAATCGGGATGGTCGAAAGGACATCGCTCTAGCTCAAAACTTTAACGCTGCTCAGAGGGAGACTGGCCGCATGAATGCAGGCCTTGGTGTCATATTGATAGCGAAGGATAATGGTCAGTTGGATGAGATCTGGCCGGATGACAGCGGATTTTTCTCAAGGGCCGACCCGAGGCGCTTAATTGCTACTGACCTTGATGGGGATGGCACTCTGGAGCTTCTCCTTGGCCAAAATGGTGGAGATCTCCAGATCTTCCGATCAAAACATAATCTTGGGTTCGATAAGAACCCTTAAAAAAAAGTTTCCATTATCAATTTTGCCTTCGACTAAAATAAATGAAAATGACTATTTTAATCTTGATAATTACTGTCTAGATGCTAAATAAATCACTTATCCCACAAAAAATGAAAGCTCCTATATTTCTTTTCTTAATTCTATTTTCATTTACAGCTAACGCAGCTACCACGATCCTTGAAAACGATTGGGATACTACGAATGGGCTTGGCACTGGTAACAACTCAGCCAAGACTAGCTCGATAGCAGACCCTACCGGATCCGGTCGTGGTAATGTTGGTTCAGTCAATATTGGGGATCCGGCCGGCACCAGTCCTTGGGGTGAATTGAGAGCGCCTTGGCCAGGATCCATTGACCTTCCTGCTGGTGCCATTGCCGGTACAGATACGTTTGTGATGCAGGCTGATATTTACATACCTAATGACACCACTTTTGATACTGCTGACGGTCCGGACCGCTTTAACATGATCATCCGTTGGAACGGTATCAACCAACAAAACAACAATAAAAAATGGAACTGGGATTCCCTTGCTGCGGACACTTGGCATACCCTCAGTTTGACTGGGACCATACGTGAGACAGATGCGGAAGGAAATCCAACCATTTCCATCGTTCCAATTTTAAGTTTTTACGACAAAACTAATAACGCAGTTTCTGGTGTTGCTGCCTACATTGACAATGTTAGTATTTCAGTAACGACAAGTGCAATTCCTGAGCCCAGCGTGGGTGTCCTTGGCATCCTTGGTTCTCTTCTTTTTCTTAGACGTCGCAGGCGCTAAGTTTAAACTCACAATGAATTTTTAGTTTTTCTCTGCAGAGGAAAAGTCGTTAAGAATTCATTCACCTAAGAGTTGTTAGGCTCTAATTTTATTTTAATATGAAAAAAATATTATCTTCTCTGATATCGGGTCTTTTACTTGGCTCATTCTTAAATGCTCAAAACATCATTATTCTTGAGGATGATTTTGATACGACTAATGGGCTCGGCAATGGCAACAATTCTGGTAAAACCATTACCATTGAAGATCCGACAGATTCAGGTCGAGGCAATGTGGGTTCCGTTAATATTGGAGATCCTTCCGGCACCTCTCCTTGGGGAGAGTTGAGAGCGCCTTGGCCAGGATCGATTGATCTTCCTCCAGAGTCAGTTCCCGGAACCGATACTTTTACAATGAAGGTGGATTTATATATCCCTTCTGACACGACTTTCAATACCATTGATGCTCCGGATCGCTTTAACATGATCATCCGTTGGAACGGTATCAACCAACAAAACAACAATCAACAATGGGAGTGGGACTCACTAGAAGCAGATACCTGGCATACACTCAGTTTGACTGGGACCATACGTGAGACAGATGCGGAAGGAAATCCAACCATTTCAGTCATCCCAATCTTAAGTTTTTACGATAAGACCAATGACGCTGAGCCTGGAGTGGCTGCTTATGTGGACAATTTTGTTTTGGAGGTTTCCGTGTCTCCAGAGCCTGATGATCCGAATTTAGTCGTGGCATCAGATTTTTCTTTTGGTGATTTAGAACAGGGTCAGGGACCTTATTCTGAGGCTTTGACCATTATTAATGATGGCGAGGATGAGATCCTTGAGGTGACAGGGCTCACGCTGTCGGGTGCAAATAAGGACTCTTTTTCTCTTTCTGCAGACTTGCCATTGAGTATTGACCCCGGCCAGAGCGTGGACATTGATATTAATTTTGATCCTGATGGTGAACTGGGTCTTTTTGAGGCGGTCCTTGAGATTGCCTCCAATGATGATGACCAGCTCGTGAACCTCAGCGGCAAAGTTGGAGAGGCGAATGTGATTGTTCTCATTGAGGATAACTTCGATAATATCAGGGGACTTAATGCCGGTAATAATAACGCTAAGACTACGGTAATCGCTGATCCGACCGATTCGGGTCGCGGCAATGTGGGATCTGTTAATATTGGAGATCCGGCCGGTACCAGTCCGTGGGGAGAGCTCAGAGCGCCCTGGCCCGGATCACTGAATCTTCCGACTGAGTCTGTTCCTGGCCAAGATACTTTCGATATGCAGATTGATCTTTATATCCCCAGTGACACGACATTTAATACGGCCGATGGTCCGGATCGCTTTAACATGATCATCCGTTGGAACGGTATCAACCAACAAAACAACAATCAAAAATGGAATTGGGATTCTCTTGAAGCAGATACCTGGCACACCCTCAACATGACAGGGACCATTCGTGAGACAGATGCGGAAGGTAATCCGACCACTTCGATTGTCCCTATCCTTAGTTTCTATGACAAGACCAATGACGCTGGGCCGGGAGTAGCAGCCTATGTCGATAACTTTAAGATCAAAGTGACGACTCCTGACGAGGATCCTAATCTCGCGGTCAGTTCGGTACTCGCTTTCGGTGAATTGGTTCAAGGAGAGGGACCATTCATAAGAAAAATTCAGATCTCAAATTCTGGTTCCACTCAGGATCTGAATATTATCGGGGCCTCTTTACTTGGTCCCAGCAAGGAGGACTTCCAGTTCGCTGAGAACATTTTCCCTGTAAAGGTAGGTCCTGGCCAGAGCGTCGATTTAACGCTGATCTTTGATCCGGGAGTGAGACTTGGACTCTTTGAGGCTACAGTTACTCTGGAAAGTGATGATGAAAATAATCCTGAGGTCTTAATTGATCTTAGTGGAACAGTCCTGCCTCCTTTTGAAGGAGAGGAACTGATCATTAATGGAGACTTTGAGTCGGGTGACCTAACCGGTTGGCGTGATAATAATCGCTTCAATTTTACGTCTGACCCTGTTCGAGCCGGTGAAGGGGCCGCTGTATTTAACTTGGTCGGTGGCGCTCAGTGGGGGGAAGCACGTCTCGTTGCTCCATCACCACCAGCGACTGTGGATGATCCACAGGCCATCGAAGTGACGCCGGACATGATTGGCAAACATTATGAATATAGTGCGTGGTACTACCGCCCTGCAGAAGGAGGAATGGCGACTGATGATACGATACGATTAGTTCTTCGCTGGAACAAAAACAATACGAATGCGACCACGCATGGAATCACTACGGTTGGAGACATCCCTGTAGATACTTGGTTCCAGGTCACCGGTAAGGGAGTGATTCCTGAGGTGGGAGGGGACGGAGAACCAACGACATCATTTATTCCGATCTGGAGTTTTCAGGACGTTGGCTCGAACGCGGCCGGAGGAGAAATTATGTATATTGATGAGGTGAGTCTTAAAATTGAGGCGCCAGCAGCAGCTGATCCTCTTCAAATTACTGGTTTCGAGATCGATAATGACAAGGACGAGATTCGCGTTTCATGGAACGCGGTCCTAGGAGGACTCTATGCTGTGGACCGGAGCACGGCGCTGGCAGGAGAAAACCTTAATGAAGGTTTCTGGGAAGAACTTGATGATTCTATCGTTGCTGAGGATGAGGCTCCCACTTTCATTGATGAGGGTGCGACTTCGCTTGGAGAGAGTAGGCTCTTCTATAGGGTTCGCCTCATAGCCTTACCTGAATAGAACTTTAGAACTGCTAAGAGATAGAATATTTAAGCCTCGGTTAAATAATTATTGGTTCGGTTCCTAGGCATCCTTTTTCTCAGGCCTTTGTATGATGACTGTCGAAACCACGGCCCGATGATCTGATATTTGTAGGACTTGGTATTTGCGTTAATACCCACTAATCACTATTATAAGTCCTTTGCAAACAATCGGTTCCGGTTAACGGGCAAAAAGTATGGGAAAACCTCAACAATACATCTCAGCTTTTGTTCTTCTGTGCGCTGCTTGCTTCTGCAATTCGTGTGGATCAAAGGAAGGTATGGACAGATCGGAAAAAGGTCTGGACACTTCTTCCCCAACGAGTCAGCAGGTGAGTCTTCAGCCGGGAGAGCTAAAAGAACTCTATTCCCATGAGGACGCATCCGAGGGCCTCGATAAAAGTTCTGCCCTTTTTAAGTCAATAGGTGCAGAAGAGTCCGGTATTTCTTTTGTTAACTTGGTCGACAATCAGCATCCACTGAGCCGTCTTTATATTCTTGGTTACGCGTGTGGAGGCATTTCTATTGGAGACATTGATGGAGATGGTTGGGATGATATCTATTGTACCGGGGGCCCCAGAAACAGTGTTCTTTATAAGCAGGTAGGTAAGCTTAAATTTGAGGATATTACATCGAAATCCGGCGTATCTGCTAAAGGACATTGGAGTGTTTCTTCGCAATTTGTTGATATTGATAATGATGGAGACCTTGACATTTATGTTTGTAATTACGACACGCCGAACCTGCTTTACATTAATGATGGTAAAGGTGTTTTTACTGAGTCCGCCAAGGATTGTGGGATTGATGTCAAGGACGCGAGCCTCTCCGCTCACTTTGCGGACTATGACAATGATGGTGATCTGGACTATTATCTCATAACGAACCGTCTCATTCGTGCCGGAGGCTTACCGACTGCGGAGGAAGCGGCCTACTATAAAGCAGACGGGGAACCAGTGCTTCGTCCTGAGTTCAAACCATTTTATAAAATTTATAAGAAGCCAGATGGTAAGTATGCAATCAGGACCATTGGTCGCCCTGACCGATTGTTTGAGAATGACGGTAAAGGTAAGTTCCGTGATGTGACGAAAGAAGCTGGGATCGAAGATCAGGCATATGGGTTATCGGCAGCGTGGTTCGATTACGATGGTGACGGATTAATTGACATTTATGTCGCTAATGATTTCCAGGACCCTGATTGTTTTTATCGCAATAATGGGGACGGGTCATTCACTAACGTTATAAAATCAGCAGTTCCTCATTCGACATGGTTTTCAATGGGCAGTGATACGGCTGACCTTAATAATGACGGGTTATTGGACCTCTTCGTTTTAGACATGGCTGCGACCACGCATTACAAGTCAAAAATAGCCATGGGAGACATGACCATGTTTAAAAATTTCATGGATACTTCTACTCCGCGTCAGTTAATGCGAAATGCACTTTTCATTAATAGCGGGACTTCACGTTTTCTTGAAAGTGCATGGCTCAGCGGTCTTGCAGCTTCGGGCTGGTCATGGGCTGTTAAATTATCTGATTTTGATAATGATGGATTCACTGATGTTTTTATTTCCAATGGGATGAGTGCAAATATCCGTAACCCGGACGCGTATTTTAGAGTTGTAGTGGATGGTAAGGAGAAATTCATTCCATATTCCCAATCCATGCTTCAGGGAAGGGAAGAATGGCAACTTTGGAAAAAAACTGGGCTGCAGAAAGATACGAACCAGGCCTTTCAGAATATGGGTCATTTAAAGTTCAAGGACGTTTCCAAGGACTGGGGCCTTGACCATTTAGGAGCAAGCTACTCTGCGTCGACTGGGGACCTTGACCGGGACGGAGATCTTGACCTTGTAGTCGCGAGTCTTGATGAACCGGTCAAGATATTTCGCAATGATAGTGCCCGGAACAGGGTCACTATTTCTCTTCGTGGTAATGCATCTAATCGTTATGGGATCGGTGTTATTATCCGTGCAGATTCTGGTGCAGGTAAACAAACAAAGATCATGAATCCGATGACCGGATTTTCTTCATGCAATGGTCCTGTTATGCATTTTGGAATTGGAGATAAGGACAGAATTGATCGTCTTGAGGTGGAATGGCCCGGTGGAATCAAACAGTCTTTTAAGGATCTCTTGGCCGGATCTCATTATGTTGTCTCGCAGAGCAATGAAAATTCTATTCCAAAAGAACCGATAAAGGGAACCGGCACCGAGCCAATGTTTGCTGCTGTTAAATCGATTAAGCCGGCATCTCATAAGGAGACGTTTTTTAATGATTTTGCATTGCAGCCATTACTGCCCAATAAGCTCTCTCATTTAGGCCCTGGAATAGCTGTGGGAGATACGAATGGAGACGGTGTTGATGAAATAGTACTCGGCTCAGCGCGTTCTGAACCTCTTGCCATCCACCATAACCATGAAGGCTTGATATCCTGGAAGGAAATTTCTGCAAGTTCAGCCCACAATAGTTCTGAGGACATGAGCCCTTTGTTGTTTGATGCGGACCGTGACGGAGACACGGACCTGTTCGTTGTGAGTGGGGGCGTGGAGTCTGAGGCCGAAGAACTGAGAGACAGGTTATATTTAAATGACGGTAAAGGGGCATTTGAGCATGCTCCTGAGGGAACATTACCTGACCTCATGGTCAGTGGTTCGGTGGCATCTGCAGCTGACTTTGACCGTGACGGGGACCTGGATCTTTTTGTTGGGGGACGATTGCGCCCCGGAAAATATCCTACTAGCCCAAAGAGTACACTATTACTTAATGAAACGGTTAAAGGAGAGAAGGTACTATTTACTGATCGTACTAAGCAACTTTGCCCGGGAATTGAAAAATGTGGAATGGTGACCAGTGCGCTTTGGTCGGATGCGAATGGGGACGGATGGGTGGATTTGTTATTGAGTATTGAGTGGGGGCCGGTTCGAATATTTATAAACAATGAGGGCAAATTGAAAGAAACTACTCAGAGCTCAGGACTTGAAAAATACTCGGGCTGGTGGAATGGCCTTGCAGGGAGGGATCTTGACGGTGACGGGGACATTGATTATGTGGCTACTAATTTTGGACTCAATACCAAGTATCATCCATCGAAGGAGAAACCGTCCCAAATTTATTATGGCACCTTTGGTGAATCATCCACACCAAGGATCGTCGAAGCCAAAGTTGATGAAGACTGTATTTTGCCTGTCCGTGGAAAGAGCTGCTCGCAGAATGCCATGCCTTTTGTGAAAGAAAAGTTCAACACTTATCACAAGTTTGCTTCAGCTACCCTGACAGATATTTATACTCAGACAGCGCTCCAGAAATCGGAGGCATTTGAGGTTAATTACCTTAAGAGTGTTGTTTTCATTAATGACGGTAAAGCTAATTTCAAGGCAGTGCCTTTGCCAGGACTGAGTCAGATTGCTCCAGGATTCGGTGTCATTGCTACTGAGGTTAATGGGGACGGGAAAGCTGACATTTATTTAGTACAGAATTTTTATCACCCTCAGAGAGAGACCGGAAGGATGGCAGGTGGGATGAGTGTTTTATTGCTTGGGGATGGTTCGGGCTCCTTCAATGAAGTCTGGCCTAACAGAAGTGGGCTAGCAGTTCCTGAAGATGCGAGGGGACTAGCATCATGTGATTTGAACGATGACGGGTGGGTTGATTTTGCGGTTGGTATCAATGACGGGAAAATGAAATTGTTTGAAAATAAGGTAAATTCTGATTCCGGACACAAATCTTTCATTATTCAACTCTCTGACGGGCCCGGTAATCCTACCGGTGTCGGAGCAAGGGTCCGCGTTGAATTAACTGATGGATCTTCTCAAACTGATGAGATCAGAGCCGGTGGCAGTTACCTGTCCCAGTCTTCACCCGGATTATTTTTTGGTTTGAGTGTTGGTAATAGGGTTAAGAATATTAAAGTTAGGTGGCCTGATGGAGAGGAGACCACTCATCAGTATCCTTCTGGGAAGCATAAGGTGATTATTACCCGGATCTCTCAATAGCGGCACTGATGTTGAAGAGACTCGTTTTCCAAAATTATAAGATTAGTGACTGGATTTTAGTACCAGGGCTGATGATTTGTGTTTTGTTTTTTTCGGTTTCTTGTAAGGAAAACCCTGAAGAAGAACTGGAAGATAATTACCGAATCGAGGAACGTAAATCTTTTAAGATAGAGAACACTGAAAGGGATGAGGAAGGTCACCAAAAGATGCTCGGTTTACTTGCAGGGATCCGGGATTTAACTTCTACGAAGAATCAGTATCTGGGTGATGGTCGAGCAAGGAAGGCCCGAGAACTCCTTGCCAAGGCGACTCCCCAAACGCCGGTCAAAGAGAACTGGTTCCATCACCGCATACTTGGATGGGCAGAACTTAATCTGGGGAATGAGACCGAAGGCATTAAGCATTTAAAGCTCGCCTATGATCTTTTACCCGAAGTGGAAGGTTCGATCGAAGAGAACAGGGTCATGGAGAATATTTTTATGCTTGGAGTTGCCTGGATGAGACGAGGGGAGACAGAGAACTGTTGTGCTAGGTTCACGCCTGACAGTTGCATTCTTCCTATTCGCGGCGGAGGTATTCATTCGAAGGAGGAAGGTTCTCGGAACGCCATCAGATACTTTGATGAGGTTCTCAAAAAGGCTCCTGCAAAATCAGTCTGGCATTATAGAGCAAGGTGGTTATTAAATATTGCGTGGATGACACTCGATCAGTATCCGGGATCTATTCCTGAGGAATATTTAATCCCTGAGGAATCTTTCCGCAGCAATCACCAGTTCCCGGTCCTGCATAATATTGCTGCTGATCTAGGCATTGACACGTTCAATTTATCAGGAGGAGTTGTGATCGATGATTTTAATAATGATAATTATCTGGACCTTTTCACGACTTCATGGGCATCCGATGCGTCTCCTAAGCTCTTTATTAGCCGTGAGGACGGTTCGTTCAGTGAGCCTAAGATTACGACTCGACTTGAGGGAATTTATGGTGGCCTTAACGTTGAACCGGCGGACTTTAATAATGATGGGAACCTCGATATTTTCGTGCTTCGAGGTGCCTGGCTTGCGGCTGCCGGCGGTTACCCTAATTCCTTACTCAGGAATAACGGGAACGGAACATTCACGGACGTGAGTTTTAATCTTGGGCTCGCTAATATTCATCGTCCGACCCAGACCGCGGGTTGGGCAGACTTTGATAATGATGGGGACCTTGATCTTTTTGTAGGCAATGAAACTACTCCTGGAAATACTGCTCCTTGCCAGTTGTTTCGAAACGATGGGGAACTGGGTTTTGTTGATGTTGCTTTGAGCGCTGGTGTTACAAATGACAGCTTCACTAAAGGTGTGAGCTGGGGAGATTATGACAATGATCGATACCCAGACCTTTACGTTTCAAACTTTCGTTCCGAAAACAGGCTATACCACAATAATGGAGACGGGACCTTCACGGATCTGGCTTCAAAACTGAAGGTGACTGGGCCTTCTTCTAGTTTTCCTGCTTGGTTCTGGGACTATGACAATGATGGGAACTTGGATATTTTTGTTTCAAGCTATTCTGGGAACATTGAACATGTTGCTGCTCACCGGCTAAAAGAAGAGGCTAATTTTGAAACGCTGTGCCTTTACCGTGGCGATGGTGAGGGGAATTTCATAAATGTTGCTGCTGATGCGGGGCTCCAGGACCCTATCCTCCCTATGGGCTCGAACTTTGGTGATATTAATAATGATGGATACCTTGACTTTTATCTAGGGACCGGTGATCCGGGATTCGGTAGCCTCATGCCAAACCTGATGTATTTGAATGTTGGTGGTAGAAAATTTGTTGATGTGACCATGGCTTCCAGACTGGGTCATCTGCAGAAGGGGCACGCGGTGTCTTTTGCTGACCTTGATAATGATGGAGACCTTGACCTTTTCGAGCAACTCGGAGGTGCGTATCCGGGCGATGCTTTCAGTGACGCACTCTTTGAGAATCCTGGATTCAAGAATCATTCAATTACTGTTAAACTTGTCGGTAAGAAAACGAACCGGTCAGCCATTGGTGCAAGGATCAGGGCTGACTTCAATGAGGATGGAAAGATGCGTTCAGTTTATAGGCACGTTTGTTCTGGTGGTAGTTTCGGCGCGAATCCCCTTCGACAGATCATAGGAACGGGCAGTGCAGGAAAGGTACAAAGCCTTGAAATCTTCTGGCCACTGACGGGTAACACTCAAAAATTCACAGAAATTGAATGTGACCAGACCATTGAAATTGTTGAAGATTCAAATACATACAAATCCTTGAATTTAGTTCCGAGACCCTTTCTGAAAGAAAATTCCAGATAAGGTTTTTAAAGAGATTTACTTTACTTTTGTTGTAAGGAGAGGTTTTTTGTACTCCCCCCCCTTCCCTCAAATAATATTTCCTAAAAATAACCTTATTTCATTATCATGAGACAATTTTCTCTTTTGATTTTTTTTGCCCTTATATTGTCATCTTCAGTCATTGCTGATGTACTAAAAATTTCGGATGGTTCTCGGCTCTCCGGAAAGATCATCAAGGTCGAGGACGGCACAGTTATTCTTAAGACAACATACGCAGGAACGATCAAGGTAAAGCAGAGTGAGGTCCTTTCATTTGAGACAGAGGATCCGGTCTTAGCAAATCTTAAGGGAGGAAAGACAGTCACAGGATCTGTGAAGTCTAAAGGTGATAAGGTGAGAATAGGAGAAGAGAATTCAAACTCACTCGTGAGTTTGACTCAGATCCTCAGTCTCAAACCGGATCCGGGCAAGGACCCTAAAAAGAATTGGATCTTCTCAGCAGGATTTGATCTGCTTGGGAAGCAGGGAAATATCGAGGAAATGAGTCTCGGAGCTAATGCTTTGGTCGCAAGGAAAGGTCCCAAGGACGAACTGAAATTTATTGCTGAATATGAGGACAGGGAAAAGAACACTGAGAAGACTGCGGATCGTATAGCTGGTGGAGCTTCTTACGAATACTTTTTCAAGGATTCGCTTGGTTGGTACTTGAGGTCCGAGCTTGAAAGTGATGACATTACTTCCGTGAATTTACGTTCGACTACTGGTGCAGGTGCTTCTTACAGGTTACTTAACAGGGACAAGCAAACTTTGGTCGTTAGGTCAGGTCTTGGATACCGGTTCACTGACTATCAAACGATCAAGGATGATGAGTCATCCCTGACCCTGGATCTGGGCCTGACCCATAATTACAAATTTAACGACATAGTATCGATCGCTAATCAGTTGAGCTACGTTCCCGGGATCGGTGGTTCAGGTAATAACCGATTCGTTCATGATAGTACGCTCGTTTTTCCGATCGGAAATGGTGATCATTGGAGTTTGAAACTTGGCATTAAGAATGAATATGAGACCGAGCCTGCAGTTTCTGAGAAGTTGGATACGACCTATTACTCGAAGATGAGCTTTTCCTGGAAATGATTATTTGGACTTTTAATCGAAGCTAATTTCAGGTTTTTTACGGACCGAAAGTTCTGTCCTGAGAAAGTTTGAGTCCTTGAATCCGAACGATTTGGCCAAAAAGACTTCAGGGATTCTTTGCGAGGTCGTTTTGTACAGCTCGACACTGTCATTGTAACCTTGACGCATTAAGGCCACTTCATTCTCAACGAGTCGGAGTTCCTCCATCAGTTTACCGAGCGCTTCATGTCCTTTGAGTTCTGGATACTTCTCTGCCAAGGCAAACATTCGTTCTGTCAATTGATTCTCGGTGTGCATGATTGCGTCAATTTCTTCCGTCGAGAACTTTTTTTTCTGACTGATCGATGTTCTTAATTCGCTGATATTCCTGTGAACTTCCTTTTCGTGTTCGAGGTATGATTTTGCTGCGGACTCGATATTAGGGATTAACTCTGAGCGTTTTTGTAGGGAGACTTCGATATTGGAATGGGCCCTCTTGACCCTGTTCCTTAAGAATACCAGATCATTGAACATGAGAATGAAAGTGCTGGCAATGAGGAAGGCCGGAGCGGTCATGGATGATAAGATAAAATCGCTCGGAGAATAGGAACCGGTCCCGGCAAAATAGAGGAGGACCAGTGTCACTATGCCGATGAAACCGCAACTGATTCGGAATAGGCCGGCTCGACTTATCTTAAGCATGGTCTCGTTCTCGGTCCTGTCTGAAATAAGGAAAGGAAAATCATCATCGTCACCATCTGCCATCTGCAGGCTCTCTCCTGCGATTGGTTCGATCACGGCCGAGCCGAGGAGGTAGATTTCCTGATTTTCAGCAATGTGCCATTCATAATAAGTTCGGCGTCCTGAGCTCTTTGTTTTTTTCTGCTCACATATGAATTCAGCACCGAACGGAACGACTCTCGTGTATCCTTCCTCATCCTTGCAGAGGAAAGGAACCATCTCGGTACGGTCCTCAATGGTGACCGTTTTCTTGTTTTTACCTGAGCCTCGTTCCTCAGTGATCTTGTACCGGTAATAGAGGCACTTTTTTTTGGTCAGTGGACCAATGACCCGGTGCTCATTACCTTCATAAAGGACAGTAGTTCCTTTAATTTCTGAAGGACCGAAGGCCAGTCCTGTCGAAAGTGACGTGGGAACATTTTCAATGTATCTCTTGGTTTTGATTCTTCTGAAGCCGAGCAATGTGCCGAATATTCCACCGACCAAGGCAAGTAATCCACCGCCCCATGACAACAATTTAGGCATGGGGCTCTTGATTATTTCTGAGTCATTCGGGCGCTCTTCCTCGGGTCCAAAGATGGATTCTTGTTCATATATTTTCCAGAACTTTGAGAGATGCTTTTCCGGGAACCGTTTGAGGATGGCGTTGTTCCTTTCAATGGCCGCAGCATAGTCATTCCTGATTCCAATGGCGCGGGCTTTGGGTTTCTCATCTTTGATAGTCTCTGTTAATTGAGGGACCGATTCCCATTCGAAAGGTTGTTCGAGTATTTTAAGAATTGCCAATTTGGCATTGGCTTCATGGCGTTTGAGTCGTTTATCGCCGTCCTTAATGTCAGCGGCCATCATGTTGATTCCCATCACAGTGAGGATCAGTACATTCAGGGCTGAGAGTATAGACAGAAATACCAGGATCCGGTGAATTTTGATCATGAAACATAAGAAAAGGACCCCCAAAGAAAGGCATACTAGGCTTGTGAAAGTGAGCAGGACCCCAATGCCTCCTTGCTTGGTCCGGGACGATACGGCGTTACCATCACTGAGGATCGGAGAATAGGACCCTTCCTTGGCAAAGTTGAGCTCGTAATAACTGCTCCGCTGCACGGCCATTGCAAAGACGAAAATTTTCTCTCCAATATCTATCCTTCTTTCCGTCCACCGATAATCTCCTCTGCGTCGACGATAGTCTGTTCCTAGGCTGGGGCTTTTTCTTGCTTCTTTTATTAGTGAATCGAGTGAGACGAGCACGTCTCCTGTGCTGTCTTTGATTCTGAAGAATCCTACGTGTCGAGTTCCTGACTCCACCGTTGACCAGCTCTCGTTCCCGTCCGAGTCCTCTGAGCGTTTTTCCTTTTTATAATAGCAGTAGAAACATTTTGTGCCGCTGTATTTTCCACTGACAAAGATTGAGCTTCTTTTGTTGTTACTGAACGTTGAATCGTCGCGCCGTCTATTGTTCGGCCCAATGATTCTAGATTTGGATTTCTCGCTATTGACCTTGACTGTATTACTCGAACTGACTGCTTTGCCTCGTATGCTGACCTCACCATCAATGAGTGAAAGGACATCCGTCTGCGGTATCCTTTCAAGCTGCCGCATGTCACGAACTTTTTGATATCCTTTTTTCTGCGTATAACAACCGCCGATGAGGAGAGGAATGATCAGCCAGAGCCATCGAGCCTTTATTGGACTCTTTTCAAATTCACCTGATTTCTTCTCCATCCTCTTTATAAACAGTTAGCTTATTCCAAAGCAATTGTGAAGAATGAAAATTATTAAACAAAAGGGTTCTCGCACAATAATAAGAATGAAGTTAAGTTTTTTTATGCCTTTAAAATCCCTTACCATATTTAGTTTTTTTATTTTAAGTGCATCTGGTCTCTCGTGCGGTGCTGAACCGAGCTCTGAGAATGAGGAGAGGATAAGAGCCTATTTCAAAAGATTCCCTCGGTCAGATGCCAATAATGACGGGGTCTTAACATATAGTGAACTTATGACTCATCTGAAGGAGATGAGGAAGGCAAGGAGTCAAAACAAGGGCGAGGATAAGGATGATGAATTTAAGAAAGAATTGGATGTCCGTTACTCTGATAAGCATAAGCGCAATGTGTTGGATTATTATCCGGCCAAGGCTTCTAGTGACCCTGCACCAGTTTATGTATGGTTTCATGGCGGAGGTTTTAGTGGAGGTGACAAGAAGAGTGTCAGGAACAATGGAGGCAAAATGATCAGGACCTATATTGAAAACGGATACGCTGTGGTGAGTTGTAATTACCCTTTCATTGATCGCAAGAATGATGTTCTAAGAAATGGCATGCTCAATGAGTACGTTGAGAATAATTACATCTCCAAAGATGAGCCTGAGCATAAGAGTTCGAGGAACGAATACCTTAAAATCATGCGTCATTGCGGGCGTGCCATTCAGTTCATTCGCTCCAATGCTAAGGAATGGAACATTGATCCTGGAAAGATCTGTGTTGGAGGCGCTTCTGCCGGAGCTCTCATCAGTCAGTGGCTTGCCTATAGTGATGATCTTGCAGTAGCAGATTCCAAGGATCCTGTTTCTAGGCTCAGCTCTAAGGCTCAAGTTGCAATTGGGCACGTTCAACCGTTAGGGACCGATTCATTGGTCATGAAGTACATGGATGAGGGGGAGGCTCCATTATTCATTTATTCTAACGCTCCCAAGAAAGACAAGATTCATCATCCGATCAATGCTCTGATGATTCGGGATCGAGCCAATGAACTTAAGATCCCCTGCGTTACGGTTGGAGGAGGGAGGAATGAATTGCCTGTTCCGGAGGGAGATGAATCATGGCTGAGCATGCAAATAGAATTTTGCCGCAACCATTTAAAAATCAATCCTCCTAAAGTTGATTAAATTTCCCGCAATTTACTAGGGCCAAATATCCTATTTATGATGCCATTAACTGTCCGTTTATTTTATTCACTAGTTATTCTTTTTCCTCTTTCGATCGCGTCATTGGCTGCGGATGAGCACCAAGAAATTAACCTTTGGCCATCCGGTGCTGTTCCTGATGAGCCGGAAGAAATCGAGAAAAGAAAGAAGCCAACTACGGTCGATAAGGTTGGGAAGATGAGAATTGCGTACGTCGATATCCCTTCCATTACCGTTTACAAGGCTCCGAAGGACAAGTCTAATGGTGCAGCCGTAATTATTTTCCCGGGCGGGGGATATAATATTCTGGCATGGACTCATGAAGGGACTGAAATTGCAGAATGGTTTAATTCTTTAGGCGTTTCCGCTTTCATACTTAAGTACCGTGTCCCTCGACGTGATCCGGAAAAACCGCACGCATTACCGCTCCAGGATGCTCAAAGAGCCATCCGAATCGTGCGTTCAAAGTCTAAGGTCTGGGACATTGATCCGAACAGGATAGGTGTTCTCGGGTTCTCCGCAGGAGGTCATCTTGCAGTCATGAGCGGGACCCATTATGAGGATAAAACCTATGATAGGATCGATGACGTTGATGACTTAAGTTCTCGGCCTGATTTTCTGATACCGATTTATCCTGCATATCTGGGTGACAGAAAGAACAAGGACCAGTTATCGGACCTTGTTGATATAAACAAGAGTACTCCTCCAACCTTCATTGCGATTACTCATGACGATTCGGACCGGGCCTATTATTCAGCGCTCCTCTATGCTGCTCTCAAGAAGAGTGGAGTCATTGGTGAATTGCACATCTATTCCAAGGGCGGGCACGGATATGGTATGAGGAAGTCAAATAATCCGGTACATACCTGGCCTGACCGTTGTGCGGACTGGCTCGGATCAATGGGGATCCTAGGGCCCGGGCAAAAGTGAGTTCCTACTGAGCTGCCTCGATCAGAGCTTCGGGCGTCATTGAGAGTTCAGTCATGACGGTTTCTCCAGGCGCACTGATGCCGAAACGGTCAATGCCAATGACTTTGCCTTTATCTCCAACATATTTCCACCACAGTCCACTGACACCGGCCTCGATGGCAATTCTTTTTGTGCAGGAACTTGGGAGAATTTCTTCGCGATATTCTTGAGGCTCTCTGTCAAAGCGTTCGAAGCATGGCATCGATACGACTCGGACCCCATCACCTATTTTTTCAGCGGCTAACATGGCATGTTGAACCTCACTACCACTGGCCAGCAGTATCGCGGTTAAATCTCTTTCTTCTTTCTTTGCGATGTAGCCTCCTCTGAGCGTTCCGGACCGGCGCTCTTCAACGCTAATTTTATCCATGTTAGGTATTCCCTGTCTCGTCAGCATTAAGGCAGTGGGTCCGTCACTTCGTTGCAGAGCGCCGACGAAAGCAGCTGCCGTTTCTTCGGTATCTGCAGGTCGAATCACATCGAGTCCAGGGATGACCCTGAGTCCGGACACAGTTTCGACAGGTTGATGAGTTGGTCCATCTTCGCCGACCCCAACAGAATCATGGGTGAAGATATAAATGGTTGGCAGGTGAGCCAGTGCCGCGAGCCTGATGGATGGTCTCATATAATCAGCAAAAACGGCAAAAGTGGCTCCGCTCGCACGGAAAATGCCATCATAGGCAATTCCGTTCATGATTGAGCCCATTCCGTGCTCTCTTATTCCAAACCATATATTGCGACCTTCAGGGCTATCATTTTGTGGTTCAAAGTCTGTCGCTGACTTGATGTAATTTTTAGTTGATCCATAAAGGTCAGCACTTCCCGAGACCAGCATGGGCATGGCCTCAGCTATCGGCTGAAGGACTTCTCCTCCCGCTGCCCTGGTGGCAAGCTTGGTTCCAGCATCAAAGGCCGGAACCAGATCCATCAGATTTTCGGGAACCTTACCCCCGAGTCCATCAGAAAGTAATTGAGCCTTTTCGGGGTTTGCTGAGCTCCATTCATCAAATTTTATTTTCCATTCATCGTATTTTTCAGCAAGCCCTTTGGCATGTTCAGCGAAGTAGGAGCTGACATTTTCTGACACATGGAAAGTTTCTTCAGGGAGTCCGAGGCCTGACCTTGCTGATGCCGCGAATTTTGCACCGCCCTCTCCGTGCCCGGCGGCCGTTCCTGCTACTTCAGGGATTCCTCTTCCAATTTCCGTTTTGCAGATGATTAATTTAGGCTTTCCATTGTCATCCGACTTGGCTTTTGTTATTGCCTCATTAATCGCGTCCAAATCATGACCATCAATGGTATTTGTGTCCCAACCCATCGCCTCGAACCGAGCACCAGTGTCCTCGGTCTGAGTTTTAACGGCCATCGCATCTAGCGTCACGTCATTGGAATCATAAATCAGTATGAGATTGTCGAGATTGAAGTGACCTGCAAATGCTGCAGCTTCAGCCGAGACCCCTTCCTGGAGACAACCGTCACCGGCAAGAGCAAAAACATGATGGTCAATAATTGTGTGACTTTCTGTATTGAATCGTGCCGCGGCCATCTTACCTGACACTGCATAACCGACCGCGTTGCCGATCCCTTGTCCGAGAGGCCCTGTCGTGGCTTCGACTCCGGGAGTTTCGCCAAATTCTGGGTGTCCCGGAGTCTTGCTACCGAGTTGACGGAAATTTATGACCTCTTCCAGAGGAAGGTCATACCCCGACAAGTGCAGCCAGCTGTAAAGAAACATAGAACCGTGCCCGGCAGAAAGGATGAATCTGTCCCTGTTAATCCATTTTGGATCAGCGGGATTATAGGCAAGTGATTGCCCATATAATACAGCTCCAATCTCTGCAGCACCGAGAGGCAGACCCAGATGACCGGATGAGCATTTATGAATAGCGTCAATGGCTAATCCACGGGCATTATTTGCAGCTTCGGCTAAAATTTCTTTCATTTTCACGGGTGGATAATTTATGGCGCAGTTTGAATCGTGCAAGAGACAAGAATTTTATAGCTAAAGCCTTGTCGATTAAGGGGCGATATGAGAGAATAGTAGTTAAAATAGTTACTATGAAAGCACTTACCTCTGCAATTTTTATCTTACTAGCCTCTTCTGTGTACATTTTTGCTCAGGATTCGATCGGCTTCAGTTTTAATAGTGACCGTGATAATACTGTCATGGACGAAACGACAGTGGCTGGTATTGTCCCATCTTCTGGCTGGATCAGTACTGATGGAGGCGCCGATGCTCAGGGCGGCGCGAATGGTTCCATAAGTAATAGCGGAGTCACTGTGGAGTGGAGCTGCAATGGAACTTGGAACACGAACAATGGTGTAAGTAATGGGGATAATCAACTCATGAACGGTTACATTGATGCGGTCGGTGCTGGAGGATATTCTGACGTGAATATCAGTGGAATTGATGCTTTTACCTTTGGTGAAAATTACGATATCTACGTTTATTTCGGCAGTGACGGGAACGGCAGGACAGGTAAAGTTTCCCTGCAGGACGGAGAAACATATTCCTATAATACCTTCTCCCAGCATGCTGGAGGATTCCCGACCAACTATCTAAGAACTGAGGATACTGGCGATGGAAACCCCCAAGCCAATTATGCAGTTTTTGAAGGACTCAGTGGTGACACTCAATCCATTCAGATCATCCGCGGAAGCAGCAATTCAGGTATTCATGGTATACAGATTGTATCGTCACAAGTTTTTGATGAGGATGAGGATGGGTTACCTGATAGCTGGGAGATTAATAATGATCTGGACCCAGAGGATAATGGAGACGTCGATCCTAACAATGGTGCTGAGGGAGATCCTGATCAGGACGGAATGACTAACATTGATGAATTTGAAAATGGAACGGACCCTCAGGACGTTGACACTGATAATGATGACCTTAACGATAACGTTGAGACCAATACGGGCGTCTTTGTCAGTGCCACCAATACAGGGACGGATCCAAATCTGGAAGATTCCGACGCAGATGGATTACTTGACGGTGCAGAAGTGGAAAACGGAACGAGCCCACTTAACGCGGATACTGACGGTGATCAATTTTCCGACGCAGACGAGGTTGAAGCAGGCACTGATCCCTTAGATGAGAATAGCTTTCCTGATGTTCCTGACATTGAACCTCCGCTCGCCTATTGGACCTTTGATGATCAGGGTGCAAATGAGACTGCTGACCTGAGAGGTGATTATAATGGAACTGTTTACGGGGAACCAGAATATGTGACTGGATTTTCCGGATCTGCCAGTGATTTCGCGATTCAATTCGATGGCATTGACGACTACGTGTCCAGTGAGGTGGCAATGCTAAACGAGAAGACTGAGTTCACGATGTCAGGTTGGGTCAATTTCAGTGCATCCCAGGGCAACCGTACGGGTTTATTTGGACAAAATGATTTGGTCGAATTTGGCATGGCCAATGCAAGCCAGATGCAGCTGTGGACTGTCACTGCCGGTGCTGTTAATGTAATTTTTGGACCAGACAGTGATGGTTGGAGGCATATCGCAGTGAAGGGAACTGCTGAAGGACAATCAGTTTATATTGATGGAGAGTTATCAGGTTCTGGAGGATCTCCAGTCCCTCTTCCAACTTCTGGATTCAATTTCAATATTGGTGGCGGTGGTGTTTTTGACGCTTCAGGCAACTGGTTCAATGGCTCCATTGATGATGTTGCTGTTTGGGACATTGCTTTGACTGATGAAGCTATCGCCAATCTTGCCAGTGGCGTGCTTTCTCCTGGAGGTCCACGAGAGGATACTGATGAGGACGGACTTCCTGACGAGTGGGAGGAAAACAATGATCTTGATCCTGAGGATAATGGAGACGTCGATCCTAACAATGGACCTGAAGGTGATCCGGATCAGGACGGTCTTACTAATTTGGAGGAATATATTGCCAGGACAAGTCCACAGGATGCTGATACTGACAATGACGGTTTAGATGATAATGTGGAAACAAATACCGGGATATTTGTTAGTGTGACTGATACTGGATCTGATCCTAAAAAGGCAGACACTGACGGTGACACTTTAAATGATGGATCGGAGATTGAGCCGAACCCTTACGTCACGGATCCCAACAATGCTGACACCGATGGTGACAAGCTCACAGATGCTGAAGAGATACAGAATGAGGAGAATAAGACTGATCCGACCAAGGAGGACACTGATGGTGGAGGCACATCAGATTCTGTTGAGATTGCACTTGGTCTTGATCCATTGGATCCCGCAGATGATGAGTCAGGAGCTGGTGGCGGAACCAAGATTGGGATTAATTTCAACAGTGACCGTGGAACAAATGCTGAGTTGGGGGCTGACGAGATTGCCGGCTTACCTGAAGTGGCCCAGTTGAACTGGAATAACAGTGCTGGTGGTGTTGGTGCACAGGCAGGGGCCAGTGGTTCTCAGGCTGATATCATTAGTCCCGTCTCTGGTGTTTTAGTTGATGATAGTGGAGGTGACTCTGGAGTCACTGTGGACTGGGCATCTAACGGAACCTGGAACACGACGAACGGTTTTGATAGCCCGGACGCTAAACTCATTAATGGTTACATTGATAATATTGGTGGAGGAGGCTTTGCCACAGTTGACTTCAATGGTATCTCATTTTCTTCCTATGACGTTTATGTTTACTTTGGAAGTGATGGGAATGGCAGGACCGGTGAGGTCGAGAGCACGACCGCTGGGCAAACCTTCTCTTATAACACTGATTCGAACAAGGGTGCATTTGACCCAGAATTTGATTACGTTCTTACTGAGGACGAGGAAGGCACGAACCCACCGTCAAATTATTGTGTCTTCAGAGATCAAAGCTCTTCAGATTTTTCTGTGCAGATTAATCGTGGTTCCAGCAACTCTGGAATTCATGCAATACAAATCGTTCGTCTCGGACCTGGAACTCCTTTCGAGATGACACAGATTCTGTACAATGCTCAGAGCGATGAGTTTACCCTGACTTGGAATTCCAAACCAAATCAAACCTACGCATTATTTGTTTCGGAGGACCTCAAGACCTGGGACTTTGACCTTGATGACAGCATCATCTCAGAGGGCGATACCACAACTTATGGTCCCTTTGAAAATCCAATGCCTGAGGCTAGGGAGCTATTTTTCCGTGCCCAGGAGACTGACGACGAGTAGAATTAAGGTTTCGGGGTAAAGGCTCGGGACCTTCAGAACAGCCCTTCTCTCTGCAATGAGTGAAGGGCTGTTCTGTTTTTAGTCTCTCGCAATTCATCATTTTAGGTGTAACTTATTGGCGGGCAGGATCCCCCAAGCCTACTGCTGATTGAATGTTTTCATTGGACTGGGGACGAATGTCTATAAAAACTCCCCCATGAAAATCAAGCAGCTCTTCTTAATCTTATTTCTCTTTGTTGTTCCTGCCTTACCGGCCATTGCCGATTCGATAGGTTTCAGTTTTAATAGTGACCGTGATAATACTGCCATGGACGAAACGACAGTGGCTGGTATTGTCCCATCTTCTGGCTGGATCAGTACT
>DUBC01000002.1:95655-161130 GCA_012960505.1 Verrucomicrobiales bacterium
GTGGAGTGGAGCTGCAATGGAACTTGGAACACGAACAATGGTGTAAGTAATGGGGATAATCAACTCATGAACGGATACATTGATGCAATCGGAGGCGGAGGATCTGCTCAGATTATTATAAATGACATCAACAATGCCTTCACAGGTTCCTATGATCTTTACGTTTATTTCGGAAGTGATGGAAATGACCGGACAGGAAAAATAGAGATTGAGGGTGGCCAGACCTATTCGTTTCAAACGTTTTCTCAGCAAGGAGGTAATTTCCCGGCGCAGTATGAACGGACAACGGACACCGGGAACGGAAACCCACGTTCCAACTACGCACTCTTTGAAGGTTTGACCGGAGATTCCCAGACACTGAACCTGATTAGGGGAAGTTCAAATTCTGGCTTTCATGGCATTCAGATTGTTGGGATTGAAGATCCTGGCCTCGCTTCAGTTGAGTTACAATCAGCAACATTGGTCCGTTCTGATTCGGCAAAGATTAGAGGACGAATCACCAGCATTGGTAATGATGAGCCGGCAATTACTTTTTATTACGGTTCATCGGATGCCGGAGCTAATGCTCAGGATTGGGAAAAGAGTATTGCTTTGCCTGGAAAATACAGCGCTGCCTTTTCGGCCCAGATCAATGATCTGGATCCTGGGACCGAATATTTCTTTCGTGCTCTTGCATCCAATTCGGCCGGACAGTCCTGGTCTAATGATTCATTGTCCTTTAAAACGACAATGGCTCCTCCTGCAATTATTAATCTTTCAGCGTCTGAGGTCGGTGCTACATCCGCTACCCTAGGAAGTCAAGTCACGGTCACGGGAGGAGAGGATCCGGAAGTGATAATTTATTATGGTCGTTCAGACGGTGGAACAGTTCCAGCTGGATGGGAACTATCCAAAAATCTTGGTTCCCAGTCAGGCATGGCAAAATTTTCTGTTTCTGATCTTTTGCAAAATACGCAATATTTTTTCAGAGCATTTTCACAGAATTCCGGAGGGTCGAGCTGGGCAGAGTCTACAGTTTCCTTCCTTACGACTAAGATTTTGCCACCAGCAGTATCTAATAGAACGGCGAGTAATGTTTCTGGGACCTCTGCTAACCTTCGTGGAACAGTCACAGATTCAGGAGGGAATGATCCTACAATTTCATTTTATTTTGGACCCACTGACGGTGAGTCAGATCCTTCAGCTTGGACCCGTTCCGTTGAGATCGGTACTAGGGACGGAGACTTTTCATTCTTTGTGAGTGGTCTAGAACCACTGACAAAATATTATTACCGTGCCTTTGCTAGTAACGCTATCGGTGCAGTATGGTCTACCAAAACTGAACAATTTGAGACCACCGATTCGAACGCCTCGGAACTCGTAATTAACGAAATTCATTATGATGTTCCGGACAAGACGGTCCGTGCGGAGTTCATTGAATTATACAATCCTTCAGATTCTGCTATTGACTTATCAGGTTGGCGACTCTCTTCAGCCGTGAATTATACTTTTCCTATTGATACGAGTATCCAGGCCGGAGGTTTTCTTGTAGTTGCTGAAGATCCACAAACAATACTTTCTGAGTGGGGTGTGAATTCTCTTGGCCCATGGAAAGGTAGCCTATCCAATGGAGGGGAAAATGTTCGTATACGTAATTTAACTGATAAAATAGTGGATGAGGTGGACTATAAAGCGGGTTTTCCATGGCCAGTAGTTGGTTCGAGTCCGGGCTATTCCATTGAGTTAATTAATCCTAGCCTGGAGAATGATCTTGGAGGCAATTGGCGTTCTTCTGTGGGAACTGCTGGAGGTGATGGATCAACTCTCATTACTGGTGGCTCGAGTTGGAAATTATTCAAAGGGGTCACTGAGCCTTCTGCTACGAACGGTGCCTGGCGTCAGATCAATTTTGATGATTCTGACTGGGCAGAAGGTGAAGCTTCTATTGGGTTCGGGGAAGGATTTTTGAATACTAACCTTGCTGATATGAGAGGAAATTATTCGACTGTTTATTTTCGTAAGTCATTCAATATTGAAAATCCTTCCCAAATAGGATCGCTTCTATTGAGTGCTCAGATAGATGACGGTTTTAATGCATGGATTAATGGCAAGTATGTCGCTTCTACTAATGTTGCTGGACCAGAACTGGGCCATGACGCGACAGCGAACAGCTCAGGTGAAAATAAAAGCTTTGAAGATTATCCGATAGCAAATTTCGGAGGCTTACTCGTTGAGGGAAAGAATGTCTTATCTGTACAACTGCTGAATGGTTCATTGAACGGAAGTTCTGATGCTTTCTTTGATGCGACCCTTCAAGTGAATACTTCGGCCGGTGAAGGTCCCAGCCCTGGATTTCCAAATACGGTATTTTCTGTTAACTCGGCCCCTCAGGTCCGAAAGCTAGAACACTTTCCCAAGCAACCCGCTGAAGGTGACCTTGTCACTATAACGGCTCGCATCACTGATGCCGATACAGTCAGTTCCGCTACTCTCCAATATCAGATCGTTGAACCCGGAAACTATATCCGTTTATCAGATTCGCTTTATGATTCGAAATGGATCAATGTTCCCATGAATGATTCAGGTAATGCAGGTGATGAATTTGCAGAAGATAATGTTTGGTCGGTCCAGGTCCCAGGAACCGTTCAGCGAAATCGGCGACTGATTCGGTACCGGATCAGGGTCTCGGACGCATTGGATAATACTTTGACTGTTCCATATTCTGATGATCCTCAGCCTAACTTTGCTTATTATTGCTATAATGGTGTTCCTGACTGGAAGGGGGCCCTGAGGCCAGGCTCTACGCCGGTCATTACCTATTCGTCGGAAACCTTAACTAAGGTTCCAGTCTATCATATGATTGTTAAAGAATCTGATGTGCTGGGTTGCATGTATAATGATTCATCAGGTTCTGCTAGGTCCTATAAGTATTACGCTACGGTAGTATATGATGGCGAAGTTTATGATCACATTAAGTTCAGACTCAAGGGCAAAGGATCTACCAGAGTCACCGGTAAGAATAAGATTAAGTGGAACTTCAATCGGGGTCATAGATTTCAAGCACGTGATAATTATGGGAAAAAATATGACCGCAAATGGGATAAATTTGCTTTGCAGACTGGTACCTGTCCTTGGTGGGGCAGTAATGCGTCGACTGGCGGCATGATTCTCAATGAGTTTGCGAGCTATAAATTTTACCGGTTATGTGGCATTGCGTCATGTAATACGACGCTCTTTCATTTGAGGATCGTCGATGATGCGCAGGAATCGAATTCGAACGATCAGTACGATGGTGATTTTTGGGGTCTTTATTTGGCTCTCGAAGAACCTGACGGTCGTTTTCTTGATGAAATGGAATTACCTGATGGCAACCTCTATAAGATGAATGGTGGTGCTACCAAGAGGAACCAGGGACCTGATCAGGTTTCCAGTAACTCGGACGTAAGTTCTTTTATTAGTGCTAAGAATAGAGCGAATAACCTGAGTTGGTGGGAAGAGAACACGAACTTACCAAGTTATTATAATTACAAGATAGGAACGACTCTTATAAATAACACTGACCTTAGGAGTGAGTGGAATTGCCTTTATTATCACAGACCTATAATCCCGGGTGATCCTAACTCTGATAAGTGGGAAATGTTACCTTGGGATTTAGACCTGACATGGGAGAGTAAGTTCCATATCCGTTCAGAGAATGTCTGGGAGAACTGGCAAAATGTTTTCAGGTATGATGATGCTGAGACAGACTTTGAGAATCGTTCCCGTGAAGTTTGGGATTTACTTTGCAGTTCAGGAGAGGGGACAAAGGTCGTTGAAGAGATGAAGAGGTTTCTAGACGGTGACGGGATCACTAGAATCGTTGAAGCGAATCAAGCCATGTGGGATTATCATCCTCGAAAATCTAAAAAAGGAATATGGTATAGGAATAATCCAAAGCTTCCATCATCAAAGAGGAACTGGGAAGGCCTCGTTGAATACATGAAAAATTTTGTTTCTCCGGGAGGTTATGGAGCAGGACGACTCATCAATGAAAAGGCTGATACCAGTTCCATAGAGCCTAATAAGCCAACCATTTCCTCTGTCGGTGATCCTGACTTTTCGATCAATGAACTTCGTTTTGAAAGTTCTAACTTTTCAGGTCGGGGAAGTTCATTTGCGGGTATGGAATGGCGATTGGCAGAGGTAACGGATCCGGGTTCTGTGATTTTTGATCCGGAAAGTCCCTGGGTCTATGAGATTGATTCTGTTTGGGAGTCGGGAGAGTTGGCATCTTTCGGACGTCGGATTTCGATTCCTCCTCTTGCCGTGCGTGTCGGGCATACGTATCGGGCCAGGGTCCGGCACCTTTCAAGTTCGGGGCAGTGGAGCCATTGGTCAGAGCCGCTCCAGTTCGTTGCCGGTAGTCCGGACATTTCGGTTTATAAAGAAGGCCTCATCATTAGTGAATTCATGTACAATCCTTTGAATGCCAGTGGTGCCGAGGAATTGGCTGGTTTTAGTACTAGTGATTTTGAGTTCATTGAACTTAAGAATGTTGGTGATAGGGTTTTGGATCTTAGCGATATAAGATTCACCAAGGGCATTGATTTTGATTTTGTGGATGGGACTATCCTCTCGCTCCTTCCGGGAGAGTATATTGTTGTTGCCCGTAACCTTAATGCATTTGAATCTAGGTACGGTGATATGGCCCGTGTCACTGGTCAGTACGGTCCCGATAATCTTTCCAATGGTGGAGAAAACATAAAATTATCTTATGGCGCAGGATTGGCTATTCATGAGTTTAGATATCTTGATGAGGACCCTTGGCCACAAGGAGCAGATGGTGAAGGTTTTTCTCTTACACTTTTGCTCCCCGAATTGGTTCCTGATCATAGTCTTGCTGAGAACTGGGCAATCAGTTCAGGGATAGGAGGGAGTCCAGGAAAAGATGAGACGCGTGTCTCTTTCAGTTCATGGAAAGGTTCTGTATTTTCTCCTGATGAATTACTCGATCCTTCATTTTCTGGAAACCTTGTTGATCCGGACAATGATGGGATTGCTAATTTTCTTGAATATGCTTTTGGCGGTGACCCGAAGATTTCCGATCCTGACATTGGTCCTGAATCGTTGATATTGGAAGAAGACGGAGAAGATTATTTCGGTTTAAGTTTCCGGAAAAGATTAGGAGCAAATGATCTTCATTATTTAATAGAGCATTCCACTGATCTTGTTTCTTGGAATTTAGCAACAGAGGCGGTCCTATTCGATATTGTTAACCATGATGATGGGTCCGTAACTGAAACATATAGGATCTCTACAATTAATGGTTCCGGAATAAATCAGTTCTTGAGAGTTAAGATTCAGAATAAGTGATTTTGGATCAATGAGTTCTTATTGAACTTGCCATATTTATCTTCCATTAATACTTTAAGGACTCCCTAGTGATGAAGTGTCCACTTAAGACTAAAATTATAATAGCAATTACCTTTGCTCTGTGCGGCTGCGGTGGTTCAGGTGAACGTGGAGAAGTGCCTAAGGGTCAGAGACAAGAGTTCATTGGGCTGCAAAAGAGTCAGTATGATAATGTCTTTCTTGCTCCGCTCAAGGAGCGCTCAGTTAATCAAGTAGCACAACTTTTCACTAGGCTTTCTCCAAAAACGACAGGTGTCAATTTTCAGAACACTATCGATATTAAAGAGCCACTGAAAAGACTCTACCATTCCGGCTTTGTTTGTGGGGGAGTGGCATTGGGTGATTTTAACGGAGACACTCGGCTTGATATTTTTCTAGTGAGTGGCCCAGGTGAGAATAAACTCTATTTACAGAGGGAGGATTTTCGATTTGAGGATATGAGTTCATCCGCTGGAATCGAAGATGGGGATGCTTGGGGAGCAGGTGTCGCGGCTGTGGACATTGAGAATGACGGAGATTTGGATCTTTATATTTGTAATTACGATTCTGCGAATTCGTTATATATTAATGACGGCAAAGGTCATTTTAATGAGTCAGCTTCTCTTACAGGGATTGATGTTGTGGATGCATCGCTCGTCCCGACATTTTGTGACTTTGATAAGGATGGAGACCTTGACCTTTATGTATTAACGAATCGTTATTACCGGGAAGGCGGTCGTCCTGCCAAACCGCCATTCCAAAAGGCGGTTAACGGAGGTGTGACTGTGAGCTCTGACTTTCAGAAGTTTTATGGGATCAAGCAGAAGGGACCGAAATCATATGACATGGATGAGATTGGAAGGCCGGACCTTTTGTTTCGTAATGATGGTGGATCCTTTGTGGATATAAGTAAGAGTGCTGGAATACAAAAAGAAGCGCACGGGCTCTCAGCGACTTGGTGGGACTATGATGGGGACGGTCTGATGGACATTTATGTTACTAATGACTTTGCTGATCCGGATAACCTGTTCCGCAATAATGGGGACGGAACCTTTACTGACATTATAACGGAAGTATTGAATTATACTCCATGGTTTTCTATGGGAGCCGATGCCGGGGACATTAATAATGACGGACTCCTTGACTTTATTGCATTGGATATGGCAGCGACAACACACTACAAGTCAAAAATGTCGATGGGGGAAATGGGAGCGATGCGCTGGGTCATTGAGGCAGCAAGACCACGCCAAGTGATGCGTAATTGCCTCTATCTTAATCAGGGGAACGGTCTCTTTTCCGAAAATGCCAGTTTGTCCGGAGTGGCTAATTCGGACTGGTCCTGGGCTGCAAAGTTGGCCGACTATGATAATGATGGGCGAGTTGATCTCTTTGTCTCGAACGGGATGGCGCGTGACTTTAATAATTCTGATATTACCTTCACTCCTCAGGATCAGATCGGAAAGAGTGAGTGGGACCATTATGAGAATGCTCCGACCAAGCCTGAACAGAATCTTGCCTTTCGGAACTTAGGAGGCTTGCAATTTTCCAACGTGAGTAAGGACTGGGGTCTTGATCATGTCGGAATGAGTTATGCTTCTGCTCATGGTGACTTTGATAAGGACGGAGACCTTGACCTATTAGTAGTTAATCTGGATGAGCCGGTTTCTATATACAGGAATGATTCTAATTCAGGCCATTCTGCTTTAGTGACTTTGAGAGGGAGTCAATCCAATCGTAGCGGTATCGGTGCATTTGTTGAAATTGTTGCCGGTGACCTTAAGCATGTGAGGCAATTGGTTCCTTTGTCGGGCTATCTTTCTAGCAATGAAAACTTGCTTCATTTTGGGTTTGGTGAGGCTGATGGCATTCAGAGCCTGAAGGTCCGTTGGCCTAACGGAGGAGTACAGGAATTTAGTAACTTACCGGTCGATAAGCACATTGTTATTACGGAGACCGATGCAAGTCTACCGCCCTATTCTCGTGCAGAACATGATCCTATGTTTGTAAAGCATTCAGAATTGCGTGGAATCATTCATAAAGAGAAGGTCTATGAAGATTTTATCCATCAGCCCTTATTGCCTCATAAAATGTCGCAGTTCGGGCCGGGTATTGCCTTTGCGGACGTGGACGGTAATGGCACTGAGGACTTTTTTATTGGCTGTGCGCGTGGTCAGTCAGGGGCCATTTTTCTGAGCGATGGTAAGGGAGGATTTAAGGTTGAGGGCAACGGGCAACCGTTCGCGGAGCACATTGATTCAGAGGACATGGGAGTTTTATTCTTTGATGCTGATTCTGACGGTGATTCTGACCTATATGTATCATCTGGGAGTTATGAATATAAGAAAGGCGACCCACTCGTCCGAGACAGGCTTTATGTGAATGACGGATTGGGTCAGTTCGTATCAGCTCCAGAAGGTTCTTTGCCGAAATTTACGGATAATGGTAGTGTTGTTTGTGGAGCTGATTTTGATCGCGACGGTGATTTAGATCTTTTTGTAGGGGGACGGGTATTGAGTGGAGAATATCCTCTTTCTGCTACGAGTCGGATTTTAATTAACGAATCCGTTCCAGGAAAGAGTATTCGTTTTGTTGCTGCTTCTAATGATCAAGTGTCAGCTGTCGAAAATGCAGGAATGGTTACCTCAGCTCTTTGGACTGAGGTTAATGATGATGGCTGGATTGATCTCATGATCACAACAGAGTGGGGGCCGGTGAAGGTATTTTTAAATGATTCCGGAAAACTAGTTGAAGCTACTAAGGAGTCCGGCCTTGCGAATATTCTGGGTTGGTGGAACAGCATCACTGGCGGCGACATCGACAATGATGGCGACATCGATTATGCAATTGGTAATTCCGGTCAGAACACAAAGTATCATGCATCGGTAAAGAAACCAATTCGCATTTACTATGGTGATTATGAAGGGGACGGCTCCAAAAGTATTGTTGAGGCTAAATATGAGAATGGAGTCTTATTACCAATCAGAGGCAAAAGTTGTTCGACTTCCGCGATTCCTTCACTAGGAGATAAGTTTAAAACATTTCATCAATTTGCCAGCTCGTCTTTGAGTGATATTTATACACCTTCACGGCTAAAAGAGTCTTCCGTTTTTGAAGCCAATGAATTGTCATCTGGGATACTTATAAATAATGGGAAAGGTTCGTTCACTTTTAAGGCGTTGCCAAGTACGGCTCAAAACGCACCCGTTTTTGGTCTCGATTTTTGTGATGTTAATGGTGACGGAAACCTTGACCTTTATGTAGTTCAAAATTTCTCAGTGACTCAATTTGAGACCCCTCCTTATCGTGGTGGTCTTAGTCAATTGATGTTAGGTGATGGTAAGGGAAGTTTTAAAGCATTGACCGCTACTGAGAGCGGTTTGATTGTTCCAACTGATGGAAGGGGATTGGCAAGGACGGATCTTAACGGGGACGGGTTCCCTGATTTTGTGGTTGCTGTGAATAATGGTGAATTACAAGCTTTCACTAATGCTGCGGACGGGCCAAGGCCAAAGAAAGTGATCCTTAAAGGAATGAAGGGAAATCCAATGGCGGCCGGATCAAAAATTTTGTTCAAATCTAAAGATGTTAAAGGCAGGATGCGAGTAGAGGAAATTTACCAAGGAGGAGGCTATTTGTCTCAGTCAAGTAATGCCATTTACATTGATTCATTTTTTGATTCGTTGATTATTTTTTGGCCTGATGGCAAGAAAACGGAGCATTCTTTGCCTGCAGAGCAGTATGAATTTACATTCACTCAGCCCGATTAAGTTAAATTTCTTTACGAATCAAATGCTGTGCTTCGTTGACAGTTTGACTCTAAGGGGGCAACCTATCGGCCCGCAATGGAGCGGTTAATAGAATAAAACCATGTCATCACAAAACCTTATACTAGGATTGCCCAAGGGAAGTCTGCAGAATGCGACCCTAGATTTGTTTGAGAAGGCGGGTTGGAACATTTATGTTTCTTCCCGTTCATACAGGCCGACTTCTGACGACAAGGAGCTGGAGTTAAGGCTCATACGCGCGCAGGAAATCGGAAGATACGTTGATCATGGATTTCTCGATTGTGGAATTACGGGAAAGGATTGGATTGCAGAAAATCGGGCTGATGTTGAGGTGATTTGTGATCTTGCATATAGTCGTTCATCTACGAATCCGACTCGATGGGTTCTGGTTGTTCCCGAAGATTCACCTATTCAGACAGTCCAAGATTTAGAAGGTAAGAGAATAGCTACCGAGTGTGTCGGGTTAACGACTGATTTTCTTAAGAGTAAAGGAGTAAATGCCGAAGTGGAATTTAGTTGGGGTGCCACTGAAGTGAAAGTTCCTGAACTCGTCGATGCTATTGTTGATGTTACGGAGACGGGTTCGTCCTTAAGGGCCAATAAGCTTAGAATCGTTGATACTTTGATGGAGTCCTTCCCGCGATTTGTGGCCAATAAGTCATCGATGCAGGATGAATGGAAGCGTGAAAAGTTGGAACGTATCGGAATGCTTCTTACAGCGGCTCAGGCAGCTAGGGATGTTGTCGGGCTAAAAATGAATATCTTAAGTGTAAACCTTGATCAGTTACTTGAAAATCTTCCTGCTTTGCGTAATCCAACAGTATCAAGGCTTGCTGATGAGGACTGGGTTGCGATAGAGACGGTCCTTGATGAGGCTGTTGTGCGGGAATTATTACCTGAACTTAAAGCTATGGGGGCAGAAGGAATCATTGAGTATTCTCTCAATAAACTCGTTCTTTGAACGATAATATCTAATTATTGAGATTTTATGAAAGAGCAATAAATAGAGGAAAAGACCTATTGTTTATAAAAATAATTGGCAAATGTGCAGGAATGATGGTATAAACGCCCCCCCCAGAGCCTTTTCTTGGGGTTTAATATTATAAAATGGGATCACTTAAAAAAAGAAGGAAGACCAAAATCAATAAGCACAAGCGAAGTAAGCGCAATAGGGCAAATCGCCACAAGAAGCGTTTACGTTATAAGTCCTAGCTGCTTGGTAGATGATTTAAATTTAAGGGGAGATATTTCCTTTATTAGACGCAGAGAATTTTTCTCATGGGCGTAATTGATGGTTTGATTAATCTTTATTGCCTCAATTAAAGGCAAATTACCCTTCTTCGGATCCTTCGTCTTTCAGATATTTTTCAAGCTCCTCAAGGAGTTCAGCCTTTAGCTCATCCTTCAGTTCTTGTTTAATGTCGTGCTTGATATCTTCCCTGAGTTCAGCTTGAAGAATTTTTTTCAGTTCATCTGTGGGCCCGCTATAATACCCGTCGCCATAATGTCCGTGATCATGATAGTCATGATCGTAATGATGGTCATCAGTGTATGTATCTGATTCTTCTGGAACACTGCCTCCTTTTGCTTGATCGCTGTATCCCCAAACAGAGTCACTGGCTGGGTCAACTGGTTCAGTTTCATCATTTAGTCCTGTATGGTATTCATCAAATGCCGCACTCTCATCGCCTTCCTCAATGACATCACTGTTCTGATCCTCATAGATGACTTCATTATCAGGATTATATTCAAGAGTGTCCGTGTCCGGAGATTTCAGATTTCCAGACCCGTTTTCATCATTTTTTCCTGGTGAAGTTTGTTGCCTGTCGATGAGTGTTTGTCGGTCTCTTTCTTTTTGTAGCGCTTCTTTCTTGGCCTCCTTTCGTTCCATGTACCACGCCATCCAAATACAAAATTCATATAGAAATACCATCGGTCCAGCGAGCAAGGACATTGTAAATATGTCCGGTGTGGGCGTGATCACTGCCGCAAGAACAAACATTGCAACGATTGCGTAAGAACGGGTCGCTCGCATCATCTTGGAATTAAGAAGATCCAACTTAACGAGTGTCAGAACGACAACGGGCAATTCGAAGCAAATTCCAAATACAAGGCATAGCATTGTTATGAAAGAGACCGTGTATTTAAAGCGCAGATCTGTAGAGATATTGACTCCAGTATTAAAGGTGTCAAAAAACTCTAATGCTCTTGGTATCACGACAAAGTAAGCGAATGCGACTCCGATGCTAAAGAGTATGAAACTTGCAATGATTACCGGTAGAATCAGTTTCTTTTCCTTTTTGTTGAGTCCCGGGATAATGAACTCTCCAATAAAATAAAGAAGGATTGGGAAAGAACCGATCAGTGCCGCGTAGAGGCAGATCTTAATGACGCTCATGAACCCTTCAACAGGGCTGAAGACTTTGAGATCTGTGGCTAGATTGGCATCTCCCTCATTGGCCTTGATTATAGGATATTTAATGACTTCAATCAGGTCCTTGTAAAAAAAGAAAGCAATAATCGTGCAGACGATCAGTGTCCCGAACACCTTGACCATTGTTCCACGTAGGTCCTCCAAGTGATCCAAGAATGGTTTTTCTTTATCCTGAAACTTTTTTGCTGCGGCGTTACTGCCAAGGCTGAGTAGTTTCTTGAGGAAAAACATTTTAAATTCTATGGGTTACTGGCAATTAGTGTGGGGCTTTTTTGATACCTCAGTCCAGAGGAAATGCAAACTAAGTACTCAAATCCTTTTGGATCTGGGTTTTTCTTGTTTATTCTCCGCTTAACTTATTTTCCCATTTACTAACTTGTTCGGAAACATTTTTGGGGGATGGGGCTCCAGTAGTGGTCCGTGCAGTTAAAGCTGATTCGATTTCAAAGAGATCGAAGACTGATTCTTCAAAGTGCTCTGAGAACTCCTTATATTGCTGTATTTCAATTTTCGGGAAAGGTGTGCTGCTTTCAATTGAATGTGCAGTGAGTTGACCAACAATATTATGAGCTTCACGGAAAGGGACACCTTTTTTGACTAGATAATCAGCGATGTCTGTCGCGAAAAGCATTGGATCAGAGCACGCTTCACGGGTCTGAATTTCATTAATGCTCATGCCATTAATCATGTCAGCAAAGATAATCAGTGAATTTTGAATTGTGTCTATAGAATCAAATAGCGGTTCTTTATCCTCCTGCAGATCACGGTTGTAAGTCATTGGCAAACCCTTCATCAGAGTGAGAATTGACATAAGGTTTCCATAAAGACGCCCCGTCTTACCTCTAGTCAGCTCAGCAATATCAGGATTCTTTTTCTGAGGCATTAGACTCGAACCGGTCGTGTGTTCGTCGCTCAGTGAAATGAAATCAAATTCTGCACTTGCCCAAAGTATAACATCTTCGCTGAGTCTTGATAAGTGTGTTCCTGTCAGTGCTAGGCAGAACAGAACTTCAGCAACAAAGTCACGGTCACTGACTGCGTCCATACTGTTCTGACTGATCTTTGTAAAACCGAGTTGTTCTGCAATAAATTCCCTATCAAGTGTGATTGTGCTGCCTGCCAGTGCACCCGACCCTAAAGGCATTATATTAATTCTTTGTATTGAATCTTTTAGTCTTTGCAGGTCCCTCTCGAACATTTCCACATACGCTAGGAGGTGGTGAGAGAATAATACCGGCTGTCCTCGTTGTAAGTGAGTATAACCCGGGATAACCGATTCGGGGAACCTTTTGCAGCATTGGACGAGTGCCTGCTGCATATCGCGCAGGTTTTCTTGAATGTCATTAAGTGAATCTATGCAGTAGAGTCGTACGTCAAGCGCGACCTGATCGTTCCTGCTCCTAGCTGTGTGCAGTTTGGCCCCAGGATCACCGATCCTATCTGTAAGAGCAGATTCGATATTCATGTGAATGTCTTCGAGGCTCATATCAAACTCAAAAGAGCCCTGCTCAATGTCCGTTCCTATATCTCTTAGCCCTTCGGTAATTTTTTTACATTCTTCTTGAGTAATGATACTGGCCTTCTCCAGAGCTGCGGCATGTACAATTGAACCTGCAATGTCATATTTGTATAAACGCCAATCAAAAGAAATTGATTCCCCGTATTGGGTTAATAATGACGACGTTTCTTTCTGGAATCGACCTTTCCACATAGTAGTTACTTTTTGTAGATTACTTTATAGTTCCTGTTAATACTCATTTACTGATGAGTTTGTCGCAGGAGCCTGACTTGCGAAGTTTATCGCACTTCGCTTTGATTTGGATGCTTTTGGTGGCGGGGCTAAATCCAAGCCTCTTAGTGATACAGTCTTCCAATACACTGATGTGTTGATCTTCAAACTCGATTACCTCAGAGCAGTCCACGCATATCAAGTGATTGTGATGAGGATGCTCAATGAAGTTGGGATCGTATGAGACGACCCCTTTCCCAAGATCAATTTCATGCAATAAGCCACCCTCAACGAGCAGAGACACTGTCCGGTAAAGTGTGGCCAGCGATGCTTTAGGGTCTATTGCTTTTGCTTTCGCATAAAGTTCTTCGGCAGTGAAATGATCTCCCTTATCTGAAAAAGCAACTTCGAGGATTATTTCTCTAGGTCTTGTCATCCTTAAATCTTTTTTGATGAACAGGGCATCAATTTTTTCTCGCACTTCTGGATTCATGAGGCAGTCTTATATCGTGTCAACTTTCGACCGCAGAAGGGGAGGCGTCAAATATGTGCCTCCACGAAAATTTTTAGACGGCCTTAATCTCCGAGTCGCTGTTCCAGTGACTCTATTTTCTACTGTTTTAATAGTGTTTTGTTTATGGATGCTAAAGAAAACACCATTGGAGCAGAAGTGGGTAATCTTAAGAGATTATGATGATTGGCGCCCATTTTTGGTCCCCGAACAGTCTCAGGACAGTTTTGATGATGCCTTTTCTTTTGTTAGGCCCATACAAGCCGCTCGTACTCCGCGCGCTACAAGATTTGATAGCCCCTTAGGTTCGGAGAACGGAGCGCTCACTTATAATGCTCAACCGTTCATGAATTTTAACTCTGGATTTGGCAGCAATCATCTAGCAGATGATTTGAATGGAATTGGTGGAATGAATACGGATCTAGGAGATAATATTTTTGCAGTGGCTGCTGGCCGTGTAATCTATGCCGCTGATGCTGGTGAGAGTTGGGGAAATGTTGTTATAATAGAGCATGTCGTGGGCGAGTCTCGTCTAAGAAAAATGCTCCAGAGCGTTTATGCTCATCTGGGAAAGTTTTTTGTTGCGAGCGGCGCTTTAGTTCAGCGAGGTGATATAATTGGCGAGGTGGGCAATGCCAACGGACGTTATCCTGCTCATTTGCATTTTGAGATGCGTGAGTCGGATATTGCAGACCTGGGTGAAGGATATTCCAAGTATAAATTAAACCGGGTCAATCCATCAGATACAATCGCAAGGCTTCGAGGAGCTAAGGGAGAGACCTTGAACAGAGCCCCGGAAATTATAGACTTATTGGGTCCCGACCTTCAGGGAATTAAATTTGATATAGAGGAATCAGTTCTTCAGCAAAAATAATTTATTAGAAAGTGGCTGTCAGAGAACTACGGCACTCTCGAACAAACTGCCGTTGCTGCCGTCAGGCCCTGGCGGATTCGTTAGTCGATAGTCCATAGTCTCTGAACAACCGTTCTCATTCTATGCGATCAAGTGAATGCGACAACCGAAAAGTGTCCTGTGACTTAGAGGCAACTAAAATTTAGGCCTGACTCAAGGCATTCTCGAACCGATAGACTCTGCAATTTTATTATAATAGGCAAGCTCATCGGGAGAATTTTCTTGGATGATTTTGTGATCAATAAATCGATCATTCTCATTATTACTATATCCTACAATGTGTGGAATTCCTTCTCTCTTAGCTTCCTTCGCTGCTTGTAGTGAATTATCGAATAGAATGGCAACGTCAAAAGTTTGATCGCTAATTGAGCCGTGATGGATATGGGAATCTTTTACTTGCTCTGGTCTTTCAATGAATTTTTTAATCTCAGTAACATTTTCCCAAACCTTAGAATAATTTCCTAAGACCGTAATTTTTGCATCTGGACGACCCCCAGCAATGAGTCGAACGGTTTGCGCTGATATTTTACAATGATCTTCGGACCGAGGAGCAATGATGAGAATGTTAAAAGGCTTTAGTTCATCTATTTTAATGTTCGGGGGTAAGCAAAAGCCTCTTCTGTATTTTTCTATGAGGAAACGGGTCTTTGGAGTCTTCCATCGATTGTGTAACCAGAACCAGTCCTTCGGAGATCTGGAAACCATCTTTTCAACTAACAGATTCATTCTTGCTGTGGTCGTTTCGATTGCTTCATCGAGACTCACTTCGAGCGATTCAGAAACGATAACTTTCCACTTTGAAGGGCCCAGAGTGATAACAAAATAAGGAAACATTGTTGCTCCGGAACGAGCTGCCATCAGTGGAGCCAGATTGGATGTTGATGCGAGCTTGCCGAACAAGGGGCACCAGACCCCTCGGTAACCAGCATTCTGATCTACGAGTATTCCAAGGCTTCCCCCAGTGCGAAGATGAGCCATCGGTGCATTGAAGCCATTTTTTCGGTCAAAGGCTTTAATGCCTGTCCGTTTTCTTTTCCGGAGTACGTGCGCGTCAATGTAAGGATTCGAAAGAGCTTGATAGAGCGTTGACTGCTTTACATTAGGTACTGGCGAATTGATTTGCGCTAATAATTCCCATGCGCCCATATGACAAGCGATATAAATGATAGGAATTCCTTTTTCAGCGTTTTCTTGGAGCAGTTCTAGTCCTTCGTATTCAACGTAATTATTAATTTTGTTGGGAGAAACTGTTGTGAGCTTGGCGCTGCAGACAAAGTTAGCACCAACAATTATAAAATGTTCCCTTACGAGTTGTTTTATTTCAGGAACTGATTTTTCATTGGCGAATGCAATACTGACATTATGCTCGGCAAGGTTTCTGTACCGCTTGAGCAGGTAATAACAAATGAGTCCGATGAGCTGGCCTGTTCGATAACAGAACCACATAGGAAGTATTGTCAGCGCCGTTTCGGCTAGCCTATAAACTAAGTAAGCCAGCCCGTGGGTTAGTTTTTTTTGCGGCTTACCCATGATCTGGATAGTCTCGCGGAAATTTTTCCTTTTAAGAGTTTAAGGAGATCCCTTTGCCGGTTCTTCAGCGGGAGCCTCGTTCTCTTCTACGGGTTTTGGAGCAGGTTCTTCAGCGGGAGTCTTGTTCTCTTCTACGGGTTTTGGAGCAGGCTCTTCAGCGGGAGTCTTGTTCTCTTCTACGGGTTTTGGAGCAGGCTCTTCAGCGGGAGTCTTGTTCTCCTCTACGGGTTTTGGAGCAGGCTCTTCTGTTGGCTTGGACGGCTCCTCTTTATTTTCTTGGTTCCCTAAGTCAATGATGCTTGGTGTGGTTACATTATTAGGTTCGTTTGGTCCAGGTGCGCTTGATTGTGAACCGCTGGCTTGTGGGTTCAGCTGTGTTTCGCTGTGCTTTTGTTGGCGCCCAACAAGAACTGCAAGGATCAAAGTTATTACAAAGAAAATAATAGCGAGAGTGACGGTTGCTTTTTGGAGTACGTTTGATGTTTGTGCTCCAAACATTTGGTCAGTGACTCCGCCACCAAATGCTGCGCCTAGACCTTCCTGTTTTGGTCTTTGCATTAAAACGATGAGAACCATTAACAAACAGACAATAGCTAAAATAGCTGTCAGGCTCCATATAAAGAAACTAATCATGGGGCGCGGAGTATAGTGCTTCAGTGGATTAATGTAAAGTGGCAGAAGTACCCTTTAAATTAATCTATACTTTACCTATATAGAATAGGGTGTATAGTATTCTTCCTTATTCACGTATTAATGGCATTTAAGCTAGAAAGTAAGCATGATTTTAATGTTATTGAAGAATCCGAACGCTTGGAGCGAGCGGATTTGAATGATGTTTTGTCCTGGATTTGGGAAAATTTTGGCGAAAAAGCTGCCATAGGTACCAGTTTTCAGGGTTCTGGTCTTGTAATTATTGATCACGCCATGAAGGGAGGCTGCAAATTTCCCATTTTCACTATAGATACCGGATTACTTTTTCCTGAGACCCTTGCCCTTAAACAAGAATTAGAGGAATTTTGGGGGATAAGTATAGCTAGCGTTGATCCAGAGCAGACAGTTCAAGAGCAGGCCGATACCATGGGACCTGAGCTCTGGAAGGTTAGGCCAGACAGTTGCTGCCAGATGAGGAAGGTGCTTCCGCTGCAATCAAAGTTGTCGACCCTTGATGTATGGATTACGGGACTTAGAAGAGGACAATCGGAGCATCGTAAGAATACAAGAATTCTTGAGATGTATGAATTTGATAAGATGCGGTCCAGTTACATTTTCAAACTTAATCCGATGGTGGCTTGGAGCCGTGATAGTGTTTGGGAGTATTTAAAAACACACAACATACCTTACAATAGTTTACATGATCAGGGGTACCGATCGATTGGCTGTAGGCCATGCACGAAACCAGTTGCAGATACTAAGGATGAGCGAGCAGGTCGGTGGGAAGGTTTTGAAAAGACAGAGTGTGGAATTCATACGTTTCTTGGGCAGGGAATTTGATTTTATATTAAGAGAATTTACTACAATTATTGATGTCTTCTTATCGAATAAACCATCTTGATCAGCTTGAGAGCGAAGCGATATTTGTTCTTCGGGAAGTGGCTGCGCAGTTTGATAATCCTGTGATGTTATTTTCAGGAGGCAAGGACTCTATCGTGATGGCGCACTTGGCTTTTAAGGCATTTCATCCAGCTAGGCTTCCGTTCCCATTGCTTCACGTGGACACGGGGCACAATTTCCCTGAGACTATTGAATATAGAGATCAGTTCGTATCGGAAATAGACGCTAGGCTTGTCATTGCATTAGTGCAGGATTCGATTGATAAGGGTAGGGTCGTTGAAGAGACTGGCCCTTTAGCTAGTCGTAATTCTTTGCAGACGGTCACTTTGCTGGATGCTCTCGAGGATGGACAATATGATTCTGCCATAGGCGGTGGGCGTCGAGACGAGGAAAAAGCAAGAGCGAAGGAGCGTTTTTTCAGTCATAGGGATGGGTTCGGGCAATGGGATCCGAAAAATCAGAGGCCAGAATTATGGAACATTTTCAATGGTCGAAAAAATCACGGCGAACATTTTAGGGTGTTCCCATTATCCAACTGGACGGAGATGGATATTTGGCAATATATCAAACGTGAGAATATAGAAATTCCCAGCTTGTATTTTTCACATGATCGAGAAGTCTTCGAGCGTTCTGGCACACTCATTGCAGTCAGTGATCACGTTCATGTTCAGGAAAACGAAAATGTTAAGACCAGAAAAGTTAGGTTCCGCACCATAGGTGATGCGACTTGTACCGGTGCAATAGAGTCCGAATCAAACACCCTTGATCAAATCATTTCAGAAGTTGCCGCGGCACGTCAGACAGAGCGAGGAACGAGGGAGGATGACAGGCGCACTGAGACCTCAATGGAGGATCGGAAAAAGGAAGGATATTTTTAAATTTTGCCAATGATTAAAGGAATTTGAACAGCGACGATTTACTGTTTGCTTATGAATATGAAAAAGAATTTATCTCAAAAAGACAATTACTTAGATATGGATCTTTTGAGATTTACGACTGCCGGTTCTGTTGATGATGGTAAGTCGACCCTCATAGGGAGGCTCTTGTATGATTCGAAAAATATTTTCGAAGATCAGATCAAGGCAATTGAGGAATCATCGAAGCGTCGAGGAGATGATAATGTTAATCTTGCTCTCCTGACAGATGGTCTTAAGGCTGAACGTGAGCAGGGAATTACAATAGATGTAGCCTACCGATACTTTGCTACACCTAAACGCAAATTTATCATCGCTGATACGCCGGGACACATTCAATATACTAGGAACATGGTTACTGGGGCCTCAACCGCGAACCTTGCTATTATTCTTGTAGATGCGAGGAAAGGAATCGTTGAGCAGACTTGTAGGCATGCATTCATAGCTAATCTTCTAAGAATACAGCATGTGATAGTGGCTATCAATAAGATGGATTTGGTCGATTTTAGTGAAGAGGCTTATGAAGAGATTGTTGAGGAGTTTAAAAGCTTTTCCTCAAGGCTGGATAATTTAATTGATGTGACATTCATCCCTATCAGTGCCTTGCATGGTGACAACGTGGTTGATAAGTCGGAAAATATTGATTGGTATTCTGGCCCAACCTTATTGTATCAACTGGAGACGGTTTATATAGGTTCGGATCATAATCATGTTAAAGCCCGTTTCCCAGTTCAGTGGGTCATTCGTCCTCACTCAGATGAACATCATGACTTTCGAGGTTATGCGGGAAGAGTTGCTGGAGGAGTTTTTAAACCGGGAGATGAAGTGCAGGTTTTACCTTCCGGGTTCACATCAAAAATAGATTCTATTCATACTGCGGATGGAAAATCATCGGAAGCGTTCGCTCCAGTTTCTTGCAGTATTATTCTCGAAGATGAAATTGATATTAGTCGGGGGGACATGATTGTTAAAAATAATAATCCTCCGGAAAAGGGACAGGATATCGAGGCTATGCTGTGTTGGTTTTCTGATAAGAAAATGATAATCCGTGGCAAGTACGTGATTCGGCACACTTCAAAAGAGATCAAAGCAATCGTGACAGATCTTCAATACAAGATTAATATTAATACTCTTAGAAAGGTTGAAGATGACAAGGAATTTGGCCTCAATGAGATAGGAAGAGTCTGCATTAGAACCTCTTCACCGATTTTTTATGATTCATACAATAATAATCGGACCACTGGTAGTTTTGTATTAATAGATGAGCAGACTAACGAAACAGTCGCTGCGGGTATGATATCTTAAATTATTGTTAGTTTCTGAAGAGATCTTTCAGAGACCACATCAGGTAAGTTGCATATCAGGTGATTACTTGCCACAATGATCTATGCTTATTGCAAAATTACGCTTTTTATCTTTTCCTATTTTTCTTTGCGTTGCACTTAGCACGTATGCAGAGGACAAGAAAGAAGGATCGGCTCCGGCTCCTGGTCACTCTCATTCAGGGGAATCATTTAATGAGGGGCCAAGGCAAAGCGCTGTTAAAGTGGATGGGACCGGTGATGTTCACTTTCCGATAACTACGAAATGGTCACGTGGACAGCAAATGTTTGACCAAGGAATAGGGCAGCTTCACGGGTTCTGGTTTTACGAGGCAGAGCGTACTTTCCGACAGATTGCTGCTGAAGATCCGGAATGTGCTATGGCTTATTGGGGAATGGCAATGGCTAATTGGGAGAATTCAAAGAGGGCAAAAGGTTTCATGACCAAGGCAGTTGAGCGGAAAGATAAAATTTCAGAGCGTGAGCGCCTTTATATTAATGCTCAGGAGGCATTTTTGGCTGACGAGCCGAAAGACATTAAAAAGAGAAGACAGAAATTGATAGAGGATATGGAGAATATTATACATGAATTTCCTGATGACATTGAGGCCAAGGCTATTCTTGCTGTTCGCCTTTGGCAATTCAGTCGCCAGGGCATTCCGATAGGGAGTCGAGAATCGGTAGATGCTTTAATGCAGCAAGTTTTTGAGAAAACCCCTCTCCACCCTGCTCACCATTTTAGAATCCATCTCTGGGACGGGAAAAAACCCAAGCGTGCTCTGAGCTCAGCTGCCGTTCTCCATAAAACAGCGCCCGCCATTGCTCATATGTGGCACATGCCGGGACACATTTACGATAAATTGAAGAGGTATGCTGAATCGGCTTATCATCAGGAAGCTTCGGCTAGGATCGATCATGCAAAGCAATCTCATTTTCAAGTCCTACCTGACACTATTCATAATTATGCGCATAACAATGAATGGTTAGTTCGTAACTGGAACCATGTTGGGAGGGCCAATGATGCGGTCATTATGTCCAAGGGCCTTATTGATAATCCTCAGCACCCACGTTTGAATCATTTTGGTAGGGGTTATTGTTCAGTTTCATTTGGGAGAAAGCGTCTCGCTGAGACTTTGGAGCGATTTGAAAAGTGGAATGAAATTTTGCAGTTGAGTAAAACTCATTATCTGGAACCTACGCAGAATGATAGGCTGCAATTGGACCGACTTCTTCTAATGTCCCGTGCTCATTTTGAACTTGGTGATAAAGATTCACTCATTGGGGTGTCCAATCAAATTAAGGAAAGAATCAATAAGGCAGAGGAACTCAAAAAGAAGAAGAAAGACGAAGCTAGACAAAAAGCTGAGAAGGAAAAGAAAAATAAAGAGGAAACGGACAAGATGGTGAAGGAAGCAGGGAAGGCGTCAGATGATCAATTAAAATATCTGAGGCCAGCGATTGATGAGATCAATGTTTGCCTTGAACTTCTCGGTGGACAGAAACTGAACGAAGAACATGCAAAAAAAATTAGGCGTAAGAAAAGTTCTCTCGCACTGTTGCACCTAAAATATGGTGATCCTAATAAGGCCAAGGAGCTATCAGAGCAATCAGTCAATGAGAATCAAAATCGTACTGTTCCTCTTGCAGTCCGCATTCATATTTTGGAGAAGACTGGTGATCAGCCAGCGGCTGCTGCAGAATTTTCTAGGCTAGAGAAAATTTCGGCTCATGTTCAGCTTGATACAGTTCCATTCACACGCCTTTTGTCGGTAGCGAAGCGATTAGGAAAATCTGATGATTGGAGGGCAAAAGAACCGTGGAGGGGCCAAGACTTCGGCTCTCAGAAGCCACAGGATCTTAATCACCTTGGTCCGTTAGTTTATCAACCTCCAGCGGCACCTGACTTTGATTTGTTAGGAGAGGATGGTTCACGCATTTCACTAAAAACCTTTTCAGGAAAACCAGTCATCTTGATTTTCTATTTAGGCCATAATTGTGAACATTGTGTTGAGCAGTTAAATAATTTTGCTCCGCTTGCTTCGAAATTTAAAGAAGATGGCATTGAATTGGTAGCCGTTGGCCCGGAACCATTGGCCGAGTTAGCAAAGGCTCATGATCTTTGCTCATCAGGTGAGAAGAGATTTCCTTTTCCTTTGTTTTCAGATTTGGAATCAGGATCATTTAAAGATTACAGGGCATATGATGATTTTGAAGACATGCCCTTACATGGGGTTTTTCTGATTGATCAGAAAGGTCGTTTGAGGTGGATGGATGTTGGAGCAGAGCCGTTCCAGGACATCCCGTTTTTATTGCGAGAGTCGAAGCGGCTTTTGTCAATGTGATATGAATTTTCTCTGTTGTTCCATGTTTCTGTTATATGGACCCTGAACTGATATTGGCTAGTGAGGCGCCACAACTAATACAGTATTTTGGAGCTACGCATCTATTTGCTCTTGCTGTAACTTTATTTATTGGTTTTTTTGTGATTTATATTTCTCGGAGGAATCCCTCTTCCCAAATTTCCGCAACAATTGCGATCGCTATTGCTTTTCTTCTCATCACTGCCTATCCGGTGAAGATCATAGGTAGATGCATTGATGGTATTGAGATAAATAAGGATGTCATTTTTCCACTGCAATTGTGTGATGTGGCAGCGATTGCCGGTTTCTTTACCTTAGTCCTGAAGAACCGATTGTGTGCAGAGATTACGTATTTTTTTGGATTGGCAGGGACTCTGCAGGCTCTTTTCACGCCCTCTACCTGTTATGACTTTCCAAGTATCTCTTATTTTTCATTTTTCCAACTGCATTCAACTGTAGTTATTGCTGCTCTGTATTTGCCCCTGGCCCTTTGCTGGAAACCTCGCAAGGGCTCAGTAATGCGTGTTTGGTTTTGTGGAATATGTTATGTGGTTATAGTTGGAGCCTTTGATTTCATTACGGGTGCAAATTATGGTTTTTTCCGTGAGAAGGCGGAAGGTTCATTGATGGATATACTTCATCCTTGGCCATATTATATCATTGAAATGGCAGGCTTGGCTTTGGTCCTGTTCTTTATTCTAGCTGTTCCCTTTTTGAGACGCTCTCAATCTAAGAACTGACTAATTTATTTTATTATGGATTTCCAGGCCTGAGCAGAGGAATTGAAGAGCTCGGATGCATTATCGAAGACTGATTGAATGAAACCTATTAGACTCACTTCGTCTGAAATAATGATCAGAAATCCACAAAGGATACTTAGATTAATTAAATAAATGAATACCAGAGAGAAGAATGTTCCGTTCTGCTTCAGGTCTGGTTGATTCTTTGTGATCATCCATCCGGTAAAAGTAAGATGGAAGCACCACGTTACACCTATCGCGACATAAAAGATCCACGACCAACTGAATCCTAAGTGTTCCCACAAGATACTGTTCGGGTGATAATCGGATAAATTAACAAAAATTCCGGCCACCCCAAAGATTCCAACCACTATCACTGAGTAAAATGGGACGAAGTAAGGTGAGAGAGAGATCATGACGTTATTTTTATTGGTGACGATGTGGCCACCTACAGAACGCACTTTAAATTCATTAATCTTACCGCCACAAAGAAGAACAAAGAAAGCATGAGTCAGTTCATGACCTAATACATAGATGAAAAGAGGTCTAGGCAATCCAAAGAATGCAATTAGCCAGAGTAATATGCCGATAAAAAAGAACCACAGTGCGGCAGAACCAATGACCATCGTGCTTGCGGAGGTCTGACTGAAAGCGCTGAGAAAACTCTGTGTGGCAACGAAACAGAAAGGAAGTAATAAAACCGCTATCCCTGACTTGAGCCAGTTGAGAGGAATTTCCAATGTTGATGGATTTCCTGTCCTAGCTCTTTGAGTTGCTGTTGCCGAGTTCAGCCGCGATCTGCGGTTTGACGACTGTTTTGGCATCTAATGATTTGCGGCCCGTGATTTAAACACGACTCACGTATTTTTTTGTTCGTGTATCAACTTTAATACGATCACCAGGTTTGATAAAGAGTGGAACTTGAACTTCTATTCCTGTTTCGAGTGTTGCTGGCTTTTGTGGATTGTTAGCAGTGTCTCCTTTGATGCCTTCAGAGGACTCGGTTACGGTAAGTTCTACTTGAGATGGCAAATCAATGGTCATCGGATTTCCTTCGATGAAAAGGACTTCGACTGCTAAGTTCTCTATGAGAAGGTTTATGGAATCTCCCAAAAGATCAGAGCTTAACTCTATGGTGTCATAGGTTTCTGGGCTTATGAAAAAGTATCCCGTCCCGTCCGTGTAACTATATTCAAGTTTTTGTCGATCCACATTTATGATATCGACTTTGTCTGATGAGGCGAATCGTATGGTCTTAGTTTTTCCTGTTTGGAGTGATCGACAATTAGCAAGGATAATAGCATTGCCCTTTCCGGGAGTTCGGTGATCTAGGTCTAGAACAATAAGTTTTTCTCCATTGTATTGGAAGCATTGTCCTTTTTTTATTTGTGTTGCAACGACTGCCATTTCGAAAAGTTCTAAGTGTTTTTGATTTGTTTGATTTGCCTTAACTTAATAGTTAAGGCAAAGGCTTCAATGGAAAAATTAAAGCGATTATACCAATTTCATTCTGCTCAGATCCTGAGAGTCGACGAGACCAATTGGTATGCCTGTTTCGTCAAGAACTACTAAATCATCGATCCGATTGTCCCCGATGATTTGGATGGCTTCGACTGCTAACTTATTTCCTTGGATAGTGATTGGATCCTTAGTCATAAATTTTGACACAGGCATATCAAGAATATTTGGATCCTTTTGAATTGACCTTACAAAATCTCCTTGGGTTAAGATCCCCTCAAGATTTCCTGAACTAGAGATTATGACGGCGGCACCTGATCGGGCACGTATCATTTCTTCAAGTGTGGACTTTAATTTTGTTTCTGAGGCTAATGTACAGAACTTATCACCGATTCTCATTATATCTGATACTTTGGTGAGTAGTGTTTTGCCAAGTGATCCTCCTGGATGAAGTTTAGCAAAATCCTCTTTAACGAAACCTCGTGATTCTAGGAGTGTCATTGCAAGGGCATCGCCGAGAACTAACATTGCCGTAGTGCTTGAGGTGGGTGCGAGGTTCAGTGGGCATGCTTCTCTATCCACTTTTGTATCAAGAATGATATCGCTGTTTCGTCCAAGTGAAGAGCCAGTGTTACCCGTCATACTAATAATATTGATTTTGAATCGGCGAAGAGCTGGCAAGAGATCGAGGATTTCGTTAGTTTCACCGCTATAACTGAGTGCTAAAATAGTGTCTCCGTTGCTGACTATTCCAAGATCGCCATGAAGAGCATTCTGACTATTTAAAACGACTGTAGGAGCCCCAGTGCTGTTCAGTGTTGCTGCAATCTTATGACCAATATTATGACACTTTCCAACTCCAATTATAACAAACTTGTGACCTGAATCGATTGTTGTTTTTAATACGTTGACCGCATGCGAAAAGTTTTCATCGATTCGATTCAAGAGATTTTCCAATTCGTCAATCTCTATTTGGATCACTCTCTTGGCTTTTGATAGATGGTCCATACTCAATAATGATCAGCAATTATACATAGAGTTTTGCCGGGTTTCTTATTAACGAATTCTGTTTAGAAAAGCGATTATAGGATTTTGGATCCGGGTTCTACATTTCAATTTAGTTCAATATTACGCTTTTGGGCCTAAAATTTATCATTTTTCTTTATCTTGTTTCTCAACCTAGCGTTCAAATACTTTGTATCTCTTAGTATTTAATCTCAGCATAAGAAAGCAGTTTTCTCGCTTGATTGCATAAAAAGAGCGACTATAATTTTCGCCCTTCCGCAAAAAGTGGAAGTCTTAACTATAATAAAACTTAAACCGTCACAGGCATGTGAATCGACTGCGTTAGCAGTAGAGCGCTTGTTTAGATTAAAATAGATCTAAGTTTGCGTGCACTCCCTGAGATAACAAAAAATAATGGCAGATCTTATCGAAGAACTCGTGGAAGCAGGTGTTCATTACGGACACCAGAGTCGTAAATGGAATCCTAAAATGAAACAATTCCTGCTGCAGAAGCGTAGCGGAATTCATATTATCAATGTCGAAGAAACGATATTACGTCTCGAAGTGGCGTCAGAATTTTTAAGCAAACTTGTCCTCGAAGGAGGAAAGGTACTCTTTGTAGGTTGTAAGCGTCAGGCGCAGGAAGCCGTTTGTCAGGCAGCCGAAGCCTGTGGGCAATACTTTGTTAACCACCGTTGGTTAGGAGGGATGATGACGAACCTTTCTACGATTCGTAAGAGTGTTGATAGGCTTGAATATCTTGAAGGTCTTGAAAATTCTGTTGAGAAAAAATTAATGAGTAAGAGTGAGCTTGCTTCACTTAATCGTGAGAGGGAGAAACTTTTGCGTAACTTAAGAGGTGTTCGCAACATGCACAAATTACCGGATGCCGTGGTCATTGTGGACTCTGCACGTGAGCATATTGCGGTTAATGAGGCTCGCAGATTAAACATACCTGTCGTGGCAATGATTGACTCTAATGCTGACCCTTCAAATATCGCTTATCCGATTCCAGCGAATGATGATGCGATTAGATCAATCCGTATCGTTTTGCAGAACCTTATTGATCCTGTTATTGCAGCAACCGATGGAGGTAAATTGGTTAAGAAGAAGAGACCTGATTTGGAATCTTGATAAAGAAAATGTTCAGTTAATTTTTTGACTGAAGAGATCAATTTTATAAGAAGAATTGAATTTCAATTTTTGATTTAAAACTATCTAGAAAATATAAACGAAACTAATTACCATGGCTGAAATAAGTGCTTCCTTAGTAAAAGAGCTCCGAGATAAGACGAACGCGGGCATGATGGAGTGTAAGAATGCGTTAAAAGAAACTGAAGGTGACGTGGATGCAGCGATCAAGTTCTTAAGGGAACGCGGTGCCATCAAGGCTGCCAAAAAAGCTGATCGTGAAGCCAAGGAGGGCATTGTTTTTGCCAATATTGATGCTGAATCTAGGTCAGGAGTTCTCGTAGAAGTAAACTGTGAGACTGACTTTGTCGCAAAGAATGACAATTTTAAGGCATTTGTAAGTGAACTGACAGATGCGATTGCAGGTTCTGATGCTTCTGACATTGAATCAGCTAATTCAATTTCTAAGGGTGAAGGTTCACTTGATGACTTCGTCAAAGCTAAAGTCATTGAGCTTGGAGAGAACCTTCAATTCAGAAGGATGGTTCGTCATGATGTTGAAGGTTCCGGTGTAGTGGCATCCTATATTCATTTGGGAGGAAAGGTAGGCGTTCTTCTTGAAGTTAATTGTGGCAAGGATGATACAGCGTCCAATGATTCGTTCCGTGAATTAGTAAAAGATCTGACATTGCACATTGCGGCGGCATCTCCTGCTGGCATTGGTCGTGATGAAATTTCTAGTGATCTTGTTGAAACGGAGAAGGATCTTTTCCGCAAGCAAATGGAAGATAGCGGTAAGCCTCCTGAGATCATGGAAAAGATCATCGAAGGGAAGCTTGGGAAATTCTACAGTACAGTGTGTCTTCTCGAGCAAGGATTCATCAAGAACCCTGACCAGACTATAAATGATTTACTTGCAGCCAAAGGTAAAGATCTCGATGATGAACTTACCGTTCGTCGATTTACCCGGTTCGGTGTTGGTGAAGTGTAGGCGTTTCTTTTCCCGTATTAGAAGAATCTTCTAGTTGAGAAGATTGGACGAGGACTACAAATCCTGTTAATGCAGTCATCGAATGTTTCTTTGTTGCTGAGTATTCCTATTTCTACTCTTAGGAAATAGATTGGTAATTCGTCAGTTTTAATTTTAGGGAATCTCACAAAATCTTTTTCAGTTGTTACGATCATGTCGAGATCCCGGTTAATGCATTGATCGACAAATCTTTCTATTTCACCTTTTTTGTACCGGTGATGATCAGTGTAGCGGCGAGTGATTTCAATATTAGCTCCGAGATTTCGTAGTCCGTCCTCAAAGCTTTCAGGAACTGCTATTCCTGAAATTGTGCCAACATATTTGTCTTTGAGGTGCTCTAGTGAGAGCTCTTCTCTGGTAACAATGTTCTTTAGATATTGTGGCTTGTGGGAACATTCGATAATTTCGGCCGTCCTATTATATTTCCGAATTCTATGGATCAGTTCCTCATTAGAAGTTCCATCACATTTTGTGATGAAAATATAGCTCGCCCTTTTAAGGTTTTTTGGAGGTTCTCTGAGCGTTCCTCTAGGTAGGAGTTTTTCATTGCCGAACGGAGAATATTTATCAATTAATACAATATCGATTCTGTGCCTTAGCCTCAGGTATTGGAGACCATCATCGAGTAGGAGCGTGTCTGCATCGAACTCTTTTATAGCGTGAAGGCCTGCCTTGACTCTGTCCTTGTCCACTACTATGGCAACATCTTTAAGATTCGTTGCAAGCATGTATGGCTCGTCTCCGGCCGTCTTTGAATCGAGGAGTATTTTTTTCCCGTCCGTTACAACCCTTGGTGGTTCTTGTCTGATAGGGCTTCCTTTTACCTTGTTACTGATTTTCTGTTTAAGTGTTGGTTTAACACTCTTGTATCCACGGCTGAGGATGGCAACGCGTCTACCTCCTGCAGTCAGAGCCTTAGCAAATTTTTCAACGATAGGAGTTTTGCCTGTTCCTCCGACCGTTAGATTGCCGATGCTTATTACTAAACAGCCCAGGTTATGTTCTCTTTTTATTCGGCTTTTATATAGCCAGAGCCTTAAGCTGACTAGATAACGGTAGATGACTGACATTCCCGATAAGAGGAACCGTATTGCACTTGCCCGAAATCCTTTACGTCGGTTAAGGATCACGTCAATCGCGAACTGTTCGAGCTCTTCTAGGCTTTCTTTCATCAATAATAGCGTGCCTGTACCGTCTTTATTTCATAACAGATTAAGCTAAAGCTTGCCACCGCGCCATGAATCTATTACCAAATGCTCATGGAAAGACCTGATTCTAGAAAAATTGATGAACTTAGAGCCATTTCTTTTGTGCCTAATATAGCCCCAAATGCTACCGGTTCAGTCTTGGTTAGCTTTGGTCAGACTCGTGTGATTTGTTCTGCAATTGTGCAGTCTGGAGTGCCTCGGTGGATGAAGGAACAAAAAGTAGAGGGTGGTTGGTTAACTGCAGAGTACTCAATGCTGCCGTATTCGACTGGAGGAGGCCGCAAGCCGCGTGATATTATGCGGGGGAAGATCGATGGGCGAAGTTCGGAGATTCAGCGTCTCATTGGTAGGTCCTTGCGGGCCGTTGTGGATTTGAAATTGCTCCAGGCTAATACTGTATGGATCGACTGTGATGTTTTGCAGGCGGACGGTGGTACTAGGACAGCATCAATCACAGGAGCTTCTGTTGCTTGTACGATTGCTTTTAACCGTATGTTAGCCGAGGGCCTATTAAAGCAGTCCCCCCTTAAGAAGCATGTTTCTGCGGTGAGTTGCGGGATTTACCGAGATATCCCGATACTTGATTTATGTTACTTAGAGGATCGGGACGCAAGGGTTGATTTCAATATTGTTATGACACAGGAATTGGATTTTGTTGAGCTTCAAGGATCAGGGGAAGAGGCATCATTCAGCAATGATGAAATGGAATCGATGCTTTCATTGGGGAGGAAAGGGATCACTGAAATTGCGCAGCTTCAGGAAAGCGCAGTCAATGATGCAAAGGATCCTGTCGATCAGGATGCAGCACAAAAGTTAGCCGGACATTTTAATAACGGTTAATGTCATGGGCTTCTTCTGATTCGATGTATTGATTCAATAATTTGGACATGAATATAAGAATCTAATTGTGTCTGAAATTGATTTAGATTTAATTTCCAGTGTCGCTGTTACGGCAGGTTCCGTGATAATGGATATTTATGGGCGTGACTTTGAAGTGGATTTTAAATCTGATGAATCGCCTCTTACTGAAGCGGACAGTCAGGCCAATGCAATCATAATGGATGCTCTTTCTACCCATTATCCTCAGATCCCGATTATTTCAGAGGAGAACAAGGAAGTTGCATATGCTGAACGTTCTGAATGGGAGCAGTTCTGGCTTGTTGATCCTTTGGATGGGACCAAGGAATTCATAAAGAAAAACGGTGAATTTACGGTTAATATTGCACTCATTAAGAAAGGATTTCCCGTTGTCGGTATCGTATATAGACCAGTAGAGAGAATCTCTTACTCTGCTGAATTAGGTTCCGGTGCATTCAAGACATTAATTGGGGGCGAAACTAAAAGAATTCGTAATGACAGGCATTACTTAGATGAAGAGAAGGTTTCAGTCGTTGCTAGCCGCTCTCATCTCACGCCAGAAGTGGCAGATTTTGTTGAAGGGTTAAAGGAATCGGGTAAGAAAGTGGATCTTATTTCTGTAGGGAGTTCGCTTAAGTTGTGTCTCGTCGCAGAAGGATCAGCAAACGTTTACCCACGTTTTGGACCGACAATGGAATGGGATACGGGTGCTGCTCATGCCGTGGTGTTGGAATCTGGAAGAAATGTGATAAATCATGAAACAGGTGAATCGTTAATTTATAATAAGCCATCATTGTTGAACCCATGGTTCATTGTCGAGTAAGTTTGAAGAAAGGAATTGAAAAAGAAGATAATTTGCAGAAAACCTTTTTTGGAACTTATCTTTATTTAATATGAGAGTCATTGTTATAGGTGCTGGATTTGTGGGTAATTCCCTCTGTGATCTTATGGAAGTAGCTGGTCATAATGTGGTTAGTGTGACTAAGAATGAGACAGATAGTTCAACGGCATGTGACGTTTCTAGTCTCGAATCTTTGACTTTGTTACGAGAGGAAAAAGGGACAGCGGATATTGTCATTCATTGTGCCAGTTCGGGGGGAAGAGGAGCGGATCTTAGGATCCGCTATCAGAAAGTATATGTTGATGGTTGCCGTAATATAATAGAGACTTTTCCAGATTCTCGTTTTGTCTTTGTTAGCAGCTCAAGCGTGTATGCTCAGAGAGATGGTTCAGTAGTTGATGAGGAATCAATTGCGAAACCTCTTTCCGTTACCAGCCAATTACTTCTTCAAGCTGAAAGCATTACCTCTGAGTTTGGAGGGTCTGTTGCTCGATTAGCTGGGATCTATGGTCCTGGAAGGTCCTACCTATTAAAGAGATACATTGAGAGGAATGCACAGATTGATGGAACCGGGCCTGAATCAGATGGGCGCTGGATCAATCAGATTCACAGAGATGATGCAGCTAGTGCGTTAGCTCATATGGTTGAGAAATCTGAAATGAATGGAATTTACAATGTTTGTGATGATATGCCAATGCTCCAGAGGGCCTGTTATGAGGAATTTGATCGCCGCTTCAAACATGGAGTGCCGGAAGTGAAATTAGCTATTGAGAGTAAGGCACGAGGGTGGACTCATAAGAAGGTTTCTAATAGTAAACTTAAGGAGACCGGATGGGTTCCTGAGTACCCTTCTTACTTTGATGCTTTGGACAAAGATAACGAATTGTTATCCTCCATTATAGGTACTTAAAACCTATACTCTTATTGTATTTATTCTAGGCGAGGACAGGCTTAATAACGTTAGCAGGTCTTACGCCTGTTAGACGGAAGTCGAGTCCTTGGAACTTATGAGTGAAACGTTTATGGTTAATGCCAAATAGGTGCAACAGTGTTGCGTGCAGATCTCTCACATTAACGATATCCGTAACAGAATTATATCCCAATTCATCGGTGCCTCCATGGCTCACGCCTCCTTTAATACCTCCACCTGCCATCCATAGGGAAAAGCCCTTGATGTGATGATCCCTTCCGTTTCCTTGTGCCATGGGTGTTCTCCCGAACTCTCCTCCCCAGATGACCAGTGTATCATCCAACATTCCCCTTTCTTTGAGATCTTGGATCAATGCAGCACTGCCCCGATCAACGAGGCCTGCTGTGTTTTTCGAAGCGTTCTTAATGCCTCCGTGATGGTCCCATCCGCGATGATATAATTGGATAAAACGGACTCCTCGTTCGGCAAGGCGTCTGGCAAGGAGACAGTTTGAGGCAAATGATCCATCGCCGGGCTTGGCACCGTAGAGGTCAAGAATCCTCTGAGGTTCCTTGGAAACGTCCATTAGCCCAGGAACTGATGCCTGCATTTTAAAGGCCAGCTCGTACTGTGCTATCCGAGCTGAAATTTCCGGATCATCGACCTGATCATTATGGATTCCGTTCAGTGCGTTCACTGAGTTGACGACGGACTGCTGATCTTCCCGAGTCACCCCTTTTGGGTTGGTAACGTAAAGGACTGGATCGCCCTTAGAGTGGAAAGGGACACCTTGAAAACGGCTTGGCAAGAACCCGCTATGCCATTGCCTTGCGGCGATGGGTTGGTTCTGCCCGCCCCCGACAGATGTTAGAACCACATAACCTGGCAGATTCTCAGTTTCTGCTCCTAGTCCATAAAGCAACCATGAACCCATTGAAGGGCGGCCGGAGATTTGAGTTCCGGTATTCATGAAAGTGTGAGCAGGGTCATGATTGATCTGTTCGGTGACCATGGAACGGATGATGGCAAGCTCATCTGCGACACCGCCTATTTGAGGAAAGATGGAGGAGATGTGTTGGCCTGATTTTCCGAAGTTTTTGAACTCGTGCTGGGGGCCAAGGCATGTGAGGTTCTTGTTTCCTTGCAATTGGGCAATGGGCTGTCCTTTAGTGAAGGATTCAGGCATTGGCTTGCCGTTCATTTTAGCCAGCTCGGGTTTGTAATCGAGTGTCTCAAGGTGAGATGGACCACCTGCCATGCAGAGATGAATGACGCGCTTGGCCTTTGCCGGATGGTCCAGTTTATTAATGACGCCGGTCCACTTCTCATCTTGGCTTTGAGCGGCTTTGAGCTCGTCATTGAGTAATGAAGCGAGTGCAACGGAACCAATTCCTGTACCGGATCGGTTTAGAAAAGAGCGTCGGTTCATTTGGAAATCATAAGGTCTCATCTTAGTGTCTTGTGATAGTTTCGTGTAAGTTTAAAATAGTTCGGGCAACAGTTGTCCAGCTGGCCAATTCGGCAGGAGGAATGTCTTTCGGAGGGACCTTAATACCGACCGTGTTAAGGTCCTTTGCCGCATTGGCATCGGCAGTATAACGGGTTAATTGTTTTACTTGGAGTTCGCTAAGTATTTTCATTTCCTTTTCATTTCCTTGTCTTGATAGGGCAGTGTTGAGCGCCCAGTTAATGCGTGATTTGGAATCTTTGCCTCCTTTTCTGATTATTCTTTCAGCGAATGATCGTGCCGCTTCCACATAAGTAATATCATTTAGCAGTACGAGTGCCTGTAATGGGGTATTAGACCGGGACCTTTCGGCTGTGCACTCTTCCCGGTTAGGTGCGTCAAAGGCCAATAGACTCGGATGAAGGAAACTCCTTTGCCAGTGCGTATAGAGGCCACGTCGGTACTGGTTCTCATTGTTATCGTGGGCATATTTACGTGCAGGGAAGTTCATATGACGCCAGTAGCCTGCAGGTTGATATGGTTTTGCACTTTGACCGCCGATCCTCTCAGTTAGTATTCCCCCAACGAAGAGTGCATTATCACGAATCATCTCAGCATCGACACGGAAACGTGACTGTCGAGCAAACATCAAGTTCAGAGGGTCACTTTCACGCATTTGTGGAGAAACGAGTGAGGACTGAGAATAAGCTTTGGAACTTACAATCAGTTTAATCATATGCTGTATGTCCCAACCGCTCTCAACAAATTCGACAGCTAGCCAGTCCAATAATTTAGGGTGACTCGGCCATTTGCCTTGAGATCCCAGGTCATCAACGTTACTTGAAATTCCTAATCCAAAGAAAATTTTCCAAAGGCGGTTCATGAATGCCCTTGAAGTGAGAGGGTTATTTGGTGAAATGATCCAGTTAGCTAGGTCCATCCGGTTCGCGCGTTTATCTCCGGTTTCAATTTTTCCAAGGAATTCTGGTATCGCTGGTTGCACGATCTGACCCGAATCGTCTAACCAATTTCCACGAGGAAGAACCCTCATGTCCCGTGGTTTCATGGAAACGCTTACCAGTGTTTTTGGCAGGTTTTTCTGCAGTTCTCCCTTTTCTTTCTGCAGGCTTGAAATTTGTGAACGAGTTTGAGTTAGTGCCGGGGAAATGGTCAGGTAATATTCTGCTATTTCTTTTTTCTGTGCATCATTCCTCTCGTTAACAGCAACGCTCAGTGCTTTTGCAATGTTGGGAGGAAGATCATTTCCTTTTGCTTTAAAATAAAAGCCTCCTCCTCCTCCATGATTAATAATTTTCATTAGGAACTGATTGTTTCCTTCTTTTAGCTCAAGTGTAACTTTTTCCTGATCAGGAGCGGCTCCTCGTCCAGAATTGTTTTTGAGTAGTTCCTTGCCGTTTAGCCATACTTTAATCCCGTCATCTGATCCCAAAGACAGGGGCAGTTGAGTGGCTTGGGATGCCTTAATGAGCCTGTAGAGGTACCAGACTGAATTGGCGGCAGATCCTAGATTGTGGACTTTTCCATCAGCAAGGTCTGGCCGGTCCTTCCATTTTTTCCCAGCAATGCTGGCTTTAGAATCGATGCCTTTCTCGGGGCCAAACTCTTTATTAAAGGCGTTATTGGGATCTCCTCCCGAGATCGGTCCAATCACGTGCCACTTTGCAAGTAGGGGCTTGATCGAGGAGCCAATGGATTTTTCCCATTCGACCTGTGCAGCAGTGATTTCAGGGGACGAAACGGTCGTAAATTTCGTTAGTTCTGCAATTTTGTTATCCAGATCCTCAATTCTTTTCTTGTACTGGCCCGTTGCCACGGCCATTCCTGGGTCTCTCTTGCCCACGGCCTTCTCCTTGATGTCTGCAAAGAAAGCAGCCATTGAGTAAAAGTCCTTCGTTGTGTAGGGATCGTATTTGTGATCATGGCACTGAGCGCAACCGAGCGTTCCTCCTAGCCAAACTCCAGAAATGTTCCTGACTCGGTCCGCTGCATAGATGGCGACGTATTCTTTAGGTTGCGCCCCTCCCTCTTCGGTTGTCTGCAGTAATCGGTTGTAACCTGAAGCGATTTTTTGCTCATCAGTTGAGTTAGGCAACAGGTCCCCGGCGATCTGATCCTTTGTGAACTGATCGAATCTTTGATTAGCATTGAAAGCGTTGATGACCCATTCACGATAAAGGTAAACATTCATGTTAGTGTCCGAATGGTATCCGATAGAGTCGGCGTACCTGACTAGGTCCAACCAGAAAATAGCCATTCTTTCCCCGTACCTTGGTGATGCCATTAAGCGGTTAGCAGCATTCTGCATGGTTGTTTCTGGGTCCTTATTGCGTTCGGCCTGAAAAGTCTTTACTTCTTCGAGAGTCGGGGCAATGCCAGTCAGATCCAGAGACATTCTACGAATTAATGTATGAGCTGCGGCAGGATCAGAGAGCTTTAGCTCCTGAGTCTTGAGTCTGATTTCAATGAAATGGTCGATAGGATTAATTGTCGGTTCGACTGATTTAGCTGGTTTGTTAAATGACCAGTGCCCTTCATATTCGGCCCCTTGTTTGATCCACTCTTTGACCAGACTAATTTGCCCAGGGTTGAGCTTCTTCCCTGATTTTTTCGGAGGCATCAGTTCATCCTCATCATCTGAAGTGATTCGCGCAATCAGTTCACTGTTGTCCAGATCATTGGGAATAATTGCAACTACACCATCACGGTCTTCGAATCCTCCTCCTCCTTTGATATCTAGACGCAGTTTTGCTTTGCGCTTATGTTCGTCGGGTCCATGACACGCGAAGCAGTTATCAGAGAGCAATGGTCGAATGTCTCTGTTGAATAGTATCTTATCTTTGGCAATGAGTGCATTGTTGCCTAAAACAGTTGAAAGAAGGATGAAGAGTGCGGTTAATCTTTTCATTGATTCATTTACCAATATCTTGAATGCAAATGAGGATATTTGAATCAAATTCTAATATCCCGAAATGCGTTGTATAATAAACTGCTTGGGGCCAATGATCCTAACAAAAAATTCAACAATTCTATATAGTATAATGCTCAAGAAAATGCAGAAATTTCTGTCAGTAATCCTCTTCTTTTTGCTCTTTTCTCCTTCATTGAAAGCTGAATCGCCTAATTTTATTATTATTTTTACCGATGATCAGGGCTATGAGGATATTGGTTGCTTTGGATCGCCGAAGATAAAGACTCCTCATCTCGATAGGATGGCTGCTGAGGGCCGTAAATTTACTAGCTTTTATTCAGCCAATTCGGTCTGCTCTCCATCGAGAGCCGCTCTGATGACCGGATCTTATCCCACCCGGGTCAGCATTCCTGGGGTTCTGTTCCCACGTCATGAGATCGGGCTCAATCCTGATGAGATCACAATCGCTGAGGTTCTTAAAGGAAAAGGATACGCTACAGCATGTATCGGGAAATGGCACATAGGCCATAAGCCAAAATTTCTTCCGACTAGGCAGGGGTTTGATTCTTATTTTGGTATTCCCTATAGCAACGATATGACGATAGACCCTGAAGCCTCGCTCGCGGATAATATTAATTTACGTGATGGGTTCACTAAGGACAGAATCAAAAAAGAAAAACCTAAGAAGAATCTGGTCCCGCTCATGAGGAATGAGAAAGTAATCGAGTATCCTTGTGACCAGACGACTCTGACAAAACGATACACTGAGGAAGCTGTTAAATTTATTTCTGAGAATAAGGATTCTCCGTTCTTTCTTTACTTGCCCCACACGATGCCTCATATACCGCTCTTTGCATCTGAGCAGTTCAAGGGCAAGAGCAAGCGCGGACTCTATGGCGACACGATCGAAGAAATTGATTGGTCAGTTGGGCAGATCCTCAAATCAATTAAGGAAAAAGGAATCGATCAAAAGACTCTAGTCATTTACACGTCAGACAATGGCCCATGGAAACTGGACCGAGGACGTGGTGGTAGTGCTTATCCTTTGAGAGGATATAAGTTTCAGACTTATGAAGGAGGAATGCGTGTGCCCTGCATAATGCGCTGGCCTAGTAAGGTTCCGAAAGGAACGAATTGTGATGAAGTGGCCGCGTCCATTGACTTGATGCCAACCATTGCAAAGTTGGCAGGCGCTAAGCTTCTTAAGGATAGGAGAATTGACGGGAAGGATATATGGCCTCTCATCTCCGGTACTGATGGAGCAGTTTCTCCTCATGAAATTTACTATTATTACAAAGGAAACCGTCTCGAATCTGCGCGTCAGGGAAAGTGGAAGATTCGCAGATCAGGAAAGAAATCACAGTCGGTGGAACTTTATGACTTGGATTCTGATATCTCAGAAACGAAGAACCTTGCCAAAGAAAATGAGGCCCTTGTTCAGGATATGATTAAGAAGATGAATCTCTTTGATGAGGATCTGAAGAAGTCCAAGAGACCGGTAGGGAAGCTCTAAATACTCAGAAATTCTTTTGTCTTATCGACCATTCTTAGGATCGATTCCTCAGAAGTAAATTTCTGAATTTCTTTCATCTCTACCCATGCAAGGTCATGGGATTCTTCACTGACTTGATAGTTCTCGTTTTGAGTTGCCCTGAAAAGAAACCTTGCATCGTAATGTAGGTGTTTCGGTACGTTCCCACGTGCCGGAATTGCGTGAATGTCTAGGTCCATAATTTCACCAGAGACAAGTACAAGTGTGCTGATTCCACTCTCTTCATATGCTTCTCGGGCCGCGACTCTGTGCACGTCAGAGTCCCCGTCCGCATGACCACCGAGCTGGAGCCAACGGTTCAGTTTTCGGTGATGAGTTAATAATGCTCTCTTTCCTGAACAGTTCAATATCCATGCAGCACAGGTTATGTGACCCTCTTCTAAGGAACGTTCAAAGCACTGCGGATTATTTTTAATAAACGCTATGTATTCTGAAATCGTCTGGCTCTCCTTAGGGAATTTTTCGGAGTAACTCTTAATGAGATCGAGTAGAGGATCTCTATGCATTTTTAGGAATAGATCTTATTTTTTTAGCGTCCAGCAAACGAAAGTGTCAGCTGTCTGAGCTGACATTGATTCAACAAAGATGTCTGCATCAAATCCTTCTAGTGTGAAGAGTCTTTCACTGAGTTCGTCAGCATTCGTTGCGCCTTCAGGAATTACAATAGTCGAGTTTGGTCCGTGCAGAGCAATAAATGTTGCGGGGAGTGGGGTATCTTCGGTCACAACGATTTCAACTCTCATCAGATTCTTCCATGAAAGTGAATCCATCGTGCCGTCAGGGCGGTGGCAGCGGATCTCATCATCATTTACTTCTAGGATGTATTGCTCTTCTTCTGTCATGGGGGTCGCAGTATCGTTCTGAGTGAGGCTCTAGGCAAGTCCGAGACTCATTTTTTGAAGGGTTCTTAGTTCTTTTTATATATCTTTTTTAGGAATAATAATTTCTTGTGAGGAATTCTATCGAGACTTATTATTCTAATCATCCTAGTAAACTCATGAACGCATCAAAAATAATTGGTATTTGTTCCCTATTTGTTGGTCTTATTATTATCTTTTCTCAGTTTTCTCAGAATTCTAGACTCAAGAAGAAACTTAAAACTCTTGAGATCGAATTTAAAGCTTCTGGCGGCAAAGGAATAAATTTATCCTCCGACTTCCAAGTCGGACCATCTGGTAAAGGAGGTTCCGCTCGCGAGGGTTCTGATAAGACAGGAACAGGAAAAAAGAATCCCACCGGGATAGGGACTGTGAAGGAAATTCTAGCAGACCGTGATCCGCTGAATCGGGTCCAGAGACTCATGTCTTATGTGAATGGGCTCAGTCCAAAGGAAATGCCGGAAGCGTTAATTGCCCTTCAAGAAAGTGCTCCGCAATGGGATCCACATATGAAGATGGCAGTGGGCCTCTTATTGACACGTTGGGCCGCGGCTGATTCGGATGCGGCATTTGCCCATGTTGAACAAATGAAGAACAAAGACCATGCAAGGGATGCCACTTTTTCCATTTTGCGTGCACTTGCTTCCCAGGATCCACAGGGGGCACTTGAATGGATGTCAGGTCAGGGAAAAGATATGGCCAAAGATGGCTGGATGGGACACGCCCTTGCCGGAACTATAGCTTCGGAGTGGGTCCGGCAGGATCCGGACGCTGCACTTGCTTGGGCTAACTCCTTGCCAAAAAATCAGCGTCAGGGAGCTCTTGGGGGAGCCTTAGAGACTATTGCCGCTTCTAATCCCGTTGAAGCTGCACAAAGACTCCTTGAACTTGATCCGGGAGAGGCAAGGGAAAAGGCCGCAGGAAATATTGCTAACCTATGGGCGAAAAGAGCGCCCCAAGAGGCCATGGAATGGGCCATGACCCTTGAGGGTGATGACAAGGAATCAGCCATGAGTAGAGCACTAGGAGGTTGGGCTTCATCCGAGCCGGAGGAGGCGGCATCGTTCATTAATGGTATCCCGGTAGAGGAGAGGACCGATAGTCAAGTACGTGAAGTGGGTCGTCGATGGGCTAGTCAGGAACCTTCGAAAGCAGCTCAATGGCTAATCGATCAGCCGGATAGTAGTGGCAGGACAGATGCGGTTGGGTATGCCATGTGGCACTGGACAAATGAGGATCCTGGAGGTGCTGCGGACTGGATCCTAGAGCAGCCACGAGGTGATTTTCGTGACAATGGAATTGCATCAATTGCCAAGGCCACCTTCGAAGAGGATCCGTCCTCGGCCGTGACGTGGGCAGCGACTATTGATAATGACAGACAAAGAGAAGGAGCGATTGAGAGAGGAGTGCGCGAATGGGCGAAGAGAGAACCTGATCAGGCTAGGGACTGGGTCCAGAAAAATAGCAATGCACTTAGTCCGGAGCAGTCAGAAAGGTTACTTAACCTTGAGAATCGGGCTGATGGGGAAAAATAGTTTTTTGGTTATTATCGATCTAATTTACTAAAGAATTCGTTCTTAGAGAGTGCAAAATATAGAGAATCGACGTTTGGCCATCATCGGTGCAGGTGTTTCAGGTCTTTCTGCGGGATGGTATTTGAGGGATTCTGACTGGGAAGTGGTTACTTTTGAAAAGAGCCGTGGACTTTCAGGTAGAGCAGCTACACGGACGATGAACGATGTTAGGGTCGATCATGGAGCCAACTATTTCAAGATTAACTCGCCAATTTTGGAGGACCTAATTTTGAAGGAACTTCCGACTGAGGGCCTCTTTCAAATCCATGGTGATGTTTTTCTTTTTGATCAGCAAAGTACAATTATACCAGGTGATCCTAATCTCAATAAGGAAACCAAGTGGAATTATAAAAACGGCATCAGTGATCTGGGAAAGCGACTTGCTCAATGTTCGGGTTCTAAGATCATAAGACAAACACGAGTGATCAGTCTTGAGGAGTGTTCGAGATGTTGGAATTTGATCAGTGATGATGGTCGTTCTCTAGGAGTTTTTGATGCGATTCTTTTCACTCCTCCGGCTCCTCAGATTCTCGATTTAATTTCTGATGCAGATGTTCAGGAATCCTCTCTCAATGAATTGAATGAGCTTCTTGCTGAAAGTGAATTTAATTCCCAGTTCTCGATCGTTATGGGTTTTAAAAATCGAATTGAACGTCCGAATGATTGTTGTGCTATGCTAAATGAGGACCGTAAGCATGCTGTTTCATGGTTGGGTTTTGAGGATTCCAAGTCAGGAAGGGTCGGATCCGATGCTAGTGTCATTGTTGCCCAGATGTCACCAGAGTGGACCACTTCACACTATGATTCGTGTGATGATGTGCTTTTCAAGGAATCCATCATCGAGGTCTCCAAGATAATTAATTTTCCTGAGGCTGGTCCAGCCTGGATCGATAAACAGCGGTGGCGATACGCTCATCCCAGAGTCGCTTTGGACATTGAGGAAGTTGAGAATTGTGCGCCTGAGGGTTGGTTCTTCTCAGGGGACTCTTTCGTGGGGCGCGGAAGGGTCGGTGAATCTATGGTGACAGGAATCGAGGCCGCTGAACGTATTCTGAATACTTTTTGATGATTACTACTTCTCCACTCTTATTATCCTGTTCCCTTTGTGAGGTCGGCCATAATGATCGGTCGCTTCTATTTCTATCAGATGCGAACCTGTCTCAATTCCTGCAGGTATTTGAACTTTCCACAAGTGATTTGATGGGCTCGGTGGATTGAGTTGAGTCTTTCCATCCTTGCTGTTCAAGGTTTCACGTTCACGTAACTCTACATAGTAGGGATCATTTTCCACCGTCTTCTTAAGAGGGATCCAATCAGTTCCTTCGCCTATCCGCATCTTCACTTTGGATTTTGCTGATCCATTAAATACATTCACATAGATGAATTGCTGCTTTTCATTTTTAGGATCAATCTGGTCCGGGGCATGAATGCTTAGTTGATAAGAGGCAGGCTGCCGCGCTGCCTTGAAATCCAGTGTGTGTTTTGTGCCATCAAAAGTGATGATCGAGTATCCGTTCGGTGCACCGTCTCGCATTGTGGCGTGTGGTATTGCAACTTCATCCTTGTTTCCTTTCCACCAGGTCCCTGACACACAAACATTAATAATGTGGTGATGAGGCTCCTTGCCTTTCCAACCGTCCTTTTCGTCAATGAGCTTGTGAGCGTGCCAGTGAGTGTGGCCGGAAATTGACATGGTGTATGGTCGTTTCTCGATGAGTCGGTATAGTTTTTGTCGGTTCCCTACATTTATCAGAGGTATATGCATCATCAGGACAATGAGTTTTTCTTGAGGGACCAGAGCAAGGTCGTGTTTCACAAAGGTGAGTTGATCCTCATCAAGACCACCCTTGTAGTTTCCTCTTTTACCGGACCATTCGACGTCATCGAGGACGATGAAGTGGACTGGCCCATGGTCGAAGCTGTAATAGTTTGGGCCAAAGAAACGATGAAAAGTCTCATCGGAACCAGCATCATCCTGAGAGTCAAAGTTGATATCGTGGTTACCTACCAAGTTGTACCAGGGAATGCCTATCAGAGCCAGATTCGCATTTGATGGTGGGAAAAGATCGAGATTATTGTCCATGATGTCACCGAGAGTGACTCCAAATTTTGCATCAGTTCCTACCAGTTCCGCAATTATGTCATGAGCAATATAGTTGATTTGTTTGATTGTACTTGGTTGTGGATCTCCAAAAAATATGGCCTTGAAAGTGTCAGGTTCTTTCTTTGGACTTAGGGCGAAATTGATCGACTCAGGCAAAGGGCCCGTCGGTTCTAATCCTTTGTATTTTAGTTTTTTCGGTGACCCCTCGGGCTTATGGATGTAATAGAACTGAGGCAAATTATGTTTGTTGAGGAGGGCACTCCAGTCACGGGGCTTGATAACAAAAAAGATAGTGTCCTCATCGTGCGGTAATTCCCAGGCTCCTTCATCATTTGTTTTGGTCACTTCCTTTCCATTGGAGACTCCAATGTTCTTGATGCCGGGTTCACCCTTGTCCCTCTGGCCGTTTTGATTCTTATCATGGAATACGGTCCCACGAGCTGCCATTGCTCCAGAAACAGACATGATCGATATGAAAGTGGCTAGGAGAATAGATAGGCGCATTTTTATATTTTGTTTCGATTGAATGATCTAAAATTTACAGGATTATCACATTATAATGATGGAGTCTCTTTAAAATGAAAGCAGTAATTCCAATGTAAGCTTGTTCTTGAACCTAGACTACGTTAGAAAAATAAGTGATGAAAATGCAGCCACTAAAACCGCAAACCATTTCTCGACGCAAACTCTTAGCTACAGGATCGGCAACTATTGCCACTTCCTGTACTCTCTCTGCGGCAGAAGGAGATGAGAAGAAGACTTCCAAGATTGTTCGTCCTCCTGAAGGTAAGGGGATACTTCTTTCTGTTAAGCTGGGCATGATTACCAAGAAAGCTGGTGGGAAGACTCTGAGTTTAACCGAGAGATTGCAGATGGCCGGGGAGGCAGGACTTGATGGGGTGGACTTTGATGAGGCCGGCGCTCATACCGAGGAAGCGGCCAGGAAAGCAGTCGATGAATCCGGTATCTTCGTTCATAATGCAATTAATCATGCGCACTGGGGCAAGAGGCTGACCAGTCCGAAAGAAGCTGACCGTGATGCATCCAGGAAGAACATAGAGCACTGCATCCGACTCTCGCACGCTGCCGGTGGCAATGGGGTCCTGATCGTGGTCGGAGGAGGAGGCGACGGTCCTGCCGAGGTCATTGAGGAGCGGTGCCGAAATGAAATAAAGAAAATCATTCCTTTGGCCGCTTCTCTTGGTCAGCCAATTCTTTTTGAGAATGTCTGGAACCAGATGTTCTATGATCATAATAAGCCACCCGAGCAGAGTGCAGAGAGGCACGTAAAGTTCATTGATAGTTTTAAGAGTGTTTGGGTCGGTCAGTATTATGATATCGGAAATCATTGGAAGTACGGACAGCCGGGTGAATGGATCCGGGAATTTGGCCACAGGTGCGTCAAGCTGGACGTGAAGGGATTCAGTCGTGAAAAGAATAAATTTACTGAGATTGGTGAAGGAGATCTTCCTTGGAATGAGGTCAGAAAGGGTCTCAGTGATATAGGATTCACTGGCTGGACAACGGCCGAGGTAGGAGGAGGAGGACTGGATCGCCTAAAAAAGGTTCGTGAGCAGATGCAGCGTGCCTTTGGGCTTTAAAATTTATTATAATAAAAAATTATCATCGGAGATGTAATCGATTTGGCTCCTTTTTTATGCTCTTATTTAACTCATCTCTATGATAGTATATACTGTGGAAAATGGTTTGGAAAAGCGAGGATCGTAAGCGTCATTGGGTTGTGAGGGATTGTTTGATACTTCTTGCCATTGGCATCTTTTTGGTTTGTCCGGCATCGGCGAAAGATAAACGCACCTGGATCTCTGACAATGGTTCCCGAACGGAGGCTGAATTGGTTGCCACTGAGGGTGACAAGGTGATCCTCAAAACGACGGATGGTCGTGAAATTAATGTTCGCAGAGACCAACTTTCAAAGGCTGATCAGGATTATCTTGCAAACCTTACCAAAGTTTCTCCTGATCTTGAGCCCGTGCAGCAGTGGGGTTTCGGCCCCGCAAGTGTCATGGGACGCGACTTGATTGCGGCAAGGGGAGGCCTTGGAGGTCAGATCCTTGGGAATTTCCGGCTGGTCGAAAAGGACAGCTTAAATTACATCGAGTTGGCTCCATCCCCTAAGGTTGAAGGAGGGTCCGAGGAAGGAGGTATCCTGCTAACTACCGATCCGCTGAAGGCCAAACTGCCTACCGGCGCAATGACGGTGGAGGCTTGGGTGCAGTTGGATTCGATCCTTGAGTGGGGTGGAATTATCGGTGCTGTGCGTGACACGGGTGTCCAGGAAATGGGCTGGATTCTGGGTTATCGGAGGAATAGCTTTTATTTCGGGTTGGCGACCGAGGGAGCGCGACGCATTACCTACCTGAATGCAGGATCCACTTTCGTTACTAAGGCTTGGTATCATCTAGTTGCCACCTATGACGGAACAGGCAATCAGCGATTATATGTTGACGGACAGTCCAGCGCGCACAGTAAAGTCCAGCACGGAGCAGTGCTGCCGCCTGATCAGTTATTCTATACAATTGGAGCCTATCGCGATGACGATAATAACCATCCGTTCAGTGGCAAGCTTGCCGGGATTTCTGTATGGCACCGGGAATTAAAGTCCGAGGAAATTGAAGCACGATTTGTAGCAAGAAAGAATCAGTTTCCCGGGATAGATCCTCCGTCCCCTGTGAGACCGGGTAATGATGAGGAGTGGGCAACTTGGATGAGTGATAATCTTCGCAGCGGCAGGGCACCCGGGAGTGTCCACCTGCATGCCTCTGGCAAGCCGCTCTGGGTCTATTACCCAATTAAGCGTCCGGCCCCGGCGTGGCCGGAAACTGCACAAAGTGATCATTGGCGTCGTCGTACCAATCCGGAGACACCGAAAGTTACCTTTGATTGGGTGCACGATGTGGTCGTGTCGGACGGACGATTGTTTTTTGGGTCATCGGCGGATGATGGCGTACGTTGTCTTGATGCGAAAACTGGCCGTTTGCTGTGGACGTTTTCTGCGGGTGGTCCGGTGCGATTGGCACCAACGGTAATTAATGGTCGAGTATTTTTTGGCTGTGATGATGGTGCACTCTATTGCCTTGAGGCAACTAATGGTGCGTTACGCTGGCAGGCTCGTCCTCCATCATTGCCGGACAGGCGCCTGCCCGGCAATGGCCGTATCATGAGCGTTTGGCCGATCCGCACCGGTGTTCTAGTCAAGGGTGCTACCGGTTATTTCGGTGCTGGGTTGTTTCCTGGGGAAGGCGCTTACTATTGCTCCGTTGATTTGCGTGATGGACGAGTAATTGATGAAAAACCGGTGAACTTCAGTCCGCAGGGTTACATTTTTGAAAATGGCGGACAACTGTTTGCCCAGGCGGGACGAACATCTTCTAATGGGGTTTTTTCGAAAGTGGCCAACGGTCGCAAGAATTACGATTCGTTGGAGAGTCGTGTTTCCAAGTCAGTTAGGGCAAAATTTCCCTATGCTCTTGTTGAGACGCCGGACCTGATCCTGGTCGGTGGTAAAGACAGCGTGGCAGCATTTAAGCCCGGCAATGAGGTTCCAGTCTGGCAGGCTCAGGTGGACAGCTCGGCACGTGGACTCGCGATTGCAGGAGAGCAGTTATTTGTCAGTACTACTAAGGGAACCATTTATGCTTTCGGAGAAAAAACCGGCCTAACGATGCACCGGGAAAGCAACACGTTGAAGCCGGTAACCGGCATCGATGCTCTTAGTAAGGGATCCGTGGAGCATTTGATCAAGAAATTACCGAGGCATCGTGGTTACGCATTGGTGGTCGGGGTGGGGAATGGTTCCCTGATCCGCGCACTTGCAGAACGAACCCAACTCCATGTCGTTGGCATTGACACGGACAGGCAACGTATTGCTCGGTTGCGTCATGAGTTTTTTGCCCTTGGTCTATACGGTGCTTGGAAAAGTGAGGAAGGAAAGCGCGGTAGTGTGGCATTGCAGGAAGTGGAAAACTTCGAAAAATTGCCTTTTGTGGATGGTATTTTCAATCTGATGACTAATGGGGTTGCAGACGCGCGGTTACCTTCGGGGGAAATGAAGCGGTTGCTTCGTCCCTGGGATGGGATTGCGGTATTCGCTGACACTACGCTAAAGGGTGAAGTTCCTGAAGGTTCCGGAAGCTGGACGCATGCCTACGCGGATATCGGTAACAGCGCATCCAGCGGTGATTCGCGTGTCGACGGACAGATGCGTTTGCGTTGGTTTGGTCGTCCCGGCCCCGAGCACATTGTCGATCGTCATTTACGTGCTCCGCCTCCACTTGCCGCTGGTGGTTATCTTTTTGTTCCCGGCCGGGACATCCTCTTCGGTCTTGATGCACATAATGGCACGGTGTTGTGGAAGCGGAAAATACCTACTTTCATGCGCGCTTCGATGTTACGTGACTGCGGCAATCTCGCGATTGGTACGCAATCTAGGAGTGTTTTTGCGGCGAGCGGTCCGGATTGTCTAGTGATTAATGCTGCTAACGGCTCTACTGAGCAAAAGCTTTCGGTGAGATCTGCTGATGAGGAGTGGGGCTATTTGGCGGTTATTGATGACGTGTTGGTGGGATCTGCAGTCGACAAAGGTGGGGTGCGCAGGGAATTAAGCTATAACGCTATCTATGAGGGAGGGTATGGGGACAACAAGCGCGTTGTTTGCAGTCGCAGGCTATTTGCCGTTGACTGGAAATCGGGTAAAGAACTCTGGAATTATCGGCCTCAGGGGGCCATTGCCAACCCGTCTATCTGTATTGAAAAAGGAATATTGTTTTTTCTTGAGAGCGGCAATGTTGAGACGATAGGGAGTGTCGATATCGCCGGGAAGGATTCTCCAAGTTCATCGCAGTCAGGGCGCTGGGCTTATGATCAACTGGTTGGTGAACAGGGTGCGAATTTGGTGGCACTTGACTTATACAATGGTCGGAAATTATGGAGTCGACTGCTTGAACTACCCCTTTCCGGGATCCAGACCTTTTACCTTTCTGCAAGTGCAGGTTCTTTAGTTGCGGTTCACTCAGTGAATACTGTGAGCGTGCCTCAACCGCCTGCCGATGGAAAATCTCCGAAAGAGAGTAATAAGCAACCGCCTGTCGATGAAAAGTCACCAAAGGAGAGTAATAAGCAACCGCCTGTCGATGAAAAGTCACCAAAGGAGAGCAAGGTGCAACCGAATCCGCCGAAAAAACCGACACTGCATTACGCGGTTGAGGTCATGGATTCTAGCAATGGAAAGATCATCTGGAAGCACGGTTTTGATACTGGCAGGCATACAAACCTGACCCACGGGGAACAGGACCTGCACCCAGTGATCGTAGGCGGTCGCCTAATCGTTGAACCAAAGGTATTCAATCTAGCTGACGGTAAGTTTCTGTTCAGCTTCGTGCGGCAGAGTGGCGGCGGATGTGGGGCAATTAGCGCTTCGTCCAATAAGCTTTACTATCGGGCCGGGCACCCCGCAGAGTTTAACCTCGAGAGCAAAAAACAGCATTGGATCACCAAGTCCACCCGCCCCGGATGCTGGATTAACATGATTCCCGCCAATGGTCTGCTACTTGTGCCCGAGGGAAGTTCCGGCTGTATTTGCAGTTTTCCGGTTCAAGCCAGTATGGCATATGGTACTGAGATACCTTCCCCTGTTCGGGTACCGGATAACAGTGCAGACTAGAATGCCGGTTGGCGTTCTATTTGATGACGAGGTGGATGCTGTTGTCTCGTTGACTGGTGAGACCGACGACAGCTGCGTGCTCAAGTCCCGATTCCCGGAGTTGCTCGAGGGCATCACCGGCCTGTTCTTCTGGCAGGGCCACGAACAGACCGCCGCTGGTCTGGGGATCAAAGAGGATTTCCTGTCTATCCTGGGCGACTGATTCTTCTAGGCGCAGGTGTGGTATGGTTTTCTCACGGTTGTGCCTGTTGACGCCGGTAGTGACACCGGCATTGTACATTTCCATTGCCTGTGCCATGACTGGTAGGGCATCAAGTTCAATTGTTAAGGCTGCCTCGGAGCCTTGCGCCATTTCCAAAGCATGCCCTGCAAGGCCGAAACCGGTGATGTCCGTAGCGGCGTGTACTTCGAATTTAGCTAAAATTTCAGCGGCAGTACGGTTGAGTGTAGTGACGCTTTCAATACAGGAATTGAAAGCAGTGGCATCATTGAGTTTTCCTTTCAGCTCGGCATTGAATAGCACGCCGCTGCCGATTGGTTTGGTCAAAATCAGTGCGTCCCCGTGCCTTGCGCCTACGTTTCGCCATATCTTTTGCGGATGCACGACCCCGGTAACAGATAATCCGAACTTTGGTTCAGAGTCTTCGACTGTATGACCTCCTGCCAGGACGGCTCCGGATTCGGTAATCTTATCGAGTGCGCCTTCAATAATTTTGTGGAGTTCCTCGGGCGGTAATTGTCCGTCCGGGAAATTGACTAGGTTCAAACAGGTGATCGGGCGCCCTCCCATCGCATAAACGTCACTGATTGAATTCGCTGCAGCGATCTGACCATAAATGAAAGGATCATTGACGGGAGGGGTGATGTAATCCGCGGTGGTGACGATGGCGATTTCCTCGGTAAGCTTATAGACACCGGCATCATCGCTGGTGTCAAAACCAACGAGCAGATTAGGATCTTCATTTTTTGGAAGACTGTCTAATAATTTTCCGAGCCCGACCGGGTCGATCTTGGCAGCTCAGCCGCAGGTCTTTGAAAGGCTTTGCAGAGTGTTCTTTTTATTGAATAACGCCATCTCTAAAGGTTTAACCTATATTTATTAATTCCCCAAAAATTGGAGAATTAGCTTATCAACAATGTACCTAATTTTTGGATTTGTCATTGGATCATTCAGATTTTAAATTAGTTAAACACGTAAACCTTTGAATTTATTATTAAAGATAAGCTTTATCATCTCACTGATTTGTAATGCTCTTGGAACAGAGAAGGAAATTATTCCTGATTTTCGAAAGACCAGTGCGGACCTTGAGTTGCCCCCTTTAGTGGAAGGAAAGTTTGGTCCAGGGATTCGGACAAAGGCTCGGAACCCGGAGGACGTCGAAGGTGTTTATCATGTTCTTTATCTGCCCTCAGATTGGAAATCCGGAAAGAAATATCCGGTCATTGTTGAGTATGCCGGGAACGGTCCTTACCGTGACAAGAACGGCGATGAGAGTAGCGGTCGGGTAGAGGGGAGTAAGCTCGGTTATGGCTTCAGTGGTGGCAAAAGTTATATCTGGATTTGTCTTCCATATCTTAATTCTTCTGGGACTGAAAATGTTCGTAAATGGTGGGGAAATGCTCCCGAATATGATCCTATGCCGACCGTTGAATATTGTAAGTTCACGGTCCGAAGGATTTGTGAAAAATTTGGCGGGGATCAAAAGAAGATAATATTGTGTGGTTTTTCTCGAGGCGCCATTGCCTGCAATTTCATTGGTTTGCATGATGATGAAATTGCTAAGTTATGGGCCGGTTTCATTCCCTTCAGTCATTATGACGGTGTTCGTAAATGGGCATATCCAGGTTCAGATAAAAAATCGGCCATCAGTAGGATTGCCCGTTTAGGGGGGAGGCCCCAACTCATCCTTAGCGAATCCCTAGCTAACAATCAGTTAACCCGAAAATATATAGAAAGTTTGAAGGGGATTGATACTGCTCAGCTTACTTTTATGAATAGCGGTTTTCGAAATCATAATGATGAATGGGTACTGAGACCCAGCGCAGCGCGATCATTTGCGCGTCAGTGGTTGAAGCGCATTGCTCCGATTTTAGAGTAGGAACTGAAAGAACTATTTTTTGCTTCTTATGTACGAGCCGGTCGACTGGTGTGGAGTCATTGGCCAATTATCTGAACGGAAAGGGTAGGCCGGGATTTCTCGGGCATTCATGAGTCCGCCGATAGGAAGATTTGAAAAAGCGTACCGAACGGCCACTGGTTCTTTAACTTCATCGCACCATATTTCAATTTGAGGTCTTTTATCTTTTTTGGACTGAGTGATTCTAGCCTTTGCGTGATAAAAGATCTTGTCTTTACCGGCTAGAACAAAACCAACGTCAACGTCCTGATCGAGTCGAAGTCCACGGTCAGTGCCTTCCTCGAAGGTAACAAAGGCCTTACCAGATTCGAACTTAGCTTCTTTAAATAGAGGTCCTTTCCATTCCAGTGGATCATTCGATCCGAACCTTTTAATCTTATATACTTCTGACAGCGCCCATCTAGCGGACCTTTCGCCGACCGGTAATTTGCGGCCCGGGTGGATGCTGCCATTGGAATTTGTATCATAAGTGGCAATGAGGCCCGTGTTTGCTGTATTGAGCCATGTGTCCATCTGAATTTCGCGGACCACATTACAATGGTGATTCATGTCATATTCCATGGACCTGCGGTTACTCCAACCGGCGATCTGGACTATGCCGAATGGTATTTCAGGATCATCGAAAGCTTTCCTCCAGTCTGAGATCACTGCGGGGAATGTCTGATAAAACGGTTTCCATGATGTGCTGAAAGAATTGTTTTCTCCCTGATAGAAAAGTATTCCTCTGATTGTCGCATTAGCGATTGGAAGGAGTGAACCATTAAACATTCCTGCCGGCTGCCGGCCATCGCCCGGATTTTTGTATTGATTTGCGTTCGGTTTGCGAGGCTCTTTTTCTCCCTTAGCTTTTGCTTCGGCCCTTTTCTTTTCCCACTCGGCAATGTCTAGGGTCAATCTTTTTTGTGCTCCGGCCTCTTTCCCACCGTCAATCCATGCCTGATATGTATCGTCGAATTTTTTTATATCTTCCGCCATTTCAGGAATCTGTTTGAGAGTGTTTTTATTGCACCAGTGCTGGGCCATGGTACCGCCCCACGAATTTTCAATTATTCCTATCGGTACCTTTAGTAGACGATGCAAACGTCTAGCAAAATAGTAGGCCACGGCACTGCAATTCTGGACTTCAGGGGTCACGGCTCTTTGCCATTTACCGACCCAGTCCGTGGGATTTCCAAGAGGAAAATCATCCTGTTCTTTCGGACTTGCCACGTTAGGAAGTTTAAGAAATCTTATCTCTGGAAAGTTTGCGGCGGATATTTCAATGTCAGCGTTTGTCGATCCACGCATGGTCCAGGCCATGTTACTCTGGCCGCCGCAGACCCAAACTTCACCGACCAGAATATCAGCTATGCTGAGTTCACTGTCCCCTGAATTAATTGTCATGATCTTCGGTTCAGAGGAGGCCATGAGAGGACCTATTTTTATGGACCAATGCCCCTTGGAATTGGCTTTTGTGGTTTTTTTTTCTTCTCCAAATTTCAGAGTAACGGGCTGTTCGGGGCTGGCATGTCCCCAAACATTAATAGGTTTTCCCCTTTGGAGAACAATCCCGTCACTGAAGGAATTGGCTAGGCTCAGATCCTTACACAATGCTTTTGACGTGAAGGTAATAGTTAAGAGTAAGAGAGTAACGTATTTCGTCATGTTCCGATAAGGCCATGATAAGTAAAAAAGGTCAACTCTGGACCTTCATGAAATCAAAACCTTCAATGGGATTAATATGAGAACTGTCTGCATTAGGATGCTTTGGTAATGAGCGCAAAAAGTTGAACTTCTTTGTTGGCGAGAGCAGGATTTCGAGCAGACTAGACTCAGAAGGTATTCGAGATATGAAAATTGGCATTAAGACACTATTTATTCTTACGTTAGCATTTTTTATTAATTTGGTTTCTGCGGCGCCACAAAAATACAACGTACTTTTCATTATATCGGATGACCTCACTTCGACTGCCTTATCCTGTTACGGCAACAAGGTTTGCAAGACGCCGAACATTGACAGTTTGGCGGAGCGGGGCACCCGTTTCACCCGAGCCTACTGCCAAGGAACCTACTGTGGTCCGTCGCGAGCCAGTTTCATGTCGGGATATTATCCACATGCGACTGGAGTCTTGGGTTACAAAAGTCCCCGGCCTCAGATTGGCGATCGAGACACCTGGTCTCAGCACTTCAAAAACAATGGTTACTATGCGGCGCGAGTCAGTAAGATCTATCATATGGGTGTACCCATTGGTATAGAGCAAGGCACTAATGGAGCGGATGACGAGGCCTCGTGGACGGAGCGCTTTAACAGCAAGGGTCCCGAATGGAGGGCTCCGGGTGATGGGGAAACGCTCCAGAACAATCCCGACGGGAAGAAACCTGCCGTGGGTGGCAACACCTTCGTGGTGGTGGAAGCCGACGGAGATGACCTCGTGCATTCTGACGGGAAAACTGCAAAAAAAGCGGTTGAACTGATTCATCGTCACAAAGATAAATCTTTCTGGTTGGGCGTAGGATTCGTGCGTCCGCACGTGCCCTTCGTCGCTCCGAAGTCCTATTACCCGCCCTTTAAGCCCTACAGTAAGATGGTTTTACCTCCCAAAATCAAGGGTGATTGGGATGACATTCCCAAGCCGGGCATCAATTATTGCACCAGCGAGAATATGAAGATGGATATTCGCCGCCAAAAGAAATCTGTCGGCGGATACTATGCTTCAGTTGCTTATATGGATGCCCAAGTCGGTAAGGTGCTTTCAGCTCTCGATGAGGCGGGCCTGCGGGAGAAGACGATCGTTATTTTTACCAGCGATCATGGCTATCACTTGGGTGAGCATGACTTCTGGGCCAAGGTGAGTTTACTTGATGAATCCTCGCAGGTGCCCTTGATTATTAGTGTGCCCGGCAAGAAGCCCGCCGTGTGCCATTCATTGACCGAGTTACTCGATCTGTACCCGACCGTCGCTTCCCTTTGTGGTTTACCCGAACAGCCGCGTTTGCAGGGAAAAGATATTTCCAAGATGTTGGATGACCCCAAGCACACCGTGCGCACTGCTGCTTTTTCCGTGGCACCTTTCAGGCGCGGCTTCTTATTGCGTGAGGAAGACTGGGCCTATATCCATTATGGCGAAAATGGCGCCAAGGGCGTTGAGCTCTACAATGTAAAAAAGGATCCAAAGCAATACACGAGTCTTGCAAAAGATCCGACCCACCAAAAAATCGTTGCTCGATTCAAAGATCAGATGGCCAATAAGCTACGTGAAGTTCGCAACAATGACCTCAAATAACATACTGCGGCTACTTGGTATTTTGCTCCACTTTACGGTAGAGAAAAGCGTCGGAGCTGAGCAGTGAGGTTAGTAAAGCCTTCATGCTGCCGTCATTTTTTTTGTAGGCGCGATGAGCGGCCTGCAGCGTGGGAGCATCTTCGAGAGTTTCGTTACGGCCCATCCAGAAGCGGAACACATGACGAACGAAGACCTGCTCGACGCGTTCGCTCTTGGAGAGCTTTTCGATCATCTCTAGTGCATCTTTCACTGGGCCGTCTAGGGCAGGATCGCCGCTCTCGAGGATTTCACCGGATGAATCAACGGGCTTGCCGAGCTCGGTCAAGCGGCGGAGGCCTAGGTGATTGTACATCTCAAAAGGCAGACCGAGGGGATCCATCTTCCGGTGGCAACGCCAGCATTCACTTTCACGGGTGACTCGCATCCGTTCGCGTAGGGTCTCCTTGGGTTCGTCGGGCAATTGGGCATCTACCGTGATAGGGACTTCAGGAACCGAGTCTCCAAGCAAGCGTTTCCTGATCCAGAGTCCGCGGAGAATGGCATGGTTATCCATGGCGTCTGAGTGGGAAACTAACCAGGACGGGTGAGTCAGGATGCCCATCCGTTCGTCTTTCGGCACCTTCACGAGTGTGCGGGTTTTGCTTCCGCCAGTATATTTGACTGCTGGGACGCGGACGTTAATTCGTTTACCTTTAGGCAAGGCGATTTGGCCAAATTCCTCAGGGTTGGGCTTTTTTTTCTTATCCTTTTTATTCCGAGGCGGAGGTTTTTTCAGATTTTCTCGAGTGCTGAAGTAGAGACGATCGCTCCCATCATCGAGGATTACGCGATCCGTGGTCAGGAGCTCTTTCAGAACCTGTTTATCTTCCTGAACTATGAGTTCGACTAGCCGGTCCAAGCTGGCAGTCATTCCAAACATGATGTTGGGGAAGTTACCTCCTCCCCCGGCTATCCTCAGGGCCTTGGCGTCCTTACAGACACCGCCTGCCAGATCGTAATCAAAATATTCATGAAAGAACTGGAGGATACGAGGCTTGCGAATACTCTCATCGGAAAGGATTCGGGTGATTTCGTGCCTGATATCGTTCCGAGTCTTGAGGCGACCTTCCTTAAGCGCATTCTTGAGTTTCGAATCCGGCTTGATATAGCTGAAGGCACCATTGATGGCCAATGCTAATTCATTGCCTTGCAGCATCACGCGTCCGAACTTGTCTGGTTTACCATATTGAGCAAGTTCTGGTCGGAAGAGGGTATCCCGGTCAAGAAAGATGGGGGTGAGGCCGAGGATTACGCCATCTTTGAGTCCGAGGTCGGTGATGGATTTCTTGAGGAGATTGAGATAAGTTTTGGATTCTTTGGGTGTCGGTTCGCGAAAGGTTAAAGCTTCAAATAGAAAATTAACAGCGGTTCGGAGTTTTTCATCGGAAGGATTTTTTTCCTGAACGAGGTCATAAACGGGAGTAAGCGGACGCATGACTTCCTCATGATAAAAAAGGCTTTCAATGGTCCCCCGAATGTCAACGTTCTTGTATTTATCGGGTAATTTCCCGGTCAATTGGTAAGGCTCGATCTTGGGGCCGTAGGCCATGAAACGAACGATGTCCTCTGCATGACTGGCGATCTGGGAAGCCTGAGCGCCATTCACAGAATAAAGAATCGGATAACTTCGCAAACCATGGTGCCCTTTAATATTCAGGATCGGAGAGAATCCCGTGATCGCTGCCGCATAGGCAGCGGAACCGCCTACCTGGCCCTTGATTCTGTCCAACCCATAGTAGACCTTCACTTCGCCCTGATTATTCCATGGTATGTGGTCTCCTTGGGTCCGTAGGCCCGGATTTTTTGAGTCGTATCCCGGTTCCTTGTTGATGAGTTCGTTGAGTCGGACCAGATGCTCTTGCGGATGAATTCGCCAGATGCGGGCCGGGGTAGATGTGGGTTCAAGACCCTTCGGTATTTCACCAAACAACAAATCATGATCCAAATGATTTCCCTTGGCCGGTAGGCGGTGAGAATCAAACCCACCCTTGTCCTCCATGACTCTTTCCATTTCGCCTAATATCCATTGCGTAAGGCGGATCCGGTCAATTGCCTCGGGCTGGTTCTTTTTCTTTTTTGGTGGCATTTCCTTGAGGGCCACCTGTTCCCATATTCGTTTCCAAATGCCGAAATTTTCCGTGTTCACCCCGGTCAGTCCATCCAAGGCAAGGTCACCTTTCTTGGTTTCAGCGTCATGGCAGTCGAAACAATGGTTTTCCAGAAATGGTTTAACCACAGACTTGAATGAAGGATCGGCGGCTAACAAGTTAACCGGAAGGACAAAGAGTCCCGAGACAGTCAAAATAGAAAGTCGAAAGAGAATTTTCATTATTTCAGCCGATGGTCGATCCAGCTCTCTCGTGCGAAGCGAAATGATAGAGTCTAAGTGAGCAGGGTTTCAATCGGACCAGCCTTGGAATGGTAGTTCTCTGCTAGGCTTTCCTCCATATTGAACCGGTCGGCGGGCATTCCGGCGGCATGTAAAAGGGTAGTATACAAGTCATTGATCGGCCGCTTTTCCATTTGAGTGAATTGGCCGGTCTTGATCGATCCCTCAGGATTGCCTATAAGGATGAAGGGCCAATTAGCTCCGGAAGTGTGCTGCTTGTCAGCGTTATTGCTGGTGTAGATGATGAGCGAGTTGTCCATCATGGTGCCATCGCCCTCAGGCATTGATTCGAGTTCTTTGACCAGCTTTACCAGCATGCGGCAATTGTACTGGCGAATTTTGACCCAGATCGGATTATCTGGCTGCTTCATATGACCTAAGTTATGGCCCTGCTGATCAATGCCCAGGCCTCTCCATGCTCCAAAGATCTCACCTCGGCCCGAGCCGATGGTAAGGGTGTTGGTAATGCCTGACTTGAGGGCGGAGATGCCCAGCTCAAGTAAGGAATCATGCCAGTCAGTTTCAAATTCGGGATTGGTAAATTTTTCTCCGTACTGAGGGGCGAACTTCTTGAGATGATCGGAAATGTCGGCAAGTTTTGCTCGCAGACCATTCATGTCACGAAAACCATCGACGTAACCACTGTAGCGCTCTTTTTCATCCTCGGGTAGTCCGCGAGAATTTTGCAGAGCGATTCTCTCCACCGACCGTAGCACGTTCGAGCGAGCCTCGTAACGTTCTCTCACCTCGCCGGTAGATATGCTACCGAACAGAGATTGGTACAGATCCTGTGGATTCGAATGCATGAAAATCGGTTTCCCGGGACCCGTTGCTGAAAGGGTAGCTAGGGTTGGTCTTGATCGCATGTTGGGGAGCGAATCCATCCCGATGCAGAGGTGAGGCAGAATGGTTTCCGGCAAATGCTGGCTAATCACATGGTCGATAGTGGGGCCTCGGGGAGGACTTCCTATGCCGCCACGGTAGCCACCGAGGGCACCAAAAAAGGCGCTGTGACTCGGACTCGTGTGCTGGCCATGAAGGCCATTGATGATGTGAATCCTGTCTTTCAGAGGTTCAAGTGCCTTAATGGGTTCTTCGAACTCAAAACTATCGAGCGATGCGGCCTCTTTCAGACCCTTGGGAATTGCGGTGTAAGGATCAAATCCTTGGTTTTGTAAAAAGAAAATGACCCGCTTAAGTTTCTTCTTGCTGGGTGCTGCTTGAGCTAGTCTTGGAAATAGAGGAGCTGTAACAGCCGCCGCTGCCATTCCCTGAAACATTTTTCTTCTATTAATCATAGGCCCTTTCAATCAATCTTAATTATACTTTGAGACACTTCATTTGTCGAACCTATTAATCATTTACCCTTCCTTTATGGGATACAATTCTTGAGCCACTCTAAGTCTTCATACTCTATCAGAGTATTGCGTGGTCTGTATTCTGCCTCTATCTTTTAGTTAACCGCATTCTATTGATGAAAACTGCAATTATCCTTCTGGTTGGACTAAGCTTGAATCTAGTTCTTGAAACCCATGCTCAGTTACGTGATGGCAAGCCAACTGAGACGCGTGTGACACACGGGCCAATGCTCGGACGACCCGCACCCGATTCCATGAGCCTGTGGGTTCGCACCGAACGGCCAGGCAAAGTGAGGGTTCTTTACGGTACCAAGAAAAGGATATTCACGCATGAAGCATCGGTTGAGACGACCGATATTTCTCGTGATAACACAGCAATTATTACGATCGATAAGCTCAAACCCAATACGCGTTATTACTACCGCATCGCTGATCATCAGTTGGAGGGTTCTTTCCGGACCATGCCTAGCGCAGTCGACTTCAAGAATCCGAAGGGTAACCCCGAGGGGCTCTTTAATTTTAAATTCGAATTTGCCTGTGGAAATAACCAAGGCGGCGGCGGTGACGGTGCAGGCCCGACTGTGCCTGTTTTTGAAACGTTGAATGCCAAAGTGCGCGATAACATTAATTTTGCTATTCTCAATGGTGATTGGCTCTATGAACAGCGCCGCGATTATCCTCCAAAAGATTGGCTACGCCAGGTTGGCCTCGACACAATGCTAGAGGCGCCACGCATTGTTCAAAAGGCGCCGACGCTGGTCGGTGTTTGGGAAAATTATAAAACCTATCTTGCTCGTGGTCGCAACTTGAGTGAATGGCATCGCCATGTGCCCTCCTTCTACACCGCAGATGACCACGAACTGATAAATGACATTTATGGAGCAGGTGAAGCGGGCTATGTTAATCGTCGTGCTGTCTTTCGGGACATTGCTACTAAAGCGTGGTTTGACTACCTCGCGTGGGCCAATCCCGTGCAACATAATGCGTCCTCTTGGTTCGGTACCGGCACGTTCAAGAAAGGTAGCGATGTTATTGAGGATCCGGAGGCGGATTTTACGAAGCTGAACTTTGAGGAAATGGGAAATCTGCATGTGCACTGGGGCACTCCCACGGCCGGTGTTCCTGAGGCCAAGTTTGATAGTGAACCGGGCGATCCGAATTCAGCAGTGTATGATATTGTAGAGGTACTCAGTCCCTCAAAGGTGCGCATTCATCCCCCGGCCAAGGCTGATGGCAATGCGAGCTATTCAATTGGCCGCCGCTGTTACGGCAAGTTCACTGTGTCTAATTGTGATTTCTTCCTCCTCGATACTCGTTCACATCGTAACCTGCATAATGTGGACAAACCAGCCAACCCCAAGGCCACGATGTTAGGCAAGCAACAGCTGAAATGGCTTAAGGACGGTATCAGCAAGAGTGAGGCTGATTTTATCTTTATAGTTTCCTCAGTAAATTTCATGGTGCCACACGTGGGCAGTGGGGGAGGAGATGACAAGCAGCTTACCATTAAGAAGGATGATGCTTGGACGGTATTTTTGAAGGAACGTGAGGAACTAATCGATTTTTGGGACAAACTTGATAAGGGGGTCTTTGTGCTTACCGGTGATCTGCACAACAGCTTTGCTATTAAGATCACTGATAACGTCTATGAATTTGCAAGTGGTCCACACAACTCCATTAATCATGCGCCTATGAAGGATGAAGGCGGACGACCAATTAACGGCAGGTTCAAGTACGGTCCACGCGCCTGCGATATCCGCTGGAGCAGCTATGCGATGGTGGACATCCCAAGAGCTAATCGTACCTTCCCTCATTACTGCGTGGTCCAAGTAAACAACGTCTTCAATAACCCTGTGGAGCAGAATGGCGAGCGCTGGTTTGCCTTCCCTCATCCGCAGGTAATTTTCCAGTTCCACGATGCCTACACAGGCGCCTTACGCTATTCTGAAACGTACGTGCTTGGGATGAACTGATACCGAATGTCCTCAAAAGCAACTGTGCTCGTAAACACAATAGCTAAATTAACATTCTTCAAAACACGAATTTTCATCTCCCAATGCTTAAATCTTATTTAGCCCTCCTTGCTTTATTGTTTCTTCTTGTAGTTTGGGCTGAGGCAAAAAAACCAAACGTCGTCCTCATTCTGTCTGATGACATGGGTTATTCCGATCTGCCGAAGTTCGGAAAGTCCGAAATCCCCACTCCGAATATCGACCGACTCGCGAAAGAAGGTACTCTTTTTACCGATGCCTACGTCACCGCCCCGATTTGTGTCGCCTCGCGGATGGGCTTATTGACCGGTCAATTCCAACAGCGGTTTGGTATCTACGACAACATCTACGGTGAAGGCAAGACTCGGCTGTTCCTTAACCAAACGTTGTTGCCTGCAGTGTTTCAGGATGTCGGCTACCGCACGGCCCATGTCGGAAAGTGGCATCTCGCTGGGAACGGGCTAAAGCAGTACGAAGGGGGAACGCCGCGAGATCGGGGTTTTGATGAATCTGTTGGCATTCGGGGGGGTCATGCGAATTTTTGGAAGGGCACTTCGGTTTTTCGCAACGGGAAGGAGTTCCCTGCTCCGGAATATCTGACGGACTTTTGGGGCACAGAAGCCTGTGCCTTTATCGACCGTTCCCATGCTAATCCTTTCTTTTTATACTTGGCCTACAATGCGGTGCATTCGCCGATGCACGCGCTTGATGCCGATCGAGCCAGGTTTTCAATGGTAAAGGATGAGAACCGCCGCACCTACGACGGCATGCTGCTCGCGATGGACCGAAGCATCGGGCGAGTGCTCGATCGCTTGGACAAGTATGGCATCACCGACAATACCATCGTCGTCTTTCTCAATGACAATGGTGGAGGAGGCAGTACCGATCTATACGCGGGCCACTCTCGAAACTACGCCAACAACAAGCCGCTCAGCGGGCACAAGTTCGACGTTCTCGAGGGCGGCGTGCGCGTTCCCATGATCATTCGCTGGCCCAAGCTAGCGCCGGCCGGCAAAGCCTATGGCGAAATGGTGTCGAGCACCGACGTTTATCCCACACTGGTGGCCGCCGCCGGTTTGCAGATGCCCAAGGGACAACCGGCAGACGGCGTTGACCTGCTTCCTTTCATTAACGGAAAGAATTCATCCAAGCCTCACGACTGGCTATGCTGGCAGAACCGCAGTTGGCTTCCGCGAAAGAAAGGTGGTTTTGGTGTGCCCACTCCCAAAGTCCACAACAGCGCCATCCGCAAAGGCAACTGGAAACTCGTGCGCTTGAGCGAAAAGATTGGCTCGGATATCCCCCCACCCGCCTGGCACCTCTACGACCTCAAGAAGGATATCGGGGAGCGACAAGACGTCTCCAAAGAGCACGGGGACATCGTTAGGGAGTTGGCCGCCCACTTCGACAAATGGCGATCAGCCATGCACCCAACGGTTGAGTAGTCTGGAAAAACCGGCAAAATGAAGACTTTATTGATATCACCGTTGACTTCAGACTCATTTCTTTTTAGGACGATATAATGAGGCGAAATACTACCTTGATCGCTACAATAAAACTTTTCCAAATCAAACAACTCTATTTTTAAATTATATGAAAACAACTCAAGCTCTTGCCATCCCCCTGATGATCGCCGCAGCGTTCGTCCTGGCTGCTATTGCCGCCCCCAAAAAGGCCGAACCCAAAGCGGGCGCGATTCGCGTGCTTTTCCTCGGCCACGAGAGCCAACACCACAACAGTAATAAATTCTACCCGATGTTGGCCAAGGGGCTCGGGCGGGATGCCATCTACTTTGATTACGTCACAAACGTCGAGGAGGCGCTCGGCGACGCAGCCTATCTGAGCAAGTTCGATGCTTTGCTGCTGTATGCGAACCATGGAAAGATCACGCCCGAGCAGTGGAAAAACCTGAAGGGTTACGTCGAGGGCGGCGGCGGCTTTGTGCCGGTGCATTGCGCTAGCTGGTGTTTCGGCAACGAACCTGAGTTCGACCAGTTGGTCGGCGGCCGGTTCGACAGCCATAAGACCGGCACCTTCACCGCCAAAGTGGTCGACGCGAAGCACCCGGCAATGTCGGGCGTGAAGGCGTTCGAGGCTTGGGATGAGACCTACAAGCACAAGAACCACAACGAGAAAGACCGCAGCGTGCTCATGGTGCGCGAGATCGCGGAGAAGGATGACAATATCACGGAACCTGAGCCGTGGACTTGGGTTCGCACCCAAGGTAAGGGGCGCGTTTTCTACACCGCCTCGGGGCACGATGAAAGGGTGTGGAATCAGCCGGCCTTCCATCAGTTACTTAAGGCGGGAATACTATGGTCAGTGGGCGACGCGAGGAAGCAGTCGTATGAAAAGTTCATCGTCGACCGTGCACCGCTGAAATATGAGAAGCGCGGCGACATCGCCAACTACGAGAATCGCCCCGAGCCCTTGCCGTACCAGTTCCCGCTCTCCGCTAAGGACAGCATGGATTACACCCAGGCGCCGGTCGGCTTTAGGCTGGAGCTGTTCGCCAGTGAGCCGGACATCATTAACCCGATAGGCCTCGCCTGGGACGAGCGCGGTCGCCTCTGGGCTGCCGAGACGGTCGACTATCCGAATGAAATGACGCCGGATCGGGTGGGTAACGACAAGATTAAAATCCTCGAGGATACCGACGGCGATGGCAAATGCGACAAGGTGACTGTGTTTGCCGAAGGCCTGAACATCCCGACTTCGCTGACCTTTTCGCGCGGCGGGATCATCGTCGCCCACGTTCCCGATTTCCTGTTCTTGAAGGACACCGACGGTGACGACAAGGCGGACGTGCGCGAGGTAATTACAACCGGATGGGGAACCGGCGACACGCACGCGGGGCCGTCGAACCTGCGCTACGGATTCGACAACTGGATCTGGGGAACGGTCGGTTACTCGTCCTTCAACGGCATGGTCGGCGGCGAGAAAAAGAGCTTCGGATCCGGCGTGTTTCGCATGAAGCCGGACGGATCGCAGTTGGAATTCCTACATCAATTCAACAACAACACCTGGGGTCTCGGCTTCAACTCGGCGGGCGATGTGTTCGGTTCGACCGCCAATAACAACCCAAGTTTCTTCTGTGGCATCCGCGCCACCGCCTACGGCGGAAAGAAGGGCATGAGCGCGAAAATGATCGCAACCGATCGCTCGTTTCACCCGATCACGCCCAACGTGCGTCAGGTGGACGCCTTCAATAACTATACTGCGGGCGCCGGCCAGACGGTGGCGACCTCGGCAGGTTTCCCGGAATCGTTCCGCGAACAGGTGGCGTTCATCAGTGGACCGACCGGGCATCTGCTGGGCAAATACAATCTCTCCCGCGACGGCTCGGGCTACAAGGCCAGGAACGATTATGCGTTCCTCGCTTCGGCCGACGAGTGGTTCTCGCCGGTGGCGGCGGAAGTGGGTCCGGACGGGAACCTGTGGGTGGCGGACTGGTATAACTTTATCATCCAGCACAACCCGACGCCCAGCAGTGGTCGCGGCGGCTACGACGCAAAGCGCGGTAAAGGTAACGCGCACGTCAATCCGAACCGTGACCGTGGCCACGGGCGAATCTACCGCGTGGTGTGGAACAAGGCGCCGGAGGCGAAGATTAAATCGTTGGCTGGCGCGAGCGACATACAGTTGGTGGCGGCGATGGATAGCGACAATCTGTTCTGGAGGCAGACGGCGCAACGGCTGTTGGTCGACGACGGCAAGAAGAGCGCGGCGGCAGCATTGAAAGCGAAGGTACAAACCGGCGGCGCCGGGGCGATCCAGGCGCTGTGGAGCTTACACGGACTCGGCGAGCTCGACAAAGAGACTCATCAGCTAGCCCTGTTGAGCAACGACCCTGCGCTGCGACGTAACGCAATCATCGCGCTGGGTAACGACGCTGCGGCGCTACAGCTGTTCTTCGACACGGCGGTGGTGCAGGACTCTGACCTGATCGTGCGCCTGGCCGCCTTTAACAAGATGGTGGAGTTTGAGAATAAGGAGACGATCGCGCTGGCGGCGCAGAAGCTGATCACAGAGCCGGCCAATGCCGATGATATGTGGCTGTCGCAGAGCCTGCGCAACGCCGGTGCCAGCGCGGTGAAGAAAGGGCCTTCGACGCTTGGTAAGGAGCTGATCTCTAACGGCTCGTTCGAAAACTTGGCTGGCGATATGCCTGCCGGATGGTCCGTCCGCACCTTTCGTGGAACGGCGCAACACCAGATGTCGGACATGGCCCGCACGGGTAAGTACTCGATCGAGATCTCCGCCGACAAGGCTGCCGAGTTGGGCGTCCATTTCGATGCTTCAGTGGATCGGAACGCGGAATACGAACTCAGCACCTGGATCAAGACACAAAATGTCGCAGGTGGAGGGCGCGGCGCACAGTTGTACATCAGTGGCCATCCCGACAGTCCGGGTTCCAAGGCCGTGAAAGGCACGAAAGATTGGACGCAGGTTAAAATGCGTTTCAACACGGGCTCGGCAAAGTCGATCAACATTAATTGCCTGCTCGGCGGCTGGGGCACCGCCACCGGCAAGGCGTGGTGGGATGACGTCAGTCTGCGCAAAGTCGAGTATGAAATCATCGCGGGCGACGAGCCCGAGGTAACCAAAGGCGATGTCGAGCGCGGTAAGAAAATTTTCATGACGCATCCGATCGCCGCTTGCACTCGCTGCCACGTCGTGAACGGCGTCGGCGGTCCGGTCGGTCCGGCTTTGGACACTATCGCAACGCGCAAGCAAGAGGACTATATCTTGCAAAGCCTGGTCGATCCGGGGGCGACGATCGCTGAGGGTTTCCAGGGTAAGGTGTCGCCGATGCCGCCGATGGGAGTGCTGTTGAAGCCGCAAGAGTTGGCCGACGTGATGGCCTACATCCTGACCCTGAAGTAAAGAAACCATCCAGCCCCGTGAACTCATCAAAGCAGCCGAGAGTATTAAACGAGATCAACTATGAATCGGTTACACGTGGAAAGCTCAACTGATTAGCAACCTTCGAGAGAAATACATGAAATTTCTTGTCAGTGTTTTTGTGACTGCTTTGTGTGGGGCTGCTGCTGCTGCGAAAATGTTCGCAACGGGAATTTCAATAGCAAATAAGGTCAAAAAATCTGTCCAGATCCCCTGCCGGCGGTAGTTTAAGGTTGTGGGGGATCAATCTACAGAAAAACGATCCGCTTCGCACTGCCAGCCAATGCTTCCGGCCGTATTGGACTGATCAACGCCGAGGATGCCATGGGCACACTGAAAGCTTGGAATTAGGATGAAACTCACTACCCACAACGCAAAATCAATTCACATCCGAGGTAATAACATGAACATCGTGAAACTAAACGTGGCGGTCTTCTCTTCGCTTCTCTTTCTTTTCTTCGCAGTCGTCGATACGGCTGCAGGAGGCGACTACGCTGACGGCAAACTCGGCAAGGCGTTGATCCTCGACGGTAGTTCGCACACCGTCAAGATACCGCACTACGCCGGACTCAAACCGGGCAAGGCGATTACGATCTCCGCGTGGGTAAAGCCCAAACAAGTCACCACGGGTTGGTTGTGGCAGGAGATCTACAGAAAAGAAGATGGGGAGGCCAGGTCTCTTCTGGCACTGGGGCAGTACAAAAAGAAGCACTGCCTGTGTTTTGGCCTGGGCATTGGTGGGAAGTATACCGACTACGGCGCGCCGCTGGCCGCTTCGAAGCTGATGGACGGGGAATGGCACTTGGTTTGCGGAACATACGACGGAAAAGTCATCACCTTGTACGCCGACGGATTAAAGATAGGGAGCACGAAAGTCAGCGGCACAATAGACATCGCAGGTGATGCACCGGCATTTATCGGTTCGCATAAAGCATTGAATGAATTCTTCAAGGGCGGTGTCGATGACATGCGCGTCTACAATAGGGCTCTGTCGGCCGACGAGATCACGGTAATGAGCCACGCCGACGGAAAGGCCACTGTCGACGGCCTTGTCGGATGGTGGAAACTTGACGGGGACTTGAAGAACAACGCCGCCAATACGGCCATTGGATCGGTGGCACAGTTTCGTGGTATTGACAGGAAATGGAAGGCGACGCCCTTCAGCCTTGCCGGGGCGCGGCTCGATATCCGTGCCGCTGGTGAAGCGGCCGTTCGCGTCACGATTCGGCCGATCGATTCTAAACAGGAGTTTCCTTATACGCCTGCTTTAATTGAGCGGGAGTATCCCAAGCCGGTCATCACGCTACGGAACCTCGATTCGACCTTTAAGCCACGCAAAGAAAAGGTAGGGCATTTAACCGTCGAAGTGACAGCCAAGCCACTCACCGTGCTGGTGACCACGTCGGACAACAAGCCCGTGCAGAAGATCACCTTTGCACCCGATGGAAAAATGTCCTTCGTCCTCGACGACCATGCGGTTTTGGGTCTGGGTGAAGGCGGCCCGAAGCAGAGCGGCAAGTGGCAGGACGACAAAGTTGAGTTCGATCGACGCGGTCGGGCCCACGTTCTGCAACCTCGCTATGACACCATGGCCTACGGCTCAAGAAGTCCCGTAGCGCTGCTCGCCGGCACGGGCGGATGGGGTTTGT
>DUBC01000002.1:161150-174656 GCA_012960505.1 Verrucomicrobiales bacterium
ATATTGATCTGACTTCCAAAGAAACCGGAACCTTTACACCCGCCGTCCCCATTGAACCGGGCACCGTGGTTTCTCGTCGGCAGCAGCGGCAGGGTCGCATCGGCTTGCCTCCATCCGGTTGGAAAACGGACGTCTACGACGTGTTTGTCTTTGATGCACACGAACCGGCCAAGTTCATGAAAGACGTTTCAACGATCTCGGGACCGGCCGTCCTGCCACCCCGTTGGGCGATGGGTTACATGCAGTCGCACCGAACGCTGGAAGATGACGCGCAGATCGTCAACATCGCCGACACCTTTCGCAAAAAACAGATCCCGGTCGACGCCGTCATCTATCTCGGCACCGGCTTCACGCCACGCGGCTGGAATACAAATCAGCCCTCGTTCAAATTCAATCATGGTGTTTTCAAGCGCGAACCCAAGGAAGTGCTCTCCGATCTGCACGCACGCCACGTCAAAGTCGTCGTTCACATGATCCCATGGGATCGGGACCGTCTGGAAACACTGCACGGATCCATTCCGCCCAAATCCGGCGAGACGGTCGACCGCCACCACATCGCTTCTTATTGGAAAGAACACAACGGGCTGGTCGACACCGGCGTTGATGCGTGGTGGCCCGACGAGGGCGACTGGTTCAGCTTCCACGAACGTATGAAGCGCCATCAGCTCTATTACGAAGGCCCCCTCTCCAAAACACCGAACGTTCGCCCATGGTCTCTGCATCGCAACGGCCATCTGGGCGTGGCGCGTTACGGCGGGTGGATCTGGTCGGGCGATACGCACGCTTCGTTCAAAACCCTCGAAGCGCAGATCGCCGTGGGCATCAACCACTCGCTGAGCCTTTCACCTTTTTGGGGCTCGGACATCGGCGGCTTCTATCCCACGCAGGATCTGACGGGTGAGCTCTACGCCCGTTGGTTTCAGTTCGCTGCCTTTACCTCATCGTTCCGTGGACACGGCCGAACCTGGCAGATGCGACTGCCTTGGGGCTGGGGCCTGGACAACATGGGGCCGAAAGAAAGCAACACGCCTCCCTTGGAATCGGAGCTTAACAATCCCAAGATCGAACCGATCGCCAAAAAGTACGCCGAACTGCGCTACCAACTACTGAGCTACAACTACACGCTGGCTTGGGAAGCGCGGACGACGGGAATGCCCATGATGCGATCGATGTGGTTGCACTACCCCACTGATCCCAAGGTTCGAAGCATCGGCGATCAATACCTCTGGGGCCGTGATCTGCTCATCGCTCCGGTGTACAAAAAAGGCGCGACGAAACGAGACGTCTATCTTCCCGCAGGCAAATGGTACGACTGGTGGACCGGCAAAGCCGAGACCGGCGGCCGCATCGCTGAGCGCTCCGTAGACCTAGCCACGATGCCGATCTATGTTCGTGGCGGCGCGATCGTGCCGGTCGACCCTATCCGTCAATACACCGGACAAAAGGTCGACGAACCCACGACACTCAAGATCTACCGAGGCGCCAACGGCAAATACACGCTGTACGACGACGACGGCATCAGCCTGGGTTATCTCAAGGGCGATTCTGTTCAAACACTGATCAAGTGGGACGACGCAGCCAAAACGCTGAGCATCGAGCCGGCGTCAAAGCAGACGGCCACACGCGCGTTTCAGGTTGAACTCATACCGGACGGTGTGACCAAAGAGATTCAATACACCGGTCAACCGTTGGAGCTGAAGTTCTAAATAAGACACGAGGACTATCATCAAATCATTCACTCAGATCCAGCGAACAGCTTGGTCGCAAACTCAATTGGCACGAAGACACGATGGCCGTCGCTACAGCTGTCGACCGAAGCCGGTGCTGGCGTGCCGGCACGCAGCCGAACCTTGTCCTTCAACGCCCGTGGCCTTCCGTTGCCCTCGATGAATAAGCCGCGGGCGGTATTCAATCGGCTGTTCGTGCCGGACACGGCCAAAGACCGTGCGGCGGAACGGGTGCGCTACCAGCGGCGCCAAAGTCTGCTCGACAATGTCATGCATCAATCTAAAGCGTTGGAGTGGCGACTGGGAAGGACCGACAGCGAGCGTCTCGGCGAATACCTTGCGTCCATTCGTGAAGTTGAATTGCAGCTCGATCGCAATCAGAAATGGTTGGACCACCCGAAGCCCGAGGTCGATACCTCCGACTTACAGTTTGCCTTTAAGACGCGCAGCGAGTTTCTGAAAGTGATGTACGACCTGATGTTTTTCTCTTTGCAGACCGATTCAACTCGAATCATTACCTTCATGTCTGGTGTCGAAGTCGATATGTACAAGTGGGGTGAGCTGGGCGCCAACAAGGATTATCATTCGTTGCAGCATCATAACGGGAACAAAGTGGATATGGAGAAGCTGTCGAAGGTCGATAAACGCGAGGCCGAACTCTTGGCCGGCTTCTTGACGCGCCTGAACGAGACGGCACAAGGAGATGGATGCATGCTTGACCATACCATGGTTCTGTATGGTAGTGGCATGAACAACGGTGTGGGAGTCGAAGACGGAAAAGGGTCGCACTCGACCCGCAAGCTCCCGACTCTTTTGGCTGGCGGCGGCAAGCTCGGCATCAAGCAGGGCCAGCATCTGGTATACGAGAAGGACATGACGCCGTTGTGCAATCTGCACGTCACGCTGATGCAAGGTATGGGCCTCGAGCGTGACCATTTCGTCGATGGAACGGGACGCTTGACTGGGCTGAGTTAGGAGTGAATAATGGATTAGGTGACAGGTACTTGAAGATATTCTGTGCGAAGATGATTGGCTCCGAGTAATTGATACTTTTTTCAACATAATGACACGTCTGCTCCCTCTATCGCTAATCCTGGCGCTGTTCGCGGCCATAAGCCCTCTCTTCGCCAAAGATACCATGCCGCTGATGATCTACGGAGTGAGCATCGGTGAGGAAAAGGCCGTCGTGGTTAAATTCCATGAGAAGGACGGCAAGCCCATCCTCGAAGTCGTGCAGTCGGAGCCGCTCGGTGCCCCGGCCGGCTCGATTACCCATCACCCCGATCACAACCTACTCTACATCGGCGCCAAGGACGGCCGCGGGTTCGTGTATGCTGTGAACGATGACGAGGAGATCGAAAAGGTCCGGGAGATGTCGTTCAAGAGCGGCTACTGTTGCCTCAGCCTGGATCGCAGCGGGCGCTATCTGCTCGGGTCGTCGTACGAATCCGGCAATCTCGATGTCTACCGCTTGGACGCCGAAGGCCTTCCCGAGAAGCTGGTCGATTCGCGCAACGAGAAGAAAACCATGGCCCATTCGGTCGGCGTCAGCCCGGACAACCGCTCGGTCTACGTCCCCTATGTCAAAGAAGAGAACGCGCTCTACCAGTACCGCTTCGACCCGGAAACCGGCAAACTGAGCCCGGGTGCGCCGGCCAACATCGAAATACCGGATGCGGTCGGGCCGCGTCACCTGGCGTTCCACCCGACCAAGCCGTACGTCTATTTTAGCAACGAACAACAGCTCGGCGTCAGCGCTTACAAAATCGGCCCCAGGGGCGGTCTGCAACAGCTGCAGATCTGTGCGGCGTTGAAGACGCCGCCAGCGGAGGGGATGGCAGCATCGGACATCGCCATCACTCCTGACGGGCGGTTTCTTTACGTCCCAGTGCGCGGTTTCGGCAAACCCCTGAACGCGGTGTTCGGCTATGCGATCGGGGAGGGAGGGCGGCTGAAATCACTCGGCATGACGGCAACCGACAGCATCCCCTGGGCGCTTGGGATGTCGCCGCACGGAGATCACCTGTTCGTGACCTCCTCCAAACAAGGTTCCCTCGCCGCGTATGCCATCGACAACAAAGGCGGCCTGAAGAAGGAGGCCTCCGTCAAGATCGGAGAGCGCTTCTGGGACATCCTCGTGCTCGGAGACACTTCGAAATAATTGCTCGTAAATTGCTTTTTCAAGCCGGGTTTTCTAGAGCCTACCGCTTTGCTTCTGCTTATGGTCAGCATTGATTTCCATCGGTCTTGGGTTGGATGAACAGACCTACGCCGGCCTCTTGTTTATTCTTGCAACATTGTCCAAATTATCCGACGTTAGGAGTGACAGTATATGAAATCGATTCAAAAACGGAAGTGTGCTCCCATGAACCGGCGAGATGTTTTGAAGTCAGCGGGTTGTTTAGTGATGTTGCCTGCTTTGGAAAGCTTTGGTCAAGAGGCCAAGGGCGATGATGATGTGAAGGCGAATCGATTGTTTTGTATGAATATCGGTAATGGCATGTGTTCTGACAACTTCCCGACGTCGACGGGCAAGGACTATCAGAGCTCTTCTACTTTCCAGCCACTGGAAAAATTAAAGAAGGATTTCACTCTTTGTACGAATTTAAGGAACTACGGAGATCATGAAAGCACGATGTACGCTTTTGCTGAATATTCTGACCACAAAAATCCCCAGTTGATTAAAGATTCGGTTGACGAAATCGCGGCGTCTCACATTGGCAATGACACGCGCATTAGAAATTTGGTCGTTGAACAGAGGCATTCCTATGGCATCTCCTATAAGGGTGGATTGCCTATTTCCCCAATTACGAATGGCCAGATTTTGTTCGAAACCATATTTGGCAAAGTAGACAAGAAAAAGCGTGCAGAATTACTGGCGCTTAAAAAATCTATGCTGGATGCTAGTAGAGATGACGCTAAGAGCATGATGAGTAAAGTTTCTGAGGCAGACCGAGTCAAATTAGATGAGTACTTTTCCAGTTTGCGTGAATCTGAAAAGTCTATCCAAAGATCTGAGCGCTGGTTGAGTAAAAAACAGGTAGACGTGCCATTCCCTGAAAATGTAAAGTTCAAAACGGACGGTCTTACTGAGTATCTGCAAAAGATTCTAAAATGCGCCTATTTCAATGAACGTTCAACTTATTTAGATTTACTCTTTCTGGCATTCAAATACGACATCACTCGAGTGGCCAATGTGTATGGTGAATGGAATTGGCTTGGTCATCATACTGATTCTCACCAAGTCAAAACTGAACCAGGCTTTATTAAGAACGTCGAAGCTGACCAGGCCTACATGATGCAGACGGCTCGTTTCTTAGACAAACTCAAATCGACTAAGACAAAAGCTGGTGGAACCTTACTGGATCAGACGGTTTGTTTGATCACCAGCTCCCTGAGTGTTAGTAAAGAAGAAGGCCCTCACGGTAGTAAGAATAACCCTGTGATTGTCGCTGGTGGTGGCTTTGAACATGGCAAACACATTAAGTTCAATGGTACGGATAACCGTAACAACATCTACCTCCCAGCCTTGCAGCATCTGGGTTGTGAAATAGAACGTTTTGCCACGAGCAGTGGAACCGCCAAACTCTAAGGAGAGTTAAATGAGACTCTTGTCGCTAACGTTGATGGCGTGGGCTTTGGTCTCCGTTGCGAATGGTGTTGAAAACAATACGGAGTTCGGCCCCAGTAAAACCTTCTTAAAAACTTACTGTGTCAGTTGTCATGGTAATGAAAAAAGTAAGGGCGGTCATAATTTTGAAACCTTTAATAACGACGATTGGAACAATCATGAATTATTAAATGAGATCTTAACGGTTTTAAAAGAAAATGAAATGCCACCCCGAAAAGCTGAGAAGAAACCTTCAACTAAGGAGAGGGCAGTTTATGAAACGCTTCTGGCCAAACAGTACCTGACAATCAAATCAAAGTTGCCCGGCGTTCTCACGCGTTTGAATAGCGCGGAATATGAGAATACGATCAACGATGCTTTTTTCACTAAGTTAGAAGTCAGAAACTACTTACCTGTAGATAATACCAGAGATGGTTTTGACAATGAAGGCGATAAGCTTGTTATGTCACCCTATGCTATGGATAGCTATTTTCGAGTTGCCTCTGGAATAGCCGAGAAGGTCGTGGGAGGTATGCCGGAGGCTTCTGCAACCGTTTATACGTATAAAAATACTAAGGTGCGCAGATTAGGTAGCAAAGGATTTGCGTACTATGAAGATACTAATGACGGTTTGACTACCGAGGGGTTTTATTACAAAGATTATTCTCGTGGAGTTGGATTTGCGTATGATCTGAGGTTGCCAGGCTACTACGATGTGAAGATCAATGGGCATTTCACGTTTTATGATCGTTCCATTAAGTTCCAGGAACGTGATTTCAATTTCAAGGTTGACTTGGGTAAAGAAAATGAATGGTTGAGAATCACAACCAATATAAACCCTAAGATCAGTAAAGAACCACTCAGCACCCATGAGTTTTTGTTAAGCGATACAGCGCGGGTCTATTTGGATCCAGGGGATAATCTTACCCTTTATAGTCACAATTATTTTTATCCGTTGCCTAAGGATCTGAGCAAGCCCGCGCGTATACCCCCGCTACCGAAAGATAAGAAGCTATCCGAAGCGCCAAGGACGAGCTTGCACTTCATCTCGGCTGAAGTTACCGGCCCCTTCTATGAAAGTTGGCCACCAAAAACCGATTTTTACCAAACATACTATGAAGGCCTGAAGGGCAACGACCCGCACGAGAAATATCAGCAATTCATTAGAAAACTGGCCATTAAACTCTTCCGCAGACCTGTGAGTGACGGGGAATTGAAGCGATATTTCGATATCGCAAAAAAGAGATATGAAACTGATGAAAATGTCTTCAATGCCGTGCAAGCGGCCTTGACGTCCATGCTCTGCTCACCAAATTTTTTGTATAAGTACGAAGGTGATTCTCTAAATCTTGATGATTATGTGATTGCGTCAAGGTTGTCTTACTTTTTGTGGAATTCGCTTCCCGACGACCGTTTGATTAAGCTGGCTTCTGAAGGCAAGTTGAAGGATTCAAGCGTTCGTTCTGCTGAAGCTTTAAGGATGCTGCAAGACCCTAAAGCTCAACGTTTCTCTGCTAATTTCACAGAGCAGTGGCTCGAACTTGATAAAGTCGATATCGTCAATCCGCACGATGACATCCTTACGCACACGTTTGGAGACAGGCGCGGCGCAAAAATTTCACAACTGAAACCCTTCTTGATGCAGGAAGGGATTGAGTTTCTTAAGGTGATCTTGAATGAGAATTTAAGTCTTCTGAATTTCATTGATTCTGATTTTGTTGTGATCAATAGACCGTTGAATCAAATTTATGAATTGAAACTTCCTGAAGAAGAGAAATTGCAAAAAGAATCTGATCAAAAAGACCATGACGGAAAGTTACTGCGTCCAAGTGACTTTCGAAAAGTCATGCTGGATAAAGAGTCCCGTCGTGGTGGCCTTCTAACACAGGCTGGTGTTTTGATGATGACCACTAATGGCGAATTCACCAACCCTTTCTATCGGGGTGCCTGGGTGGCTAAAAATATCTATGGGCTGAAATTAACACTCCCTGCCAATCTTGAAGTAGGAGCCCTAAAAGCCCCCACGGAAACATTCACGATTAAAGACAATATTAATGAGCACCGTAAAGACCCGAACTGTGCCTCCTGCCATAGCAAGATGGACCCCTTTGGTTTGGCCATGGAAGGCTTTGATGTTTTGGGTCGCTATCGCGAGACTTACCAGAATTTTGTCGTGACCAAAATACCCGAAGAGAAGAAAGAAGGTAAAGTGGTGAAGAAAGAACGCATCACTCGCAAGTTTGTTGACACGACCAAGGTCGAGTCTGACGCTGTTCACCGTGATGGTCGCGCTATCGATGGCATGGAAGGTCTTAAAAGACTAATGCTGGAAGACAAAGATAAAATTACCAGGAATTTACTTACAAAGCTTTCTGAATATGCGATGGGAAGAGAAATGAATTATGCCGATTCTGAGATGCTTCAACGTCTTTTAGAAGGTTCAAAGAAGAACGATTACAAATTGCGTGATTTGATGGTTAGCATCATTGCTGACGAATCATTCACAAAACGATAATATAATTCCCGCATCAGTTACACCTCCTGGTTCTTAGATTTATTAGATTTTCAATCCCGCTATTAATAGGAAAAGAGTGAGATGTGTTTTGGGAATCGAATCCAACGAACATCGAATTCTCCGTTTTCCCGGAAAATACAACTATCACACTCATCTCTCAGAAAACACTGAGAGATCCAATTCTCCCAATGTTCTCCGTATGTCTCAGTGATGTCGGTGTGTGGGATTCGTCGATTTGGTGAATCTCAGTGTTTTCCGGAGAAATTGTGAAGAACAGTGGTATTGAGATGAGGATCCTCTGACCTTCTCTGAATCAGGATGGTGGGGTAGGATTCTCTTGGTAATGAAAGTGCTGATTGCGTCAGACAACATAAATCGTTTCTTTAGGTTCCATTTCATATGGCTCCTTGTAGTCCACTTTGCGTAAGGACACCTGAACGCATGGCGCTCTTGCGATCATCGAGTCGCAGCTTTGCCTTGCGCGCCGAGGCATCAGGGCCGTGGCAATTGTAAAAGGCATCCGATAATACTGGGCGGATGTCCCCGGCAAACCCCGGATCCGCTGCCCCGACATGCACGCCAATAAACATGAAAGCCGGGATGAAGATAGTGCGCAGTATCATGAATTGATAGAAAATTGCTTTTTCCTAATGCCTAGACAATTTCCGGATAGTAAGGTGTGATCAAGGGAATGAAAAGCCTAACAAGACTTTTCTCCACGACTAATTCTCTGAGTCACCTCTGAATCCAATCATGAAAAAACCACATCATTGATAATGAAGCAATTCACATCCCTCATTACCTTGTTTCTTTTCGTCCTAGTCACACATTGCAGCGGTGCTGATTATTACATCGATTCGATGAACGGATCAGATAACAATGACGGTCTCTCGATACGCAAGCCTTGGAAGTCGCATATGAAAGCGGAGTCAGCATCGCTGGCGGCGGGAGATGTAGTCCACTTCAAGAAGGGATCTGCCTTCTCCGGCAATATTCGGATCAGTGAATCTGGCACAGCGGCCAAGCCGATACGGCTGACTTGCTACGGGAAGGGCGAGCTGCCCAAATTTACTAATCCCACTACCCGCGATGCCAGCGGCAACGCGATTATCCTTGGCGGCGACTACATTATTGTAGAAAACTTGCATTTTCACGATACCCCGGGGGAGCACGTATCGGGGATGATTATCATGACGAGACTGGCCGCGCTCCGTATCGAACACGGTTCGGATCATTGCATTATCCGAAACAATGAATTCATCAAGACCGGCCAAGGCATCATGTCAGCTGGCGAGCATACCTTGATAACAGAGAATTATCTGGATGGCCCGACTTATGCACTGTGGCGAACGTCAAAAAGCAGCTGGGGACCGATGGGGATACACTTAAATATCGGAAACCAGGAAGTGTCATACAACACCATTAAGAACTTTGGGACCAAAGACAGCCCATGGGGCTCAGACGGCGGCGCTATCGAAATAGATTGCGGCAGATATCATAAGAAAAATATCTACATTCACCATAACTATTCGGAAGGAAATGCTGGATTCATTGAATCCAGCTGGGACTACGATTGGCCGCGATATCGACAAGAAATCTATAACTGGAGAGTGTTCTTCAATGTGTGCTACGATGGACAGTCATGGCTGTTCATGTTGGCACCATGCACTGGCATCTATTTCGATAACAATACGATAGCCCGATACAATGGATTCGGGAGGTCCCAAAATGCCTGTGCTCGTATTGATGTTCGGGGCGGGAGGCCTGTTGGTAAACCTTCGGGGGCCCATTTCAGGAACAATCTGTTTATCTATTCGTCCTCTCCTTATACCGGTAATCGATCTGGCGGCGCTCTGAAAACAGCCAACTGGTACTCAAAGTATAAATCTCCTGGCACTAAATATATGGGTGACAACAGCCAGGCAGGCAGCGGCGATCCGGGCCTTGTCGATCTTGAGAAACAAGATTATCACCTCAAAGCAGATAGCCCATTACGCGGTAAAGCGATCAACCTCAGCGAGTTCTATAAATCGGACTTCGACGGTCGTCCATTGCCTAGGACCGGCAACTGGGATATCGGTGCGATTCAATACAACACGACCAAGCCGACCAAAGCATTGCAGCCGAAACGGCGACGTCCTTATCCTTGAGCATACCGCAAATGCGGTCATCGGAACGTGCTCGCTATTTCAGCACCTTCCTCAGAGGTTCTTCCGCAATGAACGCAATCGAAAAGTCCCGGATTGCTGCGCCTCAAGCGCCCAGTGGCTTGTGTGAACGCGGGTGGTCGGATAGCATTTTCTTCACCGATGAAAGTGCTGATTTCAATTTTGTTTTGTTTGAGTGTTTCTTTGGGAATCGAACCCAACGAACATCGAACTCGTGTTTCTAGGGCTTTAGGCCCAGTTTCTTGAAAGTTTGCCTGAGTTTTTCCCGCATTACTGAACCGGAGGATCCATCCTGACCGACTTTTGATGGACGTTTTTCTAGGGGATCTTTGGCCATATGAAATAAACGACCATCATTATAGAGTTTCCAATCCTGATTACGTACCCATTTGAGGCCGGAACTGGTTCCGTCTGGCTCCACTCCTCCAGGCTTGGGTAATACTGCTTCCTCACAATAGGTAAAGGAACGTGGCGAAGGACCCTGACCTCTTAAGCGATTGGCGAAACTAACCCCATCGAGCTTTCGACCTACTGGAAGCGGTGCACCAGCCAAATCCAGAAAGGTCGGCAGTAGATCACTAAAGTCCACCAGATCATCAACTACTTGCCCAGCCTTAATGGTCCCTGACCAATTGGCGATCATCGGTACATTGGTGCCGGCATTAGTTAATTGTTTTTTTCCGCCGGGCACATCCCGTCCATTGCGACGCGAGACAATGGGAACCTTGATGAGTTTTTTACCTTCGGCTCGAATGATAATTTCAGGCGGAGTGCCGTTATCAGCCACAAAAAGGATAAGGGTTTTATCTCGCAACTTAAGCGCATTTAACGCAGCAACCATCCTACCAACGGCCCGGTCCATTTCACTAACCATTTCTGCGTAGTTGTCGTAACGACCAAAGGGACCGTGAGGAACAGGTGTCTCCAAGTCATCAGTCACCTCATGGGCAACGGCCATAGAATAGTATGCCAAAAAAGGCCGATCACGATTAGCTTTCATGAATTCAACTAAGCTTCGCACATAGAGATCCGGCCCAAAATGACCCAAGGTATCGGTCCTTACTTTGCCATTATGATAGATCATAGGCTCATAGAATCTCGGGCCTTCGTGCCAACCAAAGAGGTCCCATTGATCAAAACCCAAACGGCGCGGATGAAGCGGATCATCTTTTAGTAAACACATCTGCCACTTGCCTGCGATAGCAGTTTTATAACCGGCCTTCTGCAGGTAATTTGAAAAAGTATGAGGCTCTTCTTTCTTTGGGTAATCACCCCAAGTCACCTTGCCATGTCTGAAGGGATATTTTCCTGACATCAAGGTTAGGCGTGAAGGGTGGCAAACAGGCATGCTATAGGCATGATTGAACTTCATTCCCGTACGAGCTAGCTCATCAAGGTGCGGTGTTGGGTACGATTGGCCCCCGTAACATTGGAGAACTTCCTGTCCGACATCGTCAGCGAAGATGAAAAGGATGTTTGGGCGCTCGGCTGCTTGAACCGATAAAGTGCCAAGTGCCAACAGAATTAGAATTTTGTTCTTCATTACTTCATTCAAACTAAGTACCCCAAAAAAGGAATGTGATTTTTTGAGTTTTAATTTTTTGAGTTTTATTAAGGATACTGCGACCACGATTGACCAATGCTGTCAAGAGATCTCACAAAACTCGACACAGATTACACTGGTGTATTCACGAGTAATTCTCTGAGTCATCTTTGAACCTAATTATAGAAATTCCTCAAACCCACAGATTCCAATTGGGATAGTGTGGAAAAGGGTAGGATGTGTTTTGGGAATCGAATCCAACGAACATCAAATTCACCGTTTTCAGGTGAAATACAGCTATCACACTAATCACTCAGAAAATTCTACGGATCGATATTTGTTGCTATAAGGCATAAAAAATACGTAAAAAAGCGCAAAAATTAAATCGCAATAGTAGCGTGTTCTTATACCTTGTTTCGCAGATGAAATGGATCGTTAACATAAGACATCAGTGTTTTTTTGGATTCGCAGCATGAGCGTTAGACTCAAATTTATCTTCGGTTTTTACCTCTTTAGTTTAATGGGGGGGCAAGGGCTTCTTGGGGCCGAGGCCTTGAAAGTGCATGGAATTTTTCGGAGCAACATGGTGTTGCAGCGCGATAAATCCATCACCATCTGGGGTTGGGCTCCGGTCGGATCCGAGGTCAAAGTTTCGCTCGGGAAACTATTCGCCAACGGCAAGGCCGAAGGGGAAAAGGGGAGGTGGCAGGTCACTTTCGATTCCCAGCCTGCCAATTCCAAGGGACAGGAACTGTTGGTGAAGGCGGGCGAGGAAGTCATTCGCATGGAAAATATTCTGATTGGTGACCTTTGGGTGATGAACGGCCAAAGCAATATGGCCTTTGGGTTGCGCGGGGTATATCAAGCCCAATTTGAAGCTTCGATGGCGCACTTGCCGCTTCTCCGTCGCATCCAGATCAACTCCTATGCCGAATCCGAGCATGTCGAAACCGACCTGAAGGAGAAGGATCTCAACGGGATCGATCCGGACAAGAACTGGAAAGTGGTCACGCCCGAAGTCGCTATGAATATGGGGGCGATCGGATATGTTTTCGGTTCGAGGGTGCAGAGGGCTCTGCAGATACCGATCGGCATTATCGACAACTCTCGCGGAGGAGCATCCATGGAGAGCCTGGTGCCTCGTCATAAGTTCAAGGAGCACCCGATGGCGGCCGAATACCTGGCGTGGGTGGAGAAGCGTCAAGCCGAGTTCGACTGGGACGAGGCTCTTAAGAAGCCGGTCGAGAAATGGGAGAAAACCGTAGCCGACCAGCGCAAGAAGGGTGTCGCCGAGGACAAGTTGCCGCCCAAACCGACCCGTGAGAATTTGCGTTCCTGGAACGTGCCCGGGCGCAGTCCCAGTGACGCCGCTTCCTGTTACAATGGAATGTTCGGAGTGTTCAAGGGCCTGAATGTCAAGGGCGTGGCCTTTCACCAAGGGTTCAACAACGCCATGATGAACACCAGCTGCAAACCCAAGCTCTATCGCATCCTGATGAAACTGATGGTGGATGGCTGGCGCGAGGATTTCAATGACCCGCAATTACCCGTGGCCATCATCGGCCTGTGCGCCGGGGGCAAGGCTCAGACGCGCCTTAATTTCGAGGAGTTGGGGTTCTCCACCGCGGCATACATCCGCGAATCCCAAAGGTTGGGACTGGCCGATTCCAAGGACCTGGCGAACACGGCTTTCATTCCCTCCTATGACCAAAAGATTCCTCAGTTGCATACCAAGAAAAAGAAGGAACTGGGCCTCCGCTCCGCCCGTTGGGCATTGAAGACTATTTACGGAATGGAGGACATCGTCTGGGACACGGCCAATCTTCTTTCGGCAAAAGCGGAGGGCGGTAAGATCCTGCTCACCTTCGACAAGCCCGTCCTGCCTGATGACTTTGGTTCGGAACTGGAAGGTTTTTCCATCGCCGGTGAATCCGGCGTCCATT
>DUBC01000003.1 GCA_012960505.1 Verrucomicrobiales bacterium
ATTTTTTTTAGCCAGTTTTTCCAGACTTCTCCCTGATGCTGGTAAGCTGCGAGTGTTCCATAATAGGTGTAGTAAATGTCATTGGCCTGGAACCCTGCCTTATCGATGATTGAAGCAGATTCGAATGCAGTTAAAGTATTAGGTGAAGTTCCTCTGATCTGAGAACAAAAGAAACCGACCGCGTTCATTGCATTTTTCCCCGAATTTCTCTTACCAGGAGAGTCTGTGTATCCGTAAGAGCCTCCGTCCTTACCTCCACTCACTTGTTGAAGGAATTTTTCCGAAAGTTCAATGGTCTCTTTCTTAACCTTGAGCCCGGACATCTCAGCACTTGTCAATGCCATGATAAACCAACCGCTCACGGAAAGATCTCCTCTCTCATTTGGTTTGTAGCGCCAACCTCCTTCGGCGTGCTGAGACTCAGCAATGAAGTCAATGACGGCCTGAGCATTGGATCTTATTTCATTGTCTTTGGTTACACCATAAGCTTCGACTAGTGCCAGCGCGGCGATGCCATGGGAATACATTCCATTGCTCCTAGCGCTTTCGCCTCGAAGGTCACCACTGACAGGATTTTGTTGGTTGATTAACCAATTGAGTCCAAGCTTAACAGTGTTTTGATATTGACATTCCTTATCGTGTCTTTCACCTCGTCCATAAAAGGCCAGAAGACTGAAAGCAGTCGCAGCAACATCGTGACCGGCCTGTCCTCCAGTCTTTCGTATATTCCATCTGCCGTCCTCTTCTTGTTGGTTTGCAAGGTATTCTAGGGCCCTATCAACGGCACGTTCACTGGCTTTGGATCCACCGAGTTTTTTCATTACTTCAAGATCCGCTAATGCTCCTTCTCGCAGTGAATAGAGCATGCTTAATTGGCGTTCGGTTATTATTTCAAAAGACGTTTCGCCGGCAATTTCAGCGGAATGAATATCAAAATCGACTTTCTTTTCACTCACATCAGCGAGTTGTTCAACGGCGGCAGCTTTGGCAGCCTCTTTCTCACTAATTCCTATCGATTGGTGAGGACGGTTCGATGCAAAATACAAAGTCATATTTTTTGGATTGAGTGCCGGGTCAACCTCATCAAAAGGAGTATTGACTCTACCTGTCAGGGGAAGGGGCCATGCATATTCTGCGCCGTCCCACTTTGAAACCCAAATATCATATCCTCCCTGTCCTCCCGGTCGATCAGAAGAAAAGAAAAGGAACTTCCCGGCTTTTGTCTGGCAAAGAGAAGGTGAGGTTTCATTGAACTGACTATTGAGGGCACGCATGGGCCTCGGCTCACTCCATTCTTTTCCGTCCCATATTCTTATAAATAGATCAGCGTTTTTCTCTCCGCTCAAGTATACCATGTGGGCTCCATCAGAAGATATTGAGGGTTGAATGATTGTACCGCTCCCAAGAAAATTGCTATCTTCAAGTTCTGATTTTTCCCATGTGACGTATCCAAGATTAACGTCCTTTGCAGATTTCTGGATAATTGTTTTATCAGTATATGTGTACCACC
>DUBC01000004.1 GCA_012960505.1 Verrucomicrobiales bacterium
TTGACTACGAAGGCGCTAAAAATGCACCGAACGGAAGCGGAAACCTGATCATTGGTGGACGTAACGGCGGTGAAGCAGGTTACGTTGGACTCATTGATGAAATCGCTATCTGGAGCGAAGTGAAATCCGCTGACTACATCGCAGCACTCGCAGCAGGTGGAAGCCCACTAGTAGCACCTACACAGAATGCACTTCGCGTGACAACGTTCTCCTATAACACAGGAACTGGAGACCTTGACATCAACTGGAGTTCAAATGCAGGTAAGTCTTACGGACTTGAGTACTCACTTGATCTCAGCACATGGATAGATCTGGATGTCACTGTTGAATCTGGAGGAGATGCAACAAACTTCCAGCTTCCAGGAGCAGCTAACCCACTCGCTGAACAACCAAACGTTTACCTAAGGGTCTACGAAAAATAATTAACCTTTAACAAATTTATGCCCAATTCATAGGGCATACCCCTGAGGGGGAGGCAATTGCCTCCCCCTCTTTGTTATAAAACATAAGTTCCATCACTTGAAATAACGGGCATTAACATTAAATTAACGACCCCCCTCTCCCTCATATTTTTAAAGGTGAACTACTTCCGAATAGCTTTAACTTTTTTATCAGCTCTCACTTTGTTGTGCAGCAGTTGCAAAAAAGCATCAGATAAAAAATCCTCTTTAACGGCTGAAGTAAAAAACAAGAAACCAATCGCTTCAGTTAATTTTGATTCGGAAGGTAAAATTGAAGCATCCAAACTCTCTTCCAGAAACACCCAAGACAACGGGAAACTATTTACCAGATTAAGCTCAAAAAGAACCGGCGTAAAATTTATTAACCCCATACTTAAAGACAATCCCAAAGCATACCTTTACGCATCAGCAATGGGATGCGGTGGAGTCGCTGTGGGAGATGTGAATGGAGACGGGAAACCAGATTTATTTTTTACCGGTGGACCAATCCCCAATCAGCTATTAATCCAGACTGATGATCTTGTCTTTAAAGACATCACTCAAGGAGCAGGCGTAGGAGGTGGAAATTCATGGGGGACCGGATCCTCTATCATTGATATCGACAAGGACGGCGACCTAGATATTTACGTATGTAACTATGACTCTGCTAATGCTTTGTATCTGAATCAGGGAGACGGAACATTTACCGAATCAGCAAAAAGTTATGGTCTTGATTTCATAAGCGCCGGGCATACTCCTGCCTTCTCTGATTACGATCTGGATGGAGATTTGGATCTCTATTTAATGACAAATTTCTTCTATGATCCGAGAGGAAAAACAACTGAAAAAATCGTCGGCTATGATCGCAACAAAAACGTTATCGTATTTCCTAAATTTAAAAAATTCTACGGGATCACAGGAAGAGTAGGAGACGTTGTCAGTCATGACACTGTCGGACAATCTGATCGTCTCCTGAAAAATAACGGGGATGGCACTTTCACTTCTCAGACCAAAGAAGGTGAATTAATCGGGAAAGGAAACTCTGCACTATGGTGGGATCCGGACTTTGACGGACGCCCTGATCTATTTGTTGCCAACGATTTTAAGGATCCCGATTTTTACTTAAGGAATCAGCCAAACGGAAGTTTTAAAAATACAATTAAATCAACAGTCCCGCACACTGCTTGGTTTTCAATGGGGACGGATTCTGCTGATCTGGACGGTGATGGACGCCCTGACCTACTCGTGGCCGACATGTCAGGAACTAATCATTACAAACAAAAAATTGGCATGGGAGCAATGTCAGCAAGTGTTGAGTTTCTAACGACCGCGTTCCCTCGTCAGTACATGCGCAATGCCGTCTTTCTTAATAGTGGAACGGACAGGCTCAGGGAAGCTGCTCACATGACAGGATTGGCAAATTCCGATTGGACCTGGACCGTTCGTCTTTCCGATTTTGACAATGATGGACTAGTTGACGTCTTTTTCACTAACGGAATGGCTGTAAACCTGAACGTTGCCGATAACTCTGAAGCCACAAAAATATATCCAGGCGAAACAGAATGGGCAAAGCACCAAAGAGCAAAGACCGGCCCACTCAAGGAGCAGAACCTCGCATTTCAGAATCTAGGTGACCTTAACTTCAATGATGTAAGTAAAAAATGGGGACTTGATCACGTGGGTATGAGTTACGCCGCAACAGCCTCTGATCTGGACCGGGACGGAGACCTCGAACTTATCGTAGCAAATCTTGAAGAGGAGGTAAGTATACTTCAGAATAATTCACAAGGCTCTCATAGGATCCTAGTAAAATTAAGAGGAACACGGAGTAACCCTGCCGGGATCGGTTCCACGATCCGAATAAAATCCGGAAGCACAAAACAAATTCGTTACCTGACACTCAGTCGAGGCTACATGGCAAGCGGTGAAGCAATCGCTCACTTTGGCACAGGAAAATATGATAAGATTGATGAGTTAAGTGTTCACTGGCCTAGCGGACACAAGCAAGTATTTAACAACCTTTCCTCTGACCAGATCTACACCATCACTGAACCTGGAAAAGAACCTATCAAACCTCAAACGAAAGAAACGAAAGAATTATTCTCGCCTCTGCCCACCTCACTTGCAGGACTCAAGCATAAAGAAACACTCTATGACGACTACGCGGTACAACCCTTACTTCCTCAAAAAAATTCCCAACTAGGACCAGGAATGGCCTGGGGAGATATCGATGGCGATGGCGATGATGACTTTTATCTTGCTGGAGCAAAAAACGATGCGGGCAAACTTATCCGCAATAATGGTTCCGGTAAATTCACAAGACTGACCGGAGGAGCCGTAGCTACCGATTCTGCCGCAGAAGACATGGGAGCCCTATTCTTTGATAGTGACAGTGACGGAGACCTCGATCTATACGTTGTTAGTGGCGGCGTGGAATGCAGTAAAAATGATCCTATTTTGCAGGATCGTCTTTACTTAAATAATGGAAAAGGAGCATTCACAAAAGCTCCCAAAGGCACACTCCCAGAAATGCATGACAGTGGAAGCACCGTAACATGTTCTGATTTCGATTCTGACGGAGACCTTGACTTGTTCGTTGGAGGAAGGGTCGTTCCAGGCGAATACCCGACCAGCCCAAAGAGTTATCTGCTCCAAAACGTTGGCGGGAAATTTACCGATGTCACTGATTCGATGGCTCCTGGACTAAGATCATACGGGATGGTTACTAGCGCTATCTGGTCTGACGCTAATGGCGACAAAAGGCCGGACCTTTTAGTCACCTACCATTGGGCACCCATCAGAGTATATATTAATAATGGATCAGGATTAGAGAGTGATCCGAAAGCTTCTGGCCTGTCTGAACTTTGGGGATGGTGGAATGGCATTTCGGCCGGAGATGTCGATTCAGATGGAGACATCGACTACGCCGTTAGTAACTTCGGAATGAATACAAAATACCATCCCAAAGAAAAAAACCCGATTAGAGTATTTTATGGTGATTTCGACGGGACCGGAGAATCTACCATCGTCGAGGCAAAATATGAGAATAATGTACTCTTACCAATCAGGGGAAGGAGCTGCTCATCAAATGCCATGCCCTTTCTTTTTGATAAATTTAAAACTTTTGACAGTTTTGCACGAGCCTCATTGCAGGAAATTTACACACCAAACAAATTAGATAATTCTAAAGTCTATAAAGCTACCGAGCTGCACTCAGGAATTCTAATCAATAACGGAGATGGCAACTTTAAATTCAACCCATTCCCGAAAATTGCGCAAATCGCACCCGGTTTTGGCATTGATCTGAGCGACTTTGATGGGGACGGGAATTTAGACATATACATGGTTCAAAATTTTTATGGCCCTGAGCCTGAAACGGGTCACATGGCTGGAGGCCTGAGCCAACTCCTTAAGGGAGATGGCAAAGGATCATTCACTCCCATCTCACCAGAAAGGAGCGGACTCGTGGTTTTTGAGGATGCGAAAAGTCTGACAAGAAAGGATCTGAACGGGGACGGATGGAATGACTACATTGTTGGGGTCAATAATGGAAACTTAAAGATCTTCACTAATGACAACGTCACGGGAAATCGGATAATCTCTATTAATCTTAAAGGCATTGCTGGTAACACCACAGGTGTAGGATCCCTTGTTACTGCTAAGATCAGCGACGGAAGTGTCAGGGTAGCAGAAGTTTATTCAGGATCTGGATACTTATCGCAAAATCCCCCAACTGTTTCCTTTGCTACAAAAGCGTCAGACAAAGTGACTGAAGTGTCTGTTGCTTGGCCAAATGGAAAAGAGTCACTAACTAAAATTTCAGAAGGCTCCTCCATGATAGAAATCAAACAACCGGAGTAATCAATGAACACTGAACCTATTTCCTCTACATTTAGGTCACTAATCATCCTTGTGACATTCTCGATCCCATTTGTTCTTTTCTCCTCCTGCAAAAAAAAAGAGACTGAAAATACAACTCAAGGGATACAAAAAACATCGTCACTCGATACTAAGAAAGAAACGATCATTGCTAAATCATTGTCAAAAATCGATGGTTCTGAGAATTCCAAAAAAACACTTTTCGTAGCATTAACTCCTGAAGAGTCAGGAATTCAATCTGAAGTAAAACAAAATCTAAAACATCCATACTCGTTTTTCTATAATTCAGGATTAGAAGCGAGTGGTGTTGCGGTCGGAGACATCGACGGTGACGGTCTTCCTGATCTTTTTCTTGCAAGTTCCCCTGGCGGGAATCGCCTCTATCGTCAGGTATCCCCTCTTAAATTTGAAGACGTTACTCAAGGGTCAGGCCTAGAGAAAGACAATGCATGGGGCAGAGGTGCAAGCATCATAGACATTGATAATGATGGTGACCTGGACATCTATATTGCCAATTATGGACAAGAAAATAGCCTCTACATCAATACAGGCAAAGAGGGGGGCACCGTCAAATTCATTGAAAGAGCAAAGGAATCCGGATTAGACACCATTGATGCAAGCCTGATGCCATCGTTTTGTGACTACGATAAAGATGGTGATTTGGATCTTTACCTTATCACTAATGAATATCGTCTACCTCCAACCCTGACCCCACCTGATCCGAAGAAAATGATTGGAAAAGGCCCTAATGGCAGACCAACGCTTATCTCCCCATATGATAAAGTCTTTAAATTATTGGTAAAACAAACACCTAAGGGCCCAATGATAAAATGGGATAAGATAGGAAGGCCCGACTACTTATATCGTAACAATGGAAATGGAACCTTCGAAGAAGTCACTAACAAGGCTGGAATAATCCCAGGAGAAGGCAGAGGATTATCCGCCACCTGGTGGGATTATAATGATGACGGACTTCCCGATCTTTACGTTGGAAATGACTGGGGAGACAGAGACTTTCTGTACCACAACAATGGAGACGGAACATTCCGAGATGCTATCGAAGAAGCGGTACCATATACAACAATGTTCAGTATGGGAGCTGATACAGGAGATCTAAATAACGATGGGAGAGTTGATTTCATCCTTGCTGACATGTCAGGAACAACCCACTACAAGCGAAAGATCAGCATGGGATCAATGGAAGCCTCCACAACAGAATTCATGCTCAAGGCAAGGCCTCCTCAAAACATGCGTAATGTTGTTTATTATAACACAGGAACAAGAAGAGTTCTGGAATCTGCCTATCTAGTAGGCATGGCAAACTCGGATTGGACTTGGTCCGTTAAGATAGATGACCTTGATAATGATGGCCGTTCAGATGTTTTCTTCACTAACGGGATGGAACAAAACATTCGTGAAGTTGAAGAAGGAGCAGAAAAAACCAAAACTGAAACTCAAAATCTTAGAAAAGAAAATAATTTGGTATTTAAAAATCTAGGGGACTATAAATTTTCTGAATCAGGCAAGAGCTGGGGCCTTGATCACTTTGGGTTCAGTCTGGCTGCAGTGAATTGTGACTTTGATCGTGATGGTGACATTGACGTGTTCGTAATGCATCGAGACGAACCGCCAATACTATACAAAAATACCAGCAAGAATTCAGGGACACTAATTAAACTGAATGGAACAAAAAGTAACAGAAACGGGATAGGTACTAAGGTCACTATCGAAACTGATTCAGGAACCTTCGCCAAACAAATTAACGTGGCCCGAGGATACCTCAGCTCGGATGAAGCTATGGCCCATTTTGGAATTACTAAAAATACAAAGATTAATCGGCTCCTAGTTGATTGGCCAAGCGGCATCAACCAAGAATTTAAACAACTAGAGGGAGGTACCCTTTATGAAATAACTGAATCAGAAAGTAATTCATTAGCCTCATCAAATAGCCCTAAACACAATACTTTATTCAAAATCAATACGAGCCTTTCTGGGGTTAGACATAAGGAACTCAATTTCGATGACTTTAAGGATCAGCCTCTATTACCAAATAAATTATCACAGCTCGGCCCAGGGATAGCGGTCGGTGACATTGATAGTGATGGTGATGAAGACTTTATCCTTGGTGGGGCAAAAGGCTCGCTCACTCAGATCGTCAAAAACAAAGGTGACGGAAACTTTTCAAAACCTGAATCAATCGAAGGTTCAATTGACTATGAAGACATGGGGTTATTACTCGCTGACACTGACGGTGACGGTGATCTGGACCTCATCGTCGTGAGCGGTGGCATAGAATCCTCCGGAGAATTATTGCAGGACAGGCTCTACATTAATGATGGGACTGGGAATTTCTTATTAGCACCTGACTCTTATTTGCCAGTAGATTCAGATTCAGGTGGCCCCATTGCCACAGCAGACATTGATCGCGACGGTGATCTAGATATTTTTATTGGTGGGAGAGTCATTGGAAAGAAATATCCCGCTGCTCTTAGAAGCAGACTCCTCATCAATGTTGGTGGTAAGTTTGAAGAATCTGCTGAGCAAATAGCCCCGTCACTTTCCTCTCTAGGCCTTGTGACTGGAGCCACTTTCACAGACATCAATGATGATGGCTGGCAGGATTTGCTCATTGCTCTCGAATGGGGACCTATCACTTACCTGCAAAATGAAAAAGGAAAATTTACTAACCTTACCAAGGAAGCGGGCCTCGATAAAATTCCAGGATGGTGGAATGGAGTGAATGCAGCGGATCTGGATCTGGATGGGGACATCGATATAGTAGCAAGCAATTTCGGACTCAATACTAAGTACCATGCCTCTGACGATCATCCGGTTTTATTATACTACGGAAAATTCGGAACTGATGACATGCGCCTCGTTGAAGCAGAATACGAAAATGGTCAACTCTTCCCTGTAAGAGGAAAGAGTTGCTCAACCCGAGCCATACCACACCTAGCAGATAGATTTAACACCTTCCATTCTTTTGCATTAGCAGAATTGAACCAAGTCTACACACCTAAAGAAATGAAAGATTCCCAAAAGTTTTCCATTACTGAATTAAATTCCGGAGTCCTACTCAATGATGGAAACGGTCAGTTCAGTTTTCAAAATTTGCCGAAAATTGCTCAAGTGGCTCCATGCTTTGGAATAGTTATTGAAGACATGAACGGGGACAGTTTTCCCGACCTTCTCCTAGCTCAAAATTTCCACCATCCACAAGTGGAAACTGGAAGAATGTCAGGAGGCATGAGCTTAATGCTCGCAGGTCTTGGAGACGGGACATTTAAAACTGTATGGCCAGATAAGAGCGGAATTATAGTTCCCAGTGATGCCAAATCAGTTTGTAAGGCAGACCTTAACGGAGACTCTCTCCCAGACATTTTAATCTCAAGTAATGACGGACCGATAACATCATACACAACTAATGCTGCTGTAAATAATACGAAGAAAATTCGTGTCATTCTGAAAGGACAACAAATGAACATCAATGCTATAGGAGCAAAAGTTACCGCAAATTATTCCGACTCTTCCAAACATTTGAAAGAAGTTCAAGCAGGAGCTGGCTATCTTTCACAATCCACTTCACATCTTTTCTTTGGAGCGAACGGCAAAACAATACGAAGCTTCAAAGTCAGGTGGCCTGACGGGAAAGTGACTGATCATAAATTCGATGGCAAGAACAGAGTCATAACTCTGTCCAAATCCTAATAAAATAGAAGAGATACTACGTATTTTTTTAATCTATTATTAAAAGGCTCTATCCCTTATCCTTTGTAGTAGCACCTTTATCTTTTTTTCTTTTTTTAGATCTACCCTGTCGCTCAAGAGCAGCAAGTTCAGTTTTCTGACCCTCATCTCCCTGAGATTTCATCCAATCCTTGAGAACTTTATTAAGTCTATTCTGGACACTTTTTACTTCAGGTTTCCCAGCAAGATTCTTCCATTCATAAGGGTCATTGTGGAGATCATAAACTTCAACTTTTGGCCGCCATTGATACCGCCTCACTTTATCAATTGCGTCCTTATTACCCGATTCCGCCTTTACGATCCAACTCCTAAATTCCTTAGAATGTGTACAAGCATTTTTAAATTCAATCTCTGGAGTGAAATTCCATATGTACTTATAACGCCTGCCTCTAACAGATCTGATTCCAAAAGTTTCGGAGCCATTATTAATCCCTCTGGTTGTCATCTCACCAAAAACAAATTCTTTATGTGTATCTTTCTTTCCTAAAATAACATCAAGAAAGCTGCTCCCATCAAGGCTCTTTCTTATTTTCCCACCAGCAACATCTAAGAAAGTAGGCAACACATCCACATATTCAACCATCGCTGAAGTCTTCGATCCGGGGCTCACTTTACCGTCCCATCGAACAATCATCGCGCTCTGCAAGCCACTCTCATAGCATGTCCATTTTGCAAACGGAAAACCATTCCCCTGCTCACTAACCACCATCACCAGTGTGTTTTTTGTGAGACCATTTTCATCAAGTCTCTTGATGATTTGGCCTACCTGCCAATCATAATAACTTATCTCAGCAAGGTACCTAGAATAAGCATCTCTAGTCTCAGGTGTATCAACAAAGTAAGGAGGCAGCTTCAGTTTTTTCGGATCATACTTTGAAGAGTCGCCTTTATTCCATGGAGAGTGAGGCTCATTTGAACACGCAAAAAGGCAAAAAGGAGTTTCACTTTCTGCGCATTCCTTAAATAAAAGACTAACACTCTCAAGATCAGGATTATTTGCTTTTGATGAATACTCAAAAGGAAATGCCTCCCTAGGATTAATGTGTGTTTTCCCACTTAAAGCGACCCTATACCCGATTGCTTTTAGATAATGCGCAATACTCTTAGTTCCTTTATCAACAAATGTATGATTAGGATAAGCTCCACTCTTCACTGGATACAGACCGGTGTATAAATTGTGCCTTGTTGGAGAACACATAGGAGCAGCCTGAAAACAATGACTAAATTGCATGCCTTGGGTAGCCAGTTTATCAATGTTTGGAGTCTTCGCCTGACCGCCATAACATCCAATGTCCCGGAACGTGCAATCATCAGCAATAATGAATAAAAGATTCGGCTTATCAGAAGCCCTTAAATAACTACCAACAAAGAACGGAAAAAATAATAAAAGGAGGAAAAATCGCATGCCATTATTGTGTAGGAACCTTTTTCATCTTGCAACGATAAGAGCAGAATCTGTTTTTATGTGCTAAAGTGTGTCACCATGACCCCGGGAAAAACCATTACCGGCCTCACGAAAGAAGAACTCGAACATGATCTTCTTGAACTTGGAGAGCCAAAATACAGAGCAAGTCAGGTCATTGAATGGGTCTATAATCAAAGAGTTACAAACTTCAGAGACATGAGTAATCTGCCTGAAGAATTACGAGAAAAACTCTCTACAGCTTATAGAATAACATCTCTAACTCCCGTTCAAGATTCCCGATCAAATGATACCACCAAAAAATATCTGTACCAATTACAGGATGGTCGGTACATCGAATCGGTAATTATTCCTGCCTCTACTAATGTTAACGGTAACCGGTCAACCAGACAAACTCTTTGCGTCTCGAGTCAGGTCGGCTGTGCATACGGATGTAAATTCTGTGCTAGCGGCCTAGATGGATTTACTCGTAACCTAGAAACAAGCGAAATTACCGGACAATTATTGGCTGTAGAAAAAGAATCAAAAAAGAAAATAAACAATGTGGTTTTCATGGGAATGGGAGAGCCTCTCGCTAACCTTAAGAATCTGATGCACTCCATCAAAATCATCAATGCCGACTGGGGGCTCGGAATCGGCGCCAGGCACATAACCGTCTCTACTAGTGGACTAGCTCCAGAGATCCGTAAAATAGCTGATCAGCCATTACAGATTCGACTCGCTGTTTCACTTCACGGAGCCAGCGATGATGTGAGGGATAAAATAATGCCTATAAATAAGAAATACCCTATAAATGATCTAATCGAATCCCTCCAATACTATAATTCGAAGAAAAATCATAAGGTCACCTTCGAATATATATTAATTCAGGGAATTAATGACTCAGAGGAGCAGGCAAAATCACTGACAAAAATAGCATCATCTCTTCGAGCGAAAATTAATCTAATCCCATATAATAAAGTTGAAGGACTGCACTGGGAAAGGCCTTCAGAAAATACTCAGAAAAAATTTCTTAACATTCTGATCAAGAATAGAATACAGGCCACTCTTCGAAAAGAAAAAGGGCACGATATAGAAGCGGCATGTGGCCAGTTACGATTAAAGAAAGAAAGATCAGAAATGTCACAGACGACTGTCTAAATGGCCTTTGCTAAATAGATTACTTCTTTTTTTTCATTTCCAATACAAAAATGAGTCGCCCCTCTTTCCATTCTGGACCAGAAATAAGAACCGGCTTGTCGGGATAAATTATAAGATCTGACTTTAATATTACTTTTTTCTTTCTCCAAAGCTTCAGCAGTAATTTTACACCTCCGCCCTCTGCTAAGCCCTTCGATTCGAATCCAAGATTTATCTCGTTAGAAGGAACCACCCAATTTACATATTCCTTAAAAACATTTTCTTGAGTATGCTGACCAAGAAGTTCGAAATTCTGAAATGTAGGGAATGCCTTCTTCAGTTTCGAGCTTAATTTTGCGTTTAGAGGCTTATCTATTTTGCCATTCGATGCATAAACGAGTGCCCCCCAAAATGGGTTATCAAGGTAACCTTTTTCATTTTTCCTTTCCTGCGAAAAAAGCATAACCGGTAACAAAAACCAGGCAATAACCCCTAGAAAAATAGGTCTACTTATTTCAAATCGTCGGGGGAACATTTTATTCATTAATTAGCAGCCTAAAAAACATTAGGCAATCCGTACTCATCTGTCTCCATTATATAAACAACTTCATTTTGTTTGTTATAGAAATGAACAAATCCTGGAGGCCCTTGTCGATCATAAGAAACAATATGATTTACGCTAAAATCAGTGTCATCAGGTATACGCTCCAACCCCTCCAATTTAATCACTGTGGCACCGGCTTCTTCATTATATCCAGCACTAACAATACTCACTGAAGGGTCAGGAGAATAGGTAGAAACTACAGTCGACCCAATACCTTGATCCAAATTTTTATTAGATAAGAACAATAACAAGCAAAATGCAGAAGCTGCAGCCCAAGTGAATGGAGACTTGATCCAAATGATCGCCGCACCCAAGACGCCAGTAGCTTGTGATTCTTTTACATAGGATTGTCGTATTCTCTTTTCTATCTGACTGTTAAAAAAATCACCATGCGGAACCTCCACCTCAGAATTAAATTCAGAACGCAACGCTTCACGAACATCCTCGGACGCCGCTTTGAAACTTGCACAAAAATCCAGGTCTAATTCTTCTATCTTTTTAAATTCAAGCTCCTGCCCAGGAGTAAGCTCACCATCAATCCACCGAGTGACCAATTCTTCTTTTTCAGTCATAGTTATTATCTTTAAGAGTTTCCTGTAATTTTTTCCGAGCATAATACAATCGAGACATCACGGTCCCAATTGAGCTCCCAATTGATTCTGCTATTTCCTGATAACTTAAACCTTCCACTTCTTTTAGCAGGATCACTTCTCGATGATCCTCTGAGAGTGAATTAATTGCTATCGTTATTTTATCTCGAAGTTCGGCCCGTTGAACATTCTGGTCAGGAGAATCAGATGCCTTTGGTGAAGTCAGAGCACCAGGCTCCGCTTCATTAAGCATTTCGTCATTAAATTCTCCGGCCCCCCCTATCTTTTTCTTACGTATCCAATCATAAGTGACATTATGAGCAATCCTGTAAAGCCAAGTATAAAATGCTGATCGCCCTTCAAATTTTGAAAGCGCTTTCCAAGCCTTTATAAATACATCCTGAGAAAGGTCCCAGGCGTCTGCCTCATTCCTTGTCATATTAAAAATCATTGCATAAATTTTGCCTCTATAAACTGTGATTAACTCATCAAATGCTGTGTAGTCTCCTGACTGACAGCGCTCAATGAGCAGTGCATCTCTTTCTTTGTTTGAAGTTTCTGTTTCTAGAGACTCTTCATTGCGATAGAGCTGCTCCTTTTCATTAGACGAGTCTGATAACGAAAAATTCATCAATTTTTACAGAAAGTTTTTTTTATCCGCAATTTGGCTTCAATTACCTAATTTGCCCACTAAACAAGGAAGTTCAAATCGATATCCTTTAAGTTACATATCCGCATATAATGCTGGAAATATTGTGTTTCTTTTGATTTGAAAAATCCGTTAAAGAATACGCCAAACCATGTATTTCTACATAAATAGTACATGAATTTGTTTAAGATAGCTTCGACCTCAACAATTTTAATCGGATTAATTCTAATCCTTGGCTTAATCTTTTCAGATTTAGTGAGCCTCTAACCAATTATAACCTATCCCCACATCAACTGTAATAGGAACATTTAGAGGTAATGCGCTTTTCATTTCCTCCACAACCATTTCTTTAATTTCTGTTTCTTCATCTATTACCATATCAAACAATAACTCATCATGAACTTGAAGAATCATTTTGGTATCAAATTCACCTTCATCCAAAGCTGCTTGCACTCTCGTCATTGCTAATTTTATCATATCAGCAGCGGTGCCTTGAATCGGAGTATTGATAGCGGTTCGTTCTGCAGCTGACCTAATCATCGCGTTAGAAGAATTAATGTCACGCAAGTAACGTCGACGACCCGTTATCGTTTCGACATATCCATTTTCTTTAGCGAATTCTATAGTCTTTGACATGAACTCTTTTACTTTCGGATACTGCTCAAAATAAGAATCAATAAGCTCAGATGCTTCGGATCGTCTCACATTCAGACGCTGTGATAGGCCAAAAGCTGAAATGCCGTAAATAATACCAAAATTAACTGTCTTAGCCCCACGTCTCATATCAGAAGTCACTGAATCCAAATCCACAGAATAAACTTTGGATGCAGTAGCAGAATGAATATCCAACCCTTCGGAAAAAGCCGATTGCAGAGCATCATCGCCTGAAATAGAAGCCATCACTCGCAGTTCAATTTGAGAATAATCAGCCGCAAGGATTTTATAATCACTGCCACGAGCAACAAAGGCCTTGCGTATCTCACGCCCCTGAGCAGTACGCACCGGTATATTTTGTAAGTTTGGACTATTTGACACAAGCCTTCCAGTAGCTGTGAGCAACTGTCCAAAATTAGAATGAACTCGACCTGTTCTTTTTGCTATGGAATTAGGAAGAGCATCCACATAAGTACTCTTAAGTTTTGCTGATTCCCGATATTCAAGGATAGCCTCAACGATTCGATGCTTCGGCGCTAATGAGGTGAGGACAGCTTCGTCTGTCTTATATTGACCAGTCTTGGTCTTCTTGGGTTTATCTACTAATTTTAAATCATCAAAAAGGACCTCTCCTAACTGCTTGGGAGAATTTAAATTAAACTCTCTTCCTGCCAAGCTTGTGATTTCTGTTCCTAACTCATTAATAGAAATTGTGAGCGATCCGCGTATCTCATCAAGAACAGACTGATCCAAGGATATGCCCCCCGACTCCATAGCAACGAGAACAGGAATCAAGGGACATTCAATTTCGTAGAAGACTTTTTCCTGCCCCTTTTCCTTTAAAAGAGGACGGAGTCTTTGTGCAAGCTGATAGGTAACATCAGCATCCTCTGCTGCATATTCAGCCAATTTACTAGCTTCAATGTCTGTCACTGAAGAATCTATTAAGCTCAATTGCCCACTACTATCTTCCTCATCAATGAGAGACTTCATTGATATCGGAGTATAGCCAAGCATAGATTCGGATGCATAATCCATAGAATGTTTCTGATCCGGAAAGATTAGAGTATGCGCGAGCATCGTATCAAAGAAAGGACCCCTAACATTCAATCCAGACCAACCTAAAACCGCCAAATCAAATTTTAGATTATGCCCGATCTTTTCTGTTTTTGGATTACTAAAAAGTTTAGTGAAATCCTTAATGAAATTCTTTCTCTGAGCCTCTTCACGAGGACATTCAAAGTATAATGCCTTTCCTTCGGCACAAGAAACAGCTATCCCGAGCAATTCATCATGTATCGGATCAGTTCCTGTCGTTTCAGTATCAAAACAAAAACTGTCCACTCCTACTAACTTATCAATCTCAGATCTCCTCTGTGCTTCATCATCATAAACAATGTGAGAATAGTCATGATCAACACTCTCAATATTCTTTAGACTGAGTTCTGCAGAATCATCATCATTCTCATTTGAATCATATCCCCTCCCCGCAACAAATTCCTTACCAAGGATTCGCTTCCCTAGCGAATTAAATTCAAATTCAATGAAGATGCCCGATACAGCTTCATTGTTCTTATCCTCCAATTGTAAATCATCCCAGTCCAGATCAACGGGAACATCAATAATTATTGTGGCTAATTTCTTTGAAAGTAATGCCTGTTCTTTATTGTTTTCTACATTCTCCCTCTGCTTACCTTTCAGCTCATCAATATTTTCGATCAGTTGCTCAACTCCTCCGTACTGAGCCACAAGCTTCTTAGCCGTCTTCTCGCCTATACCAGGAACTCCAGGAATATTGTCACTAGCATCACCCCAGAGCCCAAGTATATCAATGACCTGTTCCGAGCACTGAACGTTCCAGTGCTCTTTAATCGCATCTATCCCAATTATCTCGGGCTCATTACCAGCTTTTCCTGGTTTAAATATTTTAACCCTGTCCTCAACGAGTTGAGCAAAATCCTTATCAGGAGTGACCATAAAAACTTCACACTCACTATCATCTTTGACTGCTCGTTTTGCCAAAGTCCCTATAATATCATCTGCTTCATAACCGTCCATCTCAATGACTGGTATATTGAATGCCTTAATCAATTTTTTAATTTCCGGAATAGCAATAGACAAGTCCTCCGGCATCGCATCGCGCTGGGCCTTATATTCTGGAAATATTTTATGCCGTTCAGTCGGAACCGGAGTATCAAATACAACTGCAATATGTGTTGGTTCTTGCTTTCCAAGTAAATCAACTAAGGTGTTAGTGAAACCGTAAATCGCTGAAGAATTAATCCCCTTAGAAGTATAAATTGGATTACGGATCAAGGCAAAATGGGCTCGATAAACGAGCGCCATTCCGTCGAGTAAAAATAATCTCCTAGCCATATATATTTATCCTCAATAGTCGATATCAATTTAGCCAAATAAGAAAGATAAATACTAGTTCATTTACTATTGCATACTCATTTCTTGAAATCATAGATAACAGATACGATCGTTCTATCAATGAAGTGGTTTATTATACTCTTAATTGGAGCGATGGGCGTAATTGGTTTCATGAACCGAGGGAAAATTCATGATCTCTTGAACAAAGAAAAGAGTTCAAAATCAAAAGAGTTATCCAGGGTCGATCCACAAAAAAACATCAACTCATCCATTCCAAGGAATGAAAATAACAATACCGAACAAAATTCTCCAATTGATCCGATCGAGGAAAAATATCCATTCCCAGACTTCAAGCCAATCGAAGATTTAGTCGGCAATTGGAAAAAAATTCCAAACTCAGCATTCCCTCGATTAGTTACCGTCAAAGTAAAAGCAAAATACATTTTTGCTGGTGGAGCAGGAAGTTCAACCATACCTGCAGGAAGCAAAACGACAGCTCTATCGTTTTCAGGAGATCAATTAGTTATTACTCCAAACCCTCAATCAAAAATTCGAGGGAAGATATCAATCGATGATACTGATTATAAAGAAATCCTTGGAACCGAATACGAAAAGTACAAAAACAGAAAACGTAAAACCGTTATGATTCAAAGACAAAGGGCAAGACTAATTGCGGCTGAAGAAGAAAAAAATTCCAATAACCAATCGATTCCAAGTCAATCCGTCACTATTGCTACAGCTTCCAAATTACCAAAGGCTAGGTTATCTGAATATGAAAACCAAATCGGAAAAATACCCAAGAGAGGTAATGATGGGCGAGTTAAAATAATGGTTAACAGTCTAATTGCTGGCGAAGTATCTGAAATAAAGATCAATGAAATATCTAATTGGGGGCCTATCCGATATGAAATAGTAGATGACCAACCTTACTGGACTGGTACCGTAACTTATAATACAACTAGTCTTTTTGGTACATTCCCAACAGAAGCAATGGCACTCATGCGAAACGGAAAAGTCATCGACTGGCTGTATACGGGATCACTTGAAGAAGTGCCTTAAGGCTCAGTTACCTTGGAAGTCTCGGCAACTTAAGCCATCTTCTCTCTTGAGTTAATTCCCTAACTGAAGATATCCAAACTAATACCTTTTTGCCTTTCCAAAATCCGGGACCCTTATATATCTGCCTCAATGCCTGCGAACTGGATCCTCTGCTCGCTGCAAGAAACACTTTAAACCCGATCTTCTCCTGTAAATGGTCGACGGTACCGGCGCGAGTCATCAACATATCACCTCCTTCATGAAAAATGAGGGTATGACTATCACCTAAGACAATAACAGGACTAGCAGAATCATCAGGGCTAACCGATTCAATCCCAACTTCACCTCTAATTCCAGCCCTCACTACCTCTAAGGACTCTGATTTCCAGTCATCACGGTCCTCGTCAGGAATAAGGTCACCTTTTATACCTAGTTTAATAGATTGGCTCCTAATGAAATTTAATTTTGATTTTTTGGAAAAATCTTCAGCCCAATCATGGCCACGAATTTCTTGAGCAACTTGTTCGGCAATCAACTCACAAGTCCAAGGACTGGGATGAGAATCAGTCATACAATAACTTTGAGAACCATTGGACCGGCGCTCCTTGATGAGTAAGGGTTCGATATCAATTACTTTAATTCCACCCATTCTTAATTTATCCAAAAAAGGACCAGCATTAATGATTTTATCTTTCGGGGATATTCTTTTTGTTAACTTGTCCGGATAAATACTGATCTTCGGAGGAACAGGAACATAAACAAATTGTACTCCGAGAGACTTTAACTTCTCATTGAGTGATAAGAAAATTGGCAATGGGTCTTCCCCTGCCACTGAAACATCCTTCCAATTCTTCTCCCAAAATCTTCCCTTAGCCACATGTGATAATTCAGATCGCAGAAAAAGCCAATCCGGATCATCCCCAACAATAACACGACCATCGGCACCTTTCTCTGATTCATCTGCTATAGACTGAAGTAGGTTAACTTCTTGATTTATCAACTCATCTGCAAAAGAAAATCCACTTATTAGATAAACAAACACAACAAAGATAAGTGATGAAATTCTCATGTTATTTTAATTCGGTTATATCAGGCACACTAACATCATAAAATAGAGGCGCATCGAAATTTGATATGTCATTAAATTGACGTTCGGATTTTAGTTGAGGATTCAAAACATATTGTTCAATAATAAGATCAAACTCTTTGTCTACTTGGGAAGGGATAGCCTTAACATAATTACGGTCAAGAATAGCCCAATGTGCAACAGCAATAACGTCAGCGGTTAGATCCCCTTCTAGCACTTGCTTAACATCATACAGATTATAAACAAGGCACCTCGCGTATGGCCCAAGATCTCTCATTCTTGGCAATCGAGTTTTCTTCTTCAATTGACAACGAACCTTAAGATTCGGAACTATTTGATTTATGGAATCCAAATAAGATTTAACAGATTCATACAAAGCTTTCCCATCAACGTGAGAAGAATAAACAGCTAATCGATAGAGTCTACCAAACCAATTACCTCCAACTACAATCCCTGACAATTCATTGCTCAATGGAGATTTATCAACGCTAATTTTACTTTTAGTTAATTTCCCATTCTGATATACCTCTATTCCAGAATGAGTCAAACTAATGACAAGATGAAGCGGATCATCATGCCCATTAATTTTAAAGCGGACTTCACTTGATCCAGCTAAGGATTTACTCTTAAGAGTCAGAGTATTTCGTTTTTGCAATAATTCAGCAAAAGGTAATAAAATTATCTTACCATCGGTATCGGATGGGATCATAACAATTTCCACGGTCCATTTTTTTTCAGCTATGATATGCCTCAGGTTAAGATCTTTAGTAACAAAACGACCATGCCCAGGATCGAGCTCAAAACGATTTCCATAACGTGCAGATCCTTCAGGCCTAAAATCGAAGATTCGGCCATTAGACTCTCTCTTCTTTTTTCCTCCTTCCCATAAAAAAGTAAGATCTGAATTCAATTCCCCATTTTTCTTCCTATCCGATTGGCTATGAGCGTTGCAAGTCACAAATAAAAACAAGCACCAGGAAAAATAAATTCTCTTATTACAAATCATGGAAAATCCGTTCATGTACTAAAAGATAAAATGATTAAAGATAACGACTCTGAAGGTGCTCTAAATGATAAGATTCAGACAAGCTTTCACCCGTCACACCCTTAATCAAATCATCTGGCAACAATACCGACCCCTTTGAATGTATATTAATTCTAAGCCAATCTAATAGCTTACTGTATTCCCCTCCATTGAGTTGATTTGAAATTTCAGGATCATCTTCAATAGCCTTTGAGTACAATTGTGCTGCCCCAAGATTTCCTATTGTATAAGTTGGGAAATAGCCTAAAGCACCCATGCTCCAATGAATATCCTGAAGACATCCATCCGCATCATTCTCAACGCGAAGGCCAAAAAACTCCATGAACTTAGCATTCCAACATTCCGGCAGTTCAGCTACTTTCAGATCCCCTGAAATTAAATCCTTTTCAATTTCAAAGCGAAGTATGATATGCAAATCATACGTAGCTTCGTCAGCCTCAACTCGGATAAATGAAGGCTCTGAACGAAGAGTCGAAGAAATTATTTCTTCTTCAGAAACTTTCTGTAACGAGGGAAAAAAATGCGCTGCTCTAGAATACCAAGACTTCCAAAAAGATGGAGCTCGTCCCACATGGTTCTCCCACAATCTGGACTGAGACTCATGAATGCCCAGTGAAACAGCATTCCCTGAAGGAGTGGCGAATTTTTCGACTGGCAATCCTTGTTCATATAGCCCATGCCCCACCTCATGCAATACTCCATAAAGGGAACTACTGAAGTCATTAGTATCATAACGAGTCGTCAACCGTGTATCACCAGGAGCAATTCCAGAACAGAACGGATGCACTGCCGCATCAATTCTTCCAGCATTAAAATCAAAACCAAATGATTCAGCAATCTCCTGATTGAATTCTTCTTGTGCGTTAATCGGGTAATCGCCTTTAAGGATCTGGGATGAAATATTAGCTGATTTACGCGCAGCCGCCTCGCCTATTTCACGTAATGTTGGCTTTAACCGGTCAAATAATTCTCTAATCATTTCCGTCCTCGAACCTCGCTCATAACCTTCAATGAGGGCATCATAAGGATGGTCCGAATACCCATAACTTTCTGCTTTCCTTTGATTAATCTTAATGATCTTCTCAAGATGGGGTGAAAATATTTTAAAATCGTTCTTCTTTCTTGATTCTGCCCATGCGAACATTGAATGACTCCGAACTCGCTCTGCTTCTTCAATGAATTCAGAAGAAAGTTTTACTGCCCTGTCATGCGACCATCGCCATTCTCTCAAATTTGCCAGTTCTTCAGAATCAATGAAATTCCCTTCATTCTCACAACTGGATATCCAATTTCCAACTTGCGAATCAGTAAACAACCTATGGGCTTTACCTCCCAAAAACGCACACTGTTCTGCCCGATAATTTAAACCTTTTTTGGGTATACCTGTTTCCTGGTCCCAACCAAGCAAAGCCGAAGTTGAAGAATAAAGAGCGATCTCTTTCGATCTCTGAATTAAATTCTGATAAGGAGAGGAATCCATTCAATAAGTTTGGCTGGTCATTCCACTTCATTGAAAAATGATATTGCAAGCGAACTGATCCGTTCCTCTGCTAACCCTTGCTTACTTGCAACCGCTTTAATAACAGCCTGTCTATCACCTTTAAAATATAAAAGAGGAGTAAATGGCACAGCGCTTCCTTCTAATTTCCAACCTGTTGATTTGCCTCCAAGCAAGTCTTCCTCGTCTCCTTCATTTTTTCTGTAAAGAGGTATTGCATGTTTTTCAGGAGAGGGAGAACCGTAAAGGACTTTGGCGACCTTGGTTGAATCTTGTAAGACCAAGGTGCCATCATGATTAACGTATCCCGCATAACCAAATCCAGTCTCAATTACACCCTCAATTAATCCACGATTAACTTTAGCTTCAAGAACATAACTCTCCCCTTTCTTGGAATCATAAAATTCTTTTAACTTCTGTTCCTCTTCAGCATATCGAGAATCAACCATCCAATCATTCCGGCCAAGTATTGGAGGCTTCTTGGTTTGTATTAATTCCAAATCACGAAGGAATGTCGGCGCCAAAATCAGCCCCCACCCGTGAGGCCTTCTTTGAATCGATTTTGCAAATTCCGTCTGTAGATATGCACGGTAAAGAGGACTCACTTTTTCAGCCAAAATAATTTCATCGAATAGTATAAAAATTCCTTCCTTATAATATTGTTGGCTTTGACTCATCATTCTCTGGGTAGGGCGAACCGAATTAAATAGAACGGATTCCTGAGTCATTTCTTCCCTAGAAAGAGTAATTCCTTTCGCTTTCTTTAACTGTTGGTCTTTTAATTCAAATACTCCTGAATCAAAATATTCAAATTTCCCTGAAACAAATTTTACATCATCAAAGAAATATCCCGACCTCTCTACAATGCTGTTCAAACCAATTTTTCGGTTACGGAGCTTAGTTGGGCCATCACAAAATTTATGGAACGTTCTTCCAGATGGAATCTCAGAAAAGAAACATTTATGTAAATTTACGTATTTCTCATCTTTACTGATCTGATTAAGAACAACTCTTTCTGCTTCCTCTATATCCTTAGGGAATATCTTGTCTTTGTTCCGGTTCTGAAGAAAAAATGTCCAACCTTTAGATTGTCCTGGTCTTAATATTTCACCGACGACATCCACATGTTTTTTGTTATGTTCGACAAGGAGATTAGCCGCAGCCTGTTCAGGCGTTCCCAAAAAACTCTTTTCAGTAAACGATTTCATAGCGGTCCTGAATCCCTCATAAGTCACAGATCCACTCATTGCTTTGATAACATTTTTGAAAGAATCGATCTGAAGAATCAACTCCTTCATGCCAGGACCAATGTTCTTTACTTCTTCCTTAGTTTGATCACTCAAAGAAGCAGGAGGTATCACTTCTTGCATAGAGTCATCGAGCTCATCATTTATTGAGTGCGCTCTTTTTACATATTCCTCATTCCTTGCAACAATTGAAAGTTTTGGCGAACTATTAAGGAGTGAACTAATATCTTTTAGGACCTTTCTCCTTCTAGCGCGCTGTTCTCCAACATAAGAAATGCGATGATTATCCCATTTTCTTTCGAGAGACTCTATGTGCTCATTAAGTTCAATTTTTAAATCAGTAGCAGAATCAACGATTCCTTTCCTCAACTTGATAAATTCGTTCCAGTATTCGTTAATTGGCCGCCCAAAGCCAGAATCCGCCTCTGTTTTTAAATCATCAATTTTATCATAAAGTGATTGATACTGATCCAACTCAAAATCAATCCAAACCTTAGCATTTTTAATTTCCGGACCCATTCTTGCCAAGAAAGCGATAGGCCATCGGTACGTATCAGTAGATTTTACTAACTTTTCAAATGGCCTCACAGTCCTAGCCAACTTATAACCATCAAATTGCTCTTTAAGCGTCTTACTACGCAACTGAGCAAAAACGTACAAAGAAACAAAAAAAGTAACAGTCAGGAAGATCCCCACTTTCGCAATTAATCTTCGCATCAACTTCCTCTTAAGCTTTCCAATCCTTTCATCGAGTTGAGATTTATATTCTCTTACCTTCTCATTGACTCCATCAGAAAGTTTCAGTTCAAGATTTTGTACTTCGGACCAGCAATTGGTTAACTTCCTCCTAGATCCCTCCATTTCCTTAAGAGGAGACTTTAAAACGACATGCCAATTTGATTCTAAATTAGTAATTTCTTTAGAAAACCGCTCACTAACATCCTTAGATTTCTCTTCTTTATCGAGCCTCTTTTCTTCCTCAATAATCCATTCCTTCGATTTAGATAATACATCATCAGCATCTTGATCAAGGTCAATTCGATGAGTTCTAATTATCGACTCAACCTCATCAACTGTACCCCTAACGGCTTCCAATGCCCTTTCATTACATTGTGTTGGAAGGCCCGCAATTAATCTAGTCGCAATCTTTTCATCGCTTGCTCTCCGTTCTGCATTCAACCACTGAATGGCTTTATCCCATGATTTTCCCTTCTTAAGATCATCAAAAGGCAATTGATCTAAACGATCCACGATTGCCATTGCTGATAACCGGTCCTCGGAAACCACCAATTCATCCAGTTCCTTAATTTCATTACGAAAATAACGCTTGAGGATTCTTTTGGTTTCGTCTTTAGCTGCCTCATCAGAAGGGTTCACCTTCAGGATTCTTCCAGCATAAGATAAAAGCAATGAGTCATCTTTGCGGATGACAGCATCTCTATATTTTTTCCACAAAAAATCATTAACTCCTGCCCATTTCTTATAGATACCAACCAGCCTCTCAGTTGATCCAGCTGGTATAAGTTCAGGTTCTTTGAGAGAATTTTTCTGACAAAAAGATATCCACTCTGAAAAGAGAGGAAACTTTTCAAGAGTTTCCAAAGATTCCATTAGTGGCACCTCTGACTCCGCAATTTTTACCGCGTCTTCAGCAACATTCTTCCCACAACATTCTTCCAACCTTAACAAAGCATCCTTGCAAAAATTCCCAAAATCAATAGCCAGCTCATCAACTGAAGTATCCACCTCATTACCAGACAGCGTCTGACGAATGCGGTTAATGAATAGCTTGGATGGAGTCGTTACTTTCATTTGTTATTAGGACTACTTTCAATTTCAGAGATCAAATAAGGACGGACCTTACCATCTGCGAAAATAAAAGAAAATTTGTATATCCCTGAGGGCAATTTTTTTGCTCCGTTTGGAGCAAAAGTTTTCATAGCAATCTCTGCCTTTTCTTTTTTAGCCATCAGTAATTGGATCTCTGCCTGATATTTTTGAATCAGTTTAATGTTTTTCGGCATTTTAGGCTTTTGCTTATAAGTGAAATCCCAGAATTCCTCACCGGATTCACCAGTGAATTGATCCTCTAATACTCTGGCAAGCTTGTTCAGTTTATTTCTAGCCTCTGAGCTCTCAATAAAATATGACACCTTAATCTTATTATCTTTCTTGGACTTGCCGTATACACTCTTTTCTGAAAGCTCTTCGCATTCTTCAACAAAATCCTCCATGAACATAGCAAAGATATTTCCTCTTTCAGAACTTACCTCTCGTGAATCCCATTGTTCAGGAAATTCATTTTCACAAAGCTCCTCTTTGATTCTCTCTATATCATCTCTCTTAACTTCTCTACCTTTAAGGCTTTCAGCAAACTCCTCCAAAAGATCAACAAAATAGCTCCGAATATCTGCCCTGACTCTATCCTGGTCATCATGGTCGAAAATTCTTCTGTAACGCGTTAATGTTAATAAATCATTTCTATCGCCAAGTAACTCAACCGCAATCCTCTTCAATTTATTCTCAAATGGAGCAGCGGTTTTCTTCCACCTGAGATAATCACCTGCGCTCCTCTTTATCTTATACTCTTTCTCATCGATCTGCATTTCAATCTTTGTTAAGAGTTCAAGTCCACCACCGGCAGTCTGCCCAAAATTAATGTATAAATCATCTTTTCCACGAACTGACACATCAATCTTTTGTGATTCAAGAGGGACCTTTAATCCTGGAAGCGGTAATAAAGGTGTGAAACTTATCATCGCCTTTTGTGGAGAGAATTGAGAAGGGTCCCCAATGCTCAAAGCCTTAAAAAAGCGCTTAAGTTCAAGGTCAAGAAAAACTCCCTTGCCATCAGATTTGAAAGGAACTTTCCTGGGCCTGAAGGGCTTTCCGTCCCAAAGAATAACATCCACCCCTTTACGGCCTTCTGAGAAACTCATTAGACTGCTTTGACCTAAGCGCCAAACATCATCCTCAGAGACAACGCCCTGAAAATCGTTCTTCAATAAATGTAATGATCCGGCTCCTTGAAACTTGAGTTCTATATTTAGATCTCCAGAAATGGGAAGGTGCCTTTTATTCTCTTCCTCTGCCGTTTCAGGATATTTATAGATAAAACGTTGTGTCTCAACTTTTGATTGTGGAGGAAAATCTAAGGGAGCTAATTTAGACAGCCTTAAATTCACCATCAGTTCCCCTTCTTCGCCCTCCGAAAGGCGCCGAAGCGATTCAGGCAAAATGAGTTCGTTGATCTCTCCAGTATTCAGATAAATATAAATAGAACCTGGCTCATACTGTTTTTCCTCAGGAACCTTAGTGGGTGATGTTTTAGGATCATCAGGTTTGCTTTTAGGCTCACTATTATTCGTCTGAACAATTTCTTTAGGATTAGTATTTATAATGTTATTCGCTAATCTAAGATTTTCCTGATATCGATTCTCGCCTGAAACGAAATTATAAATCAGCTCTTCCCTTTTCTTAGCCTCATCCGATCCACTACTAAAATTAAACTGCTCAAGTTTGTTCACCCAATAAGATGCAATCTCGTATCTATCCTTTTTCTTATCCTCGCTCGATCCAATGAATTGATTAATACAATTCTTAACATGATCTTGCATAGCGTCGACTACCGTCTCTTTACGTAGAGCCTCAATTTCATCTCTCCATTTAGGATGATCTTCAAGCATCTCAGTTAAAAAACCATCCGCTTCCACATAACGCTTTCCAGCAACAAACTGCTCAACATTAATTTTTATTTGTTGCTTTGGCTGAAAGCTCAACATGTAAAATAAAAGCACTGAAACTAAAATCACAACACTCCCCGCAGCCCCTATTAAGATCTTTAAATTCTTTAACCAGAAAGAATCCTCACCCAAACCAGTAGATTCGGAACGAAAGGAGCTGATCGTCGGAGCACTAGTTATTTGATTACTAATACCGGTAGGCCGAGGCACTTTCACCTTAATACCTTTTAGATCATCATTACCTTTTGCAGTATTTGGAATTTGAACAGCCCCTTTAGGAGATGAATCAACGCCAAGGCCTTGATTCATCGAATCTTTCACTTCTCTAATTCGAGGTGCAGGAACATTAGATTGTCGGGATTGACCCTTTTCCGCAACCTTAGCAACCTCAGTTAATGGAGTCTTTTGAACCAGTTCACTTAAGTGAAAAATATCTCTATTCGTCGGCTTTTGTAATATAGCATTATCATCCCCACAACCGATCCAATCAAAATCAGCCATGCTGTCCCCTTCCTGGAAATATGTTGTAAATGTAACTGCACTTGAATTTGCTGTTCCCAGACCAATTAATTGTGAGGATTCCGCTATAAGTGGTAATAGCGGATTAAGTTGAGAAGACTGATCAGAATTGATTACGATTATCGAACTTTTTACCTTACTCTCATTATCAACCAGTAACGCTGCATCGCCTGCATTTCCTCTTATCTTTTTCCAATTCGATGCGGGCAATTTAATCTTTCCTGCATACTTTGAAACATTGACAATTTCCTTATCATCGAAGTAACGAGGCTCCTCTTCATACCGGTCAAGCCAATCATATCCATACAAAATTTCAGCAGGAGTTGCTCCGCAATTTTTTAGTTCATCATCCTCACAAATTAAGTGATGTGCAAGATGGTTGGTTCGTCCCGTATAGTCTGAACCCGCATCAACGATTCGTGTCAGAACGTGGTAGAGAACACCCGAAATATCAAATTTCCGATGCGCGTAAATTTTTGGAGATTGTCCCTTCTTAGCATAAGTATAGCCACTACCGCGTTCAATCTCTGAAACTAGTCGTTCCCGAATTTGACGATGTCGTGCAGCTACGGTATATCCGCTCCGACCAGGGATCAAACCTCTCCGAACACTGGTATATATCAGTTGGTAAGCCATCTTTGTCGCGGCCTCACGCTATAGTTTAATTATTATTGAAATGATGGAACTAGTCCTGGCCTCACTCTGGACAATGCCCAGAGAGTAGGAATCTCAGCGTACATTGGGTCAATTTTTTGAGGGTCAGGCCCTATACGAGTAACTCCTTTCTCATCTTCAAAAGTTATCGGAGTGTGCCCGAAAGCACTCGCCGCAAAATAACAAACATCAGAAGAAATTCTCTCCGCATTAGCAATTATGTAAGGACAATATTCCTCCATTAATTCACGAACTAAAGCGGAATTATCTTCGATTGCCCCCATGTCCAAAGTCCCGTCAACTATCGGGTCTCGCAATTTATCTTCATTAATCTTATGTATCCATGAGTCACATTTACCAACAATAATTGAAAGAGGTATGTCGATTTTCTCACGACGACTAAGTCCCAATAGCTTCTTTATTCGAACTTCTGTCTCAGCCAAAATAACATCCTGCTGATCAGATACCTGTGATTTGAACTGTGGATCATCAGAATCAGCAAGGCTCCTCCTAAAGTCAGGATTAATCGTAGGATCAAAAAGAAAGAAAATAGCATCTGAAGCTGCGATGTGCTGAGCCCCTGGAGAATTTGTAGAGTCCTGGCCAGGTTGAAAATGCTCTCCAGCATTATCATAAAAAACCACAGAACAATTTTCCTCATCTGATTCTGATCCAGACAATGAAAAAATAAAGGGCTTTGGCAAAGTGACCATCCGATCATATCGAGGCAACCGCTCATACATGGCTCCCTCGAGCTGAGTCTTGGTCAAATATGCTTGAGAAGAAGTTTGAGCACTAAATAAATGCGATTTCATCTCATTTATTGGTGCGTTGCCTGCAGGATCAGCGTCACGGAATACAACACCGAATTTTCTGAACAAAGTAGTCTGCAAAAGTTTTATAACTACGGTTAAGTAATAGGACTTGCCGGACTGAGGGGCACCGACAATCGAGAAAATCTTATGTGGCTCATCAAAAAATCCAGGTGGCAGGGTCCTTCGACAATGAGGACAAGCAATTTCGGTGCAAGGAATTCCATACTCATCAAGCGCTTGCCCCCTATCATTAAATCTTGAAGCATGGAACCGCTGCATTTGCTCTTCGCCGAGCAAAGGATCTCCAAACAATGAGTCATGAACAGCGACATGCATCACATCACCTCTATCAAATTTCAACCAACAGGTCGGACATGTGAATTCTCCAGAATCAGCATCAATAAATCTGGTCATTGAAGGGCTTGATTCAGAAACCTCACCTACTCTCTCAGCAACTGGCTCCTCATCAGAATCAGAAATATTATCATCAGATGAATGTTCCTTTTCAGGCTCTAGGGCCATGAGTTGGGTTAGATAAAATCCTACCTGACTGTTACCTTTAAATACTGGAGTAGAATTCGGATCCAAACCCATAGTGTCTCGGGCTGAAAAAACTTCTAGAATGTCTAGAGGTCGGGTAGCAGCAGCTTTATTTGATTTATTAATAATCCAACCTCCATTCCCTATATCCATTCCCCACCTTTGTAGATTCTCTTTCTTAGAAGTTAGCGTTGTCACTAGGATAAGAAAACTTCTTCCAATTTGCAATGAATGCTCAGTACGGGCTTTGATTGGAGCCAGTGTGGTAGGCTTACCATCAAGTATCAGACTTCCATCAGGATGCTCTGCCTGTATTGATCTAATTTGTATTCCTTTCTTTGTCTTCTCAATTAAGCAGTGCTGATCCAGCACCGAATCGTCTTGGATGACTAAATCCGAATCAGATCCAGAACCAATTACAAATGGTGATGAAGATGCCTGCTTAAATTCACCGTTCAGACAATTAATAACACCTAAGCTAAGTTTATGCGCAAAAGCCATTGGGGATATGATAATATACTCTGTTATAATTTATAAATCTTTAAAGATAACAAATAACCTGTTGATTGTTAACTTTCAATCAACCTATTTACCTTGATTTGAAGGGCAATCCTATAGTAGAAATGTTCGAATAAAATTAAGGATTGCAATGAATAAAAAATCTATCGTTCAAATTCTCCTATTATTTATAGGGTTTCTTCTAACCGTTTGCTCACTAGCTCAGGCACAAATACGGACTTATGAAGTAATTTATAGCCCTTCAGCGCCAGTCTTAGACGGTGTTCGTAGTCCAGGCGAGTGGGACAATGCCACCGAAGCTGCTACCGATTTCCGTATGCTTAGAGATCCAGGAGGAGCCATTTCAAGCGAGAAAATAAAATTTCAGCTGCTCTGGAACGATGAAGGATTTTATATGATCGCTGAAACCGACAACACATCATGGGGAGACTGGGGCGGCAATGCAGACTTCGGGTTCGATGATTATAACATTTTCATTGATCCGAACACAGACGACGAACCTAATCAAAGTAGTTTCGATGGATATCACATAGGTATTTGGCAAACGAATGGATTAATTACCCGGTTCGCCGATGAGCTTGATGATCAAGAAAGAACAACATTTCTCGAAGCCCGTCACGGTGGCAATTTTGGAAATAATGCCAGCTGGAGTGAGCCTAGAGAACTTAACTGGGTTTCCAATCACGGGGAATTTGGAGGAGTCGTTGAATTATTTGTTCCTTGGACTGACTTTAATGCTGAAGAGTTCGGCCAAGACGGGCTCTATCACCCTAACCCTCCAGAATTCGATGACATCTGGTTTTTTAACATTGCTAAAATTTCAAGTGCAGGAGACCTCCCTTCATGGAACTGGACGTCCGGACAATTCTTTGCGCAAAGGCCTCACGGAGAAATAACATTCACAGGCGCAAAAGTTCCTTTTATTATAACTGAATTTGGAGAAGATCCTGATAATGCAACAACGAACAACATCACTTGGAACTCAGCAGCTGGGAAAATATATGGTGTGGATTTTTCGACTGACATGCTTGAGTGGGAAGAACTCGATGACGGAGTCGAAGGTGAAGCCGACCAGACCACGTTTTCTCATGAAGATGCGCCAAAGGGGAAAAGAGGTTTTTATCGAGTTAAATTACTTGAGTAACTTAACTCTCATAAGATTTCAAAATAATCTGAAATCTAAATTTGAAATTTTTCTGATGTTTTTTCTAAGAGTTTCGGCTCTTTAGCCGTTCTCTATGATATAACTATCAACTGTTGGATTTTCATTTTGCTAATGAATGAAAATCCAATAACTACCACAAACATGCACTCAGCCACTAAATTGAAAGTGATTTTACTTTGTTCCATATCAGTATATTCTCTACAAATCGCGTCCATTGCTGAGAAAAATCAAAAATTAAAATTTGAGGTTTATTCAGGGTACTTTGTTTCCAATAAATTTGAACCTAAAGAAACAAGATCTTTTGTTGTTGCCAAAAATCAAAAGCAGTTTGATCAAATATTTGGAGTCGCCTTTGTTCAACAAGATAAATCGCACCGATTGGAGGCAGGAGCATTCAAGGCAAAGACTGTAATTGCTGCAATAAGACGGGGCAAATCACTTTGTGATTTTAAGATTCATTCAATTATCAATAAGGATGGAGTATTAGAGATGCGCTACGCGGCAAAGATGCAAAAAGAATCAACCGCAAGCTTTGCATGCCCTCTGATAATTTCAGTTCCAAAAGGAAATTATAAAGCAATTCATTTTATTGAAAATGGAAAAGTCCTGAAACAGATTAAAAGCATAGATAAAAAATAAAATTAAACTAGGTTAACAAATAACCAATTCCAGAACATGTATCGACGATCATTTATTAAAACTAGCCTCGCCACTACTGCCTGCACTCCGTCAATTCTAAAGGCTGCCAATAATAACAGCAACATTCAGCACGCTTGCATTGGAGTCGGAGGAATGATGGGTTACAATGATTATAAGAACATCAGTTCACACTCCAATACAAAGATCGTAGCCATTTGTGATGTTGATAAAAACCATCTGGATAGAGTCGCTAAGGAAATTCCCGAGGCAAGGAAATATACTGATTGGAGAGAACTCATTGCAAAAGAAGGAGACAAAATAGATTCAGTGAACGTCACCGTTCCGGATCACATGCACTTTCCAATTGCTATTAATGCAGTCCGTTCCAAAAAACATGTCTATTGCCAGAAACCTCTATGTCACGACGTCGCAGAAGTGAGAGCTTTGACCGAAGCCACAAAAAAATCTGGGGTGAAAACTCAACTCGGGACACAGGCCGCTTCAGGGTTCGGTGACCGGATGGGAGTCCATTACGTAAAGAACGGGCTAATTGGCAAAATTAAGCACGTTTACCTCTGTTCCAATCGCCCTGGAGCCATTGACAGCTATAGACTAGTTGGTCCTAGGCCAGAAAAAAAACATACTGCTCCCTCACAATTAAATTGGGATCTATGGCTAGGCACTGCACCTGAAAGGTCTTACGCCCCAGAAATTTATCACCCAAGCAAATGGCGAGCTTGGCAGGACTTCGGGACTGGTTGGCCCGGTGACATTGGTTGTCATGTTTTTGATGCAACATGGAAGGCTCTTAACTTGACTGCCCCTAAAACGGTCCACGCTACTGTGCAAGATTCATGGAAGAACTCCAAGGACCGTAGAGCAGATACTTGGCCTCAGAGTGATCACATCACTTGGACCTTCCCAGGAAGTCCAATAACAGAAAAGAACGAATTAACCATTGAATGGTTCGATGGTCTCATTTATCCACCCGAGGAAGCTCAGAAATGGTATCCAGGAAAAACTTATCCTCCAGAGTCAGCATTAATCGTTGGAACTGAAGGAGCTGTCCTTATACCTAACGGTGGAGGCGCCATGCTTTTACCACGCGATAAATACAAAGGCACACCTCAACCAAAGCTTGATACGCGCAATCACTATCATCACTTTCTTGATGCGATCATTGGAAAAGCTAAAAACGAATCCTACTTTGAACAGACAGGGCCAATGACTGAAGCAATCCTTTTAGGAACAGTTGCCATCAGAACTCCTGATCAAAAACTTTCATGGGACGCTGCAAACCTTGCCATAACGAATCACTCAGGAGCCCACAAATTACTCAAGCGTAATTACCGAAAAGGATGGAAAGTGAGTGGGTTCAATTCTTAATAAAATGGGCTCTGCTATTTAATCTCCCTTATAACTTTCAATAGCTCACCATCGCCAGGACTAATTTCCAACTCTGAAAAACGTTTTTCTTGCACTGAATTAATCATAAGATCTGACCACTGACCGGTCTTCTTATTCATTTTAGCTACTCCTTTGACTGTTAAATCAAAGGATATCGTCGCTTTCTGCTTCTGACCTGTATTTTTATTTGTTATCAGAAGAAGATCTTTGCCTCCATTCTCTTTAAAAACTCCCAATAAAAGATTTGATCCATTTAACTGACACCAGTTATTTTCCGGAGACTTTCCGCCGCTGATTGGAAGTGGATCAGTGTGATAAATCTCAATTGATCGAGAATTAGAAAGGAAGGGACTCATGTATTGAACCTCCTTAGCCACTTCAGTTAAATGTGGCAAAGTGATATACATGTCCAGCTTACCATCTTTTAAAACAGCATTACCTTCATTATCCTTGGCATGAGCAAAGATCCATGGGACCCAAAAATGAAAAGCCTTCACCCCATAAGCAAGGCTACTATAAATAGTGTGCCTTAAGACAGCAGGAGGCGAACTACTGCTAGTGCAACGCATGACGGGAATTCCGTTCTTATGACCAAGATCCCGAAACATCAAAAGATATAAATAGTAGCGCTCAGGATGCCTTCTCGGCATTGCGTGGTAATGATAAAAATCCAAGAGCATTGGATTTACCTGTTTAGTAAAATCACCGAATTCATTCCAATTAGCTCGATTAATAAAAATAGTTGGGTGATTAGGATCCGCCTTCTCGAAAATCTTTGCTATATTTGCAAAGGCTGGAAAAGAATCACGGCGACGGCGATCCGAAATAAAATACCCAAAGACAGCAGGGTCATCCTTTAACTTTGGCGCAAGATCCAACGTCGCTTGATCTCCTCCTAGACGCACCATCAGTCCATGCTTTCTACAAATATCTAAATGTTCTACTCCTCCCTCTACCACATTAAAACCATTACTGGTGACGAATTTTGCCATAGTATCCCAATGATTATGATCCTTAGGCCAATCAACATGAGCCATCATTACAATTGACGGCATTTTATACCTAATTTTCACCTCTCCAGATTTAGCTTTTTCCTCACTCGAAAAGCTAAAGGAAATAGAACAAAACAATAAGGAGCAAATCAAATCTCTAGTACAATTCATTTAATAATTAGATTTTATATCAGTTCAACTATCTCGGGTCATTCCTTAAAAGCTCTATCCGGTCATAATTCCCCTTCCCTCCCATAGTGGTAAACGCCATGCCGGTAAAAATAAAATCTCCATTATTCTTCCACAGATCAATCGTATAAACTTTCCATTCAGTAGGTATCTCTTTATCAAGCTGATTAGATATCCATCCTGTAGTATTCTTACCAACATAATAAGTTCGAACAGGTTTGTCATTCGGCGGAAATTGTCCATTATCTGCCAACTCAATCATCATTCCATTTGCATTGAGGGACTTCATTGCCAATCTAAGGTAACGGAATTGACCTTTTCCTTGCGGATTCTCTTTAACACTAAAATTCCAACCAGGTAACTGAGACGCATATCGCTGAAATCCAGAAACGGTGAGGCAAGCCCTCCCTGAAGCGCAATTTTTCCAGTCAAGCGAAGCTTCTCCTTTTCCTCTGCTCAATATCCCAGGAAATCCAGGATCATCATCAAAAAGAACCAGCGATCCGTTATTTTTATAATTCCTAAGATGGCCTATAACGTCAGCCAATTCTTCTGGTTTCATAATCTCAGAAAATGTCGATGGCATCAAAGAAAGTTTGATAGGTGAAAGATCTATAAGATCAGAACGTAAAATTTGGGTCTTAGATCCAGCGGCCTGCAATAAGGTTAAACTGGTAGCAGATTCTGAAGAAAGGACACCAGTATGAGAAATCTCACCCTTTAATTTTCCTATGTAAGTAGAATAACCAGCAGTGATCTGGGCTGAAGGATTAAGAACATCCGCCAAAAGAGACTCGGCTGGTCGCCCAGACTCTCCGTCTAGAGGAGGACCCACTGCAATTCCCTGCCCTCCAAATTGATGACAATTGGCGCAATGAACCATAAATAAAGCTGCTCCACGCTGAAGATTGGGCTTCTTTTTCAATGCAGCGTAATAATTTTTATGAGAACCCTGATCTGTTAATTTTTCACTCAATTTTATTGAAAGAGACTGAGCCGATTTACGGATTTCCACCTCTTCATGATTAAGTAAACGATACATCTGGAGCGCTGAGAATTGCACTTTGATACTCGAAGAAAGGAGTCGCTTAATTGTTTCTGGATGCGCTAAGAGGGCCTCAGTAATAAGCGAAGCAATACGTGGAGTCGATCTTGGCAAGTATTCAATTAATTGCTCTGCAACTAATACATTTTCTTGAACAAGAGCAGCTTTAATAGCCTGTGCCTGAAAATCAGGATTCTGAGAAGGAGATAAAAAGTTTTTAATGCCAACTTCAACTACATCTGGAGAAGCATAACTAATCAATTGCAATGCAGCGAGTCGTTCCCGATCAGAAGCATCAGGAGCAGAAAGAGATTCATCGGCAATTGCACGCAACGAACGTGAAACATCAACTCCATTCTTAGCTGCAAGACTTAGAATACGGAGGCGCAGAGCTGAATCTGGATGATCCACGGCAGCAACCAGTAGCTTAGCGTCGCCACTACGTGCTGCCGTTTGAGCTGCCTGCTCAAGTATTGATGCATCTATTTTCGACTTTTCTTTTATAGCCAACTCAAAAAATGAACCAGCCTTGTTTCCTATTGAGCTGAGAACTGCATTATTCATCCAACGAACATCAGAATGACGAGACACGAGGTGCACTAGCCCCGTAACTGATCGAGGATCATCACTTTCTCCAAGACTCAATGCAAGCTGCAATAAAACGTTAGGATCAGATTCATTTTTAATTAGAGCCAACGCTGCATTCAAAAGTTCAGGGCTAGTTTTAAATCTCTGGTCCGCAACCCTCAAAGCATGAACACGAACTCCATAATGGGAATCCTTCATTGCTTCTACTAATTCCGCGCCAGATTTATAAAGAGATTTAATTCGATCAGACACTGAACTGGCAGGTTCATATCTATTAGTCTTGATCGGAAAAGGTTTACTTCCTTTTGGAGCTACTCTCCATATCCTCCCTCGGTCATTTCCATTAAGAAGACCATACTGTTGTTGCATATACCTCGGAATCGCTGAGTAATCCTCAATGATCTCGCGATACATATCGATAACATATAACGCTCCGTCAGGACCAACTCTTAAATTGTTTGGACGGAACCATCCATCCGTCGAAGTAAGAAATTCAGAATCGCTATGCTCCGGATGGCGTTGTACAACAATGCCCGATCCTGCACGTTGAATCTGGGCACGATGAACCATGCTCTGTTGAGGGTCACAACAAAAATAATTACCATGGTAAGATTCAGGAAAAAGTTTCGCTCGATAAATTTGTTGCCCGCAGGCCGATGTAAAATTTCCATTCGGCTTAGCTTCCCCTGCACCGTAGAATTTAACCCATCTGGGATCAGCCCCACGCTTCTGGCGCCATGGATGAGGTTCACTCGTAGGAAATGTATTATGATAATCACTTGCTGTAGCTGTAAGATTTGGAGTTCCCACGTGAGGGTTCCTCTTCAAATAATGATAAGGCAAAGGCACTGCATACAAAGCTGGCCGACTAGTCGTTATAAGAAACCGATTACCTACATCATCGAATGCCATTCCAAAGGTATGGTTAGATCCACTGGCCGGCTCAATAGCTGATCCGTCAGACTTGAACCGGAAGTCCGTTCTCCCCATCTTGACTAATCCCTTTAAATTAGGGCCAGTAATGTCACCACCTCCCCATCCCTGACCAGCGTAGATCCATCCATCAGGCCCCATAACTGGGTTATTAATAGCCCTTTCCATTTCCCCGACAGTGAACCCAGTAAAAAGAATCTTACGCACGTCAGGTCTATTATCACCATTAGTATCTGCAAAAAATAAGATATGAGGAGCCGCTGTAATAATTACACCCTGATCCAAAGCAATTATTCCATATGCTGCCGGTATATCATCAGCCCAGAGAATTGCCTCATCCATTTTGCCGTCACCATCTAAATCACGCAACAATTTAAGGCTACCGATCTGACCCTTTTGAGCTTCTTCTTTCAATTTTTGCCCTACACGAACACGACGAATTGATTTGTCTAATTTACCAGTTTTATTCAGTTCAGTTACATCTAAGTGGCCCTCCAAATTATAACCGTGTATTTCAGTAACAAATAAACGACCCTTAGAATCCCAAGCAATGCAACTCGGATCCCGAATCAAAGGTTCTGAAGCAATAAGATCAATACGGAATCCATCTGTTAATTTGAAATGCTTCTTACTTTCCTCGGGAGGGAGAGGCAATGGCGCATCATCAGGGCTTGGAATCTCTGCTGCCCCAAATTGTAAGGAAAACAAAAAAAAGAGAACGGTTATTAACCTCATTACTACCTATTATTAATTTTAATTATAGTTGAGTCGATCCCAATTTTATAATCTTGAAAGAATTATATATCCTATAAAATATCAGTCGGAATTTAACTCAAGAACAGCCGCATGCCGATTAGCTCTAGGATCCCCTGCAGCTAAAAACTCTTTCTTTTTACGATCAAAATAAATCATTACAGGAGAAGCTATAGGACCTCCTGAAATTGAAACTTTGTGCCCCCTCTTAACTAAATCTGTTATAATATCCTTACTTATACCCTTATTCAATGTGAGCCTTCCTAGAGCATCAATTCTGCGAAAACGTTCAGGATTAAATGAATTTTCATGATGCCTAGTAGAAAAACGATTTGCAGTGACAGCTTCTTTTGGCTTCATTCCAAACTCAATAACATTAAGTAAACAATTAAGTGTAGTTTGATCCTGCAAATCACCGCCCGCTACACTGATTCCCATAACAGGCAATCCCTCTTTCAAAACTAATGTAGGAGTAAGAGTGATCCTAGGTCTCTTGCCTGGCTCGATCCTGTTCGGATGACCAGGTGCTGTGTTCAAGCTTCGTAATCGATTCCCATGGGCTATGCCTAGAGGTTCACAAATATTGTAGGGGCCATTACCACTTGGAGTTGCTGCAACAAAGTTACCCCAACGGTCAGCGACTACACAGGTAGTCGTTCCTCCCGGTCCCGGTCGATACTTAGCAGGCTCATCCACTAATGCTTTCATCTCAATAGGATCACCGGGACGGACTTCCATTGATGCAATGTTCATATCAACAAGAGGACGGCGAATTTCAGCGTAGCGTTTAGATAGCAAGCCGACTAATGGCACATCCACAAATCTTGGATCACCATAATAATAGTCACGATCAGCTAACCCTAGTTTCATAGATTCTGTGAGCACATGTATATAATCGGCAGACAAGTGCCCCATTTTCTGAATCTTAAAACCTTCCAGGATTTGCAATGTCTGACACAGGTAAGGCCCTTGTGTCCAGGGACCACACTTTAACACGGCATATCCTCGATAATCTATACTGACAGGATCCTCAATAAGAGTCCTATGCTCATTTAAATCTCGCAAACGAAGAAACCCTCCTTTCTCCTTATAGTAATCTACTAATTGCTTGGCTATATCACCTTTGTAAAAACGATCACGTGCTGCCTTTAACTTTTCCTCTCTACTACCTACAGTGGAAGATTCTCTATCAATTAATTTCCTTAGGGTCGTTGCTAATTCATCATACCAATCTTGACCGCCAGCATCTAAAATTCGAAGCACGGGTCGCGATACTTCAGCAAAAGTCATTGTCCCGTATTCAATCAGCGCAGTAAAAAATAAGTGAACCGCACCGGGTACAGGAACTGAGTGAATTCCACCGCCACCAGGAATACCATCTTTATAATAAAAGGGGATCGATTTTTTATCCAATGGCGCCGAACCCAGACCCGATAGCGTCTTCGCCTTTCCTGAACGCTGATCGTAAATAATGAAGGGAACTTCAGCCCCTATGGCAAACATTCCATAATCAACAACGCTTGCAGTCAGCATTATCGAAACAGCCGCATCAGCCGCATTCCCACCATTCTGAAGAATAAATATCCCTGCCCTTACAGCTTCAGGATCTTCCGCTGCCACAGCCCCCCCTTTCCCTTCTGCATGAAATGATAGGGATTTTATAGATACTGAATTAAGATCCGATTTTTTAGGCGAAGAGACACTGTTAGTAATTAAACAAATTAGAAATCCTAATATTAATTTTAGCTCTTTCATTCATAGATTATCATATCATTGAATGAAAAAGGCAATCCACTAAGTTTTGCATTGACCCTTTACTAAATACAAATCCGCAATCACATGAACACGAGTGGATTTGGAGGCCAGGCTTTTCTTGGAAACGGCTCTGCAGGGTTCAAAGCCACTCAACTTCCATTTCAATTTGCACCATGGATAGGCACTTTTAAACCGCTGCCAGATCTTTGAGGTTGCAATGATTACCTGATCGAAGAAGATCCCATCAATTCTTTTGGTCAGACATTCTTTCGAATTAATTCTTCTCCGTCTTCATTTCAATCAAACAAGACTACTCGTCCAACACTTTTTCGATACGTAAACTGAAAAATTCTCGCGAATTCTCTGTGAAAGGAATTGCGCTACGGAACCGCATCGTCGCCGAACCGTTCCCGTTATTGCGCGTATCGATATATACAATGTCCTCCGAACTAGAACTCCACTTTAGATCTCCGGAAGAGACACGGGGCGTAAAAAGAATATCCATCACACCAATGTGACGGCGATATTGAAAGACGAGGTAATCTTCGATGACTCCATCGACTTCGATCGGCTCAATGGTAACTAAAGGCATAATGTTTTCTTCTGCGCTATTTGGATCAACGTCGATAGCATATTCTAACAGGTCAACCAATCCATCAGTATCAGTATCGACAAGTAAATCTACTTCGGGTGCAAGGCTATGTTCGGCAAACCAATGCTCAACAGTGTAACTGTCAGCATTACCCGGATCACCACCGATGTCGCGACTACTGCTCCAATTGCGGGGATCGTTAAGATCGAATGTAGTTTTGTTCGGGTATAGACGGATCAGGCTGTATCCGTCCCCGTCAGAACTCATTGGCCATGGTGCATCATCGCTATAGCTTATATCGGCGATAATTGAAGCATCAGCAGCTTTAAATATTAATTGTTCCCCGGCATTATTGAACTTACCGCTGTATTCTCCAAGGATCGATCTTTCACCGGCAGCGTAACGGAACACGAAGGCAGCTCGGTTGGTAACAATAATAGCTCGCTGACCTGGACCGAGCACCGTATTGTTTGGAAATCTGAACTCAACCGCTTCTCTGAGACTTGCGTCGGTATAATCGACTGGTTTGGTGCTAATGTTAGTTACTTCGACGAATTCGAACTCGTCCGAATTGATGAAGCCTGCGTTAATCTCGGCTTGGTTCGGGTCGGCAGGGTGGTAGTGAATTTCAGTAATGACGCTATTGGAGGCACTGGCAAGATCGGTCCCGCTAGTGTTAGTGATAATGATAGAATCACTGCCGACTGTGGTCCCGCGGAAGTTACGCGCTGTGAGCGTTATCGCGTTTGCACCTGGTGCCAAGTGGACATCAGTCTTCCAACTGTTCGCGTCGGTCCAGTTGAGCATCGCTGGTTGACCGTTAATCTCGATCGTGTGCACGTCAATCCACCCGTCACCAGCCAAGTTCGAAACGGTATTAGCGATTGAAAAATTACCACCACCGTTGGTGGTAATGGCGAAAGGAATCGCTGCAGGGAGGCTCCTGAGAACAAAATTTGCGCGGCCCTGCACGTATCCCCTGAGCCCGGTAAGACCGCTGCCAGTGAGCATGCTCAGATGGGAAGCCCACGGAGTTACGTATGTTGAATTAAACGTGGTTTCGGCGAGATCAAGAAGGTGTCCATTGAATAAACGACGATACTCAGGGATTGAGAAAAGCCTGGAAATATTGTTACCAGGCGTAACCGATGCACTGGTGCTGAGATTGAACGCTCGATCGAGATCCCATTGAAAGACCATAATTTTTTGGTCAGTTGGGCGCACATAGAAACGGAAATTGTGGGACCAGATGCGGCCATAGGTATCATCATTGCCGTTCAGCGAGAACATGGCAAAGCTGCGCATCCATTGATCGACATCGATAAGTTCATCAAGCGCCGTCTTCAATTCTACACCCCTCAGATTTCCTACCGTTTGATTTAGTGCGACAATCCGGGAATAATCGTCACGGCCACGAGCACTTCTGATCTGAAATCCCCAGCGATATGGTTCTTTGTCGTCGCCGCGGTCACGCAACTCATAAGTCCCACCATTATGGTTGTAGGGGTTGTTTATCTTGAGTCCCTCCGAACCACCAGTCGTGCCGTTTGGATTGTAGAGCAACTCGAGGTTAAACAGCGTGCCGTCACCCGAACCAGGAAATAGGCCGTTAAAGAAGCGCTTAGTGTGACGCGTCATTGCAAGTAGACCAGGACCTTGGTGACCGGGATTAGGATTAATAATGTAAGCAACATCGTCATAAAACGACGAGTAGGTTCCGCCGGCACGATTGGTTAGGTGTTTGGCCAGAATTTCTTTCAGGTTCGGGCTACGTTCGACTGAGATCGTTTTGTGCACGCCGCGAAATAAGCGGTCAGGTTGAAACTCCATATTGAACCCGTAGTGACCGCTTGAGTATCGGCCGAAACCGCTAGCCTTAAGTCGCAGTCCGGTATCATAATAGACGGTCTGTTCGTCCTCAATCACGGTGACCGGGAAACGATCGTTGCTCATACGATTAGTATTTCGGAACAAGAAACTGCGGTCATTGTCAGCCATAATGATACGGAAATTGTGCCGTAGGCCAGAGGAGTCGGCTAAGTTGTCCTGGACTTTGTAGAATGCGCCCGACTCGGAACCCTGTGGGGGATAAAATGATATGGCTCCGGCGTTGTCTTGACAGTGCAGGTAAAAACGCACAATACGTTTGGCTGACTGTCCGGGAACCGTGCCGCTGTAGATACCGGCGCCGCGCTCAGACATGACTCCCGATCGGAAGGCACCACCATTGACCGAATAAAATAATGTCACGTCGGCGACACCATCAGGATCATCAACTTTGGCGAACACTGAAACACTCTGGTCCTCTTCAGGAACAACCGGCGCGTGGCGCAAGCCGGTAACTGATGGACCAGAGTTGACGACTAACGTTGAGTTCGACGCGCCCGGCGTTCCCCAGACCTCAGGCACTTCGAGCAGGTTAGTGCGCTGCAGATAACTGAAATACAGGCGCGTATTGACCTGATTGGACCCAGTAAGCCACTTGGCACGAAAGGTAATACGGTATGTTCGCCCAAGAACCACGCGCTCGTTGTTTGCGAAAGTAGTTTCGATTTTATTATGTTTATCCTCGGTCGGACCGGTAGAGACAACGTGCAAACAGCGGTTCCCCGGTTCATCGGGGTCATCCACCACCACGGTCCGGCCGTGGCTGCCATGTGTGCCAATGCATCGCCACTTATCAGGTTCGGAGCCCAAACCGTCACCCTCAAAATCACCGTTCTTAATAAACTCGATGTTCGTGCCACCCGGATCCTCGATCACACTGACATCGTCAAGTAAAAGTTCTCCTGCGTCGAGAAGACCGAGGAGGAATTCATGATAGACATTATTGCCCTGGCCATCGCTCTCAGCGATACCCTCGTAGCTATAGATCTTCCAATCACTCCTATTAGTCTCGTCACTCGGAGCCCACGATTCGGCGACGGTGTTATCGGATTCGGGATCACGAAGTTCGAGACTGGATCCTCCTCCGTCGGCCGCAGCGTGCCAGTGGCCGGAATCGTAGTAGACGACCTCATCGGCTGGATTACCGACCGGATCTTTGAGGACAATCAGATCGCCACCATTTCCAAGCCGGTTGGAATAATTGCCGATAATTTTTGCCGTAGGGTGTTTCCCTGCAAGTGCAGCTGCGTCCTTGGCAATGACCAGATACTCTCTTTCTCCTATCATGGTTCCGTCAGGAAAATTAAAATTGATCCCTCCATCGAGTTTCCAGTTAGTGAGATTGACGGGCATTGGACCGCGGTTGAACAATTCGACCCATTCCTCGTCGCGCAATGCATACGGTATCGGTGGATTGCCCGGCGGGGTGAACGTGCCCACGATGAACCGTGCCCCGAACACGATATCGCTGCTGCCTGAAGAAGATTGATGCACCTCGACCGAGATTCGATTACTGCCGGAAACAACGTTCGGATTCACGAGAACAAAGCTGTTAACGGTCGCGTTAGTGACACCTGGGCTAGCGAGCGTCGTGGGCGTAACTGTGCCGCCGGGCATGTTAAATCGCTCGATCTCAACACCGTTAAGATAAAATACCGCACCGTCGTCAACGTAATGTTGAACGATAAGTTCGTCTACAGCTCCGCCGACGTAGTTGAACTCCGTCTCGAAGTAGTAGGTCAACGTTGGCGGGGCCAGATCAATATCAGTCCGTATAGGTTCGTTCAACGCCGAAGTCTCCTGTGCTATCAGGCCCGGACCACTTGGCCAATCCGGGTGGGAAACGTCTTCCCATCCAGCCGGAAGTCCCGACTCTCCAGCGTCTTCCTCGAAGCGCCAACTCGCATCAAAGTCAAGCACGGTCACATTCACCAAGGTCGGTGGGGTTCCGGGAGATTCGCGTTGCGGATAGGCGTGGTAAAAGATCTCGTTGATAATAATGTCGTCGTTGAAACTGAAGCTGTTCTCGGAACCGAGTGTCATTGTGTCCGGACGTAACCAACGGCCTGTCCCTTCCGGTGAACGAGCCAAGGGTCGGTCGTCGACGCGCACAGCGTCGATAAGGGCAACTCTTCCAACCGAGTAGAGGAACAGCCGGCTGTTATCATCAGGATTATAACCGAACGTCACAGCATCGATGGTAATGTAGGCCCCAACGGCGAGGCTAGTGACCGGAAAAACATAGTCTTCCTGCACTGGATCAGATGAGCCAATAACCATCCCGCCAAGTGAAATAGGCGTGTTCCCAAAGTTGTAAAGTTCGACCTGGAAGTTAACTTCGGTGGTCCCGGTAAGTTCATTGAATGCGATCGCGGGAACGGCAGATAATTCGTTTTTTTTGCCAGGCGATCCATTCTTCCGTTGGCTCGACTCCCAGTGAATGGGATGTGGTGTTCCGGTCCCGGGGTCGCGTTTATTGAGTGTTGATCCGGACCCGTCCGGCCCGACCGGCCAGGGATAAATGTCAGTGAAATTTATCTCGTCCATGATACGCCTGCCATCGAGTAAACTCGAAACCTCTCCTTTAGAACCATCGCCACCGGACGAGTTACGAAACGCGCGATTGTGGGTAAAGAGCCTTAAATTCTCACCGGAATTTGACAGCGTGCCGGCGAAAGGTCCGAGAGCACCTGAGTAACCGGTCGCGGCTTGAAGGGCTTCCGGATCTTTGGCGATCACCAGATAGTCACGCCCGCCTAACACGGTCCCTTCGGGAAAATTATAGTCAATTCCACCGATGCGCCAGTTCGACAAATCGACATCGACTGCCATCTGGTTATACAACTCAACGTATTCGAGCGACGAGTCATCATCGGCCGGGTGGTAGTGTATTTCGTTGAAGACAACAACACTATCGCGTGCGGTCACCGGAATGCTCGGGACGAAAAGCGGGTCCGGAGGCGGGTTTGGAGTAATGTTTCCGGGGTTAATGTCTGGGTCGGTCGGGTCAGTTCCCCTAGTTATCTCGATCTCGTCTGCGTATCCGTCACCGTCGGTGTCTTCGTTGAGAGGATTCGTGCCGACTGTGACTTCAAAGCCGTCGTCGAGGCCGTCGTCGTCGCTGTCCTGGTCCAGAGGATTTGTATTATGCACGTTGATCTCGTCACCATCGCTGAGCTCATCCTCATCAGTATCAGCAAGCTTAGGATCGGTCCTCAATTCATACTCGTCTACATTTGTCAGCCCGTCATTATCGGGATCTCCGTCCGGGTCATCGACGTCATGCTTTTCCTCCCAGAAATCGGGAATTCCGTCATTGTCTGCGTCGAGACCAAACTGCACGCCTCCGGCCATGCCGTTGCCCAGGTCATCGAGGACAAGGCCAATACCCTCATCACCAAGATCCGAGAGTGCTCCTGGATTTTCCGGATCAAGACCGGTCACGGGTGACCATGTGATTCCGGCAACTTCACCGGCATCGTCGTCATCGAAAAGAGTAAACAGTTCGGCCGCCTGGGCGGGAGAATAGTCGAGGTCACTCAAACGAAGGTTACGGATGGCGTTGACCTGATGAGCGGACAACTCACCCGAGAAGACGAAGATGTCATCGACGACTGCGTCGAGATCCTGGTTGTCGTATCGACCAATCTCAATTTCAAGCTCTCCTGGCGCGTTGCCTCCATCACTTCTGGAAATGCTGGCGGTGGTAGTGGTGTCGGCATCGGCATCGCCGACGTAGAGTATCGCGCGGTTCTCCGGCTTGCTAAAGGTGCCGACCACATACTCCCAACTTCCCGGGCTCGGAGCAATCCCTGAATTGGTATTACCACCACTTGCGATCGACCATTGGAGATTGTGTAAGCTGATGCCACGATCCCAGCCACCGTTGTCGATCGCCATGAATCCGGGAAACCCCACCGCTGTTTCAAGGTTCACCCAACCCCCAAAACTAACCTCTTCCAGCACGTTGGGGTTGGCGTCAATCGGGATATTGATCGTTCCGCCGGTATTTCCTCCACCATTGGCTGCCGGGTCATTGATGTCAGCGCCACGGCCACGGAATCCGTCCGTAAAAGATACCTGGTTCGTGTTCTGGGTCGGCACCGCGGCGTTGTCGTTGCCAGAAACATCATTATAGTCGCCCTCGAATGGATAGTAGCCAAGAAGGCTTTGACTTTTCAACGCAGGAGCAAAGACAAAAACCGCCACAACGATAAGAATATTACTAAGATCATGAAAATTTGATGAACGCATTTTTGGATTCACTTTGCTCCTTTGAGGTCAGACGATCAAGCGGCAGTGTTCCGCTCGAGATCATCGGTCATTCTGCGGTCACAGAACCTCACCAGACTGTCAAATTAAGATCGTGGGCCATCCGGAAAATCACTGCTCGCGGACACGATAAAAGACCTTGGGAAACTCAAGGAGTTCCGGATTTTCGTCTGTGAAAGAAGTGGTGCGCGCGGTCGCCTCGACTCCGTCATCAACTTCGAGCCAAAGATCAAAATCAAAACTGTAATCTACGGCGTAAATCTTTCCGGGACGGCTGTTGAACTCGAAGGTAATTGAGTCCTTTTTCCGCGACACTGAAAAGATTTCAAAAAGGATCGGGTTACCGGTTCGCATCCCGTTACCTTGGTCGTCGAGGACCACGGTGAAGGTGCCGCCCAAATCGACGACCTCTCCCGGGTTGGTCGTATCGAGACCTCCCTCCGGAACCCAGGTGATATCTGCAATTGGGCCATCCGCTTGATCGGCAAATAATGCGAACAATTCAGCCGCATCCAAGGGCGAGAGGTCAAGGTCACTCAATCGAAGATTACGGATTGCATTGACCTGATGGGCGGACAACTCGCTCGAGAAGACAAAGATATCATCGACGATTGCATCGAGGTCCTGGTTGTCGTATCTACCGATCTCAATTTCGAGCTCTCCGGACGCGATGCCAGCATCATCTCTGGATATGGTGTCGGTGGTTGTAGTGTCGGTGTCGGCGTTGCCGACATAAAGTACCGAACGATTTTCCGGCTTGCTAAAGGTGCCGACGACATACTCCCAACTTCCCGGATTCGGGGCAATCCCTGAGTTGGTATTGCCGCCACTTGCGATCGACCATTGGAGATTATTAAGGCTGATACCGCGGTCCCAGCCACCGTTGTCGATCGCCATGAATCCTGGAAAGCCTTCCGCTGTTTCAAGATTCACCCAACCACCAAAACTAACCTCTTCCAGTACGTCAGGATTAGCATCAATCGGAATATTGATCGATCCACCGGTATTCCCTCCACCATTGGCTGCCGGGTCATTAATATCAGCGCCACGACCTCGAAAGCCTTCCGTAAAAGATATCTCGTTCGGGTTCTGAGTCGGCACTGCGGTATTGTCGTTGCCAGAAACATCAATATAGTTGTCCTCGAACGAGTAGTAGGCAAGAATTCCTGGAGGCGGCGGTGATGGCCAACTCAGCGGGTCGTTCGGGTCAGTTCCCTTAGCAATCTCGATCCCGTCTGCGTATCCGTCATCATCGGTGTCACTCTCAAGAGGATCGGTGCCGGCCGTGATTTCAAAGCCGTCGGCGAGGCCGTCGTCGTCGCTGTCCTCGTTCCGAGGATTTGTATTGTGCACGTTGATCTCGTCACCATCGCTGAGCTCATCTTCGTCGGTGTCGGCCTTATTAGGCTTGGTCCTTAATTCATACTCTTCAATATTGGTGAGTCCGTCATTGTCATCGTCACCTTCAGGATCATCGACTCCGTACTTCTCCTCCCACGAATCAGGTAAACCATCACCGTCCCCGTCTTCCTGAGTTGCACCGATCGGGCTGGCTCCGTCCGCCAGGGCCTGAATGGATACTTCGGGAAGTGCTTCTCTCCAGACAGCAACATCGTCAACCAGACCACGGTAGTTGTCTCCGCCTCCGTTGCTTCCACCTACGAGGAGGTTACCGCTTCCATTTGGTGCGCGCTTACCGCCCGTCCAATCAACTTCACCGTTGAGGTAGATAGTACCAACGTCAGCATCTCCGTCGTAGACCCATGCGGCGTGTAGCCACTCACCTTCAAGGGTGCTGAGGTTAGTCGCACCGTTA
>DUBC01000005.1:0-358 GCA_012960505.1 Verrucomicrobiales bacterium
ATATCATGAATTCCTAAACTCCATACCACATTTTCTACAGTCCTGACCCGTCCCAATTTGAGTCGTTCTTGGTGCAAATGATATATTTTCCCAAGGTGACCTCGTTCCAAGTAATTCTTAATAAAGTCAATAGCTGGTTGGTACAATAACAGATGCCCTACCATAAGGATGCATTGGTTGGCTTCAGCGATCCTCACAAGTTCATCAGCGTCCTGACTCGCTAAGGTCATCGGTTTTTCAATGAATACATCTTTGCTCTGCTCTAAAAATTTTAGAGCAATCTCGTAATGAGTAGCAGGGGGTGTAGCTATCGCAACGGCATCAATATCTGAACTCAAAAGAGAATCGTAATCATTAA
>DUBC01000005.1:556-43914 GCA_012960505.1 Verrucomicrobiales bacterium
AATCAGACCATCCTGCTAAATCAGAGAAACTGACCTTGTCATGCGCCGTAGTAATGATGACACAATCAAATTGGGAAATAGTTTCTTTTTCCCAACTAATTGATTTCAGTCCTGTCCATTCCTTATGCTCCCTCGTAGTAGGGATTTTCGGAATGTGCGGATCATAATAACTAAGTTCGGCCCCTTCCGACTTGAGTGAATCCATCAGGTAAAAAGCAGGAGACTCCCGCATATCATCGACATTGGCCTTATAAGCCAATCCTATAATGAGAATCTTACTACCATTAATTGATTTCATCTTTCTGTTCAAAGCTTGCATGGCCAAACTGACCACGTATTCGGGCATGGACCTGTTAATCTCACCCGCGAGCTCAATAAATTTAGTATTCACCCCATACTCTTTCGCTTTCCATGTCAGATAAAAAGGATCGATAGGAATGCAGTGACCTCCGAGCCCGGGGCCCGGATAAAAGGCCTTAAACCCGAACGGTTTTGTTTTAGCAGCATCTATGACCTCCCATATATCAACACCCATCTTGGAAGCAATTATCTTCATTTCATTGACTAGCCCGATGTTCACGGACCGGTAAATATTTTCTAACAACTTCGTAAATTCAGCAACGGCAGTCGAACTGACCTTGATAACATCAGGAAAAACAGATGAATAAAGAGCATATCCTTCCTCCACGCATTTTTTAGTTACTCCTCCTAATATTTTTGGAATAGATGTAGATGAGAAGCTCTCATTGCCCGGATCTTCTCTTTCCGGTGAATATACCAATGACAAAGATTCACCGACCACTAATCCGTTAGATTCAATGATGGGCTGAACGATTTCGGTCGTCGTCCCAGGATATGTTGTGCTCTCAAGAGAAATGATTTGGCCATTCTTTAGATAAGGAACAATCTGTGTTAAGGTGGCTTCAACGTAGGAGAGATCCGGTTCCAGATGCGCATTCAGAGGAGTCGGAACGCACAAAATAACGGCGTCCACTTCACTGATTTTTTTAAAATTGCTCGTTGGTTGAAGAGATCCACCCCTAACATGCTTTGCAATATGATCTGATGGTATGTGTTCTAGATAACTCTTCCCTTCAGACAATGAGGCTATCTTACCCTCATCAATGTCAAAACCAATGACCCTGATACCCTTACCAGCAAAACCAAGTGATAGAGGAATACCGACATACCCCAAACCAATAACTCCCACGGTATATTCGCTCTCTTCAATTCTCTTGGTAATGTCAGAACCCATATAATTTTTTTAATGTCTCAATCTTGTGTTCGGGTGAACTATCACTCCAAAACATAGAGCCAATTATAATACATATAATCCAATTAGTAGGATATCTACATCAAATAATTGTATCAACATACCAATTATTGATGACTATTTGTCAAATTGATGAATGAATGAATAAAGACAAATCATTCGTTATTAAAGCATTTTAAGATATTTCAAAACTAGACACCGCGAAACAATACTAAAAACAAAAGACACAAAATATTTTGGATTGAACTGGCATAACTCATTTATGATCCAGATGGTATTTGCTCTATTGAGTGAACGAGTTAAAATTTCATCTTAATGACGAAAGAAGATTCAAAGGTCAGAAGAAAAAAGAGGCGTCTCCATCGATCCAGCGAAGACAGAAGAATTCAATCAGATGATAAATCATTCTATTTCTTTATCGGTTTAGTCGTTATTGCATTATTCGCATGCGTTAGTTCAGGGGGACCTCGTCAGGGATTTTATGGAATAGTTTTTCTCTCGATAGGAATACTAATCGCCTTGTTCCCGCCCCGATTCTCTATTCCTAAGTGGATCCTATTGGGTGCCGGATTATTTTTTCTTGCCTCTTCACTTTCATTATTGCCTCGGGGACTAGCCGGCACACAAGCTTGGAGAATCCACCTCGAATCCCTCGGCCTTGATACTGGGACATTAATCACTCCTCATCCGGCCAAGAGTATGGAACTATTGTTCATCATCGGAGCAGTTTTAATCACAGCCCTCTGCACACTTGGGCACCGATTGAGCAGGCAAAGGCTCTTAAAGGTAGCATCTTTCTTTTTTCTCTTAGTGGTCACCTATGCCGGAATCTCAATGCTCTTCACCGAGTATCAATGGGAATGGTCATGGGATCCTAATAACCAATTTGGATTTTTTGCTAACCGAAACCATATGGCAACCCTGATGGTGATAGGATCTCTCATCGGCACGGGAACATTATCGTTATTCATCATCCAGAAAAAATGGTTCTTAGGCTTCGTGTCAGCGACGGCTCTGGGAATCCTATGCTGGGCAATATTAGGGCACTCTATTAGCCGGGCAGGTATCTTACTGTTCGCTGTATTTCAAATTTCATGGTTCTTGCTATTAGGGAGAAAATTATTAAATCCCAAAATTATCACCTCATTTTTGGTTTTAGTGATCCTGAGTACGATTCTATTCGTCGTCTCTGATACCCAGTTAGAAGAACGCCTCAAACAAATGGTTGATTTGGAAAAATCAATACCTTCCAACATCGGCGCTGCTGAGAAAGAACCCTATCAATCCGTGCTCGGCTTAAGAAAATTTATCCATGCTGATACCTACTCGATGATAAAAAGTGAACCATGGACAGGGTCAGGCCCTGGCAGCTTTGAATTTATATTTCCTCAGTATAAGAAGGAGTCCATTATACATACCCCTTCTGTCAATGATGCTGAGGTTCTGCACCCTGAAAGTAACTGGCTCGACCTTAGCGCTGAAGCTGGTCCGATGAGTGCTATCGCACTCGCACTATCCATTATCAGTCTTCTCGTCTTTTCTTATAGAAAAAACCGCAAGTCCCGGTCCTGGCAACTCTGTTTGGCATGCATTTTGGGAATCCTTTGCATCATTGTCCATGGGATAGTCGATGTTCCTGGTCAGAAAATTGGTATTGCTCTCTCCGGAACACTTCTCTTGGGAATCACTTTCAAGCCTAACCCAAACAATTCTAGGCACGCTGCCAAGCGGACCGTCCTCATTTATCAGGTCTTCGCTGTCGGCATATTTTCAATGGGCCTCTCCTTAATTTATACTCAATGGTTCAATGAAAAATCGATCCTCTTCTCAGATAACCGGTCTGTACTTCAGAAAATCGAAAGAATAAACACAATGAGCCAAGACTCTGCGATGTCTGGTCAGATCCAAGATCAGAAAAAATATCTCTTGTCAGCCATAGATTTATCAGAAAGTGCAATCAGAAAAATGCCGCTCGACCCGACATTTCATTTTGTCAGAGGAAAGCTTTACAGCCAATTAACCGAATATGATTCTGAAATTAAAAAATCTTTCGCAATCGCATCTGCTTTGGACCCACAGTGGGCAGGATCACCTCTTCGGCAAGCCAAGGTATGGCTATTTATTGATGCCAAAGAAACGAGACGACTATGGGCAGAGGCTCTCAATAGAGCTGACACAATTAATGAGGCTTATCTGAGAAGGACTTGGACAAGTATCCTCCGTCAAGCAAAGCAAAATCCCTCTCAGTTCAAATCAGTTTACAAACTTGTCCTTGATAAGAATCAAGCTTCTCTCATTAAAAAATGGATGGACCTCGCTAGCAATAAAATCTTAGCCAGTCAAATGCCTCTCATCATGAAAAGCGATGCTCTTTCAGAGGGCACCAAAAATGAACTGTTATTGTATTGGGAAAAGAGATCTCCTAAACTTAAAACCCGCTAAAAAACAGTAGAGGGAATATTAATTATCTTCTCCTTCTGAGAATCAAAAGCCCTGCCCCTATTAAGGAGAGAAGAGAAGTGCTAGGCTCAGGAATGGTCGTTGAAAATACAACATTATCCAAAACAATGTACCCGTCAGAAGCGGTTGACATTGCCGCTGAAGAGTCAGCCAAAGCATAGGTGAGACCGATACTTGTTATTTCAGTTGAAGTGAGCGTACCATATTTGGTGTAATCATTGCCATCAGAATCAATAATGCTTGCCGCATAGGTTTGAAAGTCACCGTTGGTTCCAGTAAATGAAACCTTAAACTGATACTGAGAGTTATAATAGGTATTGAAAAATCCAACGCCAAGATCACCGGCAAGTCCTGAAACTGTATTTCCCGGATCAAAGCTAAAACTGATCGTTTCATTGCCGGCATCACCATAGAGAGAAATACCAAACACATCATTACCAGCCGCGTTGTTTGGTTGATTAACTAAAATATCTGCGGTGAAAGTTCCAGTAGCGTGATTACCCAGTGAGGCGATTCCGGTCGTGTTTCCCGTCAGTGCAAAATTTACATCCCTCTTTAGGGACATTGACGCTTCTTCTGGCAAGACCCACTTAGGTCCAAAGCCAAGGGCCTGTGATGAACCAATACCAGGTGAAGGTACAACGAAACCAAGGTATGAATTAGTACCGCCAGATGAAACTTCCCAACCATCAACTCCGTTCGCGTCTGCAGCCAGTTGTCCAGATGGTATCGCGTAGGCAGCTGAATCGAAATCAATCGTGGCAGCCTTACTGAGGCTGGCTGAAGCAATTAATACTATGAGAGTACGAATGTTCACTTTTTTGGCTTTCTAATTCTGTGATACGATTGGTTTTGCAACTTCTACAATGGTGTCAAATTCAGCTCTGGCTGTGGTTGTTACTGTCGCTTCCGTAACGGTTCCTGCATCACTGGTTGGAAATGTGGTTTGCCCATTAGCTATTACGACATAAGTAATACCAGTTAGCACATTACCTGAAACGTCCTGAGCCTTGTCAGCAGTATCAACTTCAGCCGTTACTGTTTCTTTGATCACTGTATCGCTCGCATTCGCTGCAGCCTCTGCCGTGGCAATCGCAGCCTGAAGGGCCGTTGCGGCTGCTTGCGTCAAAAACAATGTTTCATTTGTTTCATCTGTCGCAGTAGTGCTCTCAGAAGTTACCGGGTTCGGAGTCAGGTTCACGACCACGGTATTGATAACTGTCTCAACGAATGTACGACCATCTTGCAGGGTCCTAGAAGTGTAGGTGATCTCCTGAGTTGTTGTCTCATATGATCTGAATGTTTGTGCCTCTGCTTGCGCACAGAAGAACAAAATGAATGAGCTGATGGCTCCTAGAATAAATTTATTCACAAATTAAAAACTGATTAAGGGATAACTAAGTGCATATGTTACTGTTTTTTCATCTGATGTCTAGAGCTAAAATCTGCTAAAAATAACATTTCATCAATAAAACCTCTAGTTTTCATATGTTGTTCACCCCTAACAAGATTCAAAGGTAGTCATATCTGTAAATCCTAACTAAATCACTGATCCTGATTAAATATCAAGCCTCATAAGCTGAAATAGATGTTACCTTTTAACTGTAAAATTGATGCGATATTACTTTAATCATCTTTTATCGGCTCTCCTAATCTTTACCATTTCGAATCACGTTCAAATGGTAAGCGCGCAAACGGTCGATGTTTATTCAACGAATTTTGACTCATTGAATCCCGGATTAGCACTCACTGGTCAAGACGGCTGGAAAACTAATGATCCTAAAGGACCCGGAGAACCGGCCGGAGAGTCGGACGGCCTGACTAGACTCGTACTCCCTGACGGCGCGACCTCCAGAGCGGCGTACATTGGTGGCCCGTACCGTGCAGCGTACCCGCCAGGAAGAACCAACGTGATGCTCTGGCCTGAAATCAATGGTATCGGGGCCACGCTAAAATTCACCGTCTCCATACTCATTCAACCTTCAGATTCGAATGGAATTTATTCCGAGTCGGACACGTTCGCCTGGACCTTCCTCGACGACACTTATAATCCTATGTTCTCGATTGCCTTTGAGCCCACGGATAATGATCCTGAATCAAGAAAAATTACCGTCCTTAATGAAAATGGAGCCAAGGTGAATTTGGAAGAGCAACATCTAATCAACATCCGGCAACTCTATGAGCTCGAAGTCTTGATGGTTCCCAACGGGGAACATGTATCAGTCTCAGCCAACCTATCGAATACAATCTCAGAAATTAACTTTGCAATTCTCAATCTTCCCGCCTGCAGCACTAATAGAGTGACCGGCGTAGCGGCGAACTGGATCATGACAGACGCAAAGGTTCACGGGAACGGAATCGTGACGGGATTCGGCAGTAACTACATGGCCTTTGATAATTATGCACTCAGTACCGACAATTCCGTTTACGTAGGCATTGAAGATGAGACGGTATCCGAATCCGATCAATTTGTGAACATCTTGGCAACGATCTGTGATCCCATCGATGAGGATGTCGTTATAAAATACAAAACAGTGGACGGTTCAGCCATCGCCGGACTGGACTACGAAAGTTCTGAAGCGGTACTGATAATTCCCGCAGGTCAGGTCAGTGCAAATTTAAAGGTTCCCATTATGGACGACTCCTCGAATGAGGAGAACGAATTTTTCTCCGTTCGTTTCTCAACTGAGGATCAAAAAATTAAATTCATCGATAGTGAAATAACTGTTACAATTGAGAACTCATACACAAACCTAAAACCTGTCATCGCCGACCAGACTTTTGAGGTTCAAGAAAATTCCCCGAAGGACAGGATCATTCGCGTCATCGTTGCCACTGACCCGAACGAGGACACGCTGAGCTTTTCAATTACTTCAAACGCTGACCCTAACGGGAATGGGACCCCAGCATTAAGGATTGCCGATAACCAGCTTCTGGTCAATGACAGTGGTGACCTGGATTTTGAAAAACAATCTGCATTACAGGTGACGGTAACCGTCAGTGATGGCGAGCTAACGGACCAGGCAATAATTACCGTGAACCTGAATGATGACCGTGAAGAGGACGCGGATGGGGACGGGTTAACCCAGTCCCAGGAGGAGGACATTTACGGTACCAGTGACACCAACGTCGACACGGACGGTGATGGTTATGCGGACGGGGCCGAGGTCACTGCCCAGGTTGACCCTGCTGATCCGAACAGTTTTCCGAACGAGGCCCCAGTCATTGCGAACCAATCATTCAGTGTTGATGAAAATACGGCGAACGGCACAATTGTGGGAACCATTGCCACGACCGACGCCAATCAGGATACTCTCATTTGCACGATTACCGAGAATAAGGATCCTGATCAGGATGGGAACGAGGCGCTTCGCGTTGAAGGTAATAAGCTTCTAGTCAATGACAGTGGTGACCTGGATTTTGAAAAACAATCTGCATTACAGGTGACGATAACCGTCAGTGATGGCGAGCTAACGGACCAGGCAATAATTACCGTGAACCTGAAGGATGACCGTGAAGAGGACGCAGATGGGGATGGGTTGACCCAGTCCCAGGAGGAGGACATTTACGGTACCAGTGACACTAACGTCGACACGGACGGTGATGGTTATGCGGATGATTGTGAAATTCTGTTCAGAAGTTCGCCGAATAATGCGAAGAGTGTTCCGGCCTTCAAGATAAAGATGAACGTGCTAGAAGGTAATCGGCTGGAGCTGCTCTTTCCGGGAGAGAAGAGGACGCTCTACTCTGTTCAGACTTCAGACGATATGAAGATCTGGCTCTCTCTCGAGAAACTGATCATAGGGCAAGGAGATACCGTTCAGGAAATATTTTCTATTTCCCGGGCTAATTCCGGATACTACTGGAGAGTGAGAAAAGAATAACACGGTTACTTTTTTACCTTCACATAGTCAGGCGTCATTTCTCGGTCCGCCGTTGCCGTGGTAAGTGACTGAAGATAAGTAGTGATCTTCAGGAAGCCAGCATAATCGATTTTTGTCTAGAGTGTCTTCCGCGTCCAAAGATCCGAATAGCAATTTAGCCTAGTAGGGCCCTACAGACCTGATCCACTTCATCTTCTTTAAGATAAGGATTCATAGGAAGGCTCAGGCAACGTTCAGAGACTCTCTCTGTGACCGGAAAATCTCCTTTCTGATAGCCCAAGTCATGGAACACCGGCTGCAGGTGCAGGGGAACCGCATAATAGGAAACGGACGGGATCCCGGATACCTTCAAAGAATTTTGAATAGCGTCCCTATCATCACATAAAATGGTATACTGTGCATAGACAGAACTGTTCCCACTATCAATCTGAGGTAGGACAATGCCATCCCTCTCTAAACGTGCATTATATGAATCCGCAACGGCCTGTCTCTTGACTATTTCCTCATCAAAGATAGCCATCTTGGCCATGACAATCGCCGCCTGTATTGAGTCGAGCCTACCATTGATTCCGAGCCGAGGATGATGATGCTTTCTCATTTGGCCATGTACCCGGATCTGCTTCATGAGCTCAGCCAAATCATCGTCATCAGTGAAAAGAGCGCCACCGTCCCCATAACAACCGAGAGGCTTTGAAGGAAAAAAAGAAGTGCTTCCGATTTCCGAGAGCGCGCAGGACTTCTTTCCATGATGCGTTGCGCCAAACGATTGAGCCGCATCCTCAATGACCGGAATTGAACCGTTCCTCTTGGCGATGGCAACTATTTCATTCATCGGAGCCGTTTGCCCGTAAATTCCAACCGGCATGATCGCCTTGGTCCGGTCCGTGATCGCCGCTTCTACTAGAGAAGGGTCCATGTTCATGGTCCTCTCATCAATATCGACAAGGACCGGCCTCGCTCCAATGAGAGTAATCATCTCAACGGTTGAAATCCAGGTATAGGGTACTGTAATGACTTCATCTCCGAGGCCGATCCCCAGAGCCATCAATGCAATCAGCAGAGTGTCCGTCCCACTAGAAGCTCCGATGCAATGCTTGGTCCCGACATAACTCGCCAGCATTTTTTCCATCTCCTCGATCTCAGGCCCCAGAATATATTGTCCATGATCGAGGACCCTTTTGATCCTCTCATCGATATCGTCCCGGATCCTTGCCTGTTGCGATTTAAGATCAATGAAGTCCATTTTATAAAACTGAAAGACAAGCCCAAGGAAACTAAGAAAGCGGGAACAGATTTATCCCGATTTTTCTTTCTCCTGCTCTTCCTCTTCTCCGTAATAAGAACCGCTCCCGTAATAACTATAAGCGTAATTACCGTAGTAGTAATTACCGTAGTATCCGTAGTAACCACTCGATTTCTTCATTTCCGGCATGGCATTTGCAACAATACCCACAGGATCCGCATTATTTTCATTGAGTAATTTGAGGATCCTTGAAATGGCTTTCCGATGAGTAGTGCCCATCCGATACAAAATCACAGTTGAGTCCACTAACTTGGAAACGGGCAAGGAATCCCGGACCGGTATCAGGGGAGGAGTATCAAAGACAACACGTTGAAAATCATCAGGAATTGAACTGAGGAGTTTTTTAATGTTCTGGGTAGTCATGAGCTCGGAAGGGTTACCTGACCTTGACCCTGAGCTAATAAAGAAAAGATTCTCGTTCTGGGTCGGCTTGACCACTTCCTCAAAACTCAATTGATTTGAGATGAAGTCACTGAAACCGGGGGACCGTTTCGTCTCGAGGATGTTATGCTGTACCGGCTTCCGCAAGTCCAGATCCACTAGGAGAGTCTTTTCCTTTTGTGAAGCAAATGAATAGGCAACGTTCGCAGACGCGAAGGACTTCCCTTCACCAGGCACGGCACTCGTGAACATGAAGGTCCTACGGTCCTCCTTATCACCTAAGAAACTGAGCCCGGCCCTCAAGTTACGGATAGATTCAGCGGTCGGAGAATGATTATCACTATTAAATAACAGCACGTGGCTCCTAGAACCTTTTTTTACAGTCTTTTCAACTGCTTGCTGACCTTGAGGGATTGCCCCAAGGATCGGAAAACCAGTGTACTCCTCAAGCTCAGCGACGGTCCGAATGGACGGGTCAAGAAACCCAAGTAAGATGGCCAGGCCAATCCCAGAGGCCAATGCCCCGACAAAGAAAAGTCCAAACGTTTTAACAAAAGAAGGGCCGATCGGGCCTTCCGGTAAGACAGCCTCCATCGCAATTGAAAATTCACGTGAATTCTTATTGCCAACCACCAACGAATCAATTTTAGAGAGGAGACCGTTACGAAGATCTTCCTTATTTTTTAATTCGGCAGTAATGAACTGACCACGGTTCTGCACATTAATTATCTTATCAATTTCTTCGGGTAAATTATCCCAGTACTCCTTCTCAACAGGGGATATGACTGAGACCTGCTTGAGCTCAGTATCAAAACTGTCTTTGTGAGATTTAAGCTTATTCTCAGCCTCAATTAACGTGGGCCACTTCGGTCCGTACCGCTTCTTGAGTTCGACCACTTCCTCCTCAGCCTTATCGATCAAAGTCTTTCTCAGGAAACAGGCATTATACAAAGATAACCTTTCTCCCAGCTCAAGGATTTCTTTCTCGGCACCTGAAACCATTTGATTTGCCATCTTAACATTCACATTAGTTTCCTCATTAATCTTGTTCTCCACATTTTTCTTTGAAGCTTCAAGGATACCGTTAGCAATCTGATGGGCGACTTCCGCACTCGTATGATCAACAATAATATCAACAATATAGCTCTTCTTTCGAGGAACGGCACGGATCCAGCTTTCTCCCAGCATCATGTTAACGAGCTGCCTAGGTTCCAGGACCACTGATTCATCCGTGGTCTTCAGATTTTTAAGGAAGCTTAATTTGATAATATCTTCTCTCTCATGAAGTTTTGTATCCTCCACCATCGCAATCAATATTTCAGGGATCAGAAGTTTCTGAGTCACTGTATTGATAATCGCATCACCTCCTAGATAAGCTTCTGTCCTAAAGTTACTCCCCTGCTTCTGCTCTAGGGAATCTCCTCTCTCGACCCGCTCCACCTCGATACTGGCATTGGCTTGGTAAATGGGAGGACTCTTCATGTGCACAAAGATACCCAGAACAATACCCACGACTGTAATGAGCATCACTAACCATAACTTGTTACGGACCCAGAAGATGTAATCCTTCAGGCCCCGGGCAATGCCCGAACTGTCACTGATCTCAGATTCTGCTATGGAATTTAATTTTTCGTAATCCACTCTCGGGTAGGGTGTTGGAATTTATAATCTTTAAATTAATTAGAAAATTCTGGCCTTGATCTCTATCTCGTCTCCTGGGCGGACCAAGAAAATCTTCGACCGGTCCGCAGCGTCGATTGTTGTCGAGGTGGTCCTGCCACCAGAATCGGTCCTAGTCACGATGGTCTTCGAGAGCTTTGCGACTTTGGACGGACCGCCAGCCATGCTAATCGCTGCGAAGATAGTCAGCTTTTTTTCTTTTTCACGAGGGATCATGTAAGTGCCCGCCTTCATGACTTCCCCCGAAATGGAGAAAGTTTCAAGATCTGGAAGCTTACCCACGTTGATAATGTCACCGTCCTCAAGCATTATAGTGCTAAGACTTAATATGTTAACCTTGGTAATCTTGCCGCCCCGGTTAAGGGTAATTGCATTCTCATCAGCTTCCTTCGTCAAATTACCGACCAGACCGACTGCAGAACCCATGTCCAATGGCTTCTCCCTCGGGAATTGAATCTCACCGGGCTTGGTCACTTCACCGATCATCCGGATCTGATATGGCTTCTGATTGATGATGGAAACACTGACTCCGGGCTTCAAGATATAACCGTCCTGGAGTAAATCGACGAGCTCTTGAGCAAAATCATTGGGGCCCTTTCCTTCAACGTCAATCTTACCAAGTAGAGAATGCGAGATGTCTCCATCAATAGAGACGAGGAACTGACCTGAAATTTGCGGCTCACCATTAATGTTCAGCAGCAATGTGTCACCGGAAGAAATGAGGTTATTGCTCTTCTCCTCCTGACCCTGCGAAGCACTAAGAAAGAGCGCCCCAAGAATCAGGTTGAATACGAAAAAATATTTGAAGGAATTAACCATTTTCTACTTATGTCAGATGAATGTGAATAAATAATGAACCGGAGAGATAGCTTAACATTAATAAAAGTCAAAATTGTAGTGATCTTAAATTAAATGCCTTGATTAAGTAAATCTCACCCCGTCCTAACTTTAAAATCATTATAATCAATCATATTAAAGAGATAATTTGAGCTGAATCCCGTACTGGTTCCTCTCAAAATCGTAATAGTCCTTAGTGGACTCGTTAACGAGCTGATTGTAAAAGATCGCGACTTGCGCATCATCAAAAGTACCCAGATTCAGGGACTTCCCCAGACTGAGGCGCAAACTTTGGAGATCCTCCGTGCGGGACCGTAGGGCCCCGGCATTTTGCGTCGGTTGATAATCTGAAAATTCATAGAAATAACGCAGTCCAATCTCAATGCCACCGTCGAAGGCCTGCCTGGCCCCTACAGAGAATTTTTTTGTGGCCACATTATCATCAATTTCATAAACGGAAGGATAGACCTGTTTCGTGATATCAATGGTGAACTGAGTGTCTGTCGGAGCCGTCCAGAGACCTTTTAGGCCATAGACTGGGGTAGTCTCACTGAAATCATCCGAATCACGAAACCGCTCATCGAAACCGAACCATCCGGCAAATGCTGTTTTCGGCGAATAAGACCATCGGAACCTGACTGAAGGGGCAATAAAAGTCTGGGATCCTAGCACACTCTGATTGATTTCTTCTTTACCGGCAGTTAAACCAATGCCGATGCGTGTCTTGGCAAGAAATACCGGATCATAAAACCATGACAGATCAGCCGCGAACTTTTCCCTCTCGTAGGACCTAGTAATCAAATTACCCACATTATATTCGTACTGATCCAGAGAAAGCCTAAGTCCTAGTTCACTGGAATTTAATTCTCTAGAAACGCCAAGCCCCAAGCTCTTCCTCTGATATCCAAGATTTCTTGCTTCCCCAAAAGTTGAAGAGATTCCTTCAGCAAAGGGCTCGGACCGTGAATACCCGCCCTGCTCCTCAATGTTAGCGTCAAGTCTTAGCGTCGTGAAAGCCCCCCTCAACTCAAACCCGGACAAGAAAGAATGATCGGCGGGAGATTCATACTCAAAATCATCTGTCATTGAGTAAAAATAATTTCCTCCATACAATAGTTTGTAAGAGAGGCCGGGCTCATCAGGTAGGCCCCCTCCCTTGACTCCGAGCAATACTGATTCATTAAGTATACTGGCCTCAGTCTCATAGTTCCTAAGGAAAACATTTGAATCCTGGAGGTACCTCGTCGTAACTTGAGCACTGACCCGGTCCTGTAAAAAAGAAAGAGAATTGAAGGCCGAATTCGAGGAACTTGTTTGAGAATCCGTGAAGGTGGCGGAGTCGATCAAGTCATCGGCCGCAAGTTTACTATGATTTGCGACAATCCATAAAAGAAGGAAAGAAATCAGTAACTTTCGTAGTTTTTTTAGCACTTGCTCGGGAATCAGGTTGATAATAAGGGATAAATTTTAAAATTAACATTACTTTAGGATTTAATTTTATAAACTATTATCTTAATTTATTAGGTTTGGCATTGATATTGCGGAGAAAGCGCTAATTGGATGTCTTACTAATTAACAATGTTCATAAATTTCATAAGGAAAGTTTTCCCGGCAATATTGTTGGCAATTGATACTGCCGCTTTTTACCTAATTTACTTTGTCATCACTTATTTGAGAACGGGCAACTCGGAATCCTTCTTTAGTAATGATCAAATTCTTTTCAGTATGGTCATTTGCAATGCCCTCTCTCTGTACTTGATAGGTGCTTATGAATACCAAAAAATAGAGCGGAGCGCGCGTTTCATCAGTGAACACCTCATCGTCTCCGTCATTGGTGCCGCTTTATCACTGTTCATTATTCTCCTCTTTGTGGCCTACGCTGACAGAGTCGGAACGAACAGAACTTCGCTACTGGGAACTTTCATATTATTCACACCTTTTTCAATACTATATCGATCCCTAATAGGAAATATCAGGGCAAAAAGAAAAAGAAATAAATGTATTATCTTCATCGGCCCCTCGGATGATACCTATGAATTTATTAAAGACATTACGGATCAGAATTTCACTGAAACAATTTACGTCATGAGCAATGACTTAGATAAGAAACTGACCGAAAAATTTAGCTCAATTGGTATCGACGTATTGAGTTCTGATCAGTTCGACTCGGGGGCTCAATCCATTAATGGTATGAAGATTAATAAGATCATACTGGCCGACTCCATGAATCAATTGGCATTGGATGAAAATTTAAAACGCCAACTACTGAACCGTCACCTCAAACAAAATGATATCGTTTCATTGGAAAAATTTTTCCTATCAGAATTTGAATATGTCCCAATAAAACTCATTAATGAAGATTGGCCATTCTCTCACGGCTTTCGGATAACTAAAAATGTTGCTTACTCACAGGGAAAACGAATAATTGACCTCTTCCTTTCCACCTTGGTCCTGATTCTGGCCAGTCCAGTTCTGGCCGCCGCAATGCTCGCTGTAAAATTAACGAGTGAGGGACCTATCTTCTTCAGACAACAACGAATCGGCGCAAGCGAGGTGCCCTTTACCCTGATCAAATTAAGAACAATGCAGATCGGCTCCGATGCCAAAGGCGATTACACGAGCGTTGATGATCCCCGAATCACTCCGATCGGGAACTTCTTAAGAAAATCAAGATTAGATGAATTACCTCAACTCATTAATGTAATCAGAGGAGAGATGAGCCTCATCGGCCCGAGAGCTGAATGGGAAAAACTGGTGAAAAACTATGAAAAGGCGATTCCGCATTATCATCTGCGCCATATCGTTAAACCCGGAATCACTGGATGGGCACAGGTCAATTACCCTTACGGGGCCAATCTTGAAGACACTATAAATAAGCTCAAATATGACCTTTATTACGTCAGGTACTTTTCATTGGTCATGGATCTGACAATCATTATCAAGACCGGCTACACCATGCTATTCGGACGAGGAAGGTAAAAGCCTTAAATGAGGATTATTAAATCTTCAAAGTTGAGTCCTAATAAGTTCAAAGATACTCTTAAAATCTATTAACCAAAGAATTATACCGGTGAATGGGCCTTTCCCTTCACATAATTCATCTCTATATTTCAATTACGCCGAATCAAAAAAAGAAGAATTCCTCCTCCACCGGTGGAAGAAAGAATGAAAAACTGAAGGAACAACTCCTCAAGTTTTTGAATGATCCGAGTTATCGCCCACTGAATAAATCGGAATTGGCGAGAGCGCTCGAGGTCACTCCAAAGCGTCGGCAACAATTGCGTCAAATCATCGCAGACATGGAATCGGAAGGCACAATCCGAAAAATTAAAAAGGGACGATACGTTAAGAGAGGAGGAGCTGAAATGATTGGCATCATCCAGTTCCATACCCATGGGAACGCTTTCGTCGATCCCGAAAATTCCAATAAGGATAGTAGCCTATTTATACCAAAAGATGCGACGGGAACGGCCCTTCACGGAGACAAAGTCGTAGCCAAAATAATGACCCGGGGAAGTTCTCCTCAATCGACAAAAAACATCAAAAATACGCAAACAAAAGAACGCCTTGAACAACGTTTTTCAGACAGTGGCAAGTTACCTGAGGGTCAAGTCATAAAGGTTCTAGAAAGAAAGAATGGGGCAATCATCGCAACGTACCAAAGAAAAGGAAAATTCGTATATGCCCAACCAGATAACCCGTTATTACCAGCAACCATTGAGCTGGATCCTGAGAAGCTCCCTGCAAAGCTTCCGGAGCCTAGAAACAAAGTCGTAATTGCTATCACTGATTGGATCTCTAGAAAAGCCAATCCGAGGGGCCACATTGTCAAAGATCTTGGGCCGCTAGACACACCCGGAATAGACATCCTGCAAATTATTTATGCCCACAAACTTTCATTAAAATTTCCTGAAGAAGTGACGAAAGAAGCTAATAATTTCTCAGATCGTATTTCAGAAGAGGATATTCAGTCCAGAGAGGACTGGCGGAAGCGTCCAGTATTTACAATTGATCCGGATGATGCCCGCGACTTTGATGATGCTATCCTAGTTGAAAAGACAAAGGATGGGAACTGGGAACTGGCAGTCCACATTGCAGATGTTGCCCACTATGTTAGACCGAAGAGCCTACTTGATAAAGAAGCTTATTACCGAGGAAACAGCACCTATCTTGCCGACAGGGTCATTCCCATGCTGCCTGAAAAATTGAGTAATGGATTATGTTCACTTGTTCCTGAAAAAGACCGCCTCACGCATGCAGCCGTCATGCAGTTCAATAAAAACGGCACACCTAAGTCCGTACGTTTCTGCAAAGCAGTGATTAATAGTGCCAGACGGTTCACTTATAAGGAAGCGTACGCACTGATGCAAAAACCTGATCCTCAAAATCCTTTCAGTCAGAGACTATCCACGGCATGGGAACTCGCTAAGAAACTTCGTGAGCGTCGTTTCAAATCGGGGGCCCTAGAGCTCGATATGCCTGAAGTCAGAGCCGTATTGGACAAGAACGGTAAAACTATAAGGCTTGAAAAAACAGAAAATGATGAGAGCCACCAACTCATTGAGGAATTCATGCTCGCTGCTAACGAGGCAGTCGCAAAACACATCAAAGAAAAAATGAAGCCATCAGTCTATCGTATCCACGAGGATCCGGACTCAGACAAGCTCTTTGAATTCAGACAACTCGTCCTTAATTATGGATTCAAAGTGGGTGACCTGGACTCACCTAATGCAATCCAATCCTTGCTCAAATCCGTTCAAGGACGGCCCGAAGAACATGCCATCAAAGTAGGACTCTTAAAGAGTATGAAAAGAGCCACCTACAGTGAAGAACCGATCGGCCACTATGGACTATCAAAGACAAACTACACTCATTTCACGAGTCCTATAAGAAGATACGCTGACCTAATCGTCCACAGAGTATTGGCCTCCGTGACTGGGGCAATCTCGACCAAAACACCTAAGCTTACAGAACTTAATGGAATCTCAAAACATCTCTCAGACACGGAAAGGAATTCCGCGAGTGCTGAAATGGAATCTCAAAAACTCAAGCAGCTTGAATTCCTATGGCTTGAAACTAAGGGCTCTGGGGACTCGCCAACACCAACTCATCCGGCAATAATTCATAATGTACGCCGCAAGGGACTCTTCATTGAATTGACGGATCACTTTATCAAGGGGCTTGTACCGGAACATGCCTTGCCTCATTGCCGTGGCGGGTACTGGTTCGACGGATCAATGAGCCGGTTCGTAGGTTCAAAGCCAAAGCGAATCTTCGAAGCAGGGCAGGAAATACTCGTAACGGTTGATAGAGTTGACCTTGATCAGCGTTTAGTGGATTTTAAAATTGTGGATAATTAAAAATTCATCTGCAATCTCAAGTTTGACACTTAGGAAAGATACAATAAAATTGACTCGGATTTTATAACTCCATCAAAAAGTGGAGGAATTAACGAACTCTGAATAAAAATGAGCAAAAAAATTCTTATCGCTGGCGGCGGTGGATTCATCGGCGGCCATCTAGCTAATTCTTTAGTGAATCGAGGCCATGATGTCCGTGTCGCCGATGTAAAACCACTTGATCAATGGTATCAAAGGATTGAAGGGGCAGAAAATATTGTTGCCAATTTGGAAGAGAAAGATGCCTGCTTCTCGGCGAGTGAGGGTTGTGATGAGGTTTATAACCTAGCCTGCAACATGGGGGGCATGGGTTTCATTGAGAACAATAAGGCACTCTGCATGCTCAGTATCCTCATTAATACTCACCTACTAATGGCTGCAAAAGAATTTCAAATCAAAAAATATCTCTATTCATCAAGCGCTTGTGTTTATGCTGCTGACAAACAGACAGATGCCACAGTCATCGCATTGAAAGAAGCGGACGCTTATCCAGCTATGCCGGAGGATGGTTATGGTTGGGAAAAACTCTTCAGTGAACGTATGTGCAAACACTTTGAAGAGGACTTCGGCATGGAGGTTAGAGTCGTTCGTTTTCACAACGTCTACGGACCGGACGGAACGTGGAGAGGGGGCCGAGAAAAAGCACCAGCGGCACTGAGCAGGAAAATCATCGAAGCAAAAAAATCTGGTAACTTGAAAATAGAGGTCTGGGGAGATGGTGAACAGACTCGTACCTTCATGTACATTGATGATTGCATCTCTGGACTCGACAAACTCATGAAATCAGATTTCAGTGACCCTATCAATCTTGGTAGGTCCGAACTCGTTTCCATCAACCAGCTCATAGATATCATATCTGAAATTGCAGGAGTCGAAGTGGAACGTGAACATAATTTAGACGCACCTCAGGGTGTCCGGGGCCGAAGCAGCGATAATTCATTGATCTTAGACAAGCTCAAATGGGAACCCGAAATCGATCTCAAAACGGGCCTAGCAAAAACTTACGCTTGGATCGAAGAGCAGATCGAACGCGAGGCCAGGGGTGAATCCGTAATCTCTTAAATTATCCTCAAATCTACTAATCATAAGAGATATTAAAAAACGCCTAATTGACACGCTAAAACGCTCTGATAGAGTTCCGCTCGCCCTAATAAATGAGGGCCTTTGTTAATTAGTTTACTAGGAAAGAAAGCAATTTCAAAAACATCATACCACAAAGCATTCATGGCTAAAAAGAAAACTGCCTCCAGGAAGGCAACACCAAAGAAAAAGAGTCCGGCCCGTAAGAAGGTCAATAAGAGCAAAGCAAAACAACACGTTTACTTTTTTGGAGGGAACAAGGCGGACGGGGACGGATCCCAGAAAGCACTCCTCGGAGGCAAAGGGGCGAACCTCTCAGAGATGTCACGGATTGGTCTGCCGGTTCCAGCAGGGATGGCCATCACTACCGAAGTCTGTACTTACTACTACGCCAATAAAAAAACGTACCCAAAGACCCTGGAGAACGAGATCAAGGTAAACATTGCCAAGATCGAGAAAGTCATGGGCAAGAAGTTTGGTGACCTCAAGAACCCTCTTCTTCTTTCTGTCCGCTCCGGTGCACGTGAATCCATGCCTGGAATGATGGATACTATCCTGAACCTAGGAATTAATGATGAGATCGTTGAGTCACTATCCGCTAAGACCGGAAACTCAAAATTTGCCTGGGACAGTTATCGCCGGTTCCTGCAAATGTATGGTAGTGTCGTCATGGGTGTAGAAGCGCATGAAGGAGAACACCATGACCCCTATGAAGTGATCCTGGACAAGGCCAAAGCTAAAGCTAAAGTCGCTGACGATTCGGGTCTTGAAGAGTCCGATTTAAGATGGGTCGTCGCCGAGTTTAAAAAGCTCATTAAGAAACGATCGGGTAAAGCATTCCCTGAAGACCCGATGGCTCAGCTCTATGGTTCAATCAATGCGGTCTTTAACTCCTGGAACAATGACAGGGCAAAAGTTTATCGCCAAAAGTATGGGATACCAGCTTCTTGGGGAACTGCAGTCAACGTGCAAGCCATGGTATTCGGAAACACGGGTAAAGGGTCCGGGACCGGAGTCGCTTTCACTAGAGATCCCGCGACCGGTGAAAACGTATTCTATGGTGAGTATCTGATTGATGCTCAGGGCGAGGACGTTGTTGCTGGTGTCCGGACTCCAAAACCAGTAGCCAAAATGGCGAAGGATCTGCCGTCCTCATATAAGGAACTACTTAAGATCAGAAAAATCTTGGAAAAGCATTTCCGCGATGTGCAGGACGTTGAATTTACTATCGAAGAAGGAAATCTATGGATGCTCCAGACCAGAAATGGAAAGAGGACAGGATTCGCCGCAGTTAATATCGCACTCGACATGGTCAAGGAACGCTTGATCAGTAAAGAAGAAGCCATTCTTCGGATACCAGCCGAAGATCTGAGCCACTTACTAGCACCTATCTTCGACTCAGCCACGGAAAGGAAAGCCAAGAAAATTGGCGCGGGTCTTCCAGCCGGCCCAGGCGCGGCCAGTGGAAGGATTTACTTTACTGCCGAAAGTGCTGTAGAAGCAGCCGCTAAAGGACAAAAAGTCATTCTGACTCGTCAGGAAACTTCACCTGAAGATTTGAGAGGAATGATCGCGGCCGAAGGTATCCTCACAACTCGTGGAGGTGCTTCTTCCCACGCCGCACTCGTTGCCCGTCAAATGGGTAAAATTTGCGTTTGTGGAGCCCATGACATGGACATTGACTACGGCAAGAAAACACTCAGCGGAAACGGTGTCACATTGAAGGAAGGTGATCACATTTCTCTGAATGGTTTCGTCGGAAACATCTACGCAGGTGAGCTTAAGACGGCTCCTTCGGAAGTCATTCAGGCGCTCCTTGAGAACAAGGCATCTGCAAAGAAAAGTCCAACTTACAAGAAGTTTATCCAGCTCATGGGATGGGCAGACAAGCTCCGGAAGCTCGGAGTCCGAACTAACTCCGACACTCCTGGTCAGGTCAAAAATGCCATCTCTTTCGGAGCCGAAGGCATAGGACTGACTCGTACCGAACACATGTTCTTTGAAGGTAACCGCATTGATGCTGTAAGGCAGATGATCCTTGCTGAAGATGACAAGGGACGAGCAAAGGCCCTCAAAAAACTTCTCCCTTATCAGAAGAAAGACTTCTCGGGAATCTTTACAGCACTGGACGGTAGGCCCGCAACGATCAGGCTCCTGGATCCACCACTCCATGAGTTCATTGGGACCATGACTCCCAAGCAAATCACTGCCCTCGCGAAGAAAATTAAAGTGAGCCCTGCTTACATTAAGAGGCGAATCCATGAGCTTCATGAAGAGAACCCCATGCTTGGTCACCGCGGTTGCCGACTCGGAATCGTTTATCCTGAAATAACCAAGATGCAGGCAACTGCCATCTTCGAGGCGGCCATTGAAGTCCAGAAGAAGAAGATAAAAGTACTGCCTGAAATTATGGTACCTCTGGTCAGCTATTCAAAAGAGCTTGAACTGCAAAAGGCTGTCATTGATGAAGCTGCCAAAGAAGTGCGTCAAAAGCATGGGCTCAAAGCAAACCAGCTCAAATATGTCGTTGGCACGATGATTGAAATTCCAAGAGCAGCACTCACTGCAAGTGAAGTCGCAGTGCATGCGGAATTCTTCAGCTTTGGAACCAATGACCTGACGCAGACCTGCCTCGGACTGAGCCGTGATGACTCGAGTTCATTCCTTCCCGCTTACCAAGACGCCGAAGTACTGAGCAACAACCCATTTGCCAGCCTTGACCAGACCGGAGTCGGCCAGCTCGTAGAAATGGGGGTCAAGGGAGGTCGTAAGACAAAGAAAAATCTTAAGATTGGTATTTGTGGAGAGCATGGAGGAGATCCGGCCTCTGTAAAATTCTGCCACCGGTCAGGACTCAATTATGTTAGCTGCAGTCCTTTCCGAATTCCTATTGCAAAATTGGCTGCTGCTCAGGCCGTCCTTGAAGAAAGAGGTCAATCCAGATCTGAGATTTCGTAATAATAGAATTCTCAAATCATAAAAATTCACAAGATCCCAAGCCCTATTTTTTTAGGGTTAGGGATTTTTTTTGAAAGAATCGCTTTAAATGAACGTTTTCTATTATGAAAACAACATTTAATTGAATAGATCATTCGCGAAAAACGTCAAATGAGTCTATTTTAGATATATTAATAATTAACTATGAAACTCTATCGATTCCTACTTATAGCTACCGCGACTCTCGGACTCGCTTTCTTTTCTACTTCATGTGGACCAAATTCCCAAAGCAGTGCTGTACTGGGTGGCCTCATCGGCGCAGGAACAGGCGCAATTATTGGCAACCAGTCAGGTGATGCGGCCAAAGGAGCCCTACTCGGAGGTGCCCTCGGCGCAGGAACAGGCGCATTCCTTGGAGATAAAAAGGACAAACAAAATGCTCAACAGCAGCAACGTAATCAAAACGCAAATAAGCAAAATAAACGTTATTAAAGCATCCTATTTTATTATTTAACCTTTTAAAAAATACCGTTTCCGCATGGGAACGGTATTTTTTTGTATTTAATTTGAATATTTCTCTAAGTGAAAAGTCCAACGTTTCATGAAAACTCTAAAATCTTCTTTATTAATCATTGGATCAGCCGTCATGGCGTTAATGAGCACTTCATGCACCTCAGACATGTATGGATCCGGTCCTTCATCACAGAGAGGTTCTATTGCCGGAGGACTTACTGGGGCAGCTTTTGGGGCCATCGTTGGCAATCAATCAGGAAGACCACTCGAAGGAGCAGCAATCGGAGGATTAATAGGTGCTGCTGCAGGGTCAGCACTAGGTAATGCCACGGATCAGGAAAACGGATATGTACCAACACCACTTTACAGATACAATAGCAGACCAACATACCCTGTCGTTCAATACGAATATTATTATCAAGCACCCCGTCACCGCCATCATAGGAGAGTGTGCCCACCGCCAAGACACTATTCATTCAGTTACCGTCACTAGCAATGTTGTCCTTAGCCCTCGTTCATGGAAATATAATTAACATCACAAATAGTGACTGTTAAGTTTGATCCAAAATTACTATTATCTTTTTTAAGATAAAAAGAGAGGATCTACATCTACAGCGATCACTACCTCATCAGGGACTGTCAACTCATCCATGATCGACCTAACATAATTAGTCATTGCCCTAGGATTAGGAGAACGAAGCATGACTTGAAATCTAAACTGATCCGCTGCCTTGGCTAATGGAGACTCGATCGGTTCACCCATAATGATTGTCTTAGGTAGTTGTTTTAAGAGCTTCTTGTGTAAAGTCTGCAAAGTAAATTCAGCCATCCTAGCATGCTTCGATCGGACCGTGATAATCAAACAGTGACAATAGGGTGGGTAAGAAAAACTCTTTCGGAATTCCAGTTCCTGATCAGAGAAACCAATATAATCATGGTGGCGGGCAAACTGAACAGATGGACTCTGCGGTGTGAATGTCTGAATCATTACTTCTCCTTCCATCTCACCTCTTCCGGCCCTACCAGCTACCTGCGTAAGAAGTTGAACTGTTCTCTCCCCTGCACGGAAGTCTGGAACGTGCAGACCTATGTCGGCGTTCAAAATTCCTACCAATGTAACATTCGGAAAGTGCAAACCTTTCGCGATCATCTGGGTTCCAATTAGCATGTCAAGTTTGGCGGCTTTAAAATCATTCAAAGTTTTCCTCAAAGCACCTTTACGGGACATCGTATCCGTGTCCACTCTCGCCAAACGAGCAACAGGAAATACCTTTCTTAAAATTTCTTCGACTTTCTCAGTACCATAACCAGCGAAACGGATGGAAGGATCATTACATTCCGGACACTTACGAGGCGCGATTCTCTGATAACCACACATATGGCATACAAGCTTCTCTTGTTTCCGGTGAAATGTAAGTGAAACACTACAATGAGAACAGCCGCACACATGACCACAGGCAGGACAACTAAGAGAAGTGGCAAAACCTCTTCGGTTTAAAAACAAAATGATCTGTTCACCTTTGGCCAGCCTTTCATCAACGGCGCTTCGCAATCGCTCAGATATAATGGCAGGGCCTCCTGACTTTGATAAATTGCGTGCCTCTTTCTTTAAATCTATGATCCGAACCAAAGGTAAACTGCAGTCATCGACCCGTTCTTTTAATTCTATGAGCTGATACTTCCCTACCCGAGTATTATGGATTGACTCCAGAGACGGTGTCGCACTACCCAATACAACCACACAACCCTCAATCTTTGCCCGGACCACGGCCACGTCACGCGCATGATATCGTGGTGCAGTGTCCTGTTTATAACTGCCCTCATGTTCCTCATCTACAACGATCAGTCCTAAATTTTGTAATGGCGCGAAGAGAGCACTCCTCGCACCAATTACAATCTTGGCATTCCCCTCTACTATCTTATGCCACTCATCAAAACGTTCACCCCCGCTCAAATGACTATGCAATACTGCAACTTTTTGCTGGATCTCCGCAAAGCGCCTCTTGAAACGCGCTACCGTCTGTGGTGTTAACGAAATTTCAGGGACCAGGATAAGCGCAGTCTTTCCACTAGCAATTGTAGCGGCAATCGCTTGTAAGTACACTTCGGTCTTTCCACTTCCTGTGACCCCATGAAGCAACAGTGGCTTGGCTTTGGCAGGTTCTCCAGTTGCTTTTAAAATGGAAGAAAGGCAAAGGCCTTGAGCCTCGGTAAGCTTTAGCGGCTGTGAAGGCATGAACTCTTCATCCGCATGAGGATCCCTTTCAACGATCTCATACGATACTTCAATGAACCCCTTATTAACTAAACCGTCCACGGCACCACGTGCCCCTGCGCCCAGACGACTAATCTGAAGCGGAGCCTTAGCCTCAATTAATTCTGATAGAATTTTGGCTTGGCGCTTGGCTCGCTTTTTTATTTCTTCTAATTCCTGTCCAGTTGGTACCTTGATTAATTTCGCAAAGAGGAGCCGCTTAAAATCATGCCGTTCGCCCCTAACTGATTCCGGAATCAAACTGCGCATCACTGATTCCATTGACGCCACATAATAATTTGATATCCATCTTCCCAGTTCAATCAGCGCTGAGGTTAAAATCGGCTTGTCCGTGATAAGTCCCGCGATCGGCTTGAGATAAGTGGCATTATCAGTTCCTTCCTCGGCGGAGCATAGGTCCACTACTGTTCCTGTTGATGGACGGTTCCTCAAATGGACCTTCACTCGGCTACCTACAACGACCAACGCATTTAAGTCTTCCGGAATTGAATAATCAAACTCCAATCCTGAAGACCCATCAACTAGAACTCTTGCTGTAGGAATCATCAAAAACTTTAATGCATTCGAAACCCTTTAAGAATAATACAATTAAATCCTATAGATCCATGAAATCTATATTCCAATGGGTTACTACTTATTACTCTCATCACCTCAATAAATTATGAATATCATCTATACATAAAAATCCCCGGCCTTTCGACCGGGGACTCATGACTTTTCAATTTAAAAAAATGATACGCTGAAAATTTCCTGCGCTTTTAATTACCAAGACATTATCCACTTATTTTTGGGCAAATCTTCACCATCTTTCTGCTTACCTTTTGTCCATACCGCAACCGATGCCCTGATCTCTTCATCCTCAGCTCCTGGGAGATCTTCCAGAATGTTGTCATAGTTTGAATCAATCACGATGTAATATTCCCTTCCCCAAGGGTCCGAGAGTTGTAATTGCTCATCAGTTCCAAAAACACCACCCTTCGGCTTCTTGGATCTCTTCGCATCTTTAGCTCTTTTGCCTTGATAAAATGGTTTCTTACGTGGATTCAAGCCATCCACATTATAACCAGAAAGGATACTGATGATATTATCCTGGAACGTATCCATTCTAAGATCTCCTTCTCCACCATTCCCAGGAGGAAAAGGAAGCTTTGAATATTCAAGCTCATAAGCACCTATCGCATTTTTTATTTGAGTAACTTCATTGTTAGCCTCTGATCTACGGGCCTGCTCCATCACCAATGCTGTTACCGGAAAAGCAACGGAAGCCAAGATAGCGATGATTACAATAACGATCAGAAGCTCAATGAGAGTAAAAGCTGAAGACTTTTGTCGCTTTGATTTGATTGAAAGGAAATGGTGGTTTCTCATAGTTACAATTTGGGATCTTTGAATTAACTATTTATTTGGGGTTCTTTTGAATTATCTTTTTATATTACCCGTTTTTTGTGGCTAAACAATTCAATTGTGTCCCGCTTGCTATTATATAGGTAAAATTAATGCATTCTTTATCAAATTTTTGCCACTTCTCCCTCCTGGCACAATTGGCCCTACTATAAATTTGGTTATTTTAATCTGATTCTTTAATTTTTCTGATTCGGGGAATTTATTTCCATTAAAAAATTATATGCCTAATTCAGACTTACTGGAATAAGTCCTTTTGAATTGATTGGCAAAGGCACAAAAAAACCCCCGGCCTTTCGACCGGGGGTTTGTGAAATTACTTAGATTAAATCTAAATTAGAATCCTACACTAAGAGAGATTCCACTGAAGATCTCATCACCACCACCTTCGTTGTCATCAAGACCAGCGTTGATACCAACGTAAGGAGTCAATGAAGCATTATCGGAAAGTCCGATAGGAGCACCAACTGTGATTGTAAGAGCTGTAAGGCCATCAGCCTGACCACTAATTACTTCGTCCTGATTGTTACCGATAGTAGCACCGATATCAAGTGAAACGCTATCTGTGAGGTCAACTGATGTACCGACACCAAGTTCAAGGTAAGTGTTGTCAGTATCGATGTCGTGGTATAGGCCAGCGCTTACGTCAAAAGCACCAACACTAGTTCCAAGAGCTGCTCCAACCTCAAGAGTATTAGAGCCAGTAGCACCTGGGAAGTAGTAGTAGGTAGTACCAACGTCAAGAGACATTCCACCGAGATCGGTTGAAATACCTGCATAGACATCAAGCTCATCGTCGCCTGCGTCTGTTGGGTTGGCGTACCAAGCACCTATGTTAAGGCCGAGGCCGTCAGAAAGAGATGTTGAAACGTTGACGTCGCTCCATAGGAGATCCTGTCCAAGGTTTGCACCTCTGAATATATAGTCGGTGTCATAACCGACGCTTATTTCTGCACCAAGATCTTCACCCGCAACAGCCTCATCGCCTGCAATAGCAGGAACCAGGGCGAGAAGGGCGGAGCATCCAAGAACAGCGGCTGTTTTTGCTGCAATGTTACGGATTTTCATATATTTATTTTTTGTTTGTTAGTTAGTTAGTTGATTAATACATTCAAACAGTTTACCCAATTCATGGGTGAACACCCTTTAATGAAAACCCATTCATAATTGAGTGCAACACTTAATTTCTATAATTTTCACTATATAGAAAATTAAGGGAAATTAACTAAAAATCACTGATTTATTCAAAATCACTGCCCAGTACAGATCTTGCCTCTCTTTGCCCAAGTTCTTGAGCCTGAGCGACTACCAAACTTTCACTCTCTACAAACCGGTAAGCGTGACAATTCGGGCACAAATGGATTTTTTGGGCCACAATCGATTCACAGCCAGCACAAATTTTATATTTTCTAGGATTTCTAATGATTTTATCTGCCCTCTTAGCGCGTTCATTTAATGCGTCATTTTGTATCTTCTCCTCTTCATTCATAGACAGATTCATTATATCGTTAGGAAACGTTCAATCAACCAAACTAAAAGAAAACTTTATTCTTTAATAACTAAATTTAAATTTTCGATGAAATGGTAACACCGCTATTTTACCAATTACGATAGCAAATCAAAAATTTACTTAAGGAAAAGCCGACTCTAATTTGCTTTTATTGCCAAAAAACAAGGCAATCTATGATTAACTAAATAAAATTAGCTAATAGCAGCAACCCGCTTTGAATAAAGGCCCTTCAAGCGATCCGCTGAATTTTTATGAATAACCCCTTTTTTTGCTGCTTTATCCGCTACTGAAGCTAAGGCATGCAATTGAGACGTCGCATCATCTTTGGCCCCTGATGCAATAGCCTCATTAACGGCTTTACGAGCTGACTTAACACGCGCTTTGACCGCACGATTTACCATTGCACGCTTAGCTGATTGTCGGGCTCTTTTTTCTGCGGATTTGGAATTCGCCATAATAATAGGTTTTTAGTCAGTTTCTTAGGGGGTTGCGAACTTAGTCGACCGCAAGAACTTGTCAAGCCATAGGGCTAATCGTTTTTAGGCCGAATCACCACACATCGGATCTCTCTATGACCTTTGTTTCACGCATTAAAAAAGCTATTAGCCATTAGCGCAAACCAATGTTGCCTGACCTCTCACTTTGAATGCCTTTAAAGGATGCAGTGATTAGACGAGTCGCTAACGGCATTTCAATCATAGTGAGCTGGGAACGCTTAACATATACCCTTGTCCCAACACGAATCCTTGAATAAAGATCGATAACGTCTCTAGAGCGCATTCGAATACAACCATAACTGGACGGGGTACCTATCGTTCGCTCTTCAGGTGTACCGTGAATATATATCAGTCTTTCTTTTGTATTGTGATTGTATCGATCAAGGCCCTCGAGCCATATGATCCTACTAATGATTGGGTCCCTTCCTGGTGAATTAGGTCTGACCACTTCACCTGTCGGGCGCCGGCTTTTGAAAACAGTCCCGGAACGAGCACCTCCACCAATCATCTTACAAACATACATTTTTCCAAGTGGCGTCTTATAGCTCCTAGGCTGACTGCCAAGACCATACTTAGATGTGGATATAGGATACGTTTTGACTGGTCCTTCCTTCCCGATCAGTGAGAGCCTCTGATCATAAACGCTTACTACTATACGATCGCCGCGAAGTTTGGTTGAAGTGCAGTTGCACAACAATGTGAGCACGCCAGCTAATACCAATAGAATGCGGGTTTCAGACATTTAGAATCATAAGGGCCAGCTATGGATACCAATATCTTTGTAGTCAGTAGCCTTTCTTATAATTACCATATTAGTATTAATAGTTAAGACTGTCAAACCAACTGCCACCAGATGACACAAAAGTAATTTACAGATTTAAAGATGCTGAAATGCCGAATAACAGGCAAAACCAATACAAAACATTCCTATCAAATTAAATTTCAAGAGGCTTATCCTTGGACTTCCCTTCACCAATTAAAAAATCGGGTAATAAATACCGCAGGGACCCGTAAGCGACAATGAAGAAGCCTATTTGGAATAAGACAAGAAAAGGTAATACGAACAAGTTCTCATTGGCCCAAGCATCAATGACCAAATAAGAAAAATACAAAAAGAAAAGTATCTCAAATAAAGGAGCAACGGATTTTAATGCCCTGTACTTTGATTTACTGACGACCTTATCTGTTTTCTCTATCCCGTACTTTGGAGTTCTAACAAAATCAGATTCCTTGCCGAGTATCGCTTCAATGACAGCTTTTCCATTATTAATCGACATACCAATGCCAAGTGCCAAGAGCACCGGCAAATAGAGTACCTCCTTAATCCATTTCCGCGGACTTGGATTAATAGCAATTTGCGCAGTCACATAAAATAGCCCGACCGAAATGGTTGTAGCGCAGAAGATAGGAATATCAAGAAGCACAGTCCTGACCCAACCAGATTCTGGATGCATGGCGGGATTAACTAAAACGCAAAGCAATATCAATAATAAGTAAGCAAAATTCGCAGTTAAATGCGCAACCGCTTCAAACTTTATAACCCACGGAAGGTCACTCCTCCAGACCCTTCCCAGTATCTTACGACAAGTTTGAATTGAACCTTTGGCCCAACGGTGCTGTTGAGTCTTGAACCCGTTCATGTCAGGCGGAAGCTCTGCAGGGGTAACCACATCAGCCAAATAAATAAATTTCCAGCCCTTCATTTGTGCCCGGTAACTTAAATCTAAATCTTCAGTAATAGTGTCGTGCTCCCAACCCCCTGAATCGATTATGGCACTCTTACGCCAGATTCCTGCCGTGCCATTAAAATTAAAAAATCGACCGCTCCGGCTCCTCGCGGTTTGTTCCACGGCATGATGGCCATCAAGAAAGAGAGCCTGAACACGGGTTAAAATAGAATACTTTTTATTTATATGACCCCAACGGGTCTGAATCATACCAACTTTTTCATCAGTGAAAAAATGAATCATTTGATGAAGGATCTCAGGACCGGGAACAAAATCAGCATCTAAGATGTAAATGTACTCCCCCTTTGCCGAATGCATCCCATTTTCCAGAGCGCCCGCCTTAAACCCTACCCGGTCATCTCTCTGAATCAATTCAACATCATAACCAGCCTCTCTCAGTTTGAATTCTTCCTCAGCACAAATTTTCCGAGTCTCATCTGTCGAATCATCAAGGATCTGAATCTGCAAAAATTCTTTCGGGTAATCAATTTTTGAAACCGCTTCAATTAATCGTCGTACCACGTAAAGCTCATTGAAGATAGGAAGCTGGACCGTGACGTGAGGCAATTGTTCAAAGCGACCATCAGGCTCAGGTTTTTTGCGTGAATGCTTCCAATAAAGATAAATCATCGAATACCGATGAAGTCCATAACCGGTCAGGCCCAGCAGAACGCCAAAGTAGCAAAAGATCCAGATTGTGGTCGCTAAATGCCCCATGAGTAGATTTGAGCAACATTCATTGGAAAATCCTAAGGTATCAAGGATCAATTCCTAATATTATCACCCTGACAAAAAGCAATATAAATGCATACCCAAAATACAATAATCGTTTAGAATTAGATATTACCCCCAACCAATCTCTATGCTTTTCCTTCGAATCAGCCTACTTATCCTTCCCCTTTCTACTATCCTCAGTGCCCAAGAAGTGCCAGAAGATCTTGTCGGAGATGAGCATGTCCGAGAAGAATTCGGTGTTAATCGATTCACGACCCCCTCCATTAAAAAACTATTCGAACAACTCGATGAGCTTGGTGAACTCCCATATGCAAAACTAAAAAGAGAACTTCCTAAAACTATCTCAAGGGACCGCTCATTGGTCGCCCTTGGGCTTGGCACGCTCATCTCTGATGGTTTCCTAATTGTCCAATCTGAGCAAATTGAAGAGCTTGAACATATTGGCAGAGCTGTCCTCAAGCAGGCACAAGTATTAGGAGCTGGAAAACGAGTCACCAAATACACCAAGAGTATTCTTGAGAGCAGTGTTCTGGGAAAATGGAACAAGTTAAAAGAAGAGCTTTCCAAGACCCAGGCAGATGTAGAAGCAGAAATGGTTATGCTCCGTGATGTTGACATTGCCAACTTAGTCGCTCTTGGAGGTTGGTTACGGGCCTTCGAAATTGCAGCCGTAACAACCTCAATCAATTATTCCAAGGCCAAAGCCTCTAAACTGTCCAGGACCGATGTGATTGCATATTTTTTAGAAACACTCCAAGGGCTCGAACCTAAGTTAAGGCAACGCATACACATTGTGAATCTTACTAAAGAACTAGAAAGTCTACTAGCCGAACTGGGCGGTCATGAACCTGAAACAGAGAATACGGATCAGAACCAACCGAAACCTAAGGTACTGACGCAAGAAGAAATTCTATCACTATCAAGAAATGCCAGGAAAATGATGCGGGTCATTGAGACTGGTAAATAAAGGCCACCAAAGCATCGGCGGCGAACTCCACTTCAAATCATTACTTCACTTTGAGCTCATTTAATTATCTCGTCGCTTTTTTTATTCTGATTTTTTCTTCTCACGCTTATCCATTATCTAAGCCAAACATAGTAATCATCTTCACGGATGATCAAGGTTATGCAGATGTTGGATGCTTCGGAGCTGAAAATCATAAGACCCCTAACATTGACCGTATGGCATCAGAGGGTCGAAAATTTACAGACTTTTATGTCGCTCAGGCCGTTTGCGGAGCATCCCGAGCAGCACTTCTCACAGGCTGTTATCCAAACCGAATTGGAATGCTCGGAGCGCCAGGACCAAAATCAAGGCACGGCATTAATCCAAATGAGATGTTGATCCCTGAACTTCTTAAAACCAAAGGATACTCTACTGGAATGTTTGGTAAGTGGCACTTAGGACATCATAAAGCCTCACTCCCCATTCATCACGGATTCGATGAATATTACGGCTTGCCTTACTCGAATGATATGTGGCCGCACCATCCTGGAGTCCGGCACCTGCCATTAAAAGAACGGCTAAAAAAATGGCCCAATTTGCCAATGATTGAAGGAGACAAAATCATTGATAAAGAAGTTACACCTAAAGAACAGACACTTCTCACTACTGATTACACGAATCGTGCTGTTAACTTCATTAATCGGCACAAAGACAAACCTTTCTTTCTTTACTTAGCGCACAGTATGCCTCATGTGCCCCTCTTTGTTTCTAAAGAAAATGATAACAAAACCAAGGACGGGTTATATGCAGATGTGATGTGGGAAATTGATTGGTCCGTGGGTCAGATTCTCGAATCTCTTAAAGAAAATAAAATAGATAAAAATACTCTTGTTATCTTCACAACAGACAATGGACCTTGGTTAAGTTATGGTGATCATGCAGGTTCAGCTAAGCCCTTACGTGAAGGTAAAGGCACGGCATGGGAAGGAGGAGTCCGGGTTCCATGTATTATGCGCTGGCCTGAAAAAATTCCTTCTTCGACTGTATGTTCGGAACCGGCAATGACTATAGATATTTTGCCAACGATAGCGGAAATCACTGGGGCCAAACTGCCCAATCATAAAATTGATGGAAAAAATATCTGGCCACTCATTAAAGGTGAAAAAAATGCGAAGAGCCCTCACGAAGCCTATTATTTTTATTGGGGGAAAAATCTTCATGCCGTCAGAAAAGACAATTGGAGCCTGCACTTTCCCCACAGTTACCGCAGCCTCAATGGAAAACCGGGAGTAGGTGGGATCCCAGGAAAATACCAACAAAAAAAGACTGATATAGCACTTTTTGATTTGCAGAAGGATATTAGCCAAAAATCAAATCTGTTCGGGAAATATCCGGACATAGTAAAGAATCTAAAAGCTCTAGGTGAAAAACATGTTACTTATGTTAAAGAAAATAGCCGCGAGCCAGCCAATCCATAACTATAGAATATAGCAACCGGTTATGGCCCTAAATTTGGAATTAAACTCTTAACTGACATTTGAGAAATTTGAATGCTGGTTTCTTCTTTGTTGACTCAATAGAAAATCAATCTATGAATCCTATTAGAGCGCGGGTAGCTCAGCGGTAGAGCAACTGGTTTACACCCAGTTGGTCGGCGGTTCGATCCCGTCCCCGCGCACCACTTTTACAAATTAAATTAAAGAGCAATCGACTGACCGGAGGGTTATAATCTAGGACTTTCAATGCAAGTGACGGAAGATCAAAAACAGGCCATTGGAGAATGGATCCAATCAGGTGCTGATCTTAGTAAGATACAGCAAAATCTGAAAGAAGAATTTGGATTGAGTCTGACTTATCTAGACACACGTTTTCTATTAGGAGATCTCGGATTGGAAGTCAGACAAGAAGAAGAAGAGGAGGAGGAAGAAGAAACAGATCCCGAGGAATCTATTTCAGAAGAACAAGATCTCTCAGCAATATCGAACGAAGAAGAACCGGAAGCTAAATCTGAAGAGGAGGAGCCATTGCCGGAGGATCTTGAAGAGGAGGCGGGTGATGAAAATGAAACCCGAACGACCAATGTTAATTTAACGGTCGATTCTCTCACTCAGCCACAATGCGTCATCAGTGGAAAGGTGACTTTCAGTGACGACAAGGGAGCTGCATGGTACATTGATCAACTCGGAAGATTGGGACTGAATCCGGACGAGGAAGGGTACAACCCTACGCAAAAGGATCTGGCAGTCTTTCAAATCGAATTGCGGAACGTCCTTAGCAAAGAAGGTCTTTAAACGGAAAATTTCTTACACGGCTCCAAACGGAAATATTTTCGTGAGGATAATTGTAAGAAAAAAATTGAAGACCAGTATCGTTAAAGACGAAATTACAACGGCCCGGGTTGTGCCCCTGCCCACACCAACCGCACCGTCCCGAACTACCAATCCTTGGTGACATGAGATTAAACATATCAAAATTCCGAAAATGAACCCCTTAATCATTCCAAAAGCAACATCCTCGAGGCCGGTATAGCTGTTAAGATGGTTCAAGAACCAGACCGAATTGATATTATAAAACTTCACAGCAATAAAATACGAAGCTATGATCCCAAAGACGATCGCTTCAGCAATCAAGAGGGGCATGGATATCATAATTGCAACGAATCTAGGCACTACCACATAACCTGTCGGACTCACTCCCATCGAGCGCAAAGCATCAATCTGTTCGGTGACCTTCATCGTTCCTATCTCGGCTGCCATCGAAGCTCCTACTCTACCAGAAATCATTAGACCAACTAGAACCGGGCCCAATTCCCGGCAAATAGCAATAGCGACCAGGCCCCCAATCCCAGATTCAAGATCAAGCTTAGTTGCCTGATAATAGGTTTGTGCTGTAAAAACAGCACCCGTAAAAGCACCGGTCACAATGACAACCATCTGAGAACTGAATCCTATGTTCACAATTTGCCGGCACATCAGCTTGAACCGGATCCTTCCCCTAAAGATGAATCCAAAAATCTCACTGAGGAGCCTGCCTAACTGCCCAAGATAAGCTAGGGAATTCAAAACGGCTCGGCCAAGGATACTCATTTACACTTTTGATTAATAAATTTATTTTAGATAAAAACTGAACAATTTAAATATAGTTTCCATCTTGAAAATTTTTCATTTTATTTATTGGTATTATAACAACCTAACGCGGCGTTTCTTATCAAGACGCAATAACTTTCCATTCACATCCTGCGGCAATATTCCCTTCACATCGGTAAACTTTTCACCATCGATCTGAACCGCTCCCTGCATAATTAATTGACGAATTTCACCGCCGCTCCTTTTCACGTCATATCCTTCAAGGAAAGCCGTCGAAACGGATGCGATGAGCCGCCTCTCATCACCGAGGTCAACTTCTGGCCACACTGCTTCATCATCATTTTTTACAAACTTCGACTCAAAATCAGCTCTCGCCTCCTTGGCTTTCTTTTCTCCATGATACCGTGCCACAATAGAAAATGCGAGTTGCTTCTTTGCTTCCATCGGATGCAATGTCTCATTTCTTTCCTGTCCTAATAAGAGAGTATACCAGCGGTCCATTAGATCATCGGAAACGCTCATTGTCTTACCGAACATCTGGTCCGGATCTTCATCCACACCGACATAATTTCCGTAACTCTTCGACATCTTTTTGACTCCGTCCGTACCCTCTAGAATTGGTAAACACATTGCTACCTGAGCTTCCATACCTTCAGATTTCTGCATGTCTCGTCCTACAAGAATATTAAACAGTTGATCAGTTCCCCCCAACTCAACGTCCGAACGAACTTCTACCGAATCCCATCCCTGCATGATTGGGTATTGTATCTCATGTAACCGCACCTCTTTCGCTCCATCTAATCGGGTCTTGAAATCTTCCCTCTGAAGCATTTGCTGCATCGTGACCCGCGCATTGAGCTTTAGGACTTCTTCATAACTCATCTTGCGGAACCAGTCCCCGTTATAAACCACTTCGGTAAGTTCCCTGTCCAGAATCTTGAAAGCCTGATCCGTATATGTTTCCGCATTAGCCAGGACCTCCTCGCGGGTCAGGGAAGGTCGGGTAGACGAACGACCGGTCGGATCACCTACAGTCGCCGTAAAATCTCCAATGATGAGAACGGCCTGATGACCGAAAATCTGAAACTGGCGCAATTTTTCCAATACTACGGTGTGACCAAGATGAATGTCAGGGGCCGTGGGATCTACTCCAAGCTTTGCGCGCAAAGGATTCCCTTTCTCTAACTTGGTTAAGAGTTCCTTCTCGCTAAGGACCGTGGCCGTTCCATGAGTCAATTGTTCTAATTGTTCTTTGGGCGACATGTTTTCTTTTAGTAATAACTTGGTAGAGAGTTCAAAGTGCCCCCAAATCTGCCCCGCATCAAGTTGACACTAATTTCCAAGCAACTTTCGAACATCATCAATACTCATTCCCTGAGGAGATCTTTCAATTCCTGGAGAGCTTATAATCTCTAAATCGGTATTACGGTTCTTTTCCTGTGCGTCAACAGCAGCCTTTAAGGGCTTACGAGAAATCTTTTTCTTTGCACCTAAAAAACTGGTCTTCTTAAAACCCTTACCCTGGCCGAACCAATTTTTAGTCCCTTCATTAGCTCTCTTTTGACTTAAAGAAAACTGATCATCAGACAAATTAGATGTCTTACGGCTCAGTGAACGCTTTTTTGCAAAATAATAATTTCCAGGGTTAAATTGATTATTTGTTAACGAACTTTTTTTGTTTCCCTGAAAAAGCTTCTTATCATAGGTCCCTCCAAACATAGAATTATTATGTGTTCCTCCAAATATCTTTTTAGTCGTGGTCCGTTGGCTATCCATGAAATGCCTCGTTCCACTTTCATACTTCGAAACCGAACTGCCAATGAATCGGTCTGATAGAGGGTCACTAATCCCTTTTGATTCAATGTGTGTGACTTCCCGTACAGTCTTACACGAAGCAAGACAGCATGTTCCAGCAATGACTATGTATAAGCCAAAAGAGAAGTTCGACATTATATTACTTTCAAGCTTCTAGTTAAGAGTTACAAGAAGAGATATTAACCTATGGCTAAAGAATTGCTAACTGAAGACTTTAACTATGATCTGCCCGAGGAACTTATCGCCTCAATGCCAAGAAAGGACAGGAGTGGTTCTAGAATGATGGTCATAGATCGCTCATCAAGTGAAATCAACTTTCGAAGATTTGAAGATTTTAAGAACTACATTAACAAAGACGATATTTGTATTTTAAATGACACTAAGGTAGTTCCTTCCCGGTTCTTTAATGAGGATGGGAAAATAGAAATCATCCGGTTAGAGGAACCTGAATCAAATGTTTGGAAATGTCTGGTCAGACCTGGGAAAAAAATGCGCGTCGATAGTCCAATTAATATTGCAGGAGTCGATGGTACCGTCGAAAAAATTCTTCCTGACGGAGAACGTATGATCCGCTTTAGCAATCCAATTAATATCGAGAAACATGGTGAACTTGCCTTGCCTCACTACATGAAAAGGGATGCCGAGCCAATTGATAAAAAGCGTTATCAGACAGTCTATGCAAAGAGCCCCGGTGCTATCGCTGCCCCCACAGCGGGCTTACATTTCACCTCACAACTACTTGAAAGTATTCCCCACACTTTTATCACTCTGCACGTCGGAGTCGGAACCTTCCAACCTGTACGAGCGGACCGTATTATTGACCATAAGATGCACAGTGAAAGATTTCATTTATCTGAGAAATCAGCACTGGCTATAAACTCAGCTAAACGAAAGATTGCGGTTGGCACGACCGTGACTCGTGTCCTAGAGCACCTGTCTCTGGAAAGTATGGGTGAAATAGAAAGTGCATCAGGGCAGACTAATATTTTTATTTACCCGGGTTATCAATTTCTTGGTACCGATGCTTTGCTAACCAATTTTCACTTACCAAAGAGCACTCTCTTCATGTTAGTCTGTGCTCTGGCAGGAACTGATCTTATGAAAGAAGCCTATAAAAAAGCAGTTCTAGAAAAATTCCGTTTTTTCAGCTATGGCGACTGTTGCCTCATCATTTAGTTCTTAAAAGTTTATAAAACTTTTAAGAACCATGCATTAAATAAAACTAATGTAGACTTTATATTTTAGTTCTCTTAAATTCTTTTGACTGATGCTATTCTCTTTAAAATAATCACTGAGACTCCATAGAAAATGGCCCAAACAAATCATTTAAACCGAATTATAAAAAGAATCTTTTTCTGGCTATCAGGTGCATCGACGGATGCCTTGGAAAAATGCCCAGAATGGGAACAGCGTAAATATGTTGCCTTTGGTGCAACGGTCCTAGTACCTACAGCGTTCGCGATACTGGCAAGCTCATACGCCATGTCAACACTGACTTCCAATCCTCGAGTCATTGTGCCTGTCGCCATTGTCTGGGGATTCATTATATTGACGATTGACCGGGCCCTTCTCGCTACTTACCGCTCCTACCAACCATTTCTAAGAAAGATTTCCCAATTTTCATTGCGACTGGTCGTTGCAATTCTCATGGGATTAACAATTTCTCACCCTCTAACATTGTTACTCTTCAAGGACACCGTGAACTCTGTCATAGAAACGAAAAGAGAAGCTGAAATCACAATGGTGCGTGATGATTTTACTGAAAATAAAAAGGTAGTTGAAACCAAAGTGCTGGCCGTTGAAAATCAAATAGACGCACTCAGAACGCGCCGAGACAGCACCTACGAGGCAAACTTCATCGTTGAAAACGGGAACAAAGAAAAATCCAATTTGAATGATGGGCTCAATGAAGAGCAAAAAATAACTCTACGCAAAAAGGTAGACTCTTCCACTGCAAATCAAATTGCACGGATCACTGCGGCGTCCAAAGAGACCGAAACTCTTCAGGTCACTTACCAGAAACTCCAAGGGGAACTAGATTTCTGGCAGCGTGAATTCGAAAGAGAAGTTAACGGACAGAGGAGCGGCATCGTTGGTGTCGGGCCGCGCGCAAGAAGTATTCGAGACGATCAGCTCGAATGGCGCCGAGCAGAAACCAAACGCATGAGTGGTCAACTCAAGTCCTTAACTACTGAACTTGGACAGCTTCGGGGCATGGTCGCATCAATCGAAAATACCATCACTCAGGATTTTCTCTCAGCAGTAGCGGTTCAGGCAAATGCAGAAAAAATCGAAAAAGAACGCGTCACGGCCCTTAAAAATAAAGTTCAGGAACGACAAATAGATCTATTTATTGATCAGCAAAAAGCTGTCCGTGATGGTATCGATGAACAAATAACTGCAAAGACCGACGAAATGAAACGGTTACAGACAGAGGTTGCCGTTCTGGCCGAGGACGAACGTGGACGGATACAGACAATTATCACGGAACCGCGCAGAGACATCCTCACACAGACACTGGCCTTGCATGGACTGTTCCGTGCCGGTGAAGATGGAGGACATTTCGCATTAATGGCATATGCAATTCTTGCAGGGCTCTTTATGCTGGTAGATACAATACCGCTCATTGTGAAATTTTTCACTAAACCTGGCCCGTACGACTCGCTCGTTGACTGTGACGAGGTACGTTTTGATAAAGAACGGGAAGCTTTTCTAAACAGTTATGATACATACATGGAAGGGCTCGAAGATGGGGGACTTCTACTGGCCACGAAAAACAATAAGCCTCTTGAAAATGCTCTAATCGAGGGTGTTGACCGGTCCCGAGCTGCAAAAGAATTTCTGGAAAACCTTATGGAACTTGAACGGTCTTTCGAAGAACGCATTGAAACTGAAAGGTTCAAGCTTTCCGAAAAAGGCGAGGCCGGTTCCAGACATTCAACTATGCTGGATGAGATGGCTGAGACCTTCTATGATGACTTGCGTGGTCGCATGAAATCCTTTTTTGCCTCAGGAGGTGAACCTGGGAAAGTTCAAATATAATGTCAGTTCACGACATTTCTTAAAGGCTCCCCTCTCAACGCACGAAGGCATTCCTTGGCCCCCTTAGTGCGAAACTCTTCGCCACCCTCATCACAAAAGAATGCTGCGTGAGGATTAATCAGGAGCCGATCATGTGCCGGGTGCTTTGGATCACGCCAGGCCTTGATGACTAAGGACTCCTGGTCAGGAGGTTCCACCTCAAGCACATCGATGCCTGCGCCGCGCAAATGCCCAGAAACGAGCGCATCGACGACAGCCTCCGTATCTAGGGTGCCCCCTCTGGCCATGTTAATCACATAACTGCCCTGACTCATCAGGGTAATTTCATTTGAACCAATAATATTTTTTGTGTCCTCAGTCAGTGGACAATGAAGACTCAAGACATAGGATTGTGAAAGTAATTCCTCCAGAGTATCCACCCTCCGTATCGCGAGAGCCTTATCCAAACCGTCCGGAACATAAGGATCATAAAAAACGACATTAAATCCAAACGCCTTTGCGCGCAAGGCAACTGCCGATCCGATGCGCCCACAACCAATAATACCAAAGACACGGCCACGGATCCTTGGGATAGGAGCAGCCTCCTCAACGGTCCACTCTCCTAGGCCACGTCTCAATCGGCTCTGAAGGAAGTGCGTCCCTCTCACCAAAATCAAAGACATTGCCATTGCCGAATCCGCCACTTCTTCGGTCCCATAGTCCGGCACATTACAAACAGGAATTCCGCACTCCCTCGCAGCAACACAGTCAATATTATCATAGCCCACGCCTGGCCTAACAATTACTTTGCATTTCTCAAGGCTCTCAATAATTTTTCTATTCAAGGATAAATAATGATAACAAAGAACTGCCTCAGCATCTTCGATCTTACCAATCAGTTCATCTTCACTCATTGCATTAAGTGCAATGACTTCCGCAGAGCCGTCCAGTACGTTCCGCTCAATGGAAAGAGAGTCTTTAATAAAATCTGTTATGATGACTCTGGGTAAACTCATTCTGTTAAATTTTAATAACATAACGATAGTTTCTTTACCACCTTTACTAAAAAACATGATCCCCTATAAGGAAAATCATTAGGCAATCCTTGACAGATCCTTTTTAATCCTGCCAATTGATTTCGGCTGTGTCTCGCAAAAACAAACAACTCCAGGCCTGCGTCGCAACACTAACACGGCAACGCCCTAAAATGCTCGAAGCACTTTTGTGCTCATGGTCATCATTAATTATTCCTGAAAAAGTGAAGATCACTTTTCTCGTCATTGAAAACGATACTGAAGAACACTCACGGGATCTAATTAAGATTCTTCAGCCCATATTCAAAGATTCTAAGTTAGCCTATGCTCTTGAAACTGAACCTGGGATTCCTTTTGCCCGGAACCGTGCGGCTAGGGAATCTTTGGAAATGGAATCTGACCTTTTACTCTTTGTTGATGATGATGAAGAAGTGGCCACGGACTGGCTAAAGAAAATAATTCAAGGTTACAGGAACAGTGGGGCGAAGCTGATCGGTGCCCCGCTCCGAGCGCGCCTACCCGAAGAAAATCTGACACTTCTTCAGAGACTCATGTTTAATAACTTAAAGAGTCGCTACAAAAAAAAAGAGGCGCGAGCCTCCCGCAGAGCTTCCCTCAAAGGAACTTCGGGAGTCACGATTGTAACCAATAACTGGCTAGCGGACACTTCACTCTTCTCCGAACATAATATTTGGTTCGATGAGTCCATGCGGCATACGGGCGGAACAGATTCCAAGTTTTACGCAGAAGTAATTGCCCAAAATCTTCCAACGGCCTGGGTTCAAGATGCCTACGTTTATGAAACCATTCCATCAGAAAGGCTGTCTTTTCTTTATCAATATCGAAGGGCCAGGGATCAGTCGAATACGAACTTCCGAAGAAAAAATAATGGGACTGTTCGTTTGAATCTGGTCCTTGTAACTTCTATTTTAATTAAATTGATCGCTGTGATTGGACTCATATTAACCTTACCCATCACAGCAGGTCGTACCCTAATGACCCTCGCGCGAGCATTAGGATGGATAGCCGGAAGGGCCGGAGCCATTACAGGATCAAAATCCAGTCTTTACTCAACGACTACCGGGAACTGATGAGCTCATTCTTTTCCAGAATAAATCCTCTGAGCCGTCACTCTAAGCAACGGCGCAAACTGGCCAAAGCACTCAGGGCGGAATCTAAAGCAACAATGGCTGGCCTAAGAGCTCTACAAGCTCAGTTCTCTAGATCTATTACAACAGTGCCTAATCTTAGACGCAGTATCCACGTGCTAGAAAAAGGGTTATGTTTTCCAAATCGGAAAAAAATATTTGGCTTAAAGTTCATTGGACCGGCGGTGAACCTTTACTCTGAGGCCCTAGCCAATTCAAAAGTTTCAAAATCTGAACTTAAATGGGCGGCGGACGTTCTAAACAAATACTTCAAAGCGGTAGATCATGAAGTCCCCGAGATTGAAGAAGCTCACAAAAAATTTATATCCCTGCCATCAGCAGAATCTTCTGAAACGCACACATTTTCTCCTTATAAGGAAATAGATATTCCTTCTTATGCGAAACGTTTTGAACCTTCGGGAATAGCAGCCCTCGACCAATTCCATGAACTGTGCCGGAGCCGAAGATCGCACCGACACTTCAAAAATGAACCAGTGCCACTAGAAACTATCCGTCATGCCATCACCGTAGCACTGGAATCACCGAGTGCATGTAACCGTCAGCCCTTCGACTACTACATGGCAACAGAATCAGAAATGATCCAAGAAATCTGCAAATTACCGCTCGGGGTTCGGGGTTACGGTGATCAGCTACCGGCTCTGATTGTCGTTGTCGGCAATCTTGGTTGCTATGATGAGACCCGTGACCATCATCTCATCTATATTGATGCGGCCTTGGCAACCATGACGCTGATGCTAGCACTGACCTCATCTGGGCTTGGCTCCGTACCTATCAACTGGCCTGACATACCTGAAAAGCACCAGCAGATGAGAGAATTACTAAATCTGAAACCTTGGCAGGTTCCTATCATGCTTGTCGGACTGGGCGTTCCTGATCCGGACACAATGATCGCCTATTCATCTAAACGCTCCGTCGACGATGCCCTGCACCATGTCAAAAAAACCGCTCATTGAGCTTCTGGGTGTTTGGTTGCCAAATAAGGGGGCCGAACTCATGCTGCATACCGTTCGCCAAGAACTCGATGAGCGTTTAGAAGGTGCTTCGTTCGCAATCCAATCCAATGAACCGTTCCTGTCAGAATCACGTTTCAAGAAATTACAGAAATGCGCCCCTTCTAGTAATCCTATATTAGATAAAATTTTCTGCAGAGACCCCCAGGATCAAGGAACGGTCACTGATTCTCAGATCACCCATTACATCGATATTTCTGGGTTCGCTTATGGTGACCCATGGGGAGTAAAAAAAGCACGAAAGCGTCTCGGTAAAAAGGTTAAAAAACTCAACCGCGAAGGAAAGCATTATTACCTTTTGCCACAAGCGTTTGGCCCTTTCACTGATCCTGAATTGCAACGTGAAATGAAATTGATAGGATCCAATGCTTCATTGTTATGCGCTCGGGACTCGGTTTCACTTGCTCACCTCAAAAATCTGGGACTCGAAAATGCTGAGCTATTTCCTGATATCACATTTGCTCTGAACACCAAGGATCGAACCGTCCCTAATATTAAACATTCACCTTATGGTTGTTTGATCGTTAACAACAAATTGGTCAGCTCAAGTACCATGCAAAAAAATGATCTACTGGATTTATTCACCGCGTCAGGAAAGCACATGCAAAAGCATGGAGTATCACCGCAGGTTCTGCTTCATGAACCTAAGGAAGATAAGGACTTAGCAGATGAACTGGCTCAAGCCTTGGATTGCCCCATCATTGAACTGGAGGATGCAAGAGACATTAAAAACTGTATTAAGCATTCTTATGTCACCGTCACTGCCCGGTTCCATGGGCTCGTGAGTGCTTTATCAACAGGCACCCCCGCCATGGCCGTTGGCTGGTCCCACAAATATAAAGAATTACTTAGCGATTTTGATGCAGGACATCTTGTCTTTAGGGAAAACACTGAAGAATTTCTGAACCACTTGGAAACTCTGTTATCCTCTGAAGAAAAACATCAGAAGACCTCGGATCAATTTCAGATAACTGCTCAAAAACAAACTCAAAAATTATCCGCTCTATTTGATCAACTGGCTACGCATATCAATGAAACGATATAGGTGAATCAAATCCTCTTTTTTAAGCGTACTTTTTAATTTTCCTATTAAATATCTAGAAGTTCTACTCCTCCCTCGGAGCTACTTACAAACATAAAGCCCTAATTAGCAGCTATTTGTATTATTTATAAATGTTAAATTCTCATTATTAAGAAATTGTTTTAAAAAAAATGCTGGCTTTTATAGTGAATCCAGTTAATTAATACTTAAGAATGAAAATATTTCTAACATTTGCAACAGCTCTTGGATTACTCGTATCAGCGCAGGCTCAAACGACAATCACGGTTAACGGCCAAGCTTATGATGTTTACACAAGCACAGGGACCTATGATAGCTTAGAAGC
>DUBC01000006.1 GCA_012960505.1 Verrucomicrobiales bacterium
CTCTGTAAATCTTGATCTCTTCATCGTAGATTCTCCTCCTAAATTACTATATTGGAAAATTCTACTTCTGAGCACCTTTATATTTAGGGAGGATTACCGGGACTGGTTTTAATTTATTGATCTTTAAGTGCTGATATGTTATTAAAATGTAGGTCCACTGTAGAAAGTGAGCAGAAAAATTTATATTGGCTATAGCGCTTTTTAATGTGCTGAAGCTGTTTTCTGGTTGAGTAAACTTTGGACATTTCGTCAGCAGATTGCTGATATCTATAATGGGAGAAATAAACAGTGGCTACAGGAACAGTAAAATGGTTTAACGGCAGCAAAGGTTTTGGATTTATCACCCCTGAAAGCGGAGATGATGTGTTCGTGCACTTTTCAGCCATTTCCGGCGACGGCTTTAAATCCCTTGATGAGGGAGATAAAGTCGAATTTGAACTCACGGATGGACCGAAAGGCCCACAAGCAACAAACGTAAATAAAGTTTCCTAACAAAGGATTTTATTTAATTGAAATCGCCCTTCCGGAATCCTTTCCGGCGGGGCTTTTTTTATGCGTTACAGAATGAGCGAGAGGATAGCCGCTTCACTCAATGCGGTATGACTGAGATTTCCAGGCCCTTTTTATCCTCTGGAGTAATTTGCGACAGAACCTAAATAGTCCCCCCGTCTGAGGGGATTGATTTCTAAGCGTTCGGTGGTATATTTGGTGTAAGGACATACAATATTGTAAGACTGAGACCGAACGAAAATGGCAAAATCCCCGTAAGGTGATGACGCAAAGCGATCGGTCCTAAGAAGTGGTTGACTTACCTTAGGACAGCTGAGCTACCGAATTGGTTATTTGCCCATCTTCTTTTATCTCGGGAAGATGGGTTTTTTGTTGAGTGGATAAAATATTCATCGTTCCTTGCGAAAAAGACGAACACCCATTTAGGAAAAGATAAATGATCTCCGCAATCCACAGTTCTCTACCTAGAATTGATACAAGTCTAAAAAGGATCAAGATTTTGGTCCATAATATAGCAAACCTCAGCTCAAACGGGTTTAAGAAGGATACCTTACTGCAAGGCGAAAGGGGGACAGGTGGGGTAGTTGTTCACATTGAAAAAAGCCTTATCCCGGGTCCACAGCTTCCTTCACCCGACGGTACGATCGTGGAGGGCTCTAACGTTGATCTTTCTGAAGAGGTAGTGGATCAGATCATCTCAAAGGCCGCTTTGGATGCAAATCTAGCTGCTTTAACGAATGCGTTAGAGGCGGAACAAAGTCTCATTGATATCATTGTGTGACGATACCCATTTAATTGAAGGATTTTGACATAAAGACGATAAGAAAGGGACGAAAAATTGAACGTGTTGTGGTCGAATATTTTGTTCGATTTGGCGTAGGAGGATTGCATCACGTTGGACTGACGATGAACCTCTCTTCCGGAGGAATGTTTATTAAATCGAGGGTTGTTCCCTCCCCCGGAACGAAGATAGAGATTGAATTCGCCTTGTCCGACGGCTATAAAGCGTTAATGGGTGGCATGGTGGTTTGGATAAAAGACATCCCTCCTGAAGAAAATGACGGATTGCGAGCGCGAGGGATGGGCGTTAAAACTTTATCTGCCCCAGGAGAATATCAACTCTTCGTAGAGGCCCAAACTCGAGAAGGTTGTAGCAACTAAGGTTAGAATAAATATTCCTTCCGAGATTCTTTCATCTGAGTCAAAAACCTCTTCAATTTTGAATCCTAAATGTGTTGAAAACCTTGAATATTTTTATCATTAAAAAAATGTTTCAAAAAGAACTGTTATTGAAACTGAAGGTAGAAGACATTAGGAATCTTAAATCGGAATATTGTTGTTATTCAGCCGTACCGCAGCTATTTTTTGTTGTGGTCCATGCGCTTGTTGGTCACATTTCCCATTCCTGAAATCTTTCCTTCCTCAATCTTCCACATTTTGCCATCCATTGTGACAATGAACAGAAGTTGTTTGTGTAGTAGATTAACAAAGACGTGAGTCTCGACAGGAGTTTTACTTACGACATGTGAGGCGACAAACCTGCTACATTACTGTCCTTGGGTACGTCGCTCTTGCGGAGGACGAGGCAAGACTTGAAAAGTCTGTCCACCTGCTCGACTTTTGTCCCGTCTGGCGAGACTGTCATTCTGTAGTGTCCTCCGACGAAGACGAGGTCAGGATCTGTGGTTGCTGCAAGGGCATAGACCAGAAAGCCTTTACCGTCTACATCTTGTAGCACAACTGTGTTGTATCGAGGCGAACAGAACTCTGGGATGTTCTTGAGGGCAAGTTGTCTTGCCTTGAACTGTGCTAATTCATCCGGCGACAGCCTGCCTGTGGCCTTCGTGAGAATCCCTTTGTCGGGAGAGATAAACGTAATGTCGTAGGCGGGGAGAAACCCATCGTCAACCTGCTTGAGGAAGCGGACAAGTATGTTGCCTCTGTGCTCTCGTACGATCCACCCTCCGATCTTTTCTTCCTCAAGTTTCTCCGGCTTGCCTACCGCCTTAAATAGGATATCCGTTGCCCGTGCAGCATAGATGTCACGCTGGTGTATGCTTTGCCCAAGGTTTTCAATTATCTTCAGATCAAACGCTCGAATCGGGGGAACCTCGTTCGTCTGTGAACCCGCGATGCGTGGCATTACGATGATCAAGAGCCAAAAAATACAAGTGGATAATGTTACTATTTTCATCTCATTTTCTGTGGCCAACAGATTTTATATTGAGTGTGTAATATTAACAACCTACTAATGTGAAAATACTGGTTAGGTCTCATTCTGGATAGCATTCCGGTATAGATATTTTTACGTTATCTCATTAGGTGAGCAGGTAAGCGCGATGATAAAATTATAAGTACACCTCTCTTTCCAATAACTTTTGTTTTTTGGCTGTTAGAAATGTACGCCAGGCCCTATTAAAAATTAACCACTTATCCATGGTTATTGAGACGGGTTTTTGAAACTCGGTATTTTATGTCGTGCAGAGGCATCCTAAGTCATTAATGTAACTTCGTATGCTTTATCAGTATTAGGTCATAAATCGAACTTTGCGACAGAACCCTATCTATTTCTAAATTTCCTTTTGGTTCTCCTACATGTTTATTCTTCATGAGATCAAGCAATAACGTCATGAAGTTCAGACCTCTATCTAAAGCTCAATCTTTACCGTCTTGGCCACCTGTAAAGCTTTTTTTTTGGCATCCTCAATGTCGGTTCCGCGTGCGAGGGCTACCCCCATGCGTCGCTTACCTTTCACTTCTGGCTTTCCAAAGAGGCGCAGCTGAGTGTCTGGAGATTCCAGCGCCGCTTCGATGTTATTAAAACGGATATTACTGGAATTACCCTCTGCCAGTATGACAGCGGAAGCCGAAGGGCCATGTTGCGTAATGTTTGGAATAGGTAGTCCCAAAATAGCGCGGGCATGTAGCGCGAACTGCGAGAGATCCTGAGAGATCATTGTCACCATACCGGTATCATGGGGGCGGGGTGATACCTCACTAAAGTAAACATCATCACCTTTAACAAACAGCTCCACGCCAAAAATCCCTCGACCACCCAGTGCGCCTGTTACTTTTTCGGCGATCTCTTTTGCTTGAGTCAGTACGACATCACTCATCGCCTGCGGTTGCCATGACTCTCGATAATCCCCATCTTCTTGTCGATGCCCGATAGGCAGACAAAAGCTGGTACCCTGGATATGGCGAATTGTTAACAGGGTGATCTCATAATCAAAATCAACAAAGCTTTCCACGATCACCCGGCCAGCTCCGGCGCGTCCCCCCTCTCGCGCATAGACCCAACTCTTCTCGATATCAGCTTCACTTTTAATAATGCTCTGCCCTTTGCCTGATGAGCTCATGATCGGTTTTACGACACAGGGAATGCCGATATCGGCGACGGTTTTATCAAAAGCTTCTTTGTTGTCAACAAATTGATAGTTGGACGTGAGAAAGCCCAACTCTTCCGCAGCAAGACGACGGATGCCTTCACGGTTCATGGTCAGACGCGCGGCGTTCGCCGTTGGAATTACATTAAATCCTTCACGCTCAAGCTCTACCAACGTATCGGTAGAGATGGCCTCTATTTCAGGCACGATATAATCAGGCCTTTCAAGCTCAATAACTCGCCGCAATTCATCCCCATCCAACATTGAAAAAGTGTATGAACGATCAGCCACCTGCATCGCTGGCGCGTTTTTATAACGATCACAAGCGATCACTTCACAACCAAAACGCTGTAGCTCGATTACCACCTCTTTACCCAATTCTCCAGAGCCACACAGCAGAAGTTTAGTTGTAGAAGATGAGAAAGGTGTACCGAGGTTTGTCATGGAATAACCCTGTAAAAAATGAACTTATATTTAAAAGTCTCTGTCCTAACGTAGAGCTAACCGTTTCTGTCGCAAATCTCGGATTGTTTTTACCGGCGGCTTCATAGTGAGCCCCGAGAGTCACATAAATATCCTGTCAATTGACCTAAACCATTAGATTTGAACATTGCCAAGAAGTTTTCGGAGTGCATCGACATTTGCCTTTGCTCCTCTGAGGTGGGGATTTACTTTCAGAGCGTCTTTAAATGCTCTTAAAGCAGAATCGTATTGTTCCATTTCCATTAAGACCAACCCTAATCCGGAAAGAGCCCCAAAATGACGAGGCTCCAGATTTAGAGTGCGTTTGATGTCTTTTATAGAGGCAGCGAAGTCTTTTTGTAAATAATGGATTGTTGCTCGTTTGTTCCATCCTTCAGCAAAGTGAGGGGCAATTGCGACCATTTTATCAAAAACTTTGAGCGCAGTTGCATAGTCAAGATTCCCCATAGCGGCAATGCCAGAATTCATCAGGTTATTGACTTTGTCTTGGTCACTCTCAACCCATATTCTCCAAATTGTCATTTCAATCGACTGAGCTTCAACCTTACTCAATGTGGCTTGAAGGCGTTTAAAGAGGGGATCCAGACGCTTGTCTGATTGGCTTGCTAGAGTCTCCGTTGACAATAGGCCCCATAAGATGACCATTGTCATAAAACAAACAAGGTTGAAATAGCTTAAAGAATGAAATTTTGAAATTCTTTTTGGGATCAATTCAACCGGGTCAAGAACCTTTTCGTTTTTGATCCAGGATGTATTGAAAACCTTGAACATTTTTGCCATTAAAACGGTCCTTCAAAAAGAACTGATATTAAACCAGAAATGCAACATCTTCAGAGAATTGACCCTAAGGAGGTTTTTTCTACAGCCTCAACGTTAAAGCTAACCTGACCGCCCAACGACAAACAATAAAACTAAAGCGCGTGTTTCTGCGGTCAGGTTGAGCGATTGGATAGGCCTTCAACCTTATTCGGGACAGCATTCCCAACCGTAGGGATGTGGGCGTGGGGGTAGTGCGGCTCACGCTTTTGAAACGACAGGATAGAGGGATCCTGAATCACGCCACCATCAATATTTACAGCCCGTCGAATGGTCTCATTTTGCTGCCAACTATCGCGACCTGCCACCACCGTTGGTAAATGGACAATGAGAGCGGCAGAAATTGAGCGCGACGCACTTTCCCAGAGATAGCTTGGAGTATGATCCACGGCGTAGTAATCTATGGTTTTATATTTAAACATCGGGTTCTTGAACGTGGTTGGTTTGGCAAAAAAGAAACCCATCCCCTCGTCGCAACTGACATCAATAATCAGGCAGCCTCGCTTGAGGCATGAACTTTCTGCTTCGGTCACAAAGTGGATTGGATTTTCCGTTTCTTGAAAGATTCCGTTTATGATGATGTCTGCTTCACTGATCAAATCAGTCAACGGTCGCTCAGTTCCATCGTGTTCCACGACCAACATGCGTGCTTCGCCCTCATCGCCTGCCCGAATACGGACATAGTGACAATCAAGCACCTCTTCTCGTACCTGGTGATCGGGGCGCTGGATGCAGATTGTGATATCTCTAAATCCATGCGCTTTGAGGGCGTATATCGCACCACGGCTGACCGCACCAAAACTGAAAAGGATCGTTTTGCGTTGGTTCCCGTAGTGTCCATCTATCCCTTTAAGTTGTAAGGCATGTATCACTGCGCAATAGCCAGCCATTTCGTTGTTCTTATAGAACGTGTGACGGCCAATCTGACCGTTAGGAGTCCAAACAAACATTTCCTCAAAGGCAATGAGCGTTAACTTACGATCAAGTGCAGTTTGGGTAATATCCCGTTGCTGGACACAATGCACATAGCCCCAAAGTGTTCCTCCTTCGCGAAGTTCTTGTAAATCAGCTAACACTGGCTTGGCAATAATAACCGTGCCAATGTCTGCCAATAATTCATGGCGTGTGGCAATGCCCCCGGTCTGAGCGGTAATTTCCGAGTCTGCGATACCGAATGGTGCGCCATAGCCCTCCTCAAATATCAGTTGGCAACGAATTTGTTCAGGTATGCGAGGGAGGTGCTCTGGATGAATTGGAACTCGTCGCTCACCCTCTTTTTTTGAAGTCCCAATGACTCCCAGTGTTAATTTACTCATGCCATTTCCTTTTTATTAAATAAATCAATATGTGTGACTTCATGAACGAATTATCAACTTCGCCAATAGGACTGCTTTTTATGCTCTGGTCTGTCGCAAATATTGTAAAGAGATATAAAAGTGTCTGAAACGGTATTGCCTATGCAGCCCAGGAATAGAATTGTTGGGCGAAGGTCTGATGTTGCTCGGTCCGTTGTTTTATCTTGCCCTTGTGAATCATGTGAATTGTTTCAATACCGCCCAGGGTAATACGAGCACTTCGGAATGATTTGAATCCAAGCAGGGGTCGTATTTTCTTTTTGATGCACATGAGAGCTCCAAAAATATTGTTTGTTCGATGTCGCGAATGCTACTATGAAACCACTGGTAAAAACAATCCTAACTTTGCGACAGAACTAGACAACGCATAGCCTTGCTCGTTTATTGGTCATCAGTTCTTGAGAGCATACCACCTGTGCCGATGGAGAGCATGACCTTTAACAGACTACATTCAAATACGATGGCAATGCTAACTTGAAAAGTGGCCCAAATTTTTGGGAAGGCCATATCATACACCTGGTGATCTAGTAAGAGTTATAACTGAAAGTGGTGTATGGAGGGCTTGAAAAAAAGCGGCGTATCTGGTTGATTTGAAACTGCGAATGAATCAAACAACCTGG
>DUBC01000007.1:0-276053 GCA_012960505.1 Verrucomicrobiales bacterium
CGGGTGCACCGTCGCGGAGGAGACAATCCACCGGAGATGACCTTCACCGGAGGTAATGGTGATGTTGATCGTCACAATGTGGCGATGACCGTTGGGGGTGATCCTGAGACCTGGCACCATGTGGCCGGAGTCACGGACTCAAGTACTCAAGAGGAGATTCTTTACCTGGACGGAGAAGAAGTGGCCCGTAAGGGCGGAGCAACATTGCAGGACCGCGGTAATCCGATGCGTATCGGTGATAACCCTGATGCGAGGAATCGTAATTGGCAGGGTAAAGTTGATGATGTTGCCATCTGGGGGCGGGCACTCTCACCGATTGAGATTGAAGAGATTTGGGACGGAGGCTCAGGAAAGAGCATTGAGGATATGCTTGGACTTTCCGTGCCGTTTGACTTTACCAGCGTGATCTACGATGCGGAAGAGGACAGTTTCCGCTTCGAGTGGAACTCGAAGCCTAACAGGACCTACGCGTTGTATTTTTCTGAGACACTTGAAGAGTTTGATGCGGACGTTGATGATTCCATTGAGTCCGGTGGTGAAACTACGGTCTATCCTCCAATAGGTGAGCCAGGCTTAGAGAACCCACTCGAAGGGGCCCGTAAGCTCTTCTTCAGAATTGAGGAGAATCAGTAGAATAGATAATAATTAAACCTTAAGCGGCGGTATCACCAGTGCAGGTGATATCGCCTTTTTTTTTGTAAAATAAGATTGAATTAATTGTTGTAAAATTAGTAACATGTTAGATTCACATAAATAGCTAGATGCAGATAACTCCTACAAAAATAATGAAGTTTCGTATTACGTTGAGTGTATTAACTCTCATTACGGTAAACATTTTTTTAATGTTTCAACTAATGGCCGGATCACAGGTCTATTCTCGAACGGTGATGGCTGATAATCCAATTGCGTATTGGGGATTTGATGATGGAACGGCTAAAGATTTATCTGGAAATGACAATCACGGGCAATGTGAGGGCACTGTATTATTTGGTGTTGAAAGTGCGCATGTAAACTTGGCAGCTGCGATCGACTTTAATGGATCTGATGCTTTTATAAGGGTTCCAGAGCTTGGGAAATTCAAGCAAAGTTCTATCGAAGCTTGGATAAAAATTGAGGAACTTAATTGGAGAGATTTAAAAGACGCTAATTATCTAACCTCTATATATTCTACAAATAGTTTTGGAGCTGGGAACCATCACCTCAATGTGCAATTAAATTTGAGTGTTGAGCAAGCGATTTCTGGTGGAGGTCCGAATAATGTCGTATCTCAAAAGGGTTCTCTTAATATTGGTAATTGGTTTCATTTGGTATCCACTTATGATTCATTAAATGGTGGAGTCGGAGCTATTTATCTAAATGGTAAGAAAGTTCAATCCGGCAATCATGCGGCCTCACCTGTTGCGGTTTTCAATGTTGCTCAAATAGGAGCATGGGGTGGTCGACGAAAATTTAACGGCAAAATGGATGAAGTTGCGATTTATGAAACAGCACTAACTGAATCTCAGGTCAGAGCTCATTATGAGGCAGCTAAGGCTCCATCAATTAGAGGTCACGAGGCAGATGGTGGTGCTTATATTGTTGAAGGGTTTAAAGGAATTGAAGGTAAAGTGACAGCAGCTAGTGGAGAGGAATTGTTAGGAATTTTATCTTTTGGAAACACAAAGAGTAACTCTTTTGTATCTGTTACAAATTCTAAGGAAAATGTTACGAATTTTGATTTTGATGATTTCATATCTGTTAATATAACGAAAGTTCAGAAATTACCAGATACTGAGACGCGAGCTAAAATTGAGACTAAGACGGTAGCGCTTAATCGAAGAGTTTGGTTGATTGGAGGGTCATTGTTAATTGGAAAGATTACTAATATCGATTCCAAGATGATAACTCTTAGGAATGATTTTTCTTCAATGTTGATTCCTCGTGCTGCGATTGCAGCTATTGATTTTGTTGGTGGGACATTAGAGAGCGGAATGCTTGATGCTCGACCTGAAGGAGTTTTGTTTTTTGATGGTGATTTTATCGATGGTCAATTAGAAGAAATGATTGGAAGCGCTGAGTTAACGATTAAGCAGGCAGCGCTTGGTAAAACTAAGGTGCCGTTAAATAAAGTTAGGGCAGTAAAGTTTAAAGAGGTAAAGGAAATGGAAGTTGATGGGTTTGAGGTTCGGACACGATCAGGATCTCTGATTTATGCTCAATCAATTAAGTCTAAAGGTCTGAAATTAATAATTAGGGATAATTCTCGATACTTTCTCAATGTCTATGCAGGCGAAGTTCTTGACCTTACAAGAGGCACCAACTGATAGTAGTCCATAATTGCGGACGACATTGGAAAATCCACTTTCGTGAAGTTTTTCTATTCCATTTGTTTTAACTTGGCTGACAGCCGATAATGACGCCAACAATAACAAATAAGAAAATTAGAGCGAGAACAGTGATGACCATGATTGTTGTACTTATACAATAATTAATTTCTTTCAAATGAATACTATTTTTTTTGTTTTTCTATGTCATTAAACTTTCTGAGAACTTAGATTTTAGGAATAATGATAGCTCCCACTCTCGATCAGCGTGATTTAATGAGGGTTTACCCTAAAGAGGAATCGCCAGTAATGTATCAGCGTTGGGAAAAACTTCTCTTTTTACACTGGGAAATGGATCCTGAAGCCATACAAAGCACATTACCTTCAGGTCTCTATGTTGATACTTATGAAGGAAAGGCATACGTCGGAATAGTTCCTTTTTATATGCGAGATATAAGGCCTAGGGGTTTTCCTGCCGTGCCGTATTTGTCCAATTTTCTAGAGTGTAATGTTCGCACTTACGTTCATGATGAACGGGGAGTCCCTGGTGTCTGGTTCTATTCTTTGGATGCGAATCGGTGGATTGCTTGCAAGATTGGCCGTGAGGTTTTTAAATTACCGTACTTTTGGGCGGAAATGAAAGCGAAGGAAGGTGAAAAAATTGAATATAGCCTACGCCGTAGAAAGGCAGACCTTGATAATGTTTCGTACTCCTATCGACTAGGATCGGATCTGCAAGTTTCTGAGATTGGGTCTTTAGAGTTTTTTCTTTTGGAGAGATATCTACTATACACTTATGCATCCCAAAATAAAAAAATTATCACATGCCAGGTTCATCATGATCCTTATAGGTTTTGCTTACAAGAGGGCACAGAATGGAATGCTATGCCATGCTCATGGAATGGATTGAGTTTAATTTCCGATAATGTCGCGCACGCATGCGTGGCCGATTCTGTTAGCGTTTCTGTTTTTGCGCCTAAACCTCACTCATGTTGATGGAATGTAATTACAGTGAGACTGTATTTGGTAGGGTAATTGAGTTGTAAGAACTGAAATTCTTTAATCTTCAACCGTACTTTTGATGTGCTTTTTTTGAATCAATGAATGGGGCACGAATCAGTCCATTGCCAAGCTTTTCACCTTCAGGATCAATGTAGAGGCGTCCCGTTCTCTTTGGTGCCCCTTTTTTATTAGGTAAACCAAGAACATGAATATTGAAGATAAAAGCAGGTTCGTTTTCTGCCTTGAACCAATGAACGTTATCTTTTTCGTCGGAGATGCTAGAGGTTTGACCTGGACCAAACTTGTCATCGATAGTGGGTTTGATAATCATATGGTCTTTCTCATCAGATATACGGTCATAGTGTCTACCATGAAAATTTCCTTTTAAGACGATAAAAGCCGTGGCCATATTGTTATGACCGTGAGGCACTACTGAGCGCCCTTTTTTTAATGCGAAGACCTGACTTCCAAAAACTAGCCTCTCGGGGTATCCGTTAGACTTTGGAAGGTTTGGACGAATGCTCCGGGCTCCATTGTCCACGAATTTAGCGCTCTTCTCGATTTGATCGAAATTGATGAGTTTTAGAAGTTCATTAAGTTCAATTTTATTCTGAAAGAGTTCTTCAATTTGTTTCTGCCATTGTATTTGACTGATTTTCGTTTCTTTGACGCTTAAACCTATCTCATGCACGGAGTGGAGCCATTTCTTTGCAGTGTATTTATCCTTAGCTGCGAGCAGGTCAGTTGCGCAAAGATGCTCTAGAAGTGAAATGCTAAGAATGGTTTTAACGGAATTCTTGGTGAAGTTTCTCCTAAGGATTTCATTTTCCTTATGTTCATTTTTTTTATGGGATGTTATGTCGGAATCATTCATGGGCTTTGTCTAATTTAGTGGCTTAATTGATATTATTGATTATTTTTCACTCTCAGGTCAATGAGTGTTATTGTAGACAACTCATTCGTTGTTATGCAGATGCACCAGATGATATCCAGGATCTTAGTCTTTTAATCTGTTTTTTCCGAAGGGAGGCTCCTTCTGGAGGCATTATTTGATCTTCAATCAGTTCCAGAAGGAGGCTTTCATTGGGTTTATTTTTGATGATGGAAGGTCCACTTTCACCTCCATTTAAAATTGATTTTAGTGTTCGAAGGTCGAGTCCGGATTCAGTTGCTTCTAATCCATGGCACTCGATGCAGTGTTTATCTAAAATGGGTTTAATGGTAGTGGAATATTTTATAGATTTAGTAAACAGGGGCTGAACTTTGAATTGAGAATTATTATGAACGCACCTTGTATGGCTTATTCCCATTAAGAGAATGGGTATTAAATGGGTAAAGAGTTTAGTTAATTGTTTCCGCGCATTCATACTAATTAAGTACTTTCTCTGGCCGTTTAATTCTATGTCTTCTTTCTGGATTTTTCGTTGGAAAAAATTCAAAGAAGAGTTCTTGCTCCTGATAGCTCTGGGTGTGGATTTTTTTTGATTGAAGTGGCAGCCAAGTATCCAGCCACTTCTCCAATATTCCATTCGACAGGGTGAAGTCTATAACAGCCATTAGTGACGTGGGTAGTGCCTATATTTTTTGCTGCAGCAATTAAATTATTTAGTCTTTCTGGAATTAGCGATCGAAGAGGTATCTCAAAAGGCAGGCAAGGAAATTAATATAATTATTTCCTTCGCTACTGCGGTGAAGATCAATCTGGTAGTGCCCTATTCCCATTGAATCTGGGTATCGTTTTGCTTGGCTGGGCTTCTATTTGTAACCGGTAAAGCAATGAAAGGCTAAGCTCTTTTGTTTTTGGAGATTTCTTTTGATGTGCTGATGAGATGCATCCGCCCGTAATTGATGGCGCTCCAAAGTCAGCTAATATCCTAGACAAACTTTCCCGTCGTATCATTTTAGGATGGATTAGGAGTTAATTTTCGCCTCTGGCATTTAACTGGGTTTGTGGTTGTGGTTTTTTAAGTCGTTAGATAACTCTAGAAGCATCTCATCGATTCTTTCTACGTTTTGAATTGTTATTGGGATAGCCTCTAGAATTGGAACCGCTTGCTGGATGTTTTCAAATTTTTCAATGCTAATTTGAATGAGCTCAAGCTTTTCAATCCTTTTTTCAAGTTCTTCTATTTTTGTCGAATTATTATTTTTTGAGCATCCGAATAATGCAAATGTAAGTAATGATATAAAAAAAAGAGGTAATCGCATTTAGTCAATTTACCCAGAAGTTATGGATTTCTGCAAATATGAATAATTGCGACAACATATAAAGATTTAAAATCTGATGGATTTTTTGTTGAGTTTGTTCGTAAAAGACATAAATTTTTAAAGTAAAATCTAAAAGTGTGCCCTGGTAAGGGATAATTCTTTTTAAATATTTTTATTTATTATGCGTTACTTGTATCTCCTGGCGATTTCATTTTCGCTGATGAATTTAGTGGTTGCTGATCAAGCAACAGAAGCAAAAGCTAAGGCTGGTGATCAGCAGGCACAGTACGACTTAGGGCAATTGCATTGGTATGGAGACACCGTGAAACGTGATGCCGGTAAGGCCGTGGAATGGTTTCGCGAGTCAGCGGCTCAAGGTCATGCAAAGGCACAGTTCAGTTTAGCTACTGCCTATGAAACTGGAGATGGAGTTGATCAGAGCCTTCGAGAAGCGGCTAAGTGGTATCGTAAATCTGCGGAAAAGGGCGATATGAATGCTCAAACTCAATTAGGATTCTTTTATGCAAAAGGGAAGGGATTAGTTAAAAATGAAGGACAGGCAGTTTATTGGTGGAAGAAAGCATCAGCCCAAGGTCAAAAAGTGGCTCAGGCTCATTTGGGGATTCGATTTGCTACAGGGATAGGGGTTGCCAAGAATACAGTGACTGCTGTTAAGTGGTGGAGGAAGTCAGCGGAACAGGGGAATATGCTAGCTCAGTATAATTTGGCAGTGATGTATGTGCGAGGTAGGGGAGTGCAAAGGAATGTTGATGAAGCGGTTAATTGGTACCGTAAAGCTGCAGCTCAGGGGCATCAGGGAGCAAGGCAGGCGTTAAATAAACTTAGGAATTAGCTTTACTACTAATTTGAGCTGTCAATTGGGTGATATGTCACCTCGTGGCTTGATATATTCCAAATGAATTTAAATATACCGATATGAACTTTAATAATGTAAATGCTTCAGCAATAGCAAACATCTACTTTGATGGTAAAGTAATCTCACATTCTCTTAGAAAGGATTCTGGAGCAAGAATAACATTGGGGCTCATTTATCCAGGGGGGCTATCATTTTAATACATCTTCTCCTGAGAAGATGGAGATCACTTCAGGATCATGTAATGTGACATTAGACGGTGAGAGTATTAATAAGACCTTTACCGGAGGTGAATATTTTGAAGTTCCGGGTGATTCAGGATTTAGTATTACTGTGAGAGAGGGTATATGGCAGTATGTCTGTACTTTTTTGACGTGAGTGAGGATAAGTTTTTTTGTTTATTAGAGCTTAACTTTTAGTGTTTCTGCTTTGTTATGAGCTTTTATTCCTTTAAGAGATTTGAGTGAAGTTCCTTCACCTACATTGATTGTGTATGAGCCATCTGTGAAAACTTTTGGTCTGAATGTTGTTCCTTTAATCCTTAGAGTGTAGACGATTTCCCGGGTTTTTTCATTGATGACCTGAACTACTTGATTTTCTTTATCTATTTGCAGAGAAGGTAAGTAGGCAACGGCCTTGCGGCCATAATTGTCGAGCTGGTTGAATGTGAATGGCCAGCCTGGGTATGGTTTTGCATCCTTTGCTGAAACGTCAACGTTACGAGGCCAACAAATGAAGGTTACGTCTCGTGTTTGTTTGTTAATTCTAGTTACTCCAAAACCTGCTGCCCTAGTAGTAAGCCTGTCATCTCCCTTTTCTGGTGAGGGATTTGCAACAGCAATTGCGGTGACCTTGTTATTGAATCCGTCAAGATGGTCTCCTAGAATGGGGTCTTCTCCTGACTTGCGATTTTTACCTGGTTCAAGTGGTTTCCACCACCGAAGATAAAGGTTAGCTATAGAAGGAACACAGAAAGAATAGATAGAATCACGCCATTCATTGATTCCATGGTGAAAGACAGTGCCAAGATGTTGGTCCCCGGCAAAATGGAAAGCGTAAGCTTTGCGCAGGTATGCTATGGCTTTGTTCCGTCCAGTTTGTGGCCAGCCGTTAGAATCAAGGTCAGCGTGTAATCTGCCTCCGATCTTGCCATGGATGTGTGCGCCTCCGCAGAAAATAGTCTGAGAAAGGGCAACCTTCATATCAGTGTTGCTCCAATCTTGAGACCATTTATCAAGAAATTTAAGCTGTCTGTCACCGAGTAGGCGAGCCTGAGGTACATCCACTGACTTGGGATCGTATTCAGGGTTGCGGATATGATCAGGCCTTGGTCCTTGTTTGGGGATCATTCCAGCTGGGCCTGTTTTAAATTTTCGATCTTCAATAATAGCAAAACTTATACGGCCCCAATTGAGATTAGTGTAGTAAGTGCCGATCCCTCTATTAATTGGTGTAGGGTCATAAGGGTCTGGGAGGTGACTCGTCTGGGCCCGTTCAACTTCCTTTACATATTCAACTGGCATCGTGTATCCGCCATCTGAGGCTCCAGGAAGAGTGGACTTTTTGCCGTTATGTCCCCAGAGATTGGGTTGACCAACGTCATGATCGTCAGGAATAGTGACCGTGGGATGATTTTTAATCACTTCGCCGAAGTCTCTGCCGAATTTTAACCAGGCCGCATAATGGCGCCGGTGATCGTAGACTTGGTCTCCCGAAAAAAATAAAAGGTCAGGTTTAATTTTTTTGATATTTTCAACTAGATCCTTTTTTGGGATGTCGCCTCCGTGACCTGGATTGATGGAATTACCGGTAAATCCGGCTATAACAAATTCGTTTTTGTTGATAGGATTTTTCTGAATTACTCCTTCGTATATTGCATTTTTTCCATGTCTTACTCGGTAGGAAACTTTTTGTGAGTCATCCCAATTGTTAACTCTGAACGGGGCAGTCCATCCTCGTTCAATAATGTTAGCATTTTTTACATTTATCCATTTTTCATCACGCTTGATTTCTAGTCGAGCTTCCCGGGGCTCGGCTTCCTTCAGGGGATAGAACTGAGCAGTAAGTTTAAGAGTTTTGTCATGAACGGTATAAAGAGCAAAGCAGATGACTTTGTCACGAGTGACTTCGGGTATGGCTAGTAGATCAATTCTTTTTTTCTTTTGCCCAAATGAATTAGAGGTGCATGAAATTGATATAAGAACAATAAATATGAGATGATGAATACTCGTCATAAGTTCATTGAGGATTTTGATTGTTTTTATTTTATGTTAATTAGCTTAATCGGCGCAATCGTGTCACGCGACCAGTAGAGACCCACTCAGCAACGAAAATATTGCCATCATCATCAAAGCAGGCGTCGTGTGGATGGACAAACTTGCCTGGAAGCCATTTTTTGGAATCGTTGCGTACTCCTTTCACTTTCTTGGTAACCCGTTCAACGTCATCCCCGAGTCTTGCTACTACTTCATTCTTATCATTGAGTAAGGTGACCCGTGCATGAAGTTCGGGAACTAGTAGAAGGTTTTTCCATGAGTCTATATTGGCTGGAAGTCCATAACCTGGCAGAGTCTCGACGTACTTTCCTTCCATTGTGAAATATTGGAGGGTATGATGTGCTCTGTCACAGACTACGATTTGTTGTTTTCTTCCAGGTCTGCGGTCGATCCATATTCCGTGAGGTGTATTGAATTTACCTTTACCTCCTCCTGGACCGCCGAATTTAGAGACCCAGTTAGCATCCTTGTCGTAACGGTGGATGTAAAATGATCCGTAACCGTCCGCAAGGAGAAATCCGCCATCGTCAAGGAACGCAAAATTGGTTGGCATGAATGCGTCCCTTCCCCAGCGCTTTACTCGGACAGTGTCCTCATCTTTTCTGTAAACACCACTTTCCATTGGTGCATATTTCTCCCATACGGTTTCGCCTTTGAGTGTCATTTTGGCGAAAGATTTTACTTGTTGGTATGAGCAAACATAGAGGAACTGATCTTTCCCTTCTGTGCGGACTTCGATTCCGTGTCCACCGCCCTGAAACTGATTCCCAAATGCTCGAATGAATTCACCTTTTTGATCAAAAACGAAAATGGAAGGGTGGTCCTTTTTGTTTGCGTGACCTTCGTGAATGACATAGAGCAGCCCTTTTGCATCAACGGCTACATTGTGTGTCGTTTGCCAGGAATATTTATCGGGTAATTTTGCCCAGTCGTGTTGGACTTCGAAACGATGTTTACCTTTACCTATAATAACGGATTGGCTTCCTTTTTGTCCTAGCAGTAATTGCGGCATTGAAATGCCAGCTCCGGCAGCGGTTGTGGTTGTGAGCAGGCGTCGGCGAGTAATGTTATTTCTCATATTAATTAGATAGTATCGAGATACATCTTAGCTGTCTGCCTATGTGAATCAATCCAAGGATACAGTTTCCTTGACCTCAATTCTTTGTGTGCCAATTAGCTCTCAGGAGAGTATGGTTAGCTATATTGAAAGTGTGGACAGCTATTCGGAAAGTCTAACTCTGTAAAAGACGGCCTTAGCTCCAGCGAGAATGTCATCATCAGTATAACTGGTCACTTTTTCAGTAGCCAAAGAGCTGTCATCTAACTCTTCCCAGTCATTAGCTTTAAAATTGCCAATTGCTCGGTCAATCGCGTATGTTATTCCTGGGTTAGAGTTCCATGTAATAATTAACTGACCGTCCTCGGAACGAGTTATCGTTTCAATGCTAAAAGGGGTGTTGTTATTAATACTCATGACGCCGCTAGTCATGATTGACTGGATCTCTTCGGCATTGAGAGAGGTTCGAAAGAGTCCGACATCGTCGATGAGTCCTGACCAACGGAAACTAGTTCCTAAGTCACCGCCTCCCCCGATATGGAGGTCTTCGTCTTCATGAGTTAATTCATCATCGATTTCACTATTGTTGGGACTAAAAGAAATAGGGGTTGAAGTGCTGACTTCAGATCCATCAATGTAAAACACTTTGGTATTTGAATTACTATCATAGGTAATTGCCAAGTGGTGCCATTCATCTATTTCTACGGGGCCAACGTTCATGCCGTTCCATGCTCCGTCAGAGCCACGGCCTCCGCCGTTCCAGAATGACCATTGACCGTTTGGATTATTATAAATGATCCAACCGTGGCGGAACGCTCCGCCAGGAGCAACATCATCACGGTTAGTTATGGGGGACCGGTAAGAGCCTCCTGCTGCCGAAGGGTTAACCCATAAAGTCACGCTAAAATCCTCGGTATTTAGTTGGGGGTTCCACGGGATGTCAATGTGTGAAGATCCATTAAAGAGACTAGCGCCTCCAGTGGCTTCGTTTGCTCCGCTCTCACCAAAATTGATTGTTCCTTGCACAATTCCATCGAATCCGTTCCCTGAATTATCACTCGCGTCTTCATCCAGTGACCACCAAGCTACTAATGGATTTGTTATTTCGACTTCTGCAGATAAATTGACAATAAGAGTTTCACTTAATGCGTCATTACTAACGATTTCAAGTTGGGCAGAGAACCGGCCGGCGTCTTGTTTGGGGTCGAAGCCTAAGGCAATGCTTCCGACCTCGCTGGCTGCTTCTAAGGATGGTGGAAAGCTCAGGACTGAAAAATTATCAGCATCCTTTCCAATGATGGAAACCTTTAACAGGTTCAGTTCACGTGATGTTCCGTCATTCTTTATTTGTATGTTAGCGGCCTGTGGACCTGAGCCAGAACTGAAAACTCCGAAATTAAATTCTTGTACGATGTTAAGGCTTGGATCATGTACTGTTGCTAATATATCAACTGTTAATAATTCTCTGTTAGGATCATTGCTATAGATTTCAAGCTGCGTTTCGAACTTTCCGGATTCGCCTCTGGAATCAAATCTAATTTCAATCAGACTTTCAGAGCCAGGTTCGATGGGATCGGGGATGGTGGTGATCGTAAAATTTGAAGAGTTGAGTCCGACAATTTCGATCGAATCAATCACTAGGTTTATCGTTTCGCCGCGGTTTGAAACTTCAATAGTGAATGATTCTGATGCTTCTAGTTCTGCAGTAAATTTTGAAGGGACGTTAATTCTAGGATCAACTAGGGTGCTGCTGATACCATTTTCCATAATGTTGTTAATTTCCTCTTCAGCAAGAGATTCATCCCAGAGGCCTACATCATCAATGTCACCTGAAAAGAAAAAATTAGCGCCATCATCCTGTCCAGCACCTAGGTGCAAATCCATTGCTCCTACGGTGCCGTTAGGACTGTACTGGTTTGGGGCCGAGTCAGACCCTTTCTCCGTACCGTTGATCCATATTGTTTTTGTTTCAGTTTCTGAATTATAGGAGATTGCTATATGAGTCCATTCATTGATATTTATAGTGCCTCCAGACAGAGTGTCCCATCCTGGGACACCATCTCCTGTCCAAAAATTCCAATTCCCTGAACTGTCGTTGTAAATAATGTATCCATGAGTTGACTCGCCACCGTTTACATCATTCCTGCTAGTGATTGGAGAAGCGTAACCGTTTGTTGATGTGGGTTTTGCCCATAAGGTGACAGTGAAACTTTCAGGATTCAAATCAGGGCTAAAGGGGATATCAATTCGACCATTGTCAGGAAAAGAGGCTGCGGTTGCCGTGCGGTTTGATGCTCCAATATTTTCAAATAATACGATGCCGTTAGTGATTTGTCCGTCATGCCCGTTTCCAGTAGCGTCCTTGCCATCGATGTCTAAAGGCCAGTGAGCTACAAGATCTGCGTTTGATGAAATAATGGTCAGTGAAAAAAGTAAGAATGTGAAATAAAATTCTTTTAGCATCTTCATTGGCTAATGATAAAAAACAAAGGGCTTACAAGGAAGTGTTAATTTTAACAAATAACAATAGGCTTATTATGCCTTGGGTGTGCTCATTATCTACTGAAATCAACTGGGAATTAGCGTCGAGAAGCAACCTTAATTTTGTACAGGTTTTTCGCTGTTCGAATATAAATTGAGTTATTATCAATTGCTGGTGTGGCCATGAGTTGTCCTTCAGTTAATTTATTTGTTGCGACGACTTCAAGTTTTCGAGCTGGTTTGATTATAGTACATACCGTGTCCTCATTAAAAAAATAAATGAGACCGTTGGTATGAATTGGTGAAGCTGAGAAAGAACCTTTCATGCGTTCCTGCCAAAAGAGCTTTCCGGTCTTGGCTTCGAGGCAAGAAATGTATCCGTTCCTATCAACCACAAATAAAAGTTCTCCAACTATTAACGGAGAGGCCCTCGGCGGCATTCTCTTTGATGATTTCCACGCAATATGAGAATCAGTTACATCACCATTACCGTCTGGACGAATCGCCCATAGTTCGGGTCTGTCACGGTCGATCATTGTAAAGACTAGGCCTTCTCCATAAACTGGACGAGGAGCGATTGACCAACCACGGTGCAGTGCTTTCCAGAGTTCTTTTCCGTTCTGTGGGTCGTATGAGAAAACACCCTTCGCTCCAATGCTTACCATTTGCTCTTCTTTTCCTCGTGGTATTATTAATGGGGTCCCATAAGCTTTCCTCTGGTTAACCTGAACACTGCTAAAGTCAATTGAGCGATTTGTTTTCCATGCTGTTTTTCCCGATTCTTTGTCTAGAGCGATAACATATTGAACATCCCTTCCATCAACATTGAATATTAAATAATCGTTAAATAAAAACGGGGAGCTAGCGGGCCCAGCACCATTTTCATGATCGCATTTAAGATCTCTACGAGTCCATATTATATCCCCACTGGAAGTGTCTATGCAGGCTGTCCCATAAGTTCCAAAATGAACGTAGGCGCGGCTCTCTTCAATGACTGGGGTTGGTGAGGCATAAGTATTGTCGATTGTTATGGCTTGTGGCGATTCGACATCAAATACATGAATGTCATAAAGAATTTTTCCGGTCTCTTTATCAACGCAAAGGGCAAACATTTTCTTACCATTCTTAGTTGCCGTTGTCATCCAGATCTGATTGTTCCAGATTACGGGAGAAGACCATCCACGATCATGTATGGCTGTTTTCCATGATATATTTTTATTTTCACTCCATTCTAATGGGAGTGAGGTGGTATTGATGTGACCGTTCCCTTCGGGCCCACGGAATTGAGACCACTGCTCATTTGCTAGGCTCATTGTGCAGCCAATTGCAGTAACCAGTATGAATAATATTACTTTCACTTATTGGGAGGATATAAGTTTCAGAAATTTGTTATAGTTTCCCTTTGGTTATTTCTTTTCTTTTACTTGGGTCGAATTTGCTGCCCATTTAATTCCTGCTATTAGGTGCTTCCGTGCAAATTCATTATCAATTGAACGGACGTCGTGCCCAAGTCCGGTGAATAAATAGCGACCTTTTCCAACTTTCCGGCGCCAGCAAATTGGATGATCGTCTCCCATTGGTTTCTTGCCTACATAACTCGGATGTTCTCTGATTGGGGTGTAGCTTTTTTCATCGAGTCGGAGCAGTACTTCTACACCGGGGAGGTCCGTCACGGACCGATTAAAGCAAAGCCAGTCAGCGGTGTAAGTGAATTGATCTTTCTTTCCTGCAAGGAGCGGATCCCCTTCAGCCTTTGGATCAACTAAAAATCGGGCTTCCATGTAATCAGAATCAGAATCAAAATCGCACCCTGCAATTTTAATTAATTCTGGCCATGTTCCGTTCTGCACTATTCCTGCATGCATTGCCATTATTGCTCCTCCTCCGTCGAACCAATTTATGATCTCTTTTTGAATCTCTGTGGGGATATTCTCACCTAGGTTTGTGGAGTTATTAAGAAGTAATAAGTTATAGTCCTTAAGATTTTCATATTTCAGGTCAGCTGGATTCTCCGTCACACTGATGTTGATATTATGTTTTGCGCCTAGCCGAACCAAAAATCCGTTCAATTTAGGTATTTCAGGGTGTCTATACCATGCAGTTGCCGAGTAAATAATGACATCGATTGGCTTGGACAGTGATATGGGTAACGAAAAGCAGTATATTAATGAGATTGCGAGGAGTCGTTTCATTGAATTAATGATTCAAAATGCATGAATGCTGATTGTCGAGCGTTAACCGATTCGAGCTAACTTAAATAAGTATAAAACAGCTTTTAGTAATAATGTTGGTAATGGATTTAATATTGAGTGTATCATTACTTTATAAGTTTTTGCTACCTAGTTTGTGAAAGAAAAAGTTAAAGGGACCATAAGTGACTTCTCTTATCTCAAGGAGATTCAATTAGGAGGTATTGGCAAGACTATAGTAAGTTGCCTTTGCGCTTCAATTCTTTTGATCGGCGCTTCAATGCCTTTGTATGCAATAGATTCACTGAATGGCATTCATTCAGTGTTCGATTCACATTGTATCAAATGTCACGGTAAGGACGGTAAGGTTAAAGGAAAGGTCAACTTGAAGGAATTGAAATCGAGTAATGCCCTTTTAGCTAAGCCTAATCTAATCGAAACTCTGATCAAGGTTTTGAAAGATCGCGAGATGCCTCCAGAGGATGAGCCACCTTTGCCGGAAGTTGAACGAAAGAATATGGTGGTCTGGTTAAAGGGAATTCTCAGTGAGTCCCTCAAAGATGAACCGTTTTTGCATACTCCGATTCGTCGAATGAATCGGTTCCAGTATAATAATGCTGTGGTGGATTTATTAGAGTTGGATCGTGAAATATTCAGACTAAATGAGCGGTTGATGCGTCGGCGTGAGGATTACTTCAAGCCCGAAACCAGAAAGATGCCAACCCAAGTACGCGTTTCCAGTCGACCACTGAGTAAGGACATAGACAATCAACGTCCAGAAGGATTCAAGGGTGTGGCATCATTTCCACAGGACAAGCGAGCCGAGCATGGTTATGATAATCGAGCTGACCATCTAACGCTCTCGCCGTTATTAATGGAGTCTTTTCTTAACCTCAGTCAGACCATCTCAGAGAGTCCAGATCTGAACTCTAAAGAGTGCCGCAGTTGGCCTTGGCTCTTCGCATCTCCTGATGCTGGAACTGAGGAAAAAATAGAAGAAGTCATTCATTCTAGGCTCACAAAGTTTCTTCGACGTGCATTTCGTGGGCCAGTTGATCCAGTGACACTAAATCGATTTATTAAATTCGCCTTAAAGCAGCACGGTGATGGGGCTTCATTAGAAAATACAATGAGGAGTGTGGTCGGAGTAGTTCTTGGCATGCCTGATTTTCTCTATTTTTATGAAGCTCCCAAAGTTGAAACTATTGATGATAAAGGAATCAATGCTCAAAGTATTGCCGATTACGAATTAGCTTCGCGTCTAGCATTGTTCTTCTGGAGTAGCATCCCTGATGATTTGTTGCTCGATTTGGCAGAGAATGGTCAGCTAAGTGATTCAAAAGTTCTCAGTTCTCAGATTGATCGGATGTTGAATGATCGTAGGTCGAGTAGATTCTGTGACAACTTTCCAGCGCAGTGGTTGCAGCTTGATCGTCTAATTACATCGGTGCCTGACCCTAAAAAGTTCCCTTACTTTTATCTTGTTGATGGGTATCGAACTAGCATGCATATGTTGCCGGAACCGTTACTTCTATTCGAGACTATTTATATTGAGGACCGATCGATAGTTGAGTTACTGGATCCAAAGTTCACCTGGGAGAACGGTATGTTGAAGGCTAATTATGAGGGCCATTCCAAGGCTGGTCATGACGTTGTGACTCAGCTCTTTAAGAGAGTGCCGTTGAATGATCCACGTCGAGGTGGCGTCATTACTAATGCGGCTGTCATGACGATGACGGCGACTCCTACCAGAACTCAACCAATTACCCGTGGCGCATGGATCAATGCGGTAATATTTAATGAGCCGCCTGAGCCGCCTCCTGCTGATGTTCCGCCCCTACCCGAAGCTAATACCGAGGAGCTAGCCAAACTCACTATTCGAGAGAGGTTAGCCGCTCACCGAGAACGTGAGGATTGCGCGGGTTGCCATAACAAGATAGATCCGATGGGCTTTGCATTAGAAAATTATGGGCCGACTGGAGTTTGGCGTGATAAGTATGAAAATGGCCGAGATGTCGATGTTAGTGGGGTTCTATTCAACCAGCATGAGTTTAAAACATTTTTAGAATTCAAGCAGTTTGTAATTAAGGAAAAGCACCGCTTTGTTCGTGGATTCATCGCGCATCTATTGTCTTATGCTTTGAGTCGAGAATTGGGCCCTGCAGATTCGCCCGCGCTTGATGAAATGACGGCTCGGGCAATCGCGGGAGAGGACAATATGCGAGTTGTCCTAAAGAGCATAGCCATGAGTGAGCCTTTCCTAATGAAAGATAATTTTAAGAAAAAAGATTCAAGCAATTAGAGTCAATTAAATGCTAAGTAAGTATTTTCAAATTGTAAGCCGAATGATTTACCAAGCAATTAACAAAACGCATTATTAAGATGAGAGATAACGATACTATTGAAACTGTTTCGCGTCGTAAATTTATAACATGTACCGGTGGAGCGACCTTGAGCTTGCCCTGGTTGGAAAGCTTTGCCGATACGAGCAAAAGCAAAACAGAGAATCCAGCTCAACGTTTAGCTTTCTTTTATCTTCCTAATGGGATCACGCGCCGCGGTTTCTTCCCTGGTGAGAGTGATCGTCCTTTACCTCCGTTCGCTGGGCAGAACAATGTATGGAGATTTGAAGGGAAGACGGTTCCTCCTGGCAGTCATCAACTGACTCTTACTCCGACATTAGCGCCTTTGGATAAGATGCGAAAAAAAATATCGGTCATCACTGGAATGGATCGCACGTTCCAACACGGTACAGATTCTCATGCCCAGTGCGCGTCTTGTTTTCTGACCAGCGTTGCCCCATATGAGGTCAAAAACTCGGCCTATCCACTGACCCGTACTCTGGATCACGTAGCTGCTGATAGTATTGGTACGACGACGCCGTACTCGACGCTCGAATTGAGCTGTAATGATCACAAGAATAACATCGAGTCGATTTACTTTGATAATATGTCCTGGTACGGGACTGGCCACGTTGCACCATCGATGAGGGATCCACGGAAAGTCTATGACCGGTTGTTTGGGACACAATCACACACTCGCTTTCGTAATATAACGGATCTTGCCCTTGGCAATGCGAGCCAACTACAAAAGCGTTTAAGTGCCGAAGATCGTCAGAAATTCGGAGAATATTTGGAATCGATACGAACCATAGAGACAAGAATGGATCGAATTGAGAAAATGAAATCGGAGTTGGCTGAAGCTAAAATTAAACGGCCCGCTGAGCACTTGCCACGTAACGAGTACATTCACTTAATGGGGGACCTTTTAGTTACGGCATTGCAAAATGGACTCACAAATGTAGGCACTCTAATGCTTGGGCCTGAGCGTTGGACAACACCCACTAATTGGGAAGGTATTTTGGACAAGCCTTACAGTCATCATGCTATGACGCACTCTATTGGTAACCACCTTGAGCATCTTCTTCTGTTGGACCGTTTCCATGTGTCTGCCTTTGCTAGACTCCTCGAACGAATGGATCAGATCAAAGAAATTAACGGTACCACACTACTAGATAATACCATCTTTACGTTAGGTGCTGGCATGGGGGATGGGACAACTCATCAGTACAATGACCTACCATTAGTTGTTGGTGGAGGGGGTGGAGGTAAGTTAAAAATGGGCAAACACGTTCATTGCAAGAGGGGTACGCCTCTTGCGAACCTGTGGCTAACTCAACTCAAGGCCTTGGGAATTAAACGAGACAATTATGCCGATAGCACTGGAACGGTCTCTGAGATTCAGGCCTGAGTGGAGTTACACTTCCCGATTAAAGATCCAACTAAATTTCCTCTGCTCGATTCTGGCTGTGCGGCGCTGACTCCGTTCAGCCAATTTCGCATAACGAGAACCTAGGAGGCATAAATAATCCTGAGCCTTCGCTGACTCGCCACTGAGTCCGGTTAAGTTTTCCACATTCCAAGTGCAGACCAAGTGTTCCATGATTTCTGAATAATGTTTGGCGGTGTAAACGCCCAACTGTTGTGCGACTATGGAGAAATTGTCGAACAAGTTTGGGTCGGCGCCATCTTGCATTAAATGAGAGGGCATTACGATTTGGGCGCGCATTAAATCACGGAACGCCAATATAGCGCCATTGGGATCTTGTTCAAAAATGTGACTAATGAAATTGGTATAGACCTTTTCATGGCGGGCTTCGTCTGCAGCAATGGCACTACAGATACCTTGTAAGTTATCATCGCCTTCCGCTCGCGCGAGTTGAGCTACATTTTTGTGCGAAACTTTGGTGGCTCGCTCCTGAAATGAGGTGTAAATAAATCCTCTATAAGGATCCTGCGCCGTACTTGGATCAAAGCCTTTAGATAATAAATTTTGAATCGTTACTTCTACTGCACGCATATCAACTCGTCCTGTGAGGTAAAGGTATTTGTTCAGCAAATCACCGTGCCGGTTTTCTTCTGCAGTCCAACCTCGAGTCCACTGCGCCCAAGGGGTTGTGTCGGCGCCAGTTTTGTCGCTGACGCCTTCGAATCCATTGATCAATGTTTGATACGTTGGTAGAGCCTCTTCAGTCACCATGTCTCCAACCAAAACCACGAGGACTGCGTCTGATAGACTCTTAGCGGGTTCGCGGAAAGCTTGTACGCGTTCGGCCCAATCTTCACTAGTCAAATCTGGCAACCAATCTTGGGGCTGCCAGCTTTCTTCAACTGGTTTCAAATACTGCAGCTGGCTTGAGACGAAGTCCTCCATCCCAGAGATGACTTCTTGCTTTGGCCCAGAAAAATTATTCATCATCAGATTGATTAACTGGAGAATGTCTCCGTGTTAAACCATATACAAAGACGGATTACTGGCTAGTACAATAATCTGTTCTTAATGACCTATTTACTTATACTGAAAAAATAGTGTATAATTTCAAGATTGTTATGGGATTTAGTATTAAGCTGGCCTGCGATTTGTGGAGGGAATTTAATTTTTTGATCTTCTATGTGATCGGTACAGAAATTGAATCTACATCCTATATGACTGGGTCTGGTCTTTTCTTTAATTTCGATTGTTGTGACAATCATTCACACATCTAGAGGATTGTTATAGTCTAGTTGAAGAAGGATCGATTTCATGTTTCGGCCTTTGCTAGGCTACTTGAACGTATAGATCAGATCAAAGAAGTTAACGGTACCACGTTATTTGATAATACCATCTTTACGCTCGGTGCGCGTTTGAAGTTGTCGCTATCGTCCGTGCAGTGAATGTGGTGCTTATGCGGTTTTGGGGGGTATGTTTACGGTTACAGCATGAAGACGCTATATATTGATCTATTTGCATTTTTATTCTCTGGAAGACTTGGCCGTGGCGACAGATGTATTACGAAGGTTCCTCGGGATACAGCGACGTCTGCGTCCTTCCTGACGGGCGCGTGGCGGTCCTCTTCGAGAAGGACGGCAAGAGCAAGTTGGGCTTTATAATTGTTTCCGCCCCGCCGGCACAATTGGCCGGTGCGTTGGCGGGCATCTCCAGAAACCGTCCAACGAAAAGTCTGCTGATTATCATGTTTGGGTTCCTTTTAAATCCATTTAGATTTAATTCTTCGCACTTCAATCGATAAGGAGATGATCCTAATCAGTGTCACTTTTCGGTAATTCTTTCCAGATCTTCTTTTCCATTTTTTCCAGATCCGAAAGTGATTTTTTTAAATCTTCAGGAAACCATCTTGGCTTGCCTCTGATATGACTGCGGCTACTGGGTTGGGTCTGGCGGTTACCATAAAGAAAAGCCCAGTTAGTAGGTAACCAGTATTGACGCCATAAGGCGTTTTTAGAAACGATCGTCCCGCGTAAGGTTTCGTTGCCGGTAGAGAGTTGCGATGAAAATCCAAGTTGCCTTGCGATTGCTTCAGCCGCGAGGCGGTGACCTTCAGTGGAGAGCATCTGACCGTCACTAGTAACCGGATTACCTTTAAGTTCAGCAAACAAATCGACCACAGGTAAACCTCGATTATTGGCAAGTTCACGAATTGTGACAACATATTCAGCGAGATTTGTGTTAAGCTCTTCGGAGTCCAAGCCGATGCCGAGTGGATCCTCAAAGGGAGCCGGAGTGATAAGCGCTACGCGTCCAGTATAATCGTCAAGTTGGTTGAGGATTGCTTCGTAAGATGTGCGGAAACTCTCAGGACTTTTTTCACTGCCAGTTTCCAGTGACTCCATCTTGCCGAACCAGAGGAAGATAGTGTCGGCGGCAATCGTGGGTCGGTGATCAGCTTCACCGTAACTGGGCTTGGAAACACTAAAGAAATTTCGTGGACGTTGTTGTTGGTAAACCGTGTCCGCAGGCCAGGCCATGTTGCGAAAACTCAGTTGATGTTTTGGGTGCTTTGCTGAGATGAGAGTCTCGATCCAACCGTAACGGCTACTTTCAGCAGCATTTGCCCCGCCGAGAAGGATGATAGTCTGATCACCTGTAATTTTGAAGCCTTTAGCAAATGCGGGTACAGGCTTAGCTGGCCTAGTGAGCGGACGAAGGAAAGCATGAATCTTAGCATGTTTATTGAGCGCATTCAAATTCGCTCCAGGGGCATAGTGCCACAGATTGGCGAGGGGAACCGTTTCCTTTCCCAATTCAAGGAAGAGTTGCTCTGGTTTTCCGGCGATGCCTCCGGGAGCACCGTGGTCCATGACTCGTACTGCAATCGTGTTCTTTCCAGTTTTTAGGAGACCTGCAGGAACGGGATAGTTGCGTACCGTGTAATGGTGGCCGGGGTTTTCGTAGCCACCGACCCGCGTGCCGTTGACCCAAGTGACGTCCATGTCATCGATTTGGCCGAGATGCAGGATGGCTTTGGACTTGGCCTGTTCGGGGGAAAGCTCGATGGTTTTACGAAACCAAACTACTCCATCGAAGTTAGGCAACTGAGCAGTGTCAAAATGACTGGGAATTTTCATGGTCTTCCACTTGGAGTGATTAAATGCCGTCTTGGTCCAAGCTTCGCCTTGGGAGCCTGGATCAACTGCCATAATTAACCTCGTCCAGTGGGGCAATGGTGTAGAGTTTGGCTCTTTGGGTGAGGGTTTCGATTCGGCAACTTCGTGCAAGGCGCAAACTCCGACAATAATTAGCAAGGAAGCCAGAAGGGATGCCAGAAGGGATACCAATGGCGTTGTAACCTGAATGAAATAAACCAATGGATGCATCTTCATGATTTCGGTTTTTTCACGGTCTCAAGAGTGCTGAGGTATTTAATCAGATCTCGCAATTCTGTGCGTGTCAGGTTAGCTGTGAGTTGCGGTGGCATCACGGTAACGCCTTTGGTCCGTTGCTTTATGTTGTCAATTTGCAGGGTGGCGATTTTACCGGTGGTGAGATCGCGGATACGTAGCACAGTTTTATCTTCACTGTGAGCGAAGCCGTTTAATACCCGGCCATCCTTTGTTAATACTGTGGTTGCCTGATAACCTTCTTTAATTTGCCGGTCAGGCCAAAGTACCGATTCTATGATAATATCCACCGGTAGCCCCGCCGCCAATGCTGTGAGGTTTGGTCCCTTTAGGGTCGTGACAGTACCCTCTATGCCGTCCACCGCATGACACGCTGTACAACTGATGATCGGTAACTGGAATATTTTCTTACCGTTCACTGCATCACCTTCATTTAGTGCTTCTTTGGCTAGCTCGGCAACATAGTCAGGATTGTATTTCTGTGTAGTGACCTTGAGGCCAATGATCTTATTGAGCAATTCAGTGAGTTTTGGTTCATTGCGCCCGGTGCTGTTGAGCCAGCGAAGCATGAGTTTAGCGGTGTCAGCAGAGATTGTTTCCGTAGCTAGCGTGGCTACAAGTTCATCAGTGCCTCTGGTGCGTTGAAGTAGAGCTGAGAGTAATGGCTCGATTTCTTTCGCTTCAACCTTTGTGAGGAGTGAAGCAGTTAATGATGCAGCCCGTTTGACATCACGCGTGGCAAGGCTTCCTATTGCCCCAGCGCGAATGGTGGGAGGGGTTTCTAATGCCGTTAATTTCTCAAGTGTTTTAATGATAGCCGGATCACTCATTGAGCCGAGTGCTTTAATGGCTGCTAGGCGCAGTGGTAAGTTCTCGGGTCGGTCAGTGGCGATTGAAGTTATTGTTGCACTGTGTTCATTGAGTGCCCACAAGCCACTGAGCCGGATAGCTTCAATGCGGATAGTGTTGTCTTGGCTCCCTAGGGCTGGACTAATTAATCGGACGGCATCGGCGGGTGCTTTCAGGCTACGTACACGCGCGGAGTCAGTCAGGGCCAATAATACTTCCGGCTTATCAATACCAATTTTCAGTGCTAGCCCTGCATCGGCAGAGTTTCCGATACCAGCTAGAAGTGCAATTAATTTAGTGATTTCTTCAGGTTTTAGTTTTTCGCTCGCTAGTTTTTGACGTATTACCTCTGCCACTTCATTTCCACCGATTGTGCTCACCACACGTAACAGGTGTGAGGATTGGTTGAATTGTAGATTCCCGGCCATTAATGCTGGCTTCCAATGAGTGGCAAGAGCATGGACTGCTTGAGTGAAGGCGAAGTCTATAAAGCGGTCTTTTGGACCGTCAGTTGCCTGGGCGGCAATAATGATCGAGTCAGCTTCTCGAATGTCGCTGGCAGAGACGATTGCCTCAAGGCGAACGCGGGAGTGTTTGTCGGTTGCGCTGTTTTCTAAGAGAGCCAGAGGGTCTTCGAGTAGGTGATGCCAGCGGCCGATAACGCGTGTGGCATAGGCGCGGGCGCGATGATCCTTTGCTGCCAGTAGTCGTTTTAGTAGTGAGAGGTTCACTACTTCGTGGGACTCGAACACCCCAATTGCCTCGAAGAGCTTGTGTTCGAGTCTTGGATCATCAGGCTTAAGTCCATTTATCCATTTTCGGATTGCGGTAATGACCTCGAGTTTAGGTAGGTCCATGAGACGCAGTTTGGCGAGTTTACGGGTGCGCCGCAGCGGTGCACCGAGTTGCTCACAAAGTTCCAAGACTTTCATTTTGGCCAGTGAGGGAGGCTTCAATAGCGGGTTTCCCTTGGCACTAATGCGCCATATTCGACCATGATCTTTGTCTCGGTTGGGATGTCGCAACGAGGCCTGGTAATGTCCAATGATGGGGTTGAACCAGTCGGCCACATACAGGGCACCGTCGGGACCGATGTTTAGGTCTACTGGGCGGAAAGCGTTGTGCGAAGAAGTGAGTAGGGGTGCGAGTGTTGTTAATTTATGTCCAGCTCCATCGGTTGAGGGGCGAAGTCGAGCAATGTTGCGTGCGAAATATCCAGCAATTAGGAAGTCTCCCTGCAGGTCTTTTGGAAGATGCGGTGAGTCGACAATATTAATTGCCATTGACTTGATCTTAGTTGCGCCAATCTGCATTGCTCCGCCCCAGTAACCACCGGCAATGTGGTCGGTATGAACCATGCTCGGCAGCAGTTCACTGACTTCACCACCGTTGCTCTTAATGAAGGGTTCTCCCCAGTCACCAAATGCAAAGCCCCATGGGTTGCCACCACCCGAAGTGCGTCGATAACTGTGCAGCTGACGGCGAAGTGGCCGGAGGCGCCAAGAGCCGTGCTCATCCAGTCGACGAATGCCCCATGGTGTCTCTACGCGTGAAAAACAGTGTAGTCCCTGGCAAAAAAGTAACTCTCCACCGGGTGTCCATGCGAAGGAGTTGATGTTCTGATGCGTGTCGCCAGTGCCGAAACCAGTAAATAGAATTTCCTTTTGGTCGGCTTTGCCGTTCCCGTTTGTGTCTTTGACATGGATTAGGTCACGGCCGTTACCTATATATGCGCCACCGTGTCCCAGAGCGAACCCGGTTGGCATGTTTAGCCCGTCGGCGAAGGTGGAGATTTTATCTGCTTTGCCGTCTCCATCGGTATCTTCAAGGATGATTAGTTTATCGTCTGGTTTTGTGCCCGGCTTTAACTGTGGATATGCCCAGGTGCACAACACCCAGAGACGCCCGCGTGGATCCCAGCGGAAACAGATAGGGTTCGCAATGCCCATGCTTTCATCGGCAAAAAGGTTAATCTGGAGACGCGAGTCAATCGAGAAGGAGGCTAATTCGGCTTGAGGTGAGTTATTCTTCTCTGGAGGGGAAACAGAGAGAGGATTTTGCCCACGAGTTGAAATGCCCGTTGCCAGAAGAATAACCAAAAAGAGTCCAAACCGTGTTATTGTAGTCAACATGTAACCTAAAAGTGCTCGGAACAGGAATCGAACCTGCACCCACGTGAGTGGACTAGATCCTTAGTCTAGCGCGTCTACCAGTTCCGCCACCCGAGCATTATTTATGAATCTTAAATTCTGAGTTGAGAATCTGCAACGTGCTTGGCAATCGATCAAGTATATCTTTTTAACTTACTTTAACTTGGAAATGTCAGTTCTTTGTGGAGTAGCTTCACAGATCTGACGCCATCCTGGAAAACGCCATTTGTTGGGAAAATCACGGCATTGTTTGGGTTTTGATCGATGTACTTTACAGGAATTTCCTTCAAGAAATATACAGGATCCGTCAGATTTCTCAGACAAAGTTAAACCTGATCGAGACTGACGTAATTTAGTGAAATTTTGTATAAATTCATTTTCACTACAGCCTAGATTTTTTGACATTTTGCTGATTTCACTTTGGCTGAGTGGAACTTCTCCAGGCCATTGGCAGCAATTACCGCACCTATCGCATTTATATTTAATTGTGGCGGTTTGCATGTATTAAGTTTATTTCAAAATGTTCAAAGGTGTGAGATTGATTTCTACTGATAAAACAAATCAAATTGTGTTGTTTTTGAATAGATAAATATGATAAATAATAACGTAAGTCTCTGAATGTTAGTGTAATATATGATTATTTCTCTGAATTCATTTGTATATCATTTTTATTACATTGCTAGACAAGAGGACGGGGCAGAATAAAAAAGTCTACAATATCTTTATTTTTAAGTTTTCTTAATTGGATTTGTTAGTTAATAATAAAGTATCCTGATTTATTCACGAATAATTAGGGCTCTATTTCATATGATAAACGATTCTATCAATGGCCTACATTCTTAGCTGACAATTAAATTTTGAATATTTTCCATAAACTTTTTGGCCTACTAAATATGGATATTGGTATCGATTTGGGTACCGCAAATACTTTGGTCTATCTTAAGGATGAGGGTATTAAAGTTCGAGAACCTTCAGTCGTTGCTGTTAAGACAGGCACAACTGAGGTAGTTGCGGTGGGCTATGAGGCGAAGCGAATGTTGGGTAGGACACCTGATACGATATCAGCTATTAGACCATTGAGGGATGGGGTAATAGCTGATTTTGAGATTACGGAAGCTATGCTTAAGCATTTCATTAAGAAGGCAAGGACTAAGGTGAAGGGTAATAAGACAAAGCTCATTAGGGCTTCAAGAATTAGAGTCGTCATTGCTGTTCCATCAGGAATCACAGAAGTGGAAAAGAGAGCAGTTAAGGATTCAGCAAAGCAGGCAGGCGCTGATGAGGTTTATTTAATTGAGGAGCCTATGGCGGCTGCAATTGGTGTGGGGCTTCCTATACAGGATGCGAGCGGTAACATGATTGTAGATATTGGAGGGGGAACAACTGAAGTGGCAGTCATTTCTTTGTCTGGAATTGTTCAGAGTAGGAGCCTTAGGGTTGGAGGTGATAAACTTGATGAATCAATCATTGCTTATATGAAGCGTAAATATAATTTAATGATTGGTGAGCGGACTGCTGAGATGGTTAAGATTCAAATAGGATCAGCTACTGCACTTGAACAAGAATCAACAATGGATGTTAAGGGGCGCGATCTTGTTGATGGATTACCTAAGACTATAGAGGTGTCCTCGACAGAGATTCGTGAAGCGATGGCAGAGCCTTTGGCCGCCATACTTGGTTCCATTAAAGAGGCATTAGAGAGGTGTCCTCCTGAATTGGCTGCGGACCTGATTGATCGAGGAATTATGTTGGCAGGTGGAGGCGCTTTATTGGGTGGGCTTGATGTATGGTTGACAGAACAGACCGGTCTTCCGACTCACCTTTCTGAGGACCCTCTTACTGCAGTGGTCGAGGGGACTGGTCGAGTGCTAAGTGAAGTTTCATATATAAAGAAAATGACCTCGGGTGGTATATAAATACGGAAAGAAGTATTTAAATTGTTAAATTTTGAGCAATGAAGAAGTCCAATCTTGTAGCTCTTGTAATATTTTCATTGGCAATGGTTTGGGTTTTTACTCTTGATAATAAAGGAGTTCATTCAGTTCAGTCCAAAATCCTTGGAGTTTTCGGGCTCGCTCATGAAACTGTTGTTAATCTTACTTACGATGAGGACGTTATTAATGGCGAGCCTATTTCTGCTAACGAGCTTTATCGGAAATATGAAAAGGAGCAGCTAGCGTTGCGCTATAATAAGTTACTGAAGGAGCTTTTTGAGTTGAGAGCCTGGCAAGGGCGCATTGATTTTCTTAGGGAGGAGAATATAGAGTTAAAAAGATCTCTTAATTTTGTTGAGTATACAGGAAAGCAGAACCAGCAATTAATTGCTGCTCGTGTCATAAAAAGACAGAGCAGTAGCTGGTGGAGGACTTTTATTATTGATAAAGGGTATGAAGACGGAGTGGTGATTAATAGTCCAGTAATAACTCCAGTTGCAGTTGATCGAGCGGATCAAGTTGAGGGTGCATTAGTTGGAAAAATTGCTTCAGTGGGGAAAGGACAATCAACTGTAGTGCTGGTAACGGATGTTGAATGCAAAGTAAGCGCCTATGTACATGGCGTTTTTGCGAAATCGTCTGACAAGGGCCAAAGAGTTCAAGGGATACTTTCTGGTGCTCCTGGTGCTGGGAGGGAGGTTACTCATCTATTGCTTCAAAATTTACCTAAGGAGGCTGATAGATATGGAGTTTCTGCTGGAGCTAAGGTTTATTCTTCAGGAGTTGGGAATTCCGAAACTAAAGGCATTTTTCCTCCTGGGCTTATGCTTGGATACGTTAAGGAATTTGAGGTTAGAGAATTCGACGCTGTTGCGCGTGTGCAGCCGGTTATTAATTTCAATCAGCTTAGCTATGTTTTTATTTTAGTGCCAATATCGACTCAAGAGATTAAGGGGCAGGCTTCATTTATTCGTAAATCGCAGTCAAATTCGAATAGACTTCCTAACGAAAATTAATGCATTTATCACGCCTGATCTTCACACTTAGCTTAATTTCTTTAATTGGAATTGCATTGATGTTGGATGGTTTTTTCGCGTCACTTCTTAGTCCTTTTGGTGTAAGGATCTTACTTGTTCATACGATATTCCTAACCTGTTCACTTACAGTTTCATTCCCAATGATGCTAGGTTTAGCTTTTGCTGTTGGTTTTATTTGGGATTCAACTCAGATGGCTGTTACGGGCGCAAATGATGTTGGCTTTGGGTATTCAATTTTCCTGTTAGGCCTTACGGGATCTCTGATGCAGGGAGTGTGTCCATTATTTAAAAGAGGGCGGTGGGAAGTTCCAATCGTATTGGTCGGAGTGGCGACCGCTCTGCTGATAGCTATGGAGTGGTTTTTTGTGAGCTTTGGTAGAGCTAAATTTATCGTTCCTGAAAGTTTCTGGAAAGAACTTTGGGTTTCAGCTTTATTGGGCATGCTTGCATCCCCTGTTTTCTTTTATCTAATATTCAAATTGAGCCGATTGACTGGCTGCCCCATACTTTCAATCAATGGTGGTCTTAAAAATGGAGTCTGAAGGTTATGACATTTGGTTATAGATTAAGATTCTATCTTGTTGGCCTGATTTTAATAGGTGGATTTTCTGCTCTCCTAATCCGTTTATTTGTCATACAAATTAATAGGTATGATGAATTTTCTTCTAAAGTTCCAGGAACTTCAGAGGTTAAGGTTAGGATGCCCGGAGTGAGGGGTATTATTCGTGATCGAAGAGGAAGAGTCCTAGTGGAGAATATTGCTCGTTACGAAATGCAGTTTAATCTTAAGGAAATCCTTACTAATTATAGAAGAATCATAAAAGACGAGAACTTAGCTATTACTAAAATCAATAGAACAGCTTCAGTAAAAAAAGAACTTAAAGCAGTTCCTGTTAGTATTTTTGACTTTAAGGATGGGAGCGGAATTAGAAGGAAGAGGAAAGAGGACGATATGGTGACTATAGTTTCTGAATTAATTTTCCCTTATTTGGCAAGGATCGGACTTTATAAGGAATTTCATGCTGGAGATCTGCAGAGGCACTGGCGAACTCATGGTGGTCTTGTTCCTTATACTTATCGTGATGACCTTACTTTTGAGGAGTATGCTATTGCTGCCGAGCATTCATTGGATTTGCCGGGTGTTGCAGTAACAGCTCGCCCCATGCGAAAGTATGTTTATGGAGCATTGGCATCTCATATCTTAGGGTTTGTCCGTCAACCCGATATTAAAAAAATTCCAGCCGAAGAGAGGAAGAAATGGGAATATTATGTGCCTGATGATTTTGGAGGAGATGGAATTGAAAAGACGATGAACCATTTTTTGAGAGGTAAACCAGGGCAGAGGATAATGTTAAAGAATGAAAAGGGTAGAGTCGTAGATTCTAAGAATGAGGAGGGAGAAGTTATTGGTGAAATAGCATATGAGCCTCCGAAGAGCGGTTCTGATGTTTGGCTCACGCTGGACCTTCGTTATCAATACATTGCTGAACAGGCATTAAGAAAAGTTGGACGAGGTGCTGTGGTGGTAGTTGCGCCGACATCATATAAAACGAAATTAAAAACCTTAGGGAAGGAAGAGGAACATTGGGTATATGCTGGAGATATTTTGGCTATGGCGTCAGTTCCTTCATATGATCCAAATAAATTTATCCCATCGATAAGTGAGAAAGATTGGAAAAGGTATTTGGAGAATGAGAATAATCCCCTTATTAACAGAGCATTGAAGGATCATGCTCCAGGATCGACGTTTAAAATTCCTGTTTCTTTATCTGGTATGCTAAGTGACACTGAAGTTAGGGCGTTCGACTGTTTAGGTGGAGCTCGCTTCGGCCCTAAGGTCTTTATGAGGTGTTGGGCGAAAGCTAAGGGGTACACTCATGGTTCAATAAAGGTTCGTGAGGCTATTAAGACTTCGTGTAATGGGTTCTTTTATAGATATGGAAATGCCACGGGGATTGAAAATATATTGAAGGTTTCAAAATGGATGGGCCTTGGAACAAGATCGGGGATTCCTCTTAACAATGAAGATCCTGGATTCATTCCGAGTCCACAATGGAAGAGGGTGCAGGGTTTAGGGAATTGGGGTGAAGCTGATACGGCTCAAGTTTCGATTGGGCAAGGTGCTACTGAGGCGACGCCCCTTCAGATGGCTATGGTTGCTTCAACTATAGCTAATGGGGGAAAATATTACCGCCCAAGGCTAATTCATAAGACAGTCGAGGAGGGTAAAGAAAAGCTTAAGCTTTCTGAAGTGCAATATGACCTTACAAAATTAGGGATTCCTTTAGAAAAGATTGAAATTTGTAGGAGTGGAATGTGGGATGTTGTGAATGCGATAAGGGGTACGGCTAGGCGTGGAAAATCCAAAATCGTTCAAATATCAGGCAAAACAGGGACAGCTCAGACTGGACGTAAGCGTTCCAATGGAACGAACGAAACTAATGCTTGGTTTATAGCATTTGCTCCTTATGACAAGCCAAAGCTTGCAGTATGTGTTATGGTTGAGAATGGTAAGGCTGGAGGTACTGTGTGTGCACCGATAGCGAAAAGAATCATTGATGGAATAATGTCTGTGGAACAATTCAATTTTAACCCTAAAGTTGCTTCGGTAAAAGAATCGGAAGGGAATTTTGACTTTGTGGAGCTTGTGAGCTTTGATGATGACCCTACTGAGGCTTTTGTCGGTGATGATGATGGTGAAGATGGGACAGCTGTAGCGGCAACGCCAGCACCTGATACGGGCTATGCCATTAGGCAGGCTCGAGTGATTCCAACCGTAAAAAAAGCTCCAGATACTAGGGGTTCGGTTAAATCAAGGACCGTAAAACGACGAATAGGAATATTAGATAGGAAAGGCAGAGGGCGCTAGTAGCTACTGCTGAATGAATTTTGGTAATTAATTACGAAATAAGAAGAATTTAAACCTGAGTCATTATTATGGCTTGCAAAATTATTTTGAGAAATGTTCAAAAAACTAAGGGAGGCAAGGCGCCAGAAAGCGCTAGCCGCAGGATATCAAATTATAGTAAATGTTGAGAAGCTTGAAACAAGAGTAGCGCAACTAAGAGACTCAAAGTTAGTAGATTATACAATAGAGCGGACCGGAGATGAGAATATTGTTGGAAGTATTTTCAAGGGTCGCGTTAAGAACATAGAGCCTGGTCTAAAGGCTATGTTTGTTGATATAGGAACTGAAAAGAATGCTTTTTTGCATTTTTGGGATGCTATACCCGCGGCTTTAGATAAAGGGCTTGAAGAAGTTAATCGGAAAAAATCGAAGAAGAAGCCGAAGTATATTGAGTCAAATGATATACCAAGCATTTATCCTGTAGGTTCTGAGGTCCTGATTCAGGTTAGTAAGGGGGCAATAGGTGAAAAAGGGCCCAGGGTAACGACGAATATAACCCTACCGGGTAGATGCATGGTGCTGATGCCTCTTAATGATCAATTCGGAATATCTAGAAGGATTGATGATCCGAAGGAGCGGCAAAGGTTGCGAAAAATCACAGAGAAAATGAATGTTCCCGAAGGGATGGGAGTGATTTTACGTACCGTTTGTAAGGGGCAGCGAGCACGTTTTTTGATAAGAGACTTACGCATGCTTACGAGCCAATGGGAAGAAATTGATCAGCTGAGGCGAGATAATAAAGCGCCAGCATGGGTTTTCCGTGAGCCGGAGTTGGTAGAAAGAACGGTTCGAGATTTTCTTACTGATGAAGTGGCTGAAGTTCTTTGTGATGATGAACCGACGGTTCAGAAAATGCAAGAATCCGTAGCTAAGATATCCCCTCGATCACGAAAGAGAATTCATTTTCTTTCAACAAAGCAGCCTATTTTTGAAAAGTTTAATATCGAAAAACAAATAAAAAGTGCTTTTGATCGGCAGGTTTGGATGCCTTGTGGAGGGTATATAGTAATTGATGAAACTGAAGCGCTTATATCGATAGATGTTAATACTGGGAGAAATCGTGGCGGTAAAAACAATTCAGATAGGATGATTCTTGAAACAAATTTGCAGGCAGCGGATGAGGTGGCTAGACAATTGAGATTGAGAAATATCGGTGGCCTCATTGTAGTTGATTTTATAGATATGAAGGCGCGTAAAGATCAAAACGCTGTGCATCGACGTATGTTAAATCAAACCGATGCGGATAAGGCAAAGATTCAGGTTCTCCCTCTTTCGCAGCTTGGTTTAATGGAAATGACGCGGCAGAGGCTTAATGAAAGCTTGAGTAGGTCTATGTTTAATGATTGTCCTTCTTGCCAAGGTTCTGGACGAATAAAATCCGCGGAAAGTATCAGTGTTGAACTTCAGAGGAAACTTTCAGGACTAATTCAAAGTGGTGATGATAGTCTAGCTGACCTAGTTATTGTTGTTCACCCAGAGGTTATGCAGAGGCTAAAGGATGAAGATTCTAATGATTTACTGGAGATGGAAAGACGCCACCATGGAAGATTAACATTCCGTAGTGACCCAAGTGGTGCTCGGGAAGATTTTAAGATTGTGTGCCAGTCTACAGGCAAAGAGTTCACTTCCTGAATCTAATTAATTTTCTGAAGATATGAGCCATTACTGCAATCAATGAGATTGCTCCGAGTATTATTGAAAATGAATCTCCCATTCGGGCATATAAAGTTTGTTTTGGATTTCTTGGAATCCGAATGAGCTCTGGTAAAGAGGCGGTAATGAAAGTATTTTTTTTCGTATCGCCATAGATCATTCGCTTTCCTCCAGGGGTCGATGCCCACCGGTCATGAAGGTTTCCGGTGGAGTCAATGATGCAGCTAATTCCGGTGTTAGCGCTCCTAATCATTGGTCGTCTAAGTTCGATGCAACGGAACATTGCATTTGCTAAATGCTGCTCGGAGGCTGCGCTTTTTCCAAACCAACCATCATTAGTTACGTTGACAATTAATTGGGGCTCATTCTTGATGAATTTTCTGGCCAAGTTTCCAAAGGTATCCTCAAAACATACTAACGGTATAACACTATAATGTTCAGGCAGACTCATTTTTATGGGGACAGCCTTTTTTCCGGGAGTAAAATCAACACCAATCGCGCTGGACGCCAATTTTTCGAGGAACGGCAGTGCTGACCTCAGTGGAACATACTCGCCGAAAGGGACGAGATGGATTTTTCGATATGTTTTGGCGGTAGAGGTATTTTTCCTAAGAACAACAATGGAATTATAAATGCCTTCTTGAGGTATATTTTCATTTAATCCTAAGACCAGTTCAAAGTCATTAACGGATAGAATGTTATTTAAATAAGTTTGTGTTTCTTTGTCATGTAATGAGTAGGGTAATGAACTTTCGGGCCAGACTACCAAATCGAAATCGGCCTTTTCAAGGGTCAGGTAAGGAGTAGTTAGATCCCAGTATCTTTTGTAAATTTTCTGAGCAGAATTGGCGTCCCATTTTTCGGTTTGATCAATGCCTCCTTGAACTAGGAGGACGCTAACCTCGATGTGATCCTCTTTTTCTTTAGTGAGGCTGTTAGTTCCGTAAATAAAAATAGATACAATTAATATGATTCCGACGGCAAAGTCCGGATGTGCTTTGAGTCTACTTGTCTTTATTTCCCTTGCGATACGGAATATTAATGAAGTGAAAATTGATGAGCAGAATACGATTACAAAAGAAAGGCCAGTGACTCCAATTAGATCTACGATTTGTATCATAACTAGATCATTTTTGAGCCCTACACCAAGACCGTTCCAAGGAAATCCTGTGAATAACCATCCTCTAAGCCATTCTAATCCGCACCAAGCAGATCCATTTAGAAATGCACATCTGAGGCTTTCAATTGAAGGGTTAGAGAATAACCTTTTTGATTTCAAAGAGGCATCAACTGCTTTAGAATCAAAGAATGATGGTCTGCCTATGGTGGCGGCAAATGCCCCCCATATTGCGAAATATAATGCTAGAAATGCTGGCAGCAGAGTGCAAGCGGCTAAATGAATGTGATGTAGCCATGAGAGATTTATCAGAAAGAAAGTTAAACCGGCTGCGTAACCTAGCGTGGCTCCTCTGAGTGCACGTTTTTTGTAAGATGTTTTAGCTGATCCGAACCATATTGCAGAAATTAGCGGAATGAGGGAAATCCAAATTAGTTCTCCGAGATTAAATTGGGGGTAGCAGAGAGATAGAATGATGCCGGATAACAAAGATGTAATTGTTGCCCAAGGTCTGGAAAGTAGTTTTAGTTTTTGGAGCAGAATAAATTTAAGTTAGTTGCTCTAAGATAGCTTTTTTTGAATGTCTTCTTGAATCCATTCCCAAAGAGAAGTCAGCCCTTCGGATGTTTGTGATTTTATTATATGAAGATTCTTGTTTTGTATTTCTTCCTTTGATGCGTATCCATAAAAGTAATATTTTATTTTAGGCTCAGTTCCAGAAGGCCTCACCGCAAACCGACGTCCATCATCGAGCTCAATGAATAGCATCTTTTCTTTTGGAATAAGATCACCTTCAGCATCTTTAATTGTTTCTTCAGAAAAGTTGATAATCTTCTTAACCTCAGACCCATCACATTTAATCGGGGGTTGATTGGAATATGATTGTATCAGGGTTTCTATGCATTCAGCGCCATCGGCACCTTCGAATACCTTATTAGTATTCATTTCTATGTAGTATCCAAATTCAGAATATATGTTGTCTAGAAGTTGGATTAAGCTCATTCCTTTAGAGGCTGCGAATGCAGCTGTTTCTGCGAACAACACAACAGCGCTGTTGCCATCCTTGTCGCGAGTAAAGTCACAGGCCAGATAACCGTAACTTTCTTCTCCTCCAAATATGAAGAAGGTACCTTTGTCTAGCTGAACATTTCGAGCGTCGCTGACACTGAGTGACTTATATGTGGCATATACATCATCAGGCAAGGACCTTTCATACGCACCTAGTTTTTGACTGATGTATTTAAATCCTGTCAAAGTATCAATCACTTTAATGCCATAATGATCTGCAATGCTTCGTTGCAATTCGGTGGTTACAAAAGTTTTAATGACTACAGAATTATGCCGGTTCTGCTGATTAAGGATGTTTAATTCGAATAGTGTTTTGATTCTATAGTAGAGGAGTAGTGATCCTATTTGATTCCCTGTCAATAGTTCCATTTTCCCTGATTCGTTTCTTACTGCGACACCCATCCTGTCGCAATCTGGGTCAGTTCCGATTACTAGATCAGAGCCGGTAGATTCAGCCAAATCGATACCCATTTTTAAAGCAGGGCCATTTTCTGGGTTTGGTGAATCTACGGTCGGGAATCGGCCGTCTGGAGAATCCTGTTCAGTTACTGTCTCGCATTTGAAGCCCAAATCATTCAGTAGTTGAGGTACGTGGACACCCCCCGCTCCATGCAGTGCAGTAAACACTATTTTCAATGAATTATTTTGATTAACGAGATCGGGCTGGAGTACTAGAGATTTTACTCGGTCAAGGTACTCTGTCTCAACGATTTCAGGCACAGAGGATACGCTCCCTTGTTCAGAGTTTGGGAGTGGGTCAAATTGTTCAGTAGAAATACTGTTAACTCTTTCAATTATTCCTTGAGTGTGCGGTGGAATTATAGCTGCTCCGTCAGAAAAATTAACCTTGTACCCGTTATCGTGATAAGGATTATGGCTGGCCGTTATCATGACTCCAGCATGGCAATTAAGTTCTCTGATCGCGAATGACATTACTGGTGTTGCTTTATGGCTATTAAACAAATACACGTCAGCACCTATCTTGGCTGCTATATTGGCGCACAGTACTGCAAAATCTTTGGAGAAGTGTCTTGTGTCGTGACAAAAAACGATCCGAACCCGCTCATTAGAGCCTTCGCCTTTGAGCCATTTTTGTAAGTACTGAATGAGGCCTCTAGTCGCCCGATTTAGGTTATATGTGTTCATTGCATTGCTGCCAATGCATGGATGTTCAGGTCTTCCATTAGGGCCTCCATCTCCCTGTTCGGATTTTGTAATTATGCGGCCAATGGTTCTGCCTCTGAGCCCTCCCGTACCAAATGATAAGCACTTATAGAATCGATCATTAAGTTCTTCCCAATTATTGCCTTGTGCTAATTCTTCTACGGATGAAATGTATAGAGGATTGGGGTTGGATCCTAAAAAATCTGATATATTCTTAAGGGACGAATCAAGAAGTTTTCCTTCTGAATTTGCGAGGCTAAGTCTTGATGTTAGATCGTCCATGTTGTTTTTTGGTAACTATAGATTTTGAATAAACAAATAAATACTGCCTTTATAAAACGCAAAGGGATTCTTTCCAAAGAGACTGATTCTTTTAGACTTTTTGATGGTGTTGGAGACGGCATTGCAGATCTTTTCATCGATGTTTTTGCCGGTCATTGGCTCGTTTCTTATTTAGACGAAAAGCCTGTAGATGCGATCGAATGTGAATTGCCTAGGAAAAGTTTGTGGTTCAAAAAGCTAGATAAAACTGAAAAAGAATCTGCTCAGTGTGAAGAAGGGGATCCTGCAATTGGGAGAATTAAAATTAAAGAGAATAATGTTAAGTATTTAGTCGATCTTGAAATTGGTTATTCACAGGGCATTTTTCTCGATCAACGTGATAATCGATTGGAGGTCAGGGCTAGATCATCAGGGATTAGGGTTTTAAACTGTTTTTCATATACTTGCGCGTTCTCACTAGTTGCGGCTCTCGGGAGCGCCGTTTCAACGACAAGTATTGACCTATCTAATTCATATCTTCAGTGGGGAAAACGTAACTTCCAGCTAAATGGAATCGATCTGGACCATGATGACCATTATTTTTGCAGAGGTGATGTTTTTGAGTGGTTACGACAGTTCAGGAAGAAGGATAGGATGTTTGGAGGCATCATCCTAGACCCGCCCTCTTTTTCTAGAGTTGGAAGGCGCGGAGTCTTTAGCGCTGAAAAAGACTATTCTTCACTAGTGAGTGAGGCTGCTCATCTTATTGAACAAGGAGGGTGGATTCTAGCCTCATGTAACCATCGTGGTGTTTCCAGTGAAAAATTTGTTAACGCATTAACAATTGGGATCGATAATGCTAGAAGAAATATTAAAACAATTGATCGGAAACCAATGGCTAGTGACTTTTCTGGCGAGGAGTATCTTAAAAGCTTTTGGATCGAGATAGAATAAAATTGAATAAAATCATTATAGAGATCTTTGCAATTAACGCTGGAAGAGGTTATCCGTTTATTTAATGCGTATTCTCAAACATGATGAACCAAATTTTGAGAGGAAAGCTGCTAAAGTTTTCAATAGGCGAGCCGTTCCTGCGGAAGACTTACGTATTTCCGTTGAAAAAATTATTTCAATGGTTCGTAGCGATGGAGATAAAGCGCTTTTCGCTTTAACTCAAAAATATGATGGCGCATCTATCGGTGCTAAGGATTTGCTCGTCAAAAGGGGTGAAATAAATAAGGCAAAGAGCTCCGCTTGTGGTCAGGTGAAAGAAGCTATTAGTATTTCTCAAGCTAATGTGAAGGACTTTGCGTTAAGGGGGTTAAGAAAGAACTGGGAAATGAAAAATGCTCAAGGAGCAACCGTGGGTGAGGTTTTTCAGCCTTTTTCACGCGTAGGTGTATATGTTCCAGGAGGATCAGCCCCTCTGGTTTCAACTTCACTTATGACTGTCGCCATCGCTGAGGCTGCAGGAGTTGAAGAAATTGTGGTTTGTACACCTCCAAATAAGGAAGGTGAAATTAATTCAGAGTTACTTTATGCTCTTGAGGTTTCAGGAGTTACTGAGATTTATAAGGTTGGAGGCGCGCAGGCCATCGCAGCAATGTCTTTGGGCACTAAAAGTGTTGGTCAGGTTGACAAGGTTTTTGGTCCTGGAAATTCTTTTGTTGTTGAGGCAAAGAGGCAGTTGTTTGGAAGTATTGCGGTTGATTTACTTCCTGGCCCTAGTGAAATTTTTGTGTTGGCTGATTCTAGTGGACGTGCTGATTGGATAGCTTCTGACCTCTTAGCTCAGGCTGAGCATGGCGGGGATAGTCAAATCGCTTTTGCTACAACCTCAATTAGGCTCCTTGAGAAAGTTAAGGGCGAATTGAATTTTCAGGCAAAGCTTTTTAATAGAAGAAAACAAATATCCGAAGTAATGAAGAATGGGACTAGTCTTGTTCTATTGAAATCTATCAAGCAGGGGATAAAACTAGCCAATGATTTTGCGCCTGAGCACCTTTCTTTAATTGTTAAGAACAAAGAGGAAGTCCTTCCTAAATTAAAAACATGCGGAGCTATATTTATAGGATCTTATTCTCCGGTTTCTGTTGGAGACTTTTTAGCAGGGCCTAGTCATACATTGCCTACAGGTGGTGCGGGCAAATCTTTTTCTGGTCTAACTGCTGATATGTTTCAGAGGCGGACAAGTTTCATTGAGTTGGATAAGAAATCCTTGAAGAAATCTATACCTATAGTTGAGATTTTTGCAGAGATTGAGGGATTAGATGCTCATGGAAATTCTGCACGTATAAGAGGGACTCAATGAGCGGAGTTGATAGGGCTCTAGTTTTCAGGAGCGGAGAAGCTATTGATTTTTTCATCAAAGCTTAGAGTTATTTGTTCGATATCATCGGATATTAAGGACCAGTCGGAGTATAGTTTTTCTACCTCTGCATGAATTTCTTTGTATTCTTTAGTCACATCCGCTGATTCTTTTGACTTAAAGAAAGCTGGATCAGCCATAGCTTTCTCGATTTCTAATTTTCTATCTTCAACTAATTTAATATTGTCTTCGATTCCTTCTAACTTTTCTTGAAGAGGTTTTAGCGTTTCAGCCTTCTCTTGACGTATTTTGCCTTGTAATTTTCTTGTCTCTTTGCGGTTAGGGGACGAAGAGGTTCCTTGTTTGGTTTTTTGTTCGTCTAATTGTGGGCTGAAAATCTCTTCTTCTTTTTTCTTTTCAATATAATCAGATAGATTGCCAGGATAACTTCTTGGGGTTGTGCCGTTAGAGTAAAACTCTATAACTTTGTCAGTTATTGGATCTAAGAAATCACGATTATGAGAAACGATTACAATTGTCCCTTGGTATGCAAGTAGGGCCTCTTGCAGAACATTTTGGGACTGCATGTCTAAATGGTTTGTTGGCTCATCAAGAATTAGGAAATTTGCTGGTTTTAGTAAAATTTTGGCAAGTGAGAGGCGACTCCTTTCACCACCTGACAGGACAGAAACCTTTTTGAATACATCATCACCTCTAAATAGAAAACAACCCAATAGAGAGCGTAAATTTCCTCCATTGTCTCTTCCTACTTCTTCTTCTATAGTTTCTAATACAGACATGGAAGGGTTAAGCTTTTCTGCATGATCCTGCGCGAAATGGGAAATGCTCACTTTATGGCCTGTTTTACGTTCACCTGAATCGACTTCATCTGCTCCAGATAAGATCCTTGAGAAAGTTGATTTCCCAGCACCGTTAGCACCTATGATTGCAATCTTTTCACCTCTATCGATTCGAAAATCCAAGTTTTTAAAGACTATATTTTCTCCATACGAACGAGTCACATTGGCCAGCTCAATAACTATCTGACCTGATCTTTCTGGTTGAGGAAATCTAAGTTTAATTGCCTTTTGTGATTCTTGAGGAAGTTCAATTCTTTCAATTCTTTCAAGTTGTTTGAGCCGGCTTTGAGCTTGCGAGGCTCTTCGCGCTTTTGATCTGAAACGATTAATGAATTGTTCGGCCTTTGCGATGTCCTTTTGCTGATTGTTGTAGGCTCTTTGAATTTGTTCTCTGAGAATGGCGCTTTGTTCAATGTAGTAACTATAATTACCCGAAAATTCGTTAACTTTCCCGCTTTCGAAAGCTAGTGTTTTTCTGACTATAGAATCAAGAAATGCGCGGTCATGAGAGATTAGAATTACCGCGCCTTGATAATTTTGTATATAAGACTCAAGCCATAGTTGAGAATCCATGTCTAGATGATTTGTGGGTTCGTCAAGTAACAGGATGGAAGGTTTTTGAAGTAGCAATTTTGCTAATGCAATACGCATTTGCCAGCCCCCTGAAAATTCTTCTGTTTTCCGATTGAAGTCACTATCTTTAAAACCGAGTCCACTGAGAACCTTTTCAATTGTCGGCTTCATTTTTCCTATATCATAATTATCCAGATCAATTTGTAGCTCTCCATATATTTCCAGAGTCTCAGCGTATTCTGAGCTGGAGGTGTCTAATGAACCTAACTGATCACTTGCTTCTTCTAACTTATTTTTAAGCTCTAAAGCGTTTTCGAATGCGGATTCTGCTTCATCGAAAAGAGTGCTTCCTGAATGTTTTATTCCATCCTGAGGTAAATAGCCAACTTCAATATATTTTGCGCGGTTAACATTGCCGGAGTCAGGTGTCATTGTGCCAGCAATGATTTTCATAAGAGTTGATTTACCGGCACCATTTGGACCAGCAAAGCAAATTCTGTCCTTGGAACTTACAGTGAACGAGAGTTCCTTATAAAGTACTCTGCCAAGGAATTGAACTGAAATATTATCAACGGCCAGCATGGCTGGATATTAATTCTAATCAGCTGGGTTTCAATCGCTGAGAGCGAATTTTGACAAATTATGAAATAATATCGCTAATTACCTTACCGTGAACGTCAGTGAGTCGGAAATCTCTCCCTGCGTATCGGTATGTGAGCTTTTCGTGATCAAAGCCTAGCAATCGAAGAATCGTAGCGTGCAAGTCATGCACGTGAACGGGATTTTCGACAGCCTTAAAGCCAAATTCATCCGTGGCGCCATAAGTATGCCCACCTTTGGTCCCTCCTCCGGCCATCCAAACAGTAAATCCCCAATGATTATGATCTCTACCGTTGATCTTACCTTGATTTGAACCCGGCTTAGGCATTTCGACTACAGGAGTACGTCCAAACTCACCTCCCCAAATGACCAGTGTTTCGTCAAGCATGCCTCTTTGCTTAAGATCAGCTAGAAGAGCTCCTATGGATTGGTCACATTGTTTTGCGAGTTTACGGTGATTGACTTCAAGGTCGTCGTGGCTGTCCCAGGGCTGGCCAGCGCCATGCCAAAGTTGAACGTATCGCACTCCTCGCTCTACTAGTCTGCGTGCTATAAGAGTTTGTCGGCCGTGTATTCCCTTGCCGTAAAGCTCGCGTATTGATTTAGGTTCTTTTGCGATGTCAAATGCGTCAGTTGCATCTATCTGCATTCGATAGGCTAATTCAAATGATTGAAGCCTGGATTCAAGATTAGCATCGTTAGATCTTGTTTCTTGATGTCTTCTATTTAATTTCCCAATTAGGTCTAATTGCGAACGCTGCTGCTGCATGGTTAATTTTGAGTTTTTTATATTATTGATGAGCTTATTAATTGTTTTGTGTTTTGAGTCGATATAAGTTCCTTGATAAACTCCTGGGAGGAAACCGGCCTGCCAGTTCTGAGATTCTTGAATCGGGTATCCTCCTGGACACATAGAAATGAAGCTGGGAAGGTTTTGGTTTTCTGTTCCTAGTCCATAACTTACCCATGAGCCTACGCTTGGCCTTATTAGTCTCGGTTCTCCGCAATTCATTAATAGGAGAGAAGGTTCGTGGTTAGGTACATCAGCATGCATGGAGCGTATGATACATAGGTCGTCAGCAGAACGCGCAACATTGGGGAATAGTTCACTGATTTCTAGGCCGCTCTGGCCATATTTTTTAAAGATGAAGGGTGATTTTAGAGCGACTCCTGTTGGTCGCTCTGTTTTCAGATAATCAATTGGAAGTTTTTTTCCGTCATATTTTGTTAATTCCGGTTTCGGATCAAATGTATCTACGTGGGAAGGGCCGCCATTCATGAATAAATGAATGACGGATTTAGCTTTTGCCGGGAAATGAGGTTTTTTCGGCAATAATGGATTAATAGCAGATTGTGCCTCTTCTTGTAATAATGCGCTTAAAGATAATGCGCCAAATCCGTTTCCTAAGCGATTAATAAAATCTCTTCTAGTGAAGAAATGGTGTCTATTGGTCGTTAATTTTTGCATTGCTAATCAACGAAAATAAACTCGTTAGTGGATAATAAGGCCTGTGCGAGTTGATTCCAAATTGGATAAACGACATCAGTTCTTTTGTTTTTGCTTTGTGTGGATGTAATAAAGTTGAGTGAGTCCAGAAGTTCTTCACTACTGGGATTTCGGGACAAGATCTGTTGATAAAGCAATGTAATTTTATCGTTATTTTTTGTTAATTGATTAAATCGTGGAGAATTAGCAATAGCAGTGGATTGATCCTGAATTAATTTACCATTTAAAATAAAAAGCGCTTGCTGAGGGACCGTCGTTTCGAGGCGCTTTGGTGAGTGAACGTCAGGGCTGGCAAAATCGAAGGTTCTAAAAACGGGGGGCAAATTTTGTCGTTCTATACGAGCATATATTGAGCGTCGATTTGAGTAGTTAGATGAAGTTATATCGACGGACCGTCCATACATTGTTGTATCAAGTTTTCCAGACACATAAAGAATCGAATCTCTGAACGACTCAAAATCTAGGCGTTTCCTGTTTGCTCTTGTGAAGATCCGATTCTCAGGATCTATTTGCTGAGTCTCTGTTTCCTTTAAGCCTATGGATGATTGTTTATAGGTCGAACTTAGCAGAATAGAGCGGATAAGTTTTTTAGTGGACCATCCGTCCTTGATGAAATTGAAGGCTAAATAATCTAGCAGTTCAGGATGGGAAGGGGGGGTGCTTCTTAATCCAAAATCACTTGGAGTAGATACTAAATGACTTCCCATGAGATGACCCCAAACGCGATTGACCCAAACTCTTGATGTTAAAGGGTTTGTATCACTGGCAATTGACCGAGCCATTTCAAGGCGTCCGCTCCCTTCTGTGTAGGGCATTCTTTGTTGATCTTCCAAAAAACCAAGAAACTGGCGGGGCACTTTTTTCCCCTTATTGTTGGGGTTTCCTCTCTCAAAAATTCTAGGTTCACGAGGTGTCGATCGATCAACTAAAACCATTGCCTTAGCAGGAGCGCCATGGTGAGTGGTTTTTATTTTGGCTAGATTCCTTCTGAGGTTTCTAACATGTTGTTGGCCTTTGGTTTCTAGTAGTGAAAAGATTTTTGAGGATGAAATTATGACGTGATCTAGTTCATTATGAAATTCGTTCGTGAGTTTAGACGCAGAGAACAGAGAAGCATATATTTGAGCTACCTCTTCCATGCTGCTAGGTGATTTTTTTTTCAATAACGAAAGTATGGTTTTATTTGCTTTGCTTTCGTTCTTCTCAAGATCATTCAGCGAGAGTTGCAATGATTGGATGAATGAATCTTCTTTGAGAGAATATAATTTGAACCATGCCGCGTAAATAGGATCTCCAGATTTCTTCTTTGCTTTTAAATGGTCTCTCCACCTGATCGTTGGTTCATGAAGTAAGAATTTCGATGATGCGAGTTTTTTTAATTCATCGGTGCTTAGATTTATTCCCTCTGAAGCGGTCAAAAGATATTTTTCAATAAAGCTTTTTTGAATTAGTTCTTTTGACCTTTTTTCCAAGTAAGAATTAATCTCAGACTGTTTTGAATCTAGAATGCTTTTAAAGGAGTTGTATGCTTCCAGATCATTGGGTACTCCTAAAAGTGGGAGTTCAGAAGGTTCTGTAGAGCTATCAAAAACTCCATAGAGTGAATAATAATCACTGATCGGAATTGGATCATACTTGTGATCGTGGCATCTTGAGCATGCAACAGTAAGCCCCATTAATCCTCTGAAGGTGACGTCAATTCTATCATCAATAATGTCAGGATTTCTGTTTAGAAATCTTCTCCCGACCGTAAGAAATCCCATTGCTGCTAGGTTCTTTTTATTTCCATTGTTTTTGATGATCTTGTCTGCTGCTAGCTGATAGACTATAAATTTGTTGTACGGCAAATCTTGGTTCAGTGAATTGATTACCCAGTCTCTATAAGCATAAGCGTAGGGATATTCTCTAGACTCTTGAAAAACGTAACCCTTGGTGTCGGCGTATCTTGCGATATCAAGCCAATGCCTAGCCCATTTTTCCCCAAATTTCGGGGAACTCAATAGATTGTCGACAAGACTAACGTAGGCATTTGGATCCGAATTATTAATGAAACTTTCTGTGTCACTGTACTTAGGAGGATGGCCGAGAAGGTCAAAGTAAATGCGTCTGATTAGTGTTTTTCGTGTGGCTTTCTTTGATGGATTTAGTTTTGCGTCCTTAATTTTTCGTAAGATGAATCGGTCGATTGTTGTCTCTGCCCAATCATTTTGTTGGAATTTAGGTGGAGGTGGGTTCTTGATTGGGGAAAAGGCCCAATGGCTTGAGCTGTTTGTGACTTCTTCAGAAATAGCTTTCCCCGTATCTGTACTGGGTAATAAAAAAAGAACAGTAAGCGCGTAGATGATTGGTGCATGACCAATCCTAAAAAACTGTAAAACTATGAATGGAGACTTCAAATTTACTTATTATTTAAATATAAATTTGCAGATTATAAGCCTATTCTTCAAGTAATAGGTAAGTTATAGCAAATATTTTGTGATTATTATTCCTAATTAAATCTGGTGATGAGGATGTATTTACAGAAGAATCAAACAATTCTAGACTGAAGATGATAATGAATTCGATAATTAGAAAATTTATAGCCTTAACTTTATTGACCCTCTGTACCGATTCTTTTTCACAGGAGCGATTGCCATATGCGGTTCAGAAATTGATTAAGGATTACGAGGCTTATGAAAAGGATATTACTGAAAAAGCTTCAGAATTAATTAAGAAGAAGCGTCTTGCGACTATTAAAACCTTGGAATTGGAATCGGCTAAGCTGACCAAAACTGGGAATGACGCTCTTGCGCGGGCAGTTTTGGAATTGGCATCAGCAATGACTGAAGGCAAGGAATTAAGCGTCTCAGAAAGTAATGAAGCGTCCGGAAATTCTAGATGGAACTCTTTATTTAAGCCTGAATCTCTTCCTGATACATGGATTATTCCTGAAGATCCGGATGGTGGGAGGGACTATGTAGGGGGCGTTTTATTGATGAAGTCAGTATTTGAGGACTCAGTGGCACTTCATGAAGCACCCGAAGGAGATCTTGTTGTGCGACTTAGATTGAAGATAGAAGATAATGATAATAAAGACACCAAGGATGAGAGGAAAACTGCTAGCGTTGGATTTATTAATTCGAAAGAGAGCCTTGTCTTGGTCAGCGTGAATCCATCTGGAACCGTTAGCGGTTATACAAATATTACTCCAGAGACGGATTTGGGTAATGAGAAGAGCGGTCTTAGAGAGGGCAAATTTACTGAAGTTCAGATTGCATGGGTCGCTACATACTTTCTGGTTTTTGTTAAGGACAAGTTATTAATCAAGTCTGATGTGGGGATTCCTAGGGGCACTGCTAAAATTTCTTTATTAGCTGATAACAGCAATGCCTCATTTAGTGATGTCGAATATTTAAAGCCGACACTGGATGATTTGAAGAAAATGGCTGCGGGGAAGCCTCTCGATTAGGAGCTAGATTTTGATGAAAATTAGGAGCTGCTAGGCATGGCCCTAACGGCACCGACAGAAATGCCTCCATCAACGAGTACGGTTTGGCCAGTGACGTAGGCGCTAGCATCCGAGGAAAGGAATAAACAAGTTCCATCAAGATCATTTGGTTTGCCTATTCTTCCTAGAGGGATTTTTTCTTCGATGTAGTCGACCCATTTCTTATCCTCAAAAAGTTTAGCGTTTTGCTCCGTTTTAAACCAGCCAGGGGCAAGGCAATTTACTGTGACTCCTTTGTCGCCCCAATCGTGAGCAAGGCTCATGGTCATTTGTTTAATTCCTCCGCGGCTAGCTCCGTAAGGTGCTAGGCCAGCGTATCCAGCAACACAGGTTACGGATCCGATGTTAACGATTCTTCCATAATTTCTTTCTGTCATTCCTTTGGCAATGGCTTGGGCAAGGAAGAAGGCTCCTTTGAGATTTGTATCTACAACTGTGTTCCAATCTTCCCAGGAAACTTCAAGTGCCGGTTTTCTAATGTTGCAACCTGCATTGTTGATTAAAATATCGATTCCACCGAGTTCTTGTTCGGCTTTGTTTGCTGCGGTCCGTATGCTTTCCAGATTCAGAACATCCATTTCCAGAGGCACACATTTTGAACCCGTGCTTTCGATCTCATTACTGGTTCCTTCTAATGAGGATAATGTTCTGCTTGTTATCGCGACATCAGCGCCGGCTTTCGCTAATGCATTTGCAAACTGACGACCTAGACCTCGACTTGCGCCGCTAACAAAAGCCTTTTTACCTTCAATGCTAAACATGATTTTAATAGTTGATTGGGTGATGGCTTAATTTATTTCGGAGTCTGGTCTAAGAATAACTTTAAGCATGTCTTCCTTCCCATCATAGAGTCGCTTAAACCATTTTGACCCTTCAGATAGTGGGGCTATCGCGGTGATCATTTCGCTTACTTTTATTGAGCCATTTGCAATTAATTCAAGTGACTCAGAGTATTCACATTCCGATGCGCAGGATCCGTAAATGGTGAGTTCACGCGTAACTACTGATTGTAGAGGAAATTCTGTTTTGTTTTGTATGTTTCCAATGATGCCAATGCTGCCACCCTTACGAACACTTTCAATGGCAAGATTAAGGGTAGGGGACATTCCGACTACTTCCATAGCTATGTCGGCTCCGCCGCGTGTCAGTGCGTTTATTTCCTTTAGAGCATTCTCATCACTGATTATTCCATGGTCGGCTCCGACACTAATTGCAGTTTTAATTTTTTGAGGATCAATGTCCACGGCAATTATTTTAGTAGCGCCTCTAATTCTTAGGGCTTGAATCACTAGTAAGCCAATCATTCCTGAGCCTATAACAATTGCAGTGTCACCATCCTTGACTGGGGTTCGATTTACTCCGTGAAGAGCAATGGATACTGGTTCTACAAATGCTGCCTCCTCAAAGGATAACTTATCCGGAATCTTATAAAGGATTCTCTCTGGTACGGAGACATATTCTGCAAATGCGCCGTGCTGACGATATTCGCCCGGAGATACACCTAGTACTTTTCGATCTTCACAAAGATTAACTTTGCCTGCATCGCAATATTTACATGAGCCACAGTAAATAGTTGAATCAAAGGTGACTCTGTCTCCTTTGTTCCAATCCGTCACTTCTGAACCAATAGAAGAAATAGTTCCCGCTGCTTCATGACCCATTATTATTGGAGGGATTCTTCGACCCGTGCTTCCGTCCATTCCGTGAATATCGCTCCCACAAATTCCGCATGCATTTACACGAATAAGCACATCAGTGTTTCCATATTCAGGATCAGGGGCGTCCCCGTAACTTAGTTGGTTGTAGGCCTCTAGTGTCAGTGCTTTCATGAGAAATTAAATCTATAATCAACATGTCCAGTAATAGCCATGTAAATATGCTGATTTTGTAATAGGATACTGATTTGAACTAGTGTTACTTTTTTAATATGGAAAAACGTTCATTTCTTCTTACTGTCTTTTGTTTTCTAATTCCTTTTTCATTTATAGGAGCTGTAGAAAATAGGCCAAATATCATTTTAATCTTTTGTGATGATTTAGGTTATGGGGACATTGGAGCATTTGGTTCAAAGACACACGCTACACCCATGCTAGATCAAATGGCTAAAGAGGGAATGTGTCTCACTGACTTTTATTCTACTTGCTCTGTTTGTACTCCTTCTCGCTCCAGTCTAATGACTGGTTGTTATCCTCGTCGGGTCAATATGCATGTGGATGAGAAGAATTTATGTGTGCTGTTTCCTGCAGCTCGCAAGGGTCTTAACCCTAATGAAATAACCATAGCCGAAATCTTCCAAAAAGAAGGTTACCGAACTATGTGCATTGGGAAGTGGCATCTTGGTGATCATCCGGATTTCATGCCTACTAACCAAGGGTTTGATTCATATTTTGGTATTCCATACAGCAATGATATGAATCGTAAGAATGTCCCATTGCCTCTAGTTCGCGACCTCACAGTAATTAAGGATAGTGTTCAGCGCGATGATACCATTACGGAGCAATACACTAAGGAAGCCGTTAAGTTCATAAAGGATGCCAGTAAAAAACCATTCTTTCTTTATCTACCACATACGGCTGTACATTTACCTTTAGTGCCAGGGAAAAGATTTAAAAATAGTAGTAAAGATGGTGCTTACGGTGATTGGGTGCAGGAAATTGATTGGTCAATGGGTGAACTGTTAAAGGCGGTAAAATCTGAAGGCATCGATGAGAATACTTTAATTTTATTCACCTCTGATAATGGGTCAGCAAGAGAAAAACAGGGTAGTAATTTACCTTTGCGCGGACGTAAGGGACGAACTGATGAGGGAGGTATGCGTGTCCCATGTGTCGTTCGCTGGCCTGGAAAAATACCTGCTGGAACTAGTAGTAATTTAATTACGAGCACCATCGATTTGTTGCCAACATTTGCTGCAATTAGCGGAGGTAAAACACCTAATGATCGCACCATTGATGGTGTGAATATTTGGTCAGTTTTGAGTGGAAAGTCAAAGACTAATGTGCGCGAAGCATTCTTTTATTACCAGATGGACCAATTGCAGGCCGTCCGTTCAGGTGATTGGAAACTTTTTGTTGAAATGAATTCAAAGAAACGGAATTGGGGTAAGCCTGAAGGAAAAAGAGAGATGGCTCTGTACAACTTGGCTGAAGATATTCATGAAGACAATAACGTCGCTGATGATAATCCAAAAGTAGTTAAGGATTTACTAGGATGGGCTCGTGTAGCACGCAAAGAGCTTGGTGACGTCGGACTTCAAGGTAAGGGGCAGCGTAAGGCAGGGTGGGTAGAAAAGGCTTCTCCCAGACTTCTCAAAGGGAATCCAGTGACGAGCGGGAACAAACAGATCAAAAAATGAAGGCTCTGATTGAACTGAACAATGCTTCAGCCTAGTTCATGTTAGGAGTTTTATTAGGAGTTTACTGTTTTCATAGGGAAAATATCTCGATTTCTGTTTGAGCGTATGGCAAAAATATATAGTTATGGCTTCTAATGTATCAGATCCAGAACGTTATGATGGACGAATGCTTTATAGGCGATGCGGACAATGGGGTCTTAAATTGCCTGCTATAACACTTGGATTTTGGCATACTTTTGGGGGAGATGATGTCACTGAATTGCAGAGAGACATTGTTTATACAGCATTCGATCAAGGTATTACTCATTTTGACCTTGCTAATAATTATGGGCCACCTTACGGGAGCGCAGAAGTAAATGCCGGTAGAATATTGAGCGATCTTCCACGACATGAAATTGTTATTTCAACTAAAGCTGGTTATGATATGTGGCCAGGACCATATGGGGAATGGGGTTCACGTAAGTATCTTTTAAATAGCTTAGATCAATCCCTGGAAAGACTCGGGATGCCGTATGTCGATCTTTTTTATAGTCATCGGTTTGACCCTGATACACCGATGGAAGAAACGTTGGGAGCGCTTAATTCAGCAGTGAAACAAGGTAAGGCTCTTTACGCTGGTATAAGTAGTTATAGTTCTGATCAGACTATTAAAGCTGTCAGCATTTGTAAAGAGAATGGCTGGGCGCCAATCATTATACACCAACCGAACTATTCAATGTTTAATCGGTGGATCGAAACAAATTTACTGGATACTGCTGAAAATAATGGAATTGGAATCATTGCTTTTTGTCCGCTGTACCAAGGTCTATTGACAGACAAGTATTTGGATGGAGTTCCAGGGTCTTCTAGAGCAGCAAATACACAAGGTTTGATTAGAGAAGAAGAATTAAATGAGTTGATTATTAATTGTTTGTGTAAATTAAATGGGGTAGCAAGAGACCGTGGTCAATCATTGGCGCAAATGGCCCTGTCGTGGGTGCTTCGTGATGGCCGAGTCACTTCGGCGCTGATAGGAGCTAGCTCGGCCGAACAAATAATTGAGAATTGCAAGAGTGTTCATGCTTGCGAATTTTCATCTGAAGAAATAGAAAAAATTGATAATCTATTATCTAAAATCAATTTGCCGCCGTCTTTATGGGCAGGAGAGGCTTAGTTGATTGCTTTTTCACAACGAGGGCACAAATGATTCTCATGTTGGCTCTCTAATAGACGCCAGCATCTGGGGCACTTTGGATGTGTGGACTTTACAATAGTTGCTTGTGGTCCTTCCTGATCTGTAATAATTGTAAGTGAGCTGAGCATGAAGAATTCATTAACATCTTCAGCGCTGCCAAGTAATTCTTCTGGTGTAGTACTGCCTTCTGGTAATGAAAGTTCAACCGAAGCCTCGTAATTGGATCTGATTACTTTTTCTTGTCTTAAAGGCTCAATCGATTGTTGTATCAGGTTCCTGTAATTCAGCAATTGACCGACTTTTTCAATGGCCTTACCTGGCACGTGCTCTGGGTCAGGCTTGGGGAATAAAGCGCAATGAATGTCACCCGGTGAATGTCCAGCATGTTCCCACGCTTCGTCGGCTGTGTAGCAGAGTATTGGGGCTAGTAAATGGCATAGGTTATCAAATACTTTAGACATGCATGTTTGAGCCGAACGCCTCTTGTGAGTATTTGGAAGGTCGCAATACATCCTATCTTTAGTTATATCGATATAAATACTACTTAAGTCGTTGGTGCAGAAGTTGTTGATGGAGTTATATGCCTTTCTAAACTGAAATGTTTCGTACCCTTTTGTGCATTCAAGAATCACCTGATACAAGCGTTCAAGAATCCATTGATCAATGAGTGACATTTGGTCATAAGGGATTGTGTCTTTTTTGTTATCAAAATCATGAAGATTTCCCAGAAGAATTCGCAGCGTATTACGAATTCTTCTGTATGTATCAGAAGTTTGCTTAAATAGGCCTTCCCCGAAAGGAACTTCAGTCTCCCAGTCAACACTAGCGACCCATAGGCGAAGTATATCTGCTCCAAATTTGGAAACAAAATGATCTGCTTCCATGGGTTTAACTTTTTTCTTTTTCTTTTTGTCTTTTGAATTGGCTTGATCTGATTTGGAAACTTTCTTTCCAGTATCCTGATCAACAACGAAACCATGAGTAAGAACAGATTTATATGGAGCCGTTCCTCTGGTTACCATGCTGATCATTAAGGAACTTTGGAACCAGCCTCTGTGCTGATCTGTTGCTTCAAGGTAAAGGTCTGCTGGGGAGCTAAGTTCCGGGTGCCGATCGCATACGGCTAAATGGCTAGAGCCAGAATCGATCCATACATCAAGCGTATCTTTGCAGCGGGACGTTCCTTTAGGAAGATCCATTTTATCAGCCCACCAACTATCATCTTGCTCGAACCATAGGTTTGAGCCTTCTTTCTCAAGAATTTCAGCAACTTGGCGAGCGAGATCACCATCAATTATAGGGTTGCCATCAACTTGATAAAAGACTGGTAATGGGACTCCCCACGTTCGTTGACGGGAGATGCACCAGTCAGGTCTTGATGCCACTGTTCCGTAAATCCTGTTTCTATTTTTATTTGGTAACCATTCTACAGTGTCAATTTCTTCGAGTGCTTCTTTACGGAATGCGTCAATAGCAATAAAAAATTGCGGGACTGCACGGAAAATAATGGGTGTCTTGGATCTCCAACAATGAGGATAGGAATGTTCGTATTCTTCTTTGCCAAGTAGGGCCTTTTCTGAATTGAGGATGTCTATTATTGGCTCGTTGGATCTTAGTACGTGATTTCCTACAAGCTCAGGTATTCCTACTTCTTCTGTGTAATTACCGAGGTCATCGACAGGAGATAAGATGTCCAAGCCTGCTTCTTTTCCAGCTAGGTAGTCATCACTGCCGTGCCCAGGAGCAATGTGGACTGCTCCTGTGCCGGTTTCGGTTGTGACGAAATTTGCAAATATTACTGGGGAATCTCGAGATAAGAAGGGGTGTTGGGTGATTGTATTTGAGAATTGGCTGCCTTTTATCTCACTGTGTTTTTCTGTGAGGGTGAATTTTGTAGCCGAGGAGAATTTTTCAATTAGTTCTTTTGCAATAACTAGTCGCTCAGTTACTCCTTCATCATTTTTGAATTCTCCATCAATATAAGTTAATTGCTCATGGAGAGCGATTGCCATGTTTGCAGGTAGAGTCCATGGCGTAGTGGTCCAAATGACTAGTGCTGAATCACCTGCAAGATGTCCGGACTTAATAGGAAACTTCACATAAACAGAAGTGTCAGTGACATCCTTGTATTCAACTTCTGCCTCTGCCAGAGCTGTCTGAGCCCCGAAGCTCCATTGAACCGGTTTTTTGCTGGCATAGACTAAGTCCTTATCAATGAATTTGGCGAATGCACGAATGATGTCTGCCTCGTAAGTAGGATCTAGTGTGAGGTAAGGATTTTGCCAATCAGCTAGAACACCCAAACGTCGGAAAGAGTTTCTTTGGATGTCTATAAAATTTCGTGCAAACGAATCGCATCTCCGCCTAATTTCTGCAGGATCCAGTCCCTGAGCTTTTTCAACTACTTTGTATTCGATGGGCAGTCCATGACAATCCCAACCCGGGATATAAGGGGTTTCCATTCCGAACATTGATTTCGACTTAATGACTAAATCTTTGAGAAGCTTATTGAGGGCGGTTCCCATGTGCACATCTCCATTCGCAAATGGTGGGCCATCATGAAGAATGTATTTTTCGGATTCATTCTTCTTACGAGAAGTTTGAATTTTTTCGTAAAGTCCAATTTGATCCCATTTATCTAGCCTTTGGGGTTCGCTTTCAACGAGGCCCGCACGCATTGGAAAATCGGTTTTAGGTAGATTTAAGGTATCTTTATAATTTGGTCCCGTGTCGCCCATAACGTTTTAAAGAGCGCGGACATTAGCACTGGCAAATTTATGGGTCAATGAGTTCGGAGCTATTTCCCGTTGATAGAATGCGACTGAAGGCTTAAGTTTAGGCACATAAGTAAAAAATTAAGGGTAAAAGATGGATAAACTTACTAAGGGCCTTTTTGGAATCACAGTTACTGTTACTGTTATTGGTGTGGTTTGCATCATGAGTTTAGTGATGAAACTCTCTGATGAAGAGGATAAGACAGCTGGTTTGATTGGACAAATAAATCAGCAAAATGCTGCCAGGCAAGATGACAGAGTGGGTGCTGTTGAGAAGCAGATGAAAGATGTATTGGCTCAGCAGCAAGTTGAGAATGATAAAAGAATTGCTGAACTCAGAGAAGAGATGAAGTCAGCTTCAAGCGACGCGGCAAATGACTTGAAGGCAGTTAAGGCTGAAAGAGCTCAGTTGTCTGAGACGATAGCTAAGACAATAAGGAAAAAAAAAGAATCCGAAGAGTTGACTCCTCTACAGAAGAAAATACGAGAAGCGCCAGCAATAGGTAAAGTTATTGCCGTGAAAGAAGGACTTGGCTTTGTTGTTATTAATGCAGGCTCTTCTAAGGGGATTGAAGAGGGCTCTCGTTTCAATATTAGACGAGACAAATTTATTGTAGCAGAAGTAGAGATTAATGAAGTTGTGGATGCTGATAATTCAATTGGGAATATCGATTCAAGCAAACAGCCTCCAGGAATTAGTATTCGAAAAGGAGATGAAGTGATTGGGCATCCAATCTTTTAATACAGCTTACCGATCACGGTAATGTATCGGTTAGAGCATCAAGCATCGAAGCGATGCTCTCTTCTGTTTCATCGCCCATGTTTGAAATTCGGAAAGTAGTACCTTTTATTTTCCCATAACCACCATTTATTATTAACGAATGCTTTTCTTTCATTGATGCTATCCAAGACGGAACGTCGATGTTTAGATTGTTGGCTACGCAAGTGAGTGATTTGGAGCGGTAGCCTTTTGGTGCGAAATGTTGAAAATTATTTTCCTCTACCCAATCGTGAACCATTGAATTTAGCTGCATATGCCGAGCGTATCGTTCGTCCAACCCTTCATTGAATATCTTGTTAAGCTGATGCTTGAGGCCGTATAGCAGTGAAATACAGGGTGTGCTAGGGGTCATCATTTTTTCCCAATTCTTGTGAAATTCGAGAAAGTCAAAATAGTAACCACGGTTAGGTGTGCTATTGGCGCGTTCGAGGGCTTTCTCTGAAACAGTAAACAAGGCAAGGCCCGGAGGAAGAGCTAAGGCTTTCTGGCTGCCAGTGAGAACAACATCGATTCCGTTCTCAGATGTGTTAATAGGTGCAGCAGAAAAAGATGATACGGTATCGACTACTAGTAGTACGTCCGGATATTGAGATACGACTTCAGCAATTTCATTCAATGGATTCATTACGCCCGTTGAAGTTTCATTATGGACCAATGTTACTACATCAAATTCACCTTCAGAGAGTGTTTCATCTAAACTTGAAGGTGATATAGGGGAGCCCCATTCAGCTGTGAGAGCTTCAGCTTCTATTCCGCATCGTTCTGAAACGTTAAGCCATTTATCTGAAAAGGCTCCGTTGCAGCAATTTAAAACTTTTTTTTGTGTTAAGTTTCTGACGGCGGCTTCCATTACCCCCCATGCTGATGAGGTGCTGAGATAAACCGGTCCTTCTGTTCCAAATAGAGCTTGTAGTTTTGGATGGATGTCCTCGTAAAGCTTTACAAAGTCACTTCCACGATGACCTATCATTGCAGCACCCATGGCATTGAACGTGTCATCAGATACATTGATGGGGCCGGGGTTATATAGTCTTACTGATTTTTGAGACATGGATTAATGTGTATTGATACTTTTGCTGATAGATGTCGCTCATCTTTGTCTGCATGCAAGCGTCGGTTCTCGTCAATTATTGATCTTGTTTAGCTTTGTATTTCACAAGCATTGTATTCAATCGAATAGAAATTTATCAGATATGATAAATAAGGAAGAAATATGCATTTTGGTTATTTTCCCTTGTTTGTAATCGGTTTGAATCTATAATTATTATAATTAATCATATTCATTGATATTACCCGCAATTAATATTTAAAGTAATTCTCAAAAAAGATAATCACTATGGCTACAGAAGATGCACCTGAGTTAATGACAGTTAAGGAAACGGCCGAATATCTGAGGATTCCTTTGCCAACCGTTTATTATTTGGTGCAAAGAGGGCAATTGCCAGCCATTCAGATAGGTGGTCGTTGGCGCATAAAGAGAAGTTTACTTGATTCAGAGGTATTAAAAAAAGAAGAGGGTGGTCAGCCAACGGTTTTGGTTGTTGATGATGATCCCGCCCTTCAAACACTTTTTAAACAATTTTTGAAGAAAGCAGGATTCGGAAGAATCGTTGTTGGGTCTGGCGCTGAAGCTATTTCTTATGCTGAAAAGCAGGAATTTGATTTAGTATTTCTTGATCTCAAACTACCTGATATTTCCGGTGATGAATTATATGCTAAGCTAAAGACTATTCACCCGGAGCTTCCCATAGTTATCATTACTGGTTACCCGGACAGTGAAATTCTAAGTAAGATCTTAGCAAGCGGCCCTGTAACAGTCATTAAAAAGCCAATCGAGTTTGAGCAATTAAACAGAACGGTTAAGATTCTTGGACATAAAGGTGCTAGTCACGAGGCAACGGCTTAAAGGTAATAAGAGGTTAGTATTTGCTGTTAGCTAGTTTGTTCCAAATTTGCTAGGTCTACTTATGCAAATTTTTATCATTGTTAATTACTAAATATTTGTTTTCCGATGGAATTTGGAAATTTGCGCGGCACATATGCAATATGCACCCCAGTTTAGGGACAAGTTGTTTATTATTAATTTAGAGGGAGCAGTCGTCGGGTCAGATAACTTTTTTAACGTTGTTCTCGATTTGGCGGTTTTGTATTTTCTGGGTGTTCGTTTTGTTATTGTGCATGGGGATTGAAGGTGTGGATTATCCCCTGGACGGCAAGGTAGAAAAGGTCGATAAAGATTGTCTTTGCGCTTTTCTTGAAAGAGGAGTGGATGCCTGTTCTCACGTCGATCGGGTTTGATAGTAGCGGCGGTAGTCTAACTTTAGATGAAGATTCCTTAGTTTTTGAAGTGGGGCATGTGAGGGAGGTGTAGAGAGAGCGTAGCAGTGCATGCTTGCGAAACCTTTGTCGAGCTTGCGTGCCTTTTATCAAACGTAACCATGAGAAGGCGTTGGCTATGGTAAGCGATTGGTTGCTCATGCAGAGGCAATAGCAAAGAGCTGAGGAGCGGATAAAATTTACGCTCTATCTACACAGGCTAGCGGTTTCTTCGAGAAGCTAGAGTGGCGGGAGGGGAGCCTAGATAATTTGCCGATTGATAGGGCGAAACAATTAAAGGTGAGCGGCAGAAGTTTGAAAATTTATTTTAAAGTTCTTGCCTAAGAGTTGAGTTTATGGGCTCTGCTTAAGGCGCAAAGATTAGTTTTGTGGCTTTTCTTCTTCCTCTGCCTTGACTGCCTCTTCTTCTGCCGTTTCGATAGAATGTTTAAATTCGTCTTTTGCTTTTTTGAACTCTCCGGAAGCTTTTCCGATTCCTCTGGCAAGTTCGGGGAGTTTTTTTGCTCCAAATAAGAGTAGAACGACAGCTCCAATTGCTATGACTTCTGGCCCTCCTAATGCAAAAGCAATTAAATATGGATTGATCATGATTTTGTAAATTAAGCGAAGTTTTATTCTTTTGAATCCGTTTCTTTGGCTGTCTCTTCTGTTGCGGCTTTTAATTCCTTTTCTGATTCTAAGCGACCTTTTTTGAGTTCTCCACTCGCCTGTCCAATGCTCCTTGCTAATTTAGGGATTTTTTTTGCCCCGAACAGGACGATAATAATTATTGCTAGGATGATGATTTCTTGTCCTCCTAGAAAAGCTAATAGCTGTGTAGTAATCATTTAAATTAGTTTAGTAGAATTTGAATAAATGCGCAAAAGGAAAGTTTAGTGGTTTCTTTACATGTAATCCTAAAGAATTAGCATTGAGAGCAATGAGCCCTGATTCTCTTCCTATTTATGATTCTGAAGAAGCGATTATTAAAGCTTTTTCGGGAAAAGGTCTGATTCGGCTCGTTCTTGAAGCCCCGACAGGTTCAGGCAAATCGACTCAGATTCCTAAAATATTGCTCAATAATGAGCTAATTAGCAAAGGACAAGTTGTGATTTTACAGCCTAGGCGGGTCGCAGCCAGAATGCTTGCTAGGCGGGTAGCTTATGAAAGAAAGGGGGCCTTGGGAGAGGAAATTGGATATCAGGTTCGTTTTGAAAGGGTTTACGGGAAGAAAACGAAGGTTCGATTTGTGACTGAAGGGATTCTTTTGAGGCAGTTCCTTGATGATTCTAATTTGAGGGGTGTTGATACTATCATATTTGATGAGTTTCATGAGAGGCACATACATGCGGATGTCATGTTGGCTCTGGCTGTAAAGTTACAAGAGACTACTAGAAAGGATTTAAAAATTATTGTGATGTCGGCAACGCTAGATTCAGAAAAGATAGCAGAGTATCTAGGTGGTTGTTCGGTCGTGCGCTCTGAGGGGAGGGCATATCCAGTTGATGTGATTCAATTGAAAAGAAATTCTGTTAAGGAGCCGTTGTGGGATTCGGTTGTTAGTGTTTTCAAGAAGGAGATTCTAAAGAAAAACATTGAAGGAGATGTGCTGATTTTTCTGCCAGGTGTTTACGATATACGGAGGACTGTTGAAAGGCTACGAAAGGTGCCGAAGCTTAAAGGGTGTCAGATACTTCCTCTATATGGTGATTTGTCTCCAGCTGACCAAGATCGCGCTCTTACCAAAAGTGAAACAAGGAAGATTGTTGTTTCTACTAATGTTGCAGAAACATCTCTTACTATTGATGGTGTTAAAATTGTTATTGATTCAGGTTTAGCTCGGATTGCAAGATTTGATAAGAGTAGGGGAATTAACACGTTAAGAATTGAAAAAATATCGCAATCCTCTGCGCAGCAACGTGCTGGCAGGGCGGGCCGGTTATGCCCCGGTAAATGTTACAGGCTTTGGTCTGAGAGTGATCATGCGTCTCGAGAAGTTGATCTTATGCCTGAACTCTTGCGGCTCGATTTATCTGAAGTGTTACTTTTGTTGTTGGTCGCTGATATTAATCTAGAACTGGATTTAAAGTGGGTGGATTTGCCTCCAGAAGAATCATTGAGAGCGAGCCTTTCTATGTTGTCAGCGTTGGGGGCAGTTGAAGTGGATACGCACAGAATAACTGAGGTTGGCCGAAGAATGGCGGCGTATCCTGTCCATCCGAGATTTGCGCGCATGCTGTTGGAAGCATTAGAAAATAAGTGTGCAGCAGAAGCAGCTTTGTGCGTGGCTTTGTGCCAAGGGCGTAGCATTTTCATTCAAAGTTCATCAGTTGATTCGAGTGATTTTTGTAATCTCGATGACATTTCAGATTTTCAACCAATGATCAGGGCGTGGTTATTTGCCTTTAGGGCAAAATTTGATTTTAATAAATGCGATGCGTATGGGATCAATGCAAGGGCAGCGCGTGAGGCTGGTGCCATCATGGAAAGCTTATTAAAAATAGCAAGGAGTCAGGGATACTGTATTGAGTCACTGCGAAGTGATTGCGATGGTGAGACCTTAGCTAAGGTCCTTCTTGTTGGATTTTATGATAACCTAGCAGTTAGAATGTCTGAGGGAACATTGTCTTGTAAATTAGTGGGGTCTCGCAGAGGCAAGTTGACAAAAGGAAGCGTTGCGTCCTCTGAGCGGATAATAGTGGCTGCAGAAGTTGCTGAGATTGAAGGTAAAGATGTAAACGTTATTATTTCTAAGGCGACTTCTATTAAGATGAATTGGCTGAAGGATGTCTTTCCTGATGAGGTCAAAGAAGAGAAAATTTGCCGATATGATGTTGGGACGAAAAGAGTTGTCGGGGCTATGGTCACAAGATTCATTGATCTTGAATTGAAGTCTAAATCCTCACAAAACTTTCCCCGCGATCAGGCTGGATTAGTGTTAGCAAATGCTGTCATTGAACAAAAATTAAAACTCAAAGGGTGGAATAGTGAGTGCGATTCTTGGTTGCGAAGAGTTAATTGTGTGAGAAAGAGTTGTCCTGAGCTAGATCTTCCCGAGTTTAGCGAAGAAGATAGACGACTTGTCATTAATGAGTTTTGCCAAGGATCAGTCAGTTACAAAGAGATCAAGGAGCTTGACGTTTGGCCGTTTCTGAAAGTTTGGCTTTCGACTGAGCAGAGGTCATTAATAGAGAGGCTTGCACCAAAAAAAATAACACTCAGTAATGCTCGCGAGATTAAAATTGTATATGAAGAGAGTGGGCCAAAAATTTCTATTATTTTGCAAAAACTGTACGATGTGATGAGCGTGCCGACTATATGTAATGACAAGGTATCTGTGCTTGTTGAGATACTTGGCCCTAATCACCGTCCAGTCCAACGAACCAAGGATCTTAAAGGTTTTTGGGCTTCCAGTTATCCGGAAATTAAAAAACAGTTAAGGGGTAGGTATCCTAAGCATGAGTGGCGGTGAGTTATTCTTTTTTGTTAATTGCCAACATCTGGCTAGTGTAGAAGTCTTGTTGTATTGAATTAAGGATTATGGATGTAATATTTCTAATAATTGGCTTGGTCGGTTTGTACTTTGGTGCCGAATGGTTAGTCAATGGAAGTTCGCAGCTTGCATTAAAGGCTGGCGTTTCTTCTTTGGTTATTGGGTTGACGGTAGTTGCATTAGGTACAAGCGCTCCAGAGCTTGCTGTGTGTTTGAGTTTGAATTTCAGTGGCAGTGCTGATGCAGCAATAGGTAACATTGTTGGATCTAATATATGCAATATTCTTCTTATACTTGGATTCAGTGGCGTTGTTATGCCTCTTGCTATTCATCGGCAAGTGTTGCGAAAAGAAATGCCTATTTTGCTAATCGTTTCATTTTTGCTTGTGTGCATGTTGGTCGACCAACGGTTGTCTAGGTTGGAAGGTTGCGTCCTTGTTGTAGGTATAGTTTTGTACATTGCTTCTAATTTTGGCTTCTTGGGCAAGGGTCCGAGTGCTGTTGAGGTTGAGCAAATCAATAAAAATGAGAGGTCCTTTGCGTATCTTTTCTTTCTTATTATTTTTGGATTGGGTTTACTTGTGGTGGGAGCTGATTTTTTTCAGAAAGGTGGAATTGGAATCGCCAAATCTTTAGGCGTTTCTGAGGCCGTTATAGGCTTAACCGTTTTGGCCTTTGGAACATCATTACCTGAATTAGCGACTTCGATAGTCGCATGCATGAAAAAGCAGGGGGATCTTATTGCAGGTAACGCAATAGGTTCATCAGTTTTCAACATCTTGGCAATTCTTGGAATTACCATTGTGGCTAAGCCCATGCCTCAGGTTAAGGGAATTGATCCCGTGGACTTAATTTTTATGGTTGGGTCCGTGTTTCTTGTTGGAGCTTTAATGATGGGTAAATTAAAATTAGGCAGGTACAAGGGGGGCGCAATGGTTGGGCTGTATGTTCTCTACGTGATTTTGATTGTGAGAAGGCCTTAGGGAGTGGCCGATTCTAAGAGTTTGAGAATAGAACTCGATGGGATACATGACTTGATAACCATTTGTAAATTCCGTGCAATTCCTTCATTTTTGCTGTAATAAATTGAATTAGTTGCGGCCACAACACCTATGACTGATCCAGATGTGTCGAAAACAGGAGACCCGCTTGATCCTTTGGCAAAATCAGCAGTAATAGCTAATCTGGGTGAACCTTTTTCTTTGCCTCCTCTTTGTTTGTAGTATCTCGAGATGATGCCTCTCGATACCGTGTAAAACCTGCCTTCTGGATGACTTATTACAGTCACGTCGGAACCGACCGGTGCAGACTTTGCAATTGGCAGTGGTTTAAATTTATCACCCTTGAGTTTAACAATCGCGAGGTCATCTTTTTCAGATGAAGCTACAATTTTTTCTATTGGATAAATCTCACCTTGGATGGTCATGGCGCCGAAAGCGCCCGCCTTTGAATTCTTCATGACGTGATAGTTAGTCACGGCTAGGCCATCTCTTGTTATTATGAAACCACCTGCAATATTCCCATGCCAATTAGAACATCGATCGCATTTATAGATACTTCCTAAGCAAAGGACGCCGCCTTTGCGGTTCTTGTAGATTTCTGAGCTTTGGAGGTTTGTGTCAGAAATTTTGGGAAGGTCGGTATGAATTTTATTTTGTTCTTTGAGTTGTGTGGATATTAAGGTGATGTCAGTTGTCTTTTTATCATCTTTTAACTTACCTAATTTTCTTTCGAATTGCACTTTAATGCTGGCGTCGTTAATGGGTTGATCATTGCCGTCACTAAAGCCTCTGGTAGTGAGCAAGTTGACGAGTAACGGAAAAATGAGGAGAGAGGCTTTGTGAAATCGCATATCTAATCTATCTAATTGCTGGGTTTGTTTAAAGAATCTAATAAAATTGCAGCATCTTTCCAATGAACTTCATCCTTACTGAATTTGATGTAAATTTTAAGAGCAGCTATTGCCTCTTGGGTTCTTCCTAGCTTAGCCAAAGCGTATCCTCTTGGTCGATAGTAATTATAATAAGTCGGATATTCTATTACTGCTTTACCTGACCACGTTGCAAGTTCTTCCCAGTTCTCTTTGTATTCAGCGTTAATTATTCGCAATGAGTATCGATCCCTTTCTGATATAATTTGCGAATCCAGATATTTGAACCAGCCCTCAGAAATGATCGACTTATCATTGAGTCTTTTTGCTGAATCATAAATAAAACGTATGGATTGAAAATCCAAGTAACGTGCTGCTTTTGCTGTACTCTGAACTGTGATTTCTTTGGCTATTTGATCTGCTTTTTTAACTTCATCTGCAAATCCACTCATAATGAGAGCGGGCCAGCTAACATCTAACAAATTTGCCGAGAATAGTTGGTCGTCTGAAATCTCAAGAAGTGATTCTTTAAGCTTCTCGATGTTTTTATGAGCCATAAGTAGCCCTAGTTTAGTTGGGATAAGTATATTTTCTAAGACTGGGTGTTTTAATCCGCTCCATACTTGATCGATATTAACAGGTTTCCCTAGACGGATATCGCCCGATTGTGTTTCTGTTATTATTGTTGCTGCATATGAGAACGGATCCTGGTCCTTATCTCTGTGTTTCTCAAATGTTTTAAATAGTCGTTCACGTAAATCTTTGTCATCAGTATCTATGATTGAAGGAGAAGAAAAAATGCTGAATGATTTTTCAAGGTCAGGAATGTTGCTTCTCATCAAGTTTTCAATCAATTGAAATGAAAATCCAACTTGGCTTTGATCGCGCGGCATCAGTTCAGCCAAGTCAAACCAAAATCTTGGTGAGCTTTCTATTGTGGTATCGCTTAAAGCTCTTTTGAGCAGCAATCCGAATGCGTCCTTTTCAGTTAGACGTTTTAAATCTACAGACTGTTTATAATCGCTAATATCAATAATTTCATTGGGACTTGAATCGGGATAAAGAGTAGCTATCAATTTATGCATCGATTTACCAAAAGGAATGGATGCTTTTGCTCTTTGTAATGAATTTCGAATAGCAGAAGTTAATACATTTTGCCTTTGTCTTAATTGATTTTGGACTTTCCAGCTTGTTGATTCATTGAGGATCTTTTCTGCTAAATCCAATGAACCAATAGATAAAGACCTTTCAAATATCTGAGCGATGACGGCAAAGCTTGAGGCGTCTAGAACTCCTGAGCTGATATTTTGGTAGCATTGGGATAACGATTCGTTAGAGGTTAAGTCAGTGCTGGCAAATGCACCGTAAGTCTGTATAGCGGATACAATTCTAGGGTTTTTTCTGTCGAGGAGAGGGTGTGTTATTGCGTGTGTTATGTCTCTTTTTCGGGACATTGTCAGTGCTTCATCCATAGAAAAAACAAGAAGCAATTGAATTAGTTGCTGTGGGAATCGGTCGTCTGAAATTAAATCACGCAACATTTTTCTAGCAGTCGAATATTTATCACAGCTTGAATAAATTTCAGTGAAGGCTCTTTGAAATGAATCTTCTCTGAGTGTTCGAGGGTATTGCTTGGAGCTTGAGACTAACACATGTAGCTTCAAATGCTCTTCTCTTGATAGTTTAAATAACGATGGGTTTGCTAAAACTTTTTCGATATTAATATTTTTCAATCGGGCATCATCGAATCCGCTAGGAAGAGTAAAGTTAAGCCATTCAGGTGAGTGTGACTGAACCCAATCTTGGATTGCTTTCGTGAATTCTTTGGTTGTGACTATACCGGAACTAATTTCGTTCAGTCTAGATGTGAGTGTCTGGTGAACTTGCTGATTGGAGCGAATTTCGGGATCCTTCACTTCTTTTAAAAGAAGCTGCTCTTCTTTTGCATAGTCTTCAATTTTTCTATAAATTTGGGCTAGTGACAGCACTGTTTGAGCTCTATTGCTTAGTTTTTTGTTTGAATCTAATAGATTTTTCAATGCATTTTTTGGTCCTTGAGTCTCCGTTTTCTCATTGATGGCAAGGTGAGCCCATAATCTTATAATGGTTTCAGTGACTTCATCATTTTCTGAGTCTTCATCCAAAAAGGTTTTTATGTTTTTGATGGCATTATTATGATCGTTAATAACTGAGAAGCTGATCGTTTTGTATAGCTTGGATCGTCTATCAAATTCCTTGTTACCTGAAAATGTTCCGTTACAGATTAGCATGAGCAGCTCATGAACATCCTTTTGCAGGTTATTTTGGATTTGTGGTAATAAGAAGCAAAGTGTAGTTCCCACTTCATTGAGAGATGAGGGGCACCATCTGAGGTTATGCATTAATAGATCGAGCTGATCATAGAAAAGAATGGCGTTATTAGTAGCTATGGATTGAGCAATGGTTTTTTGGATCTGTCCTGATTCAGTTAAATTGGAAATTCTTAGATCTTTTATATTTAATTTGGCGCCTGAGGCCTTACGTAGGGCCAGCCATTTTGGCCACCAAGTTTTTGAATGGTCCCAATAGAGACTTAATTCATTTTCATTTGAGGCTAGTGATAAAAGTGTTTCTAGTGTCTTCGGTGAGGATGTGATCTTTCTTAATGAGGGTTTTGTATTCTTTAGTGAGAGTAATTTTTGGATAGCTTTTGCATTCTGGCCTAATTCAAGGTGAATGATTGCTGACCTTAGAGTGAAGTTGATTGGCTGTGGATAGGAATCAATGCCGTCATTAGTGGAAGCATACAGGTCAAGTGCTTCAGTGAATAGTTCTTGGAATTCTTTTAATTTTCCAAGCTCTCCGATTGCAGTGTATCGAGCTGCGGGAGAAAGTTTGGGCCTCTTGAGGATTTCATTTAATACTTCCTCCTGTTTTTGGGATTCTCCATTTCGCCCATAATGTCTAGCTGATAGAAAACGACCCTCCAAATTAAAGGTGTTGTCTGGAGGTAGTTGACTGCAGGCGTTGATTAGTGCAGGGAAGAAAGGTTCGGTTAACAATCGGCATTTTTCGCTTTCTTCTCTTAGATCAACTATAGCGGCAAGTTTCCATAGTCTTTCGGCATAAGTTGGATCGTTTGGGAATTTAATTAAATATGCTGCGCTATATATAATAAAATCATCAATTAGATTTGGGTTATCGAGTTGATTTATTTTGTCTGAGAGTTTTTTTTGCGTGTCGAAATCTTTCAGTATTTTTAAAAACTCAATTTCTTTGCTCAGTTTAGCCTGCACGTAAGATTTAAGATTTCTGCTTATACGAATGCAGCTTTGTTTTAAGGCTTCATTTCCAGTCTCTGGGTTTAATAGCTTATCTATTGCTTTCTTGATGGAAGGCGGAGGTGATTGTGCTTTGCTTCGGTCTGTTAATAAGAAAACTGCTAACAGAGTGAAGGCAAGAGTGGCTGTCATTTTGTAGAATGATGGATTCAGTCGCATTAATTAATTTTTAAGTTATTGGTATAGATATAGCAATATTAGGTTTGCTTTGAATTTAGCCAACGTGGGGGGCTCTCTCCACTAATAACAATAACGATTTCACCTTTTACTGGTTTTTGTGAAAATAAATTAGCGACTTCAAGTGTGTTTCCTCTTTTGAATTCTTCGAATCTTTTAGTTAATTCTCGCGCTACAACTATGGGTCTTTCTGGTTCAAGTGCGGATAGGATTTCAAGTGTAGATACGATGCGGTAGGGAGAATCAAAGAAAATTGAAGTTTCCGCTCTTTGTAATGCTTGTTGCAGTTCGTCTTGGCGGGCTTTCTTCTTGGTGGATAAGAAGCCACCGAAATAAAAACGATCAGCAGGAAAACCTGATCCGGCTAGGGCTGCGGTTACTGCTGATGGCCCCGGGATAACTACGACTTCACAATCTTCTGATGAGGCGAGATGAACGAGTCTTGAGCCGGGGTCAGAGATTAATGGCGTCCCTGCGTCAGTTATATAAGCTACATCATAACCGCTTTTCATCTTTCCAATGAGATGAGCAGTCCGTGACGCCTCATTATGTTTGTGTAGACTTATTCTGTTGGTATCAATTTCGTATTTACTTAACAATTTTCCGCTGTGTCGGGTATCCTCACACGCGATAATGTCGACAGCTTTTAAGCATTCGATTGCTCTAGGTGAAATATCCAATAAATTTCCGATTGGTGTGGAAACTATGAATAGTGTGCCTCGTTGGCTCTCCATTAAGATTATGAATAATTAGAAACCTTCACTTATGCGAGCCGATATTTTTTTTGCTAAATCATTAGCGGCTAGCTGTATAGCTTGTCGTTTAGTTAGTTGAAAGTTTGAATCTAAATAACTAGTGCTACGCCCTATGATTGAACCTTTGTCTAATATTTTACCAGTAAGGTTTTCTTCAAGAGAAATAATGACTTCAATAATGATTTCAATTTCTTTGGTTTTTAAAACGTTTTCACGAGTGGATCTTAATTGTCTTCTCGAAATATTTTTAATGGTAGCAAATAAGGTGGCATCAGAATGGGCTGGTTTGGATATCCGATAAGCACCAGTTTGTTGAAGGGCTTTGATTGTGGCATTCGTTACTAGTGGTTGGAGGCGGGGTTCGAGTGTCTCATTTTTGAATATTGGGACAGTGACTGAGTTCACCTTTTGTAGGTGAGCGGGTTTATTGTTTCCAAGTTTATACCCTACGCATGAGCTCATTCCAATCAGGATAATGATAGAATTTATAGCGAATTGCATTCCTTTTAATTTATATAATGTCAAAGCTGAAATTTATTAAGCGGCTCTAATTAACGGAAATCGAATTTAACTTTCTGAAGATGGAGGTGGGAGTATTACTGGCCTCTTCTTCTCATTGGATATTGTTTCCTCTGACTCTTTGGGTGGTGAAGGTGGTAAATCTTTTTTTGGCTCTTTTGTTTTTTGTTCTTTCTTTATCGGGGCTTTTTCTTTTGATGTTTTCTGTGCGGGGGAATTCTTTTGAATTGATGTAAGTTTCTTTAAAGCATTGCTGCGAATTGTAGCGTCTTTGGCAGTAGATGCTTTTTCGTAATAGATTACGGCACTTCTTAATTGATTTTGTTTTTCGTAGAATAAACCTGTCTCATAAAATTGTTTTGCTTCAATTGATTCAAATTTAGCTAGTGCGATTTTGGCTTCTTTTGCTCTGGGGCTATTTTCATAAGCGACGATGACATCTTCCATGGCGTTTCTTGCTGATACAATGTTTGCATGGTCTCTGCTGCCAGCTTCGATTTTTTGTTGAGCAATTTCTCCGATTCTAAATTGTGCTTCTGGTGACTTTGGGTGATTAGGATGTTTGTCCACTAGTGACTGGTAAGCTGAGATTGCTAAGGATGGCTTATCATCTGCTTGATAAAGTTCAGCTATAGCGAATTGAGCAAGTGGTGCTAGAGTCGAGAACGGGGCGTTGTCTATAATTGACGTAAACCATTCAAGGAGGTCGGATTGTTGAAACTTTTTTGGCAGAAAAAATATTTTATGTTTGCTGTTCTGCTCTTGTGCAGAACGCGCAATGTAGTATTGGGCTTGAATTGCCTTTATGTAATAAGGACTTGATTTGTATTTGTCTACAAAGTCCTGAAAAGAAGAGAAAGATTTCTTCAATTTCCCCTTTTCCATGAAATGTTCTGCCATTTTAAATTGGCTTGTTGGTGCTGAGGAGGTGAATGGGTAATTTTTGACGATGTATTGATATTGAGAGATGGCTTTGGATTTCATGCCATTCTTTTCATAATTCAAAGCTTGAGCTAATTTCTTCTTAGCCAGAGGTTCCTGGGCGCTAAGTTTTTCTTTGGTTGGTACTTTAGAAAGATCTTTTTTAAAGTAGTCTAGGATTTTTGCATGAGATGAAGGTGCCGCACATACAAAGAAGAACGAATGAACCAAAAAAAGGATTAAACTGAGTTGGCTTTTGGTCATTCTAGATCGTATTTGAATCATTGGATAAAATCAAGGCAGAGTAGTGATGAGATTTAACACAATTATGCACCTTATTAATGATGCTTTCGCATCTATTTGATTACAAAATTTTTAATTAAGCGGTTACTATGAGGTGTTTTAATGTACATCCTATATTATTAGTGTAGTTGCTGTATTTGCGTTTTGGCGTAATTAAACTAAAGATCTTCTTGCTGAAAACAGGTAATTAACTTGAAAAAAAGACAATTTGTTGATCATGTCCGAATTTACGTAAGGGCAGGTGACGGAGGTAATGGCATAGTGCATTTCCGAAGAGAAAAATATGTCCCTAAGGGAGGACCCGATGGTGGAGATGGGGGTGACGGTGGAGATGTTGTTTTGAAGGTAGCTTCAGACACAGACAATCTGACTCATTTGTTTTTTAAATCACGATTAATAGCTAAATCTGGAGCTCATGGTCAGGGCAGGGGGAAGCATGGTAAGTCTGGCAGAGAACTTGTTGTTAGGGTGCCCCCTGGAACACTTATTTATGAGTCCGATCGGCCTGGGATTTCGATAGAGGATCTCAAACTCGAAGGGAAACCTATAGCTGACCTGACAACGAATGGTGAGCAATTTGTTATTGCGAAAGCTGGAAAGGGAGGGAAAGGGAATGTCCATTTTAAATCCTCCACTAACCAAGCTCCTCAGGAGCATACCCTTGGTGAAAAAGGAGAAGAGGGATTCTTCTATCTTGAGTTACGACAGATCGGTGATGCTGGGTTTGTTGGATTTCCTAATGCTGGTAAATCGAGTCTTTTGAGTGTGTTGTCCGCGGCAAAGCCCAAGGTTGCTAATTATCCATTTACGACACTCCAGCCCTCAATAGGAGTTGTTGAATTTAATAGTGTGCGGCGCGCTACTGTTGCGGACATACCAGGTATCATTGAGGGTGCTCATGAAAATGTGGGGCTTGGGCATGATTTTCTTCGCCACATTATGCGATGCAAATTACTGCTTTTTGTCGTCGATATTGCGGGCATTGATATGAGAGATCCGATCGAGGACATTCAAACCCTGAGGAAGGAAATTAAACTTTATAGTGATGAACTTGCTTCGAGGGATTGGATAATTATTGCCAATAAAATGGACATTGATGGAGCTGAGGCAAATTTTGGTATCTTAAAATCCAGATTTTCCCGAATAGAAATTATTGGGGTGTCAGCGCTTACTCGTCATGGAATTGAGTCACTTAAAGGCAGACTCGAGGAATTGATAGGTAAGGAGGTTAGCTAGACAGAACCATTCCGATTACTCCAATGATGGCGAAAATGCCTCCAAGAAAGGATAAAATTGTTGGTTTGTCTTTTTCAAAGACGAATGCCAATGGAATTAAGATTATGGGACTCGTTGCAACGATGGCCATTGATTCTCCGCTAGTCATTGTTTGTAATGATGCTTGGAAGCAGCTCACTCCTAGTACAGGGCCGAATAAGGTTGCAAAAATTAGCCAGTGAATTGGTTTTTTGGCAACGGTTGAGCGAATCTCTCCACGGGCAGTAAATTTCTTGATAAGAAAAATTATTAATAGAAATATAAAGCCTGCAAAGACTCTTTGGAAAGCTTGACTTATACCCCCAATGGTAACTTCGTTATAATCTGCAATGATGGTGGCGTGGCGACTGATGGATGCCCCTATTCCTTGACCGAAGCCAGCGATTGTGGCGGCGATAATTCCTATTTTATATGAGTTAGTATTATTTGATCCTAGAGATTTTGGGTAAAGTGCTATAGAGAGTCCTGCAAGGATGCAAAATATATAGATGAGAGTTTCTGCCTTAATTGCATCACCTAGCCAAATCCAGTCTGATAAGGCTCCTACTAATGTTGCTGTACAAAAATTAATTAGAATAGTTAGTCTTGAGCCAATTTTTGAAAGAGCGATAAAGAGAGCGATATCACCAATCCCAAATCCTACTATGCCGCTGAATATTAGCCATTTAGAAGCATCCGAATGAAAACTTCTAGGCTCAATAATTAAGGTCATAGCGCCTAAAATGAATGTTGCAATTAGAAGTCTAATTAGGTTTGCGGTGATTTGATCCATCATCCGCGAGACCTTTGTGTTACAGATTGCTGAAAAGGCAAATAATATAGCAGTTGAAATGGCAAAACTCATAAGATTTGATTTAAGTCATTCGCAATAAGGATTAGCAGAAATGAACTCTTTATGATAGGGAAGTTTAAGATACGACGTATTAAGTAAATATACTACAATTCTAAAAAATGAATCCAGGTGATCAGAGCGCTCATAATAAATTGTGGCTAAATGGGAGCATCGTAGCTGAAGAAGAGGCCAGGATATCTCCATTTGATCATGGTCTTTTGACTGGTGACGGCGTCTTTGAAACTTTGATATCTTATGATGGAATTAAACCATTCGCTTTTTCTAGGCACCTTGAGCGTTTGATCAAATCAGCCCAACCCTTTGGTTTGAATGTGCCCAGATCTGAACTCTTAAGTGATGCATGCGAGGCAGTTCTTGCTTTAAATAATGCGGTTCCTGCCCGTTTAAGAATTACGATTACAGCAGGAAGAGCTCCGCTTGGTTCCGAGAAGGGGTCGGATTCTGAGAATGTTATTGTAGCATCTTCACAAGCTTCTGAACAGCCGCCACATAGTAAAGTTATTACTGTACCATATGTAAGAAACGAGCGTGGGGCTCTAGTTGGACTAAAGACTACATCATATGGAGAAAATGTTGTTGCTTTGGCGCTTGCTCACTCTAAAGGAGCCAGAGAAGCTATTTTTGGCAATGTTTCCGGTAACTTATGCGAAGGATCCGGCAGTAACATTTTCATTGTTTCCAATGGCCAATTAATAACTCCACCTCTTTCATCAGGATGTTTGCCAGGAGTCACTCGAGCTCTGGCGCTTGAGATATGCAATAGAATAGGGATCACTGTAAATCAGATTAATTTTCCTATAACTGATCTCACTAGTGTCGATTCGGCATTTTTAACTTCAACGCTGAGACAAATACAGTCAATTGAGAGCATTGATGGAGTGCCGTTAAATGTGATGGAAAGCAATGACTTCTTGAAGATAAAAAATGAATTTAATCGATTGGTTCAAAGCGAGATTGATCCTTAGTAAGAGCCTTCAGTTTTATGGTCTGTTTTTAGGAAAATAAAAATTATAAGCATTCCAAAAGCAGAAAGGACAGAGCCAGCGTAAATAACTTCTTTCGCGCCGTAGACGCGAGCGATTTCTCCTGCAATGACAAATCCTAGAAGGCGGGAAGGCACAGTTATTAGGATGGTAAATGCGCCTTGGATTGAATTTCGGAATCCTGCCCCGGACACTTGGTCAAGATACATTATAGGAAGAACGAACATGGAAAGGATTTCTAAACCGTGGAAGAGCTGAATGATTAACGCTGTTTGTAGTGTTGGAAACGTGGCTAAGATTGACAATCTGATAGCCATTGAAGTTAGGCCTACAGTCATTACTCCACGAAATCCTAGCCATTTTTTTAGCTTCGTAAGATTGAGAAGATAAATAATTTCGATAGCAACACCAATAGAAGTTATTGCGGTGATGTGATTGTTTTGAATTCCTATTGATTCTTTGAAGAAGACTGAGAGGTAAGGATAGTAGCAGTTTGCTGCAGTGTAGGAAAAGAAGATGCCGATGCAAAATGGTATTAGTCGTGGTGATAGAAGAACGCGGAAAGCTTCTGTAGTTGGTTTCTTTACGGTGACCTTTTTAGAGGAAACGGGGCTTTGCATTAAGTAGGTTGCAAGTAATGACAGGATGCAAAATGTAACTGCGCACCAAAGTGAATTTGCTATATCCTTTTCCCCGCTAAGAGTAAAAAATAAAATTACACTTGGTGCAATGAATCCAATTGATCCCCAGATTCTAATCTTTTGGTACTCGAGACCCTTCTCTCCACGATCTTTGAGTTGTTGGTTGTGATTGAAAAAGTACCCATCTAGTAGTGGTAGAGTAGGAATGAATGCTATGCTATAGACGGACCAGCTTATAGTTACATGAAATGGATCATTTAAATAATAAACAGCAATTAGCGATCCTGCTGTAATTGAAAAAATGAATCTTAAAATTTTGCGTGAATCAATTGACTTGTCTGCGAGGTAAGTCATCAAAGCTGGAGTGAAGAGCATTCCAATACTTGATACGCTCAGAGTGAGAGCGATTTGTCTTGGACTGAAATCTTTTGCTTCCTTTAGCAGAAGAGCCATCAAAGGGGCTATGCTACCAAGGGCAGCGTAGCTCAGAAAGAATTGAATCTTAATTGGGTAAAGATTCATAAATGAACCTAAGCGACTCTATTGGAAGGACTGCCTGAAAGGAATGATTGGATGTTCCCGATCACGCCTTCGAGGAGACGTTTCCTCGCTTCTAGTGATATCCAAGCGATATGAGGAGTGATGAGTAGATTCGAGATATGATCACTCATTAAGGGGTGAGCTTTTCCTGGGGGTTCTGTAGAAAGGACGTCGAGTGCTGCGCCAGCAATAGTACTGGATCTGAGGGCGTCAGCGAGGTCATTTTCATTTACTAGACCTCCTCTACTTGTGTTAATAATGAATGAGGTTGGCTTCATTTGTCCTAGAGTATAAGAGTTGATCATATGTTCATTCTCTTTGGTCAATGGACAGTGCAGACTTATAACGTCGCTTTTTGAAAAGAAATCTTCCTTGTTAATTCTAGGCCATTCTGGGTGATTCGAAGCAGAAGATTGACCTCTAGATAAAATATGTATTCTCATCCCCATTTGTTCTGAGATTTCGCCTACTAGAGATCCTATATTCCCAGCACCGGCAATACCCATCATCTTGCCGTTTAATTCCGTCACTGGATGAGCCAATCTGGTGAAAATTGGACTCTCCGGCCACAAATCTTTTTCGCCTAAATACTTATAAGTGTTTCCACAAAGGTTAAGTAAAAGTGCAAGAGTGTGCTGTGCGACGATTGGTGTAGAGTAATTGGCTACGTTGCTGACAATGATCTCGCTGTCCTTGGCTGCATTCAGATCAATGTTATTTACGCCAGTAGCACATACAACGATTAGCTTCAAAGATGCGGATTGGCCGATGATGCTTGAGTTAATGTTTACTTTGTTAGTAATCACAATTTCGGCATCTTTAATGTTGGCTAAGGTTTCCTCTTCATTTGTGGTTTGATGGAAAGTGCAATCGCCAAATTCATTTAAAGCGCTTAAGTCCAAGTCTCCAGGGTCAATTGTGGCTGAATCGAGAAATGTGATTTTTGGTTTTTTTGTCATTTTATGATTTGGATATCAAGGTATAATTAAGCGGATTTAATTTTTGCAAACAATGGTAAATAGAGAGAATGATTTATTAACAGTCGCATCTGGATGGAGGAAAAAAATTATTGTTGTTATCGGTGCGCTTGGTGTGGTTTTGGGAGCATTCGGGGCACATGTTTTGAATGGGACGCTAGAAGCAAATGGGACCCTTGATGTCTGGAAAACTGCTGTCTTTTATCATTTGATTCATGCTGTGGTCTTATTGGTAATTACGTTTTCTCTAAAGGAATTTAATAAGTATTCATGGTTTTGTTTTGTTTTTGGAATAATTCTTTTCAGTGGAAGTTTATATTTGCTGGCTCTTTATCAATTTTCCCATCTTCTAGGCCCTGTAACACCTTTTGGTGGAGCCCTTTTAATTGGAGGTTGGATTTCTTTATTGAGGTCTTAGCCGGTTAATGGTTGTTTCGGCTAAGTGTCATAACGCATTCGAGATGCTTGGTTTGTGGGAAAAGGTCAAATGGCATTACCCTTTTTAGTTGAAATCCAGATTTAAGAAATAATTTAAGATCTCTCATTTGAGTCGCCGGGTTGCATGAAACATATATTACCGTATCTGGTGAGAAGGCGAAAAGCTGATCTAGAAAATCTTTGCTACAACCCTTTCTTGGAGGATCTATTACAATGGTCGTTTCATCTCCTGTAACATCTACACCTTTGAATAAATCTTCTACTTTGCCTGCAAGGAACGATGCGTTTGATATTTGATTAATCTTTGCATTGAATTTCGCCCATTTGATCGAATGTACAGAGACTTCAATTCCAATCACGCTCTTAAATTCACTGGCTGAAGTTAATGAGAATAGTCCGGCTCCACAATAAGCATCGACAAGATGTTTCTGCCCAGAAGATTTTGCCTCTGATTTAACATAATTGGTGAAATCCTCTAATATTGATGCGTTGTTCTGAAAAAAACTGCCTGCAGGGAAATGAAATTCCATGGGCCCCACTTTTTCGACGGCAATGGAGTCAGGTTTTGTGTGTATTTGTCCATTTGAATCGACCCTAATGAGAAGAGTTGATCCTCTTTTGTATGTGTTTGAATTCTCTGTGACTTCTTTTCTTATATTTTTCAGGTTGTCGTTAATTGTTTGGTGTGCAATTGGGCAAACCTCCACGTCTACCAGTGACCTTCTTCCAGGTTGTTGAAAGCCAATTGATCCGATCACACCATCTTTCGGTTTATTGAAGTGTGGAGTTAATTTGGTTCGATAAGAATATTGCTGAGGAGATTGGGTGACTTCATCTACTTTGCATGTAATGCCAGCCATGTGTAAGAGTAGCTCTTCTACTTGAATTTTTTTCCATCTTAATTGTTCAGGGTATTTAATATGTTGATACTGACATCCACCACATGATCCAAAGATTTTACATTCCGGATGGACTCTTTCAGGTGAAGGTGAAATGACCTTTAGTAAATCTGCTTCGCTGTAATTTTTTTGATTGCTATAAATGCGGGCGACTACCTTTTCTCCAGGCACACAGAAAGGGACTAAGATAACCCAGTTTTTGTCAGTTCTTGCAATTCCTTGCCCCATATTTGTCAGGCTGGAAATTTCCACTTCTATTTCTTCGTGATATTCAAATGGGCCTGGTTTAAATCTGTTTTTCTTTTTGGGATTGTTTTGGGTCATGCGTGCTAATTATTTTTAATGAAGTTACTCCTAGATTGTGTAATGGTTAAATCTGATGTATTTCCCAAAATATTTTTATCTTTTAATGGTCATTTGCGTGATTATTTCCATTGGGATTGTTATATTTTTTGCTAAAAGACATCGCAATCCAAGACTTAGGCCTAAGAAAGGCGAAGTATTATTGGTCGCAATTATTTTATTCATGGGATCAGGTTTCTTTTCCCATTTTACAGCAGAGTTATTAACAACAGACTTTGATGAGGAAAGAATCAAAAATAAAATGAAAGCGGCTCAAGCTCGTGGATTAAGTGATCCGAGAGGTTCAGGGGTAAGGGTTGACAGAGTAAATGAACAAGGTTCTGAGGAAGGCGGTGCTGTTGATGTGCCTTCAGACACTCCTGAGGAATTTAGAGAAATACTTCAGGAGTAGTTGAGTTAGAGTCTTCTTTTTTTGAAAAACTTTCTTAGGGACAGGGCTATGTTTGGCTCATTGTCAGTGCTAAGAGTGATTTTATCAACGCCATTGCTCTCAAATATTCGATTAAGATTTGTTTGCCATCGATCTCGATTCTTAGAGTAAATCTGACGAATATTCTTTGAGTTAGTTTTTACGGTTTGAGATTTACCGGTTTCGGGTTCGGTTAAGCGAACTTTACCAACTCTGGGAAGCTCTCGTTCAGCAGGATCAACTAATTGAATTGCGATGATGTCATTTTTTGATGAGGAAACCTTTAAAGATTGTTCGAAGTCGGTGCATAAAAAATCGGAGGCAAGAAGAATTAAAGATTGGCGGGATTGGTGATTGAGCAAGAACTCAAGTGCGCATCCTGGATTGCTTTCTTTGTTTTTGTGCGGAAAGAGAAGAGCTTCTCTGAGAATTCTCATGCAGTTAGCTGATCCCTTTTTGGCGGCAGAGAAAAATTCAACTGTGTTGCTAAAGAGTATTAGCCCTACCTTGTCGCCATTTTTTGCTGCGCTTAATGAGAATATTGCAGAAATGATAGCGGCAATTTTTCTTTTACTGAACTTTATACTTCCGTAATTAGACGAAGAACTGATGTCGATCGCAATGTATATGTTTAGTTCACGCCTTTCGATGAACTGTTTAACATAGGGCTCTGCAGTTCTGGCGGTAGTGTTCCAGTCAATTGATCTAACGTCATCGCCGTGAGTGTATTCACGTAAATCGTGGAAGTCGATGCCTCTGCCCTTGAATGAACTGCGGTATTCTCCGCTAAATTCATTTGAAACCATGCCTCTAGCGCGAACTTCAATTTTGCGTGCTTCTCTTAATATCTGATTCAGTTCGTCCATTAGATTAGGGAACAGGGACCCCCTCTAATATCTGACTAACGATCTGGTCGTTAGTAATCCGTTCTGCCTCGGCTTCATATGTTAATAAAACTCTATGCCTAAGTATTTCTGGGGCAACTTTTTTGACGTCAGTTGGTGTGACGAATCCTCTCCCTTGAATGAAAGCGTTGGCCTTTGAGGCAAGGGTAAGATTTATGGTTGCCCGGGGAGAGGCTCCGCATCGGATATAAGACTTGAGGTCCTTATTAATCTTTGATGGTTCTCTAGTAGATACGACTAATGATACAATATAATCTTTGATACTTTCATCAACATAGATTGAATCGGTGATTATTCTCGATTCGGCTATCTGCTCCTTTGTGAGTATTTGATTCGTTTTTAAATTAACAGTTGAATTGCCCATGCGCTCTAGAATTGATCGTTCTTCATCAGGGTTAGGGTAATCAATTATTACTTTCAGTAGGAACCGATCGAGCTGAGCTTCAGGCAGTTGGTAAGTGCCTTCCTGATCTAATGGGTTTTGGGTGGCCATTACTAGAAAAGGATCGGGTAATTTATATGAAGTATCACCGATAGTGACCTGGCGCTCTTGCATGGCCTCTAAGAGTGCGCTTTGAACCTTTGCTGGAGCTCTGTTGATTTCGTCGGCTAGTAACAGATTAGTAAAAACTGGCCCTAGCCTTGGTGAAAAATCCCCGTTCTGAGGACTGTAAATAAGTGTCCCTATAACATCGGCAGGGAGTAAATCTGGTGTGAACTGGATTCTTTTGAATTCGGCATTGAGACAACCAGCAAGTGTATTAACTGTTAGTGTTTTTGCTAGGCCTGGCACTCCTTCAATTAGTAGATGACCTTTGGTAAGTAGAGCTATTATTAGGCTGTCTACTAGTGAATGTTGGCCAATTAGAACGCGGGCCATTTCCTCTCTAAGTGGATTGATCCACTTGCCGGCCCTTTCAACTTCGGCAGTGATTTCAATCGTATCGACCATGTGAACAGGTAGCTTTATGGTTTTGGATTGATTATCAACTGACATCAGAATATTATGACAATGGGTTTTATGTAGTTTGAATGGGTTCTTCTATAGGTATTTTACTTTGGATATTTTGTTCCCATATGTAGCGCTGAAATAGAACTTTAATTGAAGCGGTAATTGGTACTGCGAGTAAGGCTCCAAGTATTCCTCCAATAACCAAAGACCAGCAGAGCACAGAAAAAATTATGGTCAATGCGTGTAATCCTACGGATTCACCAACTATCTTTGGTTGAATTATAAGACCGTCAAATTGTTGGACGACGATGAATACTGCTAATACGACAAGAGCAGAGGGGCCATCCTGTTGAGCTACCGCTATAAGTAATGCGGGGATAGCTGTTAAAATAAACCCAACAAATGGAATTACGCCAAGAATCGCCAGAGAAACTCCAATGATTAGTGCGTAATCTAGTCCTAGAATCATTAAAATTACTCCTGTAAGCGCTCCATCAATAAAGCTTACAACGACTTGGCCTCGAAAATAAGCAGCTAAGTATACGTTTATTTCTTTAACTACACTTACGATTTCATCTTTAAATGATGAATCCTTGAGCGGGATGTATTTGTCCCAGTATCTCTCAATGAAGGCTGAATCTCTAAGGAAGAAGAACAAATAAACGGGAATGAGAAAAAGTCCGATCAGATATCCTAACACGCCGATGAAACCATTTGCAGCCTTGCCAACAAAGTTAATTAATGAGGACGTCGTTTCGGGGCTGTTAGTCCAATCAATAAATTTGTTCCATAATTGACTCTCTTCTGTTTTGGTTTCCTCCGTTGAAGATGGATTGTTGTTCCTCGCTCCAAAAATGTCCTCAAGAGAGGCGAGGCCACTATTGAACTTCGTTAATTGCTTTTGAGCATTTTCAATAATTTCAGCTTTCTTGTCAAAAAGCTGCCCAAGCTCATGAGATGCGGGAATGATTATTGATAAAGCAACGAGAAGGCCAATGATTGAAGTGATAGTAAAAACAATGAGGATTGCCCAAGTTCGAGAGTTCTTAATATTTTTCAGTAATCGTCTTCTAGTCCAATTGACTATGGGTGCTAGCAGATATGACAAGATGGCTGCAATTGCTAACGGAACTAATACTGGTTGGAGTACGCTTAATATTTTACCCAGAATACTTATGGCGCTAACTAATAATATAGCGATAACAGACATTGAAAGACCGGTTATGGCTTTCCATAACGTTCGCTTTTGAAACGAACTTGGGGAATTTGTAGATTCCTTTTTATCTGCGGTTTCCATTTAGTAATATCTAAACAAAATAGCAGTACTTTTAGAGATTAGGAATTGAAAATTTAGTATTATCCTCCAGCTGCGATTTGGATTATTTCAATAATTGCACCATCATCAACATTTGTAGATGAGAATTCACTCTTTCTAAGTGCGATACCGTTAAGTTCAACGAGAACTGGTACCTCTATTAAATTAAGGCAGGATAAGAGCTTATCGATCGACATAGGTTCTTCATATGTGCTATTTTTCTTGCCATTGAGAGTAATCGTCATTGATTTAATCTTTTCAAGAATTCTGTTAATTGGTACATAGAATTGATTGGTCCCAATCTTTCCATACTGGATCGAGTTGATTCTCTATGAGCATTTCGCATATTTGATTTGGGCTTCGATCATCATTTATTTCAAACTGTTCAGTGGCTAATTGTGCAGAGCAAAGTGATTCTGAATCGTTCTTGTTATCAACATCAACTCGTCTTCCTCTAACTGTGTAATGAAGGTCATCGGCTCCTTCTCCTGTATAGCCTCCTGGTTCAGTGTGGCTGCCAGCGCTCATAGAGGTGATCCCAAGTTTCGATAAGTTGTCTCGGAGGGGCTTTGATTCGCGGGTGCTTAAGATTATGCCGACCTCGGGAAATGTGATGCGGAAAGCAAAGATGAGTTGGAGAAAATCTTTGTCGGTTAAGTTATGATTGGGGTTAAATCCACCTGCTGCGGGACGAATCCGAGGAAAGCTTACAGTGTAGTTAACCTTCCAGCAATTTTGTTGCAGGTAAGCGAGGTGTGATGCTAGCGCCAATGCTTCATTTCTCCATTCACTTAAACCAAATAAAGCGCCAATGCCTATTCTGCGGAAACCACCACGATATGCTCTTTCAGGGCACTCCAGCCTCCAATTGAAATCTTTTTTGGGTCCGCTAGTGTGGAGTTTAGTATATGTGTTTCGGTTATAAGTTTCCTGATACACAACGAGGGTCTCACATCCTGCTTCGACCATGTTACTATATTCAGGAGTTTCCATTGGCCCCACTTCGAGAGCAATGGAAGGGATGAGATCTCGAATTGCTTTAATGCATTCCCCCAAATACCCCTCCGAAACGAATTTTGGGTGCTCGCCAGCGACAAGGAGAAGACTCCTGAAGCCCAGTGAGTGTAAATGTGATGCCTCTGTAACGACCTGATCTATGTTCAGTGTTACTCGTAGTATTGCGTTGCTACGAGAGAATCCGCAATAAGTGCAATTGTTAACACATTCATTTGATAGGTAAAGAGGAGCAAATAGTCGCATCGTATGCCCGAAATGTTGTCTGGTTATGCTTGCCGACAGTCGTGCAAGTTCCTCAAGCTCTTCAGCGTTTACGGGGTTTAAAAGCTGTTTAAACTTTCTTGTTGAAGGAATTAGACAATTAGCGTGATTGTCGAATGTGTTTACAAAGCTCATCTTTTTTTTAAAACTTAAACTTTACTGAACGGACTCGCAAGGCAGTGAGAGCTTGCTAGATTGAAAACTTAGGATTTATTCATATTTGATGACATCATCTGAAAAAATAATTTGCCGAGTAGCTTTTTGGTATTACCGGAGAATGGCTCTTATGCTATTGCTGACCGTGGGAGGTGGAGGATGGTTTTTCTATGATGGTAAATTTGCTTGGCCGGCAAAGAATATTGTTTTTTTCGCTAAAGAAGCTTTCGATTCAGGAGGAATAGGAGAAAGTTGGCCTGAATTTAATGAAAGTTTATCCAAAATAGCTCAAAATACAACTATATGTGAAGATTCAATGAACTTACTTCAGAAGGCTCATTCTGATGGTGGTGAAGATCAAACTTGGTTGGAATTTTCAAAGTCCACAAAAGGCAAAAGTGTTTTAAATAAAGTTAAAGAATCCACAGCTCAAGAAGCCTTTATAAATGGGCAAAAAAGTAATGTTACTTGGGACGATTATGCGAAATTAAAACAATACCCTAAGGATAAGAAGTCAGCAATGCAGCGTGGGGAGGATGGCTTAAATCAATTTGAGGGATGTTACAATGCATTTGCTGCGGCAACAGCCAAACGAGATTGGGCAGTTTATGGTGTTGTCTCATCGGGGCAACAAGGTTGGGAAGTCAAGAATCCAAAATTTCATTCTGCGTCTGAAATTAAAGGCCAGATCACTATTGCTTTTTGTCTTTGGGTCGGTGCGTTTTGGATATTAGTTAATGCATTAATAAATAGCCGAAGAGTATTAATTGCGGATGCGAATAATTTTATTTCTGAAAAAGGAGAGATTATTTCCTTCCAGTCTATTTATCGGATTGATACTAGAAAGTGGGCAAAGAAAGGTTTAGCTTACGTGTTTTATGACGAAGGTGAGGCTTCAAAAAAGAGAGCAATAGTAGACGATTTAAAGTTTGTTGGAGCAGATTTGATACTTGATCGACTGAAGGATAGAGTTTCAGGTGAAATCGTTGAGTTTGTTGAAGCTGAGGAGAAAGTTTATGAGAAGGAATCGTAGGGTTTAGCTTTCTGGGGAAACATTTATTAACATCTTTCTTTTTATTGTTTTTTTTAAAAATACTAAAATCTTTCATTTAATTGATTGATAAAAGGTATTGCTGACAGTATAGCCAACAAGTTAACATAACTAAAATATATTTTATATGGCTGATAATATTGCAGATAAAGTTAAAGATATAATTGTTCAAAACTTGAATGTACCTGAAGAGCAAGTGACTCCTGAAGCGAAGTTCATTGAAGACTTGGGTGCTGATTCATTAGATACCGTCGAGTTAGTGATGGCTTTTGAGGAGGAGTTCGGTATTGAAGTTCCTGATGAAGAAGCTGAGAAATTGATAAGCGTTGGAGCTGTCATAAGTCATATCGAATCAATTAAGGGGGACTAATAAAATTCTCCGGAAAGCTGGTACGGTTGCCGGTTAGTTTGCTTTACGTTGATTCTCCTATCATTGGATCGATTTAACTGTGTCTATATCCATTTTTAGGCGTAAATATTAATAATGTATTCTCAAGATGACATACAATATGCGTTAGAGTCCACAGAGGTTCTATTAGAACCTGACCGCCGAATTGATACTTTCGGAAGTACATCATTTGAGTTTCACCTTATCTCCGAATTAATGGACAGCGTTAACGAGACCAGAGTTCGAGAGGGGGTTTTACATGCCGATCGTCCAACAATCATAAAACCAGAAGCTTATTCTGATCTTGAATTTGAGGGGTTTGGAGAACAAGCCGAGGCTTTTTCTCAATGGTTACATGAGAATGCTGCGGACCTATCAATTTTGAAATATGGATTCAGCTTTCGTAAGGACAAAGTTCGAGAGGATGTTGTTAATGAGCCTTTTAATGACGTTAGGGATAAAGTGTTGGAAAGGGCCAATAGAAATTCGAACCCGCTATCAGCTGTGATACATGGTGTTGATGATGCTTGGGAAGTTTGTTTGTTAAAGTTCACTGTCGAAATGATAGGGAAGTCCCAAGGCATAAATGTTTTTGATTTTCAGCGTCGAGGATTGCTTTAATTACCTATAACCTAAGTGAAAGTCTATTTGAGGCTCCTGTTTGCATTTGTTTCATTAGGTGTTTTATCTCTATGCGTTGTTGCTGTTTATTATATATGGAACAAGAAAATTGAGCCTGAGCGCAAATTGCAAATCCAGGTAAATGAAATAAAAAAACTACCTAAAATCAAGGTGGATCATGGTTCTCACCTGTACGAGCAGGCAGTTTCGTTAATACAAACTGGAGAATTAATTGGAGGGATTGAAAAGTTATACGAATTAATAAAGTATTATCCCGAATCTAAGTATTTTGAAGAATCCAATCGAATAATTGGTGAGGTTAATTCTGATCATTTGCTTTCAAGAGATAGCGGTGAGGGTAAGCAAGAGTACACTGTTAAAAGAGGGGATGCACTACAGTTGATAGCTCAAAAACATCAGACTACAGTTGGATACATAATACATGTAAATGGCAGGATGGGATCTAAATTGCAACCAGGGGATCAATTGATAGTTTGCCCTTTACACTTCAGCGTACTGATCAATATGAAGGCTAAAACCATATCGTTAAGAAATTCTCAAGATAAGCTTTTTAAAAATTATGAATTGGTTGGAAGCAGGCTTCCACAGGGGTGTCCTTCTTCCCTGGACTCCACAGTTGAAGGATTGGTAGTTGGGGACGGGTCTCGATTCATTGAAATTGGTTCTTCTGAATATGTTAATGCGCCCAAGGAAATTAGGTGCCAACGTAGGGGCGTCCCTATACGTTCTTTGACTGGAAATGAAGAGAAGGATAAGTATGCGACAGGTTTTTTTGTTTCGAATGATGACATCGAAGAGCTTGCCCTTTTAGTTCGACCTGGATCCCCGATTCACGTTAGAAATTAATTAACCGCTCACGAGATAAATATGGGTACAAAGAAAACACCAAAGAAGAAAATCTCACCGAAAAAGAAATATGCTATTTCTTCATGGAAGAGGGTTGAAATAGCTAGGCATCCTAGGCGACCTATGATGCTGGATTATGTGGCATCATGCTTTGATGATTTCATAGAATTACATGGGGATCGACACATAGGTGATGATGGCGCTATGCCGGCGGGGTTAATTCGCGTAGATGGCATTAAATGTGTAGTTATTGGACATGAAAAGGGGCGAGGTACTGATGAAAAGTTGAAACGGAATTTTGGTAGTGCAGGGCCTGAAGGTTATCGAAAAGCACTGAGGATGATGAAAATTGCTGAAAAATTTAAGTTGCCAGTGATTTCTATAATTGATACTCCAGGGGCTTATCCAGGCGTTGAAGCAGAAGAAAGGAACATTGCAGAATCCATTGCTTATAATTTAAGGGAAATGATGCTGTTAAGGACTCAAATTATAGCCATAGTCATTGGTGAGGGTGGGTCAGGAGGTGCGCTGGGTATTGGTGTTGCTGACAGAGTGATGATGATGGAAAATTCTTATTATTCAGTAATTAGCCCTGAAGGATGCGCGGCCATTTTGTGGAAAGATAGAAAGTATGCACCTGATGCAGCTAATGCAATGAGGTTGGATGCTAAGAATTTGAAACGGCTAGGTATCATTGACCGAATTATCCGTGAGCCTTCGAAGGGTGCTCATACTAATCCATCTTTAGCATCTAAAAATTTGAAAGATTCAATTCTTGATGGTATCAAAGAGCTTTCAAGTGTGCCGATAGATCAATTGCTAGAGCAGAGATACAAGAAGTATAGGGCCATGGGTGAATTTATTGGCTAGTAGTATTCCGCCCTAAAGTGGGCATCAAGCACAGAAGATTAAATTGATCGAATGTACTTTTTTACGGCTGATGAAATTTCATCGGCAATATTACACAGAGGCTTTGCAAATGGTGGGGTGAACCATGGAAAGTTACCAGTTATGTCATGAATGACTCTGATCTGCCCATCGCAATTAGTGCCAGATCCTATTCCTATTGTGGGAATTTTTAATGTTTCAGTGATTTCAGCAGCCAGATCACTTACTATGCTCTCTAGAACGACAGCGGCGACTCCTGCTTTTTCTAAGCATATGGCGTCTGAAAGGATTTTTGAATATTCATCAGAACTTTTGCCTTTTTTCTTATAACCTCCCTCGCTTTCTATACTTTGAGGTAAGAATCCAATATGTCCTATTACAGGGATGCTGGTTTCTATGATGGCGGTAATTTGAGGAATTATTTCTGATCCTCCTTCTAGTTTAATTCCATCGGCTCCAGCCTGAATGAGTGAATTGCTTGATGCAATGGCCTGTTTTGGAGTTTCATATGATTCGTAAGGTAAATCAGCTACGAGCGCGGCATTATTAATTGCAGGTCTGCATGCAGATGTGTGGTGGACCATCATGTCAATAGTGACGTTTGTAGTGTCATTATGCCCCAGCACAACCATGCCAAGAGAGTCCCCAACTAAGATGAGGTCAATTCCATTCTCGTCTAGGATTCTAGCGGTTGGGTAATCGTAAGCGGTTAATGCAGATATTGGAGTATCTCGATCCTTAGAGCTTAATGCTGTAACTCTTGATGGTTGAGATTGGTGAATTTGATTTACCATTACCAGATATTAGTAATTTCTTTTAAAGGAGGCTCAGAGGATTCTATATCATGAAGGTGCTGTAGTATTGTTTTTTTTTGGTTTGTCAAAACGAGTGTCGGCATAATTGTAGATAATGGTTCGAGCACAAACCTTCGTTCGTATAATTTCGGATGAGGAATTGTTAGGTTTTTTGAATCATGTATAAGTGATCCAGCGTAAATTATATCAAGATCAATTGTCCTCGGAGTATTTTGCTCCCTCTTGTCTGGCCGAGCAAATGTAGATTCAATTTTTATACACAGATTTAGCGCGTCTTCAGGGAGTAGAGACAACGGCAGGTTGGCTGCTGCGTTTAAAAAATTGTTAGTTTCTAACGCACAATCAACAGGTTGAGTTTCATATATCGGAGAGAATGTTGCCTCTTTAGGGCTTGGGCAATGATGAAGTAGTAACCTTTTGGCTTGTCGAAGATTTGAGAGCCTATTGCCAAGATTGCTTCCAAAAGCAATGCCGTAATTAATCTGATTCACCAGATCATTTTGCTATTTTTAGTTTAGGTCGAGGACATCTTGCATGTCATATAGGCCAGCGCCACGACCGGACAGCCATTTAGCCGCATGTATTGCTCCATTTGCAAAGGTGTTACGGCTTGAAGCTTTGTGAGTTAATTCTATCCGCTCACCATCATTTGAATAAATTACTGTATGATCTCCAACGACATCGCCTCCTCTTAATGAATGCATGCCTATTTCTTTAGCTGTTCTTTGACCTGTGATCCCCTGTCTTCCGTGAACAGTATCATCCGCGTAGGAGACTCCTCTGCTTTCAGCTAATATTTCGCCGAGTCTCTTTGCTGTGCCGCTAGGTGCATCGATTTTCATTCTGTGATGCATTTCAACAACTTCCAAATCAAAATTGTTGCCGAGAATTTGAGTCGTCTTTTGTGTGAGCCAGAAAAGTGTATTAACGCCTATGCTGAAGTTTGGCGCCATGACAATTGATAGATTTTCAGATGCTTTATTGATTGATGAGAGGTCGTCATCAGAATGTCCGGTCGTTCCTATTACTAGAGGCTTTCCGTAATTAAGGGATTCGCTAAGGAGGTCGCTAGTAAATATGTGTGAACTGAAATCTATGATTACATCACATGAATCAATATGGTCTGCTATAGGGTCGCCAACATCAATGCTGCCAGAAACATTTACCTGACTATCATTATTACAGCAATCGATGACGGCCATTCCCATTCGTCCTTGGGAGCCAGTAACTAAAATATTTAGTGGTTCATTCATGTTGAAATACTAGGTTGAATTCAAATAAGACCAAGGTTCTTGAGTAAACTAATGAGATCAGCTTTAGCTGTTTTATTGAGGCCCACTAGGGGTAATCGAAATTCATTAGTGATTTTTCCTGTTAGCGCCATGGCTTCTTTGATTGGAATGGGATTAGTGTCGAGACCAAGCAAACTTTCAAAGAGGGTTTTGCATTCAGTGTTAATGTTTTCAGCTTCAACAGATTTGCCATCTAAAATGGCTCTGACAAGTGACGCGAGTTGCGAAGGTATAATGTTTGATGCGACGCTGACCACCCCTACAGCACCCTTATTCATGAACGGTAATGTAAGGGCATCGTCACCGCTTAAAACCTCATATGATGAGGGCAAAGCGTTTCTGATTTCCTCTACACGGGCCACATCACCACCTGCTTCTTTCATTGCGCAAATATTGGGGCATTCTTCATGGAGACGTGCTTGAGTTTCAACAGATATTTCGATAACTGAACGCCCAGGAATATTGTAAAGCATGATGGGTAATGAGGATTCCTTAGCGATCGATTTATAATGCTGAAAAAGTCCTTCTTGAGATGGTTTATTATAATATGGGCATACTAAAAGGGCTGCACTTGCACCGGACTTTTCAGCAAATTGAGTCATTTCGATTGCTTCACGAGTGCAGTTGGATCCAGTTCCAGCAATTACAAGACCTCTGTCATTTGTTGTATCAACTGAAATTTCAATGATGCGCTTATGCTCCGAGTCTCTTAGAGTCGGGGATTCACCTGTGGTGCCGCAAGGAACGATTCCGCTTATGCCGTTATTGAACTGAAAATCAATCAGTTCGCGTAATGAATCTTCATCAACTTTATTATTGTTGAATGGTGTAACGAGTGCTGTGTGTGCTCCTTCAAACATTAATTTTTCCTTCAAAAACGATTTCAGCAGGTCCTGTTAGTGTAACATTTTTATAAGAATCTTTTTCTTTCTCCCAAGAGATTTTTAATGTTTCGCCTCCTTTTACATTAACAAAAACTGGTGGATTTATATTATTTAGTTGTTCATGAATGAGGGCGTTTGCAACTATGCCTGTCCCGCAAGCAAGCGTTTCATCTTCAACGCCACGTTCATATGTCCGAATGGATAGAGTATCTGATGTTTCTATTTTTTGAAAATTGACGTTGGTTCCTTCTGGGGAAAATGCGGAATGATGCCGTATCGCTGATCCTGTTTTCTTTATATTAATTGATTCGAGTTCATCAACTAATAATACAGCATGGGGAACGCCTGTGTTAATAAAGTGAATGAGTTCAGGTTGTCCGTTTATTTCAATTGGAATGTTTAGCTTAAGATTAAATGGATTGCTAAGCATTATTTGCACTTCGGGGTCTAGTATTTCAGCGACGACAATTCCTGCCACAGTTTCGATTTTTATTGTTTCGCTCTCCTGCTCCTGCAGATTGTAAACAAAGCGAGCAAAGCATCTCGCTCCATTTCCGCACATCTCAGCTTCGTTGCCGTCAGAATTATAATACCGCATTCTATAGTTGCCATTGGATTGGGGTGGTTCAACCGCCATAAATCCATCTGCTCCAATTCCCCTGTGACGATTACAGAGGCTTTCTATTTTATTCTTTTCTAGCTCATAATTGAGATCGCGATTGTCAATTATAACGAAGTCATTTCCAGCTCCGTTCATTTTGGTAAAATTTAGCATTTCAAAATTAATCAGATTTGGAGGCATCAGCCAGAGGTTTTACAAAATCATGCACGAGTTCATTAAGATTTGCCTGATTCTGATTTTGTGAAATAAAATCAACGATTGCGCTTCCAACAACAACACCATCGGACATGCTTGCAACGTCTTTGGATTGTTCAGGTGATGATATTCCAAAACCAACCACGATTGGCAAGTCGGTTAGTTTTTTAATGGATAAGATTTGTTCCTGTATCCCTTCGGCGAGGTTTGTTTGCTTTCCAGTGACGCCTTCTCTCGATACGTAATAGATGAAACCTAGGCCGCTTTCTGCTATTTGTGAAATTCTAGCTTTTGGAGTTGTGGGTGCAATTATACGAATGGGGAGGAGGCCTTTTGCATGGCAGAGCTCTTCATTGATGCTTTCCTCTGAGGGTGGAAGATCAAGAGTTAATATGCCGTCGGCTCCAGCGATTGAAGCATCTTGATGGAAGCGTTCATACCCATAATTATATATTGGATTGAGGTAGGTGAATATGACTAAGGGTGTCTGAGAATGCTTTCTAAAGCTCTTAATGAGATCTATAATATGAGGAACTGTAGTTCCAGCATTAAGAGCTCTGCTTGCTGCCATCTGATTTACGACGCCATCGGCTAAAGGGTCTGAAAAAGGAATGCCGATTTCAATAATATCAGCGCCTGCTTTATCGATGGAGAGTAATATTTCTAATGATTTATCTATAGTGGGGTCTCCTCCACAAACATAGGCAACGAATGCTGCCTTTTTGTCATTTTTAAGCAGGTCAAATTTCTGTTCTATGCGATTCTTCATAGGGCTTAATTGCTGGAATGTTAGCTTCTCATTTAGATTGGGCAAGAACGCTTAACTTTATCTATTAATTATATGTGAAAATGGATCGAGAATTGCTTATTTACGGTCATAATTTAGATGAGAGCATTTTTTTTCATAAAGCTTGCTAAATATTGTCTTAAGCAAATTCGAATTAATACTCCTATTCTGATTTACTTAATTATATAAACTATTTCATAAAATCCGACGCAGTGCCGAAAGTTATAAAATTTTTGGAGTGTATTTAACAGTTGTTTTGTTTGAATCGATTTAAGAATTTCTTATATAAGGCTATCTTTCTAGGAAAATTGGAGAACTTACATAAGTTGTTGTAAATTATTAAACTGCAAAAGTTTTTAAAACTATTTAAAAATTACTCTTACTTATATTTTTCAATTTTATGGGATTAATGCTCTGAAAATAAAAAAAAATGGTATTTATAGTCTTTTTAGCTTTTTTGTTGGTTGACCTTTCATAAAATTGTATAAGTTAATATATATTTAAGAACTCTTAAGGGAGACTCATCACAACTAACAATAAAGAAATACCATGGCAGTTAAACCACCTAGCAAAACACAAGTTTTAAACAGCATTGCTGAACAGACTGGACTCAAAAAACAAGATGTTATCAGTGTTTTAGACTCGTTAACTAATCAAATTTCCGCTTCAATCAATGGAGAAGCGGGTGCATTCACAATTCCAGGACTATGTAAGATCGTTAGACAGATCAAGCCTGCAACTGAAGAAAGGGAGATGAAGAGCCCATTTACTGGGGAAATGATCACAGTTTCAGCTAAGCCTGAGCGTAAAGTAGTCAAGATTCGTCCTTTGAAAAATCTAAAGGATATGGTCGCTGGATAAATTACAGATTGATTAAGTTAATTAAACCGTACCCTCTCGATAGGGGGTGCGGTTTTTTTTTGTCTAATTAATCTCGGCTTAATAAGTGGGGGGTACTCTTGTTTTGGATTTTTAGCAATAAAGAGTAAAATACGAATTATATTGCCCTAGGAGAAAAATGATAAGGCAATGATTTTGAAAAATAATGAATCTTAAGTGTGATTTCTTTGGCATAAAAAATAGAATTTTCTCGAATGAAGATTGAGCCCCCTATAGGTCTGATCCCTTTGCTGGGATGTTGTGCAATAATTAATTTCGCATCGTATAAAGCCGAAGCAAAATTGGTGATCAATGAAATTAATTATTCCGTAAAGGATGAGGATGGAGTTGAGGATTTCAGCAAAGAGTGGGTTGAGATATATAATTCAGGTCCGCAAGAAATTGCTCTTCAGGGTTGGCGTATTAGCGCTGGCGTGAGTTATGAATTTCCCAATTATGTTATTGCTCCTGAATCTTTTGTAGTTGTTGCTGCGGATCCAGATAAGTTTTCGTCATTTTATCCTGATGCCCCAGAAGCATTAGGCCCTTGGGTCGGGAGATTGTCAAATACTGGAGAAACAATACGAATAAGAGACGGTTCGAATAAAGAAATAGATCAAGTTGATTATGCTGATGAAGGTTTTTGGGCTTCAAGAAAAACTGGACCCGAGGATCGTGGGCATGAAGGTTGGGTTTGGGAAGCTTTGCATGATAGTGGGGGAAGGTCTTTAGAGTTGGTTAACTGGGCTGACAAAAATAATAATGGGCAAAATTGGCGTTCTTCTATTCTTGAAGGAGGAACTCCTGGCCAACAAAATTCAGTCTATGATTCAAAATTAGTCCCATTAATAGAAAGTATTAGCCATTTTCCGTTACTACCAAAATCAACGGAGCCTGTTGGGATAACTCTTAAAATTGATAATTCTTCACGTTTTGAGGATCTCAGGCTGGAACTGTTTTGGAAGGTAGATGGTGCCGCTGATAATTTTGCTTCAATGGGTATGAAAACTAATGGGGAGGGGGCTTATTTCGCTGAAATTCCAGAGCAGTCGGACAAATCGGTTATTGAGTTTTTCTTTGTCGTTGGCGTTGGCGAAAATGAATCTACACAGTGGCCGCCTCCGATACTTGGTAAGGGTAATGTGTGTAATTATTTGTATATGGTGGATGATGGCTACGAGCATATCGATTCGGTGCCTAGTTATTATGTGATCATGACTGACGCTGAACGAGCTGAGCTCGAACAGATTGGGCGTCGATCCAGTCAATCTGATAGTAATGCTGAAATGAATTGTACTTTCATTAGCTTTGACGGAAAAGGGGGTCGAGTGAGGTACTTGTCTTCAATTCGCAACCGAGGAGCAAGTAGCAGGAATGGCCCTCCAAACAATCATTTAATTAAATTTAGATCAGATGATCCTTGGAACGGACAGGAATCAATAAAATTTAATTGTCAGTACACGCATTCTCAAGTCGTAGGGAGTTGGCTTTATCAATGGTTGGGTGTAAAGGCAGCTGACAGCATTCCTGTTAAGCTTCATGTTAATGGAGAAGACCTCGCGGAGTCCGGTGGGCCACGAATGTTCGGTTACTATGCCAGAACAGAGTCTCTCGATTCAAATTTCGTTGAGGCTCACTGGCCTGAAGATTCTGGTGGTAACATATACCAAGTAAGAGATGATGAGGATAATGGAGATGAGGGGGACCTTAAATATGAAGGGGAGCAGGCTGACTCTTATCGTAATACTTATTTCAAGAAGACAAACAGATCAGTAGATGATTGGTCGGATATTATTAATCTAACGAAAACTTTGAACAGTGATGAAGATCCTGATTACCTTGAGCGATTGTCTGAAGTTATAGACATTGATCAGTGGCTACATTTCTTAGCTGTGGATTCACTGATAGGAAATAGGGAGGGGGGGCTTACTACGGGTAAAGGTGATGATTATGTATTATTCAGAGGAGAGAGCGATCAACGATTTCAGTTAGTTCCCCATGATTTAGATACGGTATTAGATCAGGGAACGAGATCAGGGAGTCCTAACTTGTCAATTTTTACATATACAGGCGTTGATGGTCTTAGTGAGTTTTTGTCTCATCCTGATATCATTCCCCGTTATTACGCCAAGTTCATTCAGATAATTGAGAGCAAATATAGGCCAGAGTTAATCAACCCAATCATTGATAGGGCAATAGGATCGTTTTTTCCTTCAGATGTTCTAAATGAGATGAAGGAGTTTGTTGTTGATCGTAGGCGTGGAGTTTTAGCTCAAATTCAGACAAATTATTCAGTAGAGGTGGATTTGCCCGAATCAAGTGATGGGTATTACCGCACAGTTAATGGAGAGGCTAGGCTCAGTGGAGATTTTCATGTTGGAAAGGTTAAATCCGTAAAAGTTAATGCAATAGATGCAGATCTTAACCCTCGGGAAGGGGGGTGGAATTTAACTCTTCGTTCATTTGCAAATGGAGGTGCTTTAATGCCAGGTTTAAACAGGATTAGAGTCGCGTTTTATGACGGCCCTGATGGTCAGGTGTTGAATGAAGAGTATATAAAATTATGGAATGACACAGGAAAAGTTACAGAGGTTTCAGGAGACCTAACGGGCACCTCTATTAGAGGCAACGTATTTTTAACAACTCGAGGTTCATATATCCCTAAGGTTCCATTTCTTGTGCGTGTAGATGTAAGAGACTCTAATGGTTCTTATTTAAGAGAAGTTTGGGACACTTCAGTGACTCTCACTGCAAATAGGCCTGGAATTAGAATAAGTCCTAATGTTGTTAATCTTAGAAATGGATTGGGAAGTGCATTAGTTACTGTGCAGGGTGGTGGATTAGAAGAGGAAGTAGTTTTCATTTCAGAGGGTGCTATATGGAGCTATCTCGATAATGGATCGGACCAGGGCGCCCTTTGGCAGGGAGTGAATTTTGATGATTCGGGATGGCAACAAGGCAGGGCTGAATTGGGGTATGGTGATGATGATGAAGTTACTGAGTTGAGTTTTGGGCCGGACTCAAGAAATAAATACGCCACAACATATTTTCGATCTGAGTTTTATGTCGATGACATTGAAAACATTTCTACATTGGGAATGAGATTAAAGTATGACGATGGGGCTATTATTTATATTAATGGCAAGGAATTCTTTAAGACTTCTAACATGGAGTCAGGAATGGCTTTTGATGAGTTTACGGTTGATGGTGATGATACTCCCACAGAGAACTTCCAGGAATTCTCACAACTGTCACCAGACTTACTCGTTTTAGGGAAAAACGTTATTGCTGTAGAAATAAAGCAAGGCGATGATCGAAGTTCGGACGTTAGTTTTGATCTTCAGTTAAGTGCTCTTATTTCTGGCCCCTCTATAGATCCTGGCGATTTAAACTTAAATGTTGAAATGGGACAGCAGAGAGTTGCTAAAAGTATCATTAGTTTGGGTCCCTCTCCTGATTCCATCGAAGTTTCAGGGGTGTTAGAGGGCGCTGTAACTAATTGGTCTGAGGTGGTTCGTATCATAGGGGATGTGACTGTTCCGAAAAGTCATATTCTCAATATTTTACCTGGTACCATTATTTTGTTAAGTGGTGATGAGGAGCTTCAGAGTTCTGCTGGGTCAGACCTAATAATTGCCGGTAGTATTAATTGCGTTGGTAATAGTGAGGAGCCTATAACGTTTACTTCTTCCTCCGCTGGGGAAGTGTGGGGGCAGATACTATTTGATGAATCAGAAGATGTTATTTTTAAATTCACAAACATTCACCATGGAGGTCATTCGCCAAAAGGTGGTCATACAGATCATGGGAGGGTATTGAGAGTTCTTGGATCAAGTGTAGTTTTTGAAGATTGTACGATATCAGATAATAGAGGGAAAGTTGGTCAGGCAAATGCACAAAATGGAATGGGTTCTAGTTTGGTGTTCCGCAGGTGTCATTGGGCAAGATCAGTGATGGGTTTTGAGACTTTTGATACGGGTGTGCTATTAGAGGATTCTTACATAACCGATATGCTGGGTGATTATAGAGAAGATAATGTTACTGACGACAATGATGCTATATATTTGCATGAAGCAAGGCCAGGACAGGAGTTGATTCTTAAGAATGTTACAGTGGCGTATATGGATGATGATGGGATAGATACCCTTGGAGCTGACGTTCTGGCTGAAGGTGTTATTTGTAGAAACTGTTCGGATAAAGGGATTAGTGTATTTGGAGGATCTTTTCAATTAAATGGTGGGCTCTTGGTCAATAATGTTATTGGAATTTCGGCTAAGGATGATGCTGATGTCGTTCTTAACAATGTTACTGTCTCTGGGAATGATGGGGTTGGGTTGCAGGTCGAAAATAAGGACGGGGATGATGAACCTAGTCGGTATTTGGTCGATAATTGTATTTTATGGGGTAATGGAGTGTCTGTTCGTACTGATTATAGTGACGAAGATATATTAGTTAACGGTTCCATAGTTGAAGGAGGATGGGAAGAGAACCAAAGTTTAGACCCTCTTTTTAGGAATTCAGAGACTGGAGACTTCAGGCTTTCTGTAAACTCGCCAGCAATAGTAGAAGATTCAGATGAGGGAAAGGAAAAGGATGTAGGGTTTTATGATTTTGTTGTACTTGGAGGTGAAGTGCGTTGGGAATTAGATGGATCTCCTTACTACGTTACTGATGATGTGAAAGTGCCAGACGGAGTCGATTTTTATTTGGAAGCAGGAGTATCTGTTTATGTTGCTGAAGGTGTAAAAATTGAAGTTGAAGGTAAGGCTTCAATTGTTGGTGATCCAGAACGCAGAATTCAATTTTCTCATTTTCCTGGAGCACAATTTGTGAAGGACGAAGCAGGTGATGGAGAATTGCCTGACGGACCTCCAAAATGGAGGGGCTTGAAATTGATTAACACACTAGATCTAGAAAATACAATCATGTGTACTGATTTTGAAAGTGCTCAAGACGAAGAGGGTGCTATTGGTGTGATAAAATCACAATGTGTAATTGATGATGTTTCTTTTAGTAGAACTCACATAAGGATGATTTATACCGAGGATGCTTCAATTATTATAAGGAATACAAAGTTTCCTGACATGTTCACTGAAGAGGAGAAGCCCGCGGAGCTTGGTCTTGATAATATTAGTGAGCATATAAAAGGGATAGGAGAAATTCCTGAAGGTGGCAGGTACATTATAAGAAATAACTATTTTGGAAGAAACAAGGGTCATAACGATGTAATCGATGTCGATAGTGGGTGGAGACCTGATCCAATAGTTCAAATTATAGGCAACTATTTTGCAGGTGCAGGCGATGAACTGTGTGATCTTGGAGGAGATGTTTATTTATCAGAAAATGTATTTCTTAATGTTTTCAAGGATGATGAAACCTCAGATAGAGGTTATGCCAATGCAATCTCTACAGGTGATGTTGGTCCTGGGGCTACTTTCTCTATATCCAGAAATATCTTTTCTGATGTTGATCATGCTATCAGCTTAAAAATCGAGAGTGCTGCTATTTTTGAGAATAATACCGTTTATAAAATTCATCCCGATTTTGATGATAAGTTTGATAATCCGAGCGTTGCGTCTGTGGTAAATCTATTCATACCCACAGATACTGATTCTCGAGCCACTCACGGAAAAGGAGCGTATCTTACTGACAATATTCTAGTCACTCCGAGAGTCTTTAGTGGCGCGGATGATGCTAAAGAACCACCGTATCCAGTAACGCCATTGGAATTGGTTCAAAATCTATTAGATCCGCAGTTATCAGATTTAGATATAGGAAGGAATCATGAAGGTGTGAGCGTTTTGGATCTGGGAGAGAAAAACACAATTGATTTTCCGTTATTTACTGATCCTGAGTCCCAAGATTTCAAGTTGCATCCTGCGTCCCCTGCAAGAGGTTCTGGAAGATTTGGTCAAGATCTCGGGGCCTTGGTTCCTTCTGGAATATTTATATCTGGAGAACCTCCTTCAGTTACAACAGATCAAGAAGCTGTATTGATGGTTGGGGGTCCGGGATACTTTGCTTATCGTTGGAGATTTAAAGATGCAGAATGGAGTGAGGTAATTGAAATAGGGGATGGTTTTAATCCACTTGGCTCCACTGTTCGCAGCGGGAAGATACTGTTAAAAGATCTGTTGCCGGGTATTTGTTCAGTTGAAGTTTTTGGGCAAGATTTTGCGGGGAATTGGCAGGAAGCACCAACTCAATCAGAACAATGGGAGATAGTCGAATCCTATCCCGACAGACTTGTTCTGAATGAGGTTTTAATTTTGAATGAAGGAGCCTATGAATCTGATGGCGGTAATCCTTCATATATTGAACTATTCAATTCAAGCCCTAAGGCGATTAGCTTGGATGGTTATTATGTCAGTTCATCGATCGGTGGTGATTCACGGATAGATCTTGACCAAATTACTGAGATTGAAGCGTGGAGTTATTTGGTAATTGAGATTAATTCTTCTAACGATTCTATAGATATAAATAAGGAAGGAGGTTCGTTCTATTTATTTGATTCAGATGAGATATTAGATTCGATTGATTTTGGTTACCAGGCAGCCAATTACTCCATTGGTAGATATGGAAGGGATTCTTTGTGGGTGCTAAATGTTCCAACTCCTGGGGTAGAGAATAGGGAGGTGATGAATGGTGATCCTTCTGGTCTTAGGATAAGTGAATGGCTTGCTAATCCAGGGCCATTAAATGGGAGTGAATTTATTGAATTGGTTAACAATTCATCATTTCCCGTCACGTTAACAGGAATCAGTCTTTCTGACTCTCAAGCGCAGGGTGAAAATTCGATGGTACTTCCTGAATTAAGTTTTATTGCTCCAAATCATTATGTAACTATTAAACCTAAGGGATTTAAGCTTTCTACTGACTTGGATCAAATTGTGCTCACGGATAGAGATGGTTCACTTCTAGATAATGTTATATATGGCCCACAGATCGAAGGATTATCAGAAGGGAAGATTGTAGGAAGTGATTCCTATCAGAAATTCATAGTGCCTACTCCGGGTGTTGAGCAGCCAGTAAAAGGATCAGATGAGTATTTGGAATATGAGAGATTGTTGGAAATTTATAACTCTCTTAGGATAATAGAAATTATGTACAACCCTCTGGGTGGATCTGAGTACGAGTTCATTGAGTTACAGAATGTTGGAGATGAAACATTAAATCTAAATGGAATTAGTTTTGTAAAAGGCATTGAGTATACCTTTGACGAAATATTGCTTTCACCTAAGGAGTCAGTGGTTCTTGCGTCTAATTTAAACGCGTTCACTTCTAGATATGGTGAGGTAAACCATTTAATTGATGAGTATGCAGGAAGATTAAATAATGGAGGCGAAGAATTAATTCTTCAGTTACCAGATCCTTATCGATTTAATATGGTTAGATTTTCATTTAATGATCAATGGTACAGCCAAACGGATGGTGAAGGGCATTCATTAGAATTGAGGAATTTAACGATTAATCCTTCCGATTATAATTCTAGGGAATCTTGGATAATCGGTAGCTATCTTGGGAGTCCGCATGGAATAATTTTGAAGGAGACTTATAAAATGTGGTCTGACGATAATAAGGTTGGACTTCCATATGGTGACGATGACGGAGACGGATTAATCAACGCTTTAGAATATGTTCTTGGAGGGGGAGTTGAAGGATTTGATCAAATTGAGTTGCCGCGATTTGACATTGAGATGAATGCAATGATATGGGAAGTTGGCACGAGGTTGGCCGCAAATGACTACAGAGTTATTTTCGAGTATTCTGATGACCTGAAGCAATGGAATGAGTTGCCTTCTGATCAAGTCAAAATTGGATCTCTAATGAGGAAAAATGTAATTCGGTTACCGTCAATTTCTCAAAAGGCATTTTTGCGCTTAAGATTAGACAGCAGTTTTGAATAGAAGATTGTTAAGCAATGACCAGAAGTAAGTCACCGGTGTCAACATTGTCGCCTGAAGAGACTTCAATTGTTTCTACGGTTCCAGAGTGAGGAGAGGGCACTGTAGTGTACATCTTCATTGCTTCTAATGTTAATAGAGGGTCACCTTCATCGACTTTATTGCCTATGCTGACATTGAGTTCAGCGACGAGGCCAGGCATTGGTGCTCCAATCTGACTTAGATCAGCTTTATCAGCTTTTTTGCGAGATTTTGCAGTAGGAGTAAGAGTTCTGTCCGTGATTAAGGCATGTCGTGATGATCCGTTGAGTTCGAAAATCACATTGCGATTTGCGTTCTCGTCAGGTTCACCCACATTGATAAGTTTGACGAACAGTGTTTTTCCGACTTCGATATCTATGCTGATTTCTTCACCAATTTGTGCGCCATAAAAATATGCTGGCGTAGGCAATACGCTGAGGTCACTAAATTGGTTGTTGCTCGCTATGAAATCGAGAAAGACCTGTGGATACATTAAATAACTCCAAATCTCATCTTCGGTTGGGGTTCGATTTATTAGAGCTTTCAAATCTTCCCTTATTTCATCAAGATTTACTTGATTTGCATGGTCGCCAGGTCTGTCAGTTATTGGGTCTTTATCTCCTAAGATTACTTTTTGGACGTCTGCAGGCCAACCGCCGATAGGTTGACCCAATCCACCTCCGAGCATATCAACAACAGATTCTGGAAATGCTGTCCCTTTAGGAAGGTTGACTACATCAGCGGGGGTGATGCCTTGTGTTACTAAAAACATTGTCATATCACCAACGACTTTGCTGGAAGGTGTTACTTTGACAATGTCTCCAAAGAGATCATTTACTTCCGCATAACATTGCGCTATTTCCGGCCATCGGGATCCTAAGCCCATGGCTTCTGCTTGTTCTTTGAGGTTGGTGAATTGCCCTCCTGGCATTTCGTGTAAATAGACTTCAGCAGTGCCATGAGGTGGAGATGTATCAAATGGGAAGTAATATTTCCTAATTTCCTCCCAATAATCTGAGAATTCATCTAGTGCGCGGAGATTTAGTGAGGATTCTCTTTCAGTATTTTCTAATGCGGCAACAATTGAATTTAGACATGGCTGGCTGGTTGATCCAGACATTGAAGAAAGGGCTGCGTCAGCTATGTCAACTCCAGCTTCAGATGCTTTCAATATTGATGAGGCATTGATGCCGCTCGTGTCGTGTGTATGGAAATGTATCGGGAGGCCTACTTCTTCTTTGAGTGTTCGTACTAGCTTTTCTGCAGCGTATGGGCGGCAAAGACCTGCCATATCTTTAATGCATAAAATGTGTGCTCCCATGAGCTTTAATTCGTGGGCTAAATCAACGTAATATTTTAATGAATATTTGTCCCTTTTTTCATCTAGGATGTCGCCTGTATAACAAATCGCAGCTTCACAAATTGAGCTTTCAGTCTCGCGGACCGCTTCAATGGCCGCTTTCATGTTTGGAGTGTAGTTGAGTGAATCAAAGACTCGAAATATATCCATTCCTCGTTCCGCTGCATGATGGACAAAACCTTTCACGACGTTGTCGGGATAATTTGAATATCCAACGGCATTGGATCCGCGGAATAACATTTGGAAAAGGATGTTGGGAACTTTCTCTCTCAATTGTGTGAGTCTTTGCCAAGGGTCCTCTTTTAGAAATCTCATTGAGGAGTCAAATGTGGCTCCTCCCCACATCTCAAGCGAAAAAAGTGAAGGAGTTTTTCTTGCGATTGCATCCGCTATGGCAAGCATGTCATAGCTTCTTACTCGCGTTGCCAATAATGATTGATGAGCGTCGCGGAGAGTCGTGTCCGTAATTAGGAGTTCTTTCTGTTCTAATATCCACTCTGAGAACTTTTCAGGACCAAGCTCGCTGAGCAAATCCTTTGTTCCCTTGGGTCTTTGCTCCTTTAGATCTGCATCGGGGAGCCTTACTTGTTCTAGTGTTTTTGAAGGGGTCTGATCTTTAGCATTGGGGTTACCGTTAACGATCACATCGCCTAGAAAATTGAGAAGTTTTGTAGCTCGGTCCTTCCTGGGCTTGAAGTCAAATAGGGAGGGGGTCGTATCAATTAGTCTTGTCGTAGCATTACCTGAACTGAATTTATCATTGCTAATGACGTTTAAAAGAAAAGGTATGTTTGTTTTAACGCCACGTATTCTAAATTCTCTCAAAGCTCTTCTGACTCTTTGTATTGCAATATCAAATGTAGGTGCATGCGTCGTAAGCTTGACTAACAGTGAGTCATAAAATGGCGTTACTGTGGCTCCAGTGGTTCCAAGGCCGCCATCAAGTCTGATCCCATGCCCCGAAGCGGATCGGTAGGTTAGAATTTTGCCTGTGTCAGGTGTAAATTTGTTTTCTGGGTCCTCTGTTGTGATTCGGCATTGAACTGCTACCCCATTTCTATCAATGTTTTCCTGGCTTGGCATGGCGATCTCTTTGGAGTGCATTTCATGTCCCTGAGCGATCAATATTTGAGTTCTGACAATGTCTATATTTGTGATTTCTTCAGTGACCGTATGCTCTACTTGAATTCTGGGATTCATTTCAATGAAGAACCATTCCTGAGAATCTATATCTATTAAGAACTCTACAGTCCCCGCATTATCGTATTTGATGGATTCTGCAATTTTTACTGCGGCTTCGCATAGGTCTGTTCTGATTCTATCAGAAATGTTAATTGAAGGTGCAATCTCAATGACCTTTTGATGTCTCCTTTGAACGGAGCAATCTCGTTCATGGAGGTGAACCACATTTCCGTGCTGGTCACCGATGATTTGTACTTCTATGTGTTTAGCATTTTTGACGAAACGTTCCAAGAAAACTGAATCATCTCCAAAAGCATTTAGGGCTTCTGTCTGAGCTTCATTAAGGAGGTCCGGCAATGATTTCTCATCATTTACAACTCGCATTCCTCTGCCTCCGCCACCAAATGCAGCTTTAATTATTAATGGGAATCCTATCTCTCGAGCAATTTCGAGGGCCTCATCCTTATCCTTAATGGGATTAGGATTTCCTGCAAGAGTTGGGATGTCTAGTATTGCTGCTTGTTTTCTAGCTGCAATCTTATCGCCCATTCCTGCGAGCACTTCGGATCTAGGACCAACAAAGATAATATCATTTTCTTCACACTTTTTAGCAAATTCAGCATTTTCAGATAAAAATCCATACCCAGGATGAATGGCATCTACATTACGCTCTTTGGCGATAGAAATAATTCCCTCTATATCTAAGTAAGCACCTACAGGTCCTTTTTCTTTGCGTAATTTATAGGCTTCATCAGCTTTAAATCGATGTACGCAAAAGCGATCCTCTTCAGCAAATATAGCGACTGTGTTGAGGCCGAGCTCTGTGGCGCCTCTGAATATCCGTGTTGCTATCTCGCTTCGATTCGCAGCTAATAGTTTTTTTATCGGCCGGCGTTTTACTTCTGTGGCGTCGGACATTTAATTTTATTAAGGATATGGACCGAGTTTTCTTCAATTTAATACTTGAAGGAAACAGTAGGTGATTATTGTTTATTAAACAATTCTGGGAGTGATTGCTACCACTTCCAGAAATTTATATGCCTGTGTATAATTTTAAACAGATTCGGGAATTCTAAATCCTTCCCTATAATCACCTTTTACTAGCTTATTGGCTTGTTCAGAAAGATCTCCGGTGAATTGTTCTTTGTCAGGGTCAAAATTCAAGAGCGGACCCAAAGTTGTTTGTGTCTTCTCTATGTTGATATCGTTGTTCTCAAGGTGTTGAGCGAATCTGTTGAATACTTCTTCTTTCATCTTATCGCCTTTCAAGGATTCCTTGCAGGCTTGAGGTGTTGAGTTTTTGCCAATGTAATAAGAAATATTGGCCATATGACCTAGAGCAGCAGAAATGTGACCAGTGTGAGCAGAAAGTTCATGTTCATGCTTGCCTTCCTTTATGCCTTCTTCAATTGAAGTTATCCAGTTTTCAAAATGGCCACGGCCATTTGTGATTCCGAATTTCTTAATGCTTTTTCCTTTGTTGTCGTATGCTTTGGATTCACTGATGTAGCCACCTTCAAACTCAATGACATTTCCTACTCTAGCCCCTTTATAATTGGACATGCCTTTGCCCCAATCGAGTCCTTTTTCAGGGAGTCCACGCACTTCAAAAATCAATGGTACTGGCTTGTAGTCAAAGAATGCGATTTGCGTATTTGCAGTGTCGCCATCATCGTCATATCCAAACCTTCCGCCAATACTTAGTACGGTAGGGGCACATTTTTCCTGACCTAATGCCCATCTAGCTACATCCATTTGGTGTGGGCCTTGGTTACCAATGTCTCCGTTGCCGTATTGGCGTTGCCAATGCCAATCATAATGGAATCGATCGCGTCTGATTGGTAAGATTTGTCTAGGTCCGGACCATAAATCGTAATTGATTTCTGCTGGTGGCTGTTTGGGCTCTTGTACTTTGCCGATGCTCTTTCTGGGTTTATAGCAAAAGCCTCTGCTCACGATCATCTCTCCTAAAGGCTTGTCTTTTATCCACTCAATTACTTCACGCCATCCTGAATCTGAGCGGCGTTGCATTCCGTGTTGAACAATAACTCCTTTTTTGCCGTATTTAACTGATGTTTCGACTAACTTTCGTCCTTCCCATATATTATGTGAAACTGGCTTTTCAACATATACATGTTTACCATTTTGAGCGGCCAGGATTGCAATCAATGAATGCAGATGATTGGGTGTTGCAATCATAACTGCGTCAATATTCTTATCAGCACATAGTTCCCTATAGTCTTCGTATTGTTTGGGCTTTGATCCTTGCTTATCCTTTACCCGATTTGCATTAGCTTCATTGCGTTTATAATCAGCATCACATACGCCCGTTACCCTGACTTTTCCGTTACCTAGGCAGGCATTAACGTGTCCGCCACCGCGTCCCCCGACGCCGATTACAGCGACCCGAACATCACTATTGGCTCCTTTTACTTTGGCTTTTGCAGGAAGACTGCAGAAGGTGCTTGTTCCGGCAGCGCCGTACAGCGAGCCCTTGATAAATTTTCTACGGGTAGGTTGTTTCATGTGATTGATTATTACTTAACAAATTAAATTATAGTATGCCATAAAAACTCTCAAGTCATTGATCTATCGAGATCGTGGAATATTAGTTATATTGATATCAAGGGTATATTAAATTTTAATTAGAATTATTAAATCAATAATTGAATTTATTAGGTTCCTTGGCCTGTTGACTAGAAAGTGCATCGATATTCTGACTGTGCCAACTTTGGGGCAAGGCAACCGAATTTCAAAATCATTGGTTCACATACCAAACAATTGGGTTCGCATTTTTTATTAGGGGTAGTTTACTAGAATGATGACTATAGGATTAAGGTTAATCGTTTTTATCGCAATAACTGTTGTTCAAGCTGAACTTCTTTATGGGGCATTGCCGAATGTGATTTTAGTTATGGCCGATGACCTTGGTATAGGTGACGTAACTCCAACGAATTCCAATTCAAAAATAAAGACCCCTCATTTGCAAAAGATGGCAAACGAAGGGATGACTTTCTTGGATGCTCATTCGCCGAGTTCAGTTTGCACGCCAACTCGTTATGGTCTTTTAACGGGCCGTTACTGTTGGAGAACAAGAATAGCTCGCGGAGTTTTAAACGGTAGGAGTGAACATTTAATACCAAAAGACCGAGCAACATTGGGGCATCTTATGAAAGGTGCGGGTTACAATACGGCCATGATTGGCAAGTGGCACTTGGGTTGGGATTGGGCAAAGAAGAATAATAAGATTGATTTCACTCAATCCGTAAAGAATGGGCCTGATATAAATGGTTTTGACTACTACTATGGCCATTGCGGTTCATTGGATATGCCACCCTATGTTTGGGTTGATACGGGCAAAATAACGGCGCAGCCAAACGGGAATGAGGGAGTAACGAAATCTCAAGACAGATACGGGTGGTACAGAAAAGGACCAATAGGCGCTGACTTTAAAATTAATGAGGTCCTTCCTCACCTGTTTGAAAAGTCATTTAATTATATAGAAAATCATTCAGCTGAAGCAAAAAAGGATCAACGGTTCTTTGTGTACTTGCCATTGCCAGCACCGCACACTCCTATTGTTCCAGTGCCTCCATTCAAGGGAGCAAGCGGTTTAAACCCTTATGCTGATTTTGTTATGCAAATTGATTATCACATGGGCGAACTGTTCAAGGTTCTTCGTAAAACACGATTAGATGAAAACACTATTGTCATTTTCACCAGTGATAACGGGTGTTCTCCTGAGGCTAATTTTAAATTATTGAAAGATAAAGGGCATGATCCGAGTGGCGGATTCCGCGGGCACAAAGCTGATATATATGAAGGAGGGCACCGAGTACCATTGGTCGTGAGATGGCCAGGTCGTATAGATGGGGGAACATTCAATAAGTCTACTGTTTCTTTAACTGATATATATAAAACCCTAGAAGAGCTTTCCGGACAGAAAAACAAAACAAAAGGGGGAGAGGATGGTTTTAGCCTTGTGCCGTTATTAAATGGGGCAAAATCAAATGATCGTAAATCTATTATCAATCATTCAATCGGTGGCTCATTTGCTATAAGGGTAGGGGATTGGAAATTGTGCCTTTCAAGTGGAAGCGGTGGGTGGAGTGCTCCTAGAGAGTCTGACGCAAAAAAGAAAGGGCTTCCCAGTATGCAGCTCTTTAACTTGCAAGATGATCCAATGGAAAAAAACAACTTAGTTGGCATTCACACTACTAAGGTTGCTTCACTGTTACAATTACTTGAATCTCAAGTTGAGAGAGGCAGATCTACGCCTGGAGCACAACTTTCGAATGATAGGAAAATAACGTTCTTACCGAAAAAATAGAAACTTACTGACGAGGATTAGAGTCGCTGGTATCGTGATTCAATGAAAAGTGACCTGATGTTAACTCAAAAGACTGGGCAATTGCTTGGGTAATATAATCTTTTGATTTCAATATTGAGTCATGAAGGTTAAGGCCTTTTGCCATGCAGGCGCAAATAGATGCTGAATAGGTGCAGCCTGTTCCATGCGCGGGTGTTTTTTTTGAAAATGGTTTTGAAAAGTTTTTAATTCCTGAGTCATCGACTAAGAAATCAGTGGCGTCAGTTGATTTAAAGTGGCCGCCTTTAAGCAATACGGAGGTTTTATATTTTTCATATAAGAGATTAGCGCACTCCGATGGATTTTTTATGTCTTCAGATTCAATGCCAAGTAGGATTGCTGCTTCAGATAAGTTAGGCGTATACAGGGTTGATCTTGGTATGAGCTCTTCAATATAAAGTGCTAAAGCGTCACGATTTAACAATTGTGATCCGCTAGTGGAAACCATGACAGGATCAACTACAAGCGGAGCTTGAATGTGATAATTGTCTAAGGATGATAATAGAACCTTAATTAAATCCGATGAAAATAGGAGGCCTGTTTTTATTGCCGATATTTTATATTCACTGAATAAAACATCGACTTGAGTTTTAAGTGCGCTGATGCTGACAGGTTCTATATTTAGTACTTTACCAGGAACCTGTGAGGTTACGCAAGTGATCGCTGTTAAGCCATGAACTCCGAACGAGTGGAATGTTTTTATATCGGCTTGGATCCCAGCCCCTCCAGACGGATCTGACCCTGCTATGCTGAGAACAATTGGCTTCGATTGTGAGGGTGGCAACATATGTTTTTTGATGCTTCCAAGTTTTAATTTGTTTGATTAGTTTAAAGTAAATAAACCCATATCTATTTTAATTGGAAATCATAGAACTTTCAGGACTGGACGTCATTATTGATGATGTCATTTATATGCCAAGCCTAGAAGCTCCGGCTGACAAACCGCATCCATTTGTTTATTTTGTTACAATTAAAAATAATTCTGATACAGCAGTCAAAATATGTGGAAGGAAATGGGTCATTACTCTCCTAAATGGTGACAAAACTATAGTTGAGGGTGATGGTGTTGTTGGGCAATTTCCCAAGATTAGTACTGGGGAAAACTTTAGCTACAATAGTTATCACGTAGTGGATTCTGATTGTGTTGTCGACGGTTCATTTTTTGGTGAAACTGATACAGGGGTTCCTGTTTTTACTCGTATACCAAGCTTTGAGTTGGATGTTCCTAAGTGGACGTGAGTAGATCTTGATTATTCAGTTATTAGTAAATCAACTGACATGTCATGAGTTTCTGTTCGCATTGTAGCTAGTACTTGCAAATTGAAAGCAACTCCAATCTTAAGTGTTTGCGATAAAGGATTATCAAGGAATTTATCATAAAAGCCACCGCCTCGACCAAGCCTTTTTCCGTCATGAGTGAATCCAATACCTGGAACTAAAATAAAATCAATTTCCGTCGGGCTGATTTTATTATTGGAAGTCCCAGGTTCTAATATTCCCATGGAAGAACGGATTAAATTCTCCGTTTTACTTACTTCGTAACTTTCAATATGATCTCCCTCAACTTTAGGTAGGCACACTCGGAAATTTGATTTGAGCCAATGTTGTATGGTAGGTAGAATGTCTGGTTCTGATTGAAGTGGGTAGTAACAAAGGACAGTGGAATGGTCTCTGACCAGTTTTATAAGTTTATTTGATATAGCTTCGCTAGCTTTGCGTTTAATTTCAGGGTCTAGAGTGTCGATGCCTTTGATGATGGCTTTTCGGAGTGTTTCTTTTTCAGTTCTTATTGATTTACGATGCATTGAATCGCTCATTTATCTTCTGTTTTAGTGTTGGTGCTTTCTTTGGTGAAAGCTGAAATGAAAATAAGTGAGGCTGCTACACATATGCATGAATCCGCAACATTGAATGAGGGCCAATGGCTGTTTCCAACATAGAAATCTAAAAAATCTACAACATAACCATGAAGGATCCGATCAGTAACGTTGCCTGCAACTCCAGCTGTTATAAGTGCAACTGCAAATTGATTTAGTTTTCCGGGGAAGTGTCCTCGTATCCAGAAAAATATAATACCCAAAAATGCGAGCAAAGATATTATCGCAAAAATTATATTTGAGCCATCACCATCATTAAATTTACCAAAAGCTATACCAGTGTTATGAACTCTTACTAAATTAAAAAAATCAGGTATTACTGTTTTTTGGTCTCCTAGTACGAAATTATTTAAGACGAGTATTTTTGTTAATTGGTCGAGAAAAAATAACGGAATCGTTAGTTTGTATAGCAAACTCATGTCTTGTTGATTTAAAAGTAAATATATTAATGTATTTCATTTATAAGGGCAGCCCCTTATTTACAAGTATTATCAGTTATGCCTGATTTTTTAATTGAAGAAGAACTAATTAAAAAGGGTCATGAATATATAGCCGGAATTGATGAGGCCGGTAGGGGCCCATTGGCTGGCCCTGTTGTCGCTGCTGCAGTCATTTTGCCAAGGGTTTATGCTTCTGATGTTCTTAATGATTCAAAAAAAATAAGCCCTAAGCTCAGAGAGAAACTTTATGAAGAGCTTACGAATCCTCTGTCTGGCGTTGTTTGGAGTTTTTCTGTTATCAATCATGAAATAATTGATGAGATTAATATTCTTAACGCGACTTATAGAGCGATGTCAGAATCTGCGTTGAGCCTTGAGAGAGAGCCCTCCTTTTCTATAATTGATGGGAAGCCTGTGAAGGGGTTTCCTTACCCATATCAATCAGTTATTAAAGGTGATGAGAAGTGTTTGTCGATTGCTGCAGCTAGTATCATTGCTAAAGTGGAGCGTGATCGACTGATGTTAAAATATGCTGAAGAATATCCGCAATATGGGTTTGATCGACATAAAGGGTATGGGACTAAGTTACATTTGGATGCTCTTAAAGAATTTGGAGCATGTCCAATTCATCGACAATCCTTTGCTCCTGTTAGAAAGGCTCAGGGATTAAGTTAATTGTTTTCTGTTTATGGCCGTTGCTTGTGCCAGTCGGTGGCTTTTTCAAAAGCGTCGGAAACTTTTAAAATCGTAGATTCTTGAAGGGCCGGCCCAAGTATTTGCAATCCAATAGGCAATCTATTATCGGCATCTTCTGTGGCGAATCCACAAGGAGTACTAATTCCACATATGCCTGCTAAATTTGCTGCGATGGTGAAAATATCGGCAAGATACATTTGAAGCGGATCGTTGCACATTTCTCCAATTTTGAAAGCTGGAGTCGGAGCCGTAGGTGAAACGATGACGTCAACTTTTTCAAAAGCTTTGGTAAAGTCATTTCTTATCAGGGTCCTTACTTTTTGAGCCTTTACATAATAAGCGTCATTGTAACCTGAGCTGAGGACGTAAGTTCCAAGGATAATACGCCTTTTGACTTCTTCTCCAAAACCTTGAGCTCTGGATTTTCTATAATGTTCGATGATGTTTGTTGGATCAGAGACTCTATTTCCATACCTTACGGCATCGAAACGTGCCAGATTGGCTGAGGCTTCAGCTGTTGCAATTATGTAGTAAGTTGATACTGCGAATTCAGTATGAGGTAATGATATGTCAATAATTTCTGCGCCTAGCTCTCTAAGTGTTTCTATTCCTTTATGAATGCTCGAAAGAACCTCTGGGTTGATTCCGTCAGTAAAATATTCTTTAGGCATTCCTATCCGAAGACCTTTAATTTCGCCGTTCATGGATTCCAGATAATTTGGAACATCAGAATCAAGTGATGTTGAGTCTAGAGGATCCTTTCCGGCTATTGCATTAAGGATAATGGCGGCATCTTCACTGGTTTTAGTGACAGGTCCGATCTGATCAAGAGATGAGGCAAAAGCCACGAGGCCATAACGTGAAACTCTGCCATAACTAGGTTTTAAGCCAACAGTTCCACAAAATGATGAGGGCTGCCTGATTGACCCTCCAGTATCTGAACCAAGTGAGGCAATCGCAGTGTCATTAGCTACAGAGGCAGCCGATCCACCGCTGCTGCCACCGGGAATCCTTTTCAAATCCCAGGGATTTTTTGTGATTTGGATTCCTGAATTTTCAGTTGATGAACCCATTGCGAATTCATCCATATTGACCCTGCCGAGCGGTATAGCTCCGGCTTCTTTTAACTTTTTTATAACAGTGGCATCATAGGTTGATACGTATGAATCTTTAAGGATTTTAGAGCCACATGAACATGGTTGTCCTTCAACGTTAATTAGGTCCTTTATTGATATAGGTATGCCTCCTAGGGGTTTGGAAGTGTCTGCATCTTTTGCGCTTTTGATTGCCTCTTCAGCGTTGATAGATAAGTAGGCTCCTACTTCGGAGTCTTTGTTATTAATCGATTCTATGACATCATTTACAATGTCAACTGGTGAAATGTGCCCAGTTTTAAGTTCGTTTTGTAATTGTCTTATGGTAAGAGAGGCAAGGGATGTGCTCATGATTCAACGACTCGAGTGACCTTAAATTGATTGTTGCTAGTCATTGGTGCATTAAGAAGAGCTGTGTCAGTACCGAATCCTGGTCTACTAACATCATCTCTCATGACATCGTATACTGGAGATGCATGGGCCATAGGCTCGATTGAATCGGTCTCAAGCTTTTCAAGTTGCTTGATGAAATCAATGACTTTGTTGAGCTGTTCTGAAAATCGCTCGCATTCGTCTTCTGTTAACTCGAGGCGGGCAAGATCTGCAACGTAATTTACATCTATACTTTTATCTTGCATTTATATGAAAGAGTTAGCCGATAGAATCTAAAAGGCTAGAAAAAATCTTAACTATAGAGCGATATATAATAAATAAGTTACTGTACCAAAAAGAAGTAAAGCGAAGACAAATGTGATGAAGTTTTTTAAAGTAGTAGATCTTAATTCAGCTATTTGAGTTCTGCTTAAGCGAGGATTGTTGTCTGTGGTTATAACCTTATGTTCGTGGTAGGCAGATTTAGGTGATGCATCTATTAATGACTCTAACTCTTTAATTCTCAGATTAAGGTCAGCTTGTTTGTGACTGAGTTTTTCCGATAATTTAATAGAATTCAATGTTTCAGAATTTGAGTCAATTACGGTCATAACCAGCAGAGGTTAAAGAGTTATATAGTTGTATTTACGCTACACAAGTAAAAATCTATAGGCAAGATATGCTACTGTCGCAAAAACTATTAAAGGTAGGGAAAAAGCAAATCCACTTCTAAACCAATAAAAAAAGTTTGTTGGAGACTTAGAGGAGGTTTTTAAATTTGAGGAGGATTCATCGCCGGCTAATTCGTCTGAAGAATTAAGGCTGTCCAAGTGTTTTAGAGTTCGAACATACTCTTCACGGGCGTCCTCGATTACATTACCTGCGATTTCAAGCTGTGAATGTAGCTCTGAATGGGTTGATTCATCTGGGCTCAGAGATGTTATTTCTTCTAAGGTTCTATTGAAAATTGACTGAGCCCTCGTGTATTGAAGTATTTTTTGTTCTGCATCTAATCTTTCACGTTCTAGTAAAGTTATTGCATGCTGTAAATTGTCTGTCATTTCAACCTTGCCACGATTGAATGTGCTTTGCATTTGTCTCAAATGCTCAAGTTCAGTTTTTTGTTTTTCGATTTCTTCCTCTTGTTTTTTGAGTTCTTTAAGTTGCAGTTGAGCGCTTGCGAGTTGCTCATCGAATTCTAAACTGGATACCCTTTGAGGTTCTTCAATTATTGAAGAGTCTAATGAGCCATCGGGTTCAAGTTCGAGGAAATTAGGATCCTCATAAACTGCATTGTAGTTACCTCTATCCATTCGTATGTATTGACTTTGGATAATGTAACTGAAATCTATTAAATTTCTATTTATATTATAGGTTTCTTAAATATCTTAAATCTCTTGTCTTTTTTAAGGCAATTTTTAAAGGAATGAAGCTAATGATGACGGTTAATGCTAAAGAAAATAATAGAGCAACTGTTGTCGCGATCCCTTCAGTGTATGCCGATAAGGTTCCTGTTTTAGATAATTTTACAGCTACTGGGAAAGTTAAAAATGCAATCATTGAGAGGATGTAAAGAAAGCTGACTATTAGACACAGGGTGCCACCAAATCCTGATACGATTTTTGCGGGATTAGTTTCACGATCATTTGGGAATATTGTTCCAAGGGAAATTGCAATTGAGTTAAGTCCGACACAAATGAGGATTATTGCGATGGAGTATAGGATGGTGAGTTCTATACTCATCTTTAAGAGCATGCTCGAAAGGAACATTAGTATTGCGGTTATGGATCCGGTTATGCAGCAAGATGTAACAAATTTCTGTATCAAAATCCTTTCTATTGGGATTGGGCACATGGATAATATCCATAATCTTTTTCCTTCTAAGCTGAATTGAGGGAAGACGAATCTTGTCGTTAATGTAGAGAGAGCAAGGGAGCAGACTCCAAGATTAAGTAATGAAATTATTTCTATCCAGAATGGGGTTTGATAATCAACTCCCATGTTCCTTACATTAAGAACGTAAAGAAAAAGCAAACTAAAAACGACAGTGACCTGTACCCATTGAGCGGGATCTCTTCGAAACGTTAAGAGATCCTTTTGCGCTAATGCTCTATAAGCAATTTTTGGTTTCAAATGGCTTAAAACGGAATTTCTTCGAGATTTAATGTTGATTGGATTGCTTTCATTAATCCCTTTTTTACTTCTTTTTTTCCAAGATGAGTGAGCATTTCTTCTCATGCTTAAACTCAGTCCTGAATGGTAAAAGCGCCAGGTTATATAAAGCGTTATCCATAAACCTATCCCTGCATGCGAAGCCATAAGCATAGCATATTGCATTGAATTGCTGTTAAATGGTCTAGTCCATCCTGCTAGGGCATTACTCATCCATGTGCTTGGTATAAATGGGTTAACGCTTAATTCAGTATGCCTTAGTACGTGATTGACGGTGTTGAAGATGCTGTTTTTTAGTAGTGGAGGTTCCACGGGTGGAGTCATCAGGGAAATTGAAATGATTATTGCTCCGTAGATAAAGCCAGCAATTAAGAATGCTGAGAGCCAACGTTTAAAATATCTTACAGATAAAACTACAATCAGTCCTGCTATTGAGGCCGGAATGATTACAAATGGGAAAGAGGCAAGGCTCGCGCCAATGTAGAAGGAGATAGGCGCAGACTTTATGCTGCCGTACGCACACAATAGAGGCGCGCTAATAATGATAAAGCCCCAACTAGACAAGGTCATTGTTTCGATGAATTTCCAGAAATATATAGACTGGTTGCTAATTGGTAATGAATGAAGCCAGCGAGCTTCTTTGCTCCTGTATAGTGCGGCATAACCAATTGCTGCATTAGAAAAAACAAGCATTAAAAAGATAAAAAAAAACAGTAGGTAATAAATTCGCTCAGAAAGAATTGGCCCGAGTCCTGGAAATTTTTCAATATATCCTAGACCGCCTTTAAACATGAGGTAGCCGATGGTGATATAGCCGATGATGAAGCACGTTATGGTTAAAACCATCAGTTTAGATGATTTTAAAAGTGAGAGGAGCCTTTGCTGGTTTATGCGGATATTGGCTCTGGCGAGGATTCTGAAATGATATACAAAATTGGATCTTGGCGATTCTGTGATTTGCATTTTACCAAGAAGGTAGGACTTCAAATGAATAGCCCTTAAGGTAAGATGTTTCAGGAATCAGAGGATTCACTGGATGGTCAGCTCTTTGGTTGTATTCTGCTATTAGTCGAAGATTTCTTTTTGAATCAACCGATGCACTTTTGATCATGTCTAGAAAGGCTCGATCAGATACATGGTGTGAACAGGTGAATGTAGTCAGAATGCCACCTGGTTGTAAAATTTTTAAAGATCTTAGATGTATTTCTTTATAACCACGCATCGCATCTGATAAAGATTTTTTATTCCGCGTAAATGAAGGTGGATCAAGTATTATTAAATCGAAATTACGTCCTTCTGAGTCATATTTTTTGAGTTCATCAAAAACATTACCTTGTAGCCAATTGATATTTTTTGCTCCTGATTTATCGGCGTTGATTTCCGCGGCTTGAATTGCTCTTTCACTTATATCAATTGCTGTGACTGAAGTGGCACCATTTAATGAGCAGTTAAGTGCGAATCCTCCCTGATTAGTGAAACAGTCTAAGACATTCTTTTCATGAGCTAATTCTGCAATTTTTTTGTAATTATCTAACTGATCTAGGTAAAGTCCTGTTTTTTGGCCAGATAATAAGTCGATAGTGAAATAGATTTTGTTATGGGTAAGGTGAAAGGTGTCAGGTTCGGTACCTCTAAGTATCTTTGTTTCTTGATCGAGTCCTTCTGCGATTCGGCTAGGCGAATCATTTCTTGCTATAATGGCTTTTGGTGAAAGTGTCTCCATCACCGCACTAGCAATAATATCAATTCTTAAATCCATAGCTAGAGTCAGAGTTTGTATGACGGCATAATCACCGTATCGATCAATGATTACACCTGGGAGCCCATCGCTCTCGCTCCAGACAATTCTGCAAAGGCTAAGGTCTATGTTAGTTCTGTCAGTTCTCCAACTAATGGCTCGGTTTATTCTTCTAGTGAAGAAGTCAGTATCGAGATCTTGTTTGCGTCTAGAAAATCTTCGAGCAACGATCTGTGATTTGGGGTTATAAATAGCAGACCCTAGTGGTCTGTCTCTAAAGTCCTTAAGTGATACCACGTCACCGGGATTAGGATTTCCAAAGGTTTTTTTTATTTCACTAGAATACACCCATTCGTGACCATGGAAGATTCGTGCGCGTGGTTTGATGATGAGTCCCGGCATTCCGGTAATTATTCATGCATCATTGCGCTTGGTTCAAGCGGAGACATGACGGGAATTTTAGGTTCAGGGTAGATGAAAGATTTTCCTTCGTAATTTCTAATAACTAGTTTGGTCTCGTCTCGTTCGATGACGTATTCGGGATTAATTGGAACCTTGCCGCCACCGCCAGGCGCATCAATAACAAATTGGGGGATGGCGTACCCTGTAGTGTGACCTCGTAATCCTTCGATTATTTCAATGCCTTTAGAGGCTGATGTTCTTAAGTGAGCTGAGCCGCTTATGAGGTCGCACTGGTATAAGTAATAGGGGCGTACCCTGCACTGAAGGAGTTTGTGAACGAGCGCCCGCATTGTTGGAATGTCATCATTTACTCCTTTAAGTAATACGCTTTGATTGCCTAAAGGGATTCCTGCATCAGCTAGTCTGCCCAACGCTTCAGCGACTTCTGTAGTGATTTCTCGAGGATGATTTGAGTGAACGCTCATCCAGAGTGGGTGATATTTCTTTAGCATGGAGCACAGTTCCGAAGTTATTCGTTGTGGAAGAAAAATAGGAATCCTAGTTCCGATCCTAATGAATTCAATATGATCAATTGAGCGTAACCTTTTCAGGATTGCTTCTAGTTTGGAGTCAGAGAATAGAAGGGGGTCGCCACCGGAGAGTAAAACGTCTCGGATCGAGGTGTTGTTTTTGAGGTATTCGAATGCCGCTTCATAATTAGTTTCAAATTCTTGATCTCCGGCACCGCTAACTACTCTGCTTCTAGTACAATATCGGCAGTAACTGGCACAACGATCAGTGACAAGGAAAAGAACGCGATCAGGATACCTGTGAACTAATCCAGGGACTGGCATATGGCTGTCCTCTTCACATGGATCAGTCATTTCTTCAGGACTCGTTGTTATTTCTTCAATGCTTGGAATGACTTGTTTTCTAATCGGGCAATTATGATCATCAGTATCAATTAAATTTAAAAAGTAGGGAGTAATGGATAAGGCGAGTTTGTCACCGGATAAAAGCACTCCGTTACGTTCGTCGGAAGTTAAATTAAGGTGCTTTTCTAATGTGTTTAGATTAGTGATCCTATTTTTCAATTGCCATTTGTAATCACTCCAAGTTTCCTCAATGGGTTCTTCATTTTTCCAATAACCTATTCCAGCAGAATTGAATTCCGAATCTTGATGGGTTCTTGAGTTTTTCATTACAAATGACTAATCCATACTAATTTGTACTAAAACTATGTCAAACTTGGCTAATATTAATTTAAAAGAAAAAAAATATTAAGCATTCTTGACAAAATAGATACGTTTCGATAGGAGGATGTATGGTGTTGCATAAGTAGCACCTAATCAAAATGATAGAGCATGTTTTTCAAAGTTCTACGTGACATAGCAAAACCTCAGTGGTTTAATATTATTTCTACATTGAAGAAGTCAACAGGCCTTTCTGTTGCAGAATTATCTGAATCGCTTGGAATGAGCTATATGGGTATAAAGCAACATTGTGTGGAATTACACAAAAGGGGGTATCTTGATACTTGGAGGAGGCCTAAGGCTATAGGAAGGCCAGAAAAGGCATACAGGCTAACAAATAAGGCAGAACCGCTGTTTGTTGAATTAGGTGCTGAGTTTGTCTTAGGCCTATTAAAAAATGTTGATAAGACTTATGGAGCCTCAGCTGCAGAAAAGTTATTATTTGGTTATTTCCATGAAATCGGAGCAAAATACCAGAAGAGAGTTAAGGGCGAAACGCTTTATGATAAAGCGGTGTCTTTTTCAAAGATAAGAGATCTGGAGGGTTGTCTTTCCAGTTGCGAAATCGATTCGGAGGGTTTGATGAAAATAACTGAGTATCATTCTCCTTACAGAAGCATTAGCTCGGAATATCCGATGATTTATCGCATGGAAGAGCAAATGATCGCAAAGGTTCTTGGGGCTAATGTATCTCGCAATGAAGAGGAGGCTTCGGGGCTTCTGAAGTGTGAGTTTAATATTAATTAATCGAGAAGAGCATCAAGATTATCTAAGCAAATTTGGGACCAGGTTTCTAAATGTTCTCTTTCCGTAATCAGCTTGTCTTTATTTAAGAATTGCAGATCCTGTATGTTTGATTCTCCTGGACTAATGTCATTTCCAGTAAGGTCAAATAGATGAACAACGCCGATATGAACCATTCCGACTTCATTAGAATCGTCATTTAGGAGAGCGACTGCTTTTTGGGTGTAATCACAATTAAGTTCTAGTTCTTCATTTATTTCTCGATCGACTCCAGTCATATACGTGTCTCTTTCTAATGATGATTGTTCTGCATCGTCTTGGTTTATATGGCCTCCAATTCCTACAGAAGACTTGCTAGCCAATCGCTGTTCTCCTGATTTTTTTCCTCTAACATATCTAAGGAGTGTGTCTTCGTGGCGGAAGATGGCGTAAGGTATAATTTGTTTGTATCTCGGATCGTCCTCAGCGCTTTCTCTGGGAAGAAAGAAGTTATTTGATGGGTCAAGAAACGAAGGAAGGTATTTGGTTGTATCCAAATTAATGCCCTGAAACGATCCGATTTTGTCAAACAGTTCTCGGGGAATTACTAGTACATTTTCATCTTCATATTTAGCCATTATTTATAATTGATAGCGGTCCAGGCACTAGCTGGCAAGAGGATGCTCAATTTGTATTATCTTCGTAATCTTTTATTCCTAATAGGGTGGAGTCTCTGACTGGAGTTTTACTTTGATTTTCAGGGATTGGAATGGGGCTTAGCCATTCGTTTTCTGGAATTTCCCATATTCTCAGCGACCTTTTCCTGTATAGAGGGCCCATCCAAACGTTCGACATAGAATCAAGCGTATCGTCGTTAATTTCCAAATTAAATTGGAATGCATAATGGAAGCGCCCACCTATCAGATCTCCTTTATCGGATTTCCTTTTCTCACATAAATAAATGATTCCCATTATGTGGTTATCTGTATGGAAATTAATTAGTGGGTAGCGGAATTTCCAAGAGTTTTCATGTTCGGTTTCGATTAATTGTACTGAGTCAGTAATCGTATCTTTGGTCCAATGGAATTTTCCGGAATTCTTAGTGACATAAATTCCATCCATGCGTTCTTTTTTCCAGAAATATTCAGCTGTGTTAGGTGAGCGTTTAATAGTTACTCTAATGAAAAGATTATCGGCTGAAACTTGTGAATCATAGTTGACTGATTGCCCTTCATTGTTACAGAGATCAATATAAAATTCAGCTGTTCTGTAGTTCCCTCCATTATATAAATTGGGGTTACGCTCATCATTTCCTCTATAGAACGTAGATTTAAGGCTTGGATTGCCCTTTGAACGCGAAGGGATCAAAGGTTCTCCGTATTCAAGGAAAGTTGTAGAATGAAGTTTGTTTTCTAATTCTTTATCCTTTGCGTTTATTGAGTGTGATAAGTGAGCATGGAGGACTTCTGCTGTAAGACAGCAGAGTATTAACAATTGTATAGATCTGGGTGTTGAAAATTTCCGAGTACATTTTGTTGTGAAGCGTGAGTTTGGAAATTTTGAGGACACGAATCGAAGTAAAAGTATCCCTATGCATGATATCAATAGGGCGCTGATGCCCGGGTATGAGAATACTGTATTCCAGGTGTCGTCAAAAATTTTCTGTAGTGCTGATTTGTTATCTTGACCGGATTTTATATTATTGAAATCGGCAATAGTATTTAGATAAGGCTTAGGGGTATCGTTGAAAATGGAAACGCAATCTTTGCAACAGAAGTAGATGGTATTTCCTTTGTAATTAGATTTGTACTTTGATACGGCTAACTCAGTTGGTTCAACAGGGCACCTCGTGTTATTTATGACGGTAGCGGGGAGTGGTGTGCTCGCGCTTAAAAAGCAAATTGTAATGAATCCCATTATGGGAAGTGTTTGCTTAGCATAGAGCATAATTGCGGCTATATTAACTTCGTCTATGATTAGTGCAAATATCGTCGCTTAACATTTGCATTTAGACTTGATTAAATTTGCTGATTATTAATGATTTGTATGATTATGAAGATTTTTTCAATTACAATGTTGTGTTTTTTAGCTTTTGTGTCGCAATTGGTTGGTGCTAATTGGCCTGCCTGGAGAGGCCCAACAGGTAATGGTTTGGCAGATAATGAGAAATTCCCATCTAGTTTTACAAACGAGAAAAATATTAAATGGAAAGTCGCATTGCCGGGCTCTGGAAGTTCAACTCCTGCAATATGGGATGATAATATATTTATTACTTCTGCTATAGACTCAAAAGATGGAGTCACATGTTTAGATAGGGATGGGAAAACGAAATGGTCTCATGCATTTGGTAATGAAAGAGGAGGCAAGCATAAGAATGGATCTGGCAGCAATCCTTCTCCTGTAACTGACGGTAAAAATGTATTTGTTTATTATAAGACCGGGACGCTGGCCTCAGTTGATTTTCAAGGTAAGGAAATTTGGCAACGTAACTTACAAAAAGATTTTGGTGCGGATTCTTTGTGGTGGGATTTGGGAACTTCTCCTGTTTTGGTCGGAAATTTAATTGTAATTGCCGTAATGCAAGAATATGAAGGGGGAGATCCTAAGACTGAAGAGGACTCTTACCTAGTCGCACTTTCCAAATCTAATGGTAAGCTTAAATGGAAAACAAATAGGACGTATAAAGTTAAGGCAGAAACAGGTCAGTCGTATACAACACCGCTAGTGGTTGGGGAGAAGGGTAAAGAAACAATCATTACATTTGGTTCGGATCATCTCACTGGGCACAGGGCTTCAGATGGTAAGCTTCTTTGGGATTGCGGGGGATATAATCCTACAAATAAAGCAATGTGGAGAGTTATAGCTTCTCCTTCCATTTCTGATGGGATAGTTGTTGTTCCATATGGAAGGAAAGGACATTTCGCAGCAGTTAAAGCGACAGGTTCTGGAGATATAACAAAAACAAATAGACTATGGGTTCATGATGTGGGAGCTGACGTGCCAAGTCCGATAGCAACAAATGGAAAGGCTTATCTTATCACGGATCGGGGTGAGGTTTTTTGTTTTGACCTCAAGAGTGGAGACTTAGCTTGGCAGCAGAAGCTTCCAAGAGCGAGCGCTAGCTATTACTCGTCACCTGTTATAGCAGGTGATAGAATGATTTTATCAAGAGAAGATGGAGTCGTAATGGTGATGAGGTTGCTCGATAGTGGATTTGAGTTGTTGTCTAAGAATAACATGGGCGAAAGGTTGATAGCTAGCCCTGTCCCCCTAGATGGTGCTCTCTATTTGAGGGGTTCGAAGCACCTTTTTTGTATTGGAGAATAGCGCTAAATTCGTTGCGTCTTAGGAGCGTAGATAATGGCATATCTCGAACTGGTCATTTACCAGTTCCTTTTTGTTTAACGCGAATTCCATTTCGAATGGCGGGAATTTGGCGTCTCCATCGTAATCTTTATAAATATGTGTAAGAAATATTTCTCGAGTCATATTCATGAGAGTTGAGTAGATTTGAGCTCCTCCGATTATAAATATTGGGTCTGAGTGATCTTTGAAATCATCTATAAACTCCTCAATGCTTTTATATAGATCTATGCCTTGTGCTGGCTGATCCATTGTCTTGCTTAGTATGATGTTTTGTCTATTGGGCAATGGTCGCCCAATAGATTCATAGGTTTTTCTTCCCATAACGACGGAGTGCCCAGAGGTAAGTTTTTTGAAAAATTTGAGATCTTCCGGAAAGTGCCAAGGCAGTGCACCCTTAGCGCCAATGACTCGGTTATTGCTCATTGCTGCAACTGCTATCAGATGCGGCAACTTGTCAGTGGCGTTACTCATACAGAAATTGGTGCAGAGATAGCCGGATGAGGATCATAGTTATTAAGTTTAAAGTCCTCGAAAGTGAAATTATCTATTTCTGAAACTTGGGGATTAATCCACATTGTAGGCAGTTCTCGAGGATCTCTTGAAAGTTGAGTTTCAACTTGGTCAAGGTGGTTTAAATAAATGTGAAGGTCTCCAAAAGTGTGAACAAAATCTCCGGGCTTTAAAGAGCATACTTGCGCTACCATTAGTGTTAAAAGTGAATAGCTCGCAATGTTAAATGGAACTCCAAGGAAAAGGTCCGCGGATCTTTGGTAGAGCTGACAGCTTAATTCATTGGACTCAATATCAACATAGAATTGATAAAATGCATGACATGGAGGTAATGCCATCCTCTCTACTTCTCCCGGATTCCAAGCGCATACAATGTGCCTCCTATCCGTAGGATTGTTTTTAATGCCGTCGATGAGATTTGCTACTTGGTCAATTGTTTGCCCTCTTGAGTTTTTCCACTTTCTCCATTGCTCTCCATAAACAGGCCCAAGATTACCGTCATCGTCAGCCCATTCGTCCCAAATCGTGACTTTGTTATCTTTAAGATAACCAATGTTTGTGTCGCCTTTTAAGAACCATAAAAGTTCATGAATGATTGATCTTAAGTGAAGTTTTTTTGTAGTTAGGCAGGGAAATGTATCTCTTAAGTTAAATCTAGCTTGAGCTCCGAAGACAGACATTGTGCCTGTGCCTGTTCGATCACCGCGTTGCTTACCTTGATCTAGTACAAGTTTGAGAAGTCGGTGATATTCCTTCATAGAAAAAATGATTACTAATTTTGTTAAGTAAAGCTAGAGATCTAATCAAGTTAAATGTTTAAAGGAAACCAAATAATTGAGCCATAATTTCATTTTCTTGTGTTTTTGACTGAAAAGTTTGGGAGAATGTCATCCTGATCACCATAGAGACCGTTCATTCCGTTTGAGCTGATACGTGTTCGATCATTTAATTTCCTGAAAATAATAGGTCTTTTCCAGTAATCTACTAGCCGCCCCTCTTTAACTAGCATGCTCCTTTTCCTTAGGTAAATTTTATTCCTAGAGTTGGTTCCAAGTAATGCATTTATAGTTTCAGTGGAATTGGTTAAAGTTTTAGATTCGGGGTAATCCGTTCTGTATCTTCTTAATGCATCATCGAGGATAATTATTAGTTGAGAGGTTGCCTTAGATTGAACGCTGGGCCAGATGAAGAAGTAATATATGATGGATGTGATAAAAATGATAACAGAGCACCAAGTTATTGCGGATACGCATCCCTTCCTCATTAAGAAGCTTTCTGTATTCGGTTGAAGAAATTGATCAATGAATTTAAGTAGTACTTTATCCCAATGCACATTAGAAAGTAAGCTTCGCTTATTTTTCTACTTTCAGGATAGCGTTCATTAAACGCCAGTGCCCTGGGAATGTGCAGATAATTGGATAGTCTCCAGCTTTTTTGATTGTGAATTTTAATGTTTGATTTCCACCTGGGTTAATGAGTTTGCTGGAATGAAGGATGTCTGGACTAGTTGGGACATAGTTTTTTTTCATTGCCTCAGGATCGGTAAGCATTGCATCGGCTAGGGATCCTACTTTATCTTTTGTTCAGGGCTTTAGGATGAGCACGTTGTGCTGGAGAAGGTCAGGATTTTTAAATATTAATTCTATAGGGACACCCGCCTTGGCTTTGATTTCCGACTGCGCGAACTTCATTTGTGCGGGAGGGTCAGCTTTAGCGGATAGTTTGATTACTTGGGTTTTATTCTTTTTTTCAGTAGCGCCAATACATGCTAATGATAATAAGATTAGAGTTGAGCAAATGAATTTCATATTGTGCATTTATTTTTAATCATATTTTTGATGCCATTCCTTATAAATTTCTGGTGAAATTTCTGATGGTTTGATCTCACTGCGCCCACCCCAAAAGACATTCGTGTATAAGAGATCAATTCCTACTTCTTTAAGATGTGAATCTATGGCTTGTTTGTGCTCAAGGATCTTGTTTTTGTCTGTCCCATGGACAACCCCCATTACATTTACATTCCCGAAATTATCACCACCTTCTCGCCAATAGCAATGAGTAAGGATATGGTGTCTTCCGATTTCTGAGCCTGCTTTGAGTTGCATTCCTTCTCGTACCCTCCAATGAAATAAGCCATTGAAGCGAGTGACTCTTTTGCCGGTGGAGGAAGGCTTAGTGTGTTCAAGGAAAGTTGAAAAACGACCTATAACTTTTTTCTGGTTAAGAGCTTCTGCGATTTCGAAAAATTTTTCTAATGGTATATTGAGTCGTTCGGCACGGGCATTCCATGGTTCAGGGCAAATTTCCTCTTGTTTCAGCTCTTCCTTTAATGAAAGTAAAACTTCCCATTCAATTGGGGAGAGTTCTACTACCTTTGTTGTCATCATTTCGGCTAGAGAATCAGACTTTGATCCTAGTGACATATTTTTCCTTCTAACATGACCTACACCTAGAGTGAAAACGCCCTTGGCTGGCATTAGAATATATTTTTCAGCTCCGATGATGTTTTTGATTTTGTTTGCGTGATCTTCTAATGATTCACCTTGTGGAACTTTAAGGGTTGTCCATAGTTTGAATTCTGATCCGGTGATTTCTCTGTCAGTTGAACGGATTACTACATGCCCGCTGAATGGGTCTTCCTTGAACATGAAGTCAAATGCTTCATCGATCTTGTCATTATCGATTTTCCAAGCGCAAAGAGCGCCGTGAGCGAGTTTAGTTGAAAGTAATGTTTGTCGCACCCTGCGTATAATACCCGCATGCAGCATGTTTTTTATTCTTTCGATTACGATATCAAGTTCAATTCCTGATTGTTCAGAAATTAGATGGAATGGTTGTCTTTGAAATCCTCTGACTAGATCTTCTGAGATTTCTAAGATTTTAGCGTTTATAGGGTCGTCGTGTTCGACAGGAATGATCATTTATAAGAAATTTGATTTATAGATCAACCCTTCTAAAGAGCTGATCGAGTGGAAGTTGTAAGCCTATGTAGAAATCTCCAAATTCAGCGTATTTTACAGACACTTCATCATATCTCATTTTATACACGATCCCTTTGATGTCATAGCTGTTGTTGGCAAATAGCGTAACGCCCCACTCTGAGTCATCGAGACCGACGGACCCGGTTATTAGTTGTCTGATTTTGCCAGCCCATTGGCGTCCGACCTTGCCGTGTTCGGCCATTAGTCTTTTACGTTCATCAAATGGTAGAGCGTACCAGTTAAATGATTCCCCGCGCCTTTTAGCCATACTGTAAAAACAAAAGACAGGCCAATCTGGCATGTTCGGATATAGCTTATCGTTAGAATATTTGGCCATGTGAGTTTTGAAATCATTGAGAGCGGTTTCATACTCATCAGAACCTTCCGTGAGATTACGATCAGATTTTAGCGTTTTTTCAGAATATTCTTCTTCAGTTGTCATATAATCACCAGTTTCAGTCATAGATAAATAGCTGAAACTTGGAGTCAGAATGTCTGCGCCAAGTGCAAGGGTTAATTGCTTTTCAAATGTATTAGCTAAGTGGAGGTCATCAGTGAGCAGCATAAATCCGATGTCTGCTTTAGGGGTCACTATGCTAAAGGAGAGTAATTGTGTCTTCGGAGTGCTTCTTATTTCTTGTATCAGTATGGATAAATCTGTTTTTGCTTTGAGTCGCTCTTCTTCGCTCAGTAGAGACCATTGTGTGTGATCAATTTGATAAAATAAATGAATTACGTGCCAACCTTCTGTGGGCACGATTGGCGTTGTCTGAGTGTCGTTGGTGCTCATATATTTGAGTGTTTTGCAGAGTTATGAAGAAAGCAAATTGATTATCATTGATTGGAACCACTTAGTTCGATTCCGGGAATTTCAAAAATGGCTAGAGTGGACCATTTTCCGTTTGTGCCGCTTTCCATAATGGTTGCGCTCCATGGACCAATGGAATTCTTGGTGTCTGCTATTTTATAAGAAGAAAAGTTTAGCATATTATTTAATCCGCTAGTGGACCTAACCATTAAATTATTTCCATTTTGATCCACAAATGAATTATTCTTTGATATGAATTGGAATGTATTTGGGTCGCCTTGAATGGTGCCTTCAGAGTCTTTGAACACAACCTGAAGGTATCCGTCATTACCTGTTGTTTCTTTAATTTTGATAACCGGAACAATTACGCTCGGAGGGTTGAGCTTTTCAAGGTCAGGACTTAATTCCCAACCGCATTCAATTTTTTTTAATTGAAGTACTGATCCTTTTATGGTTTTGGGGACCTTCGCAGAGATTTTTTCTTTTGAATGACTGAATTTGTTTTTTGTATTACTGTATGTTTCAATTAGAGCAATGAGTGATGCCAAGCAAATAGCGAAAACCAATGCGGTGGTAAGTAGAGATAAAGGTGAGGTCTTATTTTTTCGTTTATTTTGACGCAGAGCGTTTGGATCTGGCTCTAGATCTGAGAGAACTCTACTCGGATCTGAAATGGGTTTTGGCAGTGAATCAGTTTCATCTTGTGCTGGCAATGAATAAGGGACATTGTCTGATCCATTTGAGTCGTTAGATTTTTTTTGATTTGGCATTTATAATTCTCTATGGATTGTTTAATGAACTTAACGTGCATGCAAATCATTTTATCTTCAAAGCATTGTGTGAATTCATAAAAAAAAGATTGCTTCTCAGTTTTAACGACTAACTTATATTAAATTATTGGGCAATGGCTGACAAAGAAGACAGTTACGAAGAAAATGCCAAAGGGCAGTACTATGTAGATGATCAATGCATCGATTGTGATCTTTGCAGGGAAACCTCGTCTGATAATTTCACGAGGCAAGAAGAGGGCGGATATTCTTACTTATATAAACAGCCTGAATCGGATGAAGAGAGGGAGCTTTGTGAAGAGGCGATGGAGGGATGTCCAGTCGAAGCGATTGGCAATGACGGTAACGATTAGAATGGCTCGCAAGTTTAAAACTAAGCATTCTATTCTTCGGCAACAATTAATTGATGAGTGGCGGGGTCTAAAGTCTCCCGATGAAACTGATTCTCCTAAAGAAATTTCTGATGTGGTTTCTGCTGCACTCAAGGGTTTGGGGGTCAGTAATCTTTTGTCAGAGGATGATGTGGTGAGGGCTTGGAATCAAATAATGCCAGCAGTCATAACAGAGAACACTAGGCCTACAGGTTACAGAAACGGAATGATTGAAGTGAGTGTGCTTCAGCCATCAATTCATTATACCCTTGATAGGCAAATGAAGCCCGAAATTGTCAAAAAGCTGCAGAATCTATTTGGCCGTGAAAAAATTAAGGGAATTATCTTTAGGGTGGGCTGATTTTTTATTTCTGTGAGTAAGTTCAGAAATATAATTTTTGATTGGTCAGGTACATTAGTTGATGACTTGAGTCCTGTCGTAGATGCAACAAATAAGGTGCTAAAGCATTATGGGAAAGCATCGCTAACGAGAAAGGAATTTTGTGACTCTTTTTGTCTCCCTTTCGTTGATTTTTACAAGAATGTATTGCCGGGTGTTCCGATGCCTGAACTCGAAGAGCTGTATACACATTTCTTCGATGAATCAGAGGAACTCGTTGAAGTTTTGCCTGGTGCAGTCGATTTGCTTAATTTCTGCAAAGAGTTCGGATTAGGGGCTTTTCTTTTAAGTTCCATCAAAAATGAGCATTATGTTAGACAGTCCGAATATCTAAACCTTAATATCTATTTTGAAAAAGTTTATACTGAGGCCCTTGATAAAAGAATATGGATCAGATCGCTGATTAATGAGTGCTCATTAAATCTACAAGAAACGATTTTTGTTGGTGATATGCAGCATGATATTGATGCTGGTCACAGTGCTGGAGTGTTTACAGTTGCGGTACTTGGTGGTTATAATAGTGAAGAGATACTATTAGAATCAGAGCCCGATTTAGTTATTGATAACTTGCATAAGCTCTCTGATTATTTGTCCTGAAGATAAAGATAGGATATATGGAATGCGGTGCTATCGAAATTAATGGGTTGAAGGTTCAATCGAACGTTGGTGTTACTGATGCTGAACGTTCGCGTCCTCAAGATATTTCATTTGATATTAGGATCGTTCCGAAACGGAGCATGTTCGGTCTCGATGATTGTATAGAAAATACAATTGATTATTTTGAAGTGTCTGAATCCGTAAAGAAGTTATCTATGGATGGGGAGTGGAAGTTGATTGAAGCTCTCGCTGAAGAAGTGATGGATAGTCTCTTTGTCACTTATCCTTTAAGTGAAGTTCGCGTAAGTGTTCGTAAATATGTTTTGAATGATGCAAATCATGTGTCTGTCTCTTTGTCGCGCACGATTTAATTTCTTGAAATTAAATCGTTAAGTTTATCCTCAGTTATAACCTCTATACGTAATTTATTGGCCTTATCAATTTTGCTGCCTGGGTTTTGGCCAGCTAAAAGATAATTCGTTTTTTTGCTAATTGAGTCAGTCACATTGCCGCCATTAGTTTCTATTAAGCTTTTAAAGTGACCTCTAGACTCCGATAGGGTTCCCGTGATCACCCAGGTAGTGCCACTCAGTGGCAAGTTCTCTGTTTTCTGTAGTGATGGAATAGGTGCATAGTTTGTTGATATGGGGCTTACATTTAAGCATTTTAATTTATTTAATGAGGACTTTCCTGTTTCTGAATTCAAATATGTAATTAGTGATCTGCAGGCTACGCCGCCTAGCTCGGATGATATTTTGTAATCTTCGAGGCTTTCATTGATTTCTATGATTCGGTTTTTGAATTGTTTTGACTGTTCACTTCTATCAATGCCTGAAGCGTTATTTTTTGTGGTGATTTTGGATTTAACGGGATTGTTTTTCACCCAGTTTTCTTTTTCCCATCTTTCAGATATCAACTCAAGGATCGAAGAATTTAATATTTCATCAAATGTTCTGTGAGTGCGTGCGCATTCTTTGGAGGCTGATTCTCCTAGGTTAGGGATGCCTAATGCGTGCAGCCATCTGGCGAGTGGTAAGTCCTTAGCTGTTTGAATACTCCCAGTTAATTTCAACGCCTTCTTTTCGCCGAATCGCCTAGGTTTACTTTTAGCTCCTGAATTTAATTTAGCTGGTTCAAGTTCCATCTCTGCAAGCTGTTCCGCTTTTAGATCAAAAAGATCAAGGGGATTTTTAACAAGTTCTGAAGTTACCAGTTTTTCTGCAACGGATATTCCAAGCCCTTCCAGATCAAGCATTCTTCTTCCACCAAAATGCTTTAGCTTGGCCATGATTTGATCGGGACAATTGGGACTATTGCATCTCCAGGCGGTGAACCCACCTTCTTTAGATATAGCTGAATTACATGACGGACATTTACCATTTACATGAGCATATAAATCAAATCGAATTGTGTTTTGTGGTCTTTTATCGAGATTGACCTTTATTACGGCGGGGATGATTTCTCCGGATTTCTCAATCATTACAGTGTCTCCGATGTGAATATCTTTGCGGTCTATTTCATCCTGGTTGTGAAGAGTTGCTCGGGACACGGTAGTTCCTGATATAAAGATGGGATCCAGTTCAGCTACTGGAGTCAGTACTCCTGTTCGACCCACCTGAATAGTCACTCCATTAAGGATTGTTTGGCCCTGTTCTGGGCGGTACTTGTATGCACAGGCCCATCTTGGAAACTTCGATGTGGATCCTAATGATTCATGGGATTTGATTTGATTAACTTTTATGACCGCTCCATCAGTACCGTAAGGGAAAGTGTGACGATCGGAATCTAATTCCAATACGGCGGCTTTGAGTTGTGCTGAGCTTTGGATAATTCTAAACCATTTGTCTACGGGCAAATTCAACTCCATCAGGAACTGCCTGTATTGTTCAATCGTTTTCAGATCATATCCGCCGATTAAACCGAAACTATGAAAGATTACCTCGATCGGCCTTTTGGAGACGACGTTAGGATCTAATTGTTTGAGTGTTCCTGCAGTAGCATTTCTAGGATTTATGAATTTTGTTTTTCCTTCTTCACTGCGAATTTGATTCAATTCTTCGAATGCTTTATTTGGCATGAATACTTCTCCACGTATTTCAAAGATGCTGGGTGCATTGTTCGGTAATGAGGTTGGTATTGTTCTAATTGTAAGTATATTTTGCGTAATATCGTCACCAGTCTCACCATCTCCCCGAGTTGCGGCATATTGTAATTTGGAGTTTTCATACATTATTGATACAGCAACTCCGTCAATTTTAGGCTCAACGGTGAAAAGTTCTTGATCGGAAGGCAGAGTTTTAAGAGTTTTTTTGTGCCATTCAATGAGATTGTTTTCTGCAGTTGTATCTGTATCGATGATTTCTTCTTCCTTTAACTCATGTATATCCTCAATAGACAACATCCTGACGGGATGACTGATTTGCTTAAACTCTTTTAATGGAGTTCCTCCAACGCGTTGACTAGGTGAGTCGTCTGTTATTAATGAGGGGTATAATTCTTCGATTCCCTTTAACTCATTCATCAATGAGTCATAATCGCCGTCACTGATTGCCTGTGTGCCATCATTGTAGTACAATTGGTTGTGATAAGTGAGCTCTTTTTGAAGTTGGGTAACCCTTGCTTTTGCTTTTTTTATATCCATCAGTTATAAAACTTTGATAATTGGCTATTGGTAATGTTACGAAGTAATAAAGCTAGATGACTTCTTCTGAAAAAATTCGTTTAACTGAAATCTATCAATCGATTCAGGGCGAAAGTAGTTTTGTCGGACAGAGGTGTATATTCGTTAGGCTCACGGGGTGTAATCTTCGGTGTAATTATTGTGACACGGAATATTCATTTTATGGAGGTAAAAATCATTCCATTGGCGACATATTAAAAATGGTAAATGATTATAATTGTAATCTTGTCGAAATAACTGGAGGTGAGCCGCTTTTACAAAAAGGAGTCCTTCCGTTAATGGCAAGCATGTGTGATCAGGGTAAGACTGTATTGATCGAAACTAGTGGGAATCGTGATATAAGCGTCGTTGACCAAAGAGTTCATATAATAATGGATTTGAAAACACCGAGCAGCGGTGAATCCGATCGTAATCGTTATGAAAACATCAAATTGTTAAAACCTAAGGACGAAGTGAAATTCGTCATTGGTTCTGAGGAGGATTACATTTGGTCACGCGAGAAACTTATTATCGAGAAACTTAATGAGTTTTGTGGGAATGTGATATTCTCCCCGGTGTTTGGTCAAGTCAAATACAGCGATATTGCTGATTGGATCGTTAGGGATTCTCTAGATGTGACCTTTCAACTTCAGCTCCATAAATTCATTTGGGATCCGGCTGAAAAGGGGGTTTAAGGATTTGCTTTTATCGGATTTCCCTATTCATTTGGAAACTATAAATGAACATAAACCACCTAAGATTTATCTTTGCAATTGTTGCTGCGTACTTCATCTCTTCTTGCGACAAGCATGAATGGGATGATACAAAAAAAATGTTCAAGCCTCATGGTCACGTTGAATCTGGGCATGATGATGGGAACAAAGAGGCGCATTAGATAGAACTCAGCTCCGATTTTAGTCTTAATCCTCCTCAATTGAGGAGGATTAATTTTTGTTTACTTGTAATTTATTTATTTAGTTTAAATAAATAAATGATATAAAATTTTATAGAATTAAAATTTATTTGAATTTTGAGAATTTTATTAATCGAGGATAATGCACCGTTAAGAGAAGCTTTGGCTAAGCGTCTTCGAAGCGACGGTTTTGCTGTAGATGAAACGGGAGAAGGTAAAGAAGGTTTATGGCTTGCCCTTGAAAATCCATATTCACTTGTAGTGCTGGATCTTACTTTGCCTGAAATTGATGGTCTTGATCTGCTTTCTAAGTTGAGGAATGCGAAGAAAAATGTGCCGGTACTAATTACCACAGCGAGGGATTCTATTTCTGATAGGATTAAAGGTCTTGATACTGGCGCTGATGATTATCTAATTAAGCCTTTTGCTTTAGATGAATTCATGGCAAGGGTCAGGGCTCAGGTGAGGAGGGCAAATGATAAGAGTGACTCCGTTATTAGAATTTCTGACCTTGAAGTGGATACTAAGGCGAGGGTTGCTAGTAGAGGCGGCAGGGCGCTTGATCTGACTGCGAAGGAGTTTTGCTTGCTTGAACTGCTCTCTTTGAGATCCGGCCAAATTGTTTCCAGAGCTGATATTTGGGAGCAATTGTACGATTTCGCTGATGAGGCTGATAGCAATGTCATTGATGTTTTTATTAATAGATTGCGCAAAAAATCAGAATCAGATGGAGCTCCTAGGTTAATACAGACTCGAAGAGGTTTGGGTTATGTTTTGTTGGATCCGGATAATTAGTAATCCGGGGCAATGATTACAAAATCAATAAGATCACGGCTGCTCGTCGGGTTATGTTTAGGAGCCGTATTTGTCATCGCATTGGCTGTCAACTTCACTTATTCCCTGGTCAAAAGGGTACTATACTCTGAACTCGATCATTTTCTTAGAGATAAACTTGCCTATCAACAGATCGCTGCAGCTCAAACTGGGGATAGAATTGTTTTTAGATTATCTGAGCCTCTTCTTAATACAATGCAAGATTCAAGAAGAATTGATTTCTTCCAATTTAGATTTATTGATGGGCGTGAAGTGTTCCGTTCTTCGGGGCTTCCGGAAGGAGTTAATTTACCAAGCGTTGGATTGACTGATGTTGATTATTCACAAGGGCATGATGCTGAGATTTCTAGTGAGGAGTTTGAAGCTGATGGCAACATTAATAATCACCTTAATTCTAAAGAAGGACTCATTCCGATAAGATGCATGGGCGTTGTCTTTGAGCCAGAGTCAATAGATGAGACTGATGAAGGAGCCAAACCTACAGAGTTGATAAAAGTGCATTTGGTTGTGGCGCATAGCTGCTTAGAAATTGAGGGTGTTTTATCTGACTTAAAATCAAGATTATTGCAAATAGGGGTCATCAGTTCGATCGCTGCACTTCTATTCACAGCTTTAATCGTAGGAAGTTCGGTTAAGCCTGTGGGTTTGATTTCTAGGAAATTAAACGACTTAAAAATTGGAGATGAAGATGAGCGTATTGATCTAAAGGATGTCCCCTTGGAACTAGTTCCGATAATTGATAGGCTGAATCAACTATTGAAGAGAGTTGCTAAGACAATTAATCAGGAAAGACAATTTACTTCTAATGCCGCGCATGAACTTCGCAACCCTCTGGCTGCACTTAGATCTCAAGTTGAAATGGCATTATCCTCAGATGTAACTTCTGATGAGGAATATGAAACATTGTACAAAATTTTCGGACTCCAGCAGCACATGGAAAGAATCGTGTCCAGCCTGTTGTTGCTGACCCGATTAGATTCGGGTAGTCAGAGCATCAATTTAGAAGAGTTCCCTCTAGCTAATCTTTTAAGAAAGAGTTGGAAGTCATTCTTTGATAAAGCCTCAGAAAAGAAGCTTAAGATTAAATGGGAAATGGTAGGGTCTGATATTTCAATAAAATCTGATCCTGTGCTCATTGGTATATTAATTTCAAACGTGTTTGATAATGCAGTCAGTTATACTCCTTCTGGAGGGCAGTTAATAATAGAGTCAGAAGTCACTGAGGATTCTGTTGTCATTTCAGTTAAAAATTCAAATCCTGGCATACAAGATGACGAGGTGGCTGATCTGATGCGTCGGTTCGGAAGAAAAAACCCCAACTTCGCTTCTAATTTAGGTCATTCAGGTATTGGTTTTAGCATTTGCCGTAGGATTGTTTATGACCATTTAGGCGGACAAATTAACGTGGATGTTACTTATGATTGGTTTACTGTAGTAATTGAATTTCCTACAACTGTCGTTTTAGGAAATCATTATCACGTTTAGGTTGTGTTAATCTAATACCTTTAAGATATAGCAAGATGAGTAATGATTATACATGGATGAAGCTGATTGATGTCAGGGTTATACTATCATCTGTCCTAATAATCATTGCTTTTGAGAATCCCCCCCCCGTGATGGCGGCTCCTCCAGAGGAAATTCCTCGTGCTATACAGGATTTCCTTGAGGGAGCCGTCGCTGATTTTAAGCCAGAAGGTGTCAGGAGTTATAACAATCATCCATCAGGTATGATTTGCGTTGAGTATGGTCTTAATGGGTACACTTCGACATTCAAATTCGATACAAGATATAAGCTATTAGAATCATCAAATGATCGGTTCAAAGATCTGGAAGGAACATTTGCTGAAAATGATAAGAGGTTAACATTGCTTCGCTTGCCATCAGAGGTTGAGCATGCATTGAGGGCTTTGTTTCCAGGTCTTGAAGGAATTAATTTCCGCAAGGTAGTCCTTCAAGGAGAATATTTGTATCAGATAAAAGGTATTACTAATTCGGTTTGGGTCTATCCTGTGATAGACGAGAAAGGCCAGCTTGTTCAATTTAGTATTGATCGTGATGGCGATGGTCTCGGTGACGCCTATGAATTGGTTTGTGGTTTCAACCCAAATGACTCCGATTCTGATAATGACGGCTTTCCTGATGGTCTTGAGCATTTGAAAGGTGGGGACCCTTTAGATGCTAACGTTTTACCAAAAATACTTAAGATGTACCATGATTCAGACTCAAATGTTATGGTCATTACTGTTAGTACCTGCAGGGGAAAAAGCTTCTTTCTCGAGGTTAATCCAACAGGAGCAAATGCAGGATGGGAGAAATTAGGAGAAGCAGTTCAAGGTGATGGGGAAGATAAGGAATTTACGATACCGAGTGATGGTTTCTTTATTAGCGCAATGGTCAGGGTCGGAGTTGAGGCAGGTGATCTGGATTTAGTAATGAATGCGGACAGGCCTCCGAGCAAGAAGAGTAATAAAAATTGCAACGTCCCAAGTTCATTAAAAGGTAGGGATATTTCTATAGGTCAGGGAAAAAAACTAGTGTTTAGGAGTAAGCGTAGAGGTGAAATGGTTGAAGGTGGTGATAGAGGTAACATGGTCATACCCTTTTCGTACACATTTAGTAAACCTGATCATTGTAAAGCTCGGTTAGTTCTAACGTTCATAACAAGGCGGGGCTTTGAGACTATGGTCTATGAGTTGACATTTGTATCCAAGGGTGGGTCAGGCGAATTCGTTGTTAAAAAGTTTGGAAGGGGAAGAAAAGAAAATGCAGGTCAGGGTAATTTTACGATTTCCATGAATCCTTAGCATGGTATCAAATTTAAATATAAAATAGGTACAGCGAGATCCCCCAATCTTAATCTCTTTATTCTCCAAAATGAATAAGCCCGGTCATTGACTGGGCTTATTTTTTATGATCATTACTTTGCGAATATTATATATTTCCTACATATAAAATTCATTAACGCGGAGCTGAATATGAATGCGCCATTTGCTAAATGCTCAATGCCTTTGTTCGAATCAATTAAATCAAATACAAGCGGAATGGACAGCAGTCCTGAAAAAAAACTGACACCAGAAACGGTAAAGAATAATATTATTTCTTTAGTATTAGAGTGCCTGCCACGATTGAAAACAAAATTAATATTAAGCCTAAAGGCAATTGCGTTGGATAGTATGAATGCGAAAACATTATTAATAATTGTTCGCGACTCTTTTAAATCTTTTGAAATGTGCTCACCGATAGCGGGATTAATTGTTGAGCCTAAAGTGTACACAATAATAACGTGTATAATTGTGGATAGTAACCCGCAAAATCCATATTTAATTATTTGAATTAGGATCGGGGAGTTTTTGTCGTTGAGGCAATTCTTAAGACCTTTGCGTGAATAAAAGGTTAAGCTCTCAGTGACAAGATCATGAATTTTACTGAACATTATTGTCAAAAACTGAATTCCACTCAGAAAGAGATTCGAGGATCTCTACTTTTGTTCTTCTGTGGCTTAGTTCCCATACGATAGGAATATCATTAGGAATGTGATTTAACAATTTAGAGTAGTTTATGTCACCTTTAAAAGGAACCTGATGATCTCGATGCGGCCATTTGACGTCATGTAAATGGCAACCCTTGATGTAGGGTTTCATTTGCGATAGCCACTCTTCATGATCAAGTAGGCCCAGGTTGTGCTTCCTATGTACGTGTCCAAAATCATGCCAATAGCCAATTATTGGAGTGTCTTTATAATGTTCCATTAGGCTGATGAGTTCATCTTCATTTGGCAGGTCTTCGTAAGCACTTCGGCTTTCAACTCCCAAATTGATATTGTTCTTTGATGCTTCTGAGAGAATCTCGTCTAGAGCTGATATTGCTCTTTCCATGTATAGAGGTGCAATCTTTTGTCGTTTTTTTATCAGTTTAGCTTTTAGTTTGTCATATACCTTTGATTCTTTTTCATGATTCGAGGCGAGCTTTTCCAATTTTGGTGAAATTCTTTTCATTGGGATGCTGCCTAAATGCATAACAATATATTTAGCGTTAAATCTTTGGGCTGTTCGTATTGTGGCTAAAGTTAGATCTATTGCTCGTTTCCGTTCTCTTTGTCTGTGCGAAGTAAATTCATAACAGTCAGGTGCATCAATGAGGACTTCAACGGGCGAAGGGCAGAAATTGTGTACCCCTGAAACTTTGATAACTTTTTCCTCGAAGGCGCGAATAATGCCTGGAAGTAAAGAGACTTTGAGGCCGTGACTTATTTCTATAGTGTCGAAACCTAGTTCAACAATTTCCTCAACCATAGCCAACCCGTCAGAGTGTTTCTGACTGTTCCAGCAAGTTGAGAAAGCGATCATGAAAAATTAGTAGGAGTTGGAATTTATAGCGAGCGTCATAACTGACAAATGTTTTTCATGCAAAATCGCAGTAAATGGTTTGTTGTTTTTGTTTGATTAGGTTAGAGCATGATTGCTAGAAATTTTAATAACTATTTATCATCTACATAAATGCTAATAAAAGCCTTCTCAGGACTCATTCCTGAACCTGACAAAGTTGAATCTGTTGCTGCAGTTCCCTATGATGTTGTAAACAGGGATGAAGCAGCAATTCTTGCTGAAGGCAATCCTGAGAGTTTACTGAACGTCTCAAGGGCTGAAATTACTCTCCCCTCAACCGCAGATCCTTATTCAGATGAAGTTTATTTAAGGGCTAAAAATAATTTCGAAGATTTACAGGCTAAGAATGTGCTCAAGAGGGAAAGTGAACCATGCATGTATCTTTACCGTCAAATAATGGGGGATCATTCCCAGACTGGACTAGTGGCCGTTTCTCATATTGATGATTATCGTGACGGGGCGATTCTGAAACATGAAAAGACTAGGCCTGTAAAAGAGAACGATAGAACCACACTAGCGATGACTCTTAGAGCTCATCTTGGCCCCGTTTTTCTTACATATAGAAGCAATCTAGGGATTGATCATTCTGTAAAGCAAGTCACTGAACAAAGTAATCCTCATTTTAAATTTACCGCGGAGGATGGCGTTGAACATATTATTTGGAGAGTCCCAGGGGGTCGTAATTTTCAAGAGTTATTTTCGGCATTACCGTCTGCCTATATTGCTGATGGTCATCATCGTAGCGCTAGTGCTGCTAGAGTAGGTGCAGAGTTAAGGGAGCAAAACGAATCACATACTGGAGAAGAAGATTACAATTGGTTTCTGACTGTATTTTTTCCTGATGACCAACTGAGTGTGCTGCCATATAACAGAACGGTTACAGATCTAAACGGTTATTCAGATTATGAATTTATTGAGAGGATTAAATCTTTGGTTTCTTTGAATGAAGCTGATGATGGTGAACCTGCCGGGGTAGGAGAAACTAGGATGTTTTTAAGTGGGCGGTGGTATAGTCTAATCTGGGATCAGATAGGGAATGACCCCGTGAATTCCTTGGATGTTAGTATTCTTCAGGATCGGATATTGGATCCTGTACTTGGAGTTAAGGATCCGAGAACCGATAACAGGATAGATTTTATAGGAGGCATTCGTGGCACTCAGGAATTGGTGCGTAGAGTTGAAGGAGGAAGTGCGGCTGTCGCCTTTTCGATGTATCCAGTCGACGTATCACAGCTTATGTCCATTGCTGATTCGGGCGAGATTATGCCGCCTAAAAGCACATGGTTTGAACCAAAATTAAGATCGGGGCTGTTTATTCATACTTTTTAGCATAGATATCTTAAGAGGGCTTCTTTGGCTCGATCTTTGATTTAAGATCAGAGTCATTAATGAGTGGCCAGGCTCCATCTATGTTTAGAGCAGTTGGCGGATTAATTTTGATTGATCTCGTCTTTGAAACTGAAAAATCATCATAAGTGATCGGAATGAGAGTGAAGCAGATACTTTCCTCTGATGGCTTTCTGACATGTAGGAGACAAGAAAAGTCCTCATTTTGTAGAGAGAATTTTCTGCCCAAAGGAATAGAAGTATAAGGTGTTGAAAATGTTGAAGGAAGTATGAGTTCAATGTAGGCCTTTGGGAAATCATCGCAGTTTCCACTCAGTACTGTGCCTTTAGTGAAAAGATCAGATTTCGTTAACTTGCGTGAATGTGTGACTGTAAATGTTCCTTTTAAATAATAAACGCCTTCAGTGCGTTTATAGTTTTCTATATAATCGCGGAGGAAAATGTCGTTAAGGTAAGAAAGATAAACGCCAGTGAAATTGGAGAATTCTTCTTCCATCAGTGACCTGGTCGTAGAGAAGCTTATTTTCGCTTTTGGTGGATCCTGGGGGGGGAATTTTTCTAAGGGGCTTATTTTTTTTAATTTTGTTAGAATCTTATAAGGGATCTTTTTGTTTGGGTGGTCGAAAACGTATGTGCTGAAGCTCCAGGAAAGTGTTGCAATGGCGGCGAGTGTGGCGATTAGGATGGACCACCAAAATAAGGGAGGTAGATAAATGAATCCATAGATCTTGTATAACGAGGGATTTTGATGGTTAAATTTATGATTAAAGAGCATTTATCTGTGAATCGAAGTTTTTGGCTAAATGATTCATTGCTCTTTTATCTTTGGTTCAAATGATGTTCCGCATCCGCAACTCCTGGCGGCATTTGGATTGGAAATTTTCAAGCCTGAGTCTGATAGGTCGTCAGTATAATCTATTGAGCAACCTTCCAGTATAGTTGTGTCTTTGGAGTCTATTGAAATCCTAACTTCACCGAATTTGATAATAATATCGGTTTCCTTCGGTTGAGTGATCTTCATTTGATATTCCATGCCAGCGCAGCCACCCTTTTCGACCCAGAGTCTCAGTGCGTTTTTTTCTGGTTCTCTTGAAGAAGAGAGGAGCGATTTAAGATGATTGACTGCGGTATCTGTGAGTTTAATCATATTCTCAATATAATTACTTAATATTAAACTATTAATAAGAAACTAGATGAATAGAACATAATTCAAATTCAAAGAATATCTATAATAGATGAGTTTAGTGATATTAAATTAAATATGGGAAAAGTAAAAGTAATGACTGATTCACTTGCGAGTCAAGTAGCTGCAGGAGAGGTAGTTGAGCGACCTTCTTCTGTTGTTAAGGAATTGATTGAAAACAGTCTAGATGCGGACGCTAAAAGCATTGATGTAATTATTGAAAGGGGAGGTAAGTCGTTAATTAAAGTGCTCGATAATGGAGAAGGGATGAGTCGTGATGATTCAATCCTTTCTATAGAGAGGCATGCCACAAGTAAGTTGATCAAAAGTAGCGATCTTAATAATATTTTGACTTTTGGATTTAGGGGGGAGGCATTACCCAGTATTGCTAGCGTTTCAAGGTTTCGTTTATCTACGCGTCAGCATGGGGCTTTAGTTGGAACAGAAATATTGATCGAAGGTGGGAAGATAAAAGACGTACGAGATTCTGGTGATGCGCCAGGCACTCAGGTGGAAATTCGTTCATTATTTTCCAACGTTCCGGCCCGCAAAAAGTTTTTAAGAGCTGATTCTACTGAAATTTCAAGAATTGAAACAGTCGTGAGAATCGCAGCAATTTCTCGGTATGATGTTGGATTTTCACTTAGGCATGGGAAAAGAGAAATATTCAAGTTGGGACCCGCAACAAAACCGATCGATAGGATACTGGATTTGATCGGCTCAAGGTACGCGGATGGTTTAATCCAACTAAATCATGATAAAGTTTCTGAGGGTGATCTTAATATAACCGGGTGGGTGTCCGCTCCTGGTGTCACTGTGAATAATAGGAAGATTCAGTTTGTATTTGTTAATGACAGGCCCGTGGACAGTCTATTAATTAAGAACGCATGTCGTGAAGCATACAGAGGCATGACTGAGAGGGGTTCGCACCCGTTAATTTTCCTGTTTATCGGGGTCAATCCTAATGAAGTTGATGTGAATATTCATCCATCCAAGAAGGAGATAAAGTTTAGAAATGAAAAATTTGTTCAAAGTGAAATAACGTCTTTGATAGTAGAGACGTTGCGTGATTTTACTTCTAAATCTTTAAGTGAGGGTGGGGTAGCTAATGTTCCTTCCTTAAGTGCAGAATCAGAACAATTAATTGAATTGGTTCAATTGTCGGATGAATCGGATGATGAACTGGAAGTATTAGATGAGCCTTCCGTCGATCTCAGTAGTTTTGACTTGGGTGCGTTACAGAAAAAACTATCAAAGAGTCTTGATAATACAATTGATAGCTCAAGCGAAGAATCGTTCGAGATTCTTGGTGTTTTGCTAAACAAATATATTATTATCCAAAAAACGGGGGGTCTAATACTGCTTCATAAAAGGGCTGCGCATGAGCGCATTCTTTATGAAAAAGCTTTAAATCAAATCGAAGAACAGGAGTTTCTTCATTCACAGCCATTACTTGTTCCTGTCATTTTAAGTTTATTGCCCGAGGATTATCATGTTGCTCTCGATTCTATCCCCTTACTGAAGAGAATAGGGCTAGAAATTGAAGATTTCGGTAATAATAATATTAAAGTTGATGCGCTGCCGGCTGTCTTTTCAGGGGATGACACGGAAGGCTTCGTCACATCTATCATTGGTGAACTAAGGGATTCGGGGTCCAATGCTGTGGCTCAAATGACTTTAACGGAATTGACAAAGAGCCTTAGTTACAAAGTATCGCAGTATCATGAATCAACGACCAACGAGGAGATGAATGCTCTAGTATCTGATCTTTTAAAATGTGATATGCCTTATGTCGATACGAGGGGAAGATCGACAATGACAGAATTTTCTATAAGTGAAATTGATAGAAGGTTTGAGGGTAGATAGCTAGAAATCCATTGAGTGAATCTCGTCAAAAGGCACCGAGAATTCCTTGCCATTGGCGATTTGTAAAATGACATGAGTTTCCGTTATTTTTACAATTGAAAATAGAGATTGCTTGGAGCAATGAATCTTTTGTCCGTCAACTAAGGTTAAACTAATGTTAGATTGGTATTGGTCTGATTTTTTGTTGAACCAAATAGACGGCATCCTTGAAAATACATATTTTACCTGAGAAGAATCTTTTCGTGTTCCTTCAAAACTGTCGTTATTTATTGTGAAACTTTCGACGTAGACTGGATCCTTTCGAATTAAAATTGCTGCCCCATTATTGGGGACAGTTAACGCATTGTTATGGGCATTAAGTTTTTTTCCTGATGCCCAGAGTGCATTGAGTTTGAGTTCGAGCAGTGGAAAATTTCCTAAATAAGTTCTAGGTGATATTTCAGGTGTGTATTTAACCTTTAGTATGGATCCGTCATTTAATAGGCACCAAAGATGAGGGATTAAATTCTGATCTGGATCTTTCAACTCACTATTGTGAATTGAAAGGATACTATTCATTTTGATGTTGAGCTTCCCTAATGACTTTGTCGAAGGTAACGCAATTAAGTTTTGTTCTTTTCTATTGAATTGCTCGGGAAAAATAAACCTTTCGCATGATATCCTGTCGCCATTCTTAAGTGTTAATAGTGCTCCATTAGCTTCATTTAAGTTTTGCAAATCAGTGAATATTAAATCATCGAATGAAAACGTTGTGTCGATATCAGAGTTAGCGTTTATCGTAAAACGAGTGATAGGGGTCTTGCTCAGAATACCAATGAATTGATTCCCTTCTCTAATTGTACTGGCTTCTACCTTATGGTTATTTGAATCGAATGCGGTCAAAGTTGTTCCGCCAGGTTTGACTAGGCCAACGCGAAGCCCTATGAAAGAAACTGCACGGTTCTCTGTTGGATCATCCGGATTACAGAAACGTGCAGATATAGCTCCTTCAAATAGGGGCCTATGATTTGTGGCTGAATTCCCTTGTTGAATTCCCTCGATTTCTTTGGGGCTGACAGTCAGGTATGAATTTGGACGCAATGACATAAATGATACGCCTATCCCTTCATAGGTTTTATTTATATTTTGCCCTGATCTTAAAATCTTGCCTTCAAGTGATGAGTTGAAGTCTATTTTTATATTGGTGATTGGTATTTCTGATGAGTTTTCTTCGTTAATTATAAAGTAGCCGGAGGGGTTAAATATTTTAGGGATCTCCTTTATAGATTTAACTGAGGATCTGCTGAGTGTTATTTCCGATCCATGGTATTGAGTTGTGCTGGTAAAGTTTATTATTTGTCCTTTGAGCTTTTTTGTTTTTGATCGCAACTGATCAAAACCTAAGGAGTTTTGTGGGGGTAAATTGCTTATAATTTTCCTCAGTCGCCACCGCACTTCTGGATCGAGTGAGTTTTTTATATTGGTTTTAAGTATGTTTTGAAAGCCATTTGATATTGAGCCTAGTTGGGCGGCGGCATTTTCCCGTTGTTTAAAATTTTCATCTCTAAGCTGTTCTAGTAAGATGTTTATTTGTTGGAGCCGTTCAACTGGTTGTGACGTAGTGAAATGTAATTCATGTGTATCTGAAAGATTTAGTTTAATGTTTTCGATCTGATTGTTATTTAAGAAGCTTTTAAAGATAAAGGGCTGATCTTTGAGCGTAAGGATAAGGCGCGTTCCGTCATTGAATTCAACCTCCCTCACAAGATCAGCGCTTTGCAGGCAAAGTGATGACAGAATCAAGGTATAGATAATACTAATGGATTTCATTTCTGTAATGAGAGATGAGTAGAGCAACTTATAGATTAACCTTTGGAATTGATCATTATTGGTGTTGGATTAGTTGAAATATCAATTGCATATTTAAATAGTCGAGGATCACTTTGCTAAAAGTATATGGAGGGAAAAAACTGCATTTTATTAGTAGATAACGGATCACATAGGGCAGCATCCGTGTTAAATCTGCGCCGAATTGCTAAAGAGTTATCCATTCACTCGGGTCGTCCAATTCATCCGGTGTCATTGTTACATTCAACTAAAATTGATTCTGATGACCTTGATGGTGTTCCTGCTGATATTACTGAGCCCTTCCTTGAAGAAAAACTTTCTAATGGAATAGCTAACTTTCTTGTAGTCCCATTATTTTTCGGACGCAGCGCAGCTATCTATGAGTATTTGCCTCAAAGAATAGGGCAGATGAGAAAACAATTTTCCAATCTTAAAGTCAGGATTGCTGACCCTCTAGTTGACATAGAAAATGTACAGAATGATGATGTAGCACAAATCCTGGCTGACTTAGTTAGGATTAAAATTTCAGAAAATCAGTTAAAGAGACCCTCGGTTACGCTCGTAGATCATGGTACGCCGAGAAAAAAGGTGAACGATGTTAGGAACTTTATAGCGAACCAATTGAAAGATATTTTATCCGATGAAGTTAGTATGGTTGAGCCATCCTCTATGGAATCTAGGCCTGAGCCTGAGTATGATTTCAATCAGCCTCTATTAGAGAACCTGTTGGGTTCTGATGGGTTTTGTGATGACGTTATTCTTTCGATGCTTTTCATTTCTCCAGGCAGGCACGCTGGTGAGGGTGGTGACATACATACGATATGCTTAGACTCGGAGGCGAAAAGCAATGGTCTGAAGACTTACGTGAGTGGGCTTCTTTCTGAGCATGAGGGGATAGTTAAAATACTTGATACGAGGCTGAGAAGTGGAATTGATTCCTTGCCGATATAAAGTCAATCATCGGATGTTAGGTGATGCCTCTTTAGAAAAAGAATGAGGTGACACTGGCTAGGAACCTCAACCTAAAAACACCAGCGCCACCCCGTATCCCCTCAAAATGTTAAGCAAATTTAATCAGTTAATAATACTTAACACATCCTAAATATATGAAACATTTGTTTTATAGTGCAAGGTATTATACTGATTAAATCACATAAAATTATTGTATTTTTTAAAATCAATTCTTAAGATTTAACTTTTAAGAATTCCAAACTACTAGTTAATTGGTGTTTCGGATAAAAGGTTAATGAAAAGTTTATAAAAATAATTGATCGAATAAAATTGTTTTGAAATAAGAATACTGATGAAGAAAAACACAACCCGGTTAAGGATCACTCAGCTATTTTTATTTGTTCTTTATGTAGCGCTCGTGTTTCCGCTTCGGGCTGAGCAAAAATATTCTATCCCAGTATGGAGTAAAGATCTTCAGCAAAGGTGGTCAAATTCACATTCTAATCCAACTAATTGGATGAAGAGCGTGCAACTAATGAATGATCGGTTGTTGAAAGTTGGTCAATCGCACAGCATAAACAGACTTCTTTCCAGTAGTCATTTTTGGAACTGGGTGGCTCAGGTGTATTGGTCAAAAAAACTACTCGCTCCATATTTCCATGATTTAGAATCTTCCAGTGATGCTTTTAAAAATTGCAAAGCATTGCTTTCTGTGGATGGGCTAAGTGAGAAGTCCGTTAGGTACATTAATGCATCAGATAATAAGATAAAATTTGTCAGAATTTTATCTAAATTGATTACCGATGATGAAAAGAAGTTTAAGCGGTATATGAATCTTGCAATCGCGATAGCGATGGTGTGGGATGAGCCGTTCCCTGATTCTTGGCCTCACCCCAATGTTAACAGAAATGATATACCTATTAGCGATTTGGATGTTTTGGCATTGTTTAATTTTTTCGTTATATCTCATGAAAGTGGACGTCTGAAAATTGGTCTTGATAGACTATCCATAAGGGAGCTTTGTTTTGTAATTGATACGCCAGTCCAATTAAACGAACTCAAGTATGCGCAGCAAATTAAGCTTAAAAGCATAGGAGATCTTGAGCGCTTGTATAAAATAATACCGTATGATCAACAAAGAATTAACAGTGAGACTTATGAATGGCCTCACGGGCCGTACCGCTTAATTGATATAGGACTGAAGAAGGGCGGTATCTGTATGGATCAGAGTTATTTCGCTTCGCATGCTGCCAAGTCACAAGGGATACCATCAATTTTATTTATGGGACAAGGCCGGTCCGGTGGGCACGCTTGGGTAGGTTTTTTGGAGTCTAGAGGGAGGTGGAAGCTGAATGCGGCTCGATGGGCCAGTGAAAAGTACCCAGTGGGTTTTGCGTATGACCCCCAAACATGGGAGAGAATAAGTGATACACAGTTTGAATTTATTTTAAAATCCAATGGCGACAGTCCTTCATACGGTAAAGGAAAATTGGTTTTGGCTTGGGCCCTTTTAAATGCAGGTTCATCACAATTTCAGCCACTCTTACAGGTTGCGGCTAAAATCATGCCTAGAAGTAAGGAACCTTGGCAAATAGAACTAAATTACCTTAATGAGAGTGAGGCTAATCTTGATGCGATGAAGGTTTTTTGGGCAAGGTGGATAACTAATTTTAAAGAAGAGAAGGGAACTAAAGCGAAGGGGCAGATCGAGCTATTGAAAATTTTAAGGAAACTTAACTTGGATTCGGCGGCCTTAAAGTTGAGTCGCCAGATCATTAACGAGAACCGTTCAGGGCGATTTGATCTTGGTGTCACTGTTGCTAGCGATGAGGTCTTTGACCTTCAGAGAGCAAAAAATTGGGGTGAAGCTCATAGGAAATATAAAATTACGCTAGAACAGTTTAAGAATTCAAGTGGTGGGCATTTATTTTACAATTTGATTGATCCATATGTAAGGAACTGTTTGCTGGACCATCGCATGGATGAGGCCTCAGATGCAATTCTGTTAGCATCTAAGACAATTAAACCTGTCCCGAATTCGATTTTGTATAATGATTTTGAAAAACTACGCAGCGAAGTTGAGTAGCTTTCATTAGGATTTTATTAATTCTTCAAGCTTTTTGATGAATTTTCTTTTGCCGGCCTCTGGAGTAATGGCAGGGAGAGAGAGTTGATTCGGTAATTCTTCAATCTTTCCACTCTTAGATCCTAAAATTATCGGATAAAACGGAATCGTTTGCTGTTCAAGTCTTTCAAGAAACTCGCTAAGGATCCAATTGTCTTTATCAGATTGATCCGCAATCATTGGTATTACCCCAAGTTCCTTAATCTTTTCGCTTACCTCTTTACTGTGAAGAACAAACTGTTCATTGGTTTTGCAGACTGCTCACCAAACAGCAGTGTAGTCTATGAATACGTTCTTTCCGTTTTTCACATGTTCTAATGCAACTATTGGATCGAAGGGTTCATAAGTTAAACCGTGCACAGTTTTGCTGTTTGTGCTCTCAGCAACTACTGAGTCCATTTGGGTAACGTTTTGGGCAATTTTAAAGCAAATCAAGCAGGATAATAAGAGAGCCATTCTTCCAAGCCACTTGGTCATGGGTTTGCTTGATAGAGGATTTGAATATTTGCCGTATATCCACAGACCTAATGCAAGTATCACCAAAGCTAAAAGGGTCCAGATTACTGATGAAAGCCCAATTGCCTTGCCTAGTATATTTAGCAACCATATTACGGTGGCTAGAAGTGGGAACGCCATGAATTGTTTGAATGTTTCCATCCATTTGCCGGGACGTGGTAGCGCGTCCACTAGTTTTGGCATGTAGGATAAAACAACGTAAGGGAGTGAGAGTCCGGCAGCTAGAGAGGTAAACAACGCATATCCTTGAACTTCTGGGCCCGAAAGGGCAAAGCCGAGAGCGGGTCCCATGAAAGGACCAGTGCAAGGCGTTGCGACGAGCACTGCTAAGATGCCAGAAAAGAAGCTGCCTAATAAGCCTTTCTTGTTTTGAAGTTTGCTTCCAGTGCCAATCAATGACGTTCCAATTTCAAATAGTCCGAACAGATTAAGCGAAAATATAAACATTACTCCAATGAGACTCAGTACAAACCAAGGGTGCTGAAATTGAAATCCCCAGCCCACGCTCTCGCCACTGTTGCGAACCAAAAAAAGTACACTAACAAGTAGCCACAATGAGACGAAAATTCCTGAAGCAAATGCCCAGCCATGAAGGCGGATCTTTCTTTTGTCGCTCCCTGATTGCTGAACGAAACCAAGAATCTTAATTCCCAAAATGGGGAACACGCAAGGCATTAGATTCAGTATGATCCCCCCGAGGAATGCAAAAAATAGCATTAAAAAGAAAGAGCCTTTCTTTGTCTGATTGTTTTTGGTTAGTTCTTCAATGGCTTTGAGATATGGCTCAGCTTCTGGGCTGTCGATACTTGGGTATGATTTTGAAGAAGCGGTAACGGTTTGAGTCTCGTCAATTGTTAGAGTTTCTGTAGTTAACCAGAAAGCTTTACTACTATCACTGGTAAGAAGAAATCCTTGTAATAAACCATTGATTTCGTATGACTCGTCCTCGAGTGGGGCAAAGAGAGTGAGGACATCATTTTCCAAGTCCATCATTAGTCCATCACTTTCTTTGATGATTGAGCTGTCGGATAACATCAAATAGGGATCCTTGCCGATTTGATTCTGGAGATCTTTGCTGAGTTTGCTTGAGATTTCTAAGTGTCCGAAATCGGTCCGAGCTAGCGCTTTTATGATGGGGAGTTGTGATTGAGATTTGTTCCAATCAGAAAGTATGGATTCGCTGTCTAGAGTTGCTGTAGTTGGCCCAATGGGTAGATCAATTGATAGCGGCGTCGTTACTGGTGGCAGACAAGTTTCCTTGCAGGCTTGCCAGTCCACGGAAGCGAGTACTTTGATTGACTTTAGATCATCAAAATTACTTGGAGCAGTTATGCTGGTAGTAAAATATACAATGTCTTCGTATGTGTGACTTGTTAAGGTGAGTCCAGGGAAAGATTGAACGGTTTTGTGAGGTACTGGATATTCCGTTGGTGTGGTTTCGAAACCATCTGGTGCAGTCCATGAAACTTCTGTAGGCAGTCCACTTTCTCCAGATCCGATCCAGTAAATGTGCCAGTCCTTATCAATTGTAGCTTTTACGGAGACTTTGAACGTCGAGCCGGGACTGACTGAGCCTGTGTCTGATACTAGCTCTAATTTGACTGGACCACTTTGAGCAGGGGAAAGGCCAAGTGATGCGAGTGATATCAAAAAGCATATAAGCAATCTAATTCTCTTACTGTTTGCTAACATTTGGCTGTGACTTTAAAAGTTCAGGGATTTTTATATAAATAAAGAATGATCAATCGCCTCTACCGCAGCATTGCTTGAATTTCTTGCCACTGCCGCAAGGGCATGGCTCGTTTCTTCCGACCTTAGGTGCTGATCGTGTTACGGGTATTGTTATTTGTGGTTCGAGTTCAGGATCAGAGCTTTGGGGGGCATTTGCTGTGTTAGTAGACTGCCCGATGGCAGGACTTTCATCGTTGCCTCGGCCTTGATTCATGGGGAGATTTCGTAAAAAGTCTTGGAAAGCCTCAATGTTAGTTGTGCTGCGGAACAGATTAATAAGGATCTCTGCCTTCATGTCAGCCCATACCTCTTTGAAAATTGTGTATGCTTCATTTTTATATTCGATCAATGGATCCTTTTGGCCATGAGCTCGGAGACCAACGCCTTCTCGCAAAGCATCCATGTTGTATAGGTGCTCTTGCCACAAACGATCGATAGAACCCAAGACTACGGACCGCTCAAGGTTATCTAAGTGATCAGGCTCTTCGTGTTGGACTTTAAGTTCATAGATCTCTTTAATTTTGCCGATGAGGAAATCAGAAACCTCGTAAGGATCTTTTCCTGTTATATTCTGATCGTCTCGGTGTAAGCCTATAGGGAAATTAGAATTCGCCCAATTAATTAGGCCGGCATAGTCAGGATCATTATCAGGATCAGGGTCTTCCAGGAACATTAGAACTTTATTTGGAACGGACTCATCGATGGCCGCAAAAATTATTTCTCTTGGGTTGGCACTAGCGATGACCTCGTTCCGGTACTCGTAGACGACTTCACGGTGATTGTTCATCACGTCATCAAAATCAAGAACCCGCTTACGCATTTGATAATTGCGTTGCTCGACTCTTTTTTGAGCAGTCTGGACAGATCTGTTTAGTAGTGGGTGAGAAAGTTCTTCGCCTTCCTTCATTCCGAACTTTTCCATCATTTTGGTCATTTTGTCCGCTGCTCCAAAGTTTCTCATTAGGTCATCTTCGAAGCTTATGTAGAATATTGATTCTCCGGGATCACCTTGACGGGCGCCTCTTCCTCTGAGTTGGCGATCGATTCGCCTAGACTCATGCCTTTCAGTTGCCATGACGCAAAGGCCGCCAATTTCTGCAACACCTTCTCCAAGTTTAATGTCGGTTCCTCTTCCTGCCATTGCTGTGGAAACAGTGACTGACCCTTTTTGGCCAGCGCGTTGAATGATTTCAGCTTCTTGTCGGTGGTACTTTGCATTAAGAACAGAGTGGCCGATTTTTTCTCTCTTGAGGTAACGAGAAACAGTTTCTGAAGCTTCGACACTAGCAGTTCCAATTAGTATTGGCTGACCCTTGGCGTTCTTTTCTTTAATGCTTTGCACGACTGCGCCATACTTTTCACGTCTCGTTTTAAAGATCCGGTCATTGTTATCGATTCTCTGTACGGGTTTATTGGTAGGTATTGGCAGTACGTCAAGATTATATATGTCACTAAATTCAGCAGCTTCGGTTTCTGCTGTGCCTGTCATTCCTGCTAATTTTTCATAGAGCCTAAAATAATTCTGAACAGTGACTGTTGCCAGAGTTTGTGTTTCTTTTTCGAGTTTGACTCCTTCCTTTGCTTCAACGGCTTGGTGTAATCCATCGCTCCATCTTCTTCCTGGCATTTCCCTTCCTGTATTTTCATCAACGATGACTACCTTGTTATTGGTGACAACGTAATCCACGTCTTTTTCATATAGGCAGAAAGCCTTTAGAAGCTGAGAGATGCTATGAATTCTTTCACCTTGAGAGTCCATTTTGTTTTGCAGATCATTCTTCTTTTTTTCACGTGCAAGATCAGACACTGATTCATCGCCATCAATTTCCGAAAAGGCTGTGGCAAGATCAGGAAGAACGAAAGCATCAGGATCATCAGGATTGAGAAATGATCTGCCATTTTCAGTGAGGTCAGCATCATGTGATTTTTCTTCTACGGTGAAATAAAGTTCTTCTTTTAGCTCGAATAAGGCCTTTTTATGAGTATCTTGGTAAAGACTAAGCTCGGACTTTTCGGAAATTCTTCGATTCTCGGGTTCCTCCATTAGTCTAAGGAGTTGTCTATTCTTGGGTTGGCCGAATTTAACTTTGACCATGGCTCTTCCTGCGGTCTCTGAATCACTTGAATCTAGTGCCTGTTTGGCCTCCTGCATGGATTCATTACATAGAGTGGTTTGTTTCTTTACTAGTTGGTTAACGAGTGGTTTGAACCGGTCATATTGTTGTGTATGAGTGACTGTCGAGGGCCCAGAAATGATGAGTGGGGTCCTAGCCTCATCAATTAGGACTGAGTCCACCTCGTCAATGATTGCAAAGTAATGGCCTCGTTGTACTTGCTCATCTATTGAGTGGGACATTCCATTATCACGTAAATAATCGAAACCAAATTCACTGTTGGTTCCGTACGTAACATCACAATTATAGTTTTCACGCCTTCTGTCTGAAGGCATTTGGCTTTGAATGCAGCCGATAGAAAGTCCTAGAAACTTTAATAATTCACCGGTCCACTCGGAATCACGTCGTGCAAGATAATCATTTACAGTAATTACGTGAACGCCTCTCCCAGTAAGGGCATTCAAGTAGACGGGCAATGTTGCTACTAGAGTCTTTCCTTCGCCCGTAGCCATTTCTGCTATCATTCCTCTATGAAGTCCAATTCCTCCATACAATTGGCAATCGAAATGAATCATGTCCCAAGACATTGGCTGGTCACATACTGAATAAGATAGCCCAACCATTCTTCGTGCGCCGTTCTTTACGATTGCGTACGCCTGAGGAAGGATTTGAGTTAAATAAGCGTCCTGTTTTTGATGAATAGAAGCGATCTGGTCGTTTTTTCTGTGTCTCGCTTGTTCCTCAATGTCTCGCCTGGTTTGATGATCATTCTCAGATATGCTTTGGAGTTCCTGATTTTTCCAAGCATCGATCTCTTGATCAAGTTCGACTTCAAAGCTTTTGAGATGCTCTTTCCAACTGACTGTCTTTTCTCTTAGCTGATCATCAGAAAGTGACTGAAATTCAGCTTCTAACTGATTGATTTTCTCAACCGTAGCTTTGAGTTTTTTTAGCTCTTTTTGGTGCTTAGAGCCAACAATTTTCTTGAGTATCCATTTAACCATTTATCTATTCCGGTTTCTATCTCCTAAGGTTTTCAAAGTGTGTTTGATTCGTGCGAAATTTTATGAAATATGACCCAATAGCTTTGCCTTGCAACTCTAGTAAATAATTGAGTAAGAGTCTGTACGTTATGAATAGCTATTTGTGTCTTTTTAAGAATTCCTTAGCTAAAGAGCGGTAATCGATGGCGCCATTTGAATTATTGTCATATTCGATGATGGATTGCCCATAGCTTGGAGCTTCACCTAGTCGGATAGATCTTCTTATGACAGTCTTATAGACTTCATCAGGGAAGTATTGTCGGACCTGCTCGACGACCTGTTTTGACAGATTCGTTCTACCGTCAAACATGGTCATTACGATGCCTTCGATACTGCCATTGGGATTTGCGCCGGAGAGTCTAACTTGTTCCTGCACATGAACGATTTTTGCGAGCCCTTCGAGGCCAAAGAATTCACATTGAAGAGGAATGAGTAGTTCGTCAGCGGCAGCGAGTGCGGAGGTCATTAAAACGCCGAGTGATGGAGGGCAATCAATGATCACGTAGTCATAATCTGAGGATTTCTTCAATTTTGATAGGACTTCACGTAAACGAGTGAGGTGATTTTCAGATTGCGCCAGTTCTATTTCTGCTCCTGCAAGATCCATGTCTGCAGGAATGATCGAAAGGTTTTCAAATCTTGTTTCTCGTATTCTTGAGCTTATTTTCTCTGTTCCGAGTAGTACCTCATATAAGCTTGTCTCTGGTTCTGGTGTTAAACCAAGACCACTAGTCGTATTTCCTTGTGGATCGAGATCAATTAGTAAGACACTCTCTTTGCTGCTTGAAGCAATGCATGTTGACAAATTGATTGATGTCGTTGTTTTTCCGACTCCTCCTTTCTGGTTGGCTATGGCTACAATCTTCATCAAATAGTGAATACTTCACATCTACCATTCTTGGCTAAAAATCAATATACTTAATCTTTTTGATTCGAGTAAAAACATTATTGTAATTCATTTAATATGACATGGTAATTGAAGAAAAGGATTTGGCAGGTTTGGGAGGTTGGGAATGTTTCAAAAAGGCAAAGACTTATGTTGCTGCAGGGTCTGTTTTAAACTCCTCGAGTAGCCTTTTGAATGATCCTGATGGATCCCTTTTATTCACAGGTTATGTTCTAGAGGGGAGAAAAAAATACGTTTGTGGTCTTAAATTCAGAACACTTGAGGATGTTGACAATCTTTGCAGGTGCAAGCGAGCAATAAAAGAAGGAAGGATCTGTGAGCACTCGATGGCTGTAGTTTTGGATTCGATTAGGCGAGAAAATGAAACTCAGAAGAAAGGATTGCAAGTACCAGAAGATGAGGTGGATACGAGTATTTTACACGAAAACAATTTATTACCGGTGATCCATTGTGAATTTAATAATCTTGCCACGATTAAGTCATTTTTAATTATATTTGAGTCATCCAGTAGTGATAAATGTCCACCCGTTAATCAACTATCTGAATTGAAGAAAGTTTTGGGTAATGTCGAGTTAACCGAAGGACTGGAGGTCAATTGCAATCGAATTGAATTGGATAGGATTCTTCAATTACTTCGAGGGATGAGGGTTGCGTTTAAATCAAAACATTCCGAGATGATTAATCCGTTTGTGATTTCAGAAACAAATGGTCGGTTGCCGTTGATTGTTCAAAAATCGAGAGAGGACAATTCTTCAGTAAAATTATCAAGGATCGCTATGTGTGAGCATTTTTTTTTACGCTTCGGGACTAACCTATGGGTGTTGAATTCAGAACTTAATGTTTTGATGCCAACTGAGAGTGAAGCGTTATCAGACGACGTTCTTGATGCATTGGATGATCTGCTTGCGTGTCCCGATCAAGAGGTTTCAACTCTTGTATCAATAGATTGGTTGAGATGTAACTCCCCTGTAATCAATAGCTTGTTCCACATGGAATGTTCAGATGGCTTGATTAAATCGCTTCGTTTATTACCTGCTAAACCAAAGCTTAAACTTAGCGTTGAGGGCTCGCTCAAGAACATTGAGATCAGGGCCGAGTTCATATACCAAAAAAATGATATTTCTAACGATTTGCTTGAAAGCTCCCAATTACTATCACTTCGAGGTCATGATGCCAAAAATTTCACTCCTATTGAGCTTTCTAAGCAGACTGACTCCGAAAGTATTAATGTATATCAGTGGGCCATTTCGGGAGAGGACAATGTCTTCTCTTTTTATGCTGGTGAGCTTGATGAAGTGATTCGCGGTGGTGAAGTTGAGGTTATTCTTGGTGATAGATTTTATAGGGTCACTAAAGAAATCGAAAAGGTGAGACCCAGAGTCAAAGTTAAAGAGGAGCGAGGCGGTTACTTTGATTTCGAATTGGAGTTTATTGGAACTAAGGGAACCAAGATTTCAGAGAATGATATTAAGCTTCTTCTGAGTCAGGGTAAATCATCAAAGAAGGGGACCAGGGGCGATTTGTTGGTTTTACATAATAGGGGCATTTCTGAGCTCTTTGATGGGTTTGAACTTTCTTCAATCGAGCAGTCAGTGGACAATGGTACAGTTAAGAGGAGAGTCGAGGCAGCAGAAGCTTTCTATACTAAGGTACTTTTGCATGATCTAGCTGATTTTTCAGTTGTGGATGAGCTTGAGGATTTGAATCCATCAAAGTTCTGCTTTTCAGCCACATTAAAAGACTATCAGCACCGAGGCGTGAACTGGATGAATGAGCGCCTCAGTAAGGGTTGCGGTATCATTTTGGCTGATGAAATGGGGTTAGGGAAAACTATACAAACTTTAGCGCTTATCTGTTCGGCTAATTGGCTAAAAGGACCGACTTTAATCATTTGCCCTACCTCATTAATTGATAATTGGAGGCGTGAAATCGAAAGGTTCACTAATGAGTGTAAAATTCTTATCATTCATGGACAAGATAGAGCTGACAAATTCCTAAAAATTGCCACTTCTGATATCATTATTACTAGTTACGCTACGGTCGTTAATGACTCGAAATCATATAAAGAAATACATTTTCCTCTGATCGTTGTTGATGAGTCATCATACATAAAAAATCCTGATACGAAAACCTTTGAAGCTCTGGCTTCTTTGAATTCTTATGCGGTGATGGCGCTTTCAGGTACGCCTCTTGAGAATAAGCTCCTAGATCTATGGAGTGTTATGGAGTTGGTGAATCCTTCCTACCTTGGTTACAAAAAAGATTTTGTTAAACGCTATTCAGTAAACGTTACTGAATCAGACCGTTTAAATTTAAAGAGGAGAGTGTCACCGTTCGTTCTTCGTAGAACGAAAGAGATGGTCCTTGATGATTTGCCTGGAAAATCGGAACAAATCATTCACTGTGGGCTAACATCCAAGCAGAGAGAGGCTTACGAAGGGATTTTACGTATAGGGAAAGAACAATTATTGAAATTTAATTCCGTAGATAAGGAGCAGACCTTGCGGATGGAGGTCCTTTCCCTTTTACTTCGATTGAGACAGGTTTGTTGCGATTCAAATATAGTTAATTTGGGTACTGAACAGATTGAAGAGCATTCATCAGGAAAAATTGGCCCAATGATGACGATTATACGTTCGTCGATCAGTTCTGGTGGCAAAGTTCTAATCTTTTCTCAATTTGTTAGTATGCTCAAGATTATTGAAAAAGAGCTGAGTGAAAATGATTTTGGTTATTATTACCTAGATGGATCAACTTCACGTAAACAAAGAGATTCTCAGGTTCAGTCTTTTCAAAATGATGAAAATGGCCATTCAGTGTTTCTTATTTCGCTTAAAGCTGGTGGCTATGGTTTGAATCTTACGGCAGCAGATACAGTCATTCATTTTGATCCATGGTGGAATCCCTCAGTCGAAAATCAGGCAACTGATAGGGCGCATCGAATAGGACAAACTAAACCAGTCAATTCATATAAATTGATTGCAGCTGGTACTGTTGAGGAAAAAATCCTTAAGCTTCAAGATCGCAAAAAAGGATTGATCGATGTCGTTATCAATGATTCTGAGCCCATGATGAGTGGTCTAAACGATGATGATATTAAAACTATTCTTTCATAATAATATGAATTGATATAGTTTATATTGCCTTATATTTTGATTATAATGAAATTCAAATCAGAGCTCAGATACTTGTCTTCATTTGTTATTGGAGTTTTGATTCTGACATCGGTATGGCTCGTTAATGATTATAAAATCGTTAGAAGTGAAAGTTATCCTGCGAACGCTTTTTGGACATCAATAATGCTGATGGTGACTTTATTGGTGTTGTCTGTTCTCGTTTTTTGGCTAATTCCCAGAAGTAAAAGATCAAAGCGGCTCATTGCTGTGGGCATTGTTCTAGTGTCCTCCACCGCCGTTACTGCAATGCTTTTGATTTGTTTCGGCGATATGCTTCACTCGCTTCTCTCCTAACTCTATCTAGGGGGAGTTAGAACCATCAGTCCTTCCATATAAAGTTCTCTAGCCTCAGGCGCTCGCCTAGAGTCTTAGCTTCACTAGAGCGTATTCCTGGGGTATTTGAGAGCTGATCGGCAATAATTATAGCAGCCTTAAGGTCTTGATTCGCACCACGCTTCTCAAGAATTCGTATGCATTCGAAACCTGCTTTATAGTGCCAGTGTAGTTCTGGCGATTCATTTTCTGCTAGTGGGGGCCTAGGAGCTGTCAGTATATCATAGAAAGATTCTAAGGATTTGGTGATCTGCCCAAGTAATTCGTAAGCTTTAGCTTTACGGAAAAGGGCTTCGTTTCGGTCACGAGTTCGGAGAGATTTAAATTGTAAAATCAGGTTAAAGGCTTCGATCGAGTCATTAAATTTGCTGGCATTTGTCCCTCCCAGTTCATAGAGGGCTTTCCCTTTCAATGTTAGTGCTGATATTTTTATGCCGTCGATCTTGGATTCTTCAATAATAGAATCGAGGATCTGTATAGCTTCGGTTCTCAGATTGGTGTTTAATTTAAGCTTGGCCTGTTCGAGTCTTGCTCTGGGTGCTAGTGCGCTATCACTTTCTGCTACCTTTTGCCACAATGACAAAGCTCTTTTTGAGCCTTCTTCTGTTAGGGTAAGGCGCGCGGAATGCCCTGCAAAGAACCTTGCTCTCATAGATAGGGGCGAATTTGGATAATCCGTATAGAGCTTTTCAAAGTTGTGCAATGATTCTGAATAGTCCTTGTTTCTGAAAGATAACTCTGCTTGACGCATGCGGACGCTTGGAGCTTGGGAAGAGTCTGGCCATTTTTTTATGAAAGAATCACCAAATTTTAGGCATTCGTTGAGGTTGCTTGCGCTTTCTTCGATCCAGAAAGCGAGATAATCGGCTCTCTTCTTGTCAGTTGGGTTTATCGCGTAATTCCTAGCTAAGGAAAGCGCCTCACGGGCAGACTTAGTTTTGGGTGGGAAAGCTAAAAGGTTAATAGCAGCAATAGCTAAATGAGCTTCGGCCGTTCTCGGGTGTTGAGGGAATTGTGTAGTAAATGTTTCAAGTTTAGATAATGCTGATGGGTTCTGCTCAGAGGCTAATAGGAGTCCCTGTTCTATCATCAGATCCCCACGTGCGGTAATGCTTCCTATCTTGTTGAAGCTTGAAATCTCAAATGAGAATTCATTTTTTTCATTCGCCTTAACCTCAGTGAGGGCAGAGTTAAAAGCAGCAGTAATTGAATATTCGGGAGAAGTTACCTTCAAATAACTCTCTTTTGCAGATCTGAAATCTTTTGTGGATGTATGTGCACTTGCCTCAAGAAAAGCAATCGTCGCCTTTGCTTTCCTGTCATTTGTTTGCTCGCTCAGCCCAGAGAGTATTTCAAGGGCATCCTGAGGCTTCGAATCGTTAATCAAAAGCTTTGCTATCAATATATTTGCTAGCAAAGAAATTTTATCTTCAGTCTTAGTTAGTTCTTTTAACTTAATTAAAGCAGATTCTGTCTCTGTTGAGGTTGCTTCAATATTGTAATAAGTGGCCTGCCTTGAGAGTTGGTTGTCTTTGGATTTGATCCAATTCTGTAATAAATTATTAATTTGCTCTTTGATGTCATCCTTAAGCAGAAGCATGCTGTCAAAGAAAGGAAAAGTGTTAGTCCCGGAAGGGGCGTTTTCAACGGCAGCTTGCAGTACCGATAGAGCTTCATCGAATTGTTTCAGTTTTTTATGGGTTTCGGCTCTTAGAAGATTCAAAGTTTGGTAAATACTTGGGGAAAATTCTTTAGGGTTAAGATAGAGTTTTCTTAGCAGTTCCTCAGCTTCTACAAGCTTATTTGAGCGGAGTAGGGCTCTAGATCTTATAATTTCGGATAAAAGCTTGAAGCTGGATTTTGGGCTGATAGTTGCCTTATTAAGTAATGCTATAGACTCATTATAGTTGGCTTTAGTGATGTGTAGATCAGCCAAAATTAAGTATATAATTGGGCTCCTAAGTGAATCTTTAGAGTTCTCTAGAGACTCAGAGATTAGTTGAATGGACTTATCCACCATTCCTATGGAGTTGTAGGCAGAGGATATAGTTATTAATGCGTGCTCATGCCTAGTGTCTGAAGGGTCGTCTATGAATTGATGTAATATTGGTAACGCTTCGGTGAGTCGTCCTAGCCCTGACAGGGCCATTCCTCTCCAGAATGGCAATTCATCACCCTTTGCGGCACTGAGGGCTTCTTCATATTGACCAGTTCTTACTAGATTCTCTACTAAGAGGGCTCTGATTCTTGTTCTGTTTTCATCAGATAAGTCCTGACGTGAATTGATTTCTTCTAATTTTAATAAAGCGACATCAGATAATCCGTCATTGTGAGCTGATAAGGCTGCGGTCCAATTCGGAAGATTTTTAATGTCTACATGTTCAGTGTCAGATCCTTTTGAGGATGCTGGATCGACAACTTGAAAGAGCAGATAGAGTAATATGGTTGATATTCCAGTCACAGAAATGTCTATCTTGAAAACTTAACTGTTTTTCGCTAAAATTCCAGTCTGTCAGCAAGATTGGTGCAATTAAAATTTTATCCTCTTAAATGACTTAAACTAATCATTTGTAGCCTTTTATCTTGCGAGAGACCTACAGATTTGCTCTTATCCAATTCACTTAAATTTTATCTCATAAATGAAAAAACTAATTAATGACCCTTTAAAAGTAGCTGATGAACTTATTGATGGTCTTGTGGAGGCTTATGACGGTGACTGTGTAAAGGTTGGAACTCGCTCCATAATTAAGACAGAAATACCTGAAGGTAAGGTAGCTTTACTCATTGGGGGAGGTTCAGGGCATGAGCCTATTTATCATGGTTTAGTGGGGACTAATATTGCTGACGGAGCCGCTTGTGGTGATATTTTTGCTGCACCGCCACCAGATATAGTACTTGAAGCTACATCAGCGGTCAGTAGAGGAAAGGGCGTTCTGTATCTCTACGGAAACTATGCAGGAGATGTAATGAACTTCGATATCGGGGCCGAATTGTCCTCAGAGGAGGGAATCGAAGTTAAGACAGTTTTAATTACTGATGATGTTTGTTCTGCTCCTGCAAAGTCTAAGGATCAGAGGCGTGGGATTGCAGGGCTAGTTCTCATAGTAAAGATGGTCGGCGCTGCGTCACAATCAGTTGAAAGTTTGGATGAGCTTGAGCGGATTGCTAAGTTAACGGTTCTTCAGACAAGATCAGTAGGAGTTTCAATGTCGCCTGGATCAATACCTGCGACTGGTAAGCCGACCTTCGAGATTGACGAGGCACTCATAGGTTTGGGTATGGGCATTCACGGTGAACCGGGTGTTTCTGAAATACCGATGACGACAGCTGATGATTTGACTCCACAAATGCTTGACCTGATTTTTAAAGATTTTGCTGACGATTCAGATGTGGACGAGTTAAAAGAAGGGGATGAGATTTTATTGTTTGTAAATAGTCTAGGAGCCACAACGATGATGGAATGCTTGATATGTCTTAGGAAGGCCAAGGAATATCTTAACGAGCGAGGTATCCTTGTTTATGATACGATCGTTGGCCCTTTAGTGACTTGTCAGGAAATGACTGGAATTTCGTTTAGCGTGACAAAGCTCAATGATGAGCTTAAGGGATATTGGGACCTTCCCTGTGAGTCATTGTGCTATACAAAACTTTAAATTTTATTGCCAATTATTAATGCCCAAAGAATCTCTAGATGTATCAGAATCACTAGAAATGGTGAAACTCCTTGCAAGGAAAATCATCGAAGCCGAACCGATACTTACCGATGCTGACAGAAATCTTGGTGATGGGGATCATGGGCTAGGAATGCAAAGGGGGATGACGGCAGTCTTAGAGAAACTTGAAAGCGAATCATTTTTCGATGTTAAATCGATTTTCAATGCGACTGGTATGGCCATGATGAGTTCAATGGGCGGAGCTTCGGGAGCCCTCTTTGGGACTCTTTTCCGTAGCGGAGCGAAGACCCTAGCTGAAAAACCTGTATTTGATGCATCATCACTTTCCGATTTCTTGGTTGCTGCAAATGAAGGTGTCCAGGCCCGTGGAGGCGCTTCTCCTGGTGATAAGACAATGATTGATGCGCTTGATCCAGCAGCTAATGAGTCTATAAAATCTAAGAATTTACCAATCGATGAGGCCCTAGAGGCCGTTGCCGCCGCAGCAGAATCAGGAAGAGATCAGAGTAAGGACATGATTGCAATGATGGGAAGGGCAAAGACACTTGGGGAAAAATCAGTAGGTCATCCAGATGCTGGGGCCTGCTCAATTGCTATTATTTTTAGAGCGATGGCAGATTTTGCTAACAACTAATTACACAAAATAAATCAAAACATTAGAAAACAATGGCTGACTTAGACGGAAACACAGAACAAAAGCAGAAGGAATATTATACAGACACTCCTCAAACTAAACCTAACTTTTTCTTAAAGGGATCTCACCAATATGACTGGGGTCTACAGAATAGACTGGCACATATATTCAACCCTGAATCAGGAAGAACGATCATGCTCGCATTTGATCATGGTTATTTCATGGGGCCGACTACTGGCCTAGAAAGAGTCGATCAGACCATTCTTCCGCTAGAGCCTTATTGCGATTGCTTAATGCTTACAAGAGGAATACAGAGATCAATTATTCCAGCATCTACTCAAAAGGCCATTGCTCTAAGAGCCTCAGGAGGCACTAGCATGGTTAGTACTATTGATGAGTGGGAAGGTGAGATAGGTGGTCAACCCGCAAAATTAGCTCGTCCCGGTTATGAGCCACTTTCGAATGAACATTTGGCTGTAGATATCGATGAAGCCATAAGGTTAAATGCCTCTGTTCTTGCGGTTCAGGTTTTCATAGGTAGCGAACATGAGAGGCAGTCATTGCAAAACTTAACTAACCTCATTGATGCTGCAGCAAGATACGGGATCGCAGTGATGGGAGTTGTTGCAGTTGGACGTGCGATGGAGAGGTCACCAAAGTACTTTCGGATGGCCACAAGGCTCATGGCAGAACTGGGTTGTCATATGGTCAAATGTTATCATATCGAAGATGGTTTTGACACGATCACTAGCTGTTGCCCTGTCCCTATTGTTATTGCTGGTGGTAAGAAGAGACCAGAGAAAAATGCATTACAGATGGCATTCGACGCTTGCGAGCAGGGGGCTTCCGGAGTTGATATGGGACGTAACATATTCCAAGCAGATGCACCTGTTCCAATGATGAAGGCTGTCAGGGGCGTCGTTCATGAAGGAATGAGTGCTTCTGACGCATTTGAGTTGTATGAACAGCTTAAATCAGAGGAAGTTTCTTAGACATCGCACAAAATAAATGCTCCCATTTGAAGAATTACGTATAGGCGTTATTCTTCTATGTGGGCCCATTAATTAGTCAATCCGATCGATACATCGGACGTCAGGTATTATTTGCAACGATCTTTGGTGTCATTGTATTGAGCCTTATCTTTGTTTTAGGTAATTTATTTAAGCAGATTTTCGAGTTACTCGTTGACCGGAACTTGCCGGTAAATGCTGTCCTTCAGTTCATTCTTTACATATTACCGTACTCATTAATTTTCACTATCCCTTGGAGTGTGCTCATAGGTGTATTGCTCGTTTTTGGCAGGCTCTCAGCTGATAATGAACTGCTTGCGCTCCGTTTGTCTGGAATGAGTATGTTCAGATTGTGTCGTCCAGTGTTTTTTATTGCGGGGTGTCTTGTTTGTTTAAGCTTTTTGATCAATACCAAAATCGCACCGCGTGGCAAAGCCGCGATGAAAGAAACGCTCTATAATATGGCTATTGATGATCCTTTGGCTTTAATTGTTCCCGATAAAGTCATATATCAATTTCCTAACTATCGTATTTATGCCGAGTCCAGGATTGGTAACAAATTACTTGGCCTTGAAGTGATTGAGCTTGATGAGAATAAGGTACCCATACGTTATATTAGGGCCATGGAGGCTGGGGTCGAATACGACGAAAGTGAAGATCAGTTGTTATTGCTTTTAGATAATGCCGAGGGAGTCATAAAAAATGAAAAGGATCCCGCTGACTTTGATAACTTGCTCCCGGGCATTAGCGCTGAGAAAACAACTATCCCCCTGGATTTGTCTTCGTTCCGCAATAATCCCAAAAAACTCAAACCGAGCAACTTAGACACTAGTGAGTTGAGGCGACGGCTGAGTGGGTCTGAACCTATCAGTGAAAAGAAAAGGAACGAGATTAATACTGAAATACAGAAAAGACATTCTTTTGCAGTTGCATGCTTCGCCTTCGCTTTGATCGGTATCCCTTTGGGGGTAGTGAGTCAGAGGAGCGAGACCACATCAGGTTTTGCGGTCAGCATGGTCGTTGCGTTTTTATACTTTTTAGGCATCATTTACGCAGACAATAGGGATTCTGATGCGATTGCACCGCTACTAATGTGGGTTCCTACCGCACTGATGATTATGATTGGTGGTATTTTGTTCTTTAAGCTTAGCCGGAAGTGAAACTATTTAACGTTCTGGATTAGATGCTTTTCAAAGAAATTGAACATTGAGGGGACATCAATTTCGTGACCTCCTTTGTGGGGGACGAAATCAAGATTACTTGAAGCATTAAAGTCAGAGTAAATAGGATTAATTTCTTTCAGTGCTTGTCTTGCGATGGGAACCGTGAACCAAGTCGGGCGTTCCCTTAACCCGTTCTGACACATGAGTGGTCTCGGTGCAATGAGGCAATAGATGTCAGCGAAATCGACAAGAGTTCTTATCCCGGGAAACTTCCAGCATCTGCAGTGATTTTGCTCGAGTTGATCCATGGTTGTCAGAAAACCCGCACTCATTGTTGCTGAAATCCGTTCGTCCATTGCGCCTAGCCACATTGCCATTTCACCGCCCAGAGAATTTCCTGCGCATCCAATTCGTTTTGGATCGACTTGTTTCATTGAAACAAGAAGATCAACACAACGGATAAGATCTAATAAGCGTTCTCCCATCATGGTCTTATCTTCTTCACGTAAGCTGTGTTGGCTGACCTTAGTTGATACAGTGATGTAACCCTTTTCGGCTAGTAAAGTGGCAAATCCTCGATCCTTGTAGCAGGAGTGCCTGGTTCCGCTGTGACCATCAATAACAATTACTGCAGGGTGGGGGACTTTGATCTTTTTAGGGACGGTGAGTACAGCTTTGATTCGACTCTTTGAAGTGCTGTTCAGTTCCATTTCGTGGAACAGATAAGTTCCTTTATCCTGGGATGATGTTTTGACTGCATCTAAAGGTGATAAGTTTTTGTCATTGCCCTGTTCATTGATTTTGAGGAGTCCGAAAAGCGAAGTTCTAAGGCTCTTTTGCCATTTGATCGCGTCGGCACTTTGACGAGACGTGTATTGCATCGTTCTGAAGGGAACTTTCGTTGTCTTTTTAGGGATGATTGCGAGATTATTACCTTTGATGGTTCGGAAATATCCTAATGGCTTGTCGTCTAGGCTGTTTATGAGCCAACTGGAATTAGAGTAAGTTTTTTGAATCTTTGTTAAGCCATTTTTAAGTTCACCGTATGACTGCAAAGTTCCATTGTATTTGATCCAATAGATTTTCACATCCTTACCTGATTTGTTAGTAAGTGTCAGTGATGCGGGTTGACCTGAGATTGTATTGGGAGGAAGCCCGCGATCCATAGCATGCCACTTGATTGGAGATGCAAATGCAATGAAGCCTATCTTAGCTATTGCTACTAAAGTCGTTGATTTTGATATTATTTTCAATAACACGTATATCAATGATAATAGGGAAGGTTACACTGATCACATTAAATAACCGGACTCTTCATTACATATATTGTAAGAAGTTATGAGTATTACTTAAAATAGTAGCGTAACTAAGCGCTATGCCGGAAATAAGCCAAAAACTCGATGTTACCTGCCGCGCCTTTTATTGGCGAATCAATAGTACCTATGTGATTCATCTTGAGTTCCTCAACTGCGAATGTTTCGATCTTCAACTTCGCTTCTGCGTGCAAATTCGAATCCTTAACGATTCCGCCCTTGCCTATCTGTTCCCGCTTTAGTTCGAATTGAGGCTTAATTAGACATATTACATCAGTTGAGCCTTCAAGGATATTACATGCAGGAGCAAGTATCTTTTCCAATGAAATGAAAGAAACGTCTATAACTAAAATATCAATTGGATCATTGATATCGCTTTCATTAATATTGCGGCAATTGAAGTTTTCTCGGCTAATGACCCTCTCATCGCTCCTCAATTTCCAGGCCAACTGATTGGTTCCTACGTCAAAAGCGTAGACTTTATCAGCGCCGAATTGTAAAAGACAATCAGTAAAGCCTCCAGTGGATGAGCCTAAATCTAGGCCCTTTTTCCCTCTTATTTGTATGTCGAAATGATTAATTGCGGCCTCGAGTTTTAAACCTCCTCTACTTACGTACTTTGGGCGCTTTTTAATCTTAAGTTCGTCATCATCAGATACCTTTGACGAGGCTTTATCGTCCATATGGCCATTTACTGATACCTCTCCTGCAAGTATCAGTTTTTTAGCCTCTTCTCTTGAGTTAACTAGCCCTTTAGCTAGTAATTGCTGGTCTAATCTTGATTTTGCCATATTTACGTAAATAACGTTAATATATGGTGGAATTAATTCAATTTAAGGGAAATTCTATTAAAACCATCTTTATAAATTTAATGCCTTATTCAATAAATCCAATACAATTCGAATTGATATCAATGAATGAACGCACGATAGGTCGCTAATGCAAAATTCTGACTACAAAACGGATGATCTGAGAATAGATCAAATAAGACAACTTATTGCCCCTGCATTGTTGATGTCTGAATTCACTGTCAGTGGCACTGTTGGCAAGTTGGTTAGCGATACTAGAAATGCAGCTGGATCTATCCTGAACGGTTCTGATGATCGTTTACTCGTCGTTGTTGGTCCGTGTTCTATTCATGACATTGATGCTGCTGTAGATTACGCTTCAAAGCTTAAGGAGCAGATTGATAAGCATAAAGATGACTTACTCATCATAATGAGAGTCTATTTTGAAAAGCCAAGAACCACGGTTGGCTGGAAAGGTCTTATTAATGATCCAAGTCTTGATGGTTCCTTTGATATTAATAAAGGGTTAGAAATTGCTAGGAAGCTTCTTATTGATATTAACGAATTAGGGGTACCTGCAGGCACAGAATTTCTTGATACGATAAGCCCACAATACATAGCTGATTTGGTTTCTTGGGGCGCTATTGGTGCTAGGACTACGGAAAGCCAGATTCATCGAGAATTAGCATCCGGACTATCTATGCCGATCGGATTTAAAAATGGAACAGGAGGCAGTGTGCAGATTGCAGTTGATGGGATTAAGGCAGCATCAATGCCGCATAATTTCCTCTCTGTTACAAAGCAAGGAGTCAGCGCCATTGTGTGTACGGTTGGTAATAAGGATTGTCATATTATTCTGAGAGGGTCTTCAGCGGGTCCAAACTATAATTCGGAGTCAATAGCAAAGACTTCTGGGCTCCTAGAAAAAAGCAATCTTCCAAGACCGTTAATGGTCGACTGTAGTCATGGAAACAGTCTGAAAGATCATAAAAATCAGCCTAAGGTTGCTGCAGACATATCAGCTCAGTTAGCTGAAGGAACTTCCGACATTGCTGCCGTCATGGTTGAAAGTAATATTGAGGAAGGTAATCAAAAGTTAACTGATGATTTGAGCGCATTAAAATATGGCCAGAGCGTCACAGACGCTTGCGTTGATTGGAGTGGTACCGAATCGATTCTGGAAGAACTGGCTAAGGGCGTTAGGGCTAGACGAGGATCGAGCTAGGATTCGTCAAATTTTAGGGAAGAAGATCCTTAACGGCTTCCCTCTCTTCATTTAGCTCGGCCACTGAAGCTGCAATTTTCTGCTTTGAGAAATCATTGAGCTCAAGGTCAGTAACTATTTCCCATAATGCTCCATCACTTCTAACAGGGAACGAAGCGATCAGTCCTTCATCGATGCCGTAACTGCCATCAGAGCAGACGCAGACGCTGTTCCAGTCCCCTTCTTTAGTGTTTTGTGTAAGATGCTTAACGCTATCAATGATTGCGTTTGCGGCGGAAGCTGCGGATGAAGATCCTCTAGCCTCAATGATTGCTGCTCCCCTTTTCTGTACAACGGGAATGAATGTATCTTTAAGCCAGTTCTCATCGTTGATAACTTCGTTAGCTGGACTCCCATTTATTTTAGCACTGTAAAAGTCTGGGTACTGAGTGGCGGAATGATTACCCCAAATAGTCATATTACTGACATTCCTTACATGGACGCCTGCCTTTTGTGCGAGTTGAGTTTTTGCACGATTTTCATCGAGTCGAGTCATTGCGTGCCAACGTTCATTTGGGACATCAGGAGCATTGTTCATCGCGATAAGACAATTCGTGTTGCAAGGATTTCCTACGACGAGCACTCGCACGTCAGAGGACGCGTTATTGTTAATTGCCTGTCCTTGTCCGGTAAATATTTTACCGTTGATTCCAAGGAGATCTCCCCTTTCCATGCCGGCTTTGCGCGGTACGCTGCCAACAAGTAGTGCCCAGTTGGAATTAGAGAAACCTGTGTCTAAATCACAGGTTGGATTGATTTTATTTAGTAGAGGAAAAGCACAATCATCAAGTTCCATACAAACTCCTTCCAAAGCCCCCATCGCGGGTTCGATTTCAATCAAGTTTAAGTTAACGGGTTGATCCGGTCCAAACATTGCTCCAGAAGCGATTCTGAAAAGCAGTGAATAGCCAATTTGGCCAGCTGCGCCTGTGACTGAAACGGTAATGGGGTCGCTCATGTTGTATTTTATGTGATTGTATTTAGCTATTAGTGATATTTTTATAATTGAATGACTTGTTGTGTGATTCTTAGCAAGTTTTTTTTACCAAGTTGCGCCGATTGAACCTACTTCCCATTCCTCTACAAGCTCAGGATCAAAGTCTTCTAAGAATCTGGACGGACGCTGCATAACGTCGCCTGTTCTGGAGCTAGGCCAAATATAAGGATATATGAGGTACAGTTCGTCCTTTGATCTAGTGACTGCGACATAGAAAAGTCTCCTTTCCTCTTCGAGTCCTGACTCTTCTTCATCGTCTTCCTCTATGACGCGAGAATTGGGAAACATTCCGTCCGTGAGCCAAATTACGAACACTGCTCGCCATTCTAAGCCCTTAGCTTGGTGCACGGAAGATAAAGTAATAGCTTCAGACTTATCTTTCTTTTCATTTTGCTTCATGGGTTCGCCTTCGACGCCTGAGAGGAGAGCTAATTGACCAAGAAATTCGCTAGTGTCTTCGAACTGTTCGCTGTAACGCTTTAGTTGATCCAGATCCTGAATTCGGTTGTCATAATTAGTGAATTTGCTTCGCATGTAATCATCGTAAACGCCACCAAGGATAGAGGATATCATTTCGCGAGGAGTAGTAATTTCACCTTGGGGCGCGATCTCATCCATCGTGTAACCGAACTGGATCCAGGTATTTTTGGATTTCGCCGGAACTTTAAATTTTTTGAGGTGGTCGGAAAAAGATTTTGGAGGAGTGTTTTCTTTGTTTATTGGTGATTTGATCCACTCAAGCCACAAGTTATTGGCGGTAACGATACCAATGCCGGGAAGCATTCTGGCGATTCTCTTGAATGCAACTTCATCACGAAGGTTCACGGCCAGCTTCATGAATGCTGCGACGTCCTTAACGTGCGCCTGCTCGAAGAACCTGAGGCCGCTAGTAATGTTGAATGGAATTCCTCTGTTAGTGAGTTCCATTTGTAGCTCCATTGCGTGAAAGTGCGCCCTATAAAGAACGGCCATCTCCTCTAATTCCATGCCTTCATCTCTTAGTTCAAGGATGCGCTGAGCTACGAAAGCGGCCTGAGTGTTAGGTTCATTCACTGGTACCAGGGCCGGTAACTGTCCCCTCTCTGGACGATTAGCTTTGAGGTTTTTCTTGAATTGTTTTTTGTTAGCGGAAATTGCCTGATTAGCGAGTTCTAGGATCTCAGGAACTGATCGATAATTGGTTTCGATCTTAAATGTTTTGGCTTTTGGGTATGACTCTTCGAACTGAAGGATGTGCTCGAAATCTGCGCCTCGCCAGGAATAGATGGATTGAGCATCATCCCCAACGACCATTAGGTTTCCATGCTTTTTGGAAAGAATGTTAATCAATTTTGATTGCACCCAGTTAGTGTCTTGATACTCGTCGACTAGGACAAATTGAAATTGCTGTTGGTACATTTGCGCTATGTCCTCATTGTCTTCGAGGAGCTGCACAGCCAATATTAAAAGATCATCAAAATCAGCGCTGTTGGTATCAATTTTTCTCTGAGTGTAGACTTTGCCGACCTTTTGGATTGGTCGTAATAGGTCGAGAAAATAGGGATATCTGTATTCAAGAATCTCACTTAACTCTTCGCCGGTATTTTCAACGAGGCTGAACATAGTTGCTAAGAGTTCAGGCTTTGGAAATCTAATTTCTTTAGTGTTTACTCCTGCTGCAGCGATGCACGTGGACATGAGGTCCTTCTGATCCTCTCTGTCCATTATGGTAAATGATTTTGTTAGTCCTACTTTTTCTGCGTGCTGGCGAAGGAGTCGATTGCCTATAGAGTGAAATGTGCCGCCCCAGATCGCCCGTGTCTCATAAGGGACAAGATCCTCGACCCTCTGTAACATTTCTTTGGCTGCTTTGTTTGTGAATGTTAGTAAGAGAATATTGTCGGGTTTGATTCCGTTATCTAGTAAGTAAGCGACTCGATAAGTGAGAGTTCGGGTCTTCCCGCTACCTGCTCCAGCAATGACAAGGGCCGGCCCCATTAATGAGGTGACGGCCTCATATTGTTGCTCATTGAGTTCAGATTTATAATCAATGTTGCTCGAAGGGCCTGCGCCTGCAGTCGAATCAATGTTGTACTTTCGAGCCATTTATTGGCTAAGAACCTTCTGCTGAATCAATGCTTTTTGCGTGATCTGTGAAGTCACTAAGTTCTTTCTTTATGACGGGCAATAAGAGGTATACGCCAATGAGGTTAGGCACGCACATCATGAATAGGGTCGCGTCACAAAAATCAAGGACATTGCCTAACTGTGAGGAGGATCCCACGATGGCGAATGAACAGAAGAGGACCTTATATGTCATTGCGATTTTCTTAGCTGGGCCGAAAAGATAAGCAATTGCCTGTTCACCGTAATAAGACCAGGTGATCATGGTAGAGAAAGCAAAAAGGAATACTGCGACCATTAGAATGTACTTGAACCATGGTATGACTGTTGAAAAGGCTTTGGACGTGAGGAGTATTCCCCCACCCGTTCCGATTTCGTCCCCGACATCATAAACTCCAGTAGAGACGATGACGAGTGCGGTCATGGTGCAAACAACGATAGTGTCGATGAAAGGCTCAAGTATAGCGACTATGCCCTCACTAGCAGGCTTTGTAGTTTTTACCGCTGAGTGAGCTACAGGAGCAGAACCGAGGCCCGCTTCATTTGAAAATGTGGCTCTTCTCATGCCCTGTACAAAGACACCGACAATGCCGCCGACCATCGCAGATTTGGGGGCAAATGCCTCAGAGACTATTGTGGCAAAGGCTGCGGGTAAACTTGAAATATTAGATAGCAGAACCACTAGGCCGCCTAGCAGATATATTATGCACATAGACGGTACAAGTTTTGAAGTAACGGCGGCGACTCTTTTGATTCCTCCGATGATGACTGAGCCAACTAGGATTGCCATGATGACACCGAAGATCCATTTGCCATCGTTAGTTTCCTGTTGAAGGACCACATCATATATGAGTGCGCAGCTTTGGTTGGATTGATACATGTTCCCTGCGCCGAAAGCTCCAAATATGAAGGTGATTGCAGCAATGATGGCAAGAAATTTTCCAAGGCCTCCCATGCCGCGGTCTTTTAATCCTTGTTCCAAATAATACATCGGGCCACCCCTGACAGTTCCGTCTTCGTCTATTTTGCGGTACTTAACACCTAGTGTGCATTCAGCAAATTTAGTGGACATGCTAAAGAATCCGATAAGGATCATCCAGAACACAGCGCCTGGTCCGCCTAAGCTAATGGCAACGGCCACTCCCCCAATATTACCAAGACCTACCGTCCCTGACAAAGCAGATGCGAGCGCTTGGAAGTGTGTGATTTGTCCCGGATCATCACTTTTACTGTACTTCCCTCTAACTGTTCTAATGGCCAGTCCAAAAGCGCGGATGTTTATGAACTTAAAATAAAAGGTAAGGATGACTGCTCCTATGCCCAGCCAAAGTATGACCCAAGGGATATCCTGTCCAAATATGGTAACAGGACTGAACATCATTTTCCCGGTCACTTCAGCTGCCGGTTTGAAAGCTTCATCTATTTGCTGGTCAATGCCTGTTTGTGTTTCGGCTGCATATAAGCTCGAACACGTAGATGCGGCAAGAATGACAGATAAATAGAGTGAACGGGCTAAAATAGAACTAATTCTCATCGGAATGTGGATTAAATGGTTAACGAACATTGTTGTATTCGGACCCCAATGTCGAGATTTTCTTAAGAAACCTTAAAGAAAATTGATGATAATGAGCTCGTGTCCTGATAACCTTGCAAAGAGCAACTATAGAGTCTATTGAAAAGTGTCCACATAAATGAATCTTACCGCTAATTCATTCATAAAATTCTATGGATCTTCTATAGGTAAGAAGGTCATAGTTGCGCTTACCGGATTGGCTCTAATAGGATTTCTTCTAGGCCATATGATCGGAAATCTTAAGATATTTGCGGGTCCTGATAAGATCAACGGTTATGCTGCCTGGTTGCACTCAATGCCTAGTATCCTGTGGATCGCGAGAATTGGGCTCATCGTGTGCTTTGTTTTACATATTTATACTACAATAAGGTTGGTTCTAGAGAACCGGTCAGCTAAGGGGAATCGATATGTTGCAAATGCTACCGTCAAGGCGAGTGGTGCTTCGAGGGCAATGGTTTGGAGCGGCATCATAATACTTTCCTTTGTCATTTATCATATCCTCCATTTCACGGTCCGTGTTGGGAATGACTATGATGGATACATTGATGCTAGTGGACGGCATGATGTATTTAGAATGCTAGTGGACGGTTTTAGTTGGTGGCCTGCGAGTACATTTTACATAATTTCAATGGCTCTACTTTGTTGGCATCTGAGTCATGGTTTTGCTAGTGTATTTCAAACTCTTGGATTACGAACCGAACGGACATGGGGCCTTATAAAAACGATCGGTTACGCTTACTCTTTAATTATATTCATTGGCAATTGTTCGATTCCCGTTAGCATTCTTGCCGGCTGGATCAGTTACTAGGATTACAGTTAATGACTCAGAAAAAATCAGATACGCCAGACCCAAAGATTCCATCAGGACCGATCGAATCGAAGTGGGCTAAGCACAAAATGGATTCGGCTCTGATTAATCCAGCGAACAGGCGTAAATATACAGTCATCGTTGTCGGCTCTGGGCTCGCTGGTGGGTCCGCTGCGGCGACCCTTTCTGAACTAGGATACAAGGTAAAGTGTTTTTGTTATCAGGACAGCCCTCGTAGGGCACACTCTATCGCTGCTCAGGGGGGAATTAATGCGGCTAAAAATTATCAGAATGATGGAGATAGCGTTAACAGGCTCTTCTATGATACGATTAAGGGCGGTGATTTTAGATCAAGGGAGGCCAATGTTTATCGATTAGCTGAAGTCAGTGAAAATATCATCGATCAGTGCGTGGCTCAGGGCGTTCCGTTTGCTAGAGAATATGGCGGATTGCTTGATAATCGCTCATTTGGTGGTGCTCAGGTCAAAAGAACATTCTATGCGAGAGGCCAGACAGGCCAGCAGCTGTTACTTGGTGCGTATCAAGCGCTCCAAAAAGAAATTTCCGCTGGTGGTATAGAAATGTATTCGAGGTCAGAAATGTTGGACCTTGTCGTAGTTAATGGACACGCAAAGGGAATAGTGGTCAGGGACATGGTCAGTGGTGAAATATCCTCACATGCAGCTGATTGTGTAATTTTAGCAACTGGTGGATACAGTAATGTGTTCTTCCTTTCCACTAATGCGAAGGGCTGCAATGTGATGTCAGCTTACCGCGCTCATAAGCGAGGGGCCTATTTCTCAAATCCTTGTTACACACAAATTCATCCGACGTGCATCCCTGTCAGTGGCGATTATCAATCAAAACTCACGCTCATGTCAGAGTCGCTTCGGAATGATGGTCGTATCTGGGTCCCAAAGAATTCTCAAGATATCGGTAAGTCAGCTCATCAGATTGCGGAGGCTGATCGCGATTATTATCTTGAGAGAAAGTATCCCTCATTCGGCAATTTGGCTCCTAGGGACATTGCTTCCCGCTCAGCGAAAGAAGTATGCGATGCTGGCCTAGGTGTTGGTAACGGTGGGTTAGGAGTGTATTTGGATTTTGCTGATTCAATTCAAAGATTTGGCAAGGACGTCATTTCATCCCGTTATGGCAATTTGTTCCAGATGTATGAAAAAATCACTGGGGAGGACCCTTACTCTCAACCCATGAGGATCTACCCTGCCGTTCATTATACGATGGGTGGGCTTTGGGTTGACTATAATCTGATGAGTAATGTTCCAGGATTACATGTACTTGGTGAAGCAAACTTTTCAGATCATGGAGCAAATAGGCTCGGGGCTTCAGCTCTGATGCAAGGTCTTGCTGATGGTTATTTCGTAATTTCAGCAACTTTGCCTAATTATCTTGTCGAAGAAACTCCTGGAAGTATTAGCACTGACATGGCTGAATTTAAAGAAGCTGAGGAAAGGGTCAGAGATCAAATAAATAGGCTCGTATCTATCAATGGTAATCGGAGTGTAGATTCTTTTCATAGGGAACTAGGACTACTCGTTTGGGATAAGTGTGGGATGGCTAGGAATGAAGATGGCTTGAAGGAAGCGCTAGAGAAGATCCCTGCGATTAGGGAGGAGTTTTGGGAGAATGTATGTGTGCCTGGTGATTCTGGAAACATGAACCAGGAACTCGAGAAGGCAGGAAGAGTCGCTGACTTTATAGATTTTGCAGAACTACTATGCAACGACGCCTTACATAGGGAGGAAAGCTGTGGCGGGCATTTCAGGGAAGAGTATCAATTCACTAAAGATGACCCCGAAGTCTCGTCAGGATATACGAATGAGGGTGAGGCTAAGCGTCGCGATGAAGATTTTGCTTATGTGGCAGCATGGAATCGTAAAGAAGACGGTACCTTAAATCTTAAAAAGGAGTGGCTGGAGTTTGAAAATGTTAAATTAGCCACTAGAACTTATAAGTAAAAATATTAATGAAATTAACCCTCAAGGTTTGGCGGCAGCATGATGCATCTTCTGAAGGGAAGATTGAAACTTATGAGGCAAATGACATCCCTCAGGAGGCATCATTTCTTGAAATGCTTGATATCGTTAATAATGAGATCATCGAGAATGGCGGTGATCCTATTGCCTTTGACCATGACTGTCGTGAGGGCATTTGCGGAACATGTTCTCTAACCATTAACGGCGTCCCTCATGGTAAAGAGAGTGCCATCACAACGTGTCAGCTCCATATGAGAAAATTCTCCGACGGAGACACTATTTTCATTGAACCTTTCAGAGCCAAGGCGTTTCCAGTCATCAGAGACCTTGTAGTGGACCGTTCATCATTTGACAGAATAATTGAATCTGGTGGTTACGTGTCAATTAGGACAGGGTCAGCAGTAGATGCCAATTCGATGCCGATCCAAAAGGATACTGCTGATACTGCTTTTGATGCGGCTACTTGTATCGGTTGTGGCGCTTGCGTTGCGGCATGCAAAAATGCTAGTGCAATGCTCTTCGTTTCAGCCAAGGTAAAGCATTTGAACTCTTTGCCTCAGGGATTGCCCGAAAAGGACAAAAGAGTATTAAAAATGGTCGAGCAAATGGACAAAGAAGGATTCGGTAATTGTACAAACCAATACGAATGCGAAGCGGTTTGCCCCAAGTCTATAAAATCAGAATTTATATCAGAGCTCAATCGTCAGTACGCAACAGCCACTGTAAAAAAGGCCATCGGTTAGGACCTCCTTTTAAGTTTTATCAGTAACTTCCTTTAAAATCTAAAGGTCCAGGCGATTCCAGGCTTTTCCATTCCCCATAGAACCAAACTTGCTGTATGATTGCCTAATTGTCTTGAAAGTGATAAGTGCTCATGGGTTCCGCTATATTGGTACATAGCCGACCAAACGCCCTTTCTAATATTGATTCCTGCAACGGGCCTCAAATCATCAAGTTCATCAATGTAAGTGGCTCCTGCGTAAGGGGAAAATTGGAAACCCGCAAAATCACCAAGAAATTTACTGGCAGTCACATAGTATGACTGACTAGCGATGTCTCCAAAGTCATCATTTGATGTCCCAAGAATGATGGCAGGTTGCCAATCACCTTGTTCAGAGATTGCTCTCCAATTAGCTGCGAAGCTAATGTTATCTGTTAGTGGGCGGTAATCGAGACCTACTGAGAGGTTTTGAGTTAATTCGTAGCGTAGCGTTGTGAAAACCTTACCGCTGTCAGGCTTTTCTGGTATCCAACGGAAACTAAGAATTCCTCCTAATCTTTCTTCAGGAAAGAAAAAGATTTCCGGTGTATCAATGAGTGATCCGCCGAAGAATGTGCTGTCATCTGCTGAGCCACGAACCGTGCCTCCTTCGCCTGGTCACATTACTCAGCTAGGAACTTCAGAAGTGCCTTGTGAGAACACATTATCAATCAGTGCGAGGAGTGAGAATAATACTAAAAATTTCATAATAATTATCTTAAGTCTTTACGTGCAATTTGCAATAAGTGTGTTGAATTGAGTAGAGTGCGGGTTATCTGTTACCTAAGATGACTGATAATCCTAATAATTTGCCTAAGGATCTTGAACTCAAGGAAGATTGGGACACTTCTGCTCTCAGAGCCTTAGTTGATGCGCGATGTCATGAAGGAAGGAAACCTTCTCATCTATTCTTAGGAAAGCATGAGAGTCAATTGCTAAAAGGACACTTGGGAAAGGCCTTCGGTGACGATGCTGTATCAACATTTAATGATCTCTACTACATGGGAATGTTAGTAGTTGAGCTTAATACTGATAGCTGTGTCCGAGTTGCAGGTGAGAAGTTCATGGATCAACTTGAAAAGAGTGGCTTTGAGCTTAAGGACTGGAGGGATGACGATTTCTCAGAATGGGACCTTCATTTTGCTTAAGCTGTTACTCAAATAAATTCATTTGATGCAGATCGGACTCTGATTTTTTAGGTTCAAATCTTACTCCCGCCCCAATAAGTCTCACTGATTTACCTTTTCCCCTGTTCCATGAGTTAATCAATAGCTCATTGAATAATTCGCTATTAATTTTATCTGATTTCTTTTCTGTCGAAGTTTTCTGGAAGTCGGAAAAAGTGAGTTTTACAAAGGCAGATTTTAATTTCCTGTCATTGTGATTGGTTGTCAGATCATCTTTGAGTTCAAGGAGAATAGATTTGAATTTAGCTTTTGCTTCATGAATTTGGTTTATGTTGATTTTGAAAGTGCGTTCGACGCTCGTTGATTTACTTTCTCGATCAGTGACAACTTCTCGATCGTCAATGCCCCTGCAGAGTTGATATAAGCTGACTCCAAACTTGCCGAATTTGTGGTGCAGTGTTGGGAGATCAATTGATTGTAAATCCTTACAGTTGGTGACACCCATTGAATCGAGTTTTTCGGCTGTTCTTTTACCAACGCCCCAGATCTTGGAGGCAGGAAGATCATTCATAAAAGCGTTGATATCTTCATGTCTAATTTGATATTGGCCGTCTGGTTTGTTCCAATCGCTTGCAATTTTGGCCAACATTTTATTGGTTGAAATGCCAGCTGAGCTGGTGAGCCCCCTCTCATCTTTTATCTGTTGGCGGATATGCTGAGCAATTTGACTAGGGTCTTCATTTAAATGAGTAACATCTAGATAAGCTTCATCGAGCGAAAGTGGTTCGATTATCGTTGTTGTTTGCTTAAATATTTCGCGAATTTTATGTGACTCTTGTCGGTAAAGATCGTGCCTGACTGGTAAGATTATAAGTTCAGGGCAGAGTTCCAGAGCCTTAAAGGCTGGCATTGCAGAGTGGCAGCCGTATTCCCTTGCGATGTAATTACATGTAGTAAGTACGCCTCGACCACTAGGATTACCGCCCACGGCAACTGGTTTAGTGGCTAGTTCGGGTCTATATTTGATCTCGATAGCTGCAAAAAAACAATCCATATCAATATGAATAATGGACATGTTGGATTGTTTTTTATGATCAGGTTGCATCTGCATTCATTTTTGCAATAGTTGAAGCTCTACTGCTATACTTTATAACAAAACCTTTAATCAAATATGAAGTGGAAACTTACTCTCTTTCTTTATTCGCTGTTAACTTTCATGGTCAATGCGGAGAATCCTAAAGTTATTCTTACAACCAATTATGGAAACATAACGATTGAACTAAATGCAGAAAAGGCGCCTACCACTGTTAAGAACTTTCTCAAATATGTGGATTCAAAGTATTACGATGGGACTATTTTTCATCGGGTCATAAATAATTTCATGATACAGGGGGGTGGTTTTGTTGACGGGGATCCTCCCTCGCAAAAGCCTACTAATCCACCAATAAAAAATGAAGGTAAGGAGTCCGGATTGAGTAATACTCGAGGTACCATTTCAATGGCTAGGATGAACGATCCGAACAGTGCCACTTCACAATTTTTTATCAATGTAGTTGATAATAGTAAGAGCCTTGACTCTGGCGGAAACAGTCCTGATGGTTACGCAGTCTTTGGCAAAGTTGTCGAAGGGATGGAATTCGTTGATAAAATTAAAGCTGTGGATACTGGCAGTAGCCAATTTAAGACATCAGTAGGCATAAGCCGAATGGGTGACGTCCCTAAGAAAAAAGTTTTCATCAAGACGATCACTAGAGAAAAGAAAAAGCCAGCCAAGAAATCGATTACCTCATGAAGAAAAATTTTAGATTCTTACTCCTACTTCCATTCATATTAAATATTGCAGCTTGCAAAGAGGAGCCTTCAAAGGACAAGGCTGGTTCGGCAAGTGAGCAATCTACGGATCAAGTTGAAGCTCAGCCTTCTACTGAGACGAACAAGGGCGATAAGACTTCTGAACTTGTTACTAGAATCATAATGGATACTAGCATGGGAGTCATTGAGCTTGATCTGAATGCTGAAAAGGCGCCACTAACTGTTGCTAACTTCCTTCGCTATATTGATTCAAAGCATTTTGATGACACGGTTTTTCATCGTGTAATTGAGGACTTTATGATTCAAGGTGGTGGTTTTGCTGCTTCAGGCGGCGAAAAAGAGACACTCGCTTCAGTCAAGAATGAAAGTGCCAACGGCTTGAATAATGCTCGTGGGACTATTGCTATGGCTCGTACTAACCATCCTGATAGCGCTACGGCTCAATTCTTTATCAATGTCGGTGATAATACTAACCTTGATGGAGGGAATGGGCGTCCGGGCTACACGGTCTTTGGTAAGGTAGTATCAGGGATCGATGTCGTCGATGCGATCAGAGCAGTTAAGACGGGTCAAAAGACGATGAAGGCAAAGCATCCAGATGGCAGGCTCTACCCCCAGCCCTTTCAGGATGTACCCATGAAGGACGTTGTCATCAAATCCATTAAAAGATCTAACGACAGTCCATGACCTTTTAAGGGTTAAAGAGGATCGTTCATAAGTTTAATGGCGCTACTCACTGATGAGTCTTCATGAACAATAGATGAAAGGCTCCTAGCAACAGCGGCTGGCCTATCATGTTGCCAGACGTTTCTGCCAATGGCGATTCCAGACGCGCCCGCATCCATTGCATTTTTTACCATACTGAATAGAGCGTTGTCGTCTCTCATGGCTGAGCCTCCTAAAACAATTACTGGAACATAAGAAGAATCGATGATTTCTCTAAATTCCTCAATGCTAGCTCCTGTTGGGTATGCTGTTTTGACGACATCTGCTCCAATTTCAGCAGCGCATTTGACGGCAAAAGAAATGTTTTCGACGGTATAATCATCGGATCGGCCTATGCCGAATGGGAGTGACTCCAGAATAATTGGAAGCTCTGAATCGATGCATTCACTGACTAGGCCAGCACATTCCCTATAAATGGTTTCTTCTTTTGGGTGATGAGTGTAGCACATGTTCATGACGGCATTGGCTCCGACCGAGAGGCCGTCTTCGGCAGTGAAAACTCTGTAGCTGCCATGGTCATCATTGCCCTCGTAAGGGGGCTTGTAGATATCAGTTCTGAAGCAAATCCCCTTACCTTCCAATGAATCGCTGCAACTCCTGGCTAGTCCAAAGTTGACGACAAAACCATTAACGTAAGGGTTAACTGACTCTATCAGTTCTGAGGGAGATTCTAGTCCTTTTACTGGAATTGCTGTGCCATGGTCGATTGGCAGAATTACAGTTTTGCCGTTTCTGAAAAATTTATTCCAATTAATTCGGAACTGATCGCCGTTTTCCATAATTACTTTTGCACTATTCTTGTAATAAGAACAAAGAAAAACTTGGAATTCATTATAGGATTCGATAATTATCAGTTTCAGAATTTTAACTAATTTATCGCGAATATGCCAAAAATAGAAACTAACGGAATTCAGATGCATTATACAGAACAGGGTGACGGAGATCCCCTGCTCCTAATAATGGGAATCACTGCTCCTGGAGCAGTTTGGGAAGCTCATGCCGCAGAATGGGACAAGAGCTTCAGATGTATATTAGGGGATAACCGCGGGGTCGGTGAATCTGACAAGCCTGAGGGTCCATACACGAGCGCTATGATGGCTGATGATTATGCGGGGCTATTGGACCAGTTAGGCATTGAGAAGGCCCGAGTCGTTGGCTGTTCTATGGGATCGATCATAGCGCAGCAATTAGCGCTTCGTCATCCGAACAAAGTTCAAAGCGCTGTTCTCATGTGTACTTGGGCCAGGTGTGATAGATACGCTGTATCTGTTTTTGAACATCTTGCTAATGCAAAGGCGAGACTCAGGCCCGAGGAGTTCATGAAGTACGTTCAACTTTTAATTTTCACAAAACCATTCTGGGATAATGATGAAACCTATCAAGGCATTGTGGATGGGCAGAACGAGGCCCAGCTAGGCGAGGCTCCGCAGCCCGTGCATTCTATGGAGGCTCAGGCAGCGGCCTGCACCGGGCATGATGTTTATGATCAATTAGGTGACATTAAGTGTCCTTGCCTTGTCATAGGTGGTGAAGATGACATTTTCACTCCGAAGTGGATGGCGAAGGAGACCGCGGACGCGATACCTGATTCAGAACTTCATCTCTATGAGGGTGCGGGTCATGCTTTTCACTGGGAAAAATTAGATGATTTTAATCCTCGAGTGATGGATTGGTTAACATCGAACTAACATAACCTTAAATAACAAAGAAAACTAATATGGCTATAAAATTTGGTTCAGAAGTATACACATGGTTCATGGATGGCTATGGAGACGGAAATAATAATAAACTTGCGCACATGGCCAAGATCATTGGTGAGGCTGGCTTTGTGGGCATCGAACCTATGGTTCTTGAGCCTTATGATACTTACTGGTTAGGTGATTGTAAGGATCCGCAGAAGTTAAAGGATGCGCTTGATGAAGCAGGTGTAGAGTTAGCCGCGCTGGCTCTGATTTGTAAGTGGGACGAGGAGGAAGAGACCGAATCTGAGCGCATTGCAGCAGATTGGACTATTGAGACTCTCAAACTGTTTCCAGGAGCGGCACTTGGAACAGTGCCTTTACCTGACGGTAGACATAACCTTCAACAGCGGAGAGTTAATCTAGTAAATAATGTGAATAGAGTTTCAAGAAGAGCTGCTGAAGCGGGTCTCAAGTGCTCATTTCATCCGAACAGTCCTCCACCATCATTGGTTCGGACGCAGGATGATTATGATGTCGTTTTAAATAGTCTCGATCCTGAGGCCACTGGCTGGACTCCTGACGTGGGGCACATTGCTAGGGGTGGAATGGATGTGATCGGCACGATGACTAAGTGGGGACACTTGGTTAATCATATTCATTATAAGGACTTTTCTGGTAATGGTCCGGAGCCATGGTCTCAGATGGGAACCGGTAAGCTTGATTTCCATAAAATAACTGAATGGCTTACCCTGAGGAACTATGAAGGCTGGATCATCTGTGAGGATGAGGCTGAAGTTGCTATTAAAGATCCTGACGGTGTCACCTTGCAAAACGGTGCATGGTGCAAGGAGAACTTGTTCCCCATCGTTTAGGTTTAAATAAAACTCATTAAAGCCAATATCGTATTCATGTTTCCGCAATGGTGGAAATGAGATGAACGGTCCTGTCGATTTACCAGTAAGACTAATATGCCAAAGTATTCAATAGGTTTGGATTTTGGGACCAATTCTTGTCGATCAGTTATCATTGATATAGCTGACGGTAAAGAGCTCGGGACTACCGTTTTTGATTATCCTTCAGGTGATCTTGGCATATTGACCGATCCTAGTGATCCTAATGTAGCAAGGCAAAATCCTCAGGATTACATTGATGGTCTTGAATTTGTTATTACTGGATCATTGGAAGAGGCAAAATCTATCAATCCTGAGTTTGATTCAAGTGATGTTATTGGTATCGGGGTTGATACGACGGGCAGTACACCGATTCCAGTCGATGAGAGTGGAACGCCATTAGCACTTTGCTCTGAATTTGAAGATAATTTAAATGCAATGGTATGGTTGTGGAAGGATCATACTGCGCATGCTGAAGCTGCTGAAATAACATCTAAGGCAAAAGAACTTCGTCCACAGTACCTCGCAAAGTGCGGTGGCACGTACTCATCTGAATGGTGGTGGTCAAAGATCTTGCACTTAAAAAGATGCGCTCCTGAAGTGTTCGAGGCGGCTCATAGTTTCGTGGAGCACTGTGACTATATTCCTGCCCTTTTGGCTGGAAATACCGATCCCTTGTCAATGAAGAGGAGTGTATGTGCGGCCGGTCATAAGGCAATGTATTCACAAGAATGGGGAGGTCTTCCTGATAAGGAGTTTCTTGATCAACTCGATCCAGCACTTTCAGACCTTCGTGACAGATTATTTAGTGACGCATTCAGTTCAGAAAATCTAGCGGGTAATTTATGCTCTGAATGGGCTAAAAGAACCAGTCTAAGTGAAGGTACACCAATAGCGGTTGGAGCATTTGATTGCCATATGGGAGCCGTTGCCTGCGGAGTGAAGGAAGGCGTTTTAACCAAGATATTAGGAACAAGCACTTGTGACATAGCAGTCATGCCAAATAGCAAGGCTCTTGAAGATATACCTGGAGTGTGCGGAATCGTTGATGGATCAGTCCTTCCTGGGCATTATGGGATAGAGGCTGGACAAAGTGCAGTCGGAGACATTTTTTTGTGGTTAGTGAATAACTTGGTCCCTGATAGTTATGGCACAAATTCCGATGATAAATTTGTTAAAATGGAAGAGATGATGTCTGACTCATCTCCAGGTTCTAGTGGCCTCCTTGCATTGGATTGGAATAATGGAAATCGGACAGTCCTTGTTGATGTTAGACTCTCGGGTTTGCTTTTGGGGCAGACATTGCAAACTAAGGCTCACGAGATTTATCGTGCATATATTGAAGCAACGGCATTTGGCGCTCTAACGATAATTAATAGAATCGAAGAGTATGGTGTGCCAATTAATGAAGTAGTAACGACAGGAGGACTAGCCGTTAAAAATCACACACTGATGCAGATATATACTGACGTTCTTAACCGACCACTGAAAGTGGCAATAAGTGATCAGACCTGCGCGGTCGGAGCTGCTTTTTTTGGGGCAAGCTGTAGTGGTGATTATGAGATTGCTCAATTGCAGGCAAATTGCGCTAAGGTGAGGGAGGAAATTTACAGTCCGAATCCAGATAATGTTGCTGTTTATAAAGAACTCTACTCTATTTATTTAGAACTACATGATTCATTTGGAACAGAGCAATGGCAGGGCAACTTGTCTAGCGTTATGAAAAAGCTAATTGGTATCCGTGAGTCTCAGAGATCTTAACGAAAACTATTGCCTAGCCCATACTCCCCATACTCGGAGATATTCAGGGATAATTAATTCATCGTTTGAGTTCGAATCGAATGCGTCATAGACCTCTTTGGCAAGTTTCTCATTCTTGAGTTTTTTGCTTTGTATAAACTCTTTTGAACTAAGTTTATTGTCTTTATTTGAATCCATGGATGAAAATATAGCTTTTGCCTCGTCAGTAATGATGCGGTTCTCGATGTATTCTTTCTCTGACACAAAGCCATCGTTGTTTGAGTCCGAAGCATTAAAGATTCCTGCCCTAGATTCGGGTGTCAGGTACCGGCCATTGTCGACATATTCTGCCTTTGAATGTTTCCCGTCCTTGTCTCTGTCGGTGAAGCCAAAGAGTCTTCGGTAATTCTGGATCTCACTTTTCTTGGCTCCTGGAACTCCCTCAGCGCCTAGAAGTTTTAATATTTCTTTAGTGGAATGGTCTAAAATTTCTTTTACCAACTTAGGTTTAATCGGATTAAATTTGATCTTTGGAGTAGGACTATCCTTTGGTTTGGAAGGTCTAGGGCCAAAGCTTGGTCTAATTTCATCGATCGTTAAATTACCATCACCGTTTTTATCTAACTTAATTAATGATTTCGATGCCGCTTTGAGTTCTTTCTCTGAGATTATTTTATCTCCATCAGAATCGAGAGCTTTGAGGACAGGCAATGACCACATGAAATTTCTACCTGAAGATGAGGGGGGTGGACCTTGGCGCCTGTTGTTATCAGAATTGGAGCCCTGTGCATTGGAGTCGTTAAATGAAAGTGCTACAATTAAAATAACTGTGATGGAAAGTAAGTATGTTTTTGTGGTCATAGTGCTATTGAACCGTTACGATGGTCGATTTTTAATTACATGAGTGTTATGCCATCATGTTTTGGCGAAGAATCAGTGGGCTGAGTGTGAGAATATTAAACTAAAAACCTAGTAATAATTACCAATTTTCAGTGATCTGATACGAAATCCTCTTAGTCTTATCGGATTTATCAGCAAGTTTCTTTTGAATGAGCTTTGAAACTACCTCGTCGATTGGGATTCCTCTCTCATTAGCTATCCTTTTAAAACTTAAGTATTGTGTTTCTGAAAGGCAGACTTTTAGGGGCTTGTTATTTTGATTTAAAAGAAAATCCATTTCTATGTATATTAGAACAATTTAAGCCATTTATGTCAGTAATAATTTTCTTATGGATACGATTTAACTGATTTTTTCTGCATTAAACGGGCTCACTTTAATATTGTTCCTTTTGTGGAGTCGCCCTCTTGGTCAAGTATCTGAACGCTGACCACGGTACGCTGCTTTGGCAGTCTCCACTTCCAGAGAAGTTCCTTCTTAGAATTCACTTCGATAATGTGATGGCTGCCCTGATAGAAACAAATGACAGTGTTTCCGTTAGGTAATCGGTTAAGGCCGGTCATGAATCCCATTTTGATCTGTGGAAGGTCCTTCCGCTCAAGTTTCCATACAACTTTATCATTTTCATCGACTTCAACGGCCATGACTCCAGCGCCAGTTGAGAATAACGTGTTGCCATTTTTAAGTCTCATTACAGCATGAGGCTTGGCCATTTTGACGTCCGGGATATTGCCAATTGTGCGAACAGTTTTACCGGATGAATCAATTTCACGAATTTCATTATCACAAGATATCATGCAAAGGTAATTGCCGTTCAGCAATTTTCTGCACATTCTGAACCTCATGTGCAGATCGTCCTTTTTAGATTTCACAGGAACCTCTTTTATAATTTGACCCTCGCGGTTAATTTCTATGAGTCTGGATTTGCCGTTTTGAGCGATGAGAATGTTTCCATCACTCAGTGGTTGGCATGTATGGATTTCGTCTCTCTGCTCTTTTGATTTCCACTCAAATTTCAAGGTTCCGTCGTTCCCATAAAGCTTTACTCCCCTCCTATATGCGAATAGCACATCGCCATTAGGTAATGACCATACATCGTTAGGGTTTTGAGCTCTGAAAGATTGGGTTGTTTCACCTTTGTTGTTCACAATGCAAACTTCACCTTTGGCGAAGTCTGCGCATACTAAGTTGTATTTAGGTCCAGTAATCGTCTGATCTGATTGAGCCTGAAGAGAAGTGAAAATGAAATATACAAAGAACAGTGCAATTTTTTTCATGTCCAAATGATCACACAGTATCAAGTTAAAACAAGTGCACCTCTAATACGTAAATATAGCACTGCTTAGACATCTGTGATAATGTCATGATTATGATGGGTCCTTTCCAATGTTTGAGTTTCATGGTACTTGATTTAAGTGCAGATGGAGGCCCAATTGGATCAGAATATGTTAAATGGTGAGTTAAAGGATAATCTGTATGAAGAGCCACATTATAATACTTCTTCTATGCGGCCTCTGTGAGCCGCTAGTAGCATCCCGTGAGTTCTTCTCAAAGAACTGCACTGAGTGCCATGACTCGGAAACCTCTAAAGCCGGGCTGAACCTTGAAGAACTTAAGGCAGACTTTTCAGTACCCGCTTCTGTTGATATTTGGCAAAGAGTCCTAGAACAGCTAGAGACACGACAGATGCCTCCGAGGAAGAGGCCTCGGCCCGAGATTTCTACTCAAGAGCAGTTAACCTCGTGGATTCGTGTCGAGTTTTCCAAGAAGAATATAGCCCCCATCATCGATCACAAACGAAGAACGCCTGATTTCGGAAACCGTCTAGATCACGATGCTCTATTTGATGGTTCCCAAGGAGGTCCGGCGTCATCGCCTCCTCGCCTTTGGCGTCAAAGTCCTCACATCTACGATCAATTCGTCAAGGGCCTAGGAGGCGTTCGTCATGCGGTAACCATACACCAGCCGTTCGCAATTGACGAGAGTAAGGGGGTCATTGCCGACTATAGCACACAACATCTCGCTGATTCAGCCACCTTGCAGCTCCTCATGATGAACTGTAAGTCAATCGCTGCCTATCAGACCACCGGAATCAACAAGCGCGAGTGGGATGGACGAATGCAGATTCATCGTCAAACCCCTGACGTATTTCGTGATATTATTGAATCTAAAACTGCCCCAAAAGCCGAGCAAATCAATGCGGCAATCGTTCACGAATATCAATTATTTCTGGGACGTGAGCCGACAACTGCCGAACTTCAAAATACGCTAGGTTTGGCAAATAAAGCGATTCGAAGCGGTGGTAACGTTCGTGGCCTGCAGACAGCTCTAGTCTCAGTAATGCTAAAGCCCGAGGTCATATACCGCATCGAAATTGGTTTTGGTGAACCAGATAAGGATGGTCGACGTCGGCTCTCAGCCTATGAGCTTGCCTTTGCGTTAGGTTACGCATTAACGGATAAAGCACCAGATCAGGTAATGGTTGGATCTGAGTCTCTCCTAACTCTTGCCCGATCCGGTAAGTTAGACTCCCCGAAAAGTATTAGGGAAACGGTCAGAGCTATCCTTGATGCTAATGACATGTCAGTAGCTGATTACCGAATGTTCACTGAAGATCATAAAGTACGGAACACCCGTACGCTTCGCTTTTTCCGTGACTTTTTCGGGTATCACCACGCGCCAAGAGTATTCAAAGACGAAAATCGGATCAGTATCGATAGCGGTTTTGACACGAAGAGGATCGTTACTGATGCGGATCAGTTCGTCATGCATATATTCGATAATGACACTGACGTGCTCCGTAAACTTCTGACTTCAAATAATTATTTCGTTACTTATTTAGGATCTGATAAGCATTTCCAGCACGACCTTAAATATATCCGAGAGAACGTTAATGACGCCGGTTACAAAACGAACATAACTTACATTAAGCGCATCGAAGCTGCAGGTAAAACCCCGATCCCTCTTGAGGGTCCCTCGAGCCGAACTTATGTAGGCTTCTATAACATCGACCACGTGAACTGGGATTACCCTCGCAAACAGCCCTTTCCCCTACCTAAATCACAACGAGCGGGGATTCTTACTCACCCCGCATGGATAATTGCCTGGTCAGGTAATTTTGACAATGACCCTATCCGTCGTGGCAAGTGGATCCGAGAACATCTTCTCGCTGACTATGTGCCTGAGATTCCAATTACAGTCAATGCTGTCATTTCCGAGGACCGAGACCATACTTTACGTCATAGGCTCAAACCTACACGGGCTAAAGAGTGTTGGAGCTGTCACCAGAAAATGAATCCGTTAGGTCTTCCATTCGAAAGTTTCGACGATTTTGGCCGTTTCAGAACTAATGAGATGCTTGATGATATCCTTACTATATTTCCTAAACGTCACCGTGATGCCCGGACTGTTCCCGTTGATCGCTCAGGAGATATCATTGATAGTGGTGATAAAGGAATTGACGGTAACGTTAGTAACGTTTTCGAATTGCTTGAGAGGCTCGCTAGCTCTTCTCGTGTCCGCCAGTCCTTCGTTCGCCATAATTTCCGCTATTGGCTAGGACGTAATGAGACATTTTCCGATTCATCAACGCTCATCAACGCTGACAGAGCTTACACTGAAAACGGCGGCAGTATGAAAGCGCTTATTGCCTCCCTCTTATCATCTGACTCTTTCCTTTATAGAAAATGATTTTACAACGTCGACATCTTCTCAAAGGTCTGACGGCTGGGGCCGTCACACCATTACTCAGGCCTTTTCTTAATAATGTTATCGCTGAAAATAATGGGACGCTTCCTAAGCGTTTTCTCTTTGTTATCAAATCAAGTGGGCTGACCCCAGCCGAGCTCGTTCCTTCTGATCTTATTCCATCAATGGTAAGGCCCGGTGAACGTGAAGATTGGCCTGCGGAGCTCGTCCCAACTAAGGATCTGATCGACTTGCCTCTAAAAGATCATAAGCTTCCAGAATCTCTCAAGGCCCTTTTACCTTTCATTGATAAACTCACTATTCTGCAAGGCCTGTCCGGGAAAATGTGTCGTGGTGGTCACTCGGCTTGGTACGGTGCACTTGGTTGTTATCATACGGGGAATGAGGGTAATCCAGGCCGAGCTTCTTCCGCTACTATCGATGGAGCTCTAGCCCGAGCTTTGCCCTCTATCTTTCCCCACGTAGGACTGACTCTGGGTGGAAAAGTCCTTACCGGAGTCAAAGACTCCGTTGTTTACCCAGGAATCTCTGCGATTGATGCCGATAGGCCACTCCCTTACCAGGCCAGCCCTGCGATGGCTTATAAGTCCCTCTTTGGTATAGCGGCTGCTGGGAAAGCCGCTGAAGCTGACAACCTTCTACAGTCCATTCTTCTTGATCATATGGTCGATGACGTGAAGCGTGTTCGAAGCCGCATAGGAAATGCTGATCAAGAGAAACTAGATCATTACTTGTCCGCGTTTGATTCGTTACGAGATCGTCGCCGGAAACTCAAAGGTTTAGAGGCAGAGATCCGGGCCACTGCTCCGAAAGTGACCGATAAATTCACTTCAGAGGTTGAGACTGACCGGATCGAAGCGCATTTTGATATAGCTGCTGCGGCATTAATTTCTGGCATTTCTAATGTCGTAAACGTCCGTGTCGATACTCTCGAAGTCACTTATCGCGGGCTCGGTATATCAAAACACGTTCATGGACTCGGTCATAGTGAGTCTGTAGATGGTATGACTCCAGTGGAAGCACGTAGTCGGATACGAACATTTCATCTTGAGCAAATCGCACGAGTCGCCGCTAAACTCAAAGCTGTTCCTGAGGGAGATGGTACAATGTTAGACAACACTCTCATTGTTTATCTCAGCGATGCTGCAGAAAAGCATCACGGTAGTTGCGTCGAGTGGCCATTCGTACTACTTGGGGGCCTCGCTCCTGGCGGGGGCAACCGTTACATCCAGTACCCTGCTTACCAACAACCCGGTCATCACACGATCGCCAACCTCTATAACACTTTCATGCACCTCGCCGGACATCCCACCGACAACTTTGGTCGCCTCGACAATCAACTTCCCCCCACCCTCCAAAAAGGTCCTCTTTCCCAACTACTCTCCTAGTACCCTTCGTCAGTACCCGATGCGGATTAATGATCAGGAAGTCAGTAAACAACCTATTGACGGATCTCTCGGGTGCCCGATCGAAGCACCTCAATGCCACTCAGGATCGATGTTACTACCGTGGCCTCCGGTAGATCAATTGTAAGTGCTCCTGCCACGACAATATCGTGAAACTCCAAAACACGGCCATTTTCAGTATCGGTGACATTTGTCGCACGCACGATCTTGTCTTCAAGGCGAATACCGCCGCCATCTCCGCCGACCGCAAAGAACAACCGCACCGTGTAGTTCTCTTGCGGCTGATCCTTGGCTAAAAGCGGAAGTTCACAGTGAGTGAGCCCACTACCGCCGGAGGCATAGATCCAACGCGGAGGAGTATCTTTCTTTCCAGTATCAATCACCTCCGAGGCATTCCGACTCGAGAACCTCCCACCCTCAGAAAAGGTTGGTTTCAGGTTCAGTGGCAAGTCGAGACCCGTCCGCGAGTTAGGACGCGGATATCCGAGCCAGAGTTTTCCGGAGACGTCACGACGATCCCCGGGGGCACCAAGGTTTAGAACCATGTGACGAACGGGTTGCGCGTTCCCCTCAGCGGTGAACACTCCCCAGTTCTCGCGGCTGTCGTTTGGTTCAAAGACAACCGTCGCTGCAATGGAAAACAGACACACGCACCCGGCACTCGCTTCCGGAACCATCACTAGGCCGTTCGCTGGTATCGAGTTGATCCAGCAACCGGTCCGGTGACCGGCAAAATGCTGCGTGCCACTGTCGGTCTCGAGGTTGTAGTATGCGGTGTAGCGAGACCGGAAGAACAGCATGTTGGGTGTTGCCGAAATCGCACCACAATGATGACCCGGGCGGATGAATTTCCACGGGGTCGACTCCCCTGTTAGTGGATGGGGACGCGTTTTCTGCGTTCCAGTGTAAAGGTCGTAAGACCACGGCTCAGCGACGACTTCGTTGCCGATCACGATCGGTCGATGACGATAATTGGCATCCTTAGCCCAAATCTTCTCGCCGTTGGCAGACGACAGAACCACAAGCCGGCGCCGTTCGAACTCGCCGCTGAGGAACTGTTTCCAGTAGTGACCGTTCGCATTTGCCCCGCCGAGGACAAGATGTCCATTAGCGTGCATCAACGTGAGTGAACCTGCACCGATACCGATTCCCGAACAGTCGGTAACGTCGACCGCGCTCTCCCACGCTTTCTTGCCGGTCCTGCTCTCAAGCGCGATAGCGAGGCGGAGATCCTGTTTCTTCAACCGCTCCTCGGCTAACTCCCTGGCCTTGCCCGTCAGATTCTTAAATTCGGACTTATCCTGACGCAAAAACGCCTCACGCTGATCAGGCCGCATCGTGGCATCGATAAAAAATATCCGCCCGTCACCCACAGCAATCGAGACATGTGAAACACTTTGTCCCTGGTATGTCCAGAGGCGTTCACCGCTCTTGGTATCGTATGCGAAAAGCTGATCAGTTGCAGCAGCAGCCGTTTGTCCCTTAGTCGCACGAACTTTGAGTAACCGGCGCTGATCAGTACTGGTGCCGAAAAGGATACCATTGCTGTGGGAAATATAGGTCCAGCGCCTGCTATTAGAACTCCCGTCCCCCGGATCGGGAATTGTGTAAGTACGAACCACATCACCACTGGCAGCATCAATATGAAAACATTGCTTCCCCTCGACCATGAAAAGACTATCATTACTGGCAGCCATGTTACCGGGCTCATAGGCCTTCTTTAACCCGGTGCGCATCGCGCCTGGATTCTCAACCTCCCACAGAAATAAACCGTTGTAGGCATCATAAGCCATCACACTGTGATCGGTGGGGATGAACAACCGGCCGTTAGCTGAAACTGGGCCCACGGCGCCCGCATGCCGGTTCACCATGTGCTCGGGTCCCGGATCCCCGTACCAAAGGACACTCAGTCCATCACGGACTCGCGTATCATTATTACTCGAGGTATTCCCGGCATTGCCGTATTGGTGAGACCAGTCATCAGTACCGGGAAGTCGTCCTCGCGTGAGTAGTGACCAGCCGTTACTGAATGTTTGGGTGGCTTGTTTTTCCTTTATTAACCCGGTTGATGCAAGCCAGGGAACAACTTCACCCTTGGTTATCTTAAGCACCTGCTCGGGTTCACCTGGCATGCCAAGGCAAATGACTCCACCGCCCGGCTTCAGATGCCTTACTACTGATTGCGCACGTCCTGGAACCTGTTCGTTGAGAAGCAGCGTATCCGAGGTGATTAGGTTGGCAAAGTAGTTTGGATAGGGAACCGGAGAGCCCGTTGGGACGTGATCAATGATAATACGCGAACCGTACAACCCGGTAGCGGATAATTTCGCACGGGCAGCCGTCACCTTGGCTCCATCCGGATCAATGCCGTAGATCAGCAATTTACTCCGCTTGGCCAACTGGTAAGCCAATCTGCCGTTCTCGGCACCGAGTATTAGGCAAAATCCGCGTGTCATACCGGATTCCTCGAGAATCGACTGTGCAGCTGCCGCATAAGTTTTAGAGAGGGCATCTTCCGGGAAGGGATCCGTAACGGCGGTAGTTAACGGTACCACAGAGTTGTTCTTCGTCGGGGGTGCAAAACAGTAGATCTCACCCTCAGTGGTACTGACAAGTAACCGCCCATCCGCAATAGCAAGCCCTCGTGCTTCCCCTTTAATCATTGACTGCCATTTCGGTTTCCCCGTTAAAATGTCCAGCACAGTCACCTCACCGATCCCGCCGGCCACTACCGAATTTCCTGTCACCACCAGCGATGATTCATTCTTGGAGTTGAACCGCCATTTGATACCGACCTGTTTAAACTCCTCGATGCTCGCCTTCAGTTCTTTATATTGTTCCTGTTTCGCATTGAAGTCCTGGCGGCTTTTTTCATATTTTTTCGCAGCTGTTGCATAGGCAGAGCTTGCTACTTTCACTGATTCTCGCGCCGCTGCATGGCCGGGCGTCGCGGATTCCCCCCTGTCGGTCAATTCCTCGAGTCGCAGCCTAGCCGTATCCAATTTGGCCTTGAGTGATTTTGCGTCCTTCAGTTCGGAGGGCGCCTTGTGGCGGGTAATCGCTCTTGTTAAATCGTTCATTTTCAGATCAAGCGGATGCCGTTTGCGTGTCGCTGCGGCATGTTCACTGTGGTCAACGGCAATAATTTCTTGGCCGTTCGCCATGTAGGCCATGTCACCGGCCATGGTCATGCGCCGGGCAAGGAACCAGCCAAATCCGGTCCTGCCCCGTTCCTGATCGAGAGCGAGCACATGGTGCTCGGCAAGGGAATAAAGCTGATCGTTGGCAAGCATTGCGTCCGTGCCGCCTATCTGCCCGCCACCGTCACGCCTCCATGACGGCGCCGACTTATAGATTCGCTCGCCATTGGAGCGCTTGATTGCCGCCGGCATTGAACGCCCGGATGGAACAAAAAGAATATCCTTTGAAGCAAGCATGTAGCCTTGTGGAGATAGATCATCGCGGCCGGCATCGCGCTGACTGATCCGGTCGTTTTTCCAGATAATTTTCCCGGTCGCGGCATCGACCGCATAGAGGTAAACCGTTTCATGTGGAAAAACTCCCGCACCGAAATAAGCAATGCCGCTATCAATCAGAACACCGGTACGCACCGGCCAGCGTGAGGTCATTCGGGCACGGGCGAGGATGCGCTCATCCCTCGGGCCGGCTCGACGTTTCCAGATCAGTGCCCCCGATACAGCATCAAGGCAATAGACACAGCCGTCATCTGACCCGGCATAAACTCGTCCATCGGCTACGGTTGGTGCCAGGCGGATCGGACCATCAGTAAAGAACGTCCAGTGCTCGGTTCCACTTGCCGCATCTCTGCAGTGCACCCTACCGTCAACCGATGACCCGAAATAAACCCGCTCCGCTGCAATCGCCACGTGGAACACGTCATCGAAGCGGATCCGGGAACGCAGTTTCTTGCCCTCATGCACCTTGTCGTGAGGTCCAGAGAATGCGCGTTTCGGTGGTACTGGTGATTTATAGGTCCAGCTCAAGGTAAGCGGTGAACCAAGTGAATCTGGAGTGGATCCAACACGCGAGTTGTCATGCATATAGGTCGGCCAGTCTGAAGCCGCGCAAATAGCTGTGGTGGCGATGGTAAAAACAATTGCAAAAAATCCCCGCAAAGCATATCTCATAATAAACGATTGTGGCAGATAAGTTCCTGATAACAAGCAATTCCAAGGGATAGTGTAGTACATAACATGTCAATAACTTCGTGATCGGGTTAGGTTCTTCTGGAAATCATAAAGGCACTTTCCTGGGCTCAATGCGCACGAACTCGTTGTCGAACGTAATGAGGAAATTCCTCACCAACTGAAAGGAAAGATACTATCGCCGTGCCGTCGCCGAGATTTTCCTCGCCGACATACTCCCAGTTTTCACCAACAGTAGACCAGGTGCGCAGATCTTTCGACGTCTCAAGTTCGAATGAAAGGCCTTTAGTGAGAAGGTTTCGTTTAAAGGATACAGTCAAAGAATCAGTTGTGTCCAATCGTATGTGGATCGTGTCGTTTGTGGTGTCAGTAACGGTGGGGTCGCTTGCGTCAGCGAATTCCAGTAAGGCGACCCGGCCGTCCCCGTCAAGATCGGAATCAGGATCAGGATTTCCAAACTGAAACGCCCAGTTAACATAACTCATCGTGTCGGTGTAGCCGGGCGTGCCACCGCCGGTAGCACTACTTCGCCAGTTTGCGGCAACATTATGTTTAGGGTTCGAATCGGGATCAATGAGAACAAGGCTATATCCACCGATGTCAGCGGCGACTGGCCAAGGCGCGCGGTCAGAATATGTAAATTCCTGCAGTGTTTCGCCTTCGGAAGATAATAGAGTTAATCGCTCTCCACCATTACTGAGTCCTGTATCGTTTAAAAACTCACCGGCGATACGATCGGCGAAATCCTTGCCATAACGAAATTCGAATGCCGCGCGATTACGGACCAGTAGTGCACGTTCATCGGGTTGAAGTAGAATGAGTGGAATATTGTTAAACTCAAAATCAATGCCTCTGCTAAATTGTATCCCGAACAGACTCACCGGCTTGTCGCCTATATTAAGTAATTCAAGGTATTCGAACTGATCTCTGTCATCGTATCCTGCGGCAATCTCTTCGGCCGTGGGAGAATGGGGGCGATACAAAATTTCGGAAATGACAAGGTCAGTTGTGTTAGCAAGGTTTTCTGACGCAATAAGAGTAATCTTTTCAGGCGCGCTCCAAGTCGAGCCGTTGTAGGTCCGAGCAGTTATGACTTGGGTAGTGTTAATTCGTAGTGGTGTTGCTGAAATGTTGTGATTGATTTCGAGTGTGGCGCGTGTGAGGAAATCAGATCCTCCACGCGAACTGTTAATTCCGTGTACAGCTATCACGTTTGACCCATTACGCATATGTTCCTTGAATGGTGTAAGATCAATTTCGATTGGTGTTTTTAATACGGCAGAGTCGCCTCCTGGGCGAGATCTTCCGTTTACTGTTCGGCTATCCCACATTGGGGGATCTGGTTTCAGGAGGCTACCAACTTCGATTCCGTTAAAGTAAGCAATGAACCCGTCATCGGGCCACACAGACAACAAAATCGTGTTAATGTTTTCAGTATTGTCAAAATTAAATTCATACCGCACATAACAAGTCGAATTAATGCCCTTCATTAAATCCTTGATGTCTGTATTAATCAGTTCACTGATCCCACCAACGGATTCGAAGCCAATGCCGTTAATTGCATCTATCCAGTCAGAGTCATCAAATTTGTCTGGATTCTGTGTCCAGCTTAATTCTAAGAGCCCGTCCTGAGGGATCAGGTAACTGCAAGGTGACTCTGGATCTAATATATTTTCATTAATGGGGCCTCCGGGAAAACCTACTGATTCGGCTGAGGGCAAGCCTCCACTGGCTCGGGGGTCAGTTCCATCTGTAGTGTAGAATACTTGCCCGTCGGGAGAGTTCATGGTGAGTCCGAACCCTGGATCGACTGTGCCGCTAACAGCGTTGAAAATTGGCATAGCTGGATACTGCTCATCGACCCAAGATGTGCGTGCCTCTAACCAGTTTTTCATATGTGAAATTTCTGCTTCCCAACCACTTAGATCTGGGTCGGCAAATTTTCCTCCGTTCGGTGGATGTTGCTTCCATCTCTCAAAGTTTCGGGCCTGTGATTCACGAATCTTGTTTGCCATTGAATCGATGACTGAGTGAAGGTTGGATATCGAGAACTCTTTTCTGCGCAACGCGAACCACCGATCTGTGTGGAGCTGGCGGATGTCTGGATAGTTTGCCCTTGCCGGGTCAGCTGTAGGACCTAGAAGGTTTCCATACCATGGGAACCTAGAATCGTACCAGGTGTGGCTTGAAACTGTGCCTACGCTGTTCACAACGCCGGCCCAGGCCCGTGGTTCATTGTCTCTGACGTCTTCACAGCCGAGGGCTCGATCGTAGTCCCACACTGGTCCGCACACGATCTTTCCTCCGCGGTCCTTGTAGAAGAATGCACTGTGACGGCCCCAGTCTATATTCATCACCATGATATTCAGCCAGTGATGATCGATCCAGGAATCAACGTCGATATAATCCGAGAAGTGGAGACCAGTTGAGCGGTTCATCCCGGTCGGTGCGTTGGTTAGTGCGGTATTAAGTTCGTTCAGATGGCTAGTGATCCAGGATCGTTGCTGGGAGGAAAGCTGCAGACCTCCAGGGTCTACGTAGGTAAGCTGACCCATGCCCCTGACATTCATGGTAGGTTCACCAGGATCAGGGCGATCGTTTTTGAAAATATAACCTCCGGTGATTTCCGGTTCAGAGTTCTCCCAAGGCATGAGATGCTCGATGTTGACTCGGTTAGGATCCATTTCAATTCTCTCAATCAGCGAATAGACTCCGAAGTAGTCATTGTCTGTGACTGTATTGCCGGACGTGTCGCTAAACACCTCAACGAATTTTGTGCGCGGTGCATAACGACCAATTTGACGGCTAATTTCATATACAAAAGGGTTTCGCATTAGTGCTAAATCCCACTCGTAACGTGCATTCAGGATCCAGTCCGCTTCCCTCGCCATACCAAAGGGTTCGATGTTTCGATCCTCTTCGTCACCATCCCTCCAGGTTTCGATAGATAACGAATACTTCGGCCATCCGCCAGAACTGGAACCGCGCCTTCGTATACCCGCGCGCGTGGTAAGTTCCGGGCCCTGGGTAAGAATCGTTCGTCCGGTAACGGGATCAGGTTCAAAGAAAAACATATAAGCTGTCTGTCTCGTAGTGGAACCCGTGCTCGGAGGTGAACCTGTGCCGAGCGTTGAAATCACGATGATCGGTAAATCTGAGGAAAATGCCGGCACGTTTTGTGACATTTTAAGAAAGGTCTCAGTCTTAACTGCACCGTCAAGGGCCCCGGCCCGAAAAGCACGGGCACGGATCTGGGTACTCTTATTGATTAGGATCGGGTCGGTGTATTCTGTAGAGGGGTTGGCGCTGTCATTATTTGGGATGCTGCGATTGGTAGTGTAGCGGATAATTGTTTCTGGCGTTGGTGAACTCAGTGACAATTCGAAGTTTTCAGTGAACATGTTACTTGTTTGGGAGAAAACGATGTCATCTGGTGGTGGGTTTTGTACGGTATCGTTCGGTTTGCCTGGTGTCGGAACTTCCAAGTACCCGAACTGGATTCCGACGGAGGTGTCTTGTACTTCAGCCACCAACTCGGCGTCGATGATGAAGTCAGAACTGCTCCTGCTTTGATTCATGCCTTGGATTGCGAGGACGTTACGTCCACTAATCAGCTCAGTGTGATTGGCGGTCGCATCTATCACGATAGGAGTGGATTTGACTGTGTTGTCACTGCGGGTAGAAGTGGACGAAGAGTTCCAGAGAAATGGTGAGGGCTTCCCGAAACTGCCAATTTCAATTCCGTTGAGGTAGGCTACAAAACCATCGTCTATGGTTACCTTCAGCTGCAATGAGGAGACTTGTTTTCCGGTAAGATCAAAGGTGAAAGGGAAACGAAAATAACCGCTCGCGTTAGTGCCTCTCATGTCCTCTTTGATGTTGGTGGTGATAACGTCCTCGAGGATGCCGCCCGAAGATTCGAAACCGATTCCGGTCGCAGCTTCGGTCCAGGTTGAATCATCAAACTTTGCAGGGCTCTGCTTCCATGTGTTGCCGAGAGAATCGTCTGATGCTATAAAGTATTTAGTTATTGAGCCGAATTTGACTAGCGTTTCAATATTAGCGCCGTCTGATACTCCAATTCCATACGAAATATTTTCAAATTGTTCGGGATAAGTTGGCGCAATTTCGCTAACAATTGTTATTCCATCAGGTTGGATCAGAGCAATGTAGTCGCCGCCGCGGTCAAGCGTGAAGCTCGTATGAAGTTCGGTGTTATCTGATTTATCCTTACCTGAGGCAAAGACTACAAGTGAATTGCCAGCAGAGATATCAACTTTGGGGAATGTCCACCTTTTGAGGTCGTTCTTATTATTAGTTAGATGATATCCCTCTAATGAAACTGAATTATTCCCCGCATTAGTAATTTCGATCCAGTCTGAAGGTGCTCCGTCTGAATCCCGAAAGTTTTCATCAGCAGCTGCCATCAGTTCGGTGATAACTATTTGTGCTGGGGAAGAGCTTAGTAAAATCAGTGAAATGCCAACACTAGAGACCGCGCGTGCTAACGCTGCATGATTGAGTCTGTGGTAAGTAGCCATTTCGAATGCATACTATCCTTACCGACGGGTGCGCTCAACCTCGTATTTTAAAGGTCTTCTAATTCCTTCTTGGCTTTTGCTTCTTTTGCCGACTTTTCCCTCGTCTTTACTTTGACAATTTTGTCCATCACGTGATTTTCAGGAACAAACCAGTATCTGATTTTGAGGTAGTATACGCTAAACGCATTTTTTATTTCAGCCGACAAATCAAAAACACCTTCTTCTCTCTTTTTGCTTGGCCAGATTGCAGTGAGAAGTCCACAAGTCTGGAACTTTCAAAACATTGAAAATGTTCGGAGAGGTTCAGCCGGATACAAAAAAAGCGCGCGTTGTTCGCTCTGTAAACAGGAGGGAAAAGACAAAACTGGAAATAACTTGCCTCTTTTGATGCTGAAGTAGTATTATCCCGGGCATGAGTTTTTGGAGAATTTGTTTCACAGCTACTTGTTTGGTTTTGATTGGGTTAGTGACACGGCTCGAGGCCGGTGTCTTGAGCCTTAATGGAACTTCCCACGTTGAACTTGCCAATCCATCAGGTGTTTTTCCGATTGGCAATGATTCCTTTACCATTGAAGCTTGGATTAACCCGACAAGTATTCCTGCGGGCGGTGGATCTGGTGGTCAGATTACGTTTTGGGGGAACCAGTCCGGGAACCAGTCCAACGGGTTCCGAATGGCGGGGAATGCAGGAGTTGTGCATTATTTCTGGGGGAACGACCACGCCGTTAGCGGCCTCGGTGATATGCTGGATGACTCGACAGGTCCGAACGGAGACGGTTGGCATCACGTGGCTATTTCTTATGACGGCGATTCCAGTCAGTCTACCTGGTATAAGGACGGTGAGGTTATTGGCGCAGCGAACCAAACCCGTAATCCTGGAGTTAACGTTGCTGATGCAAATTACCGGATCGGTTCGCGGCTCAACGGAGAGTTCTTTCATGGATACATTGATGAGTTAAGGGTCTGGTCCAGTGCTCGTTCGGATTCTGAGCTTCTTTCCAATTTTGATTCACAGATTAATCCTTCGAGTTCCGATCTTGTTGCTTATTATCAGTTTGAAGGTGCCGACGATTTTTCCGATTCAACAGAAAATGCCAATGATGGGACTCCGAGAGGCGTTGGGGCAACAGTGGACACCGGTATTGATTCGCCGGCACAACCTCAATTGGATGCAGATGAAGATGGGATTCCGGATTTCTGGGAAGACGAAAATAACGTTGATGATCCCGATGGTGACCCCGACAACGACGGGCTGAGCAATGCGGCTGAATATGCAGCAAAAACGAATCCGAACGCAGAAGACTCGGATGAAGATGGGCTTGGCGATGCAGCGGAGATCAACGACCACAATACCGACCCCACTTCAGCGGATACGGATGGTGACGGCCTTGAAGACGGAGAAGAAGTTAACGGCACAAATGGATTCACTTCTGACCCAAACTTGATCGACACAGACAATGATTTCGTGAATGATTTTGCCGAGGCTGAGGGAGGATCTGATCCCAATGATCCCTCTGATCCGGTTAAGAAGGGAGGAGTTCTTGAACTTGATGGTCAAGTCGCCAACTTTGTGACTTTTAACAATGATTCAGGACTCATCCCGATCGGCGCTTCTTCATTTACTATCGAGGCATGGATTAACCCGACCAGCATTCCTGACGGCGGGGGAAGCGGAGGGCAGATTACTTTCTGGGGGAACCAGAGCGGTCAGAAAGCGAACGGTTTCCGTATGGCAGGCAATCAAGGTCTGAGACATTATTTTTGGGGGAATGACCACGATGCCAATACTTCTGAGGACATGTTGAGTGACACAACAGGTCTGAATGGGGACGGTTGGCACCACCTAGCTCTTTCTTACGACGGTGATACCAACAGCTCGACATGGTTTCACAATGGAATTCCTGTTGGAACGAAAGTGCGGAGCACTGATCCTAACGTTGATGATGCCAATTACCTCATTGGAAAGAGAACCACAGGGGAACCGTTCCACGGTTTCATCGATGAGTTGCGGATCTGGAACGTATCTCGCACAGACGAGGAGATTGTTGAAAATTTCGAGCTTGAACTCTCTGGCGAAGAAAACCTCGTGTCCTACTGGAACTTTAATACCGGCCTAACCGATATTACAGGTAACGGCCATGACGGGATCGCGGTAGGAAGTGCCAGTATTAACAGTATGCTGAATGCTCCGGTCAGTTCATCGGGTTCTTTAGAAATTACTGAAGTTGCTTATGATCTTTCCGGTGACGAGGTTACGATTGCCTGGACATCACGTTCTGGTAGAACCTATGCTCTTGACTACTCGGAGGACCTGATGGACTGGATCGAGATTGATGACGGCATTGCCGCGGACGGGGACTCGACAGAATTCACCGATGTCTTGCCTCCCGGGACAATGATGCGTTTTTGGCGAGTCCGCGAAATGGATCCCTAACGCTTCAGCGTGAGGTTTTTTGTTCCTGCCTGAACCTTTTGTTCTCTTATTTTTCCGTCCGGCCAGTGGACTGTTAAGGTTGTGTTTTTTCTTGGCATAGCAAAGAACAGCACCGGGGCGGACTGTGAGAGGTATCCTGATCCGAGGTAGAGCTCGGCGGACTGTATTGGATTGGAGTTTAATGTAAGCTTGATGCCTGGCATTACTGGTAGTCGGACGGAAAGAATGCCGGGCGCGGTTGATTTGAAGCTGCGCACCCGGTCACTGTTTATTCCAATGTGCAGGTCCGGGAGGCTGTCTCCGTTTGTGTCAGACAATGTGGCCGACGTGGCATCACCGGAAACCGATATGCCGCTCTGAGCCGACCTGATTGCATTAAATTTTCCATTTCCCATTCCAGTCATCAATAATGAGATGCCTCCATCCATACGTCCCGTTTCGGGTTGCGGGCTAAAAAAATTCTGTGCGATGACGAGGTCCGGGATCCCGTCACCGTTGAATTCACCGGAGACGATTCCGAATCCAGGAGCTATCTGGGCAAGGCGGGGGAACGGGTTGAATTTAAATCCTGCCTTCCCGTCATTGACCAGCAAACCACTTTCTAGGGCACGAGTCTCGAGCTGTATTGCGCGATCGAGTAGCTGAGGACTATAGATGTCTTTCAGCTCGGATACGGCGAAGGAGCGATAAGTGTCGAATTTATTCCCCAGTGAAGGGATTGCTCGGGTTGAGCAACTCCGTCCTCTGATCGGGTAGCAGATTGTTCCTTCAAACTCGGCTTCCACCAGTCGTTTTTTCCGGGAACTGTCAAATTCTCCATAGTAAAGCAGTATCGGGCGTTCTGCGCTGGCATGATACTTGGTGTTGAGTCCAAAATTGGTAACTGCGTAGTCCATGTCGCCGTCACCGTCAGCGTCCGTGCCGGTGATCCCGTTCCACCATCCGGTCCTTTCGGCTAGACCTGCCTCTATGGTGCGGTCTTCGAGTTTACCCTCAAAGTTCAGATACAAGGCGACAGAACCCCACTCCCTTGTTAACAGCAGGTCAAGCCAACCGTTATTATCAGCGTCAGACCATATTGCTCCGGTAACCATGCCGGCTTCTTTTAATGTTGGAGCTAATATAGTGGTCTTATCTATAAAGATTCCCTTCCCGTCGTTAATTAGAAGTCGGCTCCCTGGTGCCATAGGATATTGGCTGGGGATTACACGCCCGCCGACGAACAAATCAAGATCACCGTCGCGGTCGAAGTCCGCAGCACAGGCCGGTCCACTGCTGACGGGCGGGCCAGGGATCGACGCAGGTGTCCGGTTGAAGTAACCACTGCCATTATTCATGTAGAGCCGGTCTGAATAGATTTGGTGGCCGGGAGGAGCCTCAACACCGCCACTGGCTACAAACAGGTCCAGGTCACCGTCACCGTCGGCGTCGAAAAACAGCGTTGCCATGTCCTCAGCACCCCGGTCAGTGATCGACGCGGTCCAGTTCTTAATCTGCCGAAAAGAATTCCCCTCGTTAATGTGCAGCTGACCCATATATCCACAGCCTCCACCTAGAAAAAAATCATCATCGCCGTCATCGTCGACGTCACCCCAGGCGGACCCGGGCCCGAGGAAGGACAACTTATTAGGCAAAAGCGGTTGGAACTGGAAGTCGTTGAATTCCTGTTCTCCATGCACAGCCATTTTCAGGGACGGAGTCTTCTTAAACAAAGGATCAGGTTTTTGAGGTGGTTTTCCTATAGGATCACCGCTTTCCATTATTGTGTAGAGTGTATCAGCTTTGAGTTTTCGTAGTTCCTGTCGCACTCCACTTGGCCAGTGAATTGTCAGGAGGTCGATCTGCCGAGCATCTTTGAGTCCGAAGTGTGCCAGTGGCTCATCGCCGGACTTGAATCCTGAGAGTGGTCGCAACCATCGCTGCTGAATTCGTCCGTTAATTTCTGCTTCTAACCGGGCACCGAACCCGGAGCGGTTGCTACGGGTTCCGACAAGACGCACTGAGACACGCCTGCCTCCACCGAGATCATTGCGATACAGAGTCACAGGTTCGTCCATGTTCACTACTACAAGGTCAGGATCGCCGTCCAGATCAAAGTCAGCTGTTGCGGCGGCGTAGCTGATACCCACGTGCGCCAGTCCCCAAGCCTTAGAGACATCACGAAGGTTTAATTCACCGACATTGTGGAAGGCTAGGTTTTGTTCCTTGCGCGGCGGAGTGTTTTCATAAGGAATCCATTCACTGCGGCCAATGAATAGTTTTTTAGAAAAAGGCAGGTCCGAATTGTTAAAGTTTCTGGTCATTCCGTTGGAAAGGAACAGATCGTCACGACCATCACCATCGAAGTCAGCGAACTTCACCGCCCAGGTCCAATCTGAGTCCGCAATTCCAGTCAGATAAGCCGCTTCCATCATGCGTCCGGTGCCGGTTCCGAGGTAGAGCGCGTTGCGCATATACTGGCGCGGGTCGGTTGTTGTCACCCATAACCTTGTTCCCATTGCTCCCATGGTGGTCTTGTCCTTGTAATGGGTCGTGCCTGACATGTCGGCGGCGAGCAGGTCCGGCCAGCCATCGCCATCGATGTCTGTAGAATCCGCTCCCATCGAAAACCAAGCTGTATGTGGCAGAACCTGTGCGGTAACATCAATGAAAGTTCCGTCCTTTTCGTTATGATAAAGAGCATCGGGGTCATCAAAATCGTTGGAAACGTAAAGGTCCGGCCAACCGTCCTTGTCATAGTCCCACCAGGTTGCGGCGAGTCCATGGTGAGGGTTACGGGTTATTCCAGATTCCTTGGACACATCGATGAATTTGCCATTGTCGTTGCGCAGTAATCGATCGGACCGAGGCACGATGTTAAGGGTTCGTTCTCCCAGGGGAGTTGTAATGAACCGGAAATACTTCTGTTGTTTTGGGGTCAGTTCCTCAGGTTCAGTGGATGGAAAACCTGTTGCTGAGTAATAACGGTTCGTCAGTAAGTAAAGGTCCAGATCGCCGTCCCGGTCGTAATCACAGAATGCAGGAGCCAGCGAGGCGTCAACGAGATCAAGACCAAATTCCGCAGCATTCTCAGTAAAAATCCCCTTCCCGTTGTTCAAATGAAGTGTGTTTGGAGAATCATAATTGGCAATGTAAACGTCCAAGTCTCCGTCATTTTCAATATCAATCAGAGTCGCTGCAGAGGCCCAGTTCCCTTTCCCTCCAAGATTGGATTTCATGGTTGCGTCCTCGAAGCGAAAATCTCCCTGATTGCGGTAAAAGCGGTTTTTCTGATCGGTTCCGGCAAAAAACAGGTCCGGTCGATCGTCACCATCTAGATCTCCCGCAGCCACTCCACCGCAGGCGAACCCACTCACGTAGAGATGCTTATTAGGGGAAGAGAGATTAATTGAATAATTTAGATCAAGACCACTGAATTCTGCGGGCAGCGCGATGAACTTTCCGGATGCCGGAGACCCAGAGGATTGCAGAGGTCGGGCTGTTAAGATTTCTGCTGTCTGCTTAACATTTCTTTGATCTTGTTTCTCTGCCTGTTGTAGCTTGCCGTTATCAGTTGACTCTGATTGCCTGCCACACCCCACAACAAAGAGCAGAGAAACAACGGCAAGCGACAGGTGGCGCATATTAGAACTATCAGAGGTAGAAACAAAAAAGACCAACACTTTACGGGTTCAACTCAATCCATTATTGTTAAAAATACAATTGAGGCATGAAAAATTTAATGTTTGTATGCTTAGTGGTAAGTAGCCATTTCGGGGGCACCTATCTCCCTGGCAATCTTGGTATAGCTTTCATCGCGTTGCGGTCTGTGTCTGCTCCCCGGCTTTGATCTGGAAATATAGGTTTCTCGGCGCGCTCTCGTAGTATCTGTCGAGGGCCGGGCACAACCAACCCTCCATGCCATTCTCTTCCCACTCATAGGTGTTGCCCGGGGGATCTTCACGCTTCCAGATGAGGCGGGCGGTGTGCCCGGGGAATGGATCGCCCGAGAAAAGGCAAATGAAGCCGTTTTCCGCGTTGGGGATGTCTTCGGTGATGACGTCGAGAATGGTGTCCATGCCGGCGACGAACGCCTCGCGTTCAAGGTCAACGGCGGGATCATCAAAGACCCACTGACCGTGGTATTTGTAGGGCCTTATTACGTTTATCTGGTTGCTGTTCATTTCAGTCTTTCTTCTATTGTTGTTCCTGTCTTGTCCGGGGTAGGTCATATCTTAGCAGTACACCCACTAGGAATCGAACCTAGACCTACGGTTCCGGAAACCGAATAATGCAATGTTAGTATTGCTTGTTGGTACATATTTTAAAGGGTTAAGGGAGATTGTTGGGATTTTGTTGATGGTCGGTGTGATGAAATGACCGCTTACTTAATGAAAGTTGTTTTGCACCCTCCTCATCAGCCCTTGAGTAGGCGTAATGATTTTCGCGACTACACTTTCAACAAACGTTTGGCCTCCTCATATCCCGGCGCGCGGTGGCCGGAGCCCTTGCCGCGATTATCATCGACGGTGAAACCGTAGCAACTCGCGGTAACGCGTGCCAGGGAGACCATTTGCCGCCATCGGAAGGCCTTGCGGATGGTGGTGAACTCCTCAGTCGCGGTGCGGTAGTATTTCTCCGCGTGCAATCGACCATCCTCGCTGGTGCCGAATTGGATCAACACGTTCAACAGCGGGCGTTGTGCATGGCCCAATTCGCCATAACGATGCACAAGCGCGCAGGCGCGCAGCTGATTGTTCTCGCGAATGGCGCCATCCAATTCGCGCAACAGCGCCTTGGGCGTGGCAGCCTTCACGTGCTCCAGCTGCACGGTTTGCGGGAAGGGATTCTGGCGATGGCCCTGTAGCTTGTCGCCCTTCGGCCGACTGTGGCTGTTCGAGACATTTTGAGCGGCGATGATTAACCCCGTCACCGCATGGCGATGGCTACACACCCGCGCGATGTTGCGCCAGGCGTTGATCATGTCGGAGGCGTGAACGCCACGCGAATCACCGTGTGTGCGGCGGCCGTAACCCTCCCAAACCTCGACCTGCCGGAGGATGAGCTGGTTGGCCGCCAGAGAGATGGCCTCGCCGACGTGCTCGGGCAGAATGCCCTCGGCCAAAGCCGCCGCCGTCGACTCGGCTGCCTGGTTCGAGTCCAGCGTGAGAATGTTCAGGGCAAATTTATCCACCCACGCATCGTCCGCCTTGCGCTTGCCAGCGGGATGACTGAGCAATTTGTATTCATCGAGCAGCTTCGGAATAAACGCGCGTCGGCGCTCCACCGTCCGATTCGTGCCCCGTGAATTATGGCCGGCGCATTGGCGTACAGACTGGCGCAGAAACGTTAGCGCATGCTCTTTGCCCGTCAACTCCAGCACGTCCCACGCGCGCCACGGCATCACGATGGTGTGCACGTTGTGGTTGTCCTCCACGTGATGCAACACACCGTTGAACGCCGACTCAAGCGACTGTTCCGCCAGTGCAGCGAGTAATTTCTCGGCCTTGGTCTTGTCCATGGCATTCGTGGCCGCACGCAACTGTTGCGCGGCTTTGTCGATCGCGGTCTCTGAAATGTCAAAGGAAATCTTGGCGGCCTTGACCGGCTTGAGCACATCCTTCGCATGCCCGCCAGTTTTCCCCGTGTAAAAGGAATTGCGATAGAGCACCTTCAAAACCGGCAACGCTTCCTGCCCCTTCGGCATTTCCTTTGACATGTCAAACGCCGGCGCCAGCGCCATGAAGGTGTGGAAGCCGTGATAATTTTCGCCACCAAACGTGCGCGCATTGGCCAGCGCGCCAGCGGCGACCAGTTGCCTCAATGGCACGCCCGCGTTGAGCTTGCCAACGAGCGCAGTCAATATTTTTGGGGTCGGGGTTTCCTGCATTAGCCCAACCAGTGGCTCAAGCTTGCCGAACAATAGTCGAGGGTCGTCCTCGGCGGCATACGCCGTGGACACGCCTAGGTCACTGGCCAGCGACGTTCCCAAGCTGGCCACCAGCATACCTTGACCAACATCAGAGAGAAATTCGCGCCGGGAGTGGATATTCATGATTTTATTGGAGAGGGGGTTTTGGTGGAGGCAAGTCAAGTCCGTAGGATCGGCCAGTCCTTGGTTTCATGTTTGAAGTGTATCCCGTGGACAGCGTTGCGCCATAAAAAAAGTTGCACTTGAGTGCAAACGTCTAACTACCAGTTGCTGTTATATTAGCAGTACACCCACTAGGAATCGAACCTAGATCTACGGTTCCGGAAACCGTTGTACTATCCATTATACTATGGGTGCATGTTATATATTTAAGCTAACTACAAAATAGTCTAAATCAAGATTGAGCGATACCTCTAAAACAATACCTTTACACATTCTAAAAGAGGAGATTTAGTGCCGATTCCCATTATGTCTAAAGCTAAAGACATTATAGTAATCAAGTTTGGTTCTGGTATTCTGACTCGACCAGATGGAATTGCGCTTGATGATAGTCAATTTGACGGTCTCGTGACTGCAGTTTCCAATGTACATTCCATGGGAAAGCGACCCGTTATCGTTTCGAGTGGAGCTGCCGCTGCCGGCATGATGGCTTTCGGTATTAAGGAGCGGCCTGACGATTTGTCCGAACTTCAGGCCTGTTGTGCCGTGGGGCAGGCTCGGTTAATGCACTTTTATGAAACGCTATTCCGTCAATACAGTTTAAATGTTGCTCAGCTTCTTTTGACAAACGAAGACTTCTCTACTCCAAATCGAATCTTAAATGTTACTAATACATTTGAAAATCTACTGAGGCACGACGACGTCATTCCTATAGTTAATGAGAATGATTCGGTTGCTACTGAAGAGTTGAAATTTGGTGATAATGATTCACTCTCAGCGTCGCTCTCTATTTTGATAAGGGCCTCGTTACTAATAATTTTAACCGAGGTTGATGGGTTGATGGACGAAGATGGAAATTTAATATCTGACATTAGTGACATTGATGAGGTTTCTCAACACGTAAGGAGTGAAACTGGATCTTATTCCGTTGGTGGAATGTCCACGAAACTTGAAGCGTTAGGTATGGCGGCAAATTCTGGGGTCCCTGCCTTGATTGCTAATGGGAGAAATTTCGAACAACTTCCTGAACTAATAAACGGTGGTGGTCTATGTAGTAGAATAACAATTTAAATATGAGTGAGGACATTAAAGACAAGATTGAAAATATGGGTGCTGCAGCGTTGTCTGCTTCGAGGGTGCTTGCAACTTTAGGAACGGATAAGAAGAATCAAATACTGTTGGCCATGGCAGACAAGTTGTTGAGCGATTCAGATTCAATAATTGAAGCCAATAAGGTAGACATTTCTGCAGCGGAGGAAAATGGGCTAACGAATGCTATGATTGATAGGCTCAGGCTAGATGAGTCCAGAGTCGAAGCCATCGCTGACAGTATACGTCAAGTCGCATCATTGCCTGATCCTGTTGGCCAGATAATGGATGACTGGGAACGACCAAATGGTATGCAAATCAGGCAGATCCGCGTCCCTATCGGGGTCATTGGAATCATTTATGAGTCTAGACCTAATGTTACTAGCGATGCTGCTGTTCTATGTCTAAAAACCGGCAATGCAACGATATTACGTGGAGGTAAAGAATCGATTCATTCGAATAAGGCTATTGCTGCTTCCTTGCAAAGTGGCGGTGAGGTTGCCGGACTGCCGAAAAATTGCATTCAACTTATTCCGTTCACGGAGAGAGAAAGTGTTAATCATCTTGCGCAAATGGACCAGTACTTAGATCTGATTATACCCCGAGGAGGTGCAGGGCTCATTGAAGCGGTCGTTTCAATGGCTAGGATGCCAGTCATAAAACATTATGATGGGATTTGTCATTTGTATATTGATGATGAATGTGATTCAGACATGGCACGAAAACTTGTCATTGATTCCAAGACTCAGAAACCAAGTGTCTGTAACGCACTCGAAACTCTTTTAGTTTCAGAAACGATCGCTGAATCATGGCTCCCATTAATTGCAGCAGATTTAATCGAAAAGGATGTTGAGCTTCGTTGTGATGAAAAATCACTAACTATTATTGGGGATTCAGCGCTTGCTGCTAAAGATGAGGATTGGAGAGCTGAATATTTGGATCTGATTCTATCAATTAAGGTAGTTAAAGATATTAATGAAGCGATTGATCACATTAATGAATATGGCTCACACCATAGTGATTGCATTGTAACTGGATCAGATAGAAAAGCCCAACAATTCATGAGTGAGATTGATTCGGCGACAGTTTTCTGGAACGTTTCTACCAGGTTCAGTGATGGTGAGGAGTTTGGGTTTGGAGCTGAGATTGGAATCAGCACTGATAAGCTTCATGCTAGGGGCCCTATGGCATTACGTGAACTTACATCTTATAAATACCTGATCACTGGTAATGGCCAGACTAAGGCTTGATTTACCGTAATGGTATTAGGTATCTAAAGTGGCAACGATTTGTTTGGCCACTTCGCTAAGTGAAGTGGCATTGATCTCATTCATGCTGAAGGTGTGATCTGGTTCACTGATGTATGTTTTTCTTCTAGAGCTCAGGTAAGCGGCATCATAATGATCTTTTAAGATAGATTCGACAAAACTCTTATGATTATTTTGCTCTACCATTGAGATCCAATTATTAAAAATTGATTCGGACTTAAGGTGTTTGATTTTTTCAAGCTTAGTTTTAAGAAGTTCCTTGTCTTCAGTGAAGTGACCATATTCACTCAGGAGAAAATTAACTCTATAATTAAGGTCCACCTCTAGTTCTAATACGGGGGAATTTTTCATTATTGTCCAGAAATTTGAAGGGATTTGAAGATTTCCTATGCGTGAGCTTTCAGATTCCAAAAAAATGGGCTGATCGTTGCTGAATTTAAGTAACTCCTCATACAAAATACGCTCGAACATTTTTTGGCTTGGCTGATCAATGGTAGTTTCTTCACCTAGGGCAGATCCTCTATGGGCTGCCAAACCCTCGAGATCAATTGTTTGCATGCCACAATCGTTGAGATTTTTTAATAGTTTAGTTTTTCCTGAACCTGTGAGGCCGGAGATGATTTTAAAATGGAAATCATTTTGTAGAATATTGTCTAATGATTCTACTATATGCTTTCTGTATGCTTGATATCCCCCTTCAAGTAATGTTGGTTTCCAGCCGATCGACTCTAGGATCGTAGCAATTGATCTTGATCTCTCACCTCCTCTCCAGCAATAAATGAGTGGAGAATAATCCTTTTCTTTATCAAAGAAATAGCGGTCAAGGTGTTCAGATATGTTACGTGAAACGAGTGCCGCTCCACGCCGCCTGGCTTCGAAAGGGTTGATTTGTTTATATGTTGTTCCGACCTCTTCCCGCTCTGAATTTGATAGAACCGGTAAATTGATAGAACCAGGCAAATGGTCTTCGGCAAATTCCAAGGGTGAGCGAACATCTATAATATCATCATATTCAGGGAGATGTATATCTTTTGATGGTATGTATTTAATATGTCGCATTAAAAATTTAACCTATTATACAAGGTTTGCGATGTTGATTACGATAAGCGAATATCAATGTAAGAATTGATGGATATTTGGATTACAGGAATAGGGTCAATATGTTCAGCAGGTGCAGGTGCAAATGCATTATTTGATGCTGCGCACGCTTCATCGATTAATACTAGAATCATTAAAGTAAGATCTGGGGAAGTAAAATCTAATATTCCTGTATGTTCAGTTGATGATACTTCATTGTGTTTACCTGAATTTAAAGGAATTAATAAGCTCGATAGAACCTCTAAACTTGCCATTGTCGCTGGTAATGAAGCGTGGCGTCAATCCGGGTTACATGAAGCTCAAATCGATACTGACAGGATTTCAGTAATTGCAGGTACCTCTAGGGGGCCGGTCGGTAAATGGGAAGAAACGTATAAAAGGCAAGTTTCCGGAAAGGCCCAGCTCCCATCATTTGCAGCTACAGGGACGATGGCAGCATTGAGTGGTTCGATGTCACAATTCATAGGGGCAACAGGCACTTCCTTGACTCTGTCATCAACTTGCTCATCGGGTGCATCAGCTATTGGTATTGGTGCGGGTCTGATAATTGGTGGCAGTTGTGATGTTTCAATTGTCGGAGGCGCTGAGTCAGTCATTAATGAATCGATCATTAGCGTAATGAAATCTGCAGGTCTGCTTGGATATGATGCGATTGATGAGAGGACGTGTAAGCCATTCGATGTTGAAAGGAATGGGTTGGTCGTTGGCGAAGGTGCTGGATTTTTGGTCATTGAATCATCTGATCATGTAAGACAGAGAGATGGTAATCCTATCGCGAAATTGTCGGGTTGGGCTAGTGCACTCAGTCAGAGTGGAAAAGTTGGCGTTGAAGAAAGTGGGTCAGGACTTGCTAAGACCATCAATAACACAATAACGATGGCTAAAATTGATCCTTCAGAAATAAATTACATAAATGCACATGGTACAGGCACAGTCCTTAATGACTTATGTGAATCGAAAGCATTTAATCAGATAGGAGCATTATCAAATGTTCCTGTCAGCTCGATTAAGCCTATCACTGGTCATTGTTTGGGGGCATCGCCTGCCCTTGAAGCGGTGCTTTCTGTGATGTCGTTGAGAGAAGGTTCATTGCCTCACACGGCAAACCTTGAAACTGCTGACCCTAAAATAGACTTAAATTTGGTGAAAGGAGCATCTCAAGTGATGGAAAAGAATCATGTCCTTTCAACTTCACTTGGGTTCTGGGGAAATCATGCGTCGATTCTCTTTTCAAGCGTGTCGTAAAGTTCCTTTAGTGCTAACTTTCCAAGTGAGGTTCGCGGTATCTTGTCGATGACAATAAGTTCGTCTGCTCGTTCTATACTTTTAACGGAGGAATTGTATTCATTGAAGGCGCTTGTGTGATCTGATGATTTATCGGCAACCATAACTATCTTACTCCCCTTTCGCGAATCTGGAATGGACATTAAAGTGATTGATTGGCCGTATAAAGAACTAACGGACAACCTTAATTGTTTTAAATTAATTTTTACGCCTAAAATTTTAACCTGCTCGTCCTTTCGGCCAGTGATGGTGATGTTATTATTGTTGAGTTCAGCGATGTCACCAGTTAAGAACCAGCCATCATCTGAAAAGGGTTCAGTGAAGTGCCAATTCTTTCCCGTTTGTTCAATGTAGCCATCGAACAGTGCATCTCCTCTGACTAGTAATTCGTCCTCGCTACTGAACTTTATATCCCATAGATCTAAAGCTTGCATGCCTTCTCCGGGACTAATTTCGGTGGCAACTTGAGAGCAGGTTTCTGTCATTCCGTAAGTAAGAATGACTGGCCAACCAAGATTAAGCGCCTTGTTGCGAGTTTCCTCATTGAGTTTGTCCCCACCAATAATTAGTGCCCTCAGCTCAGCGTTAGGTTCATGGTCCAAACTCATCAGGTCATAGAGTTGTGAAGGGACTAAAGAGCATAGAGTGATCTGATGATCATTAATGTGTTTTATGAAATCATTTGGTGACCATTTATGAGTTAATTCAACAATATTTGAGTTACTTAGGGATGCTCTTGCATGGATTGAGAGACCGCTCACATGAGTTGTAGGTAGACAGCATAGCCATTTATCACTCGAACATATGTTTAGATGACTGTTAACCGAAGATGCGGAGCATAACATGGCATGCTTAGAGATTACTGATAACTTAGGTGACGAGGCTGTACCTGATGTGGATAGGATTATTTTACCGATCATTTTTAGTTCAGATGTAGTTCGGTAAATTGAATCTAATATGCTTTCATCGAACTCATTTGAGTGAAGGGTATTCTCAGATGAATCCCAGTACCTTCTATCGAAATTGCTCATGCGAGTTCCTCCCATTGAAGTTCCTCTAAGATTTCAGTCATACCCAAACCATAACCATTCTTTAACTCATCGAAAATTCCTGTTCCGTGAACAGAAACAGCATTGTCTGTTATGGCTGATTGGTAGGTCGCATAACGCCTGCCAAGTTCATGATCCATGTTATGAGTAACGCAGATAGGCATGCTATCTGGAAGTTGTGGAAATATAGTAGGCTTCCATATTCTAACGGCAAATCCAAGGGTGGCATCTTTAGGTCCCCTATCTAAAGCAAAGTTAAGACCTGTTTGATTTGAGTATTGCTCCCAAATATTGGAATCGTAGGGGAATGGGTCTTCGATAAAGTCTATGCGCTGCAAGCAGTTTGGGCTCAATTCACGTGTAAATTCAATGAATTCATTTGGCCTAAGAGATGAATTGAAATCCACTCTTATTGATATTTTTTCCGGAATCATTTCTAGGTAATGGGCAACTTTTAGGATTTCATTATTTCCTTTTACCTTTATGTGAGTGAAGTCTTCTCTAGCGTCATTACTAATTTCGCGTATAGGGAATAAAGGAACAGACAAATGAGACCGAGGGATAATAAGGTCATCAAATAGGTCAATGCCTCTGGTCCGAGCATCAGCATCTATTTCACAGCACTTTAGACATGCGAGAACCTGCTCAGTTGGATCGCTCTTTACGATGGACTGTAAGTGATAATTAAGATTTTCATCACCGAGGCTGGGCCATGGTTGAAGGCAGCCATAGCCTCCGTCACACCTGATGAGAGCTCCTTCAATTAAGCCGGTTGTGGATAATGCATTTGGAGGTGATTCAAAATGGGTCGTATATTTGTGAATCTGCACCGTATCCTTCATTTTAATTGTAAACCAAAGTATAAGAGAATGGAGAAGTTCAAGTATGCAATGACTGAAAGGCCAAGGAATTTGTTATATGAAGTGCTTGGTTCATTTTTGACAACTAAAAACGCTATTCTAGCAGATAAGGGCATTCCCATGAGTGGAATGAGTGCCATAAATTTATGGCCGAGCGGGATCCAAAGAAGGCCTAATAAATAAGGAAGTATACTTAGAATCAATATTTTCATCCTAGCAAATGTGATGCCGTGCCTGGCAGCTAATGTCAGTTTGCGGCATTTTCTATCCTCTACGATATCCCGAGCATTGTTTATAGATATAATTATTGCACACAAAAGACCGGACTGAGAGCCGAGCAAGACAGATTCAGGGCTGATGACCCCTGTAAATACATAAAAAGTGCCATTCACTGCTATCAATCCAAAGAATAGAAACACGAAAATTTCACCAAGCCCTTTGTAAGCGAGTGGCCATGGCCCACCAGTGTATCCATAAGCGAGAAGTAAGGAGATCATGCCAATAATAATTATTGGTATCCCTCTAGCCACGATGAGGGGTAACGAAAATGTTATTGCCATGAAGCAGAAAGTTAATCCCGCGATGATAAGGCTTTGTGGAGACAATAGGCCTGAGGAAGCCATTCTTTTTGGTCCAATTCGTTGATCCGTATCAGCACCTTTTTTACTGTCTAAAGCGTCATTAAATAAGTTGGTAGCTATCTGAATGCAGAGTGTACTTAGAATGATTGAACCGAATAAAATGTAATTAAAAGATTCAGTACTTGCATATGCTAGTACTGTTCCAAGAGACACAGGCAGTACTGCTGCCATGAGTGTTTTTGGTCGTGACGCAGCTAAGAGTGCAGGAAAGAACAGACTCTCATCATCCATAATTAAGGGAGCCTCGGAAATTTTGAGAAGTCAGGACTTCTCTTTTCATTGAAAGCAGTTTTGCCTTCTTTGGCTTCCTCGGACATGTAATAAAGAAGAGTCGCATTACCAGCAAGTTCTTGTAGTCCGATCTGACCATCACAGTCAGCATTCATTGCTGACTTAATACATCTTAAGGCTAGTGGTGAGTGTTGTAGCATTTCTCGTGACCATTTGAGTGTTTCATCTTCAAGTTTTTCCAAAGGGACTACGGAATTAACTAGTCCCATGTCCAAAGCTTCTGAAGCATTGTATTGACGGCAAAGGAACCAGATTTCACGGGCCTTTTTCTGACCGACGATTCTTGCAAGATAGCTTGAGCCAAGGCCTCCATCAAATGAGCCTACCTTAGGGCCTGTCTGTCCGAAGATTGCGTTATCGGCAGCTATCGTCAGGTCACATACAACATGAAGAACGTGTCCCCCTCCAATCGCATAGCCAGCAACCATTGCGATTACAGGTTTTGGAAGTGAACGAATTTTTTTTTGCACTTCAAGTATATTTAGTCTGGGAATTCCATCCTTGCCGATATAACCAGCGTTTCCCCTTACCTTTTGATCTCCTCCAGAGCAGAATGCTTTATCTCCTGCTCCAGTTAATATTAAAACACCGACCGTTTCGTCATTTTGGACTATGTCCAAAGCTTCAATGATTTGATCGACTGTTTCTGGTCTGAAAGCATTCCTGACTTCTGGCCTGTTAATAGTAATTTTGGCAACTCCATCGTGAGTCTTCTCAAAAAGAATATCTTCAAAATCACTAATTTTATTCCACATGGTTTCTATCGATACACGATTAATCAGGAAATGAAAACATTGATCGCATCGGCTGTCTCTTTTGGATTATCCCAGGGAACTCTATGTCCTGAATTAGTTATAACCTTAAGTTGTGAAAGTGGCAGCTGTTCGCATGCAAGTTTGGCGATTTTTGAATATTTTTCATCCAATTCACCTGTTATCCAAAGTGTAGGACTTTTAATTCGATCGAAGTTTGTAATTGGAGCGGGCTGCATCCCTGAAGACCAGTTAATGAATGTCTCTGAAATTTTTCCTTTAAGAGGCATTAATTGTTTTCGGTCGGCAATTGGTTTTGAGTGATCAAAGATAGATTGTCTTTCCCAATCAGATATGAATTGTGCCCAATTAGAATTACATAGTTCAGACCATTGTAGGTCATGGTTAATGCGTACATTCCTGGATAGATTGTCAGTAATTCCTGTGTTAGCAGAGATGATGATTGCTTTTGACCAAGGCGAGTCATTCTCAAGTAACGCTTGAAGAGCGATTCTTGCTCCTAGGGAATATCCAACGATAACGTCACCAGGTCCTGCCAATGAGTTTATTTTTCTCGCGGCTACGCCTATGTTTTCAGAGCTATATGAATAGAGATCAATGGATTCACATTGAAAGGAGTTGAGAGAGTCGATGATAAGGTCCCAATCACTTGAGTGACCAACTGCACCATGAAGAAAGAAAATCATGTGGTCTTATAATTCTCTCCAAAAATGTTCACTTGATTCAATGTCAGGAACCACCTCAATGATGACTGGTCCGTCTGGTATATCATTGAGATCAGAGTGCGTTTGTGCGTTGATGTAATTAATTCCCCACATCGAGGCCCAGGATTCAAATCCAATGCAGTGATTATTAATTATGGATTCTTTGATATCATCTGCCGATTCGTTCACGGCATCTATTCTGGAAAATATTTTTCCTCCACCATTATTAATTACAACGATTCTAATATTGTTTTCATTCTGATTCCTGATTATCCAAGGAGCGAAGAGATCATACATTGCTGTAAGATCTCCGAAAATACCCCATGATTCCTTTTCATTGTTAGCAATACCAAGAAAAGTTGAAATGTTGCCGTCTATACCATTGGCACCTCTATTTGAATAACAACTTAAGTTCTTGCTGACTCTGGTAGCAGCAATTTCCCATTCTCTAGAAGGCAGGCTGTTGCCTAAAAAAACTAAAGAATTTCCCGGTATACATTCAGATAAGTGTCTTAACCAAGAAAGTTCTGCATTAGGGTATTTAGAAATTAGCTCATCAAGTAAAGTAATGGAATTGTGTTTTTGTTTTACTTCTTTTGTAAAACGATAACTGAGTCCATCCCAATTAACTTTCTTTGCAACCGTTGAATTTCTGGAGAGTCCAGGGAGACCGTTCATGGTAACAGAAAAGACCTCAATGTGCTCGTCATTTTCCAGTTCTCTCCAATATCCACAAGACGGTAAAGCACCAATTCTAAGAATAAATTTCGCGTTAATATCGGAAGGTAACGCTGACGTGAGTTTTTCCCTTAGGCCCGACGTGGATTCGGCGTAGACAGATAAATTGTTACTAATGATAAATTTGTACACGTCATCTTGAAGATCCTCATTAATGTTTCCGACTAGGACAAATAAATCTTCTGCCCTATTGAGGAATCTTTGTAACTCTAATGTGTCTGCCTTGATCTGATCGTGGCAATTAGTGGTGATAGAAGGAATTTTGATTTCAGGTATTTGAATTAGCTCGTTAATCTCAGAAATCTTAGAAGGCTCTTCTAAATTAACATTTATATGTAGTGGCATATTCGCTGACCATGCCTTGATCTCACTCTGTGCGTAGGATCCGAATATGTTGATTTGATCGATCGTTTGCGGTGAACCTGTTCCTTGATATCTTTTGGGGCGATCAGCGGTTAAGAGTATGAGAGGGATTGATTGGTAAAAAGATTCAATGACGGCCGGGAAAAGCTCAGGTACTGCGGTTCCTGAAGTAGTAACTATAACTGTTGGAGAGCATTCCTTTATTGACCTTCCCATTGCAAAGAATGCAGCGCTTCTTTCTTCAGGGAAATGATACGTATTAACGCCTTGAACTGATTGAATAAGGGAAATTAGCTCAAGATTTCTGGCGCCTGAACAAAGAACAAAATCTTTTGCCCCAAGCTCGAGGCAGTCCATGACGGCTTCCTTGGCTGCGTTCATTATTTATTCGTGTTTCACTGATTAAGGCCAAAAGAACTTTTGACCCATCGCCTCTTGAATGCAAGCTCATCCCACTCATTGCCGATCTTGCTGCCGTCTACTATTCCGCAACCTGTAGGGAGATGAATAGTGTCTTTATTGAAGAATAAACCTCGGATTAAAACAAAAGCTTCAAAAAAATTATCGACCTTTATTCCGAATGGAGAGCCGAACATTGGTGGGACTTTTAATCTATTTCTGATCTGATCAAGAACAGTAGAAGTTTCGTTCGTTCTAGGGACAGTGCCGAGTGCTGGTGTGGGATGAAGATTTCTAATGATTTCATCTATGGTAGGATCTTCATTAAGAGTCACAGTGAAATTGGATAGAAAGTGTACCATTCCTCCAATATCAAGGGTTTTCCTTTCCGACTCTTCAACCATTCCCAGACCACTTAGTCTTCTTCTGATTGATTCAACTACTAGTTGATGCTCGTGTTGTTCTTTGGGGTCGTTCTCAAATAATGAATTTTCTTCTGAGACCGATGTGCCAGCGAGTGCCATTGTATGTAATTGAGAGGATTCGAGTTTGAATATTTGTTCAGGAGATAAACCAACAAAACCATTTCCTTTGACTGAGAACGCGTATGCAGATAATGACGATAAGTGAGGAAATGAAGCTTTGACTAAGTTCAAACAATAATTAGAAGGGTCAGAGATTGGGGAGGTTGAAGTTACGGCTGGGACCGCCTTTTGAAGCACTCCCTCTTCTCTTAGTTTGCTAATGTGATCGAAGCATTCTTTAAAATCATTATAATTAGGATCCTTCCATTGAAGCCTTGGTAAGGCGTGGCCATTTGTTAAATGAGCAATGTCAGATGCCTTAATTTCTTCGTAAGATGATGGAATGAACCAAGGTCGACGTGAAGACAAATTGAAATCGTTCACATAAAATGAGATTCCACTCTGAGCCGGTGTAGTTGCACGATTGAATGGTCCCTTGCCCAGAAAAATACGACGGTCGGACAATTCAATGAGTGCAAAGTCCTCACTGAGTTGGTTAGAGGCTATTATTTCTGATTCTGATGATTGATTATTCAAGGTGGACGAAAAAATTTATTAAATCCGTCACTTAAATCCAGCGAAATTAATTATTTCTTTATCGAGGGGATTAGTAATCCCATTTGACTTTTACTCCTACAAGTTGAGGTGCGCCTACGGTCCCAGCGTTAAGGTCTGGAGTCATGTTAAGATAAAAGACTTCGTCTGTTAAATTGGTACCAAACACACTCAACTCTAAACCGGAATTAGCCTTGTAGCCTACTGCTGCATTAAGAATGGTGAATCCATCTTCAACGAATGTTCCGACATTTCTGTCATCAAAGAATATCTCCCCCTTGTGGACCAATTCGACTCTAGCAAAGAGGCCCGTCTCATGTTGATATGTCGCAGAAAGTGATGCGTCAAGTTCAGGAACAAATGGCGCCTTGTTTCCTGAAAGATCGGCCCCTGTTAGCGGGTCGGTGTATTTTGTGAGTTCAGTATTAACTTTACCTAGAGATCCTTGAAGAGTTAGTCCGTCGAATAGTTCGGCGCTGAATTCAATCTCAACGCCATATGATTTAGCTTCTTCAGCATTGAGTACGGCATAGTCAGTGGCCACTAATGATCTTTCAATTTGGTAATTATCAATGTCATTATGAAATAATGCGATGTTGGTTTTTAAGTTACCATCTAACCATTTCTTCTTCAAACCGATCTCATTGTTCCATGACTCTTCTTCATCAAATGCAGCGCTTTGTGGATTATCAATGAATGCGCTGAATCCACCTGGTTTAGTAGAAATTCCTGTGTTTACGTAGACTAAGGAACTGTCATTTAACTCAAAATCGATTCCTGCTCTTGGACTGACAAATGAATAGTCGTTTTCAAGGTTAATTAGTGGAACCGGACCAGCTAGGCCAAACGCATTCCTATGTATACTTTTTTCTACCTGATCTAATCTGAGTCCCAAATGCATGCCTGTTCTCTCGATTCCATTATAGGTGATTTGACCAAATAAGGCATAAGCGTTCTCGCTTAGAATGTAATCAGTCGTTGTCGAGACTGGCGCAAATCCTCCACCGAATTGTGGGGGAAGTGGAATAATGAAATTCCTCTTTGTGTTGCCATCTAGCTCGGTCTCACCAAAGTAAGCGCCGCCGGTCCATTCAAGTGTGGTGTTGTTAGCTGAGGAGAACCTGAATTCCTGAGAAACGGAGTCTTGTTCTTGATATATTTTAGACTCATTGCCGGGATTTGGACCAAAGTCTAAGTCGAAATGGTATGGGCTAATTTCCCAGTTCCTGCGTGAAGTGACTGATAGAAAATTTAATTCATCACTTTCATAAGACATTCTGAGAGATTGGCTTTGAGCGTTCTGCTTAGATGATCCTCTGACGTCAGAATTTAAGGTGAAAGGATCGGATGATAATGGTGTGAGTCTTGCAATTCCATCATCGTAGTTATCATGGGAAGCGCTCAATGAGATTTCCCAATTTTCAGAAAGGTTCCAATATATTGATCCTGCCCCTGAAATATGCTCCTGATTGTCTGGGGATATTCCAAGTAGTGAATTGGTTAAATAGCCATCACGTTCGAAGTACTGTCCTCCTAAGCGAAAAGATAAACTGTTGTCATCATTTAGTGGCCCCATAATATAGGAATCAAAGGATTTAGTGTCATAGTTTGCATATGATGAGGAGATTGAACCTTCTAACTCATTTGAAGGGCGCTTGGACACGATGTTGACAACGCCTGCATAGGAGTTAACTCCGAATAGGGTGCTTTGTGCTCCTCTCAATATTTCAACTCTATCAACTGCATGTAGGGGTGCGGTGTGTGAAAATATATTACCTGATGGAACATCATCGACATATTGAATTACTGAAGGTGAACTAAAGAAAGGAGTATTCGTCAAACCTCTCATGCTCGAAACATCACCGAATGACCCAATGCCAGTATCTGTTTTTGAATAGCTTGGGATGAGATCAGCAAGCTCTCGGTCACTGAATCTGTTCATGACGCTAAGGTCAGTTCCACTAAATGCAGTTGCGCTCATTGGCCATGAAAGATAATCACTAAGATCTCCGTAAATATCACTCTGTTCTAGTTGAGGCGTGTTCTGAGCATTTGCAGTGAAAGCAAGGAAATACGTTAGAGTACTGATTAATAGTAGGGGCTTAAAATTCATTTTTTCAGTAGTGGAGATTAATCATTAAATGAGAAATAATTATTATAGAAATACCGATGTGAAGTATTAAGTTCAATAATATATCCTCAATATGAGGGTTATTAGGGGTTTATTTTGTATATTCTAGGATTAAATCATCAAATTGAATGACTTTTCCGGAATATGCGGTTCCCCACAATGATGCTTTGCCTTGGCCAGGAGATCCTTCGTGGAGATGTGTAATTAAATCATTCTTAGGGGCTTTAATATCATCGGTCCAAGCTGATCCTGATATCTTCCAATTGACGCCATCTTGCTCTATTTTAAGTCGTAGATTGACCCACTGATCTGGGGTCCATTTATAAGGGACGCTTTTAACTGGTTCTTCATTCTTAACCAGTTCAATAACTTTTTTTGAAGGTACAACTCTGAGCCTGTAACCAGATATTCCGTGAAGGCCAATTCCAAAGCGAGGATAACTTCTTCTTTTTCTGAAACCTTTGATCTTAGCTTGCGCGATAGCTGACTTTTTAACAGAGGGTCCAAATATTACAGCATTCTCGGTCAATGGTTCTGCAGACATTTCTAGGTATCTACGGTTACCTACTTTATTAGAATCTGAAGTTTTGACTTTGAAGATACCGTCAATTTCCATCATTCCTTTAGGGAATGAATCTATTTCAAGTGATTCAAAATCGTTTGAATATTTTTCCTGACTAAATATGAACGAGCAGTTAATCGATAGTAATAATAGAGTAAGTATGAGATTTTTCATTCGCTACGGATGCCTTGAATTAAGTTGCCATTGAGAGATAAACGAGCAGAAATAATACAGAAAGTAATACTCCCGATACTGATAAGCAAAACAATCCCAAAGAGAAAACCAATCGGGAACTGTGCTCCTTTGCCGCTGATGTTTGGGAATATGGATATGATTGAGGCTAAAATGCCTGAGATAATTCCGAACGCAACTAAGAACAGATGTTCAGAAATAAGCATTCGTGTGAGGGTGGTTCTTCGAAATCCAAGGGCTGTCATTATTGAAAGTTCCGATCTTCTTTCAATGACGCTTCGAGCGATTAACATTCCCACACCAAGAGTGCCTAGTAAAAGGCCCAGGCCTCCTAGAACACTGAAGATTGATATGTAAGTGTTCTGGACTTTGGTATATTCCTCTAGCTTTTTATCCGAGCTGACAAATTCCATTCCCCTTTGCTCGAGTGCTCTGGTTACATCTGCAATCATTTTCGATTCCGATATTTTGTTTAATGCGCCTGAGTTAACCAGAAACATTTGATAGCCTGAGGCGCTGGGAAAATATTTAATGAAGTTCGCTTCTGACATGACAAGATTGCCCTGTAGTGTGGAGTTTTCCAATAACCCTACAACTTGTAATTTTAATGGCTGTCCATTGTCAGCAGTGTAATCAACGAAGTCGCCAAGCTTTTTTTTCATTGCCCACATCACTGAGGCTTTATCTCCAATGATTGGAATAATGTTTTGAGGTGACTCGTTATTGAGTGCCTCCCAATTGGATTTGGTTTGAGTGTGGGTAGTATTGGGTGCAGTAAGAACCGCAGCGAATCGGAACGACTTATCTCTTATTAGAGGCTCAGGGTTAACTCCGAGCACTCTGGGCTTTATAGCGTGGTTAAGGTTTTGGCAGCTGGCCTCTTCTCCATCTTTGATGACCCTGAAAGGGACGAAATTTATTTGGCTTGTCGTGTAATCTTCAAACCCAAAATTATCGCGTTCTTTTGTGTCGTTTAAATCTTCATATATAGGGAGAGTTGATTTCGCAAAGAACTCATATCCTCCGGTGCCTGATTCGTTACTGCTATCATTTGTTGAGCTACTTAATCGGAATGCGTTAACTGATATTATAAGAAAGACACCTGAGGCTACAGTAGCTGCGACGGCTAAAGATCGGCCCAATCTTCTTGCCGCGTTCCTTCGAGCTATACTATTGAGACTGCTTTTTTTGTTTCTAGTAGATATAGAGAGGGTCTTCAGGTAATAAGAAAAAACTTGAATGAACCCGCACAGAAAAAAGAAACCCGCTCCAAAAAATGATCCTGCAAGCCTTTCCCCTTCTGATCCATATCCTAAAGCTACACAACACGCTCCTAAGGAAAAACTTATAATAATAACAATGTTCTTGAGGAGACTGGAGCTCCTTTTTCCTCTTCTCTTAGTGTTGGCGTTTAGCCCAATACCATTTGATGAAGCTAATAATATTCTCGGTGCTTGAGATGTGATTTTGTTCACGGAAAGTCGGATCACAATCATAGCGAATAGGAAGATTCCCAATGTGCCGTAAATTAATGAGTCGAATTTAGCCTCAAAGACAAATTGAACGCCTGCAGCTGCATCTATCCAGATACTGCTCAAGGCCACTAGTGTGATTTTTGTGTAAAGGTAACCTCCTAATGCTCCCAATAAAGATCCTAAGAGAACAGAAATTAAAAATTCAACCAAGAGAAGTTTCCTCAATTTCTTTTGTGTGAAACCAAGAGCGCCCAGAGCTCCTAACTGTGTTGTTCTAGATTCAACGGCGAACAAGCAAAGCATTAATGAAAGTAACAATGATGCAAGTATAAGAAATCCGCTAAGTGAAGCAAATAGGGAACCGAAATTTAGAGCATTTGAAACTGAGCGTTCAGCTTCATTTTGGGGGTAGCGTATTTGCATCCCTAGATCAGTGAGCTTTAAATTCGGTGAGATCAGTTCGTGGAAATTTTCACTGTTGAGCTTACTAACAAGTATGGATGTTGTTTTACCGAACCGGTTCCCCCAATAACCTCTAGCCAAATCGATGGAAATAAACATTTTGGGAGTTGCGCGATACTTGTCCCAATATTTTTCGTCTTTTGGACGAATTCTTTTTGTATCAAGTGGCAGCCCGCTCTCCCAACTTGAGAGTGTCTTGGCTGTCTTTAGCCCCGGAAATTCAGGAACCCATTTCATTCTTAGTCCAGGGTTATCTGAAGGAATTATTGATGTGACCTTTAATTCTCTCTTATCTGATTCATCTTCTAGGCCATTCTCATCTAGCTGGTCTCCTACAGTTGTGAACTCTCTTGTGTTAATCACCGAGAAGTAACTAATATTAATTGTATCACCTGCTCCGATATCTAGACCTCCCTTCTCTATGTCATCTGATAACCAATGATGTATGCACACTTCATTTTTACGAGGAACTTGGATTCCAAGTAGTTTTGCTGATTGTGGGCCGATTCCGGTTCCTACGGAATAAGGGACTGATTTGTCTTCAACTCGAATATCATTAACAAGATATGAGAGTATTGACTCGGCAGCGTTATCGACAGCCATGATTGTCGATTCAACTTTATCGCTGATAAATACTCTATCACTTTGGAACGTTGTAAAATTAATCCCAGAATCGGGGTTAGAAGTGTAATTGAGTTCTAGGTCACGATAAGTCCATGAATTTTGGACTGCTTTCTCAAAGTTGTTAGACGATGAAGAGAGCATTATGTTTGCCCTGTTTTCTTTGGAGAGCTCTTCTTGTAATGTTTTTAAAGGAACAAAAACATTTAATGCTGAGCTTTGCTCTGCACGAAGGCTGAAGCTGCCGCCACTCTGAGCACTTACAATATGAGTAATTTCAGAAGAAATTACAGCTAGCTTGCCTGACTCGCCTGACAGAGGTGCATCACGTGATACATGGCCAGGCATTTCAACTTTTATGATAACTCGATCACCTATTTGCAATTGTTTTTGTTCTGCGAGGGCGCTGCCGATAGCTAAAAAGTTATTGTCAGTAATAGTGATTTTATCATTGGAGTTACCTGCTAATTGCCAAAAGTCATTATCAATTCCGTAGAGATTTATTCGGTTTACTCTTTTTGTTTTGTCAGGAGTAGTTAATACCCCTGGTAGATTTAAAGCCGCAGTTGAAATATTATTTTGTATCGATTGCGTAACCTTCGAAGCTAAATCCGAAGTAAAAAAACGATCTCCGGCAATTAGCGCTGATCTGACTGAGCCAATCCTCTGGAAGGCAGAATTTCTAAGCGTTTGATCGACTGAATCTCCAACAAATAGTGATCCAGTAAGTATTGATGATGCTAGCGTTATACCCAAGCAAAGGCATATAGAAATTTTCCAATAATGTAAAAATCCCTTAAAAGCTAATCGAATCATTGTCATTAGACTTCAACGATACTAGTTCCCTCGAAGGCTAGATTTCTTTCCATACGAGAAGCGGTTTTGACGTCATGTGTAACTAGGATAAGACCTGTATTATGTTCGTCACAAAGATGTAATAAAAGAGCAATCAATTCCTCGCTTCTTTCTCGGTCAAGAGCTCCAGTGGGTTCGTCAGCCAGTAGAAGCTCTGGTGAATTGATCATTGAGCGAACAACAGCGACCCTTTGCATTTCGCCTCCCGATATTTCTGAAGGCATTTTATGTGCATGGTCTGACATTCCTACACTTTCAAGTAATTGAATTGCGGTGTTACTGCATTCGCTCTGTTCTAATGGTGATGAAGAGGCCAAATTGGGCAATATTACATTTTCGATAACCGATATTTGCGGGAGTAGATGATGTGATTGAAATACAAAACCTATTTTGTCAGCTCGAAGCGCTGACAATCCTTTGTCATTAAGGTTAGATATATTGCTTCCGCATACTTCAACTTCTCCGGAATCAGGTGAATCTAATGTTCCAATAATATTTAGGAGGGTGCTTTTACCACAACCTGAAGGGCCGACGACTGAGACGCTTTGCCCAGTTTGAATGCTGAGGCTAAGATCGTTAAATATCTCGCGTCTTTTGTTATCTGAACCCTCTGGATAACTTTTTGAGATTTTATCTAATTGAACAATCATTCTGTGATCCATCTCTTGGCTTTAAATTCAAAACTTTCTAACTCACCGTTTTTGACGGTTTTAACTGGTATCCTCAAGGAAAAAACTGAGCGTAATTTTTCTTCAATGTTTTTAATTAAAGTTTTTTCTTCTGAACTAGAATTAAGGTCAATAAGGATTTCAATCTCCTTCATGGATCGTTTCTCTTTTACTAGAACGCGGTACTCGGTCACCTGATCATACTCACCTATGACAGAGTCAATGGCAGACGGATAAATATTAACTCCCCTTATCACAACCATGTCATCGATTCTTCCAAGAACTCCCCCCTCCAAGCCTAACATTTCTGTGCCATTAATATTACATGTAGCCTTTTTGACAAGGTCACCCGTCTTGTATCGTAAGAGAGCATTATCATTTCTTTTAAGTGTCGTTAAAACCAGTTCTCCTTCTTCATCAATATCTACTTCTTTGCCAGATTCAATTCCGATCACTTCTGCTAAATGAAAACCCGGGATAAGTGATAATGTGAAGGAATCAATGTGATTCTGCACGCTAACGGGTCCCACCTCTGTCATGCCGTGATGATCAATAACTTTTGCACCGGACCACAAATTACTGATACGTGTTCTTATTGAAGGAATGCATCCTCCAGGTTCGCCAGCAACAATAATTGTATTTATGTTTGTAGCAGATCCCTTAGAATTTGCTTCACCTAGTCTAATCGCATAAGTGGGCGTACAACAAAGAACAGTTGCTGAGCAGTCTATGATGGATTCAATCCTTGCATCAGAACTAAGGCCTCCTCCTGGCACTGTAAGGAATCCTTGCCGAACTGCAGCTTCATAAGCAGTCCAAAATCCAAGAAATGGGCCGAATGAAAAAGCAAAGTATATAACGTCATGTTCAGTATTGAGCTCTGATGAATTGTAAATTACATCCCAAGCATCGAGCATGTTGGACCAATCCTCAGGGGTGTCGAGCCATGAAATGGATTCACCTGAAGTGCCGCTAGTTTTAGATAGTCTGTTATAATTGTTAAGATCCCTAATCAGATTTGATCCAAATGGAGGGTTCTTTTTATGATCAAGAACGATTTCGGATTTGGTTGTGAAAGGACAATTGTCAATGAATTGCTCTCTACTAACTTCATCTGAATCAAATATACCGTTACTTATAAGTTTAGTAGCATTTAAGGAATTAGGGTTGCTTAGCTGATGTTTGATGAGCTTTTTGAGTGAATTTAATTCATTATCTTCAAGCATCAGGAAACGTTCGCTAAAAATTGAAATATTATTGAGTGCTAAATTAGTTACTGATCAATTTTAACTGCAGGGGGTGGTCCGTGTGGTTTTGCTCCTTGCGGTTTAAATTTCGTGACGACACAGCCCCCAACTGCAGCCATAGCGACACCAACCCAAAATAGTTTCGGAACTGAACCTATTCCGCCTGGTGGAGGATCCATGGCAATTGAGATTAGCGCATTAACGACTGGTGCTCCGGCAAAAATTATAGCCATTACGACAGCTGGATGACCCTTTGCACCGAAAGCTAAAAGGACTCCAAAAGCACCAATTGCTCCAACTATGCCAGCAATGAATGAATAAGCTATTCCTGAGCTTGGCATTGACCAACTGGCTCCTTTAATCAGTAGTAACAAGAAAGGGGCTGCAACAGCAGTAACAAAGTATGCGATACCTACCCAAAGAAATGCTTTATACCTTCCATTTTCTGGGTCTCCCATTCCCACTGCTCCCTTATGAAGGAAGATTCCATAGACGCCCCAAGCGGCTACTGTCATTAGCGCAAAAATTAACCAGGTCATACCTTTTTTGTTATTTGAAGTTTTGGATTTAACAGCACTCATTAAAACTAATTTTATGACTGTTCAGTTGCGTTAGTGATACTATTACGAATTGAGTCTGGAATAGTCGTAGATTTCATTCCTGACTCAATAAACTTTACACACACAACAACTACTGACCCCTTAGCAAGTAACCGGTTGTCATCGTCAAAAAAGTTGAACTCATACTTAATTGTTTTGTCAGTGACATCAGAAACTATTAATTGAATTTCAAATTCGTCTTCGAAACGAATAGATTTAAGATACTCACAGGAGACGTTAACTCTGGGCCAACCAATATTTACGCCATCATTATCGACCATATTGGTAACTGAGTGACCTAGTGACCTGTAAAATGAATGTTCACAGTCTTCCATGTACGGAAAGAATGAAGCAAAGTGCACTATACCGGCTAAATCCGTTTCAGAAAAAACGGCTTTTCTTCTTTGTTTAAAGTGACAGCCCATGTTCTTTTACCTAGCAATCTAAGGTTCCTTTACTTCTATTCTATAGAATAGTTTAAATATGATTTAAACAGCTTTGATTGAAAGGATAAGCTGTACTTTATTAGCTATAATCTCGTTATTACTAAATAGACATAAATAATAATGCAATACGCTTGCTAGCTAGGAATTATGATTAACTTACATGAGTGAGTTATGCAACCAAGCCGTGCTTAAGTTTGGAAGGAACGGTAGCAAAATCAGAAACTGCTCCAAATAACTTTGTGAAGTCTTTAAACACATCACCAATCAAACAATCTGTTAAGTCTCCTTTCAGATCAGGGTTCGACTTAATGAGATCACCAAAACTAAAGCTTTCATCATAAAAGGCATATACGAGTGCGCGCATCGCCTCTATCCCTTTGCATAGTTCTTTGCCGTAATCGTTGAATTGCCCGGCACTAAAATCATTATTACTAATTGCATTTGATACTGCATCAGCTGCCATTTCACCACTTTTTAAAGCAAGAAAAACGCCTGACGAGAAAACAGGATCCAAGAAAGCATAAGCATCTCCGGCAAGTAACAGTCCGTTAGTGGCGCAAAATTCAGATCTGTAAGAGTATTCGCCCGTTGACCAATACTTACCAAATTGTTCACCGCATTTTAGATGTTCATCAATCCATAGATTGTTCTTTATCTCACGGGCAAATATATCTGACAAATCTTTCGTGTCGTTATATAGATATTCCCTTTCAGCTACAATTCCTACACTGACAATATCTCCTTCGAGCGGGATGTACCAAAACCACCCTTTACCAGGAAGGTAAGCAACAGTAGTGGAACCTGCATCAAGTCCAGGATCTCTCTTAGCAGCTTTGTAATATGTCCATATAGCTATCTTATTAAGTTCAGGGTCACGCTTTTTCCATTTATGTTTATTTTGAGCAATGGTATCACGTCCAGAAGCATCAATGACCATTGGAGCGTTCAATTGATAGGCTTCAGAATCAGGCGAGATAGCATTAACCCCAACAATATTACCTGACTCTTCGATAAATGATTTTACAGTGGTAAGTTCCCTTACCTCAGCACCATTCTCACGAGCCTTATCCATGATTAACTCATCAAATTGACTCCTTAATACCTGCCAAGTCGTTGATGAAGGATGGTCATAGTGTTGAAAAAAATAAAAGGGTCTGGATTGGCAACCGTCTTCAGTTACAAATTGAACGCTGAATTTTTTTGTGAAACCTATTTCGTCCATTTGGTTCGTAAGTCCAAGACGTTCTAATGGGAAATAACAAAACGGCATGAGGGATTCGCCTACATGATAGCGAGGAAACTTAGTCTTTTCCAGCAGAGCTACATGATGCCCTTTCTCGGCAAGGAGTGCAGCTGCAGTTGATCCCGCAGGGCCAGCTCCAATCACAATCGTATCAAAATCGTCTGACTTCATTATTATAATAATAGCGTATGAATAACAGAATTGGTTTTAAATTAAGACAATTTATCTATCAAATTGTTTCAACGGGTAAGATCTCAACAATATCAGCAAGTGTAAATCCTTCCGGGTTAGTTAGCTCATTGCATCTTCCGTAAAGGCTCACTCCCTCAGGCACTTGGAGTAGTGAGGCAATTAATTCATCGCATATAATTTTAATGAAAGCTCTGGGGCCACTCTTGTAAGGAACGGAGTACTGTTCAAGTAACCCACCGAGGGGTTTTACTCCCTGCTCAATTTCGTTCCTAATGTCAGAATCAAATAGGTTCAAGTCCATGCCAATGGCACCAAATTCTACAGATTGCTGGCTTTCTTTGGATTTTAAAACAACCATCCTCAGTAGGTAGTTATCATTAGAAACACACTCTAGAACTTCAATATAAAGTTTACTGTTATGATGATTGCTAAGCGTCGAAGTCATGTCCCGATCGTGATCGAGAAGGGTCCTTTCCCTCTCTGGCAGAGATTCAGCGTCGACCGGCTCTATGTTCGGTTTTGGGATTTCCTTAGATTTATAAAAAAAATCAAGCGGTAATAAATATGACTTCAGCTCAGGAGATAAAGAATCATGCATAACGTGCATTTTGATGTTCCTTAAGAAAAAATTCATGTAGTAGACGGTCCACTTGAAGTAATCCCTCGCGGGTCATAGTGATGCTGTTGTCATCTAATTTCAAATATCCTTCCCGTTCTAATAATTCAATAGGCTCACGGAATCTGTTAACTATGCTTTCGGAAAATTTCTTCTCAAAATGTTTAAGGTCAACTCTCCCAAGTTTAAGTTGAAATATAAATTCTCGAATCAGTGTCTCGTCTTCATTTGTTGGGTAGGCACGATAAATTGGAAATTCATTTTCAGTTACACGTTCTAAGTATTTTCCAATGTCATGTTCATTTTGTACGTGGATTCCTCCGATGTGACCGAATGATGCGACTCCTGTGCCAAGCATGTCTGCGCCTCCCCACAATGCGTCACGATACACAAACTTTACAGTTTCAGGGTTTTTCACAACGGTATATGCACTTGTTACAGTGTAACCGGCCTCGACAAATGCATCGAAAGCTTCACTGACCCATCTTCTCTTAGTGGGCCAATCAGCAACTGGTGCTGTAAACTTTCCAGACTCTTTCATTTCCTTATAAATTGTAGTGTTATAAGGAATTTCCATTTGGTATATGGTGACGCATTCAGGTTCCAAGCTTATTGCTTGCTGAACACATTCTTTCCAGTTCTCTTCAGTTTCATCAATCATTCCAGCTATCAAATCAATATTGATCTGAGGGAAACCAATTTCTTTAGCGTAGTTATAAGAGCGGATGATTTCTTTGCTCCGATGAGCTCGTCCGTTAATCTCTAATATGTGGTCATTGAAATTTTCGACACCTAAACTTAATCGCGTGACGCCTAGTTTGTGGATCTGGTCAAGTTTTTTTTCAGTTAGGGTGCCGGGCTCGCATTCAAAGGCGACTTCTTCGGCTTCATCCCAAGGGAAGACTGCCTTCATCCGATCAGTAAGATCTGTTAACTGTGAAACAGAAAGGTATGAAGGTGTCCCGCCACCAAAATATATAAACTTAGGCTTGCGGTTTTTGAGGTATGGCATTTGTCCATATTTCTCAATCTCCTTTATTCCAGAATCAATGTAAGCATTGATCTCAGAGGCTTTCTTGTCAGTGTAGACTTTAAAGTAACAGAAGTGACACCGCTTCCGGCAAAATGGTATATGAAAATAAATACCTAGAGGTAACGGGTTGTTCTCTGGTGGGGAATTTAACAGTGAGAGCAATGTTGGCACATGTTCAGGCTTCCAAAACGAATACTGAGGGTAATTTGAAATGAAGTAGTTTCCTACTCCGGTTTCTTCCTCTGTGTTCGTATCAATCATTAAATTCCTTAAGTAAAAAAATGTTTTTTGCTATTTTTTAGATTCAGAAAAACAGTAGATTTTCCCATCATCACATCCAATAACTAGCTTGCCAGATGTTATTGCTGGTGAAGATCTAATATTGTCTCCAAGTTCATAGCTCCATTTTTGTTTTCCAGATTTAACATCAACAGCATAAAGGGAACCGTCTCCTGAGCCGATAAAAACGGAGGCTCCTGAAACGACTGGAGAACTTTCAATGCCCTGACCGGTTTTGAATTCCCATATCCCCTCTCCTGTTTTGCGATTAATTTTATAAAGTCTTTTGTCTTTACCTGCAGCGTAAACTGAATCCTTGGTGACTGCCGGTGAAGAGAAAAAAGGGAAATCCCTCTCGCCAAATTCCCAGAGTCTTGACTTCTTATTCAAATCGAATGCCGCTACTCGGTTACCATGATGAGCAACATAGGCAATTGAGTCTACTACTACTATGGAATTAGCTATGTAGTTTTCAGCATCCATTGTAGTGTCGATTTTCCCAGTTTCAGTTTTTATCCCATAGATTTGGGCATCGCACCCACCAAAATAAATTTTCCCATCTGAGATTCCTGGAGCCCCATTCACATAGTTCTGTGTTTCATATTTCCATTTTAATTTGCCATCAGCAAGGGCCACGCAATGCATGTAATTATCATAGCTACCAACAAGTGCATAAAGTTTTTGATCGACGGTACTTTTAAATAGGTTCACGCCCCCAAGAATCTCTCCTTCGGTTTCATATTTCCATATCAATTTACCATCACTTGAATTGAGCGAATAAAGATGCCCATCACCTGATCCAAAGAGCACTGAGTCCTTGGTTGCACAAGCAGTTCCCTCTATAATGTCGTCCGTCTTGAATTCCCATACAACTTTGCCCTCTGAGAGGCTTAAGCAGACAAAACGGCCCTCTTCGCTGCCTACGAACACCTTGTCATCAGAGATTACGGGTGTAGCAAATACACTACGCCCAATTTTAATGCTCCATTCCAATTTAAGAGGTAGTTTCAATTCAGCCTCAGCAACTCCCTTCATGTCCGGTGATCCACGGAAAAATTTCCAGTCGGCGTTAGACTGGGCTATGCCTATTAAAAAACAAAACAAATAGAGTGAAGGTTTCAATTTTAGGGCTTTTCTATTAACCATTTTCATTGAATGTATTAATAACTGTAAAGGGACATCCCTTCAACTCATTGAATTGATAAAAGTTTTAAAGTTTAAGTTACTGAAATATTCTATATCTTATCTATAAATGGAGGAATCCAGCGATATATCACCCGAAAGTATACCTAAAGAACTTCATTCAGAATATGAGGAACGACCTTTTAGGAATTGCACTAGATGTGGTGAAACCCTTCTAGATTACAGTGAAGGATACCATATCGCGAAGATTTTTAAATTAGCTGAAACAATTTTTGAATATGCTCTTTGTTTTTCCTGTCACTCAGGATTGATAAATGAATTTTCGGTAGATTCGAAACGAGCATTAGAAGAATATTACTCTACGAATATGAAACCAGGGATGAGATTATCCGGGTGCGGTTTATGCGGTTTATCAAAAAGTGAGTTTGTAGATTTAGAATATTCGGTAGGAGCTTTATTCCATGGAAGTGAAATGATCGAAGGATTTGTTATATGTGCACCATGTATGGACTCTACAAACTCATTAATATCAATTAAGACTCAGGGCATTTGGGATGATTTCCTAAGTGAAAACTTCCCTGGTGTACCAGCTGATGCGCTTCCAGCACCAGGAAAACTTGGAGTTATCTAAAATAATAAATTTAAATATTTATCAGAATGAAAGAAGCAGATTTTAAATTAATTCGGAGAAGCTTTATTTGCAGGATACTTTTTACTTTGGTTTGCACATTCTTGTTAATGTCTGCCTCTTACTACAATATGATATATTTTGGAATAATAATCACTGGCATCATTTCATTGCCTTTCTTTTTCATTGTGGGCTCTAAATTCTACCCAGATTCTATCGACTTTTTCAGCTCCAAGTACAAAAACTTTTCAAGGAAAAAAAAGGGTTTGGATTTAATTCCTGAGGATTCCAATATCAAGGGCGATCACTTCGATGATTATCGAAGAGGATAAACAATTCAAAGTACATAATTATAATGGAGACGCAAAACCGATCGATAATAAGCGCAGGTTTAAAATCCCTCTCCTCACATTTGCATAAGATCAATCGATCTGAAGTTAACTATATTAAACTGAGTGAGGGGTCCGCTGGAAAGTTGCATGGTCTAAAAGAATCGATAAAATCGCGATTCAAGACTGAGAAAATTAATGCTCCGGCAAGCACTAAGAGTGAATTCATTGAAAATATAAAAAGTAAGGTTTCTCAGTCTAAGGAAATTAGAAACCTTGGAACGCTTCGTGAAAAACTCGTTTTTTCATCAGGGAGTCCAGAAGCTAAAATAATGTTCATTGGGGAAGCTCCTGGTCAAGAAGAAGAATTACAAGGCAAGCCTTTTGTTGGTCCATCTGGGCAACTACTAACTAAGATAATTAATGCTATGGGACTTAATCGTGATGACGTTTATATCTCTAATATTGTAAAGTTTCGACCGAAGATTGAGGGCGGTAATCAAGGTGCCGCTAATCGTAAACCAAACAATGACGAGATGAGAATATCACTCCCTTTTATACTTGAAGAAATTGAAGTGATTAACCCTATTGTAGTTGTCGCGCTTGGAGGAACTGCAATGCAAGGACTATTAAATATGAATGAAACTATATCTTCTGCACGAGGGGAATTACATGAAGTCCAAGGCGCCAAGGTAGTCGTTAGCTATCATCCTTCTTTTTTGCTTAGGAGTAAAACACCTAACAAGGACAAAAGAAAAGTGTGGGAAGATATGTTGTTGGTTATGAATCTTTTGGGGATGCAAATAACTGAAAAACAAAAGAATTATTTCAAATAATTATCATTAGGATTTATCATCTTCCAAAGCCTCATTAGCCTCATTAGCCTCATTAGCCTCATTAGCCTCATTAGCCTCATCAGCCTCATCATCACGTACCACTGCTATGTCTTGAAGGCTTTCCTTGTCATTGAGTTTGACTAGTTTAACGCCTTGTGCATTTCTTCCAGTTTCTCTGACATCACTCACGCGAATTCTGATACTTTGGCCACCGCTTGTCATTAACATGAGTTGATCTTCATCAGATACTGCAGCTGCACCAACAACTTTACCCGTCTTGTCTGTGCATTTCATTGTTATGACACCCTTACCTCCTCTTGATTGGAGGCGATATTCATCAAACGAGGTTCTCTTACCTATGCCGTTTTCTGAGGCTACTAAAAGTTTTTTATCATCTGAAACTAATGCTAGTCCAATGAGGTAGTCTTTTGGAGCTGGTCGAATACCATAGACTCCTGAGGTGTTCCTTCCCTGGCTCCGTGCCTTCTCTTCGTGAAATCTCAAGCTCAATCCATTCCTTGTTACAAGAATGACTTCGTTACCGCCTGTAGTTAATCTGACATCGATAAGTTCATTGTCTTCAACGAGCTTAATTGCAATGATGCCATCCCTTCTGTAATTACGGAAATCGTTAACTGCAGTCTTTTTGACTTTGCCGCTTCTAGTGGCAAATAGTACAAACCCAGCATCATTTGAGAACGTAATATCATTACCTTCATCATCCGTTGCATAAGCAAGACGGAGAACCGCGGCAATGCTTTCATCCGGTTGTAGATTTAAAACATTTTTAATGCTTCTTCCCCTAGATGATCTCGAAGCTTCAGGAAGTTCATAAACTCTCTCCACATATACGCGACCGGTATTGGTGAAGAACATTAAATAATCATGAGCATGCGCAGTGAATAAATGTTGTACGAAATCTTGTTCATCATCATCTTTCGTTCGTGTTTCCATGCCTCTGACGCCCTTGCCTCCACGTGCCTGGACTCTATATTCACTAGAAGCGGTCCTTTTCACATAGCCTCTGTGGCTAAGTGTGACGATCATTCCTTCGTTGGCAATAAGATCCTCTATTCCTATTTCTCCTTCATCCGGAAGAATGGGGCAGCGCCGGGGTGTTGCATGTTTTTCCTTAATCTCAATGAGTTCTGCTTTAATTATTCCAAGGACCCTTGATTCCTTATCAAGGATATCCATGAAATCTTTGATCTCATCAATTACCTTATCGTATTCGCCCTTTACCTTTTCGCGTTCCATTGCCGTGAGTTGATAAAGTCGCAATTCAAGGATGGAATTTACTTGTCTATCGGTGAAGATGTACTCATCGCCTTCAATGCTTGGTTGATCCCTTATCAGGACACCAAGTGATTTGGCTGTCTCACAAGAGAATTTATACTCCTTTAAGCGCTCTCGTGCTTCGTCCCTATTCTTAGAATCTCGTATTATTTTTATAAAGTCATCTAAGTGAGCTATTGCTAACAGGAAAGCTTCAAGGTTCTCTGCACGATCTTCAGCTTTCTGAAGTAAGTAACGTGTCCTTCGAATGATGACGTCCCTTCGGTGCTCAATGAATGCGTCTAATGCATCTATAATAGAAAGTTGCTTTGGTCTTCTTTCATGTATTGCCAACATGTTCACACCAAATGATGTTTCCATCGCAGTGAGCTTGAATAACTGATTGACTACGACCTGAGGTCGAGCATCACGCTTAAGAGTGATCTCAATGCATGTATTTTCATCAGATAGATCCCGCATTCCTGAAATATCAGTGAGCACCTTTTCTCTTACGAGCTCTGCAATTCGTTGTTGTAGGGTTGCTCTGTTTACACCATGAGGAACCTGTTTAATGAAAATTTGAGAAGTTCCAGTTGAAGTTTCCTGCACATCCATGACTCCGCGTATTTTGACGCTTCCTCTGCCGGTTCTGAAGTAATTATCAATTCCCTTATAGCCTCTAATTTCGCAAGCTCCTGCAAAATCTGGGCCCTTAATGAATTCCTTAATTCCTTCGATTTTTATTTCTGGATTTTCTATCTTTGCACATAATCCGTCAATGACCTCGCCTAAGTTGTGAGCAGGTATGTTAGTTGCCATCCCAACTGCAATTCCCGTGCCTCCGTTTACAAGAAGATTGGGTATAGATGCTGGTAGTACTTGTGGCTCATGAGAGTTGCCGTCATAGGTTTCTTGCGTGTCGACTGTACTTTTTTCTAGATCAGACATCATAGATGAGCCTAATTCAGTAAGTCTAGCTTCGGTGTATCGCATGGCGGCTGGAGAATCGCCTTCGACGGATCCAAAATTACCCTGACCATCAATGAGGGTCTCACGCATGGTCCATGGCTGAGCCATGTTGACCATTGTTTGGTATATAGATCCGTCACCATGAGGGTGGTATTTACCCATTGTCTCACCAACAATTCTTGCGCATTTTAAGTGAGGTTTAGTTTTGGAGAGGGAAAGATCATGATGCATTGCATAAAGCACTCTCCTTTGAGAGGGCTTCAGCCCGTCACGTACATCTGGAAGTGCTCGTGAAACGATCACTGACATCGAATAATCCAAGAAGGATTTCGACATCTCAACCTCTACTTTGATTGGTTTTATTTTGTCCTCAGACATTATATATTCTTAAATTTGGTTAGGTGTGCTAATTACACATCCAGGTTTTGTACCTTGAGCGCATTATCCTCAATGAAACGTTTCCTCGGCTCGACAACATCACCCATTAAGCAATCAAACATATCATTAGCGTCTTCAATATTTTCATGATCATACTGAACTCTTAAAAAGGTCCTTGTCTCGGGATCCATGGTAGTTGCATACAGCTCTTTAGCATTCATTTCTCCCAAGCCTTTGAATCTTTGTATTCTCATGCCGCGTTTCCCGATATCTAATATCCTGCCCAAGATTTCAAAAAGATTGAAAACAGGGTCGACAATCATTTGATCACCTTCACCTTCAACGAGTTCATAAATTGGAAGATCGTCAGAGTAGAATGGGTCTGTCTTCAGGCCCAATTCATTTAACCTTTCTAAGATTTTTCCTATGGCAACGGATTCATGTAATTCATATTTAATCGCCCGTCTTTGAATTCCTTCAAAAGTTTCACGATAAGCCTCAATTTCCTCTTCAGTGAGCTCCTCATTAAGTAATCTCAGATCTCTATTGCTCTGGCAGAATGACAAGAGTGATTTCTCGTCACTAAAATAGGTTATTTCTTCTTCGTTTCCTACTCTAACCCTGACCATATATTGTGGGAAATGTCCATCCTTCCCATTATTTAATAGTTCCTTGAAGTTACCGCCATGCCCCTCAAGCGTGTTAACGAACCTAGTTAATTGTGAAAGGGAATCTAGTACACTTTTTAATAAATCCTTTTCCAAGTATTCCTCAGTACTTGCCCTACGTAAACGAACTTCTTCGGAACCTAGTGAAATTAAGATTTCATTTAATTCAATATCATCAGCAATGTATTCCTCCCTCTTTTTTCTGGTGACTTTATAAAGCGGTGGCTGAGCTATATACAAGTAGCCCGCTTTAACCAATTCTGGCATATGTCTGCAGAAAAATGTAAGGAGCAATGTTCGGATGTGAGAACCGTCCACATCGGCATCAGTCATTATCACAACCTTATGGTATCTTACCTTCTCCAATTGAAATGCACCCTCTAAATCAGCATCTCCGGTGCTTCCACCAATCCCTGCGCCGATTGCCGTAATCATTGCTTGAATTTCCTTGTTCTGCAACGCTCTATGAAGCCTCGCTTTTTCAACGTTAATAACTTTACCTCGTAAAGGAAGAATCGCTTGGTTCGTTCTGTTCCTTCCAGACTTTGCTGATCCCCCAGCAGAGTCACCCTCAACAATGTAAATTTCTGATTTTGCTGGATCGCGTTCTGAACAGTCAGCTAACTTGCCGGGCAACCCTCCGCCGGACAGAACGGATTTCCTGACTGTTTCTCGAGCCTTTCTGGCAGCTTCCCGAGCTCTTGCTGCATTAATCGCCTTTTCAATAATTAGTTTTGCTAAAGGCGGGTTTTCATCAAAGTAACTTTGTAGACCCTCATACACGATGGATCCGACTACTCCTTCAATTTCAGTATTAACTAACTTGGCTTTAGTTTGAGAATTGAATCTAGGATTCGGCATCTTAACGCTAATTACGCAAACTATACCTTCTCGGACATCGTCCCCAGATAATGCAGGATCCTTGTCCTTTAAAAGTTTATTAGTTTTAGCGTACTGATTAATTGCTCTTGTCAGTGCCCCACGAAAACCAGAAAGGTGCGTTCCTCCATCTGTATTTGGTATGGAGTTAGCGTAACATAGAATATGATCGTTATAGCTATCGTTATACTGGAAAACGATATCAGCAAATACGTCATCCTCAGTGACTTTTCCATCATAATCTATTTCTACCTGTCGCTTCCCTCTAATCAACACGGGATCGGGGTGCACTAGATTTTTATTTTCACCTAACTGTGTAACGAACTCCTCTATACCTTTAGCGTAATAGAAGGATTGATTTGATTCAGTTTCGGGGCGTTCATCATTAAGCTCGATCGTTAGACCAGGATTAAGGAAAGCGAGCTCTCTCATTCTCTTTGCCAATCGTTCAGTCTCAAATTCGATTGTATCTGTAAAAATTGTTGCGTCAGGGAAAAATGTAATCTTAGTGCCTGTGGGTTTTAGTGGTATATCACCAACGACTTCAAGTTCCTTGGTGGTCTTTCCCCTTTCGAACGTTATGGAATAAAGTTTACCATCCCTTCGCACTTCTGCCTTGAACCAATCAGATAATGCGTTGACGCATTTTGCGCCGACACCATGCAAACCGCCAGAATACTTATAAGCGCCTTGTCCGAATTTACCTCCTGCATGTAAATTAGTAAGGACTAACTCTACCGCCGGAACACCAAACTTTGGATGCATGTCTACAGGTATTCCTCTTCCATCATCATCAATAGAAACGGAGCCATCTACATGAAGGGATATGTTTATTTTGTCACAATAACCGGCCAAGTGCTCGTCGATGGAGTTATCAAGAACCTCGAATACGCAATGATGAAGCCCCCTTACATCGGGATCGCCAATGTACATTCCTGGCCTTTTACGAACAGCTTCTAAGCCTTCTAATTTATCAATTTGCGCTGCATCGTACTGTTGTCCACCGGCAGTGTTCGCTACTTCATCGTTGCTTGAGTTGGTATCTTTTTTGGGCATTTAGTAATTCTTAATTTTTGGAAATTTGTAAGGCTTAAATAACGTTTATTTCGTATTTAAATAATAACTCTAAATAGGTAATATTATCAATACATTCAGCATCTATTTGACTGTTTTGTTTCGCTGTATAAAGATTTATAACTCGTTCATAAATAGAGATATGCAGAGTTCAGGAAGAATGTATATTTTGTCTTAGAGCAAATGCGATGAAATATTGCTAATCGAGTAAAGAATTGCATGATGATTTAAGATGATTAAATATCTAATATTTTCAAAATAAATCAAAATAAATCAAAATAAATACCAAAATTTCTTTTTCTCCTGAATGTTGCATCATTATATAGTAATGACTAACGTCAGTATAAATTAGAGGACATAAATTCGATGGTTACTACAATAAATTCAATCGACATAAAGGAGCAGATCCTTGAATTGAAAGACAAAAGGAATGCCGTCATACTCGTTCACAATTATCAAGTCGGTGAGATTCAGGACATAGCCGACTATGTTGGAGATTCCCTTGGATTATCTTATCATGCCAAAAAAACTGAAGCTAAAGTGATCGCCTTTTGCGGCGTTCACTTCATGGCCGAGACAGCTAAAATTATAAACCCTAGCAAGACTGTTATTTTGCCTGATAAGGATGCCGGGTGCTCATTAGAGCAATCCTGTGAGGGGAATAAGTTAGATTCATTTTTAAAAGAAAATTCAGAAAAGAATTATTATGTTATCGCTTATATTAATTGCAGCGCACATGTAAAAGCACTGTCTGATTGTATATGCACAAGCGGCAATGCAGTAAAAATTGTTGAATCTGCTCCCAAGGATAGGCCTATTTTATTTGTCCCTGATCAGAACCTTGGTTCATGGGTAATGGAGCGAACTGGTCGCAAAATGGATCTGTGGCAAGGCTCCTGCTATGTTCATGTTGAGTACACAAGAGAAAGCATACTAAAGATTAGAGAAGAGTACCCGGATGCCGAACTCATTTCGCATCCTGAGTGCACATATGCTGTGAGAATGCTATCCGATGAGGTTTGCTCCACGGAAAAGATGATTGATTATGCGCGTAGCTCTAACAGCAATGATTTAATCATTGCCACAGAGAACGGGATGCTTCATCGCCTTAAAAAAGAAGTCCCAGAAAAGAATTTCATACCTGCTCCAACACAAAATTGTGCATGCTCTGAATGTCATTTTATGAAAATGAATACTTTGGAGAAACTTCGGGATTGTCTTGATAATTTAGACCCTCAAATCGAAATGCCTGAAGAGATTCGAGCCAGAGCCGAGGAGCCCATTCTTAGGATGCTGTCACTTAGCGCCTGAAAAGTGATCGCAAGCGAAGCCTATGAACTGAATAGAGCAGATATAATGCACTTAAAAGAAGCAATGAATCTATAAAGATTTGCATTTGAATTGTAGTTCTTAGCCCGAGGCAACCGCATTCGATATCAATGCCTCTGAAGATCAGAGAGCTAAGTGTAATGATAAATGCTGTCAGGAGTCCAACGCACATCAATACGGCTCCCTTAAAAAACAATTTAAGAAGCAGGCAAGTTCCTAAAATGATCTCAAATGGAGGCAATGTAATGGCAGCGAGTGCGATGAATGGATCCGTTAGGATTTTATAGTTCCTTATGACAAGCTCAAGGCCCTGTGGATCACTGATTTTATAGATACCGGAATAAATAAAAATTCCACCTAAAATGATCCTGAAAAGCAGATCTATTGGATCTAATCTAGATTTAAGCCAAACTGGCAGTCGTTTTAATAGTCAAAGCATTTTAATTATAGGATTATAGATTACTCAAAATAGCATCACCCATTTCATTTGTATTGACCCTTTGGGTTCCTTCATCATTGGTAAATATGTCACCGGTCCTGAAACCTGAATCGATTGTTTTTCTTACCGAAAGATCAATGGCATCAGCCGCATCAGTGAGTCCGAACGAATAACGTAACATTAGTGAAGCAGATAGTATTTGAGCGCAGGGATTGGCAATCCCTTGGCCCGCAATGTCTGGGGCAGAACCGCCGCTAGGTTCATACATTCCAAAATAGAGCCCATTCCCTAGCGACTGACCAAGACTAGAACTAGCAAGCATGCCAAGTGATCCGGCAATCATCGCCATTTCATCACTCAAAATATCACCGAAGAGATTTGGAGCTAGTACTACATCAAAATCCCTGGGCCTTCTTATTAGCTGCATTGCAGCATTGTCGACGTAGAGGTGATCTAATTTAATTTCTGGGTATTTAGAGGCAACCCTTTCGACAGTTTCTCTCCACAATATACCGTTCATTAAAACGTTAGCCTTATCTATTGAAGTGACTCGTTTATTTCTCCCCATTGCTGCATCAAATGCAACAGATGCTATGCGCTCTATTTCAGATTCCTTATAAACCATTGTGTCTATCGCAACTTTCTCATCTCCTTGATCTTTGATTTCTTTTGGTTCACCAAAGTAAATGCCTCCGGTCAGTTCTCGTACGCACAAGACATCGAACCCGCCTTCTACAAGATCAGGTCTAATTGGGGAAGCGTTAGTAAGTGATGGGAAACAAATGCTGGGACGTAAGTTTGCAAAGAGACCGAAATGCTTTCTCAAAGGGAGTAACGCTCCCCTTTCGGGCTGAGTATCAGGTGGTAATGATTCCCACTTTGGGCCGCCAACTGATCCGAATAGAATAGCGTCAGATTGTTCACAGGATTTAAGCGTTTCTTTAGGAAGTGGAGATGATGTTTTATCGATAGCTATGCCGCCTACCAATTGTTCATCAATGATGAATTTTACATCAAATTCAGATGAAATCTTATCAATTACGCGAATTGCTTCGGCCATGACTTCTGGGCCAATGCCGTCACCTGATAGGACAGAAATTTTATATTCTTTATTACTCATAAGGTGCAGAGAATCGATCATTGTTCACTGCATTGCAACTAAGTATATGCTTCTTAAAATGCTTATCTTAATTATGATAAATTATTAATAGCGGAGATAAATTGTTTGATCAAATCCTGATCTTTAAATCCATTATCATTCTCGACTCCGCTAGCAACATCCACTGCTGATGGACGAACTAATTTGATGGCATCACTCACATTGCTGGGATTTAATCCTCCGGCTAATATGACATCAGTTTGAGGATTCTCTTTAACAAACCTTTCACCAATATCCCATTCAAATGAGTGACCAGTGCCTCCATACTTATCTGGACAATATGCGTCTAAGAGAATCGTTCCAATATTGGATGAGCTGAGAGCATCAAGTGATTTAGCATCATTAACTCCAACCGAGCGAATAACTTTAAATCTTTCAGATATAGCTTCACAATATGAGGAGGACTCGTCGCCATGAAATTGGGCGACATGAATAATATTATCTTCAAGCAATGAAATGACCTCATTGGGATCAGCGTTAACGAACACCCCTACTCTCTCAATTTTATCATCTATGGACGGGATCCATTTCTGGATTTGATTGCGGGTAATGTAGCGTTTGGATTTGCTCCAAAAATTAAATCCTAAAGAATTAGCACCAAGATCAACGGAAAGCATGGCATCCTCAAGAGATCTTATCCCACATATTTTGATTCCGACTTCATTACCTTTTACAAAGTCAGGTTTCATTCTTTATCATCCTCAGTTTTAGTTAAAGCCATTGAATTCTCAATGACGCCAATGATTCGATCAATGGATAAAGGACGAATTAAGATATCTTTAACTCTTGCGTCCCGTTTGATTTGGTCGGCCGTCTTGATGTCCTTTTCTTCTCCTATAAAGATAACGGCAGGGCATTTGCGAATACCATCGTATAAAGAAGGATAAACTTTATACAATAGATCATAAAGTAATACGCCATTGAGGTTGGGCATATGGAAACCAAAAATGAACAAAGAATAAGGGCGCCTAATAGCCATCTCATAGGCATATTCAGAGCTAGGCGACGTATCAATCTCAATGTTTAAGAGGTTTGACACGCTTTCGCGCAAGAGTCTAAGAGTTCCTGTGTCATGGTGTGACGCGAGAACACGAAATGAATCCTTATTTTCTATTGATTCTTTACCGCTCATGAATTGTTAATTTAACCTGTAAATTATTTTTATCTACCTACAAAGATTTAACTGTGACAGATAAACAACATTCAAGTAAGGAAACTATTTCCATTCGTGGTGCTCGACAGCATAACTTAAAAAATATTAGCGTTGATATACCCAGATCAAGCTTTGTTGTTATCACAGGAATGAGCGGATCAGGGAAATCCTCCCTAGCTTTCAATACATTATACGCAGAAGGGCAAAGAAAGTACGTTGAAAGCTTATCGACTTACGCGAGGCAATTTCTTGATCAACTTGAAAAGCCTGATGTGGACTCAATCGAAGGGCTATCACCAGCAATTGCAATCGAGCAAAGGAACTCTTCCTTGAATCCTAGATCAACGATCGCCACATCAACGGAAATTTATGATTACTTAAGAATACTATACTCATCGATAGGAACGCCTCATGACCCAGCAACCGGAGAGGTTATAAAGAGGCTCACTATAGGAGAAATAGTCGAAAAAATTATAGCGTTACCTGAACGTACAAAAGTTATAATACTCGCCCCAATTCATACGCCTAAGGGAACTGACATTAAATCAGCTCTAGAAAAGTTAAAACGTAATGGTTTTGTGAGGGCCAGATTGAATGGTAAAGATGTGGAACTAGATGCCGATCTGCCAGTCTGCTCAAGACATAAGAAAAATACAATAGAAGCAGTAATCGATAGAGTTGTAATTAAAGAAGATATCCGTTCACGATTATTTGGATCAGTCGAGACGGCCCTTCGGTGGGGAAATCAGAACATTGACCTGCTATGTCTTGATGAAGACAGTGCAGAGTGGGTACACTCGAGCTATACAACAACCTTTAAGAATCCAAAGACCGGGTTTTGTATGCCTGAGCTTACTCCTAAGCACTTTTCATTTAATAGTCACTTAGGGGCATGTGAAAATTGTCAAGGATTGGGTTCGGTGTTACAGGCTGACCCTGATTTATTCATAACTGATGATCAAATGACAATATCTGAGGGGGCAATTAAGTCGTGGTGGTCAAGAAATAAGAAATTGAAAGCCATTCATGATAGGCAAATGAATTCTCTTTGCGAGTCAATGAATGTGCCGATTGATACTAAGTACTGTGATTTATGTGAAGATTTCATTGATTTAGTTTTTAATGGGGCCAACGACGAACAGGTATCAAAAGGCGTAAAACACGAAGGATTGCTAAAACAAGCTCGGAGGCTTCACAGCACAAGTAAGAGTGAAGTCACGAGACAAAACGTCAGGAGGTTTATGAATCCAAAGAAATGTCCATCCTGTCGCGGTAAGAGGCTAAGGCCAGAATTTCTTTCAGTGACCTTAGAACATCCTGATCGTGGTAGTACATCGATAGATCAATTCGTCGCTTTTAATGTTAATGAATCATTGAAATTTATTGATGGGATGAAATTGAGTAAGGAAGACAATTTGATTTGTAATGAACTTATAAATGAGATTTCAAAGCGACTTAAATTTCTAGAAACTGTAGGCCTCACCTATCTCACCTTAGATCGGAAAAGCGGCACACTTTCTGGAGGTGAATCTCAAAGAATCAGACTCGCTACTCAAATTGGCTCAGGTTTGTCAGGTGTTTTGTACGTCCTGGACGAGCCAAGCATTGGGCTCCATCAATCAGATAATAAAAAACTTATTCAAGCATTCAAAGAGTTAAGGGACTTAGGAAACACGGTCATTGCTGTAGAACATGACACTGAAACAATAGAGGCGGCCGACTACGTAATTGACCTCGGCCCAGGTGCAGGGCCTCGCGGAGGCGAGATAATAGCTGAAGGAACTCCGGCACAAGTTAAGTCTAATGCTAAATCAATTACTGGAAAATATTTGAGTGGTGAACTTAAAATAAGTACACCCAAAACAAGAATAGTTCCTCCTGCTAACACCTCAGGAGACGATTCGTTCGATTGTGGATGGATCACTATAGAGGGGGCAGAGGAGAATAATCTTAAAAATGTTAAAGCATCATTTCCTGTAGGATGCATCACATGCGTCAGTGGAATCTCAGGCAGTGGTAAGTCTACACTTGTTGACGATATTTTAAGGAAGGCTCTTTTTAGAAGGTTTCATCAGTCCAAGGAAATACCAGGAAAACATGACCGAATTACTGGTCTAAATCAGATAGATAAGGCGATTGTTATCGATCAGTCTCCGATTGGAAGGAGTCCAAGATCAAACCCTGTCACTTATAGTGGAGCATTTACCGAAATTCGTAAATTATTTGCTCAGTTACCAACGTCAAAGATTAGAGGGTACGGGCTAGGAAGATTTAGTTTTAATGTTAAGGGTGGGCGTTGTGAGCATTGCCGAGGTGATGGTTCTCTAAAAATTGATATGCACTTCTTAAGTGATGTTTATGTGAGATGTGAAGTGTGTAATGGAAGTAGGTATGATCAGGACACTCTCGATATTTCATACAAAGGTAAAAATATATCTGAAGTATTGGAAATGAGTATAGATGAAGCATCACAATTTTTTGTAAGAATACCGAAAATATACTCGAAGTTACGAACTATGAGTGAAGTCGGTCTAGGTTACATAAAGCTTGGACAGGCTGCAAATACACTGTCAGGTGGTGAAGCTCAACGCTTAAAACTGGCTTCAGAGCTATCAAAGAAATCAACTGGTGACACAATATATTTACTCGACGAACCAACGACGGGACTGCACTTATCTGATATCGATACTTTACTTAAAGTTTTAATGAAACTCAGAGACGCCGGCAACACGTTGATCATCATTGAACATAATTTAGATGTATTAAAGTGCGCCGACTGGCTGATCGACATGGGTCCTGATGGAGGTCCAGATGGAGGGACTATTGTTGCTGAGGGTTCGCCTGAAGTTGTCTCTAAGAGTAATGAAAGCGTGACGGCTAAATTCCTAAAACATTACCTATGAGTCATTAGATAACACGGTCATTGCCTCCATCTAAAGAGATTTGCGATCCAGTAGTTTTAGAAAATACAGGTCCACACATCGTGGAAACCATAGAACCAACATCAGCGGATCGAATCTCAGTTTTCATCAGGTTCCTAGTTTTATATTCGTCAATGGTTATGCCGTATCTCTCTGCTGAACGAGCTAGGGCTTCTGGCGTCCACAGGTTTGTATCAAAGACAGCGTCAGGATGAATGATATTGCATCGAACACCATGAGGGGCTAGTTCTAGCGCAGCCACTCTGCACAATTGAGTGAGCCCAGCCTTAGCGCACGAGTAGCTTCCAGCACCTGCTCCAGGAGCCATTACATTCCTTGACCCAACCAAAACGATTGAGCCATCGATCCCCTGCTTAATATGAGGGATAGAATGTTTTAGAAGCATTTGGTGGCTCGTAAGGTTAACGGCCATGGATTTGTTCCAGTTATCTTGATTCATTTTATCCAGATAAGCGCCGGCAGTGAATATTCCTGCATTACTTACCAGTAGATCAAGGCCTCCAAACTTTTTAATGATGTTCTCTATGACTGATTTAAGTTTAGTTTCGTTAGTGAGGTTTATTACTTGGCCATGCGCGCTGATCTTAGACATTTGAGTTTCGATTTCCGGATTCAGATCTAATCCGATTACCACTGCTCCATCCTTCGCTAGGGCATGAGCGCAAGCAAAGCCGATGCCAGCAGCAGAACCAGTAACAACGGCAATTTTTCCTTGATGCGGGTTATCAGAGCAGGTCGATTTATTGAGCTTAGCCTGTTCAAGCTCCCAATATTCTATATCAAATAATTTTTTGGCGGATAATGCCTTCCACCCACCGAGCCCATACTCTGAATGCTGTATGCTCTTTATAGTATGCTTTACTATGTCCGACACAATTTGTGATTCTTTAAGAGTTCTACCAAACGATATAATACCATGCCGTGGCCATATTGCCCAGCGTGGAGCAGGGTCAAGCATTGTCATTGAGGAATCTGAATACTTGTTAAAATAGGTAGAATAACTTTGAGCAAATTTATCGATTGCTTGCTGCGGATCAGAGCCAATTATCGCAGGAATTCGTTTAGTTCTGATAACATGATCGGGCGTCAGAGGTCCTCTGCAAGCTAGTGACTTAATGTTATTCAAATTGGAGTAACCGCAAGCAAGAGCGGAGTCATCTAAGGAAGCAATGACAGGCGATTGAGACCATTCAGAAACGATCTCTCTTATTAATGAAAGTGTCACATGATCAATGGGCTTGGGCTTGGACTTGGCAAGCGATTTGCCTTTGAACGTTTTTTTTATTTTTCTTTCCGCTTTAGATACGAACTCAATCATTAATTCATAACTTTTCCGAGCATCATTGTGAAAAGTGAATATCCCATGATTCATTAGAATCAATGCATCTACCTTAGACAGGTCCGCTGACTTGAGTTTCTTCAATATTGTTTTAGCCAAGATAAATCCAGGCATAACGTAAGGAATGACTAGCGCCCTACTTCCATAAACTTCCTCAATCAGTTCTTTAGAATTAGGAGAGTTAGTTAATGAAAGAACGGCATCGGCATGCGTATGATCAACGAACCGCTGAGGTATGACAGCATGAACAATGGCTTCAATTGAAGGAGTCGAAGCATTAGGATCTTCCATTGAAGCTCTGCATTCTCGGACCATGTCTGTATCGGACAAATTGTCAAATTCGGACAACCTTAGGAGTGTTTCTAAGCAGCAAGGGGAAAAGTTTTCCTTGTCGATAATTTCAAGATCACAGCCGCTTCCCTTTACGTAAAGAATCTCCTTCTGGTTACCATAAAAGTCCTTCTTTCTGATTTTAACTGATGTATTCCCACCGCCATGAAGAACCAGATCAGAATCGGTTCCCAATAATCTTGAGGTATAAACTCGCTGCGCTAAAAGATTGTGCCCAAACTTCTTAGCATCTTTTTCGTTCCAGAGTGATTTCATTTTTTATTCATTTTTGCCCAGCTGTCACGAAGAGCAATGGTCCGGTTAAATACTAGAGAATTTTTAGATGAATTTTTGGAATCAACGCAAAAATAGCCCTTCCTTTCAAATTGGTAACTTGTTCCTATGATTGCCTCAGCCAATGATGGCTCAAGTTTACTATTTTTTAGTACCGTCAATGCGTCAGGATTTATGACTGTTCTCCAGTCATCTTCAGCACCAGGTTCATCAACCGTAAAGGTACGTTCATAGAGCCTTATTTCTGCGCTGAGAGCTTCATTAAAAGGCACCCAATGAATTGCTGCCCTGACTTTTCGTCCTTCTGGATTCTTCCCTAAAGTTAAAGGGTCATATGTGCATTTTAATTCTATTACAACACCTGCAGAGTCCTTAATGACTTCATCGCATGTGATGCAATAAGAATAACGTAATCTGACCTCTGAGCCGGGGCTCAATCTATAAAACTTTTTGGGCGGATCCTGCATAAAATCATCTCTCTCAATATAGACATTACTGGAAAGAGGTATTGTTCGAGCTCCAAGAGAATCATCACCGGGATTATTAATGGCATTCATCTGTTCAGTGTGATCTTCACCCGGCCAATTAGTGATACTAACTTTGATGGGGTCAAGTACGACCATCTTTCTTAACGCTTCACGATTTAACTGCTCCCTTATTGCATGCTCCAACAAGGCAATGTCCGTGATTCCAGTGAACTTAGTGACCCCAACAGTTTTGCAAAATGAGCGTAATGCTTCTGGTGGATAGCCCCTACGACGCATGCCAGAAATGGTAGACATTCGAGGATCGTCCCAAGCATCGACGTGTCCTTCTTCTACCATTTGAATTAAGCGTCTCTTGCTCATCAAGGTAAAAGTAGGCTGAAGCTTTGAAAACTCTATTTGGCGGGGCTTGTGAGAAACTGGTAAGTTATCAATGAACCAGTCATACAAGGGCCTGTGCTGCTCAAATTCGAGGGTACATAATGAATGAGTAATTGCTTCTATTGCATCGCATTGCCCATGAGCAAAGTCATAGCTTGGATATATGCACCAATCGGTCCCTGTGCGATGATGTTCTGCATGGAGTATTCTATAGATTACAGGATCCCTAAGATTGATATTTGGATCAGCCATATCAATTTTTGCTCTTAAAACCTTTTCGCCATTTTTGAACTGACCGCTCCGCATTTTTGAGAAGATCTCTAGACTCTCTTCAGCTGGACGATCCCTAAATGGGCTGTCCTTTCCAGGCTCCGTTAATGTTCCTCGATATTCCCGGATCTGGTCAGCCGTTAACTCGTCCACGTAGGCCTTTCCTTGATTAATTAAGAATACAGCCCATTCGTACAGCTGTTCGAAATTATCAGATGCAAAATACAGATAATCACCCCAGTCGAAACCTAGCCACTTTATGTCCTCTTGGATTGAGTCAACATATTCAGTTTCTTCCTTAGTAGGGTTAGTGTCATCGAACCGTAAATGACATCGGGAACCAGTGGATGCGTTTTCTTCGGCGATTCCAAAATTAAGACAGATGGACTTTGCGTGGCCAAGGTGCAAATAGCCGTTCGGTTCTGGAGGAAACCTAGTCACTGTTGTTGAATGCTTGCCAGCATCTAAGTCCTCACGAATGATGTCTCTGATAAAATCAGAAGTTTCGTTAATGTTACTGTTTTCAGCCATTATAAAAATTACCCTCCATTATGGCACAGGAGCATTCTTATTCCACTCGGATTTGTTACATACTTGTACATTGAGACATAAGAAATCAAAATTACTAACGTGAGCGATTTAACAATTCGAGAAGCTATAGAATCTGACAGTGATAAGATACATCAATTGCTAATGGATTTAGCAGCTTTTGAAAAAATAGAACATACCGTAGAAGCTACTAACGAATCCACTCACTCAGCACTATTTGGTGAGAGCCCTTCAGCTGAAGCGATCGTTGCTGAATTCGACAATCAGATCGTTGGTGCAGCGGTATACTTTAATAATTATTCGACCTTTGTTGGCAAGAAGGGCCTGTACCTTGAAGACATTTATGTTAGACCGGAATTCCGGGGAAAAGAAATTGGCAGGAAGATGCTTTTCAATTTAGCAAAAATTGCTGAACAGAGGGACTGTGGGCGAATGGAGTGGACAGTTATCGATTGGAATTCCAGAGCTATAGATTTCTACAATGAAATGGGAGCAGAGATATTAAATGAATGGAAGATTGTGAGATTAGACGCGCAAGGCATACAGAACCTATCTAATAAATCGCAGTAGTTAATTCGTCTTAGGCAGCCGCTGGATCAGATCAAGCTGAGATAACTTTACCTTCGGATATTCTGAACGCAAGTTCCCCCATCATCTCGGCCTCTGATGCGGAATGCGTTATATGAAGGACTGTAAAACCTTCCTTCTCGTGAAGCCTCTTAATCAAAGAGCAGGCCTTATCTCTGGTGTCTTCATCTAAAGCGCTCAATGGTTCATCTAGGCAAATCAGATTCGGCCTTGAGGCTAATGCTCTTGCGAGCGCAACTCTCTGCGATTCGCCACCACTAAGACCTAAAGGTTTTCTTGATAGTAAATGTTCTATCTCAAGTGATGAAGCTAATTCCTTAGCCCTTTCAAATGCGTCTTCTTTTTTCCATCCTCTGACTATTGGGCCAAAAGCGATTTGATCTTTAACTGTCATAGTGGAAAAAAGAACACCTTCCTGAGGGACATAACCCAAATGACGATCACCTGGCCTGAGGTTCGTTACATCAATTTCATTAAGAATAATTTTACCGGATCTAATCTTTTTTAAGCCGCAAATAGATTCGAGTATTGTTGTTTTCCCTGAACCAGAACTTCCCATAAGTACACCATACTTTGATGTAGGTATTTCCATGGACACGTGATCTAAAGCGAATTCACCTAACTTAATGGAGATGTTTTTTAATGATACCATATTTACCAAATTCTATTCTTGGACCCAAGCAATCGAACCATAATTAGAACAATTAGAGCTGCGCTAACCATAAGAAATGAAACAGCAACGGCGCCTTCTAAATTCCCAATGGATATTTCAAGAAAAACAGTAGTAGCAAGGACTTCAGTCTTTCCTCTGGTTGCACCAGCAAAAACTAGTATTGGACCAAATTCCCCTAGCGCTCTTGCCCAAGCCAATATGCCAGCAGTCATGATCCCGAAACTGGCCTGCGGTAATACAACTTTCCAAAAAGCCTTACTTCTATTACAACCCAAAGTAAGCGCTACATTTTCTTGTCTGGGATCAAGGCTTTCAAAAGTGTTGCGCATAGTTCGAATCGCAAATGCGCATGAAACTGTAAATTGAGCAAGGATGATAGCGGGAACCTTGTAGGTTACACCCGTAGGCAGATCAAAGATTGGACTATTTGGTAAAATAGACCGGAGTGAATTAAGTGCGGCGGCGCACAATTCTTCAATTGATTGATCAAAGAGAATTACCTGATTAAATAAAATCAATAGACTCAAACCTATAACGAGCGGTGGAAGAACAATCGGTATATCAATAATCGAATCAAAAAATCTTTTAAGTGGGAATTTAAATCTTGTTAGTATGTATCCGGTAGGAACAGCTACAATTATTGAAAGAACAGCCGTTATCCAGCAGGTCTGCATCGTTAACCAGATCGATGCTCTAATTGATTTATTATTAAGCGCCTCATTAATATTCTCCAAAGAAGTGTAACTGGCGTCAGCATATAAAAGTGCAATTATCAGTATAAAATACATACCGCCCGCGGCCCACATCGCAGCGTAAAATGGAATGTCTGATGATACCTTTTTGCTGTGCACAGAGTTAACTTTTAATTTCCCACTTAAATCCGTATTTTAGAAAATCCAATTTAGATTCGTTTTCAGTCAACGCATCAAGTAGTCGCATCATTAAACTTTTATGATTAGAATTAGCACCGATTGCAAAGGGCTGAATTGCTACAGCCATGGGTTCATCAATATCCACGATGAAAGCATCATTAAGCGTGGAGGAATTTGCCAAAGCGTTACTTCTATAAACAATAACAGCGTCTAAGGATCCAGCCCTTAGTTGATTGACTAAAAAGTCACCCGTCGCAGAGTCTAAAAGCTTATTGTTATTCACATTAATTTTCAAATGGTCTAGAAGTCGAACAGTCAAAGCACCTAGTGCAGATTTTTCGGGGTGAGCTGTCCCAACCCGTATGTTGGGCTTAGTAAGATCGCTCAATGATCCTATAGTTCCTCTCATTTCATTTTTAACTAGAATAACCATATCATTTGAACTGACATTCGTAGGCGAATCGAAAAGCTCACTCACATCATCCATAAATGAAATATCACATGAAAAATATGCATCTGGGCGGGCTCCTGCCTTCATCTGTGAGACTAGGACCCCACAACCGTTAGGGACAAGTTGGATACTGACCCCTTCACGTGATTCAAATTCAGCGATTCTTTGCCTAATTGCAGGAGTGAGCATGGCTCCGGTATAGAGTAAAATTTCGGGGCTCTCTGACCACTCATCACCTTCAATTATCGTATAACCCTCTTCCGCAAATACCTTTTGCCCGCGATCCTTCGATGTAACGTACCTAGCAAATTTAAGAGAAGCTGAAGGGTTTTTTGTTGAGTTCAATATTCCAATAGTAACTGATTTCTTTTTGGATTCAAATTCGGGCAATGTCACAAAATCTAATTCTGCATACTGGTTAGCTATCGCATCCCATGCAAAACCAACATCAGCCGAGTTTAATTTTATGTCGTTAGCGACCTCGTTGACCGTAGGTTTCATGACAATAGCTTTTGATGATAATAGTTCCCAATGACCCGATGCTGATAGGACTTTTTTAGTGAATTTTCCAATAGACGCAGCCTCTGGATTAGCTAATATGATCCTGCAGTCATCATTCTTTATGAGCTCATTGAGACTATTAATATTTAAGGGATTCCCTTTCTTAACGATGAGCCCTGCCATGAGGCTACAAACTGGAACTGATTCATTGGAAAGGCCCTTCTGTTTAGCAATTACAAGGTAACTGGTATCAGCAGCAAGATACAAATCACCAATCTTGGAGGCTTCTATATTACCTAGTAAAGTGCCAGATCCTGCGAACTGAAGTCTTATTTTAGTATTGTATGAATTTTCGTACTGGTTTGCAATTCGCTCCATTGGAACCCTCATGCCCGCGGCACAATATACAATTAATTCAGAAACTTCATTATCCTTATCGTGATCGATAAAGAAAAAGATAGGCACCAACAATGTAACCAATAACGAAACAAAAATAACTTTTGATCTGTTCATGATTGATAGATTTAGTTACAGGCTAAACAATCGACTCGTTTAGGGAGTAATTCTATTTTTTTAACTTCCATTGATGAAGCATCAATTCTTATAAGTTTTCCAAGTGAAGATTTTTGGAAATTACACAATAATTTAATCCCTTCAATGACTCCGATCTGAGCAACTAAAGATGATACGGCACCGATGACGGGGAACTTTCTTTCCCATTGAGTTGGCTTGTCAGGATAAATGCACTTCAGACATGGAGTTATCCCAGGCAGTATGGTCATTACCTGACCTTCCATTGAATACATGGCACAGTCCACTAGCATCTTGCCCCCCTTAATAGCTGCTTCGTTTAAGAGAAAGCGCTCTTCGAAGAGAGGCGCACAACTGAAAATAATATCGGCATTACCTGCAATTTTATCTATATTTTCTTCAGTAATATTTTCATCAAATATCTCCACATCAATACTTGAATTAAACCTATTAAGAGTCTGCGCAGCGCATTGAACTCTTGACTTACCTACATGGTCTCGAGACATCAATATTTGACGATTAAGATCATCTTCACGGAGATTGCCAGCGTGTGCTAAAATCAGCTTGCCAATTCCGGCCGCAGCAAGACTCAATGCTACTGGTCCACCTAAACCTCCTACTCTCGTCACCAATGCGGTACTGTTCTTGAGAGTCAATTGCTCAGATTCTCCAAATCCGGGAACATCGAGTTGCCATGAGTAGGTAAGCTTCTCGCTTTCAGTTAACATCGTTTACAACTAGCCTCCAGCGATTGGAGGTAAAAGTGAAATTACGCAGTCATCCTTAATTAAGGTGTTTTGGAAATCAATTACCTGTTCATCATCAACTGCTACGAGCAAAGATCGCCTAGGTGAACCTTCAGCATCAAAAATGAAGTCACTGACCGCGTGCGTGGCCTTCGCAGACAATGCCTGTAAAAGTTCTATCAGCGGCAACGGCTCCTGAAAGCTCAGCTCTTCAGTATCTTCACCCACCTCAGTGGCAATTTGCCCCTTATAATTAATTGTTACCGTTATCATTTATTAATGTTAGGATTGAGCCCTCATCCATTTGAAGGTGTTTGTTGCCGGTGTTAAATGCATCCATATCATGAGTAGCCATCATCACAGTAGCTCCATCATTTGCATAACTTGTAAGGTGATCTAATACTCTCTGCCCATTTTCCTGATCAAGATTACCTGTAGGCTCATCAGCAAATATGATAGTTGGCTCAACTAGTAGAGCTCTAGCGAGCGCGGTCCTCTGTTTCTCTCCAGAACTCAGTTGGTCAGGGTAGTGATTCGATCGATCTGAAAGCCCTAATGATTCAATAAGTTCAGCGGTGCGAGTTCCCCAATCATTAGAAGAATTAACAATGCCCGGGCAGAGAATATTTTCTCTGACAGTTAAATACGGAACAAGATTGAAGTCCTGGAAGACAAATCCAATGTTTTTAGATCTAAATTGGGCCCTATCTTTAGCGCTGAGCCTGTACGGAGAAATTCCATCATATTCCACAGTTCCACTGTCAGGTTCTTGCAAGGCACCAAGGACCGCCAACAATGTTGATTTACCGCAGCCGCTTGGGCCGGAAATAGTGATAAAATCACCATGTGATAATTCCAAATTAATGTGATTCAGGACTCTAATGAGACCTGATTCAGAAGAATAGCTTTTAGTTATTCCATCAGCCCTGAGAGTCACTTCTGATACCGTATTATTCATTTCTTAAAATTACTGCCGGATCCTTTAAGGCCCCCTTAACTGCAGGTATCCATGCTGCCCCACAGGCGAGTAAAATTGGAACACAAGTTAATACAAGCATGTTGCTTGGATCCATGAATATAGAGACAAAGATTGCATTACCCCAAAAAACAGGAACTAAAACAAATGATACAGCAAAGGCACACAGCGTGCCTGCGATACCCATTAGCATGGCTCTCGAGATGATAAGTAAAATTAAATTGGATCCACCGAATCCCATTGCTCCTAATATCCCAATTTCAACGGACCTGCTAGCGACATTTGAAAACGTTAAATATGAAATCCATCCGATGCTTAAGGCTGCAATTATTAGAACAAATAGTTTCGCAGTTAATGACTGATTAACAATTAACTCCTTTTGACTGATAGCAAAATTCTGTATCTGCTTTTCGCCGGTCCTCTTTACCTTGTTTCGTGCCTCTGCTCTTGCTAAGGCCTTACTTTCCTTTTCTATAATTTTTGTATTTGGCAATATTTGAGCAATTTCCTTCTTTATGTCTCCGAGACGATCTATTGATTCGCAATTGCACTCCAAAGCAAGGATGCCATTTATTAGGGAGGGCTTTTCTAGAAGTTCTTGAACCGTAGACAATGCCATCCACGCTGTAATATCATCAACGGTTCCCCGACTAGGGTGTGTCGCAGTAATCCTAAATTCTTTTCCCATGAATTTAATAATGTCACTCGGTTTGAGGTCATATTTATTATGCAATTCATGTCCTAAGACTATGTCTCCAATTTTGACTGGATCGATTAATGTTTTTTTCCTGTTTTCACCTCTAAACGCAATAGGAACCTCACCCCTGACCCCAATTAGTAAAACAGATTGATCCTTCTCTTCCCACTTAACCATCTGAGTCAATCTAGGTAAGAGATGATTGACTGTGACAATTTTAGAATTCGCTAATGTTTCGACGTATTCTTCTGGCATCGTTTGTTCCCCGTAGCCCTGTTCATAAATTACAGAGAGGTCCTGTTTTTCTGGATAGATATGAATATTAAAACCTAATCCTTTCATCGATTTTCGTATCTCGTTTTCAAGGTCAGTTATTTCTTTTTTAAGATCACTACTCATGACCCGCATCTTGTTCGAAAATGAAATCTGTGAATTGCTGAGTATTGAAAGAGAAATAATGTATGACAGGACAGAAACAGATACAGCCATCACACCCATTATGAAGGTGCCTTTACTGTGTCGTATTTCTTTTATTATTATTCTGAAAAGATTCATTCAGAAAATTTCAATTAGTTCATTAAGATGGTGGCCCACAAAAACAATAGATATGACCCAACGTAGTACTGGCCATGAGATTACCATCTGAGAAAGCCAAGCCATAAGTTTTACCTTTAACTTTAGCTGACCAGAGCTGTTTGCCTGATGCAGCGTCGTACCCCAACACCGTATCCTTAGCGCCCATAAAAATGATATTACCAGCAAGTATGAGATCGTATGGTGCAGGCGCTTCGACTTCCCATTTATAACTCTTCAATAACTCAGTTTTATATTTAACATTGAGAGTTTTAAGTTCTGATAATGACTTTTCCATACTGCTGATCTGAGAACGCAATTGGGTGATAGTATCTTCATTTTTTGACGCGATGGTCTTTTTTAAAGCAGCTTGAACCTTACCAATTTTATCAGTGATTGATTTAATGTTTTTGTTGTTACCAGCGATAGAATTAGTTGCTTGTCCATACTCGATCCTATTAAGTGATTTAAGCTTTCCTTGTTGATGGATGTAAGCAATATCTTTAGAGATTAGCAATCTGTCAGCACCTGAAAACTGCAGCATCGGGGAGCCTCCAGAAGGGTCTGCAATCTGAATCATATTACCGAATGATTTTTGACTGCTTGGTATAGCCACGAGCTTATCATCATCAGTGAGTAAGCAAAATGTTCCTCCGGCATTTGCTACACTCTTAATGGTTTTTCCGGCCTTCAAATCAAACAGCAATGGAACGCTCCTTCCCTGAGGAGCATAAAGAGTAGTGCTACTAGCAAGCAATGAGCCCTGTAAGGTCATATCCGGGTGCTTTGTTATATAATTAGGTTCACCGGTGATTTTGTTAACTGAGCACATAAATGATGGCTCCCAGGGAACTAATGATGCAGCAAAATAGGCGAGCCCGTTTTGAATGAGGACCCCGGTTCTTACAGGCCAAGGTGAGATCAGTTTGCCGTTACTGGATATTAGCCTCTTGTCTTCTGCTGGGCCGTGTTTCCATTTGATCTTTCCATTATCTGAATTAACTGCATATGCATAACCATCATCGGAGCCGAAGTAGCATAAATTACCATCAATTGTAGGCGGCATTCTTACCGCACCAGTAACGAAACTCACCCATTTTTCATTGCCTGTGTCAATATCTAGGCAGTGAATTCCATGATCCACTGATGACCCATAAAAAACTGATTTTCCTTTGACCGTAACAAAGAAAACAGGATCAAAGTTCCTCATTGATTGGAGGTCCTTATTGCCAGAATAAGCATCCCATTTAGCCGGTCCTGACCATGCCATCATGGGTGGATGAGGGGAGGTTCTTAACCAGCTTTGCTTTAATGGCATGGTTGGGACTTCATCCGTGATGCCAGATCGTCGATTGTTATGACGATAAGTTGACCAATCCTCGGCGAGGAGTGAACTCTGATAGGACAGAATAAAAATTATACTGAGAACTAAAAATCGAGTCATGAGTTTCAATCTTTAGCAGTATTTGTTAAATGTTTCTTAGGGATAAATCCAAGGGAGGTCTCCATCCATCCTCCGCAGGAGCATCCACCGCCACCTTCGGGAATGAGAATCATGCCTGAGGCTGGTATCGTATTAAGCCAACAACTCGGACGGAGCCGAGTCCAGCTAGTGGTCGATTCAGTTTCTTTTGACCACATGGATATTTGACGGGCCTTACCCCTATAGAGGAGAGCGTCCCCTGCTCCAACATATGTATGACAACCTTCTCTCTTTCCCATCTTGGTGGTTAAAATTTCTCCTGTGACGAGATCGTATCCATTAGGTTGTAAATAGAGTTTGTCCTTAGTCACTACTGGATGCTGCATATGACCACTATGGTGATCTTCTGCCCAGTTACTTGATTTAGACCAAATGAGGTCTCCATTGTTGGCTTTGAATGTGTAAATGTGAAACTTTGAGTTCGAAGCGGTCAGAATCAAACGGTCCTTAGTCGCTTGAAGGTAGAATGTAACTAGACCGTCCTCAGTATCGATTGGCTTTTCCCAAAAGACCTTCCCATTATCAGCGTCAATGCAAACTAAGAACTGGTCTAGCCATAGTGACTTGTCTGATACTCTCCTATTCTCTTGTTTCTTGATGGTTGAGTTTCTTGTTTCAATGAAATACAAATACCGATCTGCGCATGAGATAGTGGGATTCAAAATAACTCCATTCTCATACCGCCAAGAAGGTTTGGCCTTTGAACCTTTTAAAGAATATCCAAAAATAAAATCACTGCATACTTGTTGAGTTCCAACATCACCGCCCTTGCCGTCATACCACATTTTTCCTGACCAGAAGCTCTTATAAGAAGTGTTCGCTCTTGTTCCACTGCCAATTAAGTTGTCACCGATCCTTCCAATGTAACCCCATTCATAGTCATTAGTTGATGACTCATTCTTTATGACTTTAACGGTTTGCAGTCTTTGGCCCGATTCTGAATCAAAGATCCAAGCAAGATCATTAACTGCTACATAAAGCTGATCCTCATCAGCGCACCAATTTCCACAGTCACGAGGGATATTTACTCTTCTTAAATCGGGAGCCTCGATGCTCCAGAGGACTGAGCCATTGTGAGCATCTAGAGCCACTAGCCTATTCATACCCTGATGGAACAATCTGCCACCTGCTGACAGCGGAGCCGGCATCCGTGGATTACGGTCAATACCGAAATCTGCTCCTGGTCTGCCTACCCATTGTATAGAGAATTCATGCGTTCCAGTAGCACCGGCCAACGTTTCCTTTGTCGATGTGGTGTTGCCTGCGTCTCCGTACTGATGCGTCCAGTCACCTGAGCCCGGGAGCTTTGGTCTCGCATAGATCCTATCACTTTCAGAAAGAAAAATGGCTCTACCTCTACCAGGGACAAGGACACGACGAATTTCATCATCTTCTGCACGGTCCACAGATACTACCAAGTTTATCATGCAACTAGTAAGAGGAATCTTGCCATTCAAGTCATCCGTTTTAAGTACATTTGCGCGTGAACCTTGGACTCCTGACTCGTATAGCTGATTCCTTAATTCATTGATTACAGATTGATCGCTTTGCAAAGAAATAACCGAAAACCTACTCAACCTTGCCAGCTCTACGAGAAACCTAGAGTCCGTTGATCCGATTACCAAACAATACCCATTTTTACATCCTGATTGCTCGATAATTTTTTGGGCTCTTTGCCTAAGCTTAGAGTTAACTTGAGCGGGAACACTAGGAACGGAAAAATTAAGGTTGGTATTAAATTCGTACGTGGGCCCTGACTGGCCCCTGTCAGACTCAACTAATTTATAAAAGTATTCCGTGGCAGGTTCGAGTTGAGAAAGATAAGCGAAATACTGATCATTCTTTTTTTGAGCCTTTATAATACTGCCGAGCCTTCTCGTTTTACCAAAATGTACAGACATGTTCTTGATGCTGGAAGAGGTCCATGTGATTCGAGCTCCATCACCAGATATAAATCTTAAAGAAGGCTGAACAGAAAACTTTATAGGCGTTAACCCTAGTTTGTTAGACTGGGCAAGTATCGATGAAGGCTTAACTGCAACGTTATGTATTTGAGCGGCTAAGATAGAACCTTTCATTGGGTAGCTCTCATCATCATCCTTGTAAATGCCTACTGTATAATATGCTGTCTTTGGATAAGCTATTGGGCCTGATGCGTTGGTCTGACCTGATAGCTTTCCGTTAACATAGATATTTACTTTTGACCCATCATAAGTTCCGGCAATATGGTATCTTCTGCCCCTTTCAAATTTGGTCTTAGAAGTTGCTTGAATCAAAGATCCGCCAGTGGAGATCCAAAATAAAAATGAATCTTCGTTGTAACCTAAAATCCAGCCCCTCTCATAAGAGCCGTTATCCTGAGCGTATCCGATTATTGATCCCCATTGCTGACCTTCAGTAATTGTTACTATCGCCTCTGCTGTAATCTGATGTTTTGGAAGTGAGGATGGTGAGATTGAATCATTGAATAAGCCTGTCTTCCCAGAAAGAATAAGTTCACCTGAAGAACCAAAGTTTGGTGAGGAGGTGGCTTCCAATTTAACTCTTTGTGTCCTATCAGAGATAGTATCATTGGCCCAATTGGCTTTTGCAAAGTTCCATGAATGGACAGAGGAATTGGATTTAAGATCGATTTGTGAACTTGATACAGTTACGCAGACCAATGAGAAAAGAGCGATCAGTAATTGTTTAGGCAATTTCACTAAGTAAAAATAAACACTTTTAACTTAAGAATAAACAAGAATCCTAGAATTTGGCTCATTTTTTAAACTTTAAAACAATCTCTGAAAAGGGGAAAAAATGTTTACGGGATAAGTGAAACTACGCCTCTAAAATATACGTTTGGCCCTAGCTGATCAACTTTACCAATCAAATAGCTAATAGTTTCAGTACCATTGCCATTGTTTTTGAAATTCATCACACGAATCGGAGTCATCAGTTCATCCCATTTTGTAAGATTATCACTTAATTGAAGGCTAACTTTAACATCATCAGCACCAATGCGTCTTTTTACATCAATTATAAAATAATCATCCGTAACACCTTCAACTTCTAGCGGTTCAAGGCTTACAGTAAGGCCGGAACTAGACGATACATTGTTTGGATGTGATCCGATTGCATATTCAGATAGAGCAGACAGTCCATCATTGTCAGTATCAGCTAAAGGGTCACTGACATTATTGAAGGCGCTCCATTCAGCTAAGTTTAAATCGTCACTGTATCCGGGATTCCCCCCTACAGCAGCACTGCTGCGCCAAGTACTAGCGTCTGGGTTAACTGAATTAACAGCAGGATTAATTTTGATGAGTGAGAAACCATCACCGTCAGCTCCTCCAGGCCACTCGGCCCCGTCATTGAAAATGATATCAATAATCTTCACGCCGTCGGCGTAGATAGCTAATTGTTCACCATCATTATCAAGCTTTCCTTTATATTCTCCAGCGATTTTAGTTTGTGGCGGTAAAACGTTGCCATAACGCATGTTAAATGCATCGAGGTTATTGACGATTATTAATTTTTCCCCAGGAGATAATGTTCTGCCAGTCACAGCAGTAGAAAAATTAAAATCAATTCCATCAGAGAATTTAAGTAAACTAAGATCAATCGCTCTTGGTGAAATGTTTAATAATTCGATAAATTCAAAGTCAGATCGATCATTGTAACCGGCTTCAATTTCATCTTCCGATGGCGCAGCTGGCCGATAGTGTATTTCACTTATCGCAAGATTGTCAGCCCTTGCAGGCTCCGCATCGACAATGAAATCGGCAGTAGTTAATGCACTCCATTCACTATTATTTTTGACCCTGGCTCTGATTGTGTTTTGGCCTTCCGTCTTTAAATAAAGCGGGTTTGGATTAGAAAATTTAACACCGACAAGCTCCAAATCAAAACTCACATCTGAACTGGTTCTGGATGATTGATGAACTTCTACAGCAATTACGTTCTGTCCATTTACTAGTGAACTAGTTTCTATAGGGAAGGCATAAAAAGTAGTTTCATCATCACCTCCTGATATATTTGAGGCGAATGTCTGGTATGTGATAGTGCCTCCAGGCATGCCTGAACGAGTTACTTCTTTTCCATTAATATAAACCACGGCCCCGTCATCTCTTCTTAACCTTAACTCCAATTCTCCAAACTTATTAACATTAGATTCCGTGAACTTAGCTCTGAAGTAACTCGTAACATATTTTGACGTTGAGCTTGTGCCATAGGAAATTGTGCTTCTTTCTCCTCCATCTCCATACCCAAGTTCTGCTGCACCTGATTTCCATGAGGCGTCATTGAAGTTGGCGCTGCGCCATGAAGTTCGTGCATTGCTTCCATTATCAAGGTATTTCCAAACTGAACCCCTTTGAAATAGCGTTTCACTTGATGTATTGCCTTCAAAAATCTTTGCTTGGGGATTGATGCCTCCTCCAATTTTTCGGGGATCATCCCCATTATCCGTATAGTAAATTAAACCAGGACCACCACTGAGAAGGATCTGTTGCGTACTCGAGATAAAGCCACCGTGTTTACTGAATTTTGGTGGGTCAATGTCTGGATACCAACTGACTGACCTGAGCTGACTGACGAGAGTTGGAACGCGGCTAGAAATGAAGTTTCTGACGCCATTGACAGCGCCCAGCCATGCGGTGCGAGATCGTGACGTGTTTCCCCAACGAGCTGAATGCGCAATGACACCAGGATCGAGTTGCTCAGCTCTGCTGTCAACACGTTCAATGCCGGCATCAGCGGTTAACAGGCCCTCGTTGTAACAATACATTGCTACTCGATCAGAAAAGAGCATCCTGTATTCTTCACTATCCCGAGCAAATCGTTCATGCAAAGTGTGCGGGTTAAAATCATTTAGTGAGCTGCTTCTGGTGAACGGTGAAACCATATTGTTCTCCCCTGTACCCAAAGAGTGCTCACTGTCATGCTCAAAGAATTGATAGCCTTGTGGGTTTTCTCTGTTGTATATCCCGAAATAATTATTTGGTCTTGGTTGTGTGTACCTTGACCCTGGTCCGTCTCTGTCGCCGGTGTAATAAGTGATTATCATGTAATCTATGAGGTTTTCGATGTTGACTAGCCTCTCCTTGTCAGGATTTATAGTTCCGTCAGGGTTCATTCCCTGGACATCATAGTACGTAGCATTAGTTCTGAACCCTTGTTGCCATTTCTGCCATAACCTTTGATAGGAACTTCGGTTACCATCAGTGACTCCTCCGTATGATTTAACTACATCATAATCATCCTTCTCTCCCCCAAAGTATATTTCACCGTAACTTGCCTCGGCCCTTTCATCTATTTGGAACATTCCCCAGTATATCCCGTTGAGAAACAATTGGATCCACCTTCCTCTTTTATAGGGTTGTCCCATTTCACCTTGTAAGTCCCTTGACCAGGTATCGCGAATGAAGCTGTTTCGGCTAGTATCACCTTGAGCCCAGGAATAATTTTGAGGCCCTCTCAGGTCGAACTTATTAAACACATCAGCTCCTTCCTCTCCATAGATTGGGTAGTTAAGTTTTCCGTTGCCATACTCTGATCTAAAAAAGATTCTAAAAGAGTGTTTTGGGTTTTGAGTTCGTCTCGAATAACCCCCTCTGATACGTAAACCACAAGACGACTGAAAACCTTTTTCGTTACCGTAAGGATCAATCCAATTTGGAGGGAATATCATTTCAATTGATGATTCTCTTTCCCATGCAACACCATCTCTCTGTGGATTTGAATAGATTCCTGTTTGTGCGCTAGTGAGGTTAGCCTGCTCTGTGACTATGGAAATGGCGGGTAAACTTTTGAGTGCGTCTTTGACTTTCTCAACTCCTCCTATTTGAGTGTTGGTGCTATTAACCACGGATTGATTCATCCCATATTGATACCGTTGCCCATTTACGCTCCCGCTCGGCCAACCAGGAGGAGCCGATGTGGACTGTCTGATGATGTCATTAACAAAAAGATAGGAATGCGTATCAATATTTGTTGAATCATACCCATTCTTGAAGGCAGCAGCTCTAATAATTGAACTTTTTGTTATGTTTATTGGAGAACTGTAAATTTGACCCTTCGTTGCAGTGGGCTCAGAACCATTAGTAGTATATCTTATAGTGGCACCTTCTGTTTTGGACGTGATTTCTAGTCTAAACGATTCATCATAAAAACCTCTGTCCGGAGTGAATTTTGTATCTGCGACCTTGCCCTGACTTGATAGTTCTGAATTAGCGAAACCAGGAGACGGTGATTTGCAGAAACCATAACTCGATCCCCCACCAACATCCTGTACCCCTGCGATAAGATGAACTCCCAGTAGAAAGTCTGAACTTCCAGTAGATGTATTCATGGCCTGAACAGATAACACGTTATCTCCGTTCTTAATGGCTCCTATGTAGGATGAGATATCGATAGTGATTGGTGAAGACGCTACGACAGAATCAGAACGAGAACCGGTAGCTCTAGAATTATAGACCATTTGTACCGGAGCGTTAAATGAAGCGATCTCAACACCGTTGATGTACGCGATAAATCCATCATCGATTGTGACTCTTATCTCTGCACCAACTACTCTTTTGTTGCTGCTATCAAACTGGAAAGGAAATCTGAAGTAGCCACTAGCGTTTGTTCCCCTCATATCATCAGCAATATTTGTCTCAACGAGACGCTCAAGAGTGCCAGCAGTAGTTTCGAAACCAACTGGGTGCTTGACCTGAGCCCATGCAGAGTCATCGAAACTGTCCCCAGAATTGAGCCATGCATTACCTAGTGATTCGTCTGTTGGAATAAAATAGTTAACCATAGCGTTAGGGCCTACCATTGAAGTCGATGTCGGTTCTCCCCAGATACCGAGACCGAATGATCGGTCTTTGTCTTGTTTAGGAAATTTTGGGGCGATTTCAGAAAGAATTGTTTTCCCGTCTGAATCGATCAAGCCCAAATATTCCCCATCGCTGGACAATTCAAAATTTGTGTGAAGCTGAGAGTCTCCTTCGTGTATATCTTCACCTTTACCCGACGCAAAAACAATAATGTGCTGACCGGCTCCAATGATAACTGAAGGGAACTGCCATTTGGTAAGATTGTCAGCATTGTCCGTTAAGTACAGGCCTTCTAAATTGAAGTCAGCGGTTTGAGGATTATGTATTTCAATCCAATCAGAAAAATCACCGTCAGCATCCACCATTATAGATTCATTGTTTGCCATGACCTCATTGATGACCGGCGTTGCATTCGATGCACATGGAAGAAGCAAAGAGATGGAAAGTACTAGGAGATGTAAAAGCTTATTTTTCGGTTGAGCAGTCATGAAAGCGTTTAGTTAGGGGCGCTAATTATAAGCGGCAAAAATTAAAAGATATAAGGCAATTTAAGGAGCCATGACAATATTACCCATTTACTTCGCATATTCACGAAAATTGTTATTAAAAGAATATAATCATTTATAAAAGTATTCTTCATAATTGAATCGGATTCACTTGCATGCCATGCGATTCATTTGTTCATTATTAGGTCTGCATTTTTTACAAAAAGAAATCAAACCTATGATTAAAGCCAAAGCTCTAACATTACTGCTCTTGGCAATCTTTCATAATGGAGTAAACGCAAACTCTCCGAGCTCCGATCAGATCGAATTCTTCGAAACTAAAATCAGACCTTTACTGGCAAATAATTGCTTCGCATGTCATTCACAGAAAGCAAAGTCTAATGGTAAACTTAAGGCTGGCTTGTTCCTTGATTCTTATAACGGATTAATCAACGGAGGAGACTCTGGCTCCATAATATCTCCAGGAAAGCCAGATCAGAGCCGAATAGTTGAAGCAGTTTTATACAAAAATGAAGACATGGCTATGCCCCCCAAAGGCAAGTTGCCTGAGGATCAGATTGAACTGATGAGGCAATGGATTGAGATGGGTGCTCCTTGGCCTGGATCTGATAATGAAGTTGTGGCTGAGGGAACCAACAACAATGAACCTTATGATTGGGACAAATTTAGAAATGAGCATTGGGCATTTAAGGAAATACAAAACCCAAATCCGCCTCAGATAAATAATGATACTTGGTCAAAGACTCCAATAGATAACTTTATATTGTCACAGCTCAAACAAAGCGAATTAGCACCAAATCAATCAGCATCATTGCGTAACCTTATCCGGCGTGCTTACTTGGATCTGATAGGGATACCTCCGTCTCCGGAGCAGGTGAACGCCTTTTTAAACGACAAGAGTCCCGATGCATTTTCAAAGGTCATCGATGATTTGTTAGAATCAGAACACTACGGAGAACGGTGGGCTCGTCATTGGCTCGATGTTGCTAGGTACAGTGATGGGCATGGAGGATTTGGCGACAATAAGGCTCTGCCTCAGGCATGGCGATTTCGTGACTGGGTAGTGAATGCTCTAAATTCCGATATGCCTTATGACGTATTTGTTAAAAAACAAATCGCCGGAGATCTCTTAGATGATAAGGACCCCGTGGCAACAGGATTTTTCGTGGTTGGCCCTACTTACAATTCTGACGGTGGCGATCCTGAAGCGAAGGCTCAGGCCCTAGCTGAAACATTATCTGATCGGGTCGACACCTTTTCCAGAGCATTTCTTGGCCTCACAGCTGCTTGCGCTCGTTGCCACAATCACAAGTTTGATCCGATCACGACTCATGATTATTATTCTTTAGCTGGAATCTTCAAAAATACTAAAAACATTGACGCTCCTGTAGGAAATCAAAACGAGATAGAAACCCATAATTCATGGAAACGCGCTATCGATGAATTAAATAAAAAAAAAAATAAATTCCTGGATACTGAGTCAAAGAGACTATCTATAAATCGTAAAGAGGTTGAGAAAAAACTTCCAGAAGAGTCAAAAATAAAACTTAACCAAATCCGCTCTGAAATTGAACGGTTAAAAAAGAGCGAGCCAACAAAACCTGCGAATGCTCACGTGCTTGCTGAAAACGGCAGCGCTGATATGCACATTGCTCTTCGTGGCGACTTGCGCAAGAAAGGCGAACTGGCACCTAGAAAGTTTATTGAAATAATTGGAGGCAAAGAAAGAAAGAAATACTCAGAAGGCAGTGGCCGAATCGAACTCTCAAATTCCGTTGTCGATCCAAGTAACCCTTTAACCGCTAGGGTAATAGTTAATCGGATATGGGGATGGCACTTCGGTCAGGGCCTCGTACGGACTCCCAGCAACTTTGGAACAATAGGCGAAAAGCCCTCTCATCCATTACTTCTTGATTGGCTAGCTTTCAATTTTGTTAAAGAGGGATGGTCAATCAAGAAACTACATAAGGTCATACTAACATCAGCGACGTGGCAGATGAGCAGCGCTTATAATAAGGAAAAATTTGATAAGGATGGAGACAACAAAATGTTATGGAGGTACAACCCAAGAAAATTGGAGGTGGAATCTTGGAGAGATACATTACTAGCAGTCACTGGAGAGCTTGATAAAAAGATAGGGGGATCTCCTGACGGAGAAATACTTAACAGTAAGAGAAGAACACTTTATGCAACAATCAGCAGAACCGGAGACCGGTTTCAGTCTGATGCTTTTTTGCGACTATTTGATTTTCCTGCAGCCGTTTCAACTAGCCCAAAAAGATCTTCAAGTGTTGTTCCTCAACAGTACCTATTCATGATGAATAGCGCATTCATGACTGCCAGAGCAAAGCACCTAGGGAAGCAACTCTTTGATAGCTCCGATAACACCAGTTCAATCATTGAATCAGCCTACCAGAGACTCTATTCTAGATCCCCTGACATCAATGAGCGGGACCTAGCAAATAAGTGGCTAGGAGACAGTCCCTCACAAAAGAATTGGGAACTATACGCTCAAGTATTACTTAGTGCCCACGAACTCATTCAAGTAAGATAAAATCATATCAAGTAAAGCCATGAAATTCTTTGAACATGAACTCGCTTACCGTAGAGCCACACAAAACTCTCTGAGTCGAAGAGATGCCCTAATGAAGATGGGGGGCGGATTCGGTTCTTTAGGTCTCGCATCTTTAATAGGATCAGCCGACGGAGAAACTGATGAGTCTTCACCTCTGGCACCAAAGAAGCCTCATTTTAAACCTAAAGCTAAACGTATAATCCAACTCTTTATGCCTGGAGGGCCATCACAGGTAGATACCTTTGATTATAAGCCAATGATCGCAAAACATGCGGGTCAGAGGCCCGATTCCGTTAATAGGAAGACTCTAAGAAATACAAAAATGGGTCTCATGCCCTCACCCTTTAGTTTCAAGCAATATGGTGAATCCGGAAAATGGGTCAGTGATATTTTTCCTCATGTCGCGGAATGCGTTGATGGTATCTGCTTTGTTCATTCGATGCACACGGACATTCCTGAGCATGCCGGAGGAATTCTCATGGCAAATCTTGGAGCCTTACAACCTAACCGACCTAGCATGGGGTCATGGCTCGTTTACGGTCTCGGAGCTGAAACTCAGAACCTTCCCGGATTTGTCGCTATGTCACCTAGGGCTCAGCCAAGAGGTAAATTAGCAAACTGGGGAAATGCTTTTCTTCCAGGAGCCTACGCAGGTTCTTACGTAAATATTAATAGCATGAAACCTGACGCTGTTATCAAAGATCTTAAGAATAGTTCCCTATCAATTGCTGACCAAAGGAAGCAAGCTGATCTTTTAGGAGAACTTAATAAACTTCAATTACAAAGGGTAGAAAAAGATCAAAGTTTGGAAGCGAGTATACAAGCCATGGAAATGGCATTCAGGATGCAGTTCTCTGTCCCTGAAGTCTTCGACATTTCGAAGGAGACTCAAGCGACTCGTGACCTGTACGGTGACAGTGAATTCGCCAAAGGGTGTCTCATCGCACGCAGACTAATTGAAGATGGAGTCAGGGTAGTTCAGCTAAATCACTCAATTGATGGTTATGACATCGCATGGGACACTGGGCACGGCGACATTAAAGGAGGTCACAGTAGACTTGCAAAAGCCTGCGATCAGGGAATAGCAGCATTACTCAAGGACCTCGAAGGCAGAGGCCTGCTAGAAGACACTCTAGTCGTTTGGGGGGGCGAGTTCGGTAGAGCTCCAACATCTGAAGGTGCTAAGGGAAGAGACCATGATCATTACGGTTATACTGTCTGGATGGCTGGAGGTGGTGTTAAAAAAGGATTCAGTTACGGATCCACCGATGAATTTGGCTTATCAGCCGTCGAGAACAGAATGCACGTCCATGACTTGCATGCCACGATCCTCCATTTGATGGGGCTGGACCATGAAAAGTTAACGTACCGATATTCAGGTCGCGATTATAGGCTCACTGATGTGCATGGACGTGTCGCTCATGACCTCTTTGCATAGCGGTATCAAATTAAGACTACTCAATGGTAAAAGTTGAGTCGCACTAGATGTGCGTGACTTTAGCTAATTTTTAATTTCCCAGTACTGTCACCGAGGCTTCCCTTTTTGAGCCCCATAGCATTGATCATAGAGAGCCATAAGTTGGCGATTGGAGTTCCTTTAGGTGATTTAATATGACTGCCGGGCTCTAAGGCTCCACCAGCACGTCCGGCGACTAGCGTTGGTAAATCAGTATAAACATGCAATCGACCGTTACTGATTCCAGAACCCAGAGTAAACATCATACTATCAAGGAGAGTCCCCTCACCTTCTTTGATGTCTTTCATCTTCATTACTAGGGATGCAAACTGCTGAATGTGAAAATGGTCAAGGGCCGCAAGCTTTGATCTCACATGATGGTTCCCCTGCCCATGAGTCATTCCGTGATGATCGACTGGCTTTTCAAAGAGTCCCTGCACCTTCAGTGGAGAGCCCCACCTCTCCGGAGAACTCATGATAGTTGCGACCCGGGTAAGGTCAGTCCTAAAAGCCAATATCATAAGGTCACCCATTACCTGTATGAACTCATCACGGGTCATTGCCTGCCATGGTTTGACGGGCTCAGCAAGCTTCAATTTATTGATATCCTCTTGCCTCTTTGTTACGCGCTCTATCTGCTGTTCAACGGTACGCACTGAGTCCATATATTCACCGAGCTTTCCTTTGTCGGTTTTCCCAAGACTGTGGTTAAGAGATTTGGCATCATCCATGACCAAGTCCAATATACTTCCGGATTCCAAGTGCTGCTTGATCCCAAACAGTCTATTAAATACTTTCTTTGGATCACGCAATGATCTCGCGACATGGCCGTGGCCGTACCAGGAGATGTTATCAAAATAAACGGATTCACGGTTATCTTCATAAGGATTACAGCTAAGCTCAAGTGAGCGAAAAGCAGTGACCTGGCCAGTGTGTTCGGCCATAATTTGATCGATCGTTTTCTTTAATGGATAACCAGCAGGAGAAAGCTCATCAGGTGCAGCGCTACTTAGCCAGCAAGCTCCTGCCTGCGCGTGACCATCAGTGCCAGCAACTTTGACTCTGTCCAACTTGGTGAAGAGAGTCACCTCATCTTTGATCGGCCTGATCGGCTCGAGGGTGGGGCTCAGCTCGTATCCGGGCCCGGTGTCCTTGGGATGCCATCCCGTTTGAACGACCCCATTAGGTATATAAAAGAAACCGGCACGTACAGGGGGCTTTATGACATTAGAGCTCTTAGCCATTGAACTGACATGCATAGCCTCCAACAATGGTAAGGCCAGTGTGGCTCCGGCCCCTCTTAGTACCTTTCGTCGAGACAGTGATGTTCTTTTTAGAATCATTTTAATCTATTCTGACTGATTGGTTTTATTCATGAAAGGATAGCTCTTAGTTATCTCTGTGACAACTGTAGAAAATTTTCCTTTATCTGCCATCACTTTGGAAAGGATTTTATCGACGGAAGGCTTGTCATTTATGTCCAATTCTCTGCCAAGAGCGTATGAAAGCATATGTTCTATGAATGATCTCATAAACCATTGTGGGTTTTTGATAAGAGTGTCCTTCAAGCCAATAACATCATTGAACTTTCTTTCGCCAAAGATTTCACCACTCGCGTCAATTTCTAGTCCTGAATTGTACGTATCGCGCCATCTTCCAATAGCGTCAAAGTTCTCGAGAGCAAAACCCAAAGGATCAATTTTTTTATGACAAGACACGCAACTTTCATTTTCCTGATGCGCAACTAAACGTTGTCTTAGCGTTATGCCTTTCTTTTCAATTTCAGCATCGTCCTGTTCAATTTCAGGAATATCATCAGGAGGAGGAGGAGGAGGCTTATTGAATATAACAGTAGCTACCCAAGCGCCGCGCCTGATTGGACTTGTCCTGAGAGGTTCAGAAGTCATTGTTAATGTAGCAGCAGAAGTAATGACTCCCCCTTCTCGCCTTGATGGCAATGTCCTTCTTGTGAAGGTCTGACTATTTGTACTGAAGCGGTTCGCGTTCTGACGCTTTCCGAACGGGAGTGGATCATTGTACCACGACTGCATTTCATCGGTCCTGTATGAATAATTACTGTCGACTAGAAGCATTATGGACCGATCCTCGACCATGATGCTTTCAAATAACAGGAGCGGTTCTATCATCGTCTGTAATCCGAACTTCCACTGCTCACATCCGATCCGAGAATAATATATTTGAAAACGATCGAAGTCCGGAACTGCAGTTATTAACTGATCGAGTCTGAGCCACTGCCGTGCAAAGTTTTCAGCTATTGATTTACTTTTAGGACTCTCCAATAATCGCTTGACCTGAGACGCATAGACTTTTGGATCAAGGATCGAACGATCACGGGCAACGCTCAACAGTTCATCATCAGGGATGCTGCTCCAGAAAAAAAACGAGAGCCTCGTTGCCAGCTCGTAGGCACTGAGGGGTTGACTCTTTAGCTTACCGTTCTTTTGTTCGCTGATATAAAAGAACCTTGGTGAGGAAATGATGGCAGTGATCACCTTTTTCATTGATTGCTCAAATGATTGACCATTCTTAAGCTCGCCATCCAAGTAGTTCACGTACCTTTCCATGACATCAGGAATGATCGGTTTCCTGAAAGCCTTTTCGATGAACTTTGACAAATGGAGCTCAAGCTGCGCTCTAGTAATTAGCTCGGAATTAGGAGGCTCAAAAAAAATGCTGTTGATCAAATTACTGTAACCATCAAATTCGGGTGCATTAACAATGGAGCGTCCGAGTTTAAGAAATGCTTCAACCATTATTGGAGAAACGCTCAACTCGTCACCCCTATTATTGAATCCATGTTCAGATTGCAAATCGATAGCGAAAGGGCTAACTCCGGTAAGTATGTGTTGCTCAATTTGATTTTTACCAAGTGCCCTATTTGATATTCTAATAGACTTGGGAAAGCTACCTGATGAAGGCTTGAAGTATGAGCTGCTTCTTATCACTTTCTCTGGCAAGGGATAAACATCACCATTGAGCTGTAAAAGATCGCGAACAGAATTATTATATTCATAGCGATTCATTCTTCTCATGACCGTAGGCTTCAATGTGCCTGATGCTTTAATGTAATGATCGAGGTATCCACGAAACAGTGAACTCAACATCAGATGTTCTTGTGGGGTCAATTGTTTCTCATCTTCGGGCGGCATTTCCTTAAAGGTTAATACATCAATTATCTTTTGAGTCAGCTCAATGTCCTTCAGGAAGCCTTCTCTGGTGCTCACCGCTTTAAGGTCTACTTTTCCTTTCACTTTATCATTGTCGCCATGACAACTGTAGCAACGTGAAGCGAGTATGGGCAAAACCTCATCCAATGATACTTTTAGCTGACTCGGAACGAGTAATTTACTTTCAGTTGTAGCTGCGTGGTCCTTAGTCTGGGGCGGACTAATATCAGTTAGATCAGCTTTCGATTCTTTGGCGGGAGGCCGCATATTAACAATCTTTATGAAATCCAATCCGAGCAGGTACCGGTTCTTTTGGTAAGGGGTCGCCTTTATATTTTTCCCAACTAACTTGAAGCTGACCTTGTGCTGACCCTTCTCCATCTTCAACCCGCTTAGGTTAATTGCGTCAGCTAGAGAAACACTGGGAGAGTAGAGATCAATTTTCTTTGCAATAGCTTTACCATTTAAATAAAGATCAAATTGGCCATAATCACGAGCCTTAGTCAGTTGAATATGAAAGTTGTACTCACTGCTATTATCGATCATTATTGTTGTCTCCATAGAGTCGCCAATCAAACCATCCCATAGTAGATGCGTATCACTGCTCCATTGATCGCCATAACCGCTCATGCTTTGTGGACGGGAGCGACCGTTCATGGGCAAAGTTTCCCCCTCCATCAAGGCTTCTCCGAAGATCTGGACAGACAGGTTTGTGGTATCGAAATACTTACGAGTGGCTAAATCTTTGTCAGTGTCAGTGGTAATCCGGACCGTGATCTTTTGCATTCGGCCATTATCGCCATTGCCAGCCACGTCGTTAATACGAATCCGATCGATCGTGTTACTTCCGGGTCCGAGCTCAAGAAGTGTCCTCTGTGGGGCGACAGTCGTGCCCGATTGCGTAGTATAAGTGAAAGTTTCGTCGTCACCGTCAAAGGCATTCGCGAAGGCTTTATCCGATGTCCGCGCCGGGCCCGGTACGACCTTGCCAGCGACGATATCTAGCTTTGTTCCGAATTTTGCGTAAGCTTCAATTTCACGGATGGTCCAGTGCTTGTAGCCACCTTCGTTGGCCCAATCTAATTCGATACCGGTCGCACCTGGGACCGGGTCGAAAGTGATCGAATAAAAGCCATCGTGGTCAGTTCCGAGGTGTTCGATCGTGCTCCCCTTAACCACGACCTGTGGGAGGGAAAGATTAGACACCTTGGCCTTACGTCCACGAATTTCATGAAAATCAAAAACAGTATCAGCCAAGACCATTGCCACAAGAAAAGGAAAGATAAGAAGCACAAAACTCAATCTCATGTAGCTACGAAAAAACATCAGAAAAAATCTTAGACCGATGAGGATTTGGCGTAAAGGCTTCGATTACTTGATAATGTAATTTTTTATTAATCGTAGGAAAGGACTGCTTTAATTACCTTTCTTTGTTGAACGGCACTCAATGCGTCAGCAATATCATTGATATTAAACCTGTGGGAGATGAATTCAGCACCACTTAATTTTCCATCCTTGACCCATTCACATAGCACTGGTTGTGACTCTTTTTCGTAAAGTCTGGTAGGCCATTGATGGATGTAAATATTATAATTAAAATCTCCAAGAGAATTTGGAACAGTGAATTCTTTGAGCCCAGCGTAAAATCCATAGACGCAAATAGAACCACCTCTTTTAATCATTGGTAATGAAGAATGGATTATTTCAGGCTTTCCTACCGCATCGATCACTGCATCAAGCTTCTTGCTTGGATCAAGTTTTGAGAGCTCCTTAACTCCTTTGCCACCCCTATCAAAAGTTGCATCAGCACCATAAGCAGAGGCCAGATCTCTCTTTTCCTTATGATGATCTACGAGGCCAATCCAACTCAGCCCGAAGAGCCTGCCCAGTTTAACGAAACTGAGCCCCACTGGGCCACCCCCAAATATGAGAACATTGTCCCCTGGCCTTAGATGAAAATCACGGAAAGCACCGAGGACTTCTCGCCAGGTGCATAATAGGACTCCGTCCTCTGGTTCAATGCCTGCTTCGACTGATGTCTGAATTTCAAATACCTCAACCCATCCATGCTCCTCCGAATTTACCCCGTCCTCAACCATAGCTTCATGGTCATTGACTAGTACATATTCGCAGAAACCTCCCCACCCTGACTTAAGACTTTGAGTCTCCAACTCATCATCAAACACTAGACCACTGACAGCTCTTTGCCCTTCACTGAAATTTCGTGCACGGGCTCCAACTTCAATGACCTTACCTATACTTTCATGACCCAAAGCGAAAGGAAATGACTCTTCCATTCCAGGAAAATGACCTGCGACGAGTTCGCTGTCCGTATTATTACAAATGCAAGCGACTTCAGTTTTAACTAATGCCTGATAATCTTTTGGTTTAGGGATGGGCGTATCAATTAAAGTAACTTGACCCGGTTCTGTTACTGAGACTGTTTTCATTCAAAATAAATTTATTACAGCTGGCACTTGATTGGCAAGCTGAGATAAAGTTGCAGATTGAATTACTCAATTTCAAATCCATCAACGAGTGATAAATTTAATGGAGGCTCGCCTCGTGGGCCTGGTCCGAATCTAACAAATACTGTCGCCTTACCGCTAGAGGCGGTATTGGGAATTCGAACGCTCGCCGAAATGATACCGTTAGCTGGATTCCTTGAAATATTAGTGCCTTGGTACTCTCCAATCGAAACTAACTGAGGAGCAGCAAAATTTGGGGGTCCACCGACGATAGTTAGACGGATATGAAGATTAAATGTATTACCTGTATTACCTCGTTCTGGTGATACGACTAAATCATTTCCAGTAGCATTTGGTCCTCCTCCTGCACCCCCACCGCCAGGATTAATGCCACCTCCGCCATTATTAGCATTGGGTTCAGGCCCATCGCCAAAGTCATCGGAGAATCCATTATTATCAAAGTCTTCTATACCAGTACGAACCATTCTATAGAATCGGTCAGAACCGGAATTAGGCTTGTTATAGATTGAGCCTTGATTAGTGGAATCAGCAGTGAATCGAACGTTACCTTCGTACCAGGTCTTCAGATCAGGACTCGCATCTACCCTATAACTGGCACCTTCGACCGTGTCCCAAACAAAGGTAACAACATTACCAGATGAACTGATCGTTTTTGCTTGGTGCTGTTTATTTGGACCACCGCTAAAAACCTTAACTGCCTGAGCCGGGATAGCGTTGACACTACCTCCTGAAGGAGTCCCATAATAGTTACGCCCAACGTTGTAGGGAAACACAGGCGTTCCATCATCTTCTACTGCAGTAAAATAGGCCCAGACCCCTTCTGGAAACTCTGGAGTCACGCAGAATCTGCCATTGTGCTCATCCAGATCATAATCCCTTCTCTGGATTAACCCTAGGTGTCCTTTATAAGCGTAATCCTCAAGATAATGGCCAAGAATATATTGATTTGAGACATTTGGTCCGTAACGATTTGAGGAAATTGATGTGGATCTACCTTCTAAAGTGCTAACCCATCGAGGCAATGATCGACGGCCAGTTGAGTTTAAGTTTGTAGAGTCGTTCGTTCCGTCACGCTTCTGATACCCACTAATCATTCTTCTTATCTCTGAGTCAGGATCATTAGGCTCATCATATCCATAAGGACCGTAAACAGGATGACCGTCAGCGACCCAACCTAGTATTGGGGAATGCATTCCGTTGAAATTTTCTGTATATCTATTCGTCGATTCATTGTAGTCAACGCTACCACCGAGCAGGTGCCTAATTGCCGGCGCATTGGCATGGTAATGATGCAGATTCATTGCTTGATGAGCAAATGCGGCATCAAAAGTGACACCTTCATTGACAAAAGCGTCACGGTTCCAGACCCCATCACCGCGGCCGCCACCAAGCGGGCTACCATCACTACCGCTACTAGTTATATATGAGAATGTGTCAGTCGCATCAAACAGAGCGACACCATCGACAAAATAACCAATAGCTCCTGCCGGAGTAGTTACATTCCCATTATAGGCGCTTGGTGATTTTGGAATGCGATAAGTCGTAGCTGTGTTTCCAGGGAAACTAGGAAAGTCCCTCGTTTTAGCCTCATTCAGATACCAAGGCCCCATGATATGAAAACCAAGACCAGAGGTCTTAATATAGACCCAGTCCTCTGAATTATAAATTTCATGAATGCCCGCGTAGGCAGGAGAATTTTGTATCCCCTGACCACGGCTCCATGTGATGGAAGTCGTCTCAGAAGTCTCATTTGCTTTGCTAGTAAATATACGTGCATACTTACCTGTTTTCTCAGTGTACCAAGAGCTGAGTTGAGGCTCTGCCCCGAGATAAGAAGTCGAAAGTATTAGAAGGTAAATTATATATCTAGAGACCTTAGTCATGATTATTAGAATAGACTACAATCATTAACCATGCGTTACGAAGTTTAATAAAAAAAGAGGCTCCTATATATTCCTTGAATATAAATTACTAATGAGGAAAGTGTTAAAGACTTTAATTATATGAACGAGGATACACGGCCAGCAGAGCACGTCTTATTAAGCTCAAGCGTCCGATACCATGACCTTGACGCCTTGAGGGCCTTTGCGATGCTTCTTGGTATCGTAATTCATGGTGTCCTCTCATTCGTAGGTACTCCCATATGGTCAGCTCAAGACATAAACCAGAACCCTCAATATGGAATCGTTCTAGAATTTATCCATGGGTTTCGTATGCCACTGTTCTTTCTAGTGAGCGGATTCTTTACAGCCATGATGTGGCAAAAGAGAGGTTCACTAGCAATATTAATTCATAGAACTAAACGCATTCTGATTCCACTTATAGTTGGGATGATTGCTTTTGCGCCCCTTTTGAACAACATGGAGAGCCTGAAGGACTGGAAGAATCGACTAGGCAAGGAAGAGAACGACAAGTCACAATATGATAAAAAACTTATCAAAGGAACTACGATCTGGGCCGCATCCAAGAGGGGTGATATTGAGCTATTAAAGCAGAGAATCAGTGAAGGCAAGGACGTTAACCGTAGGGACCTTATGAAGGTAACTCCCCTTCACTGGGCCTCCGCTTATGGAAATGAGGAAACCGTTAAATTACTTCTAGATAACGGTGCAGACCACAGTCTCGGTGACGATAGTGGTTCGACGCCCCTTGCCTGGGCCGCATTCATGAGCGAATCAGGCACTGCAAAATTACTCATTGATGCAGGAGCTTCGACTAAACATAAGAACCGAGACGGAACTACTCCGATCGATGCAACAAACATTAATCGGGACACGATGAAGTTCCTCATGGGCATACTTCGCATCAAAGTTGATCTTGATTTGGTAATGGCTAAACGATCTGAAATTAAGTCCACATTACGTGGTAAGGATTTATCTGGGGGTTCGAAATTTACAGCAATGATTGGTGATTTTTTCGTAACTAACTACGTCATCGATTTCTATGGGAGAGACGTGATCATTCTCCACCACATGTGGTTCCTCTATATATTATTCTCAATTATAATAATCTTCTGCGCCCTCAGTTTGTTTATAGAAAAGCTCTCACTTCATAACCTTTGGAGCAACTTACCTGAACTCGTTAAGTCATTACTTAGGGCAATTGCTCTAGTTGTAATTGTCGTATCGACATTCTATACACAAATATTTATGGGCACTGGCGAATTTGGACCAGCCACGGCAGTCTTCTTCGATCCCGAAAAGTTGCATGACTTTTTTACATTGCAGGGATTCGATGGGAAATCGGCTTGGTGGATACTAGCCCACTATTCCCTATTCTTTATCGCTGGGGTCATATTCTTCGGCATTAAAGGGTTCGGATCCTTTTCTAAGTACGCATGGCCATTACTATTTTTTGCCGCTTCGATCATTTTCATAATCGCAATTAACGAGTACAGAAAACCTTGCCCCGATTGGATCAATCTCAGAAAAGGTCTAGATGGCCCCTTCGCATTTCTCGGCCCAGCAATACAGTCTATCCAGGAGTCCTTTAATAGCTTGGATCAGGAGAAGGATGGCATCATCGTCAAACGCGCATTCATCACAACCATCTATTGTTGGTTAATGACCTTTGGCTTTATCGGATTCTTCCGATTTTTCTTTTCTGGAGAAAGTAGACTCGTTCGGTTCGTGTCCGACTCATCGTATTGGCTTTACCTCGCTCATCAACCACTCGTAATATCGTTGCAAATTATCCTAGCAGGCTGGGACATACCTATCATCATCAAGTTCCCATTGATCTGTTTAATTACAGCAGTAATTCTATTGTTAATTTACCGATATATAGTCAGATATTCTTTCATAGGAACTATACTTAATGGCAAAAAAGTAAGACCTGCATAAGTGAGATTTCACCGCGTTGCTAAGGACTCAAGTAATTGATAACGCTTTGATCGATCTGATATTTCATGTGCCCATGCTACAGCGGTGGAGAGATGATCGGACTTCAAACCATTGACCATGCCCTCGATTGCTGCATCCCTAAAAGGCGAATCATTAAGTTCATTTTCTATGTAAGTCTCTGATGCATCATAACTTTTATTTACCCAAAACGTAAAAAGTTCTGTAACGAGTTCACGACTAGAATTTAAAGGGAAATAAGTAATGGATTTTGCCATCTGTGATGGATACGCATGTATCCAATCATCGAAACGACTATTTGATTTAAATCTAAGCATAAACTGCTCAGGTCTTATCTCTGGATAACTTTCAAGTAAAAGCTGAAGCTCTTTAGGTGTTTTAGCTTCATTCACTACTATGAGGCTCAGACCAACTTGAGACTTCTGCTTCTCATGGAGACAATTACAGGAAGAGATAAAAGATATTAGCAAGAAAATGCTAAAATGTATAAAAGTGAGTGTACGCAGAAAAAACAACGATTACTGCAGATTAGGAAGAACTTTGTAAATTTCACTCGAGTTCCATTACCTTATAGAACCTCTTTTTTTCAGTTAATGGGATCCCTTCGTCTGTAAATGAAGTGCTATCTCCTTCACTTTCAATTCCATCATCCAATTCTTCCCACTCTCCGCTTTGAAGATTGGTTGTTGAGTAAACACCATAAACCCTACCTCTTCGGGAATTCCAAGTAACAGTAACAGCGTTTGAAGACTTGCCCAGATCAAGTTGCACGTCTTCGATGACAAGAGGGATTTTCTTTTCTGTTATGGCAGCTTCCCACAAAGAAAGCGCTTCCTTATCTGTCAGGACTCGATCTAGCCATATCGCTACCTCATCCTGAGCCCCAGAATGTGTAGTAGAATTTGCCGGATCTGCTTTTCTTCCGCCAATCTTTGCTAGACCAGTATCAATCCCCCATCCTGTGACATTTGGCTGAAGGTTATCCGTACGATCAACACCATTAATCCATAACTTGAAATTTGCTGCACGATCGCGGCCAGATGATCCAAAAGTGGAAGTAACAACATGGAACCACCCTGAATCGGTTTGAATTAAGCGGCGGTCAGGACCACTGTTATCCTCCATGAATAGAGTTCTCTCTGCAGCTAAACCGGTTTGGCCCGGGTCAACGGCTAGGACTAACCCGTCGTTGGCAACATTTAACTGAAAGCTTTTCGAAGGATCGGAAAGGTTATTGGTAAATATACGATCTCCTCCTTGCGCAGGTCCGGCTTTGAAGAAAAGAGCTACGGTGATTGAGCTTGAACCATAGAGATTACCGTCACCTAGTGTAACATGACCTGAATTATTGCTGTAATGAGCAAGATTATCTGTCCCACCCAGACCAGGAACAGGAATCCCTTCAAAATCATCAGCACTGAAGACAGTCATTGGACCCTCACCACCTACTTCTGGACCACCAATCCCATAATCACCATTGAAGACACCTGGTTTTGGCGCATTACCCATTGTATCCATTGCACCCCCATCCGTTTCTGTCTCGTTTAACTCATAGTAAAAGGTTGGTTCAAGTTTAATGACAGTTGTTTGATAATTGGCAGCGTAGATTGATGTTGTTTTACAAAAGGCAAACAAACTTACGGCAACAGCAATAGTGAAAATAGGTTTGGTAGATTTCATTCGAGTTTTTAATTTCTTAATAATCAGGGTATTATTTGTAACAAGAAAAAAAGCTTTCGAAAACAAAAATATGGAGCCAGAAATATACTCAACTTCATATCAAAGCTAACTCTTGGAAATAGTCTCAATCCAACCCTGAAGAAGGCCCCAGTCGTGACGTTTATACTTCCAACTGATTGCTCTTTTTTGTTCTTCGAGGATCCGTGTAGGCAATAATCTTAGTTTATTCAAGCTCATTCCAGCAGCTTCAGGAACCCAATCATCTTGTTTATAGGTAAAAATGCTGTGAACGGTACCTCCTCCGCAGGAATGACAGTCTATGCATGATTTCATAACTGAACCGTTCGGCTTCAAACGCTCATTTTCGAAGTAATCAGAACTATAAATAAGTGATAACCCTTCAATAGAATTCTTTTTCACTGGCTTAAGACCACCATTAACAGAGGCAAACAAATCTTTTCTATTTAATACAAACTTGTAAACAGTCTGACATGCATTGTGATCTTTAATGTCTTCGCCGACTTGATTATAAACACGAATCTGAACAGTTTGAACTAGAGGAGACACTAGAATGTTTCCAGTCTTAGTTATTACAGACATTTTCCGTACCAGGGCGACTGAAGTGCCTTTTGGAAATTGAGGTAACGGTTTTTTATCAGTGGCTTCAGAAGATTTTCTGGCAGTGGATTGGTTTAGTAAATTGAGATACTTAAATGTTTCTAACCTACCGCCAGGGACATTTAGAAAAACAAGAAAAGGTGATCTTCCACCATAGTATCTCATGTGAACTGGCGCACTAGGCCCTTGAAGAGCTCCTCTAACACATACCCAATCGCCCTTATCACTTAATAGAGATGAAGGTAAAAAGTGTTTATCTGATTCAGACTCATCAAATGCATTGAGGTAAGTCTTTGAGCTTACTGCCAACGAATAATTATTAATTAAAGCCAGTGCATCAGATTCATCTAAGGCTAAGAGATCTATGGCCTTGGACAATCTTCTCCTCAAAGCCTTACGAGAATCATTTAATTCTTGGGAATGAGCTAATGGGGTTGAGACTCCTCCAAAAGGAAGCCCTTTATCGAAGTTTGCAGTCCAATCAAAAATGGACCAAAGGTCATGCTGGAGGACGGCTCGCTTTAATGGATTTGAAATTAATTGATGGCCATTACCTTTAATGAAATCATCAAGTAATGTAATGGCTTTGGAGTGAGTATTACCTTTAAGTAGAAATTCAGTTGTTGAAGGCCACAAATACGGATCAACTAAATCTCCTCCGAACTTGTTCCCCTGCTTGTCCTCTCTAACAAAAAATAGAGAGTGTAAGCGGTTCCATAAATGATTTTTGTCAGGGTCAAATATAGCGCAATCAGGTGCATCGTGGACATCGTTAGCTGATGAATCACAGCAAAAGAAGCATAGCGTAAGAAATGAACAGATAAGCCTCATTTATAAAATATAACATCACCCATCAATAATGGAACTAAAATAATTATCTGGTCGGTCAAGAAAGCACATCAGTCACAACGTGCGCATGAACATTTGTTAAGCGCCGCTCTAACCCATTATGGTAAAATCCAAATCCTCTAATTTTCATATTGATATT
>DUBC01000007.1:276110-359198 GCA_012960505.1 Verrucomicrobiales bacterium
TGGGTATTTCCTGAGAAGATTTATGAAGCGACTGGGAAAAGAGGATGTTTAATTCTACTATTAATCTTTTTGATTTCAGTTGGAATAATATCCTTAAAATTCATCAACTCTTAAGTAATAATTTTTTGAGCAACTTCACCATAGACATCGGTGAGCCTGAAGTCACGTCCGGCATAGCGGTAAGTTAGCTTAGTATGATCGAGGCCCATCAAATGTAGAATCGTGGCATGTAGATCATGGGTATGCATTTTATCAGCGACTGCAGTATCTCCTAGTGGGTCAGTAGAACCATAGCGTATTCCACCCTTAACTCCGCCACCGGCCATCCACATAGAATAACCTCTATTATTGTGACGTCTTCCGTCTTTGTTTTGACCTTCAGGAGTACGACCAAATTCTCCACCCCACACTAAAAGAGTGTCCTTCAACATACCCCGGTCCTTGAGGTCAGTCATCAGTGCAGCAATAGGACGATCAGTGGCAATCGCGTTATTTTTAAGTTTAGTACTAAGCCCATTGTGTTGGTCCCAACCGTTATGAGTGACCTGAATGAACCTAACGCCGGATTCTGCTAGTCTACGTGCCATCAGGCATTGAGTTCCAAAGTTACTGGTTGCCTTGTTATCAAGACCATACATTTCACGAGTTTTCTGGTTTTCCTTTTTAAGATCCATGACCGTTGGGACGGTACTCTGCATACGGTAAGCCAACTCATAACTCTGTATTACACCCTCTATTTCACTATTCTTGCCTACTCGCTCAAGCATGCCGCGATTCATGGTCTGTACTAAATCAATCTGTCGTCGTTGCTCAGGCTTAGATAAATTTTCATTCTTTATATTTGCCATTGAGTTGCCAACATTGAGTTTGGTTCCCTGATAGCTAGCAGGAAGAAATGCCGACCCATAATTCTGTGCACCACCCAGACGGCCGAGAGGGTTTATTGTTATAAATCCTGGTAAGTTTTGATTCACTGTCCCGAGCCCATAAGTGATCCAAGCGCCCATTGACGGTCTAACAAAGTTTTGACTGCCAGTGTGAAGTGCAATAGCGGCCTGTGGATGAGCGGGGCTAGTGGTATGCATACCGTTTAAAAGACACAACTCGTCAGCGTGCTTGGCAAGGTGTGGATAAATTTCAGAAATCATCAAGCCACTCTTACCGTGAGGATTGAATTTATATATTGGCGCGAGCATGGCCTTGCCTGAAACTTTTTTTCCACCAGATTTTTCTAGTTCGGGCTTGTGGTCAAATGTCTCAAGATGACTAGGCCCACCCTGCATGAACATGAAGATCACTCTCTTTGCTTTTGCCTGAAAATGAGAAGGCTTTTCAGAAAGAGGGTTACGGAATCCCGCGGCTTGTAAATCATTACTAAGGAGCCCCTTCAATGCAAGATATCCAAACCCACATGAAGTCATTGAGAGAGCGTCGCGTCTGGTAAAATCAGCAGGATGATTATTCATGACAATAATTCATTATATCGGTTCTTATATTGTAATTCTATAAAGCATAACGAAATTCAGCTGAGGCAAATAGGGCCTGAATAAATCCAGAGAATGCAACTTCAGGCGCTTGGCCATTTTTAATAGCCTCATCAAGAAACTTTCTGAACTCTGACAGTTCTGATCCGGAAGGCGTACGGCCAAATGCGAGAAGATAAGCGCCAGCGATACGCTCTTCCTGATTCTCTAAACGCTCATCACTCAGTAATCTTTTAGCAGTCGCATTAGACTGATCAATAACAAACCTGTCATTAAGCAGGAAAAGCGCCTGAGTTGAAACAGTTGTAACATCACGTCGACCGATCACAGATGATGGCTCTGCAAAATCAAAGATCTGTAAAAACTCTGGAACATAATTTCGTACAATGGGAAGATAAACACTACGATGGTTAAAAGACTTTAAGAATTGCATTCCTCCATTCTTACCCACTTCACCAGCTTTGAGATTTTGCACTAATGAACCCTTAGCAGGATCAAGATTCAAAGTGCCTGCAACTGACATCATTGCGTCACGTAATGCCTCAGCTTCGAGCCTTCTCACATTAGCTCGCCAGAGAAGTGTATTGTCTGGATCAACCGCGTAATTATTCTCATTGTGTTGACTTCCGAGTCGATAAGAATGGCTCATCACTATGGTGCGAATGAGATTTTTTATAGACCAATTCATGTCTCCAGTAAAACGTAGGGCAAGATGATCTAATAATTTTGGGTGACTTGGCCTTTCTCCGCTATAACCAAAATTATCAACGGTACGTACAATTCCATTCCCAAATAAATGATGCCATACACGGTTAACCATTACTCGTGAAGTTAGCGGATGAGATGGTTCAGTCATCCATAGGGCTAACTCAAGGCGGCCACTCGATTTAGCAGGAAGATCAGGTTGAGTTCCATCAGTCAATACTTGAGGGACACCACGAGGAACTTCAGCCCCACGATTATCGACATCACCACGAATTCGAACTTTACACTTACTAATATTTTGGGCGTCACGAGCCCCCATCGCTAAGTTACCGCTAATTATTGGTTCATTGTTTCGATTATTGGAAAGATTACCGATCTGTTTCTCCAGGCGTTTGACTTGGTTTCTGATTTGCTTAATGCGTTGTTGAGTCCGCTGAGGATTGAACTGTTTCTGCTCATTGGCCGATAACTTCATTTGTTTTGATGCGGCTTTTTTACGAAAGGCCTTGAGTTTGTCAGTGAGCGATTTGACCTCTTTTTTAAGCTTTGCGATTTGCCCCTGTAACTTTATTTCTCTGGCGCTTGGCTGAGAGGGTTTAACTGGCTTCGTGGCTACAGTTGTAACTCGGTTATTACTTAATGATATTAAGGTGTTACGATTAAGTTTATTCCCTCCTCCTTGTCTATTCTCATATCCAGAAAGTGTGTTCGTGCTTTTAAAGATCCCCGCCATTGCATAATAGTCCGTTGTCGGAATCGGATCAAACTTGTGATCATGGCATCGTGCGCAGCCTGTAGTCAAAGCCATGAAAGCCCGGCCTGTAACATCGATCTGGTCATCAATAACATCCAACTGAAACTTCTCCTTATCCCGCTCATTAAGATCCATTGAGCCCATTGCAAGGAAACCTGTAGCAACATGCTGTTCATCACTTTGAGAGTTATCCTTGGATTCTAAAAGGTCACCAGCTAGTTGCTCTGTGACGAACTGATTGTAACGCTTGTCATTGTTGAAGGAATCTATGACATAATCCCTGTACTTCCAAGCAAAGGGAAATGGATAATTCCGTGTACGTCCTACCGATTCCCCATAACGAACTATATCAAGCCAATGTCTACCCCACCGCTCTCCAAAGTGCTTAGAATCGAGTAGCCGGTTAACTGCTTTCTCAAGAGCAACTTGCACAGTGGCAGGATCATTAACAAAATCTCTTATTTCCTGAGGAGTTGGGGGCAATCCAACAACATCATATGTGACGCGCCGGATCAAAGTAGCTCGATCCGCATCAGCGACCGGAACCAATTTCTTTGATGCCTGTTTATCTAAAATGTATCTATCGATTGGATCATTAACCCAATTCTTATCTTTTACATTCGGCAAAGTTGAAGATCTGGCAGGTTGAAATGACCAGAACTTTCGACCTTCAGCAATATTAATCTTTGATGGAGCAGGTTTGACTGGCGTTCCATCGCGCGGATCAGGGGCTCCCATTGATACCCATTTTTTGAGATTCTCAATCTCAGAGGATGACAATTTATATTTAGGAGGCATGGCAAAATCGGGATCTTTCTGCTCAATGGCCTCTATAAGAATACTTTCTGTAATTTTACCTGGAATTACTGCTGGGCCAGAATCTCCGCCGTCCATCCAGCCGGCCTGAGAGTCAAGAACTAAGCCCCCTTTGTCCTCACCCTTAGAACTTGAATGACACTTGTAGCAATGCTTAGCAAATAATGGCCTGACTGACTTTTCAAAAAATGCGATACCTTCTGTTGTTGGCTCTACGGCTTTAGCATTGTAAGCACCAAGACCAACGAGAAGGAATGCAATGTAAAGGAAAGGGTTCTTCATTAAAGATTAGCTACAACTATAATAGTTAACATAGCACTGCTTTCTCAACAGCAAACTACTCAAGTTTCCTCAAGAAGTACTGATAAATGGGCAATGCGACATCAATTATACTAATCATACTCGTCCGCTAACCAATCAAAAACAACTTCACCATTTTTCTCCCACAATTCATAGGAGCCTTCAATCACTTCACCGATGTTAATTTCCCATTCGCCCCACTTGTTGCCATTCCTATACCACCATTCCTAAAGTCCATGTTTTCTACCTTTCTTATAATGGGTTCGTATAAGCATTTTCCCATTGCTGTACCACCTAATCCGTGGACCATCCAATCTCCCATTTTTAAAATAAGCACTATAATATAACTACTTAGTTCCATCTCAGTAGCCAAGAACTTTACCCGAGTACAACTTTCCGGTCGATTTAAGATGCCAGTCATTAGGCCAACGGTAATCGATGTCAGTTATGCGTACATGACTCGTTGCGCAACCATTATAAAATACAGCTGGGATTATGAAAATGAAGAATGAATAAACAAATCATTTCTATAAAACACCTACTCTTCTATCACTGCTCGAGCAGACCGGTCACCTACACGAAAGTACCCTAGTGCCTCGCCGCCATTGTCATCAACAGCCGAAATCATCCAGACGGCTCCGGGACGAGTTTGACGCGTGAAATTCACACCAGAATCAATGAGTGCGTATGATTTTCGCCCTCCCGTTCGATCCAACCAAAATACTTCAACTGGATGCTGTCTTTTATTAACGAATATAACTTCAAAAGGGTTTCCATCAGGATTAGAAGCGGGAGCCCTTTGACCTTCAGTTAAGGGCATCCATTTTAACTGTGGCAATACTTTAAGACTCGGTTTGACTAACTTAGCAAATTTTGTTGGAGCACGTGACCGCAATCGCTTAAGCGTAGACTGGTGCAAATCCGCATTCGCCAGATTGCGCCATTCGTATGGATCATCCTTAATATCGTAGAGCTCCTCACCACCATTAGCATATTTAATGTACCTCCAGTTCTTTGTGCTTATCCCAAAATTGCCTGGAGAATCAAGATGAGTTGTAGCCACATGCGGCCAGTTAGAATTCGGATTCGATAATAGAGGAACAAGGCTAGGCCCATCATGAGTTTTGACGGGATCAATGCCGGCCAATTCTAAAAGAGTTGGAGCCAAACTGAGTAGACTCACAGGTTGTACGCAAGTTCCTGGGACTGTTCCATTAGGGAGAGATGCCACTCCTTTAGGAACACGCATAATTAATGGGACTCTAGTGCAAGCTCGCCAACCTGTAAATTTCTGCCAATGCTGCTTTTCTCCAAGGTGCCAACCATGGTCGGACCATAGAACAATGATTGTATTCTCCGAGTTTGGGCCCTTCTCTAAATTGTCAAGAACACGTCCAAGCATCGTGTCAGCAAAATAAATTGATGCGAGGTACCCTTGCACGGCATTTTTCCACTCCTTGTTTTTGCGGATATGGGCAAAGTAACGATTCGGGCCTATTCTTTTACCTTCATCAGGAAGATCATTTAAGTCATCCTCACGGTAACCCGGAGGTAATTGAATTTTCTCAATAGGAAAAGCATCAAAATATTTCTTAGGAACGAACCAAGGCTCGTGTGGCCGATAAATACCACAGGCCAGAAAAAATGGTTTATCATGCTCCTTTAGAAGTTCTTTTCCGACCCACTCAGAGACGAGATAATCTCCACCAAATTCCTGATCAGTAGCATCGAGTACACCCCAATCAGTTTCGACGTACTGCCAGGGACCACCTCGGGGTAAATTAACCGGACGCTTCTCTGGATAAAGAGTTCGAGGGAATGGATTTTCAGTTTCTTTTGGTGGAAAATATTCATCCCAGGATCGTTGATCGATGAAATAGTGTAACATTTTACCAGATCCCATCGATCTGTATCCTGCGCGGGAAAATGTCTTAGGTAATAGTTCGGTGTCTGGGAGGACCTGTCTCATGCTCTGTCCGTTTCTGTATAATCCGGACCGGTGAGGTGATATTCCGGTAAAGATCGCAGCCCGTGAGGGGTTACATGATGGAGCAGCACAATGTGCGTTGGAAAAAAGGACTCCAGAAGCTGCTAGCCTATCAAGGTTTGGGGTCCTTGCCTGAGGATGCCCCCTAAGACAACCGACCCAATCATTCAAATCATCTATGCCAATGAAAAGAACATTAGGCTTAGCTGATGAATTTGTGACGAAGCAATGGGCAATGAGTAAAAAGAGGATAAGGGTTTTCATTGTTCTTCGTTGAAGTCTATTAAAAACAGCGATTAAATTAATGAAATTCTTCATCTTTAATACTAATCTTTGCCGTCATTTTTTCGTGACCTTGGGAATTAATAAACTTAACCCTCCGACAAAACAGAGTAGTAAGCCTATTATTATAAATCCAACAGAATCCATTCCATCTCCTATAGCAATTAGCCCTCCAAAACAATGCCTATTATTGACGCGCTGGTTGTAGTCGCTTGTCTTTTTCTTTTAGTTGTCTGATAGTGAAGATATGAAAACGTTGAAGCTAATTGCTACACTGGCAGTTTGTACCGCTATTCTGGTCAGTATTGCCCCGTCGTCGGCAGCCAGCATCATCCTTGTCGATGAGAGATCAGACGCGAAAGCTCTGGTGCCTTCAGCGGAAAACGGAGGAATTTCTCTGGAGGATAGCTGGAAAAATGTAGATGACCCCGTAAATATAGCTACTTGGCAGACCGGTGTTACAGGGGTCGGATACGACGTTTCCGCAGACGACCGCTACCGGCCACTAATTGGTATCGATGTCGAAGAGATGCAGGGTTCAACCCAATCGATATTCGTCCGCATCCCTTTTCATGTTGATGGTGTCAATCTTGCGACAATAAATACACTCACGTTAAATATAAAATATGATGACGGTTTTATTGCCTGGATAAATGGGGTGCCTGTTGCAAGTCGCAATGCGCCGACAGGAACACTCAATTGGGACTCGGGGGCATCCGCATCACACAGTGATAATGAGGCAGAAGAATTCGAAACCTTTGATCTCAGTTCCAGCACAGGAGCATTAAATGAAGGAGACAATATGCTTGCTATTCAGGGACTAAACAACGGCCTCAACAGTAGTGATCTGATTATTATGCCACAACTCGTGGCAGACGACACTCAGTGGCCCGTTGTACTCGCGACGGAAGTAGCATCGGGATTTGTCAGGCCGGTCGACATTCAGCATTCCGGTGACGGCAGTGGAAGATTGTTCATTCTCGAAAAACCAGGCAAGATAAAAATTATAAAAGAAGGAAAATTACTTCCCATGCCGTTTTTGGACATTGAATCGAAAGTCAATGATTCGGGAAACGAAGAGGGTTTACTGGGCATGGCATTCCCTCCACACTTTGCCACTGATCTCGAGCCGCATTTCTATCTTTCTTACACCGGAAACAGAGGGTCAATAGTGTCACGTTTCAAGGTTGATACCGCTAATCCCGACCTAGCGATAAATGATTCCGAGGAAATCATCATGACTCAAAGCCAACCATTCAGTAATCACAACGGCGGCCAAATACAGTTCGGTCAGGACGGGTATCTTTACGTGGGACTGGGAGACGGAGGTAGTGGCAACGATCCAGGTGACCGAGCACAGGACAGAGAGACTCACTTAGGAAAATTGCTGCGCATTGACGTTGATAGTGCCCCGGATGCGGGAAAAGGGTATGCAATTCCGCCCGACAATCCCTTTGTAAGCGATGCATCTACTCAGGACGAAATTTGGGCGTTGGGATTGCGCAACCCTTGGAGGTTCTCATTTGACCGGCAAACCGGTGACTTGTGGATTGCCGATGTTGGTCAAGTAGCTCTAGAAGAAATTAATTTTCAGCCCGCTTCTAGTAGAGGTGGAGAAAATTATGGATGGCGTTATTTTGAGGGAACTAAGCAACACATCACCACGGGGGTTATTCCTAATTCACCGATTGCTCCAATCCATCAATACGGTCGCAGCTCAGGGAGGTCGATTACCGGCGGTTACGTTTATCGCGGAGCCGAATATCCTCGCATGAAAGGGGTGTATTTATACATCGATTATCACGCCGATACTTTCATTGGAATTCAACCTGACGGCGAAGGAGGATGGGTAACTCAACCTCTCCTCTCTGGCTATACAAATGTCACGACCTTCGGTGAGGATGAGGCGGGCGAACTTTATTTCGCAACCGATTCTTCAAGCTCAACGCGGAACCGCGTATTCGTGATTTCGGATATCCGTGATGAGAGTTACCTAAAGATACTTTCCATTGAAGCCGAAAGTAACGGTCGGTTAAGTTTTACCTTCGGCAGCGAGATTGGTGAGAGCTATCAACTACAGGCATCCAAGGACCTGGCAGAATGGAACGATTTGGGGTTGCCGGAACAGGCCAATTCCCATGTTCACGTTTTCACTGAAATCCTTGGAGCTCCTCTGGAGCAAGAGTGGTTCATGAGAGCCGTTCCGCTGAGATGAAAAGAATTCAAGAAGTAGTGAGAGCCATAGATCAAAATCAAGCACTCCAGAATCCTCCTGGATGAACTCAGGAGAGTACCATCAAATTATACATTAAGTAGGCACAACGATGAATGAGCCACCTACGACTCTAGAGGAGATTCACCGAAGATTATAACGGGAACACAAGCTCACCCCTCACGATCCATGAACACATGAACACATGAACACATGAACAACGAATAAGGGTACGTGGTTCATGGGTTATTCTTTTTCTTTTTTCCTAAAAAACATTAATAAACTGACTGAACGGCGGCCAACCTTTACAGAAACAAAACTAAACGGTAAAATTATCACCGCATGTTCAATTTCTACCCCAGCACTCTGATTCACACGGCATTGGGGTGCATCTTCATTATGGCGGCGGATATTTCCCGATCAGCCGAATCGTCACTGGATCAGCTGGCAAAGGAGTTTCCACAGCAAGTCCGCCCGCTCGTACAGAAGTATTGTGCCGATTGTCACTCCGCTAAAAAGAAAAAAGGCGAATTGGACCTGACACTATTCCATACGGCCGATGACATTCGCAATGCCACTCGTGTTTGGCAGAAGGTGATCCGTCAGTTGCGCGATGGTGAGATGCCGCCCAAAAAGAATCCTCAACCATCGGCCGATGAACGGAAGCGACTGATCAACTGGACTGAGCAATTCGTGTTGGCCGATGCCGTTCAGCGTGCCGGTGATCCTGGACTTGTGCTCATGCGGCGACTGACGCGCGCAGAATACAATTATACGATCCGAGATCTGATTGGCATCGACCTCCGCCCCGCGGAAAAGTTCCTCGAAGACTCCGTGGCCGGCGAAGGTTTTGCCAACACGGGCGAAGCGTTGATCATGGCGCCTGATCTCATTCCGAAATATCTGGAAGCGGCCCGACAGGTGTCGGCGCACGCGGTGCTTACGCCATCCGGGATCCGATTTTCGCCGAGCAACGATCCGCACGACTGGATAGCCGAGGCAGCACAGAGGATCAAAGACTTTTATGCTCGGTACACTGACCGCAATGGACGCCTGCCATTAGCCGACTACCTGGAAACAACACTGCGCTACCGTGACCGGGATCCGTCTGTGAGTCTGTCGCTGGAAGAATTTGCCGCGCAACGAAGTCACACACTCGGACGTAAATTGAGCGCGAAATACCTACGGATACTTTGGACCGCATTTAACGATCCACACCCGACGGGAGTGATGTCGGACGTGCTCCGACAGTGGCGCGCATCAAAGACGGGTGCAGAGGAAGGACTGCATGTCGCAGCGGCACGCATTGTAGTCGCTAACAGCAGCAATCCTGGTGCCGGTATGACGTTCGGTGTTCCGGTGCCTTATGGGATTCCGGACGCCTCCGGAAATACGGCTGATCAGGGTTTTATATGGGGTTCTGGCAGTCACGTTGTCGTCGATTTTGGCACTGCAAAAATGATAGACCGCGTCTACTTCGTTAGCGGGTACGGTGGCGGAAAGCGGGGTGCAGAAATGGAAATTTCCCATGCGTCAGCGCCCGCAGGCCCGTATACGGTACCACAAGGAGGAACAATTCAATACAACACGTTGATCGGCGGCGGAGTTCTACGAAGTGGCGGCGAGGCGCCCGACAGCACGGGCTACTATCAATATAGATTCAAACCGGCCACGGCCCGATACTGGCGAATTGCCATGGTTCGAGTCACCGACGGGCATATGCCTCGAACGACGTCCTTTCACTTTGGTCCGATATCCGATGTCGCGAACATCTCCGGATTGCAGACGAGGCTGTGGAAAATCAACGGGCAGGACAATCACCTAATAGGTTCGATTGGATTGTTTGGATCGCATGTGATGCCGTTGGACGAGGAATCGGGAATGCCGAGAATCTACGCTGACGAATATGCGTCGTTTGCCAAACTGTTTCCGGTGGCGGCCTGTTTCGCTCCCGTAATACCGGTCAACCGGGATGTGACGGTTCAATTGTCGCTCCGCCAAGACGAAGCCCTCTCTCGCTTGATCCTCGATGAACGCGAACAACAGCAACTGGATCGTTTGTGGGACGATCTACAATACATTTCGCAGGAGCCCGTTGAAGTGCTTTACAACACAAAGCAATTCGTCGGTTTTCAGCCCGCGGATCGCATCCAAAACACAAAAAAATTCTCTGCTATGATCCCGTCGCTTGAAGCCACGGCAGCGGCGTTCCAGCAGTCCGTGCGGGCTTCAGAACCGCGGCAATTGACCGCCGTCATTGATCTGGCCGGGCGCGCGTGGCGACGTCCACTCGCCGAGGCGGAAGACAACGAACTGCGGCAGTTGTACAAAACGCTGCGTCGCAAGCAGAAGTTTTCACATGAAGATGCCCTCCGGGGAGTGTTGACTCGAATGCTGGTTTCGCCACACTTTCTGTATCGCATCGAACGCCCGGCCGAAGGGGAAGAAGCCGTCATTCTATCTGATTGGGAATTGGCGAGCAGGTTGAGCTATTTTCTCTGGTCATCGCTGCCGGACGACCCGTTGCGGACGGCTGCGGCCGGCGGCGGGCTCCAGCGGGAAGATGTTCTCACGACACAAGCAACCCGCATGCTGAATGATCCACGCGCACGTGCGTTGGCGATCGAGTTTGCCGGTCAGTGGTTACAGTTCCGTGCCTTCGATCAGTACGACGGAAAAAGTGAATCGCGTTTTCCTGAGTTCACGTCCGATTTGAGATCCGCTATGGGTCAGGAGGCTACCGACTTTATCATGGAAATCATTCGCAACGATCGCAGCGTTCTCGAGATACTGCAGGCTGACTACACGTTTTTAAATGACGAACTGGCTGCCCATTACAAGATTCCTAATGTTAAAGGCTCGAGTTTCCGGCTAGTCGAAGGGGTAAGCCAATTCGGACGCGGTGGAATCCTCGCCATGGGCAGCGTACTGACGAAGCAATCAGGTGCGCTGCGAACCAGCCCCGTGCTGCGGGGCACATGGATTGTCGAAACATTGCTCGGTCGCGATATCCCCAACCCCCCGGACGATGTCCCGCAATTGCCCAGCGACGAAGTCGACAAAGACCGGTTAACGATGCGACAACGACTCGAGCGGCATCGTGCTGATGCAGCGTGCTCGACGTGCCACGCTAAGATCGATCCATACGGATTCGCCCTAGAAGCCTACGACCCAATCGGCCGACTTCGTGACGAGGACCTGCTTGGTAATTCTATCGACGCACACGCCGAACAAAAAAATGGAAAATCGTTCGAAGGCCTGAAAGGACTGCAGACTTACCTGCTTGAGAATCAGGACGAGTTCATAAAACAATTTTGTCAAAAACTACTGGGATACGCGTTGGGGCGTGCGGTCGAACTTTCTGACGAGCCATTGCTGGCCGACATGCAAATGCAATTGGCACAGAATGGATATCGCTTTTCGGCAGCGGTACTGTCCATTGTGAAGAGCCGCCAGTTTCGCAAGCATCGCAGCAGAAATCATCCTCTGGAGACATCACTATGAAAAAGTTACGCTTACGAACCTCACGTCGAACCTTCCTGCGCGGAGTAGGTGCTAGCATCGCGCTGCCATGGATGGAATCGATCCCGGCATGGGGCAACGATACGATGCCCGATCCTTCGGACGAACCGCCGGTGCGATTTGCCTGTGTCTTTGCCGGGAACGGTTTCGCAAGTAAACACTGGTGGGCCAAAGAAACCGACCGCGGGCTGGAACTGGGCCCGGTGCTCGCTCCACTGGAACCACACAAGGACAAGCTCAACTTCATCCGCGGACTCTACAACCCGAACGCACGCGGCTGCGGCATCCATAGCTGCATGACCGGTAATTTATTGACCGGCCTCAGACTTGCATCAGGTGGACGAATTCGCGCCGGTGTAAGCATGGACCAAATGCTGGCGGAACAGGTTGGCCATGCAACTAAAATCAAAAGCCTGGTGCTAGGGTGTGAGAAGCCCTACGCAGGTATCCACGTCGGATACTCGATGCTCTACAGCTCGCACATTTCGTGGTCAGGGCCTACCACGCCGGCGCCCCTGGAGTTATATCCGGCGGTCGCTTTCGATCGGCTGTTCGGTGACGGCGGAGTGAACCACGGCGACTCTAGCGTGCTGGACGCGGTCCTGTCGGATGCTCGTTCCCTTCGCCATCAGGTAAGCTTTTCGGATCGCCTCAAACTTGACGAATACCTTAACTCGATCCGCGAAGTGGAACGTCGAATCCAAGATGCAGGCAGGGATAAACGTCTGGAAGGTTGGCGTCCAATTACCGACAAGCCTACCATGAAACGCCCCGACGACGGGATTCCGCAGGACATCGATGCCCACATGAGACTGATGTCCGATCTGATGGTTCTGGCGTTCCAAACCGACACTACCCGAGTATGCACGCTGAAGCTTAATAACGACCACTCCGGAATGCGATTTCCGAATCTGGGTATCGACCACATCATCCACCACCTCCTGTCGCACGAAGACGACAATCCTGACTGGTTGCGCGTTAACCAGTATTTCCTCAGCCATCTGGCTCGTATCCTCAAGGGACTAGATGCAGTCCAGGAAGGCGAACGTACCCTGCTGGACAACTCCATGATCTTGTTCTGTTCCAGCATGCTAACTGGAAGTCACGACAACAACCAACTTCCGGTCGTGCTGTGCGGTGGTGCCGGGGGACAATTGAAAACGGGACGTGTCCTAGACTACTTGGGAGATGATAATCGTAAGATGTCCAGCCTGTACTTGGCATTGATGGACAAAGCAGGACTACATGTGGACCAATTCGGCGACTCAACTCAGCGACTCGCCGAAATCTGACAAAGCGATAATCTCGTTGAATGAAGAAAGCTCGATGGTGAAATGACACGCACTATCCCGATTTCAGACGGCAAGAAGTTTTACCGCTTTACTTTGAATAAATAAGTAGACTTGTCTTTAGCTTTTAGTTGTATGATAGTGTAGGCATGGAAAAGCCCGCATTAATAGTTCTCTTAACGCTATTAGCCATACCTCTCCATGCGGCCGCCAATCCATGGAGTACCTTCAAGAAACCGAAGATTGTCATCGTCGATAAGGACAAGGGAGTCACCAAGGGATCCGCCCTCGTCCACAAGCTCATCCCCGAGCTTGAAAGCTTTCTCCAGAAGATCGCTCTCGGGGTCTGCAAGTCGCTCTACAAAAACCCCGAAGAAGTCCCCGTCTTCGACCAGCTCACCTTCGTCCTCGAAGAGTACGACGGGGTCGCCGGAAAGTCCGGCCATCCTCCCAAAATCCAGATCAACCTCAGCACGACGTATCTCGCAAACCAACAAAAGCGGATGGGTGACGAGGCCATCGAATATGAAATCGCCGGCGTGAACTGGCACGAGTGACCCACGGCTATCAGCACGTGCCGCAGCACTGCGGCGGCTATCGCTCCGGCACCGACCATTATGGATTCATCGAAGGCTCGGCCGACGCGATCAGGATCCTCGCCGGGTATCACAAGACGCGAAAACCTCGGCCGGGTGGCCACTGGAATTCCGGCTATACCACCACCGAATTTTTCATCGTCTGGCTCGCAAAAAACCGCGATCTCGAGTTCCTTTACAAACTGAATCAGACCTGCAAGACGATCGACCCGTGGAGCTGGGATGCAGCCTGTAAGACCATCCTGGGCAAGGGTGCAGGCGTGGAGCAACTCTGGAACGAGTACCAGTGGGATCTCAAAGGCGGCGGCAAAGAGGCGGTTGCCAATTTCCAACCTGACAAGGAGATGATCTGTCATGGAGAGTCCATCCAGTTCAGCAACACCTCGTTCAATGCGCCCACGACCTACGCGTGGACCTTCGAGGGAGGAACCCCAAACACCAGCACTGCAAAGGCTCCGGTGGTGACCTATGACAAGCCGGGGAAATTTGCGGTTTCCCTCGTCGCCAAGAATGCACACGGAGAGACGAGCAAGAGTCATGCGCGAAAGATTCAGGTCCTGGACCGAAAGGGAACGGTGACAAATCTCATCGGGCTCCGCGGCGAGATCACCCTGGAGTCGAAGACTCCCGCCATCCGCGGCGAAGGAGTCGGCAACCTCATCGACAAGAACCCGCAGTCGAAGTTCTGCGTGAAGGAACGCAAGACGCGAATTCAGTATGCCGCCCCCGACAGCTACGAATTGTTTTCCTACGCCATCACCTCCGCGAACGACTACCCCGGGCGGGATCCTGAGAACTGGACCCTGGAAGGATCAACCGACGGCAGGAAGTGGTCCGAGATCGATCGGCAAAAGGACCAAGCCTTCGAGGCTCGTCACGAGACGAGACGCTTTGTCGTCGATTGCAAGACAGCCTACCGGTTCTATCGCTGGAATCTCGAAGCCAAGTCCGAGCAGATCTTCCAGTTCGCAGAGCTCCAAATGCTGGGAATCAGCGGAAAGTAGCTTGCAGCGCAACGGGCAAAGACGCCATCGGTTCGTGAAGGTCCTCCATCATCTTGCGATAGAGTTCGATCATGCGTTCCTTCTCCTCCGCCTGTTCCGCCGAGCGATCGACGTTCTCGCCGGGTTGACGAAAAACGTCGTAGAATTCCCCAGACTTCGGTTCGTTGATCTTCTTCTTGGCGCTGATGACCCACTTGTAGTTACTGCTAAGACTTTCCTTTTTCAAGCGTTCGTAGAGACCTCGGGATCATGAATCTCAGACCCTGACGCCCCCTACTCTGTGGAAAGATTCAGTAGTTAATCCTTGTCAAAAATCTTCATGACCTCCTAGTTAGATAGAGACTTGAACTCTTTTTTTATTACCTATTCCTTCAAAGATTCTTACTTTGAATCAACGGATTCCTTCTTCTCACCACACCCCACAAGAAGCAGGGGCAGTGATACAATGATAAGGAATAAGAGTGCGGGGTTCATGGGTTATTCTGCTTCGGTCTCCTCTATGAATTAACGGGTTCGCCTTTGCTGCCCCGAAACTTTTCAGAAATCTCTTCACCGCTCTTTCAGTTTTCTTCCGCTTTCTTCTGCCCATTTCCATGCCCCCAGTAAGTCTGTAGCTTATCGCAATATCAAGTGATGGATATTAATGTGTTATGCCCAGTAGATAATTGTCGTGACAGAGTCAGTACGTTTCGATTCTTTGGATTTCTGCCTCGTTTGCCGCAAGTCGTTCACTGGCACTAACAATTCAAGTATCAGCACAAGCAGCATGAGTTGTCAGGGTTCTTGAATTAGTAAATCGCAGATTTTTTGTGGATTTATTTCCGACACATACTTGTTGTGCGCTCTTACCCAAATGTCCTTAAAAATTTCCACTGGCCGATCGTCTCTCTTCAAACGTCTTCTTTCTTCAAAGCGTCTTAGTGCAACAGAAGCATCAACTTCGAGATATATTCTGTAGTTGAAAATGTTGTTTAGATGGGGCTTGAAGATAAAAATACCTTCCACAATGACTATTCCATTGCTTGTCGAAGCTACATCAACCGCTTCTCTTGCTTTTTGAAAGTCAATGATTGACTCGTAATATCTCTCAAAATCGTTTTCATTCCAGTTACCTGAAGCAAAGACACGGTAGGTTTCCTTTTCAACTTTCTGGTTGTTGAAATCATCAATATGAAAAATCTCATTGTTGATTCCCGACTGCTTCAATTCACCTGACAGATCCTTGGCAAGGGTGGTTTTCCCCGCGCAATCGATTCCATTAATGCCAATGATGTAGGGCGAGTTTTGTTTTTTGTCCCGTTCGTAATTGGACTCGATGATTTTGAACGTGTTTTCCATGACTGACTGGAGTGTCTCCAGAAAAGACTGCGGGACTCTATTTGTCTGCAATCTTGTGTGAATCTGAGTGTTGGTCATGGGCAAGTTGCTGTCCGCGTTGGCAGCAGCGAATGATACCCCAAAAAAGCTGACTCACGGCAAAAACCCAAAGCATGGGGATCAGGGTGGAAGGGATAATCAGTGCCAGTGAAAGCATAAATACAAAAACGCCTTCATCAAAATTGAAAAGTTTTCTCTGTTCCTTCAGGAACCACATCAAGTTGTTTCCCAAACCTTTGTCAAGTCCGCCGAATTCATCCAACTGTTTCTGAAGGACAGAACTAGCCCGGGATATTTCTGTGAGATATTCCTTGTCGCGCTCCATTTCAGAATGAATAGCCACATATTTTACATACCCGCGCAGGGCGTAAAAACATACACCGATGAAGGCCAAAAGTATTGGAGTCACAGCTGCTTGAGTCTGCATATACCCTGCATAGGCAATGGCACCAAACCAACCGAACACTTGCAAGTGGTCGGTTGCTTTATCGTAAAGACCACCTGACCGGGAAACCGTCCCCCTGTACCTGGCCATTTGTCCGTCCATGCAGTCCAGAATATGGCTGACATGAATCAAAACGGCGGCCGCAACATAGAAAGCAATGCCAAGACTATCTTCTGAACTCCCAAGGCAAATGAAGACCGCGGATGCCAGAGCGACGATGAAGGAAAGCAAGGTGATCAAGTTGGGTGTTATCCAGGCAATATCGACAACGAACCAATTACAAACAACCGCCAGAGGTGAGGTTACAAATGAGGACCACCACTCATCATTTGGATTTTTTGTCGCCCAGATGCGCTTGAATTTACCCATGAAATTTCACAAAAAATGTGGCGTCCTTTTCAGGCATTGCTGGTTCTTCCACTGTATCAGAAGGCCTCATCGTGGATGAATTACGCGGGAACGAATTGTTCCATTGAAGTAGATTGTTGGTCAGATACCCATGCCTGCAGCCGGTTATAGTCGGCCAGGTTGTCGACTTCACTCCAAAAAATCCCGGATACATCCACGTGATGAACCGGCAGACCGTCAGTAATGAACATATATAGAACCCCTTCCCACCAGTTCCGAAAATCGCCATCGGATATCATTTGGTTCAACCTGTTTTTGAAGGTTGCGATGAATCGACCGTCAATACGAACGATCCCGACATATTCGCAATCGGTCTCGTGGTTCCCGAGCTGGTTGCCTGTTTTATAAATGCGATCCCCTTGCACGCCAAACCGGAAGTCAGCATTTTCTATACGCGTGCAATCGGACAACATCACACAATCTTTAGACTGTTTCAGGGTAAGATCGAGTATTCCCTCCTCAAAAAACAAATCTGCATTCATCAGGATTGTGTCTTCTGTAAGCAACTTATTTGCCAGCCATAGGGAAGCGATACTGTTGGTCACTTGATAGAACGGATTGTGGAAAAACTGCACGCCGCAACCTGCAAGCTCCTGATGGATGAGATGACTGTTATATCCCGTGACTACTGTAATGTCTTTGATATCCCGTTGATGGAATAAATCGATGATCCGCCTAATCAACGTCTGGCCATCTATTGTGAGCAGGCATTTTGGTTTGTCTCCCAGAATGCGGTTAAGTCGTGCACCGATTCCGGCGGCCATAATGATAACTTTCATGATTTTTGCTGACTCATTTGACGAACCGGGCGGAGGGAATCAATGGTGCTGCGTAAGGCAATGCAAAGGTCATCCACGTCTTCCTCGTGCTGATCTCCCATGTGGCTTACCCGGAACACCCGGGTCTCAAGCTCGCCAGAATTCGGAGCCACATAAATGCTGTGTTGGGTTTCGAGTATACGCACCAATTCCCGTGCATTGATGCCATTGGCGCAACGGACCGCGGTCATTGCGTTGGAGGGGCGCAGAGGAAACACCTGAAGCAAAAGGTCGGGCAGTTGATCCCTGAAATACTTTGCCAATTGAGCATGCCGCTCGATCCCTTGATCCAAGCCAGCCCGGCGCATCTGGTTGAGCCTTTCGTGAAGCATTAGAAAGAGGCTGATGGCGGGCGTATAGGGCATCTGGCCCCGGGCCTGGTTTTTCAAGTAGGTTTTCAGATTAAAATAAATTCCGGAGGCCGGTGCTGAATCGAGCCGATCCAGGGCCCGCTGATTCAAGGCGACAAAGGAAAGGCCTGGTGGCAAGGCTAATGCTTTTTGAGAACTCAAGATCGCAACGTCGATCCCCCAATTATCCATCTGGAATTCATCTGCGCCAACTGTGCTGATGGCGTCCACAATAAACAGGGCATTGTGACGGCGCGCAATTTCGCCAATGGCCGGGAGATCGTACAATACCCCCGTGGAGGTTTCATGTCCGTTGATCAGCAGGACATCAAACGAACCCCCCCTCAACCTCGCTTCTATGTCGCCGGGATCAACCGTTGTTCCATGAGCAAGTTGGATCTCTTCAAATGGCAGGCCGTTGGCGCGGCAAATATCAACCCAACGCTGTCCCCACACGCCCCCGTTCACGATCAGCGCTCTGCCTTCCGGCGATAAACATCCCTTGGCCGCAGCCTCCATCGCCCCAGTACCCGAGGCGGTTAAAATCACCACCTCTCCCCGGGTATTGAAGAGAGCCTTGAGCCCCTCCAGTATTTCGAGGGTAAGTTTAGAGAAGGACTGGGTGCGATTGTACGGCGGTTGCCACGAACCGATGCGCAAAATATCCTCCGCTACCTGAGTGGGGCCAGGCATAAAAATCTTAAAATTTCGAAAATTGCTCAGCATACGGGGGTTTTTATGTAGTTGTTCGGATAATTCCGAAATCTACGCTTTGTCAGACGGAAGAGCAATTTTTAATCTGCCTCTTCAATTGTGATGAAACAGCCACCAGAAAGAGGAATCAGCGCCTTAATTGCTTGGAGAATTTCACTCCACTATTCCAATGCAGAGAAGTTCAGAGGATCCTCATCTCAATTCTACTGTTCTCACCAATTGCCCAAGAAACACTGAGATTCATCAAAACAGAAAATTCCTCAGCCCAACCCTTAGAACATAGGGATTTGTAAGATGTGGCTCGGGACAGAATCGAACTGTCGACACAAGGATTTTCAGTCCTCTGCTCTACCAACTGAGCTACCGAGCCTTACACCCTACCAGATATCATTTGCATGATACTAATGAGGGTCGGAAAACTAATGTCTTTAGATAAAAGTGACAAGTGAGAATTGGCTCTAAAATGCAGATTCATACAAATCAGCAAATTCATCCACTCCGACAGTCCTCGGATTAAAGGTTCCGGTCCACTGACTTGAGGCGTCCTTGGATAGAGTCAAGAAATTTCCTCTGTCTACACCATATGAAGACAATTCACTTGAAATACCGGCAATATCTAAAAGGTCATTAACTCTGTTTGATAAATCACCGTCATACAAATCAGTATAAATATTTTTGATGCCAGAATCCTCAGAATTATATCGAATCACATGAGGAAGCATCATTCCAACAGCGGCACCATGTATGATTCCAAATTGAGCAGTCAAAGGGTTAGCTGCCGCATGAGCCGCTCCCAGCATGCTCGATTCGATAGCCGTCCCCGCGTAAGCAGCTCCAAGGATCATCTTGGACCTAGCTTCAATGTCTTTGGGATCTTTAAGAACGGACTCAAATGACTCATTTAAAAGATTAAATGCTAGTTTGGAATATTGATAGCTAACATCATTCCTCTTAGTCGTAACGCACGTTTCGATGGCATGAGAAAGCGCATCAATGCCGGTATGTGAAGTCACTTTGCTGGGTTGCGTCACTGTCAGCTCAGGATCAAGAATGGCAATCCTAGCAGCGGCTTTTTTGTCCCCACAAGCCATCTTAATATGAGTCTCTGAATCAGCAATTATTGCGTAGCTCTGGCACTCACTGCCGGTCCCTGCGGTCGTTGGTATTGCAATGAATGGCAGCATCTCATTGTCGGCTTTACCACTACCCCAATAGTCCTTCATTTCACCGCCATTAGTTAGTATGAAATTACATCCCTTCGCTGTGTCCAAACTAGATCCGCCACCGAGTCCGACGATTAAATCAATGCTCTGGCCCTGAGCCTTATCAACACACGAAGAAACATCCTCAGTGGTCGGATTCTCTCTCACATCAGTATATGTCAAAACATCAATTCCTGCATTAATGAGAATCATCATGACCCATTCCATGTGCCCGGCCTCAGCGATTCCTGGATCTGTAACGAGCAGAACTTTACTTCCTCCAAGAGATTTTACATGATCAGCTAAACTCGAAACTGCCCCCGAACCAAAGTCGACTCTGGTTTCCGTTAGCGCACCAAAAGCTATAATTTCATCTGATTGGCAGTACTCCGAACAAATGTCAGCTGCCTTAATTTCAGTACTCATGCAACTTGAATAGATCGTCTTCGATATAAAAATTCAAATAGATTGCCTTCATGAGGCTGGTCCCACTCGATATGATTAGTTGGCATGGCGCCGACATTTAACCGTTCAATGTGATCAGCAAATATCAACTCATCGAGCCAACTGCTATCTTTAGTAATCGCAGCTACGGCCAACGACTTGCCGATCGAACCAAGCATTTGATCCTGTGGCATTTCAATGACGCTCGCGTACGGAAAGAGAAACTCAGTATTACCAATAGGATGGTCAATTGAATCACATCTAACTATGGTCGGAAGCATGTAATGCATGCCGTCCCTCTGCACGTAACGCTCACTACCATCCCTCTTTTCAAGGCTAATGTCCTTGGCGCCACCCTCTTCAAGACCATCCTCAATGGACACGTTTATCCATTCGGCCATTTTGGGATTAGCAAAACCTGACAAAGTGGCTTCATTATCATCCTGAGCACGGACCTTCATTGGGACCAATGCCTCAGCTAACGCGTCAGCAATCTCGTCAGCATACTTAGGCACAATGACGCAACTTGCATTGATGCAGGACCTGCCTGAGTTGGCTGAAATACTCCTGACCATTAGATCGAGGTGATTTTTCCAATTCTCAATTTCGTCATCACCAATAAGTATTTTGGATCTGCCAGCACCATGAACTTCTACTCTCGGATCATTTTCGTACTGCTTGACCGTATCATCACCACCAAAAAGCATCACTCTATTGCAATTCCTTATGATAGCAGATGAACCATCATGATGAGCAGGGTAGAAACTAAAAGCCTCTGCCGGAGCTCCGGCCTTAATGAATGACTGTATCACTCTCCATGGGGTCCATGGTTCCTCACGTCCAGGCTTTAGAACGACCGGAGTCTTCATGGCTATAGAAGGTATCCACAACGCGTTAACGGCCGGGCTATTCGACGGAAGCACGACACCAAGAGCCGTAGTCGTGGGAACAAAAGAAACAGTCACACCTAACTGACTGCCATAAGCCACATCAAGGACATCAGTACTCATGCCTCTGGAAAGACCCTTAAGTATTGTTGGCACCTGAGCAAAGACTCCATGCAGCCTCTCCATATTCATACGAATAAGCGAATGAGGAAGACCACTGGTAGCTGCTAAGGAATGAAGATATTCTTCAGGGCCCTGCATTACACCCTCATCACCAACAGGCAATTCATCGGTAAGGAAGATGTCGCCTGCCTTGAGCGTTATATCGAGCAGATCCTGAGTTGAAAATTTCTGTAAAGCTGTACGTCCAACAGTTAAATTCAAGAGATCCCTCTTAATTAATCCGGAATTTGCCATGGTTATTCTGGCCACAGGATCACCACCTTGTACCGGACAAATGTCTTGCACATCGAAGCTCCGGTACACTTCACCTTGGCGCAATAATGGAATGGTCGGCAACATTGATAAGCTTTCTAGTATACTCCTTCGACAACCTTCTTTTCCATGGCTCCGAATGGCCTAACGTCACCCACTCCATCCCAGGGATATTTATCGATAGGCTCTCTCCTGATAGCCTCATCACGTTCGAGAAAACGAGGCATGAAAAATTCTTTTGTTAGCGTCGTCAGTTCGACGCGTCCAAAATCTCCATAAGGCATCGTTGTAGCCGTATCTTTAGGGTCGACGACACGAAGAACAGCTCTGGGCTGAGGAGCGTAATAGGTCACACTGTACGTTTCATCTAATGGACGACTAACAGCAAGACCCATCAAAGTGTTACCATATGTGGGAACCAAATGCGTCTTGCCTTCAAGGACTTCCTCTACCCAGAACCGGACCGCCTGCGGTGTCATTGTTGTACCACCACAAAAGACCCCCTTAATTCCAGACCCTGGAACGGATAGCCTCTCACCAATTGACTCCAGAAGTTTAGGAGTCGTGAACATGCAACCAATGTCACGATGCTTAATTATTTCTACGGCCTGGTCAATGACATGTTTTTGATATCTCTCGACTTCATCAATTTGTTTGCGGATAATCAATTTTTTGACCCACCGAGGATCAAGGTCAACATGATAACAGCTACCTCCCCTATGTTGAGCAAGATGCTCAACTGCTAATCTCAATCTCCTCGGACCAGTGGGTCCTACCATGATCCAATTCGCACCCCTTGGAAAATGCTCATCAGAAAGCGTTTCAGAAAACATCTCGTAGTCATGCTTATAATCGTCCCAACCGACTCGCTGCTTAGGCAACCCAGTCGTGCCTCCAGTTTCAAAAACATTGAATGGCCTCCCATCCATTCCCTTTGGAACAAACCTTTCATTCTTTTCGTCCCTCAGCCATTCATCCTGAAAATGATCAAACTTATGAATGTCATCAAATGATTGGACTTCATCCCTAGGATCCCAACCCGCTTCTTTCTTCCAGTCCAACCAAAATGGACATCCAGTCTCTTCAGAAAAATGCCAAGTTAATATTTGTCGGAGTTGATTATCTAGCATCTCCTTCGCTTCTTCTGTAGTCATAGTTATATTATATGAGATGTATTAATCTTAGAATCTAATTTAATTGCCTAGCCCAACAAGTTAGCAGTTTAAAACTTTGGAAAGAACTTGTTCACGGTCGACTCAGCGGGCTTTGCAGTGAACAAGGAAACAATAATCATTGCTAACGCGCCAGCACCGAAACTGAATACTACAGGCATCATGCCTATTGGTGGCTCAAATCCTGCCTGCTCTACAAAACTTGCCAGCATTCTATTATAAACCATATATTCACCACCCCAACCTGATGCTTTAAAGAAGTAAAGCCATACAGCCGTCGCGGAAATAATTGAAGCGAATGCACCAGTCTTAGTGGCCCCTTTCCAATAAAGTGCGGCAAAGACTAAAGGTGTGAGACTAGCGAAACCTGAAAAACTCCAAATAGCCAAATCAAAGACACTCTTCTTAAATAGAAGAATAGAAAACACATAAGTGATAATCACAATGCTAATGACAAAGAGTCTGGCTATAAGTATAATTTGCTTGTCGGTGAAACGATCCTTACCAAATTTATCGATCACGACATCGTTAGTGAACATTGTACCCAAGCAAAGGAACTGCGAGTCCAGTGATGACATGATCGCTGCAAGAATTCCCGCAGTCACTAACCCAACAACGATTGGATCCTTAACTAGAATACCCACCATTTTAGCAAGGACTGCTCCCCCTGGTGTGCCTTCAGGCAATTTCCCAGTAGCCCACAATCCGATGAGCACACAAGGGACCCAAACAATCATGATACATATTGGATGCGCTATCACAGTGAGCCTGAAACTCTTGGCGCTCCGAGCAGTGAGCCAGTGCTGAAATAGATGAGGAAACATACCGACACTCAGTGGTATTAGCATATAACTTAAAAACATTAGCTTGGGGACACCCACACTATCATCAAGCCCAGAAACATCCCTGACCAAGTGAGCGTCATTAGCCTGAGCGATAGCTGCCCCAAGACCTCCCAATTTGTCACTGATTAGATAAAAGGCCAAAAGGCCCATCGCCATAAACACAATCGTTTGGAATGTATTAGCCCAAGCAGCGGCACGGGAACCTCCCGCAAAAATGTAACAGAGAACAACCAAACAAATGACAAGGCCGGTCAATTCTCCGGGAATCGCGCCACTAGTTGATTCAAATAACTCGGGAAACATTCCAGGAGCCTTACCTTTGGGCCCAGTAACACCCATAATGGTTTTGCCGGCTCCGATGACACCGATAAGAAGATACGGTATAACCAATAGAACTAATATTGGAAAGAGCAGATAACCGATCGCTTTAGATTCAAAACGGTCACGGAAGAACTGAATTTGAGTTACGTAACCATATTTTTTTCCAAATGACCATAATTTGATACCGATCAAGAAGAAGCAGGCAGCATGAATGAGTCCTGAGGAAGAGGCCATGAGCCCGTACGTACCAACGCCCCGCTCAAAGGCCTTGCCCGTTGACCCGACCAACGCAAAAGCCGTCATTGTAGTACCAAATACAGACATGAGAAGCATGAAGGGGCCAATGCTTCGACTAGCCACAAAGTAATCAGTGCTGGTGCCCCTAAAGAGCAACTTACTCATCATTGCCAAGCCTAATAACAATCCCAGATAGATAGCTATGACAACGACAGGAATCGTCGAGGTCGCAAGTAAATTAAAGTGAATGAAATTCTCAGGATTCATTTGAGTCACCCCCTTCTGCCCAATCAACTAAATCCTTAGGCCAAGCAAATTTAATTGCAAAGACCCAGAGTATTGAAGCCGCTAATGAGTAGCAAGCATGGTAAAAAAGCCCGACAGGCATAAAACCGAAGACCAGCTCAGAATTTCCCCAGTTCCAAGTGTCATGGTGAAGAACACCAAGTACGATGGCTAGTGCTAAAATTATTCTTTTAGAAGTCATTATTTAAAAAAAACTCATATACCAATACCGTTATTTTGAAGCGGTCTTGGCGCCCTCTTTAAAAGCGTACAGGTGAGCTTGAGTTGCAATATACAAGACGCCATTCGCAATGACAGGACTTGCATAAACGGGTGCTGAAAATTCGACCAAGCCAATCTTTTCCATCTTGCGACTATGCTTAAGGATCACTACTTCCCCATCCTCATTACCAATGAAGACTTTTCCGTCAGCCACTAAAGTTGAACCCCAAATGTGACTCTTTGTGTCATATACCCAAGCTTTCTTCCCGGTCTTCACATCAACGCAATGGACCCTACCTCTGTAATCTGCTGCATAAACTAAGCCATCAGCAATTGAAACTGTCGATATTCCTCTCTCAATTTCAGTATAATCCCAGTTAACCTTTCCAGTCTTCGCATTAACAGACATCATTCTGCCAACGCCTTCACCATGCTCTGGGTCCTGACCAATCAATGAAATCACATTACCTTCGTGATAGACTGGAGATGAAATATACTCACTTGGGCCTTCGAACGTTGCGTATTTGACCTTTTTGCCGTCCTTGTCTTTCCGATACTCAGGCAAATTACCGTCGACTCTCCAATTCTCAGGCATGACGAGAAAACCTTCATCGTCCTCTTTGGCCTTTGGATCAAAACTATATAAGTAGCCGTCACCTGCACCAAAGAAGATAGTGGATTTACCATCAACCTTAGCCACCATTGGACTAGACCAATTGCAGTGCATTACTCTTTCACCAATCTTCGAAGCTTCCTCACCGACCAGTTCTCCCGTAGCTAAATCAAGAAGAATAAGACAAGGCGCCTGCGGGGCCGGAACATTGAGGTGAGACCAGTCAACACCGTTTGAAGTAGTAACTACTAGCTTCCCATCAACAATTTTAGGAGATGAACTCGCAATGTTATGAGGGAAAACACCCAGTTCTTCACGCATATCATACACCCAAATAATATCACCATCGCCCTTACCCGCCTTGAATGTCTTACCGCCAGTCATCATAAACTTAGCTTCATCCTTGAATGGCCCATCATTACCGTTCGCCATTCCCTCCATATCAACACAAACAACCCTGCAGCGGTTGGATATAAAATAGGCCCTACCTTTGTGAATTAGCGGAGAGGAGCAAACACCGAGATATTCCCAGTCTGAGACCTTTCCAGCCCCGAGCTTAGGAATTACGAGCTGCCAGAGGAAGCCTCCATCCTTTTCATCAAAGCACATAATAATGCCCCTATCTCCCTCATGTTGAGCATCTCTTGGGGATTCATTGTTAGTACCAATGAGAACTTTCCCTTCTGCTATAGTTGGCGTGCCATAGCTTTGCGAACCGATCTTTGCTACCCACTTGACGTTCTTGGTAGTGGAGAGATCAATGTCTTCGGTACCCTTTTTTCTCTTACCAGGTTCCATTTCTAGAGGTATGGCCTTAGCAGAAGAGGCCATGTTATTATTTCCATCACCTCCCCACTCAGGCCAATCGGCAGAGTATGATGTTGTTAGATTAACTGTAATTAATATGGCAATTGCTTTAATGGTTTTCATGTTAGACTTTTTACTTACTAGGTATAATTGAAATGTTATCTACGAATACAGGCTTCTGACTCTGTGGAGAGAAACCAAAGAGACCCGGAGCCCCTTGCGTGTGACCTTTCTTGTGAGGAACCTCAATGGTCCAGGAGTCCGGCTCATCATCTCTCTTGGGCCAGACCTTCGCCTTGACTGTTGCTGTTCCTTTATCATCCACATCGACTCGACACTTTAGTGAATACCAAGTCTTATATTTTACTTTAAATGGAACTGATACCTTTAATCTCTCTTGGTTCGAGCTGACTTCTAATTTATTGGCGTTACCTTTCAACACTATCAAGTACCTTTGGTTAACGAGTCCCACATCAGATTTAATTCGACGGTTTCCATCAGTCATAACATCAGCCTGCATTGTGTAATTTTTTAAGTCTGGATGACCTATAAAAGTCATCGCCCTCTGAAATAACACTCTCTCCAAAGTTTTTCTTAAAACTTTGTTTCCCTCTAGATCTCTGATCTCCCATTTGAATCTTGCTCCGATCCAAGGCAATGGCGGATAGGCGAACTTCTGATCAGGATCAATCTTGGAAGCAACGACAGTCTTGTATAATTCGAAGTTTTCAGAGAAAGGAATTGCATCTAAAATTCTGCCTCTGAAAATTCCTGACAATTTACCGTTACCACCTTTCCAAGCTCCAGCAGAAGCCTTTGAATCAGCCGATGCACTAATTTGATCGTTCTTGAAGGTCGCATCCATTTGAGTCTTAACCTTAGCTGTTGGTGGTATGAACTTAGAATAGTTAAGACCACTGACTGAACTAACGACATGCCCTTCACTATCCAGGGAATGAAATTGCAATTTTTGCTTTGAACCGGGTTGCAGCAGGACGTCAGAAGGGACCGTTCTTATTTCGACAGCATCACTAGCCTTACCCGAGTAAACTGAAGGCCAGTCAGGACCCTTGACGCCATCATGATTAAACTCCCAACAATACAACTTCTTAGTTGTATGAAGATATAGACGGCCATCACAAATGGCAGGAGATCCTATCAAGTTACCTTCGAATTCTAAAGTATGAAGGATCTTTGCGCCCTTATCAGAAGGTTCAATAATATAGAACTTACCGCTAAAAATTGGGACATAAAGTTTTCCATCACAAAACAATGGAGAGGAATGCAAATTGTCATTGCCTAGCTTTTCATGCCACAGAACGGCACCCGTCTGAGCATTAATACAAAGCAACTCTCCTACCTTTGAAACCTGATATACTCGGTCCCCTACTATTGTAGGTGAACTAGTAAATGAAACAGTTTCATTCCTCCACACTTCCGAGTTAGTAGGAAGTACAGTTTGAGGAGCAGACAAATCCAACTTAGACGGCATTTTAACTGCAACCATTCTCCCCTCTTCTGTCGTGTCTATGTTTTCCTTTCCATGAGGACAAATGACAGTATCCTTAAAAATAACAGGGCTAGAGTTGACTCCACCAAAGCTCATATGAAATCTCCACAGCGGCTTACCATTAAGTGCATTAACGCACACGAGATTGCCGTCGCCCGTACCCGCATAAAAAACACGCGTTCCGTACTTACTTTCAACTATGGGCGTGGAAAATGAACTATCCTTAGGTGCTATGCCAGGCTCACTGACCCAAACAATATCGCCTGACCTCTTATCGAAAGCATAAAAGCGATCCCTGGCTGGACCCTGTTTACCCCAGTAACTTGTGATGCAGTGCATTATTACTAATTGCCCCTCAACTATTGGGGCCCCAGTTCTTCCGTTAGGAAAAGTCAAACGCCCGAATCTTTCCATCATTGAGTGTCGCCAAATGGGCTCACCGTTAGATGTGAATGCTATAAAAAGACCATTAGTTGTCTGCAGATAAACGTTCCTTGTTTCCGGATCAACTGCTGCAGCGCCGATAGAGTATCTATCATAAATTGTATCACTAATGTAGTCCCTGAATGCATATTCCCAGATCTTCTTTCCAGATTCGGCATCTAGACAAACTATCAACTCCTCAACTTCACTTCCCTCTCCCCTATATCCAAAAACAAACATTTTCCCGTCAGCAATGACGGGAGTCCCCCTGCCCTTAAGGGCATGAGTCCAGGATGGTGTCTTGTCGAAACTCCAACCCTTATACTTCTCATGACTCACTCCATTTCCATCAGGTCCTCGCCATGAAAGCCATTGCAAATTTTCCTTTCCGAATGCGGCAATTGGATCATTTATCAATAAAATGGTAGTTCCGGCAAATAATGTTAATCGGAGTAATTTCGTCATAGATTATCTAGTTTAAAGATTATTAGGTCAGATCACGCAATCTTTCTTTACCTCATTTTAATAAAAATGCCTCAACTATGAGTAATCTCAACTGATCTGACTCTTAGAATAGCAGTTTTATTTGATATTTTTAAGATCATAGCAGACCAATCTGCCTGAATTATTTCTAATATATAACTTTGAATCAGCAAATGAAGGCGCGGCCCAGCATCTACCTCCAAGGGCTTGAAATCTACCATGCTCATTAAATCCATTCTCTGAAGCATCACAAAGGACCACCTCTCCACGCTCACTGACAACGATTAGCTTTCCGTCAGCAGTAATGATATTCCCTCGGTTCCCAGACAATGGTTGAGTCCACTTAATTGATCCATTTTCGAGACTCATACACGTTAATTTTGCCTTAGTAGAGTTATCACCTATCACCATGTAGGCATGACCTCCTGACTTGATCGGTGATTGAAACTGGCAAACCGTATCCTTGGTCTCATAAATTAAATCAAGTTTGTTTTCATTTAAGCGAAACATGCCACCTCCCTTATCGTATCCTGAGCAAACAAAAACATGACCGCTGATATAAAGAGGTAAGGTCGCGTTGACATCGTGCTCAGTTTTCCATCTTACCTTGGCTAATAGCTCACCAACTTGTGAATTTATAATACTCAGTCCGTATGAATTAAATAGCATTACATTCCCTTCTCTTTCACCATTGATTTGAACAGGAGAAGAATAAGCCGCCTCATCATTACCAAAAGACCACTTAATTTCCCCAGTAAGAGGATCCAACGCTGCAACACCTGAACCCCTTCCCCCAGGAACAATGATTAACATGTTCCCACACAACAATGGAGAACTGGAATAACCCCAAGTTGGCCTTTTCCCTTTAAGCTTTTCTAGGTATGAAACCTTCCATAGCTCTTTACCGTTAGTTAGATCCAAAGAGCGAAGCTCTCCTTCATGGCTAAGAACATATAGAGAACCCCTAAGCTTATCAATTACAGGAGTCGAAGCCGAACCTCCTTCGAACATCCTTTTATCTATTGAGCATGGGTAAGAATATTTCCACACGACTTGGCCCGTACCGGAATCTATGCACTGAACGACTTCTTCATCCGAAGTATTGCCGACACAATATACCAGTCCCTTGTGACAAGTGACGCCAGCTACACCCAGCCCAAGTTCATGTTTCCATAATAATTCTGGCTCCACATCAAACCAATTTTGATGCCAATTGATTTCTGCGGAATGTCCGTTACGGAAATTACCCAGCGGGCCTAACCATTCACCTATGTTTGATAAATAGTCATGACTCTGATTTTTAGTTATGTCAGCTACTCCGGACTTAGATTTATCCTTGCACCCGACATGAATTATTAATTCAACGGCAATTAAGATAAGAAGACAAACATCAGACAATTTCCTATGGGAAAGACTCATTTTTTAGCGATAAACTTTTATTGTAGAGTTAAACGAATATTTTTACCTGAAAATTATCATTAAATCTAATGCCCTTGCAAAGACCTTATCTTGACAAAAAAACATATCACGGGTAATAGAATCGCCGCATTTAGTGTGTGCTTGGATTATCCCTATCATTTAAAATCTGCCTAAAAAAAGAAAATACCATGTCTCAAATAGACGTCATCTTAAAAGAACAAGTAGAAAACCTAGGAGCTGAAGCTGATGTAATTAAAGTCAGACGTGGGTACGCCCTTAACTTTCTAATTCCTACAGGCAAAGCATTTGAAGCTACTAAAGGAAACCTTAAGCACATCGAGTCTCTAAAAAAATCTCGAGCAATCAGAGAAGCTGATGAGCTAGAGTCCGCGAACAAGTTAGCTAATAGATTGAATAAACAAAGACTCAAGTTTGAACTTGCAACAGGTCAAGGAGGAAAGGCCTTTGGCTCAGTAACTACAAGGGATATTCAGAAGTCATTAGCTGAAACTGATCGACAGTTCAGGGATATTGACCGCAAACAAATTGTTCTTAAAAAGCCAATCAAAAGAACTGGCGACTTTGACGTAGATATTAATATTCATGCTGATGTTACAGCTACCCTAAAAATTAAAGTTTCTGCGGTAGTGACAGATCAAAAAAACGAGAGTTAAAAAGAGAGTTCTAATTCCAAAATTTTCTATCTAAAATAAATCACTAATCGACTACCCAAGAATTCTCTTGGATCCTCAATCCTTATGGATTAGGACTTCGAATCCTTAATGCTTCTAATGACATTCCTTGATATCAGGTTATTAACATTCGGTTGAGTATTTGAAATAATTGTAGCTAATATACAATTATTTGTTCATCCTATTAACCAATATCAACGAAGAATGGAGAACAAGGAACAACCCCAACTAGCTGAACCAACTCCTCAGCTACAGGCGATCGATTCAAAAATTAAGAACATAAAAGAATCAGCAGGAAACAGAGCTCCTACAGCTCAGGAAATATCACGCACACTACCAAACAACTCTGACGCAGAGAAGGGGGTGATCAGTGCAATGCTTCAGTCCCCTGATGATATCGTTGGCGAAGCTATTCAAAAACTTGACTCCAATGCTTTTTATGTTCCTGCTCACAAGACTTTATTTGAACTGATAATAAAATTATCTGACGAAGGCAAACCGATTGACCCAATCACTCTTCAAGAAGCCTTAATGAGAGAAAATCTCATGGACTCAGTCGGTGGACCTAGTGCTGTATTAGAACTTATTGATTTCGTACCAGACGCGAGCCATTTCGATTTTTATGTGGAAATCGTTAAAGAGAAACATCTGCTAAGGGAAATAATCTCAACCTGTACAGGTTGCATCAATTCTGCATATACACATGAAGGTGACGCAACTCATATCTTAGATGAAGTTGAGCAAAACATCCTAGACATTGGTGACAGTGAAGACAAGGACGAGAACGATCTCAGCATGAAAGATCACGTTCTAAACGCGATCGCTAACATTGAAACAATGTACGAGAACCGAGGCAGCATTCAGGGCCTGGCAACCGGGTTTCGTGACATTGACAAACTATTAAATGGCATGCATCCAGGTCAAATGATTGTCATTGCTGCTAGACCAAGTATGGGAAAAACATCACTAGCGATGAATATCGCTGAACACGTTAGCGTGGACCAAGAAAAAGCAGTAGCCATATTCAGTCTTGAAATGACCACTCAGGACTTAGTCCAAAGACTCCTATGTAGTAGGGCCCGGGTAAATGGACAAAAGATAAGAGCCGGCATACCAGACAGTGGAGATTTCCCTAAATTACTAAAGGCTGCTGGAGAACTATCAAAAAGTAAGATGCTAATCGATGAGACGCCGAGTATTAGCATCATGGAAATGAGAGCCAAGGCGAGACGCATGAAGCAGCGAGAAGACATTCAACTGCTAGTTGTCGATTACCTTCAATTAATGCGCTCAAATACAAAACGCGGAAAAGATAATAGGCAAATCGAAATTTCAGAAATATCAGCCGGCCTCAAGGCATTAGCCAAAGAGCTTCACATACCCGTAATCGTGATCGCTCAGGTCAACCGAAACCCTGAAGAGCGTAAAGGTGGAAGACCCAGAATAAGTGATTTGAGAGAATCAGGCTCAATCGAACAAGATGCTGACGTTGTCGGACTGTTAATGCGTCCAGAACGCTATGCTGATGATGACGACGAAAGAGATGATCTTGAAGGAGAAGCCACATTTATTGTAGCAAAACAGAGGAACGGCCCTATCGGCGACGTACCTCTCACCTTCATCGATAATCAGGTAAGATTCGCTGACAGGTCATACGAAAACGAGCACACACAAGCTTAAGAATCATAATATCCCTGAGTTATTAACAATAATTTTTGTTGTTAAAAATTTAATTCTTTTTTTGAACAGAACAAAACATCTGTTCAGTAAATTAAACCTTAAATTTCAACTATTTGGAGTTGCCAATCAATGGTTCCGCTAATCGACGGATCGCCAAAAGTTTAATAACATTTATGGCACCATAAGATCTAAAAGATACTTAAATACAGCAATTTGACTAACAATTACACAATGCCAATCAACTTATAATGAAGCATTTACCAGCACTTCCGGTGATTGATTACCATTTAACTTTGAGTGATCTGATTGCTCCTAACAGAACCAGTCTTTAGTTAAGAATAAATCGTAACTCTAATTGTTTAGAAATTTTTGAATGGAAAGTTTTTCACAGGTTATTCACAAAATTTATTCCTGATAAAAATCAAACTAAGATTCAAACTCGATAATCTCAACAACCACTCGTGAACCTTCGTGCTTAGTAACTATTATTGTAGATCCCGCACTAATAAATGCACCACTTGAAATCACGTCAACCCTCTTATCATTGATCGTTGCAGAGCCTGATGGCTTTAGATCTGTAGCCGTCACGCCTTCAAGGCCAATCAATGAAGATGACTCCCCTCCGCCGATTGCTTTTTTTAGTGCCGGCCCATACGTTTGAGCTTCTTCAAGAACCATCCATCGAGTCATCGGCATTGATGACATATATCGCATCAAAAACAAGGCAACCCCTAAAGCCCCAAACAAGGCGATCAACACATTCATCACAGGGTCACCCAACAGAACACCCAACTCAGAAAAGTTTACGGATCCATCCCAATTTAAGTTAAGGGGATCAATCATTGAATAGACAAGTGATCCAATGATACAAAAAACACCTAATACCCCAAAAACTAAAATCCCAGGAAATACAAAGAACTCCAATAATACTAAAATTAACCCCAGTACAAAAACACCGATTGCCTCAAACCCTGCCATATATCCAGAAACATTGTGCCCAAAAAAGAACAATCCGAAACAGATGAGGGAAAGAAAACCCGGAAGCCCAAATCCTGGCACTTTCAACTCCATATATGCGCCTGCGATACCAAACAACAAAAGCCACGGCGCCAACTTAACGATCCAATCACCAACCAATTCAAAACCTAATGCTTGTGCTGTTATTACTTCGCCCTTTAATTCTGCCTTTCGAACCAACTCTTCTAACGATGAAGCAATGCCTGCAGCAAAAATTTTCTTACCATTAATTACCTGAGTGGCCTCCCAAGCATTTAGAACTAATAAATCATTTTCAGAATCCGGAGTAAATGCATTCACATAGTTCAGGCTCCCTTCATTGGTAACTACTGGAAGCTCAATTGTAAGCTCTGCCCTTGTGTCAATAAAAGCCTTAGCGATTGCAGGGTTGTGGCCTTTGAGCCGAGCCACATTATCAGCAGTTGAAACAATATCGCTCAAAACCTTCTTTAACATTGCCTCAGGAATGTCCTGACCATTACCCATTACTGGAGCTGCAGCACCAATCGTACTAGGCTCATGCATGTATATATGATCAGTTGCGATTGCTATAAGAGCACCCGCTGACATCGCTTTAGGATTAACAAATGAGTATGTAGGCACCGAAAGATTTTGAAGATCTGAAAGCATGATCTCCTCCGTATACCAGGCGATACCACCAGGCGTATTGAGATCGAATATAATTGCTGAGGCCTTATCCTCGTCTGCCTTCTCTATGATTCTTTGTATGAATTCAAACTTAGTCTTTCTCACCAATGATTCCATACCGATAGGTATGACAACAATCTTTCCCGCATAACTTTCTACCCGCGTCTCACCAAAACTACTAGTATCATCATCTACTGATGATTCAGAGCTCTCATTTAATTCACTGTCATCGTTAACTGATGAAGAAGTTACATCCTCCTCGATTATGACTTGTGGTGATTTGAGATTAATTAATTCACACGACAGCTTTTCCTGACTTAAGACTTCTTCAACACTAGCTGCCGTCCCACCTTTAATTCCAAGTTCATCCAAGTTAGATTTTTTAATAAGTAAATGCTCTCCAACCCTCGAAAAACGAACACCATTTAACTTAACTTCATTGTCTTGATCACAAAACCCCCTAGCCAACTGCAACCTAGAAACATCCTCGTTGAAAGTTTTGGATACATCTTCAATGATGTCATAATAACTCAGATCAGAAAATCTTTGGGGCAACAAATCAAGCTTACCTCTCCACTCTAATTTCTCTGGCTCTCCTCCAATCTCTGTATTGTCCCTAAAGTAAATTATACTCGATGATAGAGCCGTCAAAGCTCCGGCTCCCTTAGCCTCTCCATTAATAAAACTTATAGTCTTAATCTTTAGCTTAGTGAAATCATCAATGAACCACCTAACTTCTGAGGCGAGTCCACCAGAACAACTAATATTAAGAATTACAGCTTCAGGATCAGATTGACTTAACTTTTCTAGTAAATCTTTGAGATAAGCCCCCTGGGTCAAATCAATAAAGGAATAGTTGTTAATATCTACAACTACCGCCTTCCCATCGAAATTAGATTGCTCTATTAAATCAGAACCACCAGCAACAGCATTCAGATACAGCGCAAGAAAAAACATTTTGATAAATTTAAATGATTCTCTTTTACAGAAATGACAACGATTCATAAGCTCTTCAATTATAGGATGCTCCCGACCAATAACGATTAGTGCATTTTTAAACATATCAAACTTCTTATTAAAGGGAAAACGGGCGACTTAGAGCCTTTCATCAATAAATGCCAATTCCAGAAGAAACAATTCAGCAAATTTTAAGTTCAACTGACATCGTTGAATTAGTTGAAGGATATTTCCCACTTCAAAAAAAAGGTCAAGACTTTTGGGCAGTTTGCCCATTCCATTCAGAAAAGTCCCCATCCTTTAAGGTGAGCCCAACGAGACAGGCATATTATTGCTTCGGGTGTAACGCTAAAGGCAATGCCATTGGTTTTGTAATGAATTATGAAAACCTGGATTTCCCTTCAGCTGTTAAAAGACTTGGATCAAAGGCAGGCATCACAGTTCAAGAAGATGAACAAAGCCCAGAAACTAAGAAAGAGTTACAACTAAGAAAGGACATCACCAAAATCAACCGAACTGCAGGAGAATGGTTCCATGAGTACCTCATGAAAAGCCTTTCTCCGGACGCATCAAATGCGAGGGACTATTTAAAAGAACGCAAAATCACAAATCAAATTGCCAAGGATTGGCAAATTGGTTTTGCCCCAGCAAATAGCAATGAATTTTCAAATTGGGCTCGCGAGCAAGGTTTCAGTGGTGGCCTAATGAAGGAAAGCGGCCTCATGTCACTCAGAGATGAGCAGACACCCCAGAATGGATTGTACGCGAGATTCAGAAACCGAATCATGTTTCCATTGAACAATGATTTTGGTGAAACGATAGCCTTCAGTGGGCGGACCATGGATTCTAAATCCAAAATCGCCAAGTACGTCAACTCTCCTGAAACGTTAATATTCAAAAAAAGCAATATCTTCTTCGGTCTAGATAAAACAAAGAGAGCCATTGCGAAACAAGAAGCAGTAATAATATGTGAAGGACAAATCGACCTAATCCGGTGCTATGAAAATGGAATAGGAAATATAGTCGCGCCACTCGGAACAGCCTTTACTGAATACCATGCTAGGATACTTAGACGATTCACTGGAGAAAGAGGCGAAGCCTTACTTTGTTTTGATTCAGATTCTGCGGGATACAAAGCAGCAATAAGAGCATACAATGAACTTTCCTTTGCTGGCATTTATGTCCGAGCCATCGAACTGCCTCCCAACCAAGATCCCGACACGTTAATTACCACCAAGGGAGCTGATGAATTCATTGAACGCGTCAATAAGGCGAAACCGTTCTACTTATTTCAAATTGAAACATTATCTAAGTCACTTGATCTACATGACCCAAAAGATCGAGTTCGTTTTGCTAACGAAATATCACCATCAATATCAATCATAAAAGATTCAGTGGCCAGAGAAGCTATGATTAACGATGTAGCAACAAGGCTCGGAATATCATCTGAAGATTTTCGTAAAAGAGTCGCCGCATCAATCAAAAAAGAATGGAGAACAAAACCTGAAAACAAAAGCTCCACTCAGAACAACAATTATATAACCGACAAAAATATTCGAATCTTAATGAAGCTGGCCCTTACCAATGAAGAGACTCAGGAATGGATAAAGGAATCAGCCGACGAACATATACAAACATTAAAAACTAACCCAGAATCCGACATCTTAATCAAGATCTGGAAAAACCCTCCCGTATCAATATCACCTGAAAACATTAACACATACATAGCCACTAAAATGGGAGAAGATCAGGATTTTGTTACCGGTATCCTCATTGAGAAAACAGCAGAATTAACTTTTGAGGACGCACAAAGAGCGATTATTAGACTTAAAATTAAGGACCTCCAAAGTAAAATAGATACAAACAAGACCAAAGTTACTCAAGCAAACCTCTCAAATCATCAAATTATAGAGATAACTAGCAAAGTTGAGACTCAACGAAAAGAATTACTTGATTTCAAAATGGCCCTACAGAATATTACTAGCAGACGGGAATAAATTAACTAGAGTTTCAAGAAAAATCATACTTAATACTCCACCTTATGGCGGAAAAAACCTCCTCAAAAAATAAGAAGCCTTCCAAAAGAACTGCTCTTAAAAAAAGCATCTCAAGTAAGGGAACTCCACAAAAATCACAATCAACAACATCACAGCCTTCGGCTAGAAAAGTTAAACCAAAAAAAGGTAAGACTTTGATAATAAAGAAAAGCCCTACAAAGGCAGCTACTAAACAAAAGAAAGAGCCCGCCAAAGAAAACCCTTTACCATCGATTGAGATGGAAAGCGTTCAGACTATCAAGGGAATCATTGAGCTACCAAAGAGAAGAAGAGGCAGGCCGACTAAAGAGGAAGAAGATCTTCGAGAAAAGATTCTTAAAGAACACGGCATCACTGGGGATCCTCTCTTAAAAAGACCAAGAGGTCGACCACGAAAAAATCAATCAAATCAATCATTACTTTCAAGCACCTCAATCAGAGACACTACTGGAAAGAAACTTGATATCGATTCACCTCAGATCCAAGACAAGCTCCGTCAACTTATCAATCTTGCCAAAGAGCAGGATTACCTGACCTTCGATGACATTAATGAGATATTGTCTAATGACGGCAATGAAGCCGTTGCACTAACTGAAGCCGTCATACTCCGACTTAATAATTTGGAGTTTGATATCATTGATGCTTCTCAAGTAGATAAAGTTGGTGAAATTAGGAAACAAAAAAAAGAAGGCATAGCAGCTCACAAGGCTGAAGCCAAATTAGACATTCTCGATGATCCGGTCCGCATGTATCTAAAGCAAATGGGTCAGGTCCCCTTGTTAACGAGGGAGCAAGAAGTTGAAATCTCTAAAAGAATAGAAACAGCTGAAGAGAACGCTAAAGGCATTCTTCACGGCTTTGGCTTTGCTGCAGAACTTTATTTAGCCCACGCAAATAGACTTCACGAAGGAAAAGAAAGATTCGATAGAATAATTTTAGATAAAGAGATAAATAGTCGTGAGCGCTATATGAAGTCTCTGAAACGTTTAATCAATCAAGTCACTGATGCGAGCAGAGAAGCAGATACAGTTTACGAGAAATTACAAAAACCAAAAGTTAGGTCTAGGAAGAAACTTGAGGAAGAATTTGAAAAGCTAATTAAAAAATTGAATAAATGCTACAAGAGATTCCACTTCAAAGAGACAGTCATTGAAGACTTTTTGGATTCAACGCAATCCCACCAAAAAGAATTTTTAAGGCTTGAGAAAAAACAAATGGATTCTGAGGAATTTACAAAATTCTGCATACAATCATGGCAGAGCCCTGATGAGTTCAAAGCCAACTATAAAGAACTAAAAAAATGGGTGAAGGCTTCCATAACAGCTAAAGGTGAAATGGTTGAGGCTAATCTTCGACTAGTTATTTCAATTGCAAAGAAGTACACCAATAGAGGACTCTCCTTTTTGGATTTAATTCAAGAGGGCAACATGGGGTTAATGAAAGCGGTTGAAAAGTTCGAATATCAAAGAGGCTATAAATTCTCAACTTATGCAACTTGGTGGATAAGACAGGCCATCACTCGCTCAATAGCTGATCAGGCACGGACAATCCGAATTCCTGTCCATATGATTGAAACAATCAACAAGTTGATGAGAGTTCAAAAACAACTCGTTCAGGAATATGGTCGCGAACCAAGCGCCGATGAAATTGCAGAAGAAATACATCTGCCAGTACAACGAGTCAGAGCAGTCTTGAAAATGGCCCAACAGCCGATCTCATTACAAGCACCCGTAGGCGATAGCGACGACACTAGCTTCGGAGACTTTATTGAAGATAAAACTGCTGAGAACCCAATGGAATCTACAGGGTTTGCGATGCTTAAGGATAAAATCAAGGATGTTTTGGACACTCTTAGTTTAAGGGAGCGCGCAGTACTGGAACAACGTTTCGGACTTTGTGACGGTTACAGTCGAACCCTAGAAGAAGTCGGCAAACAATTCGAAGTGACAAGAGAAAGAATTCGTCAAATCGAGGCTAAGGCATTAAGAAAAATGCGACACCCTACGCGCATACGCAAACTCGAGGGCTTCATTGAGATGTCTTACATTTAAGACTACTCACCAAATGGCAAAAGGGCATCCAAAAGACCTTGCCCTCCCTTGAGCAATTTCGAAGGCAGTTCAAAGGTTTCTTCCACGAGACCCTTAAGAATTCCATCAATCTCTATTGCTATTCCCAATTCTTGAGCCGCACGTTTTATATTTGCCATTCCAAATACATCTCCAGGATCTACATCATCAGCAATTAAAACATCGAGAATATTAACTCCTTTGTTCTTTGCTGTTTTTGATAGTAATTTAATGGCCTCTAACGCTTTTTGACTAACGCCAACAATGTCTCCCCATAAGCCGGTTCCTCCAAATTCAAAAAATTGACGTCTTAGGTCAGAAGTATAAGGATCTGAGGAATCTTCATCAATATTAGTTACCGCCCAAAGAAATCCCTCAGGAGGCTTAGGGACACCTTTTGGGTTGTCAGCAAACACTCGCTCAAATGCAGCATCACGATTATAACTGAAAACCTTGGTTATGATTCCCTTTTCCAATAATGGGACCCACTTAATAGTCTCAGGAGTAATGCCGATCATGTATGCGCCACTCGTTACTTTGCCATCATTGTATTTTAATTTGCCACTGAGACAAGCCGTTCCTGATGTTAAACCGTAAACATTAATGATGTCCCAAGTTTGGTCGTCTAGCCTTTCAAAAGAAACAGTAAAATCATTAAAAGAAAGTTTTCTAAATTTACTAGAACCTAAGAGAGCATCTATCCGATCAAGAATAGGCATGGCTTCAAGACTACCCTCTCGCAACGTTGCCTTTCCCAAGACATTACTATCATCATTCGTTCCAGATAAATCCAGATCCACATCGATTGTCCCCTTTAGCCTCTTGATCCAATCATCAGCTAATAATTCTGACGCGGGAACATCCCTTAAATTGCTTCGTATGGACCAACTCGTTTCGTCTTGATTAAATTCAACATCACCGGAAACGCTCAATGATGAATTTTTAAAAAGTCGGAAATCTGAACGGTCAATTATAAGGTTACTAGAACTGGCTCGAAGCTCAGCGTCGATCAATTCTAGCCTTTCAAAACCTTTTGGCCATAAATCACCACCAATGATTTTAATCTTATAGAATTCTGAAGACGAACTTGGAACGGATAAAAGTGAAATTTTTCGACCTTCTAGATTCAATTTTTCGTCAAAATAATTAAAGTTCAATTCACCTACTCTAATTTGATTAACCTCAAGTTTATTTGGCAAAAAGCGTTTTAAAAAACCATTGTCCTGAGAATCCAGTCCTTGTCCTTTAGCGTCGCCTAGATTCTCACCGGCATCTGTTAAGCGGTTAGAATCAATTAGTAAGTTAATTCGATTAATGTCTAACCCTGTGACCTCCCACGCTCTCCTTTTAACGGCTCCGATATTAATTCTTGCACGTATGCCGTCAGCTTTAAGCTTAGAAAAGATCGCGCCATCATAACCCTCTACTTTAAGTTGATCAGTATCCACAGTAGTTCCTTGCCACCGAAATTCATCAAAATTACTACTTACTTTAAGCTCATTGTTGATTCGGTTCTCAAGTGATATTTTAAACTTTTCACTCTTCAGATACTTATTAAGAAGCAGAAATACAACGAACGAAAAAAGAACAAAAACAATAAATAACGTAAGGCCAAAAAAAAGTATGGCCCTCGCAATTTTGCGAAACCTATTTTTATCTGATATCTTTATGTCAATTTCAGGCATCCGTCTTAGTGTAAACTACACAGCCAATTACAAAACTTCACCATTATATTTATTTTGCCATTACTAGAGTAAACAACCCTCATTTATAACAAGATCGTGTTAAAACTTAACAAGGTAAGCTTTGCCATCAATGAAAATGAAAATGAAGTGCACCTAATAAAGGATGCCTCAATTTCAATACCTCCTGGTAAGTTCATGGCTATTGTCGGACCCTCTGGGTGTGGGAAAACCACCCTATTGAAAATCATTGCTGGAATTAATGAGGAAAGTTCAGGAACAATAACTTGGGGCGGGAGAAATTTGTCAGAAGAGGATCTGGCGGCTTCTGAGGTCGGCTACGTGCCTCAGTTCAGTATAGCTTTCGACGAGCTCACAATTGAAGAGAGCATTGGATATGCATTGCGCCTGCGTGTGAACAAAAAACAAATAACTAATGAATCAGATCTTGTCGCCACTATAATTGAACAAGTCGGACTAAAAGAATTATCTGACAGAAAAGTTAAAGTCCTATCTGGAGGTCAAAAAAGAAGGCTCAGCCTCGCACTTGAGCTCGTCACTAATCCTACACTATTGCTATGCGATGAAGTCACTAGCGGATTGGACCCAAGGTCTGAAAAGGAAATAGTAAACTTGTTACATTCTTTATCTCAAAGCACTGAAAGAATTGTTGTTAACGTTACCCACAGTCTAAACCATCTGGATTTGTATGATATAATCTTAGTTCTTTACGAAGGACGTGTAGCATATCAAGGCCCCCCGAACAAAATAACTCATTATTTCAGCGTAGAATCAGCTGAAGAAATCTATCCACTACTTGGATGTAGAGAATCTCAGGAATGGCATAACTCATGGAATAAGCACAAGCACACATACTTAATTGAAGCAGAGGACACGCATTACGAAAATCAATCTGCCCAGGCAAATCCGTCTCCGAGCCCCGTCTCCCAATTTTATGCACTAATTTCCCGTAGGTTTAAAATCTTCACCCGTGATAAAACACAATTAATTCTTCAGGCGGCAATGATCATCGGATTTCCATTGCTGGTTATTGTATTCGGATTGGAGGGGATCACACAGCCAAAAACCTTACCCACCAACAATACTGGTAGTATTATTGAACAGTTCAATCACCAAGTGTCAGTGTCTGAAAGTCAGATCAAAACAGGATCCCTCATCTCAGGACTCATCATGTTTCAAGTAATACTACTGACTCTTATCGCTTCTAATAACTCAGCACGTGAAATTTCTGGAGAGCGTGAAATATTTGAAAAGGAAAGATTCGGCGGCCTTCACACCGCGAGTTATATTGGGAGCAAGATTGCATTTCTTACAATCTTAGTCCTCATCCAGTCGCTATGGATGGGCATATTTGTACAAATATGCATTCCTACACTTCCAGGTTCACCTGTAACTAGACTCTTAATACTTTTCCTTGTCACAGCTGCGATGACATCAGTTTGTTTAGGAATATCAGGTTTGATGAAAAATCCTGAACAGAGCTCATTAATGTCAATATATCTTGTCGGATTTCAACTTCCGCTATCAGGTGCGATACTCGCATTGCCACAATGGTTAGAACCAATTTCACGTCCATTCATTTCTGCCTTTTGGGCTTGGTCAGCTAACTTAGACATCATGACTGGAGGTTATTTCGGACAATCAATTCATGCGGTAACAGAAGAATCATCCCTTCAGCCTCTCAATGTTTGCATTGCATGGCTAAGTGTACACATTTTAACCGGAATATTTGCAGCTTACGCAGGAGCCAAAAGACCTCAATGGTGATCTCGTTACAATAAACTACTGATTAATCTACGAATTTGTAATTATACAACATCGATATATTGTTTTGTATTCATGGCAAGACGTGCACAGAAAGGAATTAACAAGCTGATCATAGCAATATTTGCTTTGCTTATAACTGTAGTAGGTTTCCTGATCGTCAAAATAATAGGAAGCCCAAAGGACTCAATGAGGACCGTCACTCAGTTAAATGTCTCAGATTATATCAAAGAAGGAACTACCTTAGCTGGCACTGAAGGAATTGTGACTGGCGTTGTCGCCGAAAAATTAAGATGGACTCCCGATCGTGGAGAAATGATATCGGTTGCCGTCAACCTAGATAAGAATCAAGAACTTATTCCAATAATGGTTCCCCCTGAGTTTAAAAACGTAAATATTGCAAGGGGTGATAAATTCACATTCAAAGTTGAAGTAGGAAAAGAACAGTTACTAATAACTAAGGACCTGAAGCGAAGATAGCATTATGTTTTCTAATCCAAAAACAACATTAGCCAATTTGATTGCTGCCATAATTACATTCGCAGCAACCTTAGCTGCCAATTCTCAAGTCCTTACTGGACCAACTGGGAATCAAACCAACAAATCGACCACAACAAAACCTGACGGCACTACGATCGTCAATAATGAACCCGAACGATCTAAGCAACCTTTCCTTGGAACTGATCTCCCTGTTTTTAATCCAGGGACTGAAATCTTCAGTTGGGACGGACAAAATTGGAACATTAACAAAAACAGGTTAATGCGAGCACGGTTTGAAAAATACCTTAACGCTCCAGCTGATAGCACTGAAGATGACAATGAATACCGCTCAATCATTAAAACTATTCTTGATGAACTCTCACCTCATAAAAAAGGAACTGGGCACCTTCAACGCGCAGTCGCAATGCTTCCAAGGGCATCCAATTACAGGATAGATTCAAAGCTCTGCGATTCACTCTCACAAGCTATACTTGGAGTCTATTATGGACAACAAAATGCTGTAGCATTAGCAAGATCCAACAAAGCACTGGAACATGAAAAGAAATTGTTACACTGGAACGTTGAGGTCGCCACATCTGAAAAACTTATAGATGAAGCCAAAAAGAGAGGTGCTACCGGCAAAGGAAGTGAAAACAACGCTGCCGGCAAAGGAAGTGAGAATAAACAACAAAACACTGGCAAGAATGTATCTAGCGCAGGAAGAGTCGCTGGTTACCTCCAAAGATTAGCAGAAATTGAAACACTAAGGTTAGCAAACAAAGCAAAGATTGGCATATCTGAAGTTCAAGCAAAAGTAGAGTATCAAGGTCTCATCCTCCAGTTTGCGGTACAGAGGAGATGGGAACACGTTCTTATCGCTTCGAGAATTTACAGGAGATTATTTAGAGATGGGGATGGAGCCATTGACGTTAAAAAGGACTCAGACGCTGATAAGATGCTTGCCAAGGGCCTAGGCTTAAGCCCCACAGTCACATCATTAGATATGTTTGCCAGTGAAGTAATTCGTGATGTCGATGAGGGCGTCACAGCTTTTGATTTCCTTGCAAAGAAAAATGAACTCGAGACAGCCTCTAAGCGATTAGCTGAATCGTTCTTTGTGGGGGAATATCTACCTAAAATTAGAACTCTTGACCGAGAGAAAAAACAAAAGGTTCAATACTTTGTTCGCGATGCCGACTCTCTATTAAGTGCAATGGAAGTTCGAGACTATGAGACAGCATCAAAACTCATTGAGCGAATGAAAATCAATGCCGTTGATTTCAATTACTCGAAAGCTAAAGCTGGAGTTGAATTTTATACGAACTTAAGTAACTCGAGTTTGACTCAGGCTAAAATCGCAGCTCAACAAAATGAAATGGAAGAGTACAAAAGGCAAATAAGGATAGCCATAGAGGCATGGCCTTTGAACCCTAAAATTAAAGAACAAAATGATTTGTTCGCTTCTATAGCTGACATTCAAGTAACAACTTTGAACGAACTAGACACACTCCTCGCGCAAGGAAATAACAGAGAAATCATGAAAAACCGTGGTCGTTTTATTGCGGCCGCTCACAATGATCCCAAACGTTCAGAACAATTAGATAAAGTATTAAACAGTGTATTAAGCCTCGAACAGGAAATCGCTAAAATCAAAGGTCTACGAGAGAACAAAAATCCTTGGGGCGCCTGGGAGATTGCACGCAAGGCACAAGAGTCTTATAGCGATGATAATGATCTGCTTAAATTGTCGGTTAAATTAAATGAAGAAGTTTCTTCTTTTGTTCATGTTCTGAAAAAAGCTGAGAAACTTGAACAACAAAAACATTCAGGCATGAGCTTAACTTGGTACCTTAAAGCTAAAGACATCTACACCCAAAGTACATATGCTAATGATGGCATTAGGAGGATCCTCGACTATTTATTGCCATCCTCACCTCCAGAAACCATCTTATCTTCTGAAGTTAAAAACGAAACTGCTCAGCCTCTAAACTTCGACTAAAACGAGCTGAATTCACTATCTCAGTCAATTAATTGTTGGTATATTTGAGCATTTGCTCCTTGAACTTCGAAACTGTATCTCGAAGGCCAATTGCCAGTGCCCTAGCAATCAGATGGTGGCCGACATTTAGCTCTGATAAAAATGGAACTTCAAAAAGCCCTTCTAAATTTGCAGATGTAATGCCATGCCCAGCATTTACTTGTAACCCCTCCTCATGTGCCATTTCAGAAGCTAATACCAGTCTCTGAATCTCAATATCCATAGCTTCATTGTTTAGAGCATTTGCATAAGTGCCGGTATGAAGCTCTACCATATTAGCACCACAATTAACAGAACTTCGGATTTGATCTAAATCAGGATCAATAAATAGGCTAACCATAATACCCGCGTCTTTTAACTTTTTTATGGTCTTCCCCAAATCTGTCTCATGCGAAACCGCATTAATTCCTCCTTCGGTCGTGAGTTCATTTCGTTTTTCAGGAACCAAACAAATGAACTTAGGTTTAATCTCTATGGCGAAATCTACGATCTCTTGAACATTCGCCATTTCTAGGTTCAAAGGCACATTCAAATTTTCTTTTAAAGTTACTATATCGTGGTCTTGTATGTGCCTTCTATCCTCTCTTAAGTGCGCAGTTATACTGTCAGCCCCGCCTCTAATTGCTTCATTAGCGCAAAACAAAACATTAGGCTCTGCTTGTTTTTCTAACCTATATCTTGCCTCCCTAATTGTAGCAACATGGTCAATGTTAACACCGAGTTTTAGATCAGACATAAAATTGTAAATTCTTTGTACTTTTTAATGTAAAAAGTGCCTGCGCCCGGTAAACACCATAGCAACATCTCTTTCATTTGCTGCAGCAATGACTTCCTCATCACGAATAGATCCTCCTGGCTGAATGCATGAAGTAGCGCCTGCCTCTACAGCTGAAATTAGGCCGTCAGGAAAAGGAAACATTGCATCACTAGCAACAGAACTACCTTGCAACGATAGTCCTGCTTCTTTTGCCTTCCAAACAGCTATGTTGCATGAATCAACTCTGGACATTTGGCCAGCCCCAATTCCAAGTGTCCTATCTTTGGAGCCGAAGACAATAGCATTTGATTTTACATGCTTACAGACTCTCCATGAAAATCTCATAGCATCTATCTCTTCAGCACTCGGAGGCCGTGTTGTTTTAACTTTTTCTTCAATGCCGTCCAGCCCAAGTGCTTTTGGATCTGCATCCATGACCAGTAACCCACCCGGAGCTGAACGAATAACTGACTGATTAATTCCTTTTGTGAAGTATTCGTCAGCAACACGAATCAATCTCAGGCTTTTCTTTTTCTGTAAAATTGCTCTAGCCTTAGCATCAAAGTCCGGCGCAATAATAATATCAGTGAAAATCTCACTAATGACTCTCGCTACATCTTCAGTCAGAGGTCTATTAGAGACAATCACTCCCCCAAAAGGCGCTTGCTTATCCGTTTCAAATGCTTTTTCCCAAGCCTCACGCAATCCTTCTCCTTCCTCTGCACAACCTACTCCGCATGGGTTCGTATGCTTCAATATTGCTATCGTTGGCCGTAAAAACTCTGATATCAATTCGGTAGCAGACGCAATGTCTAATACATTAGTATAAGAGAGATCCTTCCCCTGAAGCTTTGTAAAGTAATCTGAAAAGTTCCCATAAAGCGAAGCCTCTTGGTGTGGATTTTCACCATACCTAAGTTCCGAAGCTAAAGGTAATGACACACTATAACCACTGTCCGTTTCCTGTGACTGATTTAAATAATTTCCAATCGTTTTATCATAGTCGCCAGTTCTTAAAAACACCTTAATGGCAAGTCTTTCTCTAGTCTTAAGACTAGTCTCTCCTCCTGAAGTTTCCATCTCTTCCGCTACAACATCATAGTCATCACTGTCAGTGATAACCGTTACTGCATTATAATTCTTGGATGCGGCCCTTAACATGGCAGGACCACCAATATCAATTTTTTCTATGGCCTCTGATAATGTGACTCCTTCCTGTGCGATCGTTGCCTCAAAGGGGTAAAGATTAACTATAAGCAAATCAATTCTAGGAATGTCATGCGCTTCTGCCTGAGCCGGATCATCTGGGTGATCTCTTCTGAAGAGTAGTCCCCCATGAACTTTTGGATGGATCGTTTTAAGCCTGCCGTCAAACATTTCTGGAGCACCGGTATAGTCAGATATTTCTATTACTGGTATTCCTTCATCTGAAATGACTTTTGCTGTACCACCCGTTGAAAGGATCTCAACTCCTAGTTTGTGAAGCCGTTTTACAAAGGGAATTAAGCCCTCCTTATCTGACACTGAAATTAGCGCTCTCTCTATTTTCATATATTATATTGAAGATCTGCAGATTCCTAAAAAGAACAGTCATAAGCAAGATCAAAGATCCTCAAAATCCTAATAAGCTCAAAGTTCTTCAGTCATATCTACTCATATGACCCATAAAAGAGTAAAATTAACTGTTTTCCCTTATTTTTATAGCTATTACCGGTTGACACTTGAGTATCTCCAAATTAATATCCAACCCCTCCAAACTAGGTAAATTAGTCACTATTAAGAAGATGAAGACTTTCTCAGCAAAAGCAGAAGACATCAGCCGCGAATGGTATGTCATTGATGCAGCTGACCAAATATTAGGTCACGTCGCAGAAAAAGCAGCATGCCTTTTACGTGGTAAAGGGAAGCCTATATTTACACCTCACGTTGATACAGGTGATTTCGTAGTTGTCATCAACGCAGACAAAGTGAAACTAAGCGGCAGAAAAGAGCAGCAAAAGATTTATCACCGTTATTCTGGATATGTCGGCGGCCACCATCAAGACACACCCGAAACATTACGGCAAAAGGCACCAGAAAGACTCGTTGAATTTGCAGTGCAAGGAATGATTCCACGGAACCGTCTTGGCAGACAAATTGCAAAGAAACTTAAAGTATACCCATCCTCTGAGCATCCTCACGAAGCTCAAAATCCGAAGACCATCAACGTCTAATAGCTTTGCAATTAAAACAAGATTAAGAGATTCAACTCGATGAGTGACAATTCCACAATTAATTCCATAGGAAGAAGGAAAACTGCCGTTGCAAGAATCCAGATGAAACCTGGCAGCGGAACTGTGATTGTTAATCAAGTGCCATTGGAAGAATACTTTCCTACAGTTGCTCTACAAAATAACTTACTTCATCCTTTCGTAGTTGCCAACCAGCCTAAGAATTGGGACATAAATGTTATCACCAACGGTGGCGGCACTACCGGTCAAATTGGCGCTGTAAGACTTGCCATCGCAAGAGCGCTATTAAAAAACGATCCTGAACTTCGTGAAGCATTTCGCGCCGAAGGGCTCCTGACTAGAGACTCTAGAAAGAAGGAAAGAAAGAAGGCCGGTCAACCAGGCGCAAGGAAACGCTTCCAGTTTTCCAAGAGATAATTATCTCTACAGCTTCTTAAGTAGCAGATTACGAAACTCTACTTTGCCGGTTCCTTCGTTTCGAAGAACAATCTTTGATGGTTTTACATCTTTGCATAAAGCACGGTTCTGAACTTCGCCATTTATTTTAATTTCTGACTGTCCATCAGATACCCTGATCTCCATTTTATTCCATTCGGCCTTTACTTCATTAGTTCCCTTGAATTTACTGGACCTGAAACTCAAAGGATTACCATCATCTGTTACAATTTGTGCTGCACCAATCTTATAAAGATCACCAGATGTTTGATTGTATAGTTGAATTTCTAGGTACCCCTTCTCAGGGTCTGCAGCAAAGATTCCAATCCCACTATCACTAGTCAATTCGAGAAGTTTATACTCCAAGGACAATTCATAATTCAGAAAACTCCTCTTAGTTATAATTTCACCACGAAAGCCTTTCTTAGCAATGAGGGTTTGATTTTCAACATCCCACGTTTCCTCTTTAGGTTTATCTCGTCCACCTGCTAATAAACCACCTCCCAAGTTACGGAATTCCCATTCATTTAAGTCATTACCGCTAAAAAGAACAATAGCATCATCATTTACAAGATTGTCAAAATTAAACTGAGTTGATGCAGCATTTTTCTGCAGCCAATCAGACCATTTAGTAGCAGGAACTGCCCTTTCCTCTGCATTACCAGCAGCATAATATCCAAACTCCTGCCCTGTAATTTTTCGTAGAGACTCGAGACTCCTCCACCTTAGTCCAAAATCCTCATCACACATAAGAAGTTCGGCAAACGGCATTAGGCACTCTGTCCTTTGGAATTTCATAAAAGCATTAGAACATTCCCACTTAATATGCGGGTTCTGATCTGTTATGTTTGTCGCGATAAAAGGTAAAGACTCTTCGCCTAATATACTTAACAAAGTCTTAACTGAAGAATACCGAATCATATCATTTTCACTGATTAGTTTACGCTTAAGTAGCTCCACGTCTTTCTCATTCGCGGTGACTTCTGAAGCTTCAGCAAATGATCTCCACATGCCGCCCATCGAGTACTGCTCCCTATCTTCGACCGAACTAAAAAGATCACTTAAAAGCCCCCCATGCTTACCTCTGATTATCTCGTAACTCATAGCCCTTATCATACCGTCAAACCGTTCTTTATTATTCTGTTTAAGAATACTCCTAATCCTAAAACCGACCTCAGGAGTTGAATTCTTCAATGCCTCTTTAAGAAATAGTCTATCGATAACAGGCAAACGAGAAAGATTACGCGTGGCTATTTCTCGCTTGGAGAAATCATTTGAATCTAGCTCACTTAAATATTCAGCTAATAATTTTGGGTCCTGCTTTTGATTTAATAGCCGAAGCAATGAAAGAGCACCATTCCTATCATCGCTATAACCATACTCAGATAAGCGCTTATTCTTTGAAAAAGAAATGCAAATTGGAATCAATAAGAACGTCAACCAACAAATTAACTTCAATCTAAAAAGTGATATTAAATTCGGCATTAAGGATTCAAAGTAAAATTATATGTATCACTGAATCTCTATAGTTAGCAGATTAAAATACCATTCAAGTAGATCAGTCCCACAGAAAAGCCAAAACAGAGCCCCAACGGCCAAGTAAGGACCAAATGGAATTCGAGTGAACGCATTGTCCTTGCCAAGAATTTTACCTGGAAGATTAATAGATGTACCAATTATCGATGCCGCGAACAAGGCGAAAAGAACACCTTTCCAGCCTATGAAAGCGCCAAACATAGCAATGAACTTCACATCACCCAGCCCCATCGCTTCGCGCTTGTAAGTGATTTTTGAAGAGATTCCTTTCAGGCTTCGCCATTCATCTATCGGGATCACATTATCACCTCCTACAACTAACCTGTCGCAATATATAACTAAATCTCCTGGCCCAAACTGCTTACAATTAATTTCAATTTCCAAAGAATCTAAAATAATCTTCTCAGTGCCAACAAAGAATAAATCCTCAAAAGGTATTTCATTACCTCTAATTACTAAAATTGGATTCTCCTTTCCTTCAATAATACCCCAAGCCGCTTGCGGTCCGGAGCTTAATGATTTATTTCCAAAAAGAATTTTCCCAATAATAACAACCGAATATAAGATCGCAAACCCACAAGTTATTCCAGCAAAGGACCAACCAACTGCTTGGACCCTAGAACTGAGTCCTTGGTAAGTGAGCTTATCCATTCCCATGAATTCATGGACAATGTCCGGAAAAATGAAAGCGCTAATTATTCCGACAATAATTCCGTATCTATTTATTCGATCAGGTATTATCTGATGCTCAATATCTATGAAAGAAGCAGCGATCAACAGTGATATGAAGAACCAGGAAACAAGAACCAGTTGAGGATTGTTATGAAAGATCTGATCAAAACTTCCAGCAAATGTTAGCCAGGCAGTTAAGAAAAGAAGTGATGTTAACACCTCAACAAAGCAGTACCTAAATGAAACGGCACCAGAACAGTTTTTACATTTCCCTGATAAAATGAACCAACTCAGAATCGGAATATTAAGATGGAGTGGAATTTTATATTTACAATTGGGACAAAATGAACGTCGGGGCTCGTTAACTGACAGCCCCCGTGGAACTCGATAAATAACAACATTGAGAAATGAACCAACAGTAGCCCCAAGAATTGCAGACACGATAGCTAGAAATACTGGCAGCTCAATTACACCCATACCTTTTAATAAGTCGCATAGAAAATGAATATATGAAACCCAGCTTTATTAATTTTTGTCATTTTCATTCATCAAATATCTACAGTTACTTAACCTCTAGACTTTACAAAGCTTTCTATAGAGCTTGAATATATAAATAAGTGGATCAACTAACTATTGCAGACCGTAAATTTAATTCACGTCTCTTTATCGGGACGGGTAAATTTTCATCAAATGAGATCATGAGTGATGCTTTGAAAGCGTCTGGAACAGAACTTGTAACTGTATCACTAAAAAGAGCCAACTTATCCAAAGAGCCTGACCAATTTGTAAATATTCTCGATTATATAGATCCTGATAAATATTTAATTTTACCAAATACAAGTGGAGCAAACACAGCAGAAGAGGCATTAAGACTTGCTCGTCTTGCACAAAATGCCGGCTTGCCTAATTGGATTAAATTGGAGATTCACCCTGACCATCAGTACCTACTTCCTGACCCCATTGAAACCCTCAAAGCAACTGAGGCGCTCGTTGCCGAAAACTTTACAGTCCTGCCATACATTAATGCTGATCCTGTATTAGCGAAAAGATTACAAGACGCTGGCGCTGCAACCGTAATGCCTCTCGGCTCGCCGATAGGATCCAATAGAGGCCTAGACAACGAAGAACAAATTAAAATCATCATAGAACAGGCAACCGTGCCCGTGGTAATTGATGCGGGCATCGGAAAACCGAGTCACGCCACCGCGGCAATGGAACTAGGTGCTGACGCAGTACTTATAAATACCGCCATTGCTATATCTAATAACCCTGCACAGCTGGCTAACGCATTCAAAAACGCCGTCAACACTGGTCGGACTGCCCATAACATTGGATTAAGCGAAGCGACAAACGAAGCGCATGCGACCAGTTCCCTCACTGGCTTCATCACCGAATAATGTTAAGATTAGTAAAAGAGTGAATAAATAATGACACCGCTTTTCCGGAAACTTCTCGGAATGAATTGGTTCGTCGTTGCCGTAACGGCAACCTTACTCGCTTTTGGCGTCTATTCCATTAATGCAGCAACAGCATTCCTCACTGGTGAGAACATCACGTCGAAATGGTACGATCAAATATTATGGATAGGCATAGGAACAATAATATACTTCGCCTCCAGCTTAATAGATTACAGATGGATTAAATGGGCAGCATTACCCGCATACATAGTTTCAATAATTTTACTCCTATCTACCAACACAATTCTTTCAGGAGCAAAGAGCTGGCTCACTATCGGAGGCTTCACGTTTCAACCTTCTCAACTATCAATCGTTTCAGGAATTCTACTTCTTGCCGTGATTTTTGGCGAACTACCAAAGCGGTTTGCTCTTCTTAAACTTTCATTTCTAAAGATCCTACTAGCAGCTCCGACCGTGGGCATACCATGCCTAATAATACTTAACGAGACTGACTTTGGATCAGCCATGGCATGGGGTGTTATTTTCATTACATCTCTAGTCATAGGTAAAGTCCTATTACGTTATGTGATTGTGATTATTGAGTTAGGCTTGATCATCGTGCCAATATTTTATTTCTTTGGCCTTAAAGATTATCAAAAAGAAAGAATCGAGACTTGGCTTAACATGCTCAACGAAAAGCCTGTAGACGAACAGGGCGCGGCCTGGGTACCAAAACACAACATGATTGCTATAGGTTCGGCTGGTTACTTAGGAAAGATGCACCAAGACAACTCCATTACCACCTATCCAATCAATTCATCAACAAATACTAACGATAGCAGATTGAGTCTTGTAACTGAGATGGGCTTTGTCCCTTCTAATGTTTCTATAAATGATTTCATCTTTGTAACAATAGCTGAAAGACATGGATTCAGGGGAACCGCTGCCCTAATTACACTTTATTCAATACTGTTAATCCTCCTCCTACTGATGTGCTATTCAGCAAAGGACATGACAGGAAGAATGTTAATTGGTGGGTTTATAGGACTGCTCTTTTATCATATTTTTATGAATATTGGAATGTGCGTTCTGCTTGTTCCAATCACTGGCATCCCATTACCTTTTATTAGCTACGGCGGAACGTTTCTTTTAATGCTGATGTTTATGCTGGGTCTAAGTCAGAGTGTTTGGATCCATCGGTCAGCTAATCCATAGCCCTAACATCTAACTCATTAAAATGGAGGAGTAGTGCTCCTCAAATAGGCAAAGAAATCTTTTAATGTAGCATCGTCAATGCCATGCAGCAGTCCCTGAGGCATTAAAGAAATACCAGTATTAGTAAGTGATTTTATCTTATTCCTTTCAAATACCCTAGTGGCTCCCGAGAGTTCTCTGATCGCTACATATTTAGCAGTATCTTCCACCAGAAAACCTGAATGAACAGTATGTGATTTTGTATTAATTATAACATTTTCATAACCTTCCCTTATTTCAGCACCAGGCACCACTAAACTCATTAACAGCGCGTCCTTATCATTCCTTTGATAACTGGTAAGATCAGGACCAACTTCACCTCCTTTATCGAACATCTTATGACAACCAATACATAACCTAGTAAAGGTCTTCTCGCCGGTCTTTGGATTGCCCCCACCTGTGCTAACTATTTCACTAATGCGAAGAATTTCCCGCTCTTGAGCATCAGTTATCTTAGAATCATTATTTTTCAATAGTTTACTCAAATAATTGTTTATTGAGGGGTCGCCATGAGCACGTAACTTTTCATGAATTGATGCATTTGCAGTTTGCAATGGAAAGTCCCCTTCCTTACACCGTTCTACAAGAAACAATGCACCTGAAAGTTCACTAGCAAGCAAATCAAGCGCTGCCACTCTAATCATCGCCTCCCTAGATAGCACTTTATTAAAGGCCAATTTCTTAACTTCGTTGTCAGCACAGTATGCCGATAAAACAGCCAAACAGGCAATCTCAACGTCCTTATGAGCGCCCTTAAATACCAAGGATTTGATTGCATCAATAGCCGCTTCGTTATTAACGAATCCTAAAGTTGAAATAATCTCAACTAGAGATGGTGTGGATGTATTTTTATTATTTAAGAATGTAATGGCTTCATCCACTGCTCCCGTGAAGTTAATTCTAATTCTAAGCGGCAATGGCAACAAGTTCTTCGCCGCATCAAATTCACTTAAAAGCGTCTCTGGCATGACTCCTATTTGTTTTCCTCGGGTAGCCTCACTGAAACCATCAATTAATGTTTTCTTAACTTCTTGATCAGTTGCGTTATTTAGGAAGAATGCGCACATCAAATAGCCTTCTATCGTTTCTTGTGAAGCGTAACGCCGCATGATTCGACCAATAACATCTTTCCTTATTATCTTACTGCGCCAGATGCTATCGTCAGAGAAAAGTTTTTTTACCGCATCAACATCGGACTCAGCCTTAGATTCAATGCTCCACCAAATCAGTAAGGGAATGTGAGGATCAGAATCAAACAGATCTCTAGATGCTACGGTTTTTACTATTTTAAATCCGTCATTAGAGTTCATCCGCTTAGAAATCGCAATTAATTGAGATACAACTTCCGGACTCTCTTCAACCATTGCCAATTCAATCAATGCCTTTCTATGCTTTTCACTCATCGTGACACCAGCAACACGACGAACAGCATATCCCCTTAAGCCAATATCCGTTATGCCCTTGATCGGCATTAAATTATTAGAACTTAACATTAATTCCAACTCAGTTGCATTCGACGGTTGCTTTCTTTTGAGCTCATTTATATCAGTCAGTTCATGACTCTTCCTTAGTTCGACTAGAGCCGAACGCCTCAACCACCTTGAATCAGATCTCGACACTTCTAATAAATCAACTTTACTTAAGTCAGTAAGATTAATTTTATTATTAAAAGGCCTTCTACCTTTAGTCCTGATCCTATAAACACGCCCTAACTCGTGGTCTATTTGACCCTCATGATTTCTATAATGATTAACCTGTCGATCATACCAATCAGCAACGTAAATAGAACCATCAGGTGAATCCGTTACCATGACTGGCCTAAACCACGGATCCTTAGAAGACATGACTCGAGTTACGTCCTTTGTTTTAAAGGTCGAACCATCATTCGACACTTGAGATAGAACTAAGTTATTATGTAAGACGTCTACACCAAACAGTTTACCATGATACCTCTCAGGTAAACCATTGCCCTCATATATAATAAATTGATGAGTAAATCTTTCCACTTGTTCATTCTTCATTGCGGGAAAATATCCATAAGCATGATCATTAGTTAATGCTCCATGCTTGCCCCAAGATTTTTGATAGTACCCGCCCAAAATATAATGGAACCCCCTAGTATTCCCCCCATTATGACCAGAATAGACCCTGCCCCTCGAATCAATTTCTAAGCCGAAGGCATTTCCCCCACCTTCGGCAAAGATTTCATAGACGTGCTCTTTTGGGTGATACCGCCAAACGTTCTGACCCATCGATTTAATCGGAGCTTTAGGCTTATCAGCAAGTGGCGAGGTGATGGCTGCGCTTACCGTACTCCCTTGCGCTCCATAGAGCCACCCATCAGGACCTATGGATAGGCTGTTGGCTATTGAATGAGAATCCTCCAAACCAAAACCTTTCAAATGAACTATAGGATCTGAATCAGGCACATCATCTCCATTCTTATCAGGATAATAAAGCAAATAAGGAGGATTAGTGACCCAAACTCCATCTCCAGCATGGGCAATACTTGTCGCCATATTCAACCCTTCAACAAAAATCTTATGCTTATCAAATTCACCATCACCATTAGTGTCTTCATGTATTGAAATTTTATCCTTACCAATGAATGGAGATCCTGAGGGATATGGAGGAGGCGGAGGAACCTTATCATAAGCGACTCTCCACACCTTGTCTCTACTGACTCGCTTTAGCCCTGCCGGATCTGGGTACTGAATATATTGAACTACCCACAATCGTCCTCTGGAATCAAAACTCAAGTGCAGAGGCTGCTTTACGATTGGCTCACTTAATACCAGATCCACTGTAAGGTCGTCAGGCACTGATATTAATTTTGTAGAATCCCTGGGGCTCATCGCGCCTTCAATAGGATACCGCTGTGGATACCCTAGCTTGTCATTAGGCAAAGGGCCACTTACCTTGATTTTTTTATTTTTTATTTTGCCGTCTTTGGGAAGGGCCCATGAGATTGCGTTATCAATCATCTTAATAAAGCTAAGATTGGAAAAATCATCTTTATGACCAAGCGAAGTATAAAAGCTCTTACCTCCGAATTTATTTCTGTATGACCACGCGACTGGCTGATTGCCTTTTATCCCTACTGCTCGACCATTCATAAGAACGTGAGTATTTTTCTGTAATGGTAAAACTTTATACAGAGAACCACCTGTAGAAAATTCATCCATAGTGACACCTTTCATAATTGGATGAGCAGCATCGACAGCCTTTGCAAAGGTCTCCTTACCACTGCCGTAATGATCATTATAGTTCCCACCAAAAACCTCTAGATCAAACATCTCCCACACTTCATGACCCTGTGGAGGCTTTTGGTTACGCAAAGAAAAAGCGTGGCTCGAAGTTCGAATGCCAATGACAGGATTGGCTGCCATAATGTAGTCTTTTACGGCCTTCAGCTGATCACTTGGCAGCGCTCGCCTGCGCACACTAACAAATAAAAGATCAGCGTCATTAAGAGCAGCATTCAAATCCCCAAAATCATTTTGTCCATCCTTCGCAAACCGAAATTCGAGTCTGTATTTTGAGGTAAGATTCTTTTCCGCATAAGCAGGCAAAGTAACCTTAGTAAAATATTCCTTCTCCCCGATTAAAAATAATATTTTCGGCCTATTATCAGATTTAAATTTCGTGAAACTTTTGCCCACAATGTCCTCACTTGAAATTGTAGGGCAAACGTACTTTTCAATGTGCCTGACAATAAGATCCGTGCCCGCAAAATGGCTCACAAACGGCGACATCTTCGGGTTGTACATCGTATCAGTTAGATCTCTTACCAATACGACATTCTTACCATTCTTTGCCAACTGCCTAAGACCGAAAGGACGACCCAATACACACATATTTGTGTGAACACCCAAAACCATTACATTTTTAATTTTCTTGCTCTCTAGAATATTCCAATTCTCCACTCCACTATCAGTGATGTAGTCCCGATCATTATCAATTTTTATTAAATCGATTTGCCGCTTCCAAGGAGAACGAGGATTTCGCCCCATAGATTGTAATTTCTGCGACCACTTCTTATGCTCATCAGGTTCATCGTCTTCACCCCCATCACTATGATCGATAGGATAACCCGCATTCTCTTCTTCTTCGCTTATCCAGTGCATCCAAGCACTGATGCCATCCGGTAAATTATTTGACGCTGGCGCATTCGTTGCTCTTATTCTGGCAGGATTAGCTTTATAAAAATCTACGCAGGACGACGGCGAATGAATTATCGTCCCCCCGGCCGCTCTAACTTCATAAATTAATTTATCAATTCTTGGAGCTATTTCATTTGCTCGTTTTACCGCATTATAACAATGATGCGAATCCCACATGTCACATATTATCACTGCCGTGTCTGAGGGAACCCACCTTTCAATCCTTTCCCTAATCTCAACGCCACCACTTTCACTTGTGATACGATCCCTCAATTTAACATTGAAGGGCTCAATTGCGTTAAGTGTACAAATGGAAGAAATAAACAATGTCAAAAACCAGTGCATTAATAAATCCTATTACTACTCGTTAATACATAAAACAAAAAAAACCTGACGGCTTGATGACCGTCAGGCTTTGCACAAATTATTATAAACTTAAGCTATTTCCTGTGCATGGAAATCGCTCCAATCTTCGAGATTGTTAAGGTTAATTGCATCAAGAATTGATCCGTTGTCCTCAATGCCTACGCCACCAAGAATACCCTGGCGTGTAGCATCGTCATGATTGTAACCAACAATGCTATCATTAAGAGTCTTAACAGCATCCTCATCAAGTGAACCGCCTTTTTGATCAAGGATCCACTTCTCTAGTTGAGGATAAGTTGGCTTGCTATCCATAAAACTCACAAATGCTTCTTTATCAATTTCGATGCCATCGAGAACCATTTGATCATAACCGGCTCCGATAGCTGGGTAATCATCATGAAGTTTGCTAGCTTTATCTAAAGATACTTTTTGCCAAAGCCGAGGCAGGTGAAGAACGCCAATAGGACCGGCAATGCCAGAACTTATTAATGGGATAATTTTACTCATATTTTTTAAATCTTTTAAGGTTCATTTAAGAGTTATCAGACCTCTTACCAATCTGAAAGCTATTTCTTTTTAAAATTAACCAATAATCGAACTGTAGAATGCGGCCTATTGTTCAATTTCGAGCTTGAGAAAGCTACTAGTAGGCTTGGATTTAGCGTCAGTTGGATAAGTTCGAACATTCATCATTTCTAAGTACCAATCACCCTTGTATTGCTGAACACTATCAACCTCAAAGCTCTTCACTAACTGATTCTTGGCATTATAACCGTTCATCCTGACTAATGCCCCACTCCTTTGCGAGATCCATGCGTCAACGAAAGAATACCCATTGCCAGAATCAGGATTGCTGCATCTTATCTTCCAAGCTTTACCACCCTTTGCCTTTTCTACACCTATGATTTTAGGCGCAGGCCATTCTATGAATCTCATAGCAAGATCCTCATAGGTAAGATCAGTACTGCGAATTCTTTCATTAAATTTTGATGGCTTAATTTTTTCAGACACACCCTTTCTTATTCTTGTTACACTGTACTTGCCCTCAATAATCTCAAACTCAATAATCTCATCAACGTTCTTGGCGCTTTGATTAGATTCAAAGAATTCTAAACGTATCAATTTAGCACTCAGCGTTATACTAAGAGGTATCAATTTGAACCCGATCCTTCTTGGTCGAATTTCGCCCCTAAATGTTTGTGACTTATCTCCGTATGTATTCCTTACAGCCAACAAAATCTGCTCGGCATCAAGTTGAGATTCGTTGACTTGAGAAAAAAGATAAGGTGAACAAACTGCAAATATATTACAGATCAGAATCAGCGCTAGAATCTTCATAAATTTAACTATTACTTATAAACGTTCTTTTATACATTCATTTGACGTTCAACGTTAAAAATTATTCGATCAACGCTTTTCCATAAAATCAAATTGGGAGAATTCTGTGATCAATAAAGGGAAATTAGCAGAATCAGGGAACACAAATCCCAAATTAATAATTAATTAATCCACCCCTTAGATCGCATTATCACCCAAGTCAACCTCATAAAGAATGACAAAAGTAAATTTTAATTAGTTTCGATGTGGACCTTATTTTTTCAGCAGTGTACAAAAGGAATAATAACTAATTTTTTTTAGCATATCCACATTGCACAAACCCATCTAATTACATGAGCCTGCGAGAGCACCTTCGTAACATTTTACCTGAGATACTGCCACCTGCTCCTAAGAATGCAATTAAGGGCACAGAACTTATCGAACTAGTTAAGTCAAAGCTTGATCAAAAATATAGCGATGCAACTTTGCGTTATCATTTCTCGATAATGTCATGTGATCCAAGTTCTCCAATTGCAAAAGTAGAACATGGCCAAGGATACTACCTAAGAACAAACACACTCACTGCAATGAAGAGTGCGCGCCACATGATATCACCAAGCCAATCTTCAATAGGCGACACGTTTGGTTACGCTACATCTAATGAGGCGTTACTCCGCGCTAATAAATTTCGCTCCATAGTTTCACAGTCAACCAAAACAGAAGGCAAAGTTCCATTCACTCTTGAACATACATTTGGTGAGGAAGCAGAGTATGAGGATCTATGGAAGTATCCCGATTTAATATCAGTATCTTGGAAAGGAGGAGTCAACACTTCACGTTCAGAATTAGACGAAGACATGTTACATCTCCAACGGAGCTTTGGGTCACAACCATTTACTCTTAGGAGCTTGAAGATGAAACTAGAAATTCGGACCGATACCTACCGAGAAGATTTCTTCCAGTGTTTAAGCAATTCACGCTGGGCGCACTATGGAGAACTCCTAATTGCGGCACCCATTGAAGACGCAAATTTAATTAACAATCTACGTTCTTTAGGCAATGAATTTGGAATAGGCATAACAAGCTACGGTCTTTCAAAAGATGTTCTCGATGATTTACCGGAACCCGACGCAATCCATCACTTCACTGAAAGAGAAATCGAAGGCCTATTCAAACTCATTAATTATCAGCGCATCTCAGAATCAAGACCACGCAATGAACTCGCTTGGGATCAAGTCAACGAGTTAAGGAATTCAAATACAGAAATTGATTCAATGTTCAAATGGCTCTCTCAAAGCTTAGAACAAGGCAAGGTAATGCCATTCGAACGGAAATCAGCTGATACAGCAGTGGTTACTAATTCGACTTTGGATTAATTTTACTTAATTAAGATTAACTTAAAGAGTTACTCGCATTACTAATCCTTTAGTAATATGAATGTTTACTGATGAGATTGACATTTCTCATTATGAAAAGATATTTACGTTTATAAATGCTTCTTGTATCCAAAAAATATTTAATCAGAACAAGCGCCTGCTTAACTCTAGCATGCTGCCCTCTTCTCACTGTGAGTGATCTCTTAGCTCAAAACGAAACCACTGCCAATACCAAGGAAAGCAAAACACCAGGCTTGCCGAGCAAATTTGAGAGCCTCTCAAAAGAAAAAAAGGAAAGCCTCAGAAAAATCTTAATGGAGGCAGCCAGCCTACTTAATGGAATCAGGGTTCAGGAATCCCTAGAAAAAATCATAGCAGCAGAAAGCATCGTCTCTGACTTTGGCCCCCTATACAATTTAAAAGGAGCCGCATACTCGAAAATTAGAGACTTCGATAAAGCTCAAGCAGAATTCGAGCGTGCCGTCCTCCTTGACCCAAAGGCGGTAATGACCCAATTCAACCTGACAGAAATGCATTTCGTCAAAAAGAATTACCCACTCGCAGACAAAGAGTTTTCCAAGTTCCTATCCCTCAATAAGGATCTTCCAAAAGAAACTAAAGCCTTAGTCAAATACAAACTATTAATTTGCAGTTTAAAGCAAGAGAAAGAATCAAACGCTAAAGAAATCCTAAAAGGCTTCGATTACTTAGATGACCACCCTGCCTTTTATTACTCCAATGCCGCCATTCATTTTAATAAGGGAGAAATTATAAAAGCAAACTCTTGGCTCATTGCAGCAAGCAAGATTTACAAACCTGCAATAAATCAGGTCTACAATGATTCATTAATTGAAGCAGGATGGATGGAAAATATTGAATAATCAATCAACATAACTATTCAGGCACTTGATAAAACCCGAGGCAAAATCCTCCGGCCTCTCTCGGACCCATTCCCCAATCATAGCAATAGGGAAAAACCCTCCCCCCGCAATTTCGCTATAAGGTAAGTTGAACGGACCATTATGCTCACACCTGTAGAGTCGAACAAATTCCCAGCCTGTATTCTCTGAAGGCTTAATAGAACAAATAAGATTAACTTCTAGAGAAATGCCAAGCTCCTCTGAGAGTTCCCTAATTGCAGCACAATGGTATTCTTCGCTTACATCTAAATGCCCTGAAGCACTAGAATCCCATAACCCTGGCGAGCTATCCTTTAAGACTGACCTCTTTTGTAAATACAGATCTCCAACTTTATTAAACACAAATACATGGACTGCGCGATGCAATAACCCTTCAGAATGAACGTGCGATCGCTCCATTTGCTCCACAACTCGATCATCTTCGTCGACAACATCAAACAACTCGTTGCCCATTTGAGGATTATCTTTTAATGGATTATCATCAATAAACCTAGCCATGTTAATCCATTCATTAATACTTAATTCTTCAGCTCTGGCAGTTTCCTGTAAATCCATCGCTTTACATAATTCACTCCAATCAGTATCGCCGAGTGGTAACCTTTTCTTTAATTGTTTGCGCCTCTCATGGAAACCACACTTAACAATCCTTTTTAATACACGCTGGTTAAATGGAGGATATTTATCAGAATCACATGGAGAGAATCTTAGGACGGCCGAATCCACTGCAGGCTTTGGAGTGAAGGGCTGAAAAGTTAAATCTTGCAACCTCTCAACATTCCAGTATGCACATGTAATTACAGTTAGGAGACCATAACTTTTAGTCCTAGGCACAGCACAGAACCTATTAACAACTTCTTTCTGTAACATAAATACAGCCGAATCTACAGGTGATGGGAATGTTAAGAAATTCCTAATTATTTCCGTTCCGCAAGAGTAAGGAAGATTCCCAATGACCTTAACAGCATCTTCAGCATAAAATGGTCTAACATCAAAATTAACTGCATCCTGATGGAACACCTCAACACCATCCACCCCTGAAAGAACGTCTCTCAAATATTCATAAATCCTTCGATCGTATTCAACAAGGACTAACTTTTTAACCTTACCAATAAGATAGCGAGTTAATGCCCCGAGGCCTGGACCGATCTCCACTATTGTATCATTATCATCTATGTTAAGTGCATCTACAATTGATTCTGAAACGCTGGTATCAATTAAAAAGTTTTGACCTAGTCCCTTGGATGGTCGAACACCTATTTTATTTAAAATCTTTACGACTTCAGAATCACTATTGAAACCTGAAAGGAATTCCTGTAAATCATTGTTACTTTGAGTTTTTGGCAAGGGAGACTCCATAATCATCAATACTTAATGACAATTCCAACAAGAATAACTCTCGCTCGACTTATAATGTCACCCGTCTTTGTTGTATTAGCGATAAAATACAGCTCAACAATTACATTAGGCAAACCCGATGTCTTATTTCTGTATCTTGCAATGATTGTATTCGCAATGGCCGTAATTAGCGATGCTCTGGATGGATACTTGGCTAGAAAATTGAATCAGAGGAGTAGAATCGGAAGCTTTCTTGATCCCATTGCCGATAAAACTCTCCTGTTAAGCGCTACCATTACTCTTACCTTCATCGATTGCGGAAAACTTATACCCATATTCTATACAACTCTCATTTTGAGCCGGGAACTCATACAAATATCAGGCGCCATTGCAATCGGAACTATTCTCGGTGACATCAAAGTCAAGCACCACTGGACAGGAAAATTCAGTACATTTATGCAAGTAATACTAATATATTCTGCATTCTTAGTTCCATCAGAATCAATAATGCTTTATCTTTCGATTGTTGGGGGGCTTTTCATTTTTATCTCCGCCGCGCTTTACATTTACGCAGGATTGAGTCAATTGCCTAAAGAAGCACATGCAAACCCCTAATTCATATAGAATCGCCGCTATCGTTGGTCGCCCCAATGTTGGCAAATCTGCAATATTCAATAGACTTGCAGGTCGCCGCATTTCAATAGTCCATGACGAGCCCGGTGTAACTAGGGACAGAATAACAGCACCATGTAAACTGTCATCTTCTGCCTTTACTATAATTGATACAGGAGGAATTGGTTCAAATCCTGATGACTCATTCAGCAATGCAATAACACAAGAAGCTGACATCGCCATTGAATCAGCAGAAGTAATTCTCTTTGTTGTTGACGGCATTGAAGGTCTTACTCCAGTTGACCAAGAGCTTTCGTCTTACTTAAGAAAAGCCGAAAAAACCGTATTTTTACTTGTAAATAAAATCGACGAGAAACAAAAGATTGGCCTCGCTGATGACTTCAGTTCACTCGGATTTGACAAAACATTTTCGATAAGCGCAGCTCACAACAGCGGATTTGCTGAACTCGCAGACACAATCAACTCCGCCCTTCCTGAAGATGATAACAATTCAACTTCGAATAATCACAACATCAAGATAGCATTAACAGGAAGACCTAATGTCGGAAAATCATCATTAATTAACGCTCTATTAAATAATGACAGAACTATCGTCAGTGACATTGCTGGCACAACAAGAGATGCTGTGGATGTTCCTCTAACACATGGCGGCATTGATTACACTCTCATAGACACCGCAGGCCTCCGTTCAAGGAACAAACAAAGCACGTCCATTGAAGTATTTAGCGCAATGAGATCAAATTCCAGCATAAGGAGGTCAGACATTTGCGCTCTTGTCGTTGATGCCGCACAAGGAGCTACTGCTCAAGATCGCAAAATTGCTAACATTATCAGTGACTCAGGAAAACCTTGTCTCGTTATAGCCAATAAATTTGATCTCTATCATCCAGATGCAGCAAAATCCGATAGACTTGCATCAATACAAGATGATATAGCGGAACAGCTATTTTTTATCCCATATGCCCCTGTAATTGCGGCCTCAGCAAAAACAGGCGAATCTATAACGAGGTTCTATTTTGCAATTGAACAAATAAGAAAAGCTTCTTGGGAAGGGCTAAACACTGGAGCCCTTAACCGCTTATTACAGGATGCTCTGGCCGCTCATCCTCCGCCTGCCGGAAAGGGAGGCAAGCGATTTAAGCTGCTGTACGCCACGATGGCTAGAGAGAGAGACCGGGAAAAAGCAATCAACGGGGCAAATTTTATTATGTTCTGCAATAAAAAGTCTCTTCTCCCTGGATCCTATGAAAGATATCTAGAAAATAAAATTAGAGAGAACTGTGCTTACACCGGAATCCCAATAAGTTTCACATTCAGAGAAAGAGAAACCAGAAAACAGAGACGTAAAAATTGAAAGGGTCATACATTAAAATGCATTTTCCTTTGAATTAAAATACAGCAAAGACAAAGCAAAACACCCCCCCCTCCAATTAAATAAATCCACTTAGCTTTAGATAACTTAAGGCTCGGTTTAGTTTGGAATCGAAACGAGACGGACTCTGCCGAAAACAATCCATCGTTACTTTCACAGAAAATTCTGAAAATGTATTTTCCATCCGGACTCAGGCCGTTAATTTTGGCCTCAACACTTGAGTCCTTTTTTTGAATTGCCGCATAATCAGGACCCAGCTCTCTCCATTCAAATATCATAGATTTCAGATCTTCATCATAACGATGAACTCTTGTCTCAATTACATAATCCAGATCTGAATTAGCAGAAGAGCTTTCATCATGGGACGGATAAGACCATCCCAAAACCAAAGACCGCTTACCTCTTTCTATTAATTTAACCTCTCTTATTTCAGGTAACGAATCATCAATTTCTCTCTCTTTCTCAATTCTTTTGAAAAGAGGATGATCGTAAAGGTTAAAACTTACTCTATCATTCTCAGTCGTAGACGAAGGTGTAACACGCGGCTTGGTATTTATTTCAATTTTAGGATTCTCAGAAACATTACCTTTAACGATAATTCTTTTAACATTATCGTTCCAGCTCACATCAAAATAATCATAAACATTACCTGGTTTTTTTGAGTCATATTCAAATTGCATCAGACTTTTTGACCTAGGACCTAGATTTATGAGCCCTTCCCCATTAAGCCTACGAAACCCTTCAGGAACAGTTAAATCCACAGAAACTGATCCACCTCCAACATTTTCAATGCTAAATTTAAATCTTAAAGGAACTCCCTCAATTGAGCTTATTTTGACAATCCTTTCACCACCATTTAAAACTACTCGTGGAGGCAATGGCGGCGATTCGACTTCTATTTTTTGAGAGTCAACGCCCGAACGCAAATGAACGAATCCCTTACTACCTGAAGGGTTCTCGTTAGACGCTTCAATAATTATTTTCGTTAACTTACCTGGCCCAATTATCATCTTTTTGGGGCTCGCTACAAAAGCACCCTTTGCATCTATCACCTCAAGATTAGTTTCCACATCTGAAACGTTCTTAATAGAAAGTTCAGCGGAACGTGAAAATTTATCATCGGAATATTCCAAGATGATTTTTTTGTTTTTAATTTTAAATGGGGAAATAGAGACCCCACGTAAAGGCAATGACAATGAAACTCCGTTTCCATTAATAATTAAATTCCTCTGAAAAGATCCAACCACTCTCTGGGGTGTGTATTTTACTCTGAATGTGGAACTCTGTTCAGGACCAAGCTTAATTTTAACCTCATTGTCAACCAACGTAAATTCATTGGGCAAAACCAAAGATCCCTGGAATGCATATTTAGAGGCATTTAGAATCTGAAAATCAAGTGCACGGCTCTGACTAACTACAACTTCCCCAAAGTCGAGAACCTTGGGTATCTTTAATCTTAAAGAATCATCGAGAACATTTATCCGAACGGTTGCAGGTGCTGAATATTTCCCGTTACGCACTCTAGCCCTATACTTAAATTGTTCTATGCCTGATGGTGAAAGAGGGTCTGACACATACCTAACCAAGGCAAAAGCACCGGTGAGAGATTCAACAACGAGTCGCCCCTTCTTTGGTTTTTCAAAAATCGAAAAATCAAAAACCCCAGCACTACCTTTCATTGATGCAGTTAACTTAATAACTAATTCTTCTCCTCTATTAACATTACCGCTGATCGGTGTTGCCACAGGACCAAGACCTTCTGGCAACTTAACATCGGCCTCAAGGCTCTGCCCCAAGATCAAAAATTGTGCTAGAATAAAACAAAAAAAATGAGACCATTTAAAGGGTACTCGATTTTCCAAATTACAGATCCACTTCATTAACTATAAAAGAAAGTAATCTTAATTTTAGTTGTGGTCAAAAAAGGTTTCTCCCTAACTCTGATAAATTCGTTCTACAAAGCACCTATAATCCTTTTCCGAAGAAGATTAATCGCTGTCATTGATACCTTTTCTTTAAATATTAACCGCTCAGCTCTGAAGCAATACCTATGCACAAGGGTTGGCTCGCCATGGTTAGCAATGCCGATGAAAACAGTGCCCACTGGCTTCTCTTCTGTCCCACCAGTTGGACCTGCAATGCCACTAACCGCGACTGCATAATTAGATCCAGACCTTTTTAGACACCCTTCGGCCATAGCTTTTACAACGGGCTCACTGACGGCGCCAAAATTATTCAGATCATTATTATCAACACCCAAGATTTCATTTTTAGCACTGTTTGCATAGGTAATAAAACCAACGCTAAATACATTTGATGAACCCGATATATCGGTAATTAAACTAGCAATTGCCCCTCCAGTACATGATTCAGCAATGGAAACGCTTTTATTTCTTTTCATCAACTCCTCAACAACAACCGCAGGCAATGATGAATGATCATTCGATATGTAATTCTCAGAAAATTCATTTCGTATTTTTTCAGACACACTACTAACTATCGCTGGATCACCAATGCACCGGACCACAACTCCGCCAGGCTTAATGCAATACCCAAGATCAAATGTATCCCTCTCATCACTGAGTAACTGATTGATACGTGAAGCTAACTCAGATTCTCCTAGTCCAGAAAAAAAGGTATTCACACATAGAGGGATGACTATCTCTCGTTCAATTAATGCGTTTTTAATTAATGGTACAACTTGATCTTGGAAAATGGGCATCAACTCTCGGGGAGGGCCAGGCAAAAGATATATGTGCGCCCCCTCAGTCCTATCACTTGGTTTTATATATAGACCAGGCGCAGTTCCATTTTCGTTTTTTAAAACAACAGCTCCAGATGGAACCATAGCCTGTTTACGATTAATATCCCGCATAGTAGAACCATTTGATTCTATACGATTCCTAATAGCATCAACTAAACTCTGATCCTCAGATAGCTTAGCGCCAAGATACTCTGAAACCATTTCTCGCGTTAGATCATCTTCAGTGGGCCCCAGACCGCCGGTGATTAGTATGATGTCAGATCTACCAATAGACTCACCAATGGCATCCTTTATCCCCTTTCCATCAGGAACAGTTATCTGACGATTAATGGTCAGGCCAAGTGATAATAGCTCATGCCCTAAAAGCCCTATATTAGTATTAACAACCTGACCTATCAAAAGCTCAGATCCGGTATTTATTACCTCAACATTCATTCGCAAAACTAATCATTTAATTCATCTTCAAAACTAACAAGACCAGCGTCAGACCAGAGATCTTCAAGAGCATAGTTAGATCTTAAATCCTTATGAAAGACATGAACAACAACATCTATATAATCAAGCAGCATCCATAAACTTTCAGCAGTGCCTTCTAAGTTTCGTGCACGGACATCATAATCATCAATGATCGATTTGCCAATCTCTCTACTAATTGCCCTTAAATGGGGAATCGATTCACCGGTGCATATAACAAAATAATTCGCAATCGAAGAAATTCCCTGCAAATCCAAAACTTTGGTTTCCTTTGCTTTATTATCAATAGCAATGCTCGCCACAGCAATGGCAAGTTCCTTTCCCTGAATTAAATCTTTTTCTTCCATAAAACAAATTAACAATTCTCTTCTAATCGGAGCGAGTCAATCAAAGTCTACCGCAGGGATTAAAAGACTTAGCGCTAATCGTATAGCAAATATTTAGAACGCATTTTTTTAAAACGCTTATTTGAAGACTTCCATTTACTAACGATCCGCTGCGCGCTAATTGGAGAATTTAAATCGGCCGACAGTGAATTCGAGCCATACACTTTATAAAGTAAGTTCAAACCTGATTTACTAGCTTCTGCAATTAAATCTAAGCCTGAATTTTTACTTTCTGCACAAAATTCTTTAAGCATAACCATACTTATCAACATTAGATCCGGTCCCTGGTCCAGATTAAGCTCTAAGCTCACCCCTCTCCTCTTAGAGTCATTTTTATCAATATAAGGAAAAAATCTAATCCCACGCATTTTGTAGCCATTGAGTTTGGAGCAAAGCCTTTGATGTTCTATTCCCTGAGCTACAACAAATTGAAAAGGTTTTGATGTCCCGGTTCCTGCAAATATACCAGGAACATGCTGGGCCAAACAGGAGGCAAGATAGTAATAACATGACTCTAATCTAGGAATATTGGGAGATGTCCTAATCCAACGCAATTTAGCATCTCGCCATCTCATACTCCTTCCCCACCCCTTCATCTTAATGACTTTCAATTTTGGCAAAGGTTTGAGCCAACCTTCCCCAACACCCATCAGCGCGATTTCACCAACTGTCATTCCATGCATAAATGGTATTGGATACTGACCTACAAAGGATTGCCATTTTTTTTCAATCGGTGGACCGGCAACATCATCACCTCCAACAGGATTAGGACGGTCTAATATAATAAATTCGATACCCGCCTCTGAAGCGGCATTCATACACAAACCCATGGTACTAATGTAGGTATAGCACCTGGCTCCAACATCTTGTATATCAAAAACCAAAGCATCGACCCCCTTAAGCATATCAGCGGACGGCTTCCGAGACTTACCATAGAGGGAATAAGCCGTTAAACCTGTAACAGGATCAATTCGAGAAGAAACCCATTTCCCAGCCAATTCATTCCCATCTAAACCATGCTCTGGAGTATAGAGCGCTACCAAATCAACATTTTTTGAGTTAGCTAAGATGATCCTTGTCTTAACACCTCCCCTATTGACACCACTTTGATTAGTAATTAAGCCTATTTTCTTTCCCTTAAGGATAGCAAAATCATCATCATTCAAACAATCAACTCCCAATTTAATAGGCAGATCGGTCAAATTAGCATTTTCGGACTTAACTATTAAAAAGAGAAAGAAAAATATTCCCCCCAAAGTGATGAATTTTGTTAGATCCCGTGATAACATTTTTCTTATTATATAATCTATGAGCTCTTTCGACGTCGGTCAATTAATCCTAATGGGCATACCCGGCACCGAATTAAAACCTGACACTGCCACTCTAATAAAATCAATCCAACCTGGAGGATTTATAATCTTTGGTAGAAACATTGAATCATCTGATCAACTCAGAAAATTAACGGACGACCTAAGGTCAATCAGCAAAACCGAACCCTTCATAACCATAGATCAAGAAGGGGGTAGAGTTTCAAGACTCAGGCTCATAGGAGCCGAGCCTCCAAACGCAATGCAATTGAGCATAAAGAACAATCCAGCGCTCATCAAAAAACACGGTAAACTTACTGGCCAATTACTACGACTTTACGGATTTAATCTTAATCTTTGCCCTGTCTTGGACATATCTCTAGACGAAGAAGCTGATAACTCATTAAAGGGGCGATGCTACGGTGAAAGCGCGGATCAAGTAATCACTAACGCCGCATTATTTAACAAAGCGATGAGATCCAAGGGAATACTATCATGCGGAAAACACTTTCCAGGATACACCTTTACCTCCTGCGACGCACATGAAGAACTGCCGACAGTAAATCGCAGTAAAGATCAATGGGAATTAATCGAATGCGCTCCGTTCCGCGCACTTCTACCTGACTTAGACAGCGTTATGATTTGCCACACTCACTACCCTTTCTTTGATCCAGATGACAAAAAGAAAATCCCAGCTTCATTATCATACAACGCAATCACTAAGACACTAAGAGATCAACTCGGCTATGACAATGGACTAGTAATAACTGACGATCTAGATATGGGAGCAATCCTTAATGAATTTGGTTTTGAGGAAACCATTCAAAAAGCAATAATAGCCGGCAACGATATTGTAATGATTTGCCATAGAACCGAGATGGCTGAAGGAGCCTTAACAATAATTGATAAAATGCCCGCAGTCAGTATCACTGATTCACTTGAAAGAATATACAATACAAAGACTAAAATTAAGTCGCCCAGTGAATTTGATCTTCAATCGGCTCAAGAAATTGATGAACAGATATGGAATTTAAGAGTTGAAACTTTAGGGGAGGAACTCGCCAATAAAAAGAGTATAGAAGACGGAAAGCGGAGCCCCGTAGAAACTTACTAAAAAGAAATTTAGAAACAATGCTAAAACAATTAGAAAACTTACTCGTAATACAGGATCGGGATCAAAAGGCAAAAGACCTCAGCTCTGAGCTTGAACGAATGCCAATTGAGAAGGAACAGGCATGCCTCAGGCTCACAAAATCAAATGAAGCCGTTTCAAATGCCGAAGAAATAATAATGGGAAATGAAGTGGCCATGAAAAGTATCGAGCTCGACGTCAACACACGAAAGGACAGCATTGCAAAACTCAAAGTCCAACAATACGAAACGAGGAAGAACGAAGAATTCAAAGCAATGGAACATGAGATTGACCGATACAGTGATGAAATAACCGAACTCGAAGACTCACAACTAGAGTTAATGGAAAAGGGCGAAACTCTTAGCGCTCAACTGAGCGAGGCAAAGGCCGATCTTGATAAAAACCAGCAGACAGTCGATGCAGAAATTTCAATTATATCAGAACGTTCAAATCAATGTAACAAGCAACTTGAAGAGATTAAAGAAAAACGAGCTACCATTAGTTCAAAAATAGAAGACGACCTTCTTGATAAATATAACCGCATTTTCAAAAGCAAAAAAGGCATAGCTGTCTGTGAATTAGATCTAGACATATGCACCGGTTGTCATATGAAGGTTATCCCCGCTACAGTTACAGCTGTCCGCGGCGAAAAAACACTCACTGTCTGTGATCAATGCGGCAGAATTCTTTATCAATCTTACTAATTCTGAAGATTTAGAGTGAAACAATCCTGTATCAGAAATAGAAAGCAGCTACCCATTAAAGCAGTCTCTATTGCTGTAGCATGCATTATATTTTCAGGATGCACCGAAAATCCGTCCATCAAATTTCTCGACGATGAGATTTCGCAATTACCTCTAAACCAAATCTCCAAAGATCCATCCGAAAAACTTTTCATTAAAATTGAACCTGAACATTCAGGCGTTAATTTCCAAATGAAACTTGGTGACTTTTTCTCAAGAACTAAAGAATACATGTTTGCTACACCCATGGGAGGGGTAGCAACTGGAGATTATGATGGAGACTCCTTGCCTGACATTTATCTTACCAGCCCCGCCAAGGGTAATCGTCTCTACAAGAATAAAGGAAACTTCAAATTTGAAGATGTCACTGAAAAGGCAGGGCTAAATGATCCCGACTTTTGGGGCACCGGAGCTGGTTTTGTCGACATCGATGGAGACAAAGATCTGGATATCTATGCATGCGGCTACCTCAGCGCAAATAAAATCTACATTAACAAAGGAAACGGCACTTTCGTAAACCAAGCAAAATCACTCGGATTAGATTTTAATGGCGCCAGCATGAATCTTAACTTCGCAGACATTGATGGAGACCAAGATCTCGATGCTTATTTAGCAACAACAATGCGAACTCCGCCTCGCGGCACTAAATTCGGAGTAAAGTATATCAAACAGCCTGACGGAAGTGAAAAGCCTGTAATCCCTCACGAAATATCAGAATATTGGCAATTCTTATATCTACCAAACAAAAAGATCCACAGAACCGAATCGGGTCAGGCTGACTTCATATACAAGAACGATAATGGTAAATTTGTTAACTTCACAAATCAGTCAGGCATAAAGGGAAATTACTTTTCACTGAGCGCCACGTGGTGGGATTATAATTCTGACAATGCTCCAGACATCTATGTTTCAAATGATTATTTGGGGCCAGATATGTTATACAAAAATAATGGAAATGGAACTTTCACAGACTCGATAAAAAGCATCATCCCCCATACGCCATGGTTCTCAATGGGAAGTGATACCGGCGACATCAATAATGATGGGTTGATTGATTTTTTTGCTACCGACATGGCTGCAACTAGTCACTACAGAGAAAAAGTAATGATGGGCAACATGGACAACATGGGCTGGTTCCTGGAATTTTCACAACCTAGGCAATACATGCGCAATTCAATGTATCTAAATACCGGAACCGATAAGATGCTCGAAGCTGCTCAAATGCTTGGAATAGCTAGTAGTGACTGGTCATGGAGCCCTCGTCTAGAAGATTTTGACGGCGATGGGAGGTTGGATCTTTTCGTTACTAACGGCGTACTTAGAGACAGCATGAACTCAGACATCTCCTCAATGGCTGATAAAAAATTCAAAGGCGGCAGTAATGAATGGAGAGATTTCTGGTCCTCTCAACCGATGAGAAAAGAAAAGAACCTAGCTTTCAAAAATCTAGGCGATTTGAAATTCATCCCAACCGCTGATGATTGGGGGCTCGATCACAATGGAGTTTCATTCGGAGCAGCAACTGCAGACTTTGATCGCGACGGAGACCCTGATCTCATCATCAATAATGCAGACGGCCCCGCCACAATCTACCGAAATAATACAACTTCAAATCGAGTGTCCATTTCACTTAACGGTAACGGTAAAAACTCCCACGGAATTGGTTGCAAGGTCAAATTGATCACTGGCAAATTGATTCAAACCAAAGAAATGAACCCTGTCCGCGGATGGTTGTCCTCAAATGAACCGATGCTATATTTTGGCCTCGGAAAACATGATCTAATTGATCAATTAATTGTCGAGTGGCGAAACGGCACTTCTCAAACTTTTCGCAACATAAAAGCCAACCAGCTGCTGGTCATTAAACAGAATAGCAACGCCACGCCAAATCATATATTAACCAAAAAATCTAAACCCAGCCTCTATACAAGATCAGAAAAAAACAATCAGATCATTCATTTAGAATCATTTTTTGATGATTTTAAACTCCAACCCCTCCTGCCAAACAAACAGTCTACTCAAGGCCCAACAATGGAGTGGGCTGACTTCGATGGGGACAATGATTCGGACCTCTTCATTGGCGGATCCGCAAACAAGCCCGGGAGATTGTTTCGGAACGACAACGGTGAACTCATTGAAATTGCGTCTAAAAGTTTAAACAATTCAAAACGTAGCGAAGACGTCAACTCACTCTGGTTCGACGCTGACGCAGACAATGATTTAGACCTTGTTGTGATTTCTGGGTCGAACGAATTCCCAGCAAATGATGACCGCTACAATGATCGACTATATTTAAATAATGGCGCTGGAAATCTGTCCATTTCGACTTCATTTCCCTCTCCCCCAATATCAACTAATGCCATATGCTCCATCGACATAAACGGTGATGGATTTCCAGATCTCATAATTGCTGGATCAGCAAAAGCCAGCAAATACCCCGAACCTAACCAATCATACTGCATGATTAATTCTGGGGATGGTGAGTTTTCATTGAAGCCCATTCCAGCAATGAACAATGCTGGATTAATTAATGACCTGATAACGGTTGATATCGATAAGGATGGCTCCAATGAAATCATTGCTGCATGCGAATGGGGACCCGTTAGAATATATAAGATCAATGATGGTACCATAGTAGAGCAAACCTCCCAATGGGGACTAGCTAATCATACAGGGTGGTGGAATTCACTTTCAGCGGCCGATCTAGACAACGATGGCGACATGGATATCGTTGCTACAAATTTCGGGTTAAATACAAAATACAAAGCGACCAAAGAGAAGCCCGAACTCCTATATTACTCAGACTTTGATCAATCGGGGGCTAACAATATCGTTGAAGCCAAATTCGAAGGAGACTTGATTGTCCCAAGGAGGGGTTTCAGCTGCTCACAACTGGCAATGCCATTCCTTAAAGACAAACTCAAAACTTTCCACAATTTTGCATCAAGTAATCTTGAAGCTATCTATTCGCCATCCTCATTAGCACAATCAAAGCAATATCAAGTCAATACACTTGAACATACTGTATTAATGAATCAGGGAAGCCACTTTGAATTAGTCAAATTGCCTAGGGAATCCCAAATCGCACCATCATTTGGGAGTGAAATTATTGACATAGATGATGACGGTATTCTAGACATTATTCTCGCGCATAACTTCTTCTCACCTCAACGTGAAACAGGCAGAATGGATGGCGGATTGAGCCTCGCACTTAAGGGAAACGGTGACTGCACATTTACCCCATTATCACACACTGTATCCGGAATCTCTATCAGTGGCGACACTCGGAAAGTAACTGCCATTGATTTAGATGGTAACGGAATAAAAGAAATTGCTTTTGCTCAAAACAATGGACCGATGATAATATACTCTAAGAAACGCTAACCGTATGCGGCAATGACTCGAATCATCATAACATTTCCTTTTATAACCGCTCTAATTCTCACTTCAATATGCCCATTAGAGTCGGCATCAAAATTACCTAAGCGTGAAATCAGTAAAGGGACTCTTTTCCGCAAATTAAACTCAGACAAAACCGGTATAAATCTCGTATTACCAATCAATAATAAACACCCCTTAAAGAGGGTTTACGTAAGTGCATTTGCATGTGGCGGCGTTTCTTCGGGAGACGTTAACGGTGATGGGCTTGTGGATCTTTTTATAGCCAATGGCCCAGAAAAAAATCGGCTCTACATAAACAAAGGCCATTTCAAATTCGATGATAGGACAGAAACCGCAAAATTAGGTGGGGGAGAAACGTGGACCGGGGGAGCACCTTTAGTCGACATTGATGGTGACGGAGACTTGGACCTCTACACATGTAATTATGGCACACCTAACGAGTTATTTATTAACGATGGCAAAGGTATTTTCGAAGAGAACGCCAGGCAATACGGCTTAGATATAAACGGAGCAATATTAATGGCAGCATTTGCTGATTATGATCAAGACGGAGACCTCGACGCATACCTCCTAGGCCATAGGCATTACAGGAACGGCGGAAGACCACCAAAACCACCCACTGTATTTAAAAATGGAACCTATGAAGTCTTACCCAATTACAGTAAATACTTTCGAGTTAATCTAAATTCTAGGGCCGGCTTCAAACTCGATGCAGCCGGTGCCAGAGACTATTTACTGCGCAATGATGACGGCCACTTTATCGACGTCACAGATGAGGCCGGAATCAACTCCAAACCATGGCAAGGCAATTCAGTCACGTGGTGGGATTTCAACTCCGATGGATTACAAGACATCTACATTGCTAATGATTTTGAAGGTCCTGATTTTCTATACAGAAACAATGGAAACGGATCTTTTACCGACATAACAAGCCAGCAAATGCCACACGTTCCTTGGTTCAGCATGGGCGCAGACGCCTCGGATATAAATAATGACGGGCATCTTGACCTGCTAGTCGTCGACATGGCCGGCACAACTCACTACAAATCAAAGACTTCCATGGGATCCATGGGCTCCAATCAACAATTCATGCTCACTGCCGACCCTCCTCAATACATGAGAAACTGCATGTTTCTTAATGCTGGACGGGCGAACAGATTCCTAGACACCGCTTACCTGTCTAACCTTGCTAGTTCAGACTGGTCATGGTCAGTGAAACTCAGCGATTTCAATGAAGACGGGTGGACGGATGCATTTATCACCAATGGCATTGCTAGAAACTTTAATGATTCTGACAATCCCATCGACAAAGAAACACTCGTAAATAAATCAGAATGGTCTCTTTATGAAAATTCACCAGCCAGGCCAGAGAGAAACCTCTGCTTCAAAAATAACGGAGACCTTACTTTTAATGATGTGAGCAAGGAATGGGGCCTCGACGAGCTCTCCATGGCTTATGGTGCCACTAGGGCCGACTTAGATAACGATGGAGATCTTGACCTAGTTGTAACAAACTTAGAGAAACCAATTTCTGTTTTCGAAAATCAGGCATCAGGTAACAGATTAACAGTTCGCCTCTCCTCGCCCACCACAAACACTAAAGCAATAGGCGCACGTCTAGAAATCAAAACATCATTAGGAATACTTGTTCGTGAGAATCAACCAACGCGGGGATTTTCATCATGCGATGACACACTAGTTCACTTCGGCCTAGGCAATGAGCTTACAGTGAAGGAACTTAAAATATTCTGGCCCGATGGTAACTCTGAAACAAAATCAAACCTCCTCGCAAATCATCATTATAATTTCATTCAACCGCAAAGAATTGAAACTAAACCCCAATCAAAATCTATCAAAAAACCCACACTTTTCACAAAATCAGCATTCTTTAGAGACATAAGCCCTCACTGGGAACAACCCTTTCCTGATTTTAAGCACCAGCCTTTACTCCCCAATAAATTATCACAATATGGGCCAGGCCTAGCTCGCGGTGACATTGATAATGATGGGGATGATGACTTCTATTTTGGTGGGTCAACAGGATCCGTTGGGCGAATATTATTAAATATTGGGAATGGAAGATTTAAAGAAAGAGCATTTAGAGAAGGTATCCTTGAAGCTGGAAACGAAGATTTAGGAGCCTTATTTTTTGAAGCAAACGGTGACGGTTTAATCGACCTGTTTATTGTAAGCGGAAGCGTTGAAGCTCCTCCCAACCACGAAAGATTTAAAGATAGATTATTTTTAGGCAAAGGGAACGGTCAATTCACCAAGGCCAGCAAAGACTCATTACCTGAACTCTTTGACAGTGGTAGTTGTGTCTGCGCTACAGACTTTGATAGGGATGGAGATTTGGATCTTTTTGTTGGAGGCCGAGTCATTCCAGGTGCTTACCCCTCAACACCTAACTCTCGCCTCCTTAGTAATGACGGATCAGGAAAATTCAAAGATGTCACTGAAACCTCAGCCACTTCTCTCAAGAAAACAGGAATGGTTACCTCAGCAATTTGGGCAGATATAGATAATGACAACTGGCCAGACTTAGTCGTAGCCCATGAATGGGGCCCAGTTAAACTTTACCATAACGCCCAAGGTCGACTAAAACCTCAAAGTCTTGATACAGATAACCTTACAGGTTGGTGGAATGGCCTCGCAGCTGGGGACATTGATAATGATGGAGACTTAGACATAATTGCCAGTAATTTTGGCCTTAATACTAAGTATAAAGCAACGATCGATGCACCCGAGTTGCTTTTTTATGGAGACTTTGACGGCGACGGTGACAGGGAACTTCTTGAAGCTGGATTTGAGAATGGCCAATGCTTCCCACATCGAGGATTCAGCTGCTCCAGTGGAGCCATGCCATTCCTCAAAGACAAACTGAAAACATTCCACAATTTCGCGACCGCTTCTCTGCAGGAACTTTACACAGAAAATAAAATCAATGACTCGATGCAATTAGAAGCCAACACGCTTGCGACTGGCCTTTTCATTAACACTTCATCCAAAGGGAAACCTAAGTTTTCATTCAAACCTTTACCTTTGTTGGCCCAGGCCTCCCCTTCATTCGGAATCACAATCGCCGATATGAATTTTGATTCTAACCTCGACATCTTTTTAGCTCAAAATTTTTACAGCACTCAAATAGAAACTCGTCCGATGGATAACGCGCTCAGTATATTATTAACAGGTGATGGCAAAGGAAACTTCGAGGCAATGAGCTCAGAATCTAGCGGTATTGTCTTGCCTGGTGACAGTAAAGGAACATCGTGGGGTGATCTTGATAATGATGGACAACCCGAACTAATCGTCACAACAAATGATGGCCCCATTAACTCATTTGCCTTTAACTCACTTGCTAACGTCATTCCACAGGTTCAAGTCATACTCAAAGGTGGTAAAAACAATCCTTCGGCCGTTGGAGCAATTGTTAGGGTACAAATAAACAAAACAACTCAATTAACACGGACAATCACCGCGGGGTCTGGATACTTATCCCAAGAGCCACAATCGATGCTGTTTCCAGCTCAAATTCGCGGTAAAATGGCTCTTATCACTTGGCCCAATGGTACCATTACATCTAGCTTAATCCCAATGAGTAACACCAACCCAGTCATCTTACGTTAACGGTTGTTAATGTTGCATTCATACTATTTGCTGGACTAGGCCCCAATATTTTGTCAATTTGGCAAAATGAAGATCTCCTTATTCTGCCGCCTTGTCGCGGCTATTACTGTTGTATTATTATTCCCAGTCCAACTGACTGCGGATGTTCTCGTAGATATCGACATCACGACAAGTGATATCGGTGAACTCCCATCTATAACTAACGATGGTACACTCGGAGGCACGTTTGATGCTGAAAAGGATACCCCAGCTAGTGTTACTGAAGTAGATGGAGTCAAAGCAATAACTCTTCAAGAAGATTGGTACGTCGGACCAGCCTCTACTCCACTCGCTGGAGACGCTGACAGGTCATTAGAAGCGTGGGTCCACAATCCTGCCATAGCTACCGAGGAAACCATCGTCGCATGGGGAAGACGAGGCGGCCCTGACGCAAGCAATTGGTCGATGCTTTACGGAAACCATAATACCTGGGGAGCCTTAGGTGGATGGGGTGGATCAGCTGACATGCCTTTTGTCCCAGGCGGTGGGGCGCCAGCAGCTGGCGAATGGCATCACTTAGCTCTTATTTATGATAGTGCCAGTAACACTCGTTCTATTTATGTTGATGGTGCACTTTCAAACTCAGAAAATGACGGGCCAGCTTTAAATACACATGCAGTAGATGACACTGGAGCTCCTTTACCAATAGTCATAGGAAACCAAAATGAGCCTAATGGAACTCGCACACCTGCCCTTAGTGGTACACTCAGTATCGCCAAGCTCAAGATACATGACACTGTATTAGATGCAGATGCTGTCCTTTCCAGTTATGACTCTGATCGTGCAACATTTGGATTAGGAGGTCCAAAAATTGCTTCATTTTCAGCTTCTTCAACCAGCATAGGTGCTGGTGATAGCGTTACACTTTCATGGGAGATCACAGATGCAACGGCTATTAGTATCGATAATGGTGTAGGTGATGTCAGTGATGCTACTGAAACTTCAATATCACCTTCTGAAACGACCACATATACAATCACAGCAACCGATGCCGATGACATTTCACAAACAGCATCAGTTACAGTAACCATTCAAGCACCCGCTGAACTCGTTCACCAATGGACATTTGATGAAGAAGGTGGAGCCGGAACCACGTTAGTTGATTCCGTCGGTAGTGCTGACGGAACGATCGTGGACGTCGGAGGCAATGACGGTGTTGTCGCAGGCGGTAAAGTGACACTTGCCGGTGGAGACAAAGGCAGCTCCGATTACGTTCGGTTACCTGCAGGTCTTGTTAGTAGCCTTGCCAGTGCAACGTTGGAAACTTGGTCAACTCAGCACTCGGCTCAGAACTGGTCAAGAGTCCTCAGTGTTGGATCCAGCAGCAATAACGTGTTACACATGTCATTCACTCGTGGAGGTAACATCAATCAAAACGAGCTTCGCTGGAATGCTCAATCCAATATTACATTGGCAGACTTTGGCGGTGCTCCAACTAATCCAATTGATGAAAGAGTTCACTGGGTCGTAACCATTGATGATGTCGGTGGAGCAAACGGGAACACAAAACTCTCTGTATTCAAGAATGGTACAGAAGTTCATTCCGGTGACACAACTAATGACCTTTCAGGTTTAAATGACGCCGATTTCTTCCTCGGTCGATCCCAATGGGGTGACGCCGCAGCGAACGCGTCTTGGGACGAATTCAGAATCTACGACGGTGTTCTCACGCCATCACAAATTCAAGCTAGCTCAGAGGCAGGTCCAAGTGTCCCATTGGCGGTCTCCCTCGACAAGACCAGTTACTCTAACGAGGAGGACATTGTCGTTTCCTGGACAAATGGACCGGGCAATGCAACCGACTGGATCGGTATATATCATCGTGGCATCACTCCAGGCCCAGGATCAAGTGCATATTTATACGTTAGTGGAACAGATACCGCTACCGTCGGAGCAGTGGACGGATCCGTCACGTTTAATCCTGCAGAAATAAACCTGGGAGGCAGTAGCATCGGCGACTGGACCGCATGGTATCTGCTAGAGGACGGCTACACGCCGGCCACCGATGGGGTCGACTTTGAGATTGCCATTGGCGGAGCGCTCAGCTCCTTCTCACTCGACAAGACCATCTACTCAGACACCGAGGACATCGCTATTTCCTGGGAAAATGGCCCAGCCAATGCCAACGACTGGATCGGTATATATCCTCGCGGCCAAACCCCAAGCTCTGGATCAAGTGGATGGTTCTACGTGAACGGAACCCAAAGCTCCACCGTCGGAGCAGCGGACGGAACCGTCACGTTTACTCCTGCGGGCCTGCCTGGAGTCGGCGAATGGACCGCATGGTATTTGCTAGAGGACGCCTACACGCCGGGCACCGAAGGTGTGGACTTCTCCATTATCCTTCCCCCCAGACCGGATTCACCAGGCATGCTGGCCTATTATTCATTCGAGGACAGCTACGAGGACGGCACCGGTAACGAAAATACCGCCGTTCCAACACAGAACCCGGGACAAGTATCTTTCACTGCCGGCCTCCGTGGCCGTGGCGCTGACATCAACGACCCGGCAGCCAGTGGCGGTGGCAACACCGGCGGATCAATTAATATCCCAATCAATGCCAATCCGGACGTGCTTGCAGAAGTCAGCTTCGGAGGCTGGGTCAACCTCGAAACAGCGGTAGCCTTCCCGGGATTCATGGCAATCGACAACGGAGGATGGGACCGCGGTATCCACCTAAATGAACTTCAATGGCAGATCGCAAGTGGCGGCACCACCAGCTCAGGGATCGCTCCGACCCCAGGGAGTTGGGAATATGTGGTCGGCACCTTTAGTAAGCCTGATAACAGCGCGGTACTTTACGTTGGCGATGAGTCCTCCGGTAATGTCACTACCGCAACAACCGCAAGGCCAGATGCCGGCAACGCTCCAGGTGAAATTCAAATCGAGATCGGAAGATACGATAATCAGGACATTGATGGTGTAGTTGATGACGTCTTCGTCTTCTCTGGAGCTCTGTCCGCTCACCAGGCCAACGCGATCCGCAATCTGCGTCTCAGCGCACTGGATCTTTCACCCCTTGACGCGTCCGCACTGTTCGATTTATTCGCCGACCGAGCGGAAGGCACTGTAGACAACATTCCTTGGTTGCAGGCAACCGGACTTGACTCGACCAACCCAGGTGCGGTCACCTCGGACGGCAACGGCTTCACCGTCGTCCTCGACGATGACGGCAATGGCTTTAGCACCGGTTCCCTGAGCGGAGACGAAGACGGTGACGGTCTGTCCACGGCACAGGAAATTGCTGCTGGAACTGACCGACGTAACGCAGACACTGACGGTGACGGAACCAATGACGGTGACGAAGTCACTGCCGGATCCGATCCTACCGATGCTATTAGCAGACCTGGTTACTACGCTCAAGACTTTGACGGTTTTGATGATGGGACTACGGACCTCGGTGACGGATCAGTGATTGCCGGACAGGCAGCCACAGTACAGGGTGATCGCCTTCAATTAACAATCGACGGACAGGGACTCGGCTTCTCAAGCTTCTCTGTTCCTGGTCTTGCAGGTACGACTCAAGGCTTCACAGCTACATTTGATTACGAGCTCTATGATTCGGCAGGATTCTCCTTCAACTACGGTAGCGCAGCTCTCGGTGAGCTCGGAGCCGCCGAGGAAGGAATGGCTGGTAAAACTGCTGAAAACCTCTCCTTTGAGGTCGACACATGGCGTAACGGTGATGCTGAGCAGGGAGTTAACATCTCTGGAGTATCTGGCGGAGCAGACGTTGGTCAGCTCGCCTTCGCTAACGGAGTGATTCTTGAGGATGACTCAAGGAAAACCGGAAGCATTGAGGTTCGCTGGGATCCATCAAAGGGAGCGACCTACTTAACGACCGGACTCACTACGAACGCTGATTTCACAGACGTTGATACCGGAGCCTTCGTTGGTGATGACGGATACACATTCAACTTCTCAGCCCGTGTGGGTGGAGCGAACCAGGACCTGTTCATTGACAACCTTGTCATTATTGCAGGTAAGCCTACAGCGCC
>DUBC01000007.1:359237-359590 GCA_012960505.1 Verrucomicrobiales bacterium
GAGGACCAGGAAGGCGCCGTTGTCTCTGACAAGGGAGCCCTTGGCCTGGACGCAACAATTGAACGCGCTGATCAACTCACAGTTGGTGGATCAGGAGCACCTAAGGGATCGACTCCAGGAACTGGAGCTGACTTCCAGGGCGGTTTCCTGAACGTAGCAGGAGCAGACCTTACCGGCATCATCAATGATGTTGACGGTCAGAACAGCTACACGGCAACAGCATGGATCAAGCCTTCTGACCTTGGTGGAGACAAGTTCATCTTCGGTCAGACAAGTCAGGGTATCCACAACGGTATCCGCAGTGGTGGATTCCTCCATCAGGCACACTGGGGAGCAGACACCAACGGTGCGAC
>DUBC01000008.1 GCA_012960505.1 Verrucomicrobiales bacterium
CGTGGGGTTGTCGCGATTGTTTACCGGCATACCGAGATGCCATTTACCAAAGTGAGCGGTGCCGTAGCCTTCGTCTTTCAGGACTTCGGCGAGCGTCGTTTCACTCCGAAGCAGATGCATTCGGTGACGCTGTTCACTGAGGACGGAATAGACTCCGGCCCGGATGTGGTTGCGACCGGTGAGAAAGGTGGCGCGCGAAGGGGAGCAGACCGGCGCTCCGGAATGGAAGTCGATGAAGCGCACGCCATCGGCGGCCAACTTGTCGAGGATCGGGGTCTTGACGGGACCACCGTAACAGCCGAGGTCGCGGTACCCCAAGTCGTCGACAAGTAGAGTGACGACGTTCGGACGCTGCTCCTCCGCAGAAACCTGAACCGTGGCCAGAGCGAAGCCAAACGCCGCGATGATTCCGGTCGGACGCATTAATCTTTTTTCGGACTAAAGGTGAATCCAGCAACAGATGGGGAGTCCTTCCCCACCGTGACTTTTACCTCCTGTTCTCCAAAGACCTCGTGCCAGGCCGCGAGGGTGTACTTGCCCGGCGGTAAGTTGGGAATCGAGAAGCGCCCCTCGTTATCCGTCACCGCAAAGAAGGGGTGATCCATCACCCAGAAGTGCGCCGTCATCCAGCGATGGAAGTCACATTTGATCGTGATGGGTCCCTCGGCCGCTTCAAAGGTCTTCCTGCGATCAGGTGAGCCGGTCGGTTGGGCGATATTGAATGGGCGATTCTTCCGGGAGAGGGAACGAATATTATGAATGAAGGGATCGCCATTTTTCATAACGAGCTCCTGCCCAACCCGCAACCCCTGGACTCGGGGCCGGAATACCGATTTCTGCTGGTCGATGACAGCGGGAGCCTTCGGTACTGGAAAATCTCCCCTCACTGGGGTCTTCACATGGACAAAGACATTGGAGAGACCACCGGACTTACTAATCAGAATGCTTTCGTCGAAAGCGGGCTTTCCGTTGTAGAGTTTGCGGCTCGGTTCGTCCATCGGGAGCCGGTTGCGCTCGGGTCGTAGGCCTTCGAAGCGAACGGTTCCGCGCAAAGCGGGAACAGCAGGGGCTACCGGAGCAACCTCTGCGGTAACGTCTGTGACTTTGACATCAATAATCAATTCACGGAACCGCTCGTCACTGACCCGTTTCAAAGATTGCAGAAACGAAATCAATTCTGCGACATCCCCTTCATCGATTTTCAAGCCCGCGTAATTTGCGTCCCCGCCTGCTGCCTTGGCCATTTTCCCACGAATGATCGATTCCAATTTTTCTTCGGTAAGTTTCAGGTTTCGGAGCGAGGAACCCTCCGCAGGAAACTCCGGTCCCGCATGGCACGCCGCACAATTCGAGATCGCCGGGTTACCTTCAGATCCCAGAAACGTCTTGAAGCCACGATAAGCCGAAAGGTCCATCCCTGGTGGGAGTTTGATCTGGATTCGACCTTCCTGGTTGGCCAAGCGACCATAAATGCGACCTGCAAAATTCTTCGGTGATTCGTCCTCTCGTGCCCGGTCAGGAATCCGGTTCACATAGACAAAGGCATCAAAGGGCGCCCGGAGGGAGCTGTCGAGCCGGTGGATGCCGGTTTTCTTTTCTATCGACTCGGCCGGCGAAGTGGAGCCTTCCCCTTTTTTCTTTTTTGGCGGACGGGAAGGCTGCTTTTCGATCCGTCGATTCAGGTTCGCTAACACGATGTCGCGAAACCCTTTGTCTGAAATCTTGTTGGCCCATTTCAAAGCCACCTCCGGATCGGACGAGGCCAGACCGTGGGCCATCCCATTAATTGCAAAGTCTTTGTTTCTCTCACTCTTCAGCGAATTCAGGCGCTTCACGACATCTTCGAGTTCAATGCCCCCGACACCACCTCCCAGTCGCCCGAATGCGGCCGAAAGAGCCGAACCACGGGCATTGGGATCCTTTTGCTTCAGGGCCAGATCCACCGCATCAAAGGGAGACGAATCGAACTTTCCGGATTGGATCACCTTGATAATGTCCTTGCCCGATTCCATCTCCCTGGGCGGCTTTCCGCGTTCCCCGATCGAGTTCCCGGACGGCTTGGGCTGCGAAGGTGTACCGGGGCCAGGCTCGGCGGGAATCTCCGTGCTTCGCCCCCCCTTCGCAACATAGTCGAGAATCCGGACGAAAGAATGCCCGGCATTCTCCATCCCCACCTCGGCCTTGCGACGCTTGTTGAACAGACGTCCCACGTGCCCGCGTTGGTCGTCGGTCAATCCTCCCATGATCCGGTCGACATACTCCTGATGAGGCTCGCCATGATATTCCTTGGGCAGCGCGCGAGCCTCGATCTTAGCGAGGAGGGCACCGAGTTTCTTAGCTTCCTCCTGCTGCGCCGCGACCGACTGCACTCCCTGCTCCTCCGGGCTGAGCTCGATCGGCGTCAGCTTCATGCCACCGGATTCCTTGATACCCTCGGGAATCTCCAGCTTGATGAGGGTGCCGCAGGCGTTCTCCATGTGCCGCGCCGGCCCGCTCGTGCTGGTCCAGACGTTGCCATCCTTGTCGAACTCGATCTCGCGGGTGTAGCTGACTCGAAATGGCAGCGGAAACTCGATGAGGTATTCTGTCTCCGGGTTGAAGCGGTATAGTGTGTCGTTGTGGGTGCCGCAGATCCAGACCATGCCGTCAGGAGCGACGTTGAGAGCGTAGGGAATCTGGTTGATATAGTCGGGCAGCGGATAGGTCGTCCATTCTTCTGTCTTGGGGTCGAATTTGCCGAACACGCCGGAGCCGAACCCCGGCACCCACACCATGCCGTCCGGGGCAACGTGGAGCCGACGCGGCCCGCGAAACGGTGGGTTCCACTCCGTGACGTCACCGTCCGGAACTTTCGGATCGATCCGGCCGATGCGATTGCCGTTGAGCTTGGAGTACCAGATCATTCCGTCGACCGGAGAGTAATCGAGACCGTAGGGAGTAATCCCGCGCGACTCGCCCTTCCCGCCGGCTTTCACCTGGCCGGCTTCAAGCAGATGATACTCCTTCCGCTCGAGTGTCTTTGGGTGCAACCGGAAGACCGAGTTACGGCCGGCATCGGTGTACCAAATGAGTCCTTCCGGGTCCTTGGGATCGACCCGCAACGTGTGTGGCCAGGAGCCTCGATCAGCGGGCGGTTCGGCGCTGGAAGTGATCGTGTACTCCTTCGTTTGAAGATCGAATTTCGCCATCTCGCCGCTAACGCAAAGTGTCAGCCACATCTGTCCTTCATTGTCCGGCTCGATGGAATGTGGACCGTGCGAGCCGCGGGGCAGGCGATAGTAAATCCGCTCCCCGGTCTTCGGATCGAGGGTGGCCGTATACTGCTTGCCAATGTGGACCACGTAGGCGAGGCCGTCATCCCCCACTTCGAGATCGTGGAATGAGCCCACATACTCCTCCCCCAACTCCCATGCGGTGATCTTCGCCTTTGTCACCATGCCAGTCGGTGCCGGCGGCGGGACATACTCGGGCCAGCTATCGACCGCATCGTCCTTGTAGGTGTCGATGATACGCTGGACGATCGTCTTCTTGGTATGGGGATAGAGGCCACCAAATCCATCCATTCTCGTAATCATGGTCTCCCAGTCGACCGGTTGTTCAGGCGACCGAAAAGCCGGTGTTCCAATCTGGTGGCAGTAGGCGCACATCATCTTGAAGTTCAACCTGTCGCGCGGGCTCTCGAATGTCAGCTGAGCAAAGGCACTGCTGGCGGGGCGCTGCGCTTCCAGTTCCTTGCCGGTGGCCGACTCCATCGTGATCGCAATGGCATCCTGGCCGAGTTCCACATTCTCGATCCACTTGTCGCGTTGACCAGACAGACGAGCCCGAACCCGAACGTCACCCTCGGCTAGATCGTCGATCCGAAACTTGCCGTCCGGTTGCGAGAAAACCGAGGTAGTCATTCGCCGGCCCTTGTCGAATGCGGAGATCATCACCCCACCCATCGGCTCGCCATCTTGATTCCTGACAAGGCCAGAAACCGAGCCGCGCTCGCCAGAAGGCTTACCCTCCTCAACCCGAATTTCAGCTTTCACCACTCGCTTGATATGGGGATTAGCATTACCCTGCTGCTTCGGGGCCTTCGGTTTGCCCCCGTTAGTTCGGACGTAGTCGAGAATCTTAATGAAGGATGCCCCGCGATTCTTCATATTGGGGAACAGGCGTTCCTGTTCCTTCCAGAGCTGACCCACCCGACTGGACTTTTCAGGGGGAGCGTTCGCAAACCATTTATCGACAAATGGCTGGTGACCTTTGCCTGCCGGGTAATCCTTGGGCAATTCACGTTTTGCGATCTGCATAAGTAAACCGTGAGTTGACTTCGCAGATGAGGCAGTCGGCGGTTTTTTTTCAGCAGGCAGTTTCGAGACAACCTTTTGTTTTACCGGAGTCCTCCCCTCTTCGAGACAGTAGAGAAAACGCATCCCACGCAGAAAGAGCTGTTTACCCGCCAGGGCCGGAGAAGCGTGAAAGTTGTCATCCAGTTCGTTAGTGGCGAGCACCTTCGTCTCACGCCCCCGCGCCAACACCAAGATTGTACCCTTACGGTCCGTCATATAGATCCGGCCAGCGGCCCCTACCGGCGAAGAGTAAACTCCACCGAGACCGGGCAGCCGATCCCTCTCAATTACCCGACTACCATCCTTAACATCGACGCAAGTCATGATGTTCTGATTCGACTGGGTGAAATAGAGCAGGCCATCATAGAAGATCGGCGAGGGCACATAAGGTGTGCCCCTATTGACTTTCCAAAGGACTGAGTCCGTCACATCTCCTTTGCCTGTGATCGGAATAGCGAGCAGCGAATATCCCTCGTAGCCACTCATACAATAGACGACTTCGTCATCGACGATCGGGCACGGAGTGCAGTTTCCTGTCAGACCTTTTGTCTCCCAAATAATTTCACCGGTTTTGAGGTTGTAGCTACGGACCTTATTCGATGCGCAGGTGATGACCTGCGTCACCCCGTTGTGCTTCGCTATTGCCGGCGTCGCCCAGGCGTTACCCTCGTCCCTATCCTTTTTCCATATGGGCTTCCCGCTATTGGCATCCAACACTTCAATAGTCGATTGCCCGGCATGGTCACGGACGATCACGATTTTTCCGTCGTGGACCACCGGCGAGCTACCTTCGCCCAAGCTCGCACCCATTTTCGCCCTTCCAAGGTCACGCTCCCAAAGTTTCTTTCCATCGTGGCTGTAGGCAAACAATCCGCCAGATCCGAACCAGCAATATATTCGCTTATCATCGCAGAAGGGCGAAGCCGAAGCGAAACTGGCGTCTCTGTGATGGCCCTCGTGTGGAACCAAGGTTCTTGCTACGTCCCGCCAAAGCTCCTTTCCCGTACTTTTATCAATGCAGAGTACCGTCATTTGGTAACTGGTATTGGGATGCTTGATCCCGAAGACCCTCTCTGGCTGATCTTCCGGCTTCGGCAATGAAGGATCGACTTTCTCGGTATTGACGGCCGTAGTCACAAATACTTTGTTGCCCCACACGATCGGGCTGGAGGTTCCATGGCCTCCTATTTCAATTTTCCACGCAACGTTCTTCTCTTCGCTCCACTCTACAGGTGGATCCGCGGTGCGGGAGACGCCATTATTTTCCGGACCACGCCACTGATGCCAATTGTCAGCGACCGACTGGGCCTGGGCAGCCGTAGTCACCAAAATCGAAACGGTAAAGAGAACGGCGGAACCAATCTTCATGATAATATCTTTAGGGGCGGGAATAACCTCTCGAAGTTTCATATTTTAGAATTTGTTATTTCTTAATAAGAATTCCTCGAAATATTTTAAATTAAGATAAATTATTTTCTTTATTTAATGTACCTCTCCTTGAAATTGAGTCGTACCCACATTAACCATGAGCAAGTTAAGTGGAGGCGAGGGGAGTCGAACCCCTGTCCTCATGAGACTCTGCTTAAGCGTCTACATGCTTATTTGGTGCTTATTATAGAACAGTAAGTGCATCCAAAAAACTCAGTTGTTCCGTTTGCCCTGTTTTATTTGAGCTGACTGCGCGGACACCCCGAAGAAAGCCTAGCCTGTTGTCGTCGCCTCGTCCCCCTAACAGGCGTCAGGAGCGAGGCGTCGCTGATTAAGCAGCGAGAGCTAATTCGTTAGAATCTGCATTTATATGTTTTGATCTGCTTTTTTACGAGGCCAACAGATCATCCTCGGCATGCAACTCAAGTTTCATATCATCAGTCGAAACCAAAGCGCCCCCAAATTGGGTTAATGAACCATCGTGCTTTACTGATTAAATTGCAAGTCGTCTAAAAAAGACAAAGAACAATCCCTAGGCTTGAATCCCTACCTGCAAGGTATAGAATCGAGTTTTAAAATGAAGATTTCCAAAAAAGCGGAATATGCTATGCGGGCAGTGATTGGGATTGCACGCAACCCTAGGAACGTTCCGCTTCAAATCAGTGAACTTTCCAATTCCGAATCCATACCTATAAAATTCCTCGAACAAATTCTCTTATCACTCAAGAAGGCCGGGACACTGAGAAGTAAAAGAGGAGCCAGCGGCGGGTACTATCTGGAAAAAGATCCTTCAGAAATATCATTAGGAAGCATCCTCGAAATTATCGACGGCCCATTTGACCCAATAGGTTTATCCACAGGCAATAGGCCAGGGACTGGACTCGAGGAATGCTTTTCTGAATTAAGTGAACTCGTCATCAATCATCTCGATCAATGCAGTATTCATGACATCATTGAAAAGGAAAAACCGGAAGGACTACTTGCCTTTGAGATTTAATTTCACTGTCAAAAAAAATAAAGATGAACGACTTCTTCGAAAATGAAGTTGAAACTGAATTAGAAGATTCGGTTTCATCGATCGACTCATCGGTCCCATTAGCCGCACGCATGAGGCCCCGATCACTGGACGAATATGTCGGGCAAAAACATATTTTGGGTGAAGGAAAACTGCTCAGAAGGGCGGTGGAAGCTGATCGTTTCGCTTCATTAATATTTTACGGCCCTCCCGGAGTAGGCAAAACGAGCTTAGCCAAAGTCATATCCAATCATAGCCAATCACGTTTCCTTAATTTGAGCGGAGTCGAAAGCAATGTCGCGGAAATACGTAAGTCCGTAGAGTCCGCCGAGTCGCTTAACAGGTTACATAACTCCACAACAACATTGTTCGTTGATGAAATACATCGCTTTAACAAGGCTCAGCAGGATGTCCTCCTCCCGCACATTGAAAGAGGGACCGTAAGATTCATTGGTGCAACTACTCATAATCCCTTCTTCTATGTGAACAGCCCATTAGTTTCCCGTTCACAAGTCTTTGCACTGGAACCATTGCAAGATGAGGACCTTGAAGAGTTAATTGATCTTGCTATCAAGGATTCAGAAAGAGGATACGGTAAACTTAAGATTAAAATAGCTAAAGAGGCCATTAAGTTACTTGTCACAAAATCAGATGGCGATGCCAGAAAGTGCCTGAACGCACTTGAACTTGGCGTCATCACGAGCAAACCAAACAAGTCTAAGATTATTAACTTTGATATTACGGTCGCTGAAGAATCGATCCAACAGAAGGCAGTCGTGTATGATGGGGACGGTGACGCTCATTACGATACAATAAGCGCATTCATTAAATCCATGCGGGGATCAGATCCAGACGCTACCCTGTACTGGTTGGCAAAGATGTTATACGCAGGAGAAGATATAAGATTCATTGCACGCAGAATAGTAATCGCAGCTTCTGAGGATGTGGGGCTCGCAGATTCAAATGCGCTGAGGGTCGCAGTAGCAGCGCAGCAAGCAATAGATTTCATTGGCTTACCAGAAGCTCAAATCACTCTGGCTCATGCATCAGTATATATAGCCACTGCACCAAAAAGTAATCGGTCCTATGCCGGTTTAATGGCAGCAAAAAAAGATATTGAGGGAGGAAGAACTCTCGCAGTGCCTAAGCATCTGAGAGATGGGCACTACAAAGGGGCAAAACAGTTGGGCCACGGTGAAGGCTATTTATACAGCCATGATTTTGAGGGTGGATACATTCCACAGGCTTATCTCCCAGAAGGTCGGCAATACTATGAGCCTACTGAAAATGGGCAGGAAAAACGGATCGGGGAAAGGCTCCAGTACTGGCGGAATGAGTTCGAAAAAGCCTCAAAATCTGAATAAATCGGCTTAATAGCTGAAAAGTTCGCTAAGTTTGTACTTTTTTATGGTAATTATAATTAAATATGATATTAATGGTAATATATTATAATTTTAATAATTATTTAAATTCAGTAAATCTGAAATTATTGAGCTTTGCCTTAAAAAATTGAATCAATGAGTACGCACCCCACAGAGTTCGGCAACCAACGCTTCAACCTCACTCGGCTGCATGACGCTGAGATCGAGTTGATTAGCGGAGAAGTCATTTTTGAGCTTGAGCTAAAACTCTACAATAAAGCTCAGAGATTATTTTTAGGAATACTGGACAGTCATAGGCTCGAAGCTAAATCAATGGACCTTCAGGGAGGCATCGCTGTCTCACTAAATCCCAGTAATGGTGAAGTCATTGATCCAATCAATGGACAAGGAGTCATAGGCTATCTTGACCAATCACAGATAGAATCTGAAAGCTCTATTTTTATGTGCTTAGAATTTGAAAAAATAAAGAGTATCTACATCCCAAAACTCACTGTAGGTGAAGAAAAGATTCTACTCCCTGCCCTTCATCTCCCTGAATTTAAATCGATCAGTCTGGTCGTTGGAAATTCCGGAAATAAGAACGAATCAGAATTCTCTAATCCGCACCTGATGGTTACTGAACTTGACTGCGGCCTAGCGTCCTGAGGGTCTCATGATAAACCAATGCAGTTAGTGAATGAACTAATTGCCTCTGACTTTCTCCTTTTCAGATTCACTACGCATACGAAGTGACTTCAGTTCCCGGCTCAGTTCATCTTTAATCTGCTCCGCTTCTTCAAATTGACCTTCCGATAAGGATTCTTGTATCTTGCTGCGGAGAAAAACTTCACGCTCTGCAATTTTAGCAGAGTATTTTTTTTCTATCTCCGAAATCAACTCTTTCTGCTCTTCGGTCAATGATTCCTGCGGAGACTCCTTCTCTAAACGCTCCATGGCAAGTTCGTATGCTGATTTCATAAGAATACAATAACACAAATTTAATGAAAAGATCCAGTAATGAAAATGCATGGAACTCTGGAAATTAATGGCTAACATGATAAGTTCTCAGTCCATCAATGAACATCATGAAACCCCAATGGCTACTGTGCTTTGATTTTGATGGTACATTCATTGATCCAAATAACAGCACCGAAGTTGATCCGCTCCTCATGAGTTCACTCGAAGAGCTGCGCGCCCAAGGAGCTGTTTTTGCTATTAATACGGGCCGATCCCTGATTGAGGCAATGGAAGGAATGCATCGGTGCGGGTTACGCGACATTCCTGATTACCTCATTGTGTGGGAACGTGAAATTTATCAACCAAATCAATTCAGACGATGGATCGATTACGGAAATTGGAACAAAAAATGCCGAAAGGATCACTTAAAACTATTCAAAAAGAATCGAAAGTTTTTGAATCGAATAAAACTCTTCGTTGAAGGACAAAGCAAAGCAAAGTGGGTCGCCAGTTCAGATGAGCCCGCAGCAATCATTGCTACTAGTGATGAAGAAATGGATCAATTATGTGAACTGATTCAGAAAGAGCTCATCAACTCGTCACCGAAAAACTTATCATACGAAAGGAACTCAATTTATCTACGCTTTGCACATTCAAATTATAACAAAGGAACCGCGGCCGCTTCGCTCGGAGAACTGATAGGAATTCCTCCTAAGAACACATTTGTGATCGGGGACAATCATAATGATCTCTCAATGCTAGATAAAGGAATTGCATCAATGATTGCCTGTCCTGCTAATTCCGTGCAATCAGTTAAAGATACAGTTAAAAAACAAGGTGGCTATATAGCTTCACAAAATTCAGGTTCAGGAGTCGCTGAAGCAATTGGGCACTTCTTTAATTAGCAATTAAAAAGACAGACGCTCATCTGACTCAATCAATTCATTGAGCTCTTTCCATCCTCCGGACCGTTGCGACTGGAAAAGGTTGAGGTAAACCTTCACTTCTTCTTCTGAGTGCGCTTCCAACATTTCATCTACTGCTTTCTTGAGTTTCTTCTCATCTAATTTTTTAGGCAAATCACCTTCGACTGAACCTTCTCCGTCATGTTCAATGCCTAATTGATCCAGAAAACCGATCAACATATCCTTTTTTGCTTTTAGCAGCCACACCTGAAGTACCTGATCGGCAATTTCACTGCTAGTTTTCAACTTCAGGTTACCAATCATCCAGCTAATTTGTTTATCTACAGGTTTTTTTTGGATGAATATTGGGCGCAAATTGTGGTTCTGGGCAAGACTTGCCAGTACTGATTTATAGGCTTCTTTTTCATCTCCCTTAAGATATTGAAAAATCTGTAAAGAAAGCTCCTCTGAAATGCGCTGAAAGATTATGTTGCTTTGTAGCATTTGGGAATGTGCTTCTGTTCCATGATAAATCAACCTTCTCCAACCCTTGACCTTACATTTTAATACCGGAAAGTGAGGTTAACCATACGATGCGAGTAACATACGTAACTGCCGGAGCCGCGGAAATGATATGTGGCAGCTGTTTGCGAGATAACATTCTCGTAAAAAAGCTCCGCGATTTGGATTGTTCAGTAATTTTGGTACCTGCCTACACTCCGATCACAGTAGAAGGAGAAGACTCAAGTGATAATGCACTGCTATACGGTGGCATCAGTGTCTATCTGGAGCAGAAATTTCCTCCGTTCCGATACTTGCCAGGATTTATGACAAAGTGGCTGGACCATCCTGGTATTGTCAGGTCCTTAACTAAAAAAAGAAAAATTGAAATCGAAGCTGAAAATCTTGGTGAGCTCACATTGTCAATACTGCGTGGCGAGAAAGGCAATCAGCGGCAGTCCCTGAAAAGAGCCGTTCAATGGATAAAAAAAGAATCAAAACCTGATCTTATCAATCTCACCAATCTATTCATTGCTGGATTTGTTCCGTCAATGAAGCGTGAGCTGAATTCACCTGTCATCGTTACCTTGCAAGGAGATGACCTTTTCCTTGATGAATTAACAGAATCACACAGAAGCCTTGTCATATCCGAGCTGAGACGACTCGCATCACATATCGATGGGTTCATAACTTTCAGTCAATTCTATGCCAAGAAAATGGCTGATTTATTGGAAGTTCCTGAAGAAAAGTTTCATCTAGTTAATCTGGGAGTAGACACTGATGAATTCAATGATTTCACTCGTCATCCCGTTAAGGATCCGACGATAGGATACTTTGGCCGATTGGCTCCGGAAAAAGGATTCCATAACATCGTGGATGCATTCATTGAAATTCATCAAAAATACAATCTGAGCAATGCCCGACTATGCGCTGGCGGATGGCTGAGTCCATCCGATCAAAACTTTTTCAATCAACAAATAGATAAATTAAAATCAGCAAATCTCATTAACTTCTTCGATCATGTCGGATCACCAGATCTGGACAAAAAGAAAGATTTCTTAGGGAAAATTGATATTTTTTCTCTTCCAACCACCCATGAAGAACCTAAGGGCCTCTCTGTTCTGGAAGCTCAGGCCTGCGGAATACCCGTGGTTCAGCCTGACCATGGGATCTTTCCAGAAATGTTAGCGAAAACCGAGGGTGGAATATTATATAATCCTACAGATTCAAAATCTTTAGCCAAAGAAATAGTACGCTTAATAAAAGACAAAGATTATGCAAATCAATTAGGTGAAATGGGACGTAAAAACACCTTTGAATTATTTAGCGCTAAAAAAATGGCTGAAGAAACACTACAAGTTTATCTCCAATTCACAGGCAGTTAATCATATTTAGTAAGTGGCCCTACCGCCGCTCAGATCAAAAACGGCTCCCGTATTAAAGCTGGCCTCTTCTGAAACTATCCAACAAGCTAAAGACGTGACCTCTTCGAGTGTTCCACACCTCTTCATTGGAATTTTTTCAGTCATATAATCAACTTGCCACTGATCAAGAGCATCAACCATCGCTGTGCGAATCACTGCTGGCGCAATAGTGTTTATTGTAATTCCCGTTTCTGCATAATCTTTTGCTGCGCTCTTTGTTAAACCAAGAACCCCGGCCTTAGTCGCCGAATATGCAGTCATCCCAGCATTACCTTCCTTCCCAGCAATAGAAGCAAAAAGTAATACCCTTCCGTAATTTTGTTTCTCCATGTGCGTCACGGCATATTTCGTCACAGAGAATGATCCTCGAAGATTAACAGCATAGACCTGATCAAAATCATTAACGTCGACTTCAGTAATCTTTTTCGCGTTCGGCCCAACGATCCCAGCGCAATGAACAACAATATCAATTTTCCCCTCCGCATTCACGACCTCATCGAAAGCTGAACTGACTGATGAGTCATCAGATATATCCACTTGGAATGAACTCGATCCGGGAACCTCTTGAATCGTTTTTTCTAGTAATTCTATATCCTTATCAAAAATGCAGACCTTGGCACCCTCTTCAGCGAGTCTAATTGCGATTGCCTTGCCGATACCGTCCGCTCCCCCAGTAACGATAGCTACCCTTCCCTCATAACGATTGGAATTAAAATTCATTTTGTTTTACGCTTTTTTATTGGCGCATAAGGATCACTGGGACCTTTTTTGTAATCAACATATTTTGAAAGATCGCGCATTGAAATAACAACACATCCCTCCTCCTTCATTAACTTCATGTACTCTTTGAATTTATCCTGATCACAATTGACCCAAGGATGATCCAGAGCAGGGACGCCATGAAAACAAATCACCGCAATTTTTCCGTTCCTAGCCTTGCTAATCGCCCATTTTAAATCTTCGATCCCCCATTTTGGGCCAGCGTATCCTGTCGTTGGAATGAGTAGCGGATGATCTTCTAATGGATCATAAACGGGGCCCCTCGATCCAGATCCGCTATCTTTAAATTCCGGACCCACTCCACGGCGGGAAAAATGATAACCTTTTTCTTTAAGTATCTGAACCGACTTGAGGTCATGAGAGAATCCTGGATAAGCAAATGTGGTTGGCTTAGTAATCTTGTATTGAGCGCAGCGACCTTCGATGTGTTCCAATTCCTTAGAAAAATTTTCACGCGAAATTCGCGTCACATTAGGATGAGTTTTGGTGTGATTACCAATTTCAAAACCCATGTCATTCAACTCCTTAATCTCTTTCCAAGTCACGTAGTGCCTTTTATTACCTAAGAACCCTAGACCCTCAGTAACGTAAAAGGTCGCGCCAAAACCATATTCTTTAAGAACCCCAGCTACAAAGTTACGATCAGACTTATTACAATCATCAAAGCCGAGGACAACCAATTTGTCTGGAATGGGTTCTAATGCACTGACAAAAGTACCAATTAAAGAAAGCGTCAAAAATAGACCTGCTCTTATCATCCTCATTAATATATTATTGTTTTATTTTTCGTGCATTTCCGACCCTAACAACTTTACCTGTATCCGCACTTTCAATTCCAGCAAAGCATAGAGCAAGTGAACGTAAGTTATCTCGCGCACTATTATCAGGCTCACGGCCCTCCTCTATTGCACACAAAAGTTCTCCCATTGTTCCTTGAAACCCATTTTCAAACCAACAACCATCGAGGGGAACAACGCATTCACCGTCCTCCGTATAAATTTCCATTTTTGGTTGCTCATTAAGGCCTGGCCCACGACTCCTCAATGTCCCTTTCGTTCCCACTACTGTGGTAACATCTTCCTCCCCTAACTGGGTATGAGAATTGAAGGCCATTCTTACCTGCGACTCAGGATAATTAATTATTACCGATGCTAATGCGGGCGGTGAAAATTTCTGCTCGTTAAACCGCACAGCAGAGGCATAAACATCGACTGCGTCCTGACCACGCATGAAGCAATTTGAAATATCAAACCAATGAACAGCAAAATCATAAAGTATTAAATGATGGATACTTTCAAATGCCTCTATACCTGTTATCCATGTCTGATCCCATTGCAGTGAAAGATCGACACTTACTACCCTTCCAATTAGTCCGTCCATGATAGCGTTCCTCATGTATGAAAAATGAGGAGCCCAACGACCGTTCTGATTGACAGCCAATTTAACTCCATTCTTATCCGCTAAGGAAACGAGCTCTTCACCCTGATCCAAATCAAGGACAAAAGGCTTCTGGCTGAGCACATGCTTACCAGCTTCCAGGGCATCACGAACTATGGGAATGCGATCATCTGGGTGAGGAGTTATATCAACAACATCAATATCTTCATTATCTAAAATTTCCCGATAATCATCATAAACTTGGGCGTTAGGAAAGAATTTATCCTTCCTCTCCTCTGCCTTTGAACGTGTCCTATTATTCATAGCAACGACGTCCCATCCGCAAACTTTATAAGCCTTTAAGTGAAAATCACTAATCCCTCCTGTCCCAATAATTCCAATCTTAGGACTGTAATTCTTTGGTATTGACGGTAAATAACTGACAGGAGGAGCGTCAATCGTTCGGACTTCTTTTTCTGGACTCAAACCATAATCATCATCTTCGGCCATTTTTATATTATTGTTTTTCCGCACCATTCTTGACGGTTAGGTTCGTTGAAAGCAAGGTATTGATTAGTTTTGATATTATTCGTTCACATCATTTTTTTTTCCCTTACGATGAGCCTAATAGGACCATCTAAGGAAAAATCTACGCCATTCTGGGCATTCGTTTCTCCTTCAGAGCCAAAAATTCCTAATATTCAAAATACAAAATGGCCTATTAATCCAATCGATAATTTCATTCTGGATAAAATTAAAAAGGCAGGACATCAACATAGTGAAAGGGCCGAACCTCACAAACTTGTGAGGAGAGCCTATCTAGATTTACTAGGAATCCCTCCAACAACTAAACAATTAAATTCTTATCTAGAAAATAAGAATCCTAATGCTTGGAGCAAACTCATCGAACAGCTCCTAGCCTCCCCTCTTTACGGAGAACGGTGGGGAAGGCACTGGCTTGATGTCGCCAGATATTCTGACAGCAACGGAATGGATGAGAATATCGCACATCCCGAAGCTTATCGGTATAGAAACTATGTTATAAATGCTTTCAATCAGGATAAGCCCTTCAATCAATTCATTATCGAGCAAATCGCTGGAGATTTATTACCGGCAGAAAACTCCGACAAAAAACGCGAACAAACGATAGCAGCTGGATTCTTGTCTATTGGCCCAAAAATGCTCGCCTGTGATGATCCTGATAAAATGAGAAGGGACATTGCAGATGAACAAATTGATACGACCGGACGTGCTTTTATGGGAATGACATTCGGATGTGCAAGATGCCATGATCATAAATTTGATCCAATTTCCATAGAAGACTATTACGGACTGGCAGGTATTTTCATGTCCACAAAAACACTCATCAAGTACAACGTTGTGGCACAACTTCACCACCATGATTTATCAACAAAGGAAGAGAAGGAGCGGCGCAATAAAATTTCACAGATTGAGAAAAAAATATCTGTTAAAGACATTCAAGAGGATACCAAGAAGAAACTTCAGGATGAAGTTGCAATACTTAAAAAAGATTCACCTCCTCCTTATGAGGTTTTAGCCGTGACTGAATATCCGACCAAAGATGTTCGAGTTCATCTTAGAGGTGATTACCAGACATTAGGAGACACTGTGCCAAGGAGGCTCCCGCCGGCAATAGCAGGACAAATTCAGCATCCCATGCCTAACGATCAGAGCGGACGACTGGAACTCGCACGCTGGATCGCTTCTGAAAAGAATCCACTGACTGCTAGGGTCATTATTAATAGAATCTGGCGATGGCATTTCGGTAGAGGCATCGTTCCTACACCAGACAACTATGGAACATTGGGGGAAAAGCCAACTCACCCTGAACTACTTGATTATCTGGCACTCGAATTCATCCATTCAAATTGGTCCATAAAAGCAATGCACAGATTAATTATGAACTCTGCAACTTATCAGCAGTCATCTTTTACAGATGAATCCATTAAAAATGCAGATCCAGACAATGAGTTGTTTGCTAGGTGGAAAATTCGCAGATTAGAGTCAGAAGCTCTTCGTGATTCGATTCTCTTTAAAGCCAATCTGATAGATTTAAACATGGGAAAATCCATGCTAACTGCCTCGAAGCACAAATATGCAAACCGCGATAAACTTTCAGAGCACATAAAAAGCAATAAAAGAACAGTATATCTTCCGGTGATGAGAAGTTCAGGATATGATGGCCAGAATGCTTTTGATTTTCCTGATCCAGCAATGATCAATGGGAACCGAAAAAGTTCCACGATCGCACCTCAAGCACTATATCTCATGAACAGTCCGCTCATCCATAGATGCTCTAACGCATTGGCCGAAATACATAAAAAGGCCACATCAAATACGCCCACATCAAATAGAATAAACTGGATGATTCTTCATCTGTTATCTAGACCCGCGACCAAAAAAGAGATCTTACGTGCAGAGAACTTCATTCATACATATTCACCAGGCAACGGACAGGCCACATGGGCTGCATTCGCTCGAACTTTATTTGCATCAAACGAATTTTTATATATTGAATAATATAGAATGAAAAAATGGGACTTTGCTTAAATCGCCAACTCTCCCCTCTTAGCAGAAGAGATATGCTCAAGGGAAGTAGCATTGGGTTTGGATCACTCGCATTGAACGCAATGCTGACAACTGAATCCTCATCAGTGCCGCTCCCTCCTAGCCTAGCTAAGGCTAAAAGGATCATTTTTCTTTTCATGCACGGAGGCCCTTCGACCCTTGATTTATTTGATCCGAAAGAGTCCCTAAAAAAAAATAATGGCAAGCCTTTACCTTACGATAAACCGCGCATTGCATCATCTAAGACCGGCAACCTTTTGGCATCTCCTTGGAACTTTAAACAACATGGTCAGAGCGGAGCATGGGTGAGCGAACTCCTGCCTAATATTTCATCCATTGCGGATGACCTTTGTTTTTTAAATTCAATGCATTGCTCAAATTCCCGGCACGGTGGAGCACTTCTTGAACTTCACACAGGATCAGACACCTTCACTCGTCCGTCCATGGGATCTTGGATCAATTATGGTCTTGGAAGCGAAAATAATGATCTCCCAGGATTCATAACAATTAATCCTCCGAGCAGTCACGGAGGATCTGGAGCCTGGTCTTCTGCATTTCTTCCTGCTCGTTATGGAGGAACTATGATCCGAGGAAACAGTAAGGAAATGAAAATTCCTTTCATAAATAACCCTTTAAAGGATCGATCTAAGCAAAGAAAAGAAATAGATCTCTTGAATTCCTTAAATCACGAACATCTGGCAAAGCACAAGTTCAACACTGATCTAGAATCACGTATAGAATCTTACGAACTAGCCTTCCGCATGCAAATGACAGCGCCCGAGATTCAAGATATTTCTAGAGAACCAGCGCATATTAATAAACTCTACGGAGCAGACGAAAACCCAACTGCAGAATTTGCCAAACAATGCATCATGGCAAGGAGACTCAGCGAATCAGGAGTGAGATTCGTTCAAGTAACTCACCGATATTGGGATTCACATGGAAATTTGCGTGGAGAACATGAGAAACTTTCGAAAGAAATGGACAAGCCCGTGACAGGATTGATCACAGATCTAAAACAGCGTGGACTTTTGGAAGACACTCTTGTCCTCTGGGGAGGCGAGTTCGGAAGGACTCCGGTCGCTCAGGGTGACAATGGACGCGATCATAATCCACACGGCTTCACCATGTTCATAGCTGGTGGAGGAACTAGACCCGGAATCCAATACGGAAGCACCGATGATTATGGCTACCATGCAGAAAAAAACCCGATACACTTTCACGATCTGCATGCAACTATTCTGCACTTAATGGGGGTTAACCATACAGAGCTTACATATCGATATGCTGGCAGAGATTTTCGTTTAACTGATGTTCACGGTAAAGTCATCAAGGATATTATAGTTTAGAAAACATATCTAAATCTAATGCGTATTGTCACCTGCTGCTCTAGGAGCGGAAGTTCATTCATCTGCCAATTACTTCATCGTTTAGGAGCGGATTTCGGATCCGATGAAGAATTAGTCCAAGCTGATGAGTGGAACAGTAAGGGGTACTTTGAAAACACATCCGTAAATACGCTCAATCATGAACTCCTTTTCGGACCATGGTCATCACCTAACATATGGATAGAATCGATGTGGCCAAAGAATCCATTGATTCGATTACGAAAAATCTCCTCATTGGCCTTGGCTCCATTAGTTTCAAAAAAATCGCTGATTCAGAAACGCGGCAGAAAAAAATCCGACCAAATAATTTCACTGTCAAAAGACCTTAACAGCAAAATCGTTAAAGATCCTAGGTTCTGTTATTTAATGGATCCATGGCAGATTCATGGCAGCATTGACTCAGTATTATTTGTCCTTCGTCATCCTTGGGAATCAGCCAGTTCAATGACACGTCAGACTAAATTGCCCCTACCCCTAACTTATGCAGGGTGGAAGGATTCAATTCTTAACTTCTGGAATATCGAGCACAAATATCCAGTACACATAGTAGATTACAATTCCCTGTTTCAAAAAGACATCCCATCAAAAGCAATGGAGCCTCTTTTTAAATTCTTAGATATCAAATTTGATCGCGAAAAAGCAAATGAAGCCCTCCGTTCTACTATCGATAAAAAAATGCGATGCTATCAAGGGACAGAAAAGAAACTTCCAAAATCAATTAAGAAATTATATGAGGACCTTCTGAATAGGACAGCTAATCAATAAAGTCATTTCCTTCTATTACCTACACCCCCACGGTGATCGATCTTACCATCACCATCGCGGTCTTCACCAAACGGCATTGCCATTTCAATTCTTTTACCCTTTTTGCGTCCCTCAACGACATGACTGCTATATACTTTCTTCTTTGTCCTTTTAGCATATTCTCTGTTCGATGCGGCCATTTCCTGAAGCAGAGTTTCCTTTGATGCGTTCAAAGGGAGCAACTTAACAATTTCTCCCTCTAAGCCAAATTCTCCTGGCCTAACTATATAGAATCCTGATTTCTTACTCTTCGACGATAAAGGAACAGCCCAAGAACCACTATCGGACTCAAAGTCATAATTGAACCGACCCACAACGCTTTCATCCCATACAACAGACCGAATTCTCTTACCCGCATCAGCAATTTCGTCTTCATCACCTGCAATAAGCAAAAGAATCTTTTGATCTGCGGATGAAACATTCAGTGCCAATGCAAAACTATTAAAATCTGGAATACGAGAGTCCAAAATATCTCCTCTTGATTTATACCGGTCAGCTATAACGGCTACATCATCAAAATTCCGCGATATGTGCTGCGGACCACGGCCGCTACGGGTTAATCTCTTCTGGCCGTCAGGAGCAATAATACAAAAAGCGGTATTCTCAAATCTTCCTCCTAGATGACTTCTTACAATTTTTTGATTCTCCTCACTTTCATATGACTCTATTCGTACACAAATAAATTTTCTGGAAGCTTTAATGACGTCTGGATCACTGAACAAACTGTTCTTTGTGGCTGTATAACCAGGTCAGAAAACACCCGGAATGCCACCGCACTGCGAAGCCGCCGCCATAAAAAGAATTGGTCGGTTCATCCTTTTCGCCTCTAAGATTCCATCTTCCAATCTAGGATACCAGACTATACCAGACTCACCCAGATCCAATAAAGATTCACCCAAATCATTTGGTCTCGGTCCGCCAGTTCTTCGCCTCGGTCCGCCCTGGCCACGGATAGCTCCATTTCTTTCGCCTTCATTAGTATCCGATCGTGGCCCCCTACCAAAACGATTAGATCTTAACTCATTACCCGAAATGATCCCATCCGTATTTTCATCTAAGCTCAAAAGCGATTCCGATGCTTCTTCAATTTCTTTAGATGAAATGGACCCATCGCCGTTAATATCCAATGCTCTTAACACGGGATGATTACCTGAACCCCCTCTGCCTGGCCCTTCTCGCGACGGAATTTGAGCTAAAGCAAACTTAGAAAAAAGGGCTAAAGAGAAAAATACGCTTAATGAAATGCTTTTAATGTTCATTTTTTGTGAACCATGATTAAATAATCATAAATAGATTACGAACAGATTACTTTGTCTGTAACAAAAGTTTTTTATTTTTATTTGAATAAAACTAAAGCCTATCAAGTCAAACGAAGGATGAAAATTTGGAATATCATAGGAATAACACTCCTAATTAGCGCTGTCTCTACTTTGCTCATCCGAGCAGATCAGATTCTCACTAAAGAAACAACCGTACCAGATCCTGCCACAATTGATCCTGCAATAATTGACCCTTCAGCAACTGAGCCTATAACAATCGTAGATAAAATTGAACCCGCTCAGGACCAACGCGAAGATTTACTCCTAAAAAAAATAAATCTACTCACCGAGCGGATTAATGAATTAGAAAAACGGCTCAAAGAAAATCAAGATTCCACCGAAAAAAAGCCAACTGAAAAATCATCAGATTTAACAGTTAAAGAAAATCCACAAGAATTGGGACCATCGTCTGATCTGTTCCCTGAAAATATTACGGATATAAACGAAGAAGACCTCCCTGAATTCGTGCCTGACAATCAAGCCAGAGAAGATTTCGGAGAATCTCTTGATCCATACGGAGACTGGTTATCCACAGATAACTATGGTGAAGTTTGGAGACCTAACACTTCTCAAACTGTAGAATGGTCACCATACACTGTAGGTCAATGGAATTACACTGAACTGGGCTGGCATTTCACATCACCAGAACCATGGGGATGGGCATGCTATCATTACGGGAGATGGATTAAATACAGAACACTTGGATGGTGCTGGGTACCTGGGAGAGAATGGGCACCCGCATGGGTATCTTGGAGAACTTCCTCAAGCCACATCGGTTGGTCTCCACTTCCTCCCACAGCAACATGGAACCATACAACTGGCATCAGGCGTTGGGTTGATTCGCGCTGCAATATTGGCCCAAGCCATTATAGCTTTCTTAAAATTACAGACTTTGGCTCAAGGAACTGCCGCACTTCAGTCATCAATCGCCGCCAGAATGCATCACTGATTCTATCGACCAACAATGTGACTCTTATTTTGTCCAGCTCTAGAGGGGGTAACAACCACATCCATAGTCGAGGGCCTAACAGAGACCACCTAGTGAGGCATCACCAGCAAAATCACCCAACTCTTCAAATAATAAAGAATAGGGGAAAACGCGGAGCTATTAATCGAGCGAATCATTCATCAAATGAAATTGTAGTACATGAAAGGATTAAATCTAGCCATCCGGAAAGACCAAATAATCGACCAGCATTAAGAAAATTACACAAAGTAGAAGTAGATAATGGTTGGAATGAATTAGCTAACAATGATCAAGAAAAAAAACTGAGAAGACATATCTACAATGATTCCGAAAAACAAAAGAATTTGGAAAAACCGGCAAATCAAAGATCTGATAACAACAAAATAAAAGCAGTTGGTTTAATTGATGGAATTAACAAACCTGGCAGAAACAGTCGCATATCAGAAAGAAAAATACCAAATTTAGCAAACCATAGCCGAACAACATCTAAAGAAACTAATGACCGCATACAATCAAATGTAATCGTTCCTCCAATCAGTGGGAAAAAAACACCTAAAGCAATCCCAATAAAGGAAAACAATCCAGGCAAACAAAGACAAACTGTTCAAGCAAGGCAGCAGCAGGAAATCACTGCAGCTAAAAGAATCGCAGAAGATAGAGCACGGCGAAATCAAATCACCCAAAGACAAACCGCTGAGCAAAAACAAAGACAAACTGTTCAAGCAAGGCAGCAGCAGGAAATCACTGCAGCTAAAAGAATCGCAGAAGATAGAGCACGGCGAAATCAAATCACCCAAAGACAAACCGCTGAGCAGAGGCAAAGACAAACAGTCCAACGCAAATTACCAACTTCAAAAACCAGCAGCAAGACAACGAAACAATCTCCACAACGCCGCATCGTAAGAGGTAGTAGCGAAAAGATATCAAAACCACCTGCTAAGCAATCAAGGAAACGTTAATCAATTACCTTTATTTTTTCCAAAGGCTTTAATTTTCCCTTAAACAGAAATTTAAAATCCCCATCCACCCTTTCTGACGAACCTGTAATTGAATCAAACCCATTGAGAATCTTATAAAGATTTTCATAATCTTCTTTCGCTTGTTTTTTGCTCCTCCCTCCTCTGACAAACTCCGCTTCGTATGCGGTTCTATTTGCTGAGAAAAAATGTAAAAGCTCTGAAAACTCAACGTTAAACAAAAGCCCTTTAGTAATCATTTTTATTTTTTCCTCAGCCAAAAGGTAATCAATCACGGCAGTACAAAGGTCTCGGGAAGAACTCAGAATGTATAAATCCCGGACACGAGCCGATGCAGGAATAAGTGGATTCACCCCCTTAGTATTCTTGATACGCGAAACCAAAATATTTACACCATTATAAAGCTCATTTTCAGCGATCCAATCAGTTCCCTTTTTAGGGCTTATTTCCGATAACATCGCTTCAGAAAGATTCTTCATTGCTTCCTCTGCTCCCTCTGTCTTTTTGAGATCAACTATGAAACAAAATCCTGGGAGCTTAATTCCTTGTTCATCTACACCAGCATCATTGGCCTGAGCTGATAAAAACACAACCAAATCACCAAAATATCCTTCATTTAAACCCTTCGATTCACCAAAAAGAAAATCACCAAACTTTCCCTTAATCAACTCAGAACCAGGGATAATTGTAGATTTAAAAACATTCTCTCGCTTATTGTAGAATTCCGCAAAGGGTTGGTAAATTGAAATTCCTCCTAGGTATCCTGACACTTTCGGTGGCTCTAAAATTTGGCGTTTATTTTTAACCACTATAGAATTTTGAGAACTTCCTTTTAAATCAGATAAATTCCTATCCATACAAACATTTAAAAGAAGTTCATTCTTACTATAATTCAAAGTAATTCCTGCATAAGAACTACGCCCTATAGTTTCGATAGCGCCTCCTAAAAACAAAGACAACATCGGATCATCTATCTGATCAGGAATACCAAATCTTCCATCGATCTCAGAAATCTTTTCAGTGTTAAGGTAAACAGTTGCCAAATGTTTATTACCCATGGCCCTCTTCATCCTAAGATACTTTGAATTCTTTGAAATTGGTAATGGGTCATCCAAATCAACAACTTTCGATCCCTGTAAAGCAACCGCATGCTTGAGTAACTTTTTATTTGTAGCCGCCAGAATCCATTCATCATGCAGAGCAAATAATGTTGCCTTCTCTATTCTTCCCCGGGTCCGATAAGCAAATACACCCCTCTGGAAATCTTTCCTGCCTATGCGCTTTATTCCTAAACGCAGTAAAGGAGCAAAACGAAGGCGGTTTTTAAGCCAGCTACTTGACTCTGATGGCCTGATTAATATCACCACTCCAGGATCATCAGAGTCTTCATGAGGTGAGTACGCAGCTATGCCCATTCTCCCACTCAAGAACCTGTCATTTAATTTCCATATATCTGTACGCAGAACAAGTTCAAGAACTCGACACACAGATGCAGCCTTTTTAAAAAAATGGCTAGACTTAATATCTTTAAGATCACCACTGGAAAGCAACGATTGAAGCACTTCAGATTTCTTTACCTCTTTAAGAAAATTTGAAAAACCTATCGTTTCAAAAAACAGTAAAGCTTCATCAGGCATTAAGCCCGACAATGAATCTTCCTGCAATTGTTGGTCAGCGTTGACTTGAACAATTGAAAGAGCTAAGAAAAAAAAGAAATTAGCGATCAGTTTCGCCATCATTGATTATTAAAGATAATTCCAGCAAATAATCCAACATTATCGAAAATGTTTTTATCTAATCAATTATTCGCTTACGGAACATTAATGTTCCGTGAAGTGGTTCCACTCCTTCCAAACCACATCGCTTTCATAGTAAATGGGCACACTTTTCCAGGCCTCAGGCAAACTAAAGATAATAATCATGCTAAAGGGATCCTTTATTCAGAGATAAACAAAAAGGAATGGGATGCACTTGATGCCTTCGAAGATAATTTTTATGAACGCCCTCCAGTAAAAGTTTATTCCCAAAAAAATATCACCTATTTAGCATATATATATGAAACCTGAAAATTACAGGAACCTTTTCAAAGATCTCTGGGACGGCAATTGGTTCAAAAAAAATACTTGAACAGTATATAGATCGCATATGCTGATTTTTGTAATAAATTTCGCCAATCGCTTCACTTGCATATTTTCTCACTAAGCATTTAGTTAGAAAAGTGAACGAAGAGAAAGAGTTTCTAGAAAAAAGAATTCAAGAGTCCATAGAAAATCCACAAAACATGGGTGAGATGATTGATGCTGACGCGATCGGCACTGTCGGCAGTTCGGAATGCGGTGACATGGTCAGGATGTTCTTGAAATTTGATGAAAGTGAAGGAACAAAAATTATAAACAAGGCCACTTTCCAAAGCTTTGGATGCCAAACTGCAATCGCCGTTGCGAGCATGGCAACGGAAATGCTCAAAGGAAAAACCATTGATGAAGCAAAAAATCTATCAGCGGACAAAATGACAGCTGAAATAGGATCACTTCCTCCAATGAAATTACATTGTGGAGAGATGGTAGAGGGCGCCCTAAGATCTGCCCTAGAGGAAAATCCAAATGAAAACATAAGTACACCTAATAAAGACGAATCAACTCTGTCAAAAAGCCTCGTGCAAGCAGGCACCGTTGCTGGTAAGATTAAAGTAATCCCAATAACAGATACAGAAGGTCAAAAATCATGAACGAAACAAATCCAAATGGTGGGGAATTAGAATTGTCACGCGAAGTAGAAGCCATTCAAATACCAAGTGGTGACACATTCAAATTACCAGCAGGAACTAAAGTCATACTTACCCAGTCACTCGGTAGAACCTACACAGTCGCAACGGATCAAGGATTAGCTAGAATCTCAGAACAGTATTCTGATGCCTTAGGTCTGGAAGAACAAACGACTGAACAGCCAGCAACTGAAAAAGTAAATTCCGATGTTAATGTCAGTGACGGTGATTACAAAGACGCTGTATGGGAACAGCTCCGTACAGTATTTGATCCTGAGATTCCTGTTAACATTGTCGACTTAGGGCTCATATACGATTGTAATGTGATTGAAGAGAACGGTATAAAGCAAGCGAGTGTAAAAATGACACTCACTGCACCTGGATGCGGAATGGGACCAACGATTGCCGCGGATGCAGAAAATAAGATCAAAAACATTAATGGTATAGATGGAGCAAAAGTCGAATTAGTATGGGATCCCCCATGGACACAGGACATGATCTCTGAAGAGGGGAAAATGAAACTAGGCATGATTTAGAATAACCTAAACTTTTCAGCTGTTTTCCTTAATAAAAATGGCTTGCGAGTATCCAGAAACTCTATAAATTCCCTGCCCGCTCAAATGATCGGATTCATTTAATCAATTTTATACGCCATGTCTCAACACCGCAGTCTTAAAGGTTCTTCTACCGTTGGTGCAAAACGAAACGTATTAAAACGCTTTGAGCGTGTTAAGCTTCTTAAAGCCAGTGGAAAATGGAAAGATTCCAATAGCCCAATTGGACTTCCGAAAACCAAGCCATTAGAATAATCCTTCTTGCCGGCAATAATTACCGGCCCACCTTCTTTGTCATCCTCAGGCGCTCAAAAGCTCCGAATTAACCGCTTTCTCGCAGATTGCGGATTAGGTTCAAGACGCTCATGCGAAGTAATTGTAACTGAGGGCAGAGTTATCATTAATGGTGAAGTTTGCACTTCTCTTTCAACTCGAGTGGGACCCGAGGATCAAGTAGAAGTAGATGGTCAAATACTTAAGCCTCAATACGAGCCAATAAATATACTTCTATACAAACCCAGAGGTTACATATGCTCAAGGGATGACCCTCAAGGAAGACCTACAATTTTTGAATTACTTCCTAAGCACTTACAGACCCAACGAAATATTCATTATGCAGGTCGTCTTGACCTTGATAGTGAGGGCCTAATTGTATTAACAAATTCAGGCAACATTTCTCAAAAACTATCTCATCCAAAAACAAAAATTGAAAAAGAGTACCTCGTTTCAGTTTCCTCCCCCTTTCAAGAAATTCACAAAGAACAAATGTTAAGAGGCATCGAAATAGATTCAGGGTTCGGCCGAGCAGTATCAGTCGAAAAAGTATCAAAAAGAAACATCGCAGTCACCTTGGAACAAGGGCTCAATCGCCAAATACGCCATATGCTCATGACTTTAAATTATCGAGTAACGCGACTGATCCGAGTCAGGATCGGCAACCTAGTTGACACCTCGCTCGAACCTGGATCTTGGCGATTTATTGGGAAAAAAGATCTTAATAAATTATTCAATGCAACAAAAGATTGAGAACAATCCATTTGATCGCTAATTTATATGAACAATAAAACTGGTTAAAAAATCATGACCAAAAAAATAGAATCTCACCTCACTGAAGATCGGGTTATCAAACCCACAAAAGAATTTTCAAAACGTGCTCGTATCAGTAGCCTTGCCCAATATAAGAGGATATACAAAGAGTCAATTCAGTCTCCCTCTAAGTTCTGGTCAAAAGAAGCCAAGGAACTGCATTGGCAAAAAAAATGGTCCAAGGTCCTTCAATGGACTCCACCCTTCGCAAAATGGTTTGTAGGTGGAAAAATAAATGCCTCAGAGAATTGTCTGGACAGACACCTAACTGGTCCACGTAAAAACAAAGCAGCCATTATTTGGGAAGGTGAACCTGGGGAAACGCGAACCATTACATACGCGCAACTGCATCGCGAAGTCTGTAAATTTGCCAACGTCCTCAAGGACCAAGGAATCAAAAAGCGTGACCGCGTAATTATTTATATGCCAATGGTTCCGGAAGCCGCAGTTGCAATGCTCGCCTGCGCGAGAATAGGAGCTGTTCATTCTGTCATTTTTGGCGGCTTCTCAGCAACTAGCATTTTAGACCGTGTAGAGGATTCTGGAGCAAGTGCAATTATAACAGCAGATGGAGGTTGGAGACGAGGCAAGGTGGTTCCTCTTAAAGCAAACGTGGATGAAGCTTTAAAAAAATCAAAACTCGTCAAAAAAGTCATTATTCTAGAACGGTGTAAAAATGAAGTGAAAATGAAGCGAGGTCGCGACATTTGGTGGCACAAGGCTATGGAAACTGCATCAACTGATTGCCCTCCAGCTCAGCTAGATAGCGAGCATCCACTTTATATTCTTTATACCAGCGGATCCACCGGAAAACCTAAGGGTATTCTGCATACTACTGGTGGATACTTAACAGGCACCTACTCAACGACCAAATACATTTTTGATATACGCGACGATGATATTTATTGGTGCACTGCAGATGTGGGATGGGTTACTGGACACAGTTATATTGTTTATGGACCATTACTGAACGGAGCGACCTGTTTAATGTATGAAGGTGCACCAAACTTTCCTGACTTTGCTAGGTTCTGGGATATTATCGAACGACATGGTGTAACAATCTTTTATACGGCTCCTACTGCAATCAGGGCCTTCATTAAAGCGGGTGACCATTTACCTGAAGCTCACGATCTGAGCTCTTTACGTTTACTGGGATCAGTCGGTGAACCTATCAACCCAGAAGCATGGATGTGGTACCATGAAAAGATTGGTGGTGGGAAGTGCCCAATAGTAGACACCTGGTGGCAAACTGAAACTGGAGCAATCATGATCAGCCCTTTACCTGGAGCAACACCAACCAAACCCGGAACAGCAACCCTGCCTTTCTTCGGCATTGACGCTGCAATATTGGATGAAACAGGAAAGGAGTGCAAAGCAAACGAAGGCGGGAGATTAGTTATTAGAAAACCCTGGCCATCAATGCTAAGAACCATTTACGGAGACAAACGTAGGTTCAAAAAAACCTATTGGGATGACTATGATGGGATATACACTGCTGGTGATGGCGCACGTAGAGACAATGATGGCAATTTCTGGATCGTAGGCAGACTCGATGATGTCCTCAACGTATCAGGTCACCGACTAGGAACTGCAGAATTAGAAAGCGCACTAGTATCACACCCATCAATAGCTGAAGCTGCCGTCGTAGGAAGGCCAGATGAAATAAAAGGACAAGGAATTGTTGCGTTCGTTACTGTCAAAGAAGGCATCAAGCATAACGCAAATCTAGTAACAGTGCTCCGCAATCATGTCAGTAAGGAGATAGGCCCAATTGCAAAACCAGATGACATCAGATTCACTAGCGCCCTACCTAAAACTCGCAGTGGAAAAATAATGCGCAGATTACTCAAAGAAATTTGTGCGGGGGGCGAAGTGAGTGGAGACATTACAACTCTTGAAGATTTCCAAGTCATTGCCAGCCTCCAGAAAAACAATTAATATCTTTCATGTTACGGGTCTCGTAATCCAAAATTCCATTTCAGTAAATAATACTTAAAGGGTAATTACAAAAGCGTAAAAAATGACTTCTATCGGATTCATTGTAAGGAAATTACTTAAATCCATTGGAGTTTGTAATAAACAAAATTATAACATAACTGCTTCTCGATTAATTCATCTACTAAGCGAGAAAGAGGAGACCCTCGGTTGCAATTCATGGGAAGACACTCGTGAAATATTACAGCTCTCAGAAAACTATTGGGAGTTGAAAGGATTATTCCATGAACAAGAAAATCTTGAAATGGAAGCTAAAAGAATTCGAGACCAAAACGATCATTTAACTCATGAAGCCGACGGTCTGACAGCTGAATCAGAGTCCTCTGTGATTTCTGTTAGTACTAAAAAGAATAATCTGATTCAGAAATCTATTGAGCTTAATAATGAAATAAGGTCTGAGGAAGAACATTGCGAAACAAGCAAAAATCAATTCATCGCATTGAGTATAAATCTGAAAAAAAACGATGCCACAGGGGAAGTCTTAGACACTCAAAACAACATTGAGCATCTGAAAGATGAATACACCCAAGGAAGAAAAAAAATAGGAACGCTAAAACTACGAGTCAAAGAAAACGATCTAAAGATCGAAAGAACCGAACTGAAACTTAAAAACCTTAAAATCAACACTCGAGATCAAATCTCAGTAGCCATGAATAAAGTTACCAAATCAGCAAAGTTGGTAGCAACTTATGCTGCAAAAATTGGATCCATAGAAACTGCAAAAAAAGAAATTTATATGGAAATTGGTTCTTTCATATCAGCTAATGAAAATAGTAATAACCCTCAAATCATAGGAGTTTTAAATAAAAACAAGCTCATAGTGGGGAAAATTAAGGGGCTGAAAAAAATAATTGTGTTCCATAGGTACCTTGGAACATGATTAATTTTATATGTGATTTTTCATATCCTTGTTGAGAAATAATCAGGAACACGTCATTATTTAATGATATCGATAAGAAAAAATTGCTCAAATAATCAAATATCTAATTATGAATATACGAACACTTACAGCCTTAATCCCTGTCAGCATACTGACCGCAGCAATGGCGGTATCAAATGCACAGAAAAATAAAAAGCAATCAAACGCTGAAAAGATTACCGCTAACCTACCAAAATCAGCTCCAGCTAAACCCGCCAAAGCCCGCAAAGTTCTAGTCTTCTCAAAAACTGCCGGATTTAGACATGGGTCCATCCCGACCGGAATCGAAGCAATGAAACAAATGGGTAAATCAACAGGCGCATTTGAAGTGACTGCAACTGAAGATGATTCCTTCTTTGAGCCTGAAAAATTAAAAGAATTTGATGCGGTAATCTTCCTTAACACAACTGGGGAGGTATTTAAATCCAAAGAAGAAGGCCGAGAAGATAGACTTAAAAAAAGCTTAGTCGATTTTGTAAAATCAGGAAAAGGACTAATCGGCACACATTCAGCTACCGACACATATAAGAAGTGGAAAGATTTCAACGACATGATGGGCGGAGCATTCGCTGGTCATCCTTGGCACACTAAAATAAGAGTCAAAAATCTTGAGCCAAACCACCCACTTAATGTCGCATTTTCTGGTAAAGATTTTGAAATCGCTGACGAAATTTATCAATTCCGTAAAGACACTGCTTCCGCAGACGAGCGACGCATGCTACTTAGCCTGTCTGGTGAAATTGTGGATAAGGGAAGAGGCAACAGCGGTAAGGAAGGATTATATCCAATTGCCTGGCTCGATAAATATGGTGAAGGTAGAATATTCTATTGCTCACTTGGACACAGAGATGAAATCTACTGGAATCCTGATGTTCTCAAACACTATCTAGCAGGAATACAATATGCTATAGGAGACCTTGATGCTGATGCCGCACCAAAAAAGGTTACAGCTAATGGATTCCTAAAAGGAACACGAAACCTAGTGTCCAAATAATAAAAGTATAATCAGTTACAGTCTAAAGGGCCGGTCTCCTTGAAAAAAGGAGCCGGCTCTTTGCTTTAAAATTATGATGAAATCTTCAATAACGTGCTCGACATTTGATTGAAGAACCTAGTTAACTCTAATAATCAAAAATATAAATCAATGAGTATAATAAACACTGTCGCAACTGCTGCCTTTATTCTTATCACCTCCAGCATCATGTATGCCGAGGAATCCAAAAAACCAGCGCCAACAGCTGAGCCTAAAATGGCTTCGCCTAAAGGTGCAAAAGCCTACATTATTTTCCCTAAAAACGGCAAAACAGTAAAAACAAAATTTTTAGTTAAGTTCGGCCTGAAGAAAATGGGGATTGCTCCAGCAGGGATAAAATTCCCCAACACCGGTCATCATCATTTAATTATCGATGGAGCAAAATTTGACATGAACCTCCCACTTTCCATGTCAGAAACACTCAAACATTTTGGAGCAGGCCAGACAGAAACATTCCTTGAGCTTAAACCAGGAAAACACACTTTGAAGTTGGTCTTTGCTGACCATCTCCATAGAGTTCATCAGCCTCCGGTAATTTCAGAAGAAATAACAATTACAGTTAAATAAGAACTCTTCGGATTTATTGAATACAAGTTCGCTACTGCGATCTTCTTTCTACTGTTCATGGCTTTAGCGGTAAACCTCAGAGAAGTTGGACTCACTAGTCTTGCCCTAGCAAAAATTGGCAACCCTCTCAAAGGTGAACCACTTCTTACTTCTAAGGAATTATGCAAATTTGATGAAGAAGAATCTAATCTTCTCACGAGTTGCTTTCTAAATCCGTTCAGATCTCTGGACCCTCATCAATTGCAAGGAATCAAAACTGAAGAAGGAAACCCTCTTTTTGATTATGCTCATACAGCTTTCAATGACAGTGACGCCCTATTAGATACAGCAAAAGAAATAGCACATCACCTTTACGCAAAATCATATCACCCAAACATCAAATCAGGAGATCTCTGCATTTCCCTGTTCGAGGGAATTATCATTAAAGGAAAATCTGTATCGGGAATATGTATTATAAAAAGCGAAAACAAGGAGCCTTTCCTGCAAATTTCGGATAAAGATGGGGACCTGACTCTGACAACCCAACATGGGATTTACCCAGACAAAGTCGACAAGGGGTGCCTCATTCTGAATCATCAAAAAGAAAAAGGTTACATCGTGTATCTCTTTGATAAATCTGGAAATACGCAATTTTGGAATAAGGACTTCGTAGCAGCCGCTCCCATTAGAGATGAAGATTATATGACCAAGAAATTTGGAGAGCTCTGCATTAACTTCGCAAACAAAGGACTCAACTCGGAAACAGATCAAAACAACCGAATAACAGCAGCTAACCGTGCCCTTAATTATCTAAATGAAAGTGAAGATTTTGAAATTGAAAATTTTGAAAAGGCCCTCGGTGAACCTGAGCTGGTAGACCAATTCACCTCATTCAAAAAACAATACGAAGAAAATGCCGGCAACAGTATAAAGGATCAATTCACAATATCTAAGAAAGAGGCAACCAAAGCACAGAAACGGCTAAAAAAACGTATGAAGCTTGACACCGGGGCAGACTTAACATTCACATCAAAGTTCTTAGATCAATCCGAAAGCTTATTAGAACAGGGCTGGGACGAGAGCAAAGGCATGAAATATGTGAAAATATATTTTGGAGAAGAACTTTAAATTATTAAGATTTCCAATAATATTACCCCTTTTATTATTAAATATCTATACCGATTTGAATAGCATAAAAGTACCTTAATTGGCCACAAAAAAACACCTCAACAACCAGAACATGAAAAGAAAACTCATCGCTAATCTTATTTCGTTAACCATTATCCTCGGCCATGTTTTTGCAGAAGATCAAAAACCGAATCCAGAAACCGGCAACAATTCAAAAGAACCGTCAAAACCGACTCCCAGTGAACACACCGCCAAGACTGGACCATTCCATATTAAGGTAGAACTTGATGCTTTCTTCAGTGCAGAAAAAGAGCACCAAATAAGTTTAAGCCCTGAAGCTTGGGCTGACATGACTTTAATCTCAGCTTTATCGCATGGAACTAAAGTACAAAAAGGCCAGAGCATTCTTAGCCTCGAAACAAAAAAGCTTAAAAAAACGATAGAAGAAATAGAGATTGGAAGTCCTTCTGCAAAGTTAGCCCTAAAGTTACTCGAATCAGAACTAGCGTCTCTCGAAAAAAGCACCCCACTTATCATTGAGAAAACTCAAAGAGAAAAAAATATCGCTGATGGAAATCTAAGTTACTATGAAAAAGTCGGGCATCCAGAAGCTATTCGGGCCACAGAGCTTAGTCTGCATTTTGCCAAGCAAGGCTACGATTACGCCAAAGAAGAATACGAGCAGTTACTGAAAATGTATGAAGCGGACGATCTGACAGAAGAGACAGAAGAGATCATCTTAAAACGTGCCAAGAACAGCTTCGAACGCGCTAGCGAAAATCTCCGCTTGTCTAAGATGAGCATTGATCGCCAGTTGAAAATCTCGCTGCCACAACAACTAACTTCAAAAAAATCCACTGCCGTCATCGGAGAAATAACTTTCCAAGACAGCATGCTTGTTCTCCCCCGAACACTTGAACAAAAACGCCACTCAGTGCAGAAAGTAAAACGCGACCAAGTTAAAGCAGAGGAGAACCTCAAAAAACTAAAGACTGATCTTGAATCATTTGAGATAGTTTCACCAGCTAACGGAACCCTTTATTATGGACTAAGCAAAGACGGCAAATGGATCACCGCTCCCGCAATAGCAAAAAAACTTGTTCCAGGAGGTAAGCTTGCACCTCATGAAGTCTTCATGACTATTGTTGAGCCTGGTTCCCTAGGGCTGAGAGCCATTGTACCTGAAGCAAAACTCACACATTTAAAAAATGACTTAGCTGCAACAATCATCCCCACATCTAACCCTTCACTAAAAATTAAAGGAAAAGTAATTAATGTGAATTATATTCCAGGTTCTTTCTCCGCGATCTTATCAGCGGAAACTAAAGACCCACTTCTCTTCCCAGGAATGACAGCAAAAGTAACTATTATCGCTGCAAAATATGATAAAGTTATTACGGTTCCAAATGCTTTATTAAATGATAGCAATGTTTGGATCATGAACGGAGAAGAAAAAATCCAACGCCCAGTAAAGCTCGGACCAAGCGATGGAAAAGTCACGGTAATCCTCGAAGGATTAAATGAAGGAGAAAAAGTCGTTTCAAAATAATTTAAATTTTATCAATGATTAATTCACGATCAAGAATCGGCTTTCTAACATCTAAGGCAGTTCTATTTTTAACCTTATTTTTGGTAGTTCACCCTCAGCACATGATGGGTGATACTGGCATCCAAAAAGCTTCTCGACCGCCTCCACCCAAAGGAGAAATAGAGTCTTCTATCCGTAAAGGCATTGACTTTTTAATATCAAATCAAAACAAAAATGGGTCCTGGGGATCTGCAAGAAACACAAAGGGCCTAAACATTTATGCTCCGGTACCTGGTGCACACCATGCGTTTCGAGCTGCCGTTACAGCAATGTGCGTTAATGCTTTAATTGAAACAAATGTCGCTGATCAAGATCCAAAAGCCAAAGCTGCACTTGAACGTGGTGAAAAATGGATCCTTAAAAATCTTGGATCAGTTCGAAGGGCTAACCATGATGCACTTTATAACGTATGGGGACATTCTTATGGGATCGCTGCATTAGTTGCGATGCACAATAAGAAAGAAACCTCAGATGACCGCAAAAAACTCATAAAAGATTCAATAAGACATCAAATCAAAATGCTTCAGAAATATGAAAGCGTTGATGGAGGATGGGGATATTATGATTTCCGTTATCATGCCAAGCAACCATCTTCCTCCTCAATTAGCTTTACTAACTCAACAGCATTAGTTGCCTTAAAAAAAGCAGAACAGATAGGTGTCGATGTTCCAGACCGTCTCGTTAAGCGCGCATTTGACGCCACAAAAAGACAACAAAAACCAGACTTCTCCTATACTTACGGTGAATATTTAAAGCTTCGACCAATGCGAGGCATCAATCTCCCAGGCGGAAGCCTTGGAAGATCTCAAGCCTGCAATATCGCTCTTAAATTATGGGGAGATGAAAAGGTCACGGAAAAAGTACTCGATACCTGGCTGGATAAACTATGGGCTCGGAACGGCTGGTTATCGATTGGAAGAAAACGTCCAATCCCTCATGAAAGTTGGTTCCAAGTAGCAGGATATTTTTATTATTACGGACACTACTATGCATCACTCTGCATTGAGGATTTATCCGATGCAAAAAATGCGAAATACCATAAAGGCCAACTGGCTGCCATTATGTTACCACTTCAAGAAAAGGAAGGGAGTTGGTGGGATTATCCTTTCTATTCTTATCACCGACCATACGGAACAGCATTTGCTCTTATGACTCTGGTTCGTTGCCTTTGAGAGAGAAGAAAATCATTTCTCAAACTGAGCAACCATACTCCCGACGGTGGCCTTAGCATCACCATAGATCATCCTACAATTTTCCCGGAAAAAGAGAGTATTAATAATACCAGAATACCCAGCCCCTTGTCCACGCTTAAGAACAAATACTGATCTCGCTTGGTGAACATTTATAATAGGCATCCCATAGATTGGGCTCTCCTCGTCTTCGAGCGCAGCTGGATTCACAACATCGTTAGCGCCAATCACAATTGCAACATCAACTGTCGGTATAATTGCATTCACTTCTTCCATTTCGCATAGCTGCTCATATGGAACATCAGCCTCAGCTAACAAAACATTCATGTGGCCTGGCATGCGACCAGCTACCGGATGAACTGCATGCCTAACCTCGGCCCCATTCCGCTCAAGAATTTCAGAAAGTTCTTTAACTACATGCTGCGCTTGCGCCACAGCCATTCCATAACCAGGCACAAAAACGACACTCTGAGCTGCTTCAAGAACATAGTACGCATCTTCCACGCTTAGGGCTTTCATTTCGCCTTCAACTTCCTTGCCTCCGGAACTTGTAAGGACTCCAAAACCTCCGAATAGAACATTGCCGAGGCTACGATTCATTGCCTTGCACATAATGATACTGAGAATTAATCCACTCGCTCCAACCAAACAACCGGCCACAACAAGTACTGTGTTCGTAATCACAAAACCTGCAGCCGCTGCTCCTAGGCCAGAAAATGAATTCAATAACGCAATCACTACGGGCATATCCCCTCCGCCTATAGGGATCACACCTAGCACACCAATTAGTAATGATAGAACAATGACCCACCACAGCCAGAACCTAGCCGTTCCACTATCTACTATTGTAATAAAATAGCACCCGACCACAACAGTCCCCAGCATCACTAATAAATTAATGAGTTTTTGTAATGGAAAAATTGTAGCAGTACCACCGATCTTTCCTGAAAGCTTAAGATAAGCAACGATAGAACCTGTGAACGTTATGCCACCAATAATGACCGCAAGAACAATGACCAAAGCTAAGAACCATTGACCCGGCATCGCATCACCCGCACTTTCCAAATAATCAGCCCAGCCTCCGGACCGGACCTTTTCATACTCCGACCAACCAACAAGCAAACTTGCCAAACCTCCAAACCCGTTAAATAACGCAACTAACTCTGGCATTCCAGTCATTTGAACTCGTTTAGCTGCAATTAATCCAACAACCCCTCCAAGAGTCAGACCAGTAACTATCCAAGTATAATCAAGATCACTCTTGGAAAGAGTCACAATAACGGCAATGAGCATTCCCAAAGATGAAATCCTATTTCCTTTAACAGCAGTCGACGCTGAACCCAGCATTTTCATACCAAGAATAAAAAGGATCGCAGCGACAATATAAGAAACGTTAATTATAGGTTCTGGCATGCTCGGCAGTGAAAGATTACAAGTTCAAGAAAGCTCCTATGGTGATTAGTCTTTTTTTGTTTTAAACATAGACAGCATACGATCAGTTACGTAGTAGCCACCCACAACATTTATGGTTGCTAGCACAAGAGCGGCCAGCCCCAGCCACTTCGATATAGCGTCATTTTCTTGCCCAGAGGCAATCAATGCACCCACTATTGTAATGCCTGAAATTGCATTAGATCCCGACATTAATGGCGTATGCAATTGCGAAGGGACTTTTGAAATCAATTCAAAGCCAAGAAAGGCTGCTAAGACAAAAGTAAATAAAAGTAAGATAAGTTCCATTGATCAACTAATTAATTTATTTTTCACCGCTCTCCTCAAGAAATCTCTCATGAACGATTTTCCCTGCATGCGTTAAGACGCAGCCAGATAATATTTCATCATCAAGATCGAGTTTAAATGTGTTCCCTTCCTGATCCCAAAAGTGCTCAACAAAATTACCCAAATTTGCGGAAAAAACCTGACTTGCATGCCTAGCAACACGACCTTCAAAATTACCAATGCCCACAATACTAACTCCGTTTTCTGTTACAATTTCTTGATCCAAGACTGTACCTTCAACGTTTCCACCGGACTCAGCAGCCAAATCAATGATCATACTTCCTGGGTTCATTCTTTGAATTACATCCTTCGTAACAAGTATGGGAGATTTCCTACCAAAGACTTTGGCTGTAGTAATAACCACATCAGATTCTTCACAAACTTTTGCTTGTTCTTCACGCTGCTTTGCAAGCTGCTCAGGCGTCAACTCTTTTGCATACACCTGACCAGCTTCTGATGAATCATCACCAAGATCGATTCTTAACGCCTTGGCTCCAAGAGACTCTGCTTGTTCAAGGGCCTCCTGACGAACATCGAAGGCCGTGACCCTAGCACCTAAACGTTTAGCGGTAGCGATCGCCTGGAGTCCTGCCACTCCTATTCCCAAAATAAAGTACTTGGCAGGAGAAATTGTTCCTGCGGGAGTCATCATCATAGGCAGTATCTTATTCAGCTTATCTGCCGAATGTATTACGGCCGTATATCCTGCAATATTTGCCTGTGAACTGAGCGCGTCCATCTTTTGAGCAAGAGTTGTTCTTGGGATCATTTCCAAACTCACTGCAGTGATACCAGAGGACGCCATTGCATGAAGGGACTCACTATCATTAAACGGATCAAGAAAGCTAAGATGCATAGCACCCTGTTTGAGGATACTTATTTCTTCACTCGGAGGCTTCCTGACGCGAAAAATAAAATCAGCATTTGATAAGGATGAACCTTTGTCAGTAACGATTTTTGCTCCAGATTCAGAATATTCAATATCAGAATGGTCACACCCAGCTCCAATTCCCGATTCAACCTCAACTTCCAATCCAATATCAACTAACCTCTTAACTGTTGTTGGAGTAAGGGCTGCTCTAGTTTCACTAGAATCAGTCTCCTTGGGGGCAAATATTATCATGAACTAGGTCAATTTATATACTGGAATCATGCCAAACTAACGCTGAAATGAAATTTGTCGATTCCAACAAAAATATTTTATATCTTATATAAAAGAATATCATTAAATATTAAAGCTCCTAATAAACTGATATATAAAGTAAATCAACCCCTTTGTAATCTTGCGATACTATCCGCTCTAATGATCGTCGCATGCTCACAAAATGTGCCAAAATCCGTATCCGTTAAATCTAAAGATATAAGAACCAGCGGAATTCGCCTTTCTGGGCCAGAAGCGGAAAAAATTGGTGCTAAAATCTGGAAGAATGAGTGCGGAGGAACGCTAGAAGGCCTCACGAGCTGGAACAAAGGTGAATATTTTGCCTCTCTGGGTATCGGTCACTTCATATGGTATAGCCGCGTCAAACAAGGCCCCTTTGAAGAAAGTTTCCCAAAACTCATTCGATTCATAGCTTCAAAAGGAATCAGAGTCCCAAAAATAGCAAAAACAGTCGACTGCCCATGGAGTTCAAGAACAGAGTTCATTAATTCTAAAAATTCCCCTCAAATGAATCAATTAAGGGAATTCCTTCATAGGACAATTCCTTTACAGACCTCATTCATTCTAACTCGCCTCGAACGGGCTTTACCGAAGATGTTGATTCAAGTTTCTATAAATAAGCAGAAAAAAATTAAACATAATTTCTATACATTATTACAGAGCTCCCAAGGAAAGTACGCCTTAATGGACTATGTAAACTTTAAGGGAGAAGGAACAAACAAAAAAGAACGTTACAAAGGAAAGGGTTGGGGAATGCTACAAGTGCTTGAAGCGATGCGTCCAAATCTCTCCTCAAGCCAAGCAACACTTGAATTTGCCAGAGCTGCTGATCACGTTTTGACACAAAGAGTTGATAATGCTCCTAAAGATGAAACAAAATGGCTTAAGGGTTGGAGAAATAGACTCAAAACTTATTATTAATCACAAGACTTTACCGATTAATCAAAGTGAACACTTCTTTGACTTTTTCCTAGCTTGCGGCATTTATTAAATGTCCATTTAAACTACATTTTATAATGTCATTAGAAACAACTCTCATACTATTCAAAACTGATTGCGTTGAAAAAAAAATAGTCGGTGAAATCCTTAAGCGATTTGAGAGCGAAGGATTTAAAATTAGGGGTATGAAAATGATATCCCTTTCAACCGAGACTCTGAATGAACACTATGCTCACGTAGCGGACAGGCCATTCTTCCCTAAAATACTTAATTTTATGCAGGCATGCCCCGTAATTTCTTTGGCTCTAGAAGGTGAGAACGCCATTGCACGTGTTCGAGAATTACTCGGACCAACAGATTCAACTGTTGCCGATAAGGGAACGATCCGTGGCGACTTTGGTGTCGATACAATGCGGAATGTATGTCATGCGTCAGATTCGGAAGAATCTGCCAGCAATGAATTGAAACGATTCTTTGGTGAGGGTGAAATGTTTTCTTATTAATTAGCTCTAATGTGATCCTTGTATGAATCACATTAATTAAAAGACCCGGGCAGAGTAGTTTGCATAAAACAAACAACTGGCTATACTATTGAGTCAACAGAGGTGAACTCAAAGAGGTTAAGAAAGATTAATTCTGTTATCAAAATAGCACGTACCATTGGCTGGCTTGCATTATTGGTTTCCACAATATTGCATTCATTGATTCTTTTTAGCTTCAATTATAATAGTGACCAATTATCCATTGTTACAGTTTTCCCAATCTGGCTCTGGTCCGCGATCGGTTTAGGATTCATATTCATTTCAATAATATGTCTAAAGAAAAAACTACTCCTGTGGTTCTTTGGCGCGTGGATACTTACAGCATTGCTAGGATCAGATGAAATCACATCATTAAAACGAGGGCTCATCCCAACAGTAAAAAAAATAAAAACGGAAACTGATCTAGCAAACCACATTCAAACGTTACGCATTGCATCGATCAATTGTAATGGTCGTAAAATTGAAGCAGCACTAGAATCAATCGACTACAATCCTGATGTTATTTTTTTGCAAGAATCTCCATCACCAAAAAACCTCCAAATCATAAAAAATAAATTATTAAACCCAACAATCCAGATTGTCGGGGGATGGGACTGTTCAATCATTGCTAAAGGAAAACTAACGAAAAGAAATTACTCCTCTATTTTCTATAATTACGCTACAGGTGCGATGCTAACACTTGAAAATGGTTCAACTATAGAGCTTCTATGCATTCATCTAGAAAGCGCAGTAACTCGCTGGGATCTATGGAATAAAAATTGCTGGAAAGAGCATCAGAAACGAAGCCAAGAAAGGCGCGATCAATTAAAGCAGCTATTATCACAATATGAAGAGTTTGCCTCCGATAGACCAAAAATCTTCGGTGGCGACTTCAATTCTCCCCAAAATAGCAACTTATTTAAAATATTATCACCTGAATATAAAAATGCATTCAGCTCCATCGGAAAAGGGATTGGTAACACATTCACTAATTATTTTCCAGTCATTCGCATCGACCATATCTATTCTAATCCGGCCCTCCAACCTGTTGACGCCAGCTCTATTAGAACAGTGCATTCAGATCATCGAATGCTGATATGTGATTTTATCCTAGAACAAAAGAATAAAGAAATTATTCATTAATCCACTTCCATGAAATTTCCTTTTGAATGTCTGGATGCAGAGAAAAATGGACAGGGCAAGCCATAGCCGCTTGTTCAATTAATTCCCTCTTAGGATGATCATCCGGTAAAGGGACTTCTATCTCAATTGTAATTTTCGCAATCCTTCGAGGCAAATCGAAACTCATTTCCTTTATGACCCTCCCCTTAACATCACCAATATCAACTCCATGCTTCTTAGCCGCTATACCAAGAATTGTTAACATGCACACACCTAATGAATTTGCACATAAATCTGTTGGAGAAAATGCCTCTCCTAGACCATGATTATCAATAGGTGCGTCCGTTTCTATAGTCGCGCCTGATAAACCATGTTTGGCGCTGCACCGCTAATCTCTGTCGTAATTAATTTCTATTTCTACCATATCTGAAAACGAGTTAATACTTGATTCTATTCTAAATAACGGAGCATATAACTTCAATTATTTTTGCCTTGGGCCTCGATAACTAAAACTATTCTAAACCCATAACTCACTCCTCTCTGACCAAAGGGCTGAACGCTCCTATAAGATGACAAAAAATGCTGTTCTAAATGAGAATCGTATCCTCCTCCACGAGCAACTGACCATTCTTTAAAGTTAGATTCCCCACCATAAGAATCCTTAACCCACTCCCAAACATTTCCTGCAAGATCATAAAAACCCTTATCGTTTGGATTAAAACTCCCAACGGGCGAGGTATGAGAAAAACCATCCTCATACGAACGAACAATAGTAGACTCAGACAACCAACTCAAAGCTGATAAATCTGCAATGTTAACAGCTCTTTTTTCAGGAGGCCAATTATTACCCCATGGAAACACCCCTTTGACTAGACGGTCTCGCTCCGCAGGGCTGGACCCTTTTTCAACCTTTAATCCTGCGGCAAAACTCCAATCCTTATCAGTTGGCAATTCATAACGTAAGTTAAATCCTACTTGTCCTTTACCTCTCTCATATTCAGTCAACCATTCACAAAACTTATCTATCTGATTCCTATTAACTAAGACTACAGGATGTTTATCGTCTTGAGGGAATTTCGGCTTAGATTCACGTTTTTCTTCCGTCAAAGAGCAAAAATAATCAAAATCTTTAACTCTGATTTCCCAAGCTGACATCATAACATTATCCCTCAGTGGCAACATTGGAATACCTAAAGAATTCTTCCATTCCTTAGCAAAATCAACCCCATTACTCTCTCTCATTTTTACACTTACCGGATGATCAATACTGGATTGAAGATCTATCAATCGTTTCTCATCTCTATAACCTTTTAATCGAAAAAGAACTTCAATGGGATTAGGGGTCAAATCAGAGAGACGCAACCCTGTTTTACCCTCATACCTGTCATTAATATAAACCGAAGCTCCTTCCGGATCAGAATTCAGTGTTAGTGTTGCATAAGTTACTGTACGCACATACGCAAAAAGTGGAGCCCTGTCCTCAAAAACATCTTTCCCGTAAACGACGTCCCTTTTCTCATGTTCAACATCCACTCTTAATTCATAGTTTTGATTCTCTGCTAAGTAACCTTTGTTTTGTTCTTCTAGGGTCATCCATTTAAAAAAATCCTCAGCCAAATGGGATCCCACCAATGCAGTCTCATAAACAACAGCAGGATCTTCATTAGGAAGAATCAATTGAGCTTTATGGTAATCAACTGTCTCCAGAAGATTTGCAATATACTCTTCAAATTTCATTAATGGAAAAGGAACCTCCGAAACATGGTTCTCTTCAAAATAACTAAATTTCATCCCAAGTGAGTTTTGCCACTCCTCTTCCTCAATTGGAGGCTTATAGAATTCCAAATGCCCTCCCAGTAATAATGTTTCATCAGCTTTGACAATACCTTGAGCCAACTTAATTCGGTAACCTTCCAGTTCTAACTCATAGTTAACCTTGCCGATTGATACCTCCGACTCAAAATAATCCGGTGAAGCAATTCCTTTGAATAACCTTTTTCTGCCATCTTCAAAGACCTGAAAAATTTTGGCGCCTCTAGGCACAGCAGTGATCCGAACATTTCCAAACTTATCTTCACCTATTTTAGGTTCTTTTTCCTCACTTTCCTCATCATCACCCTCTGTAATGGTATTGTTCCCATTAGAAGGAACGTCATCAGGTTCTTCGCTTTGTTTAATATGAAAAGGCTCAAAGAAATCAATGTTTGATACACCAAAAATAGCAATAGCAACCAAAGCCATGAGCAGTAAAGCTCTAGAGAACTTAACCACAATCGTACTAACTGCCCTCCTCTTATCCAAAGACTGCAAATCTTGGCTCATTTTGTGAGCATTATCGTAACGTTGCCCCGCCAGAGTGGCACATGCCTTGCAAATAATATCATTAAGGGAACGCCATTTTCTTCTCTCCACTTCATTCCCATTTGGATCTGAAATTGCAGGAAATTCAAAACGATCCTTACCAGAACTCATTTCATAAAGGACCATACCCAAACTATAAATATCCGCCTTAGGATCACCCGGCCCTTCGGGCGGAACAAAACCTTCGGTGCCAACAAATGTGCGCTGCCCAGAAAGTGCCACAAGGCCAATATCAGCAATCTTAGGGATCCCATCCACAAAAATCACATTTGAAGGTTTAATGTCTCTATGAGTCAGACCCGACTCATGAATGTGATGTAAAGCACTCGCCATAATTGCACCCCACTCCCCACATTCATCCATTGACACTCTTTGTCTGTCTTTTATCTCAGATGCTAACGTTCTTGGAGCATACTTATCATCAATAACCTCAGACTTACTAACCTTATCATCTGCCAATTCCATGACATAATAATAGAAGCCATCATCCATATTACGCCCAACATGCAAAATATTAACCAGGCCAGGATGAGTACGGGATATTGGCTCAAAAATTTTAATACCCTCAAATTCCCTTTCGAAGGTTCTATCGTATTCAAAGTCCTTACGATTGACCACTTTGATAGCCCGCATAGATCCAGTGACACTGCGCGCAAGCCAAACCTCTCCATAAGACCCTTTCCCAATCCTTCTAATCATTTCGTGATCAGGAATCAGTGGGGAGCTTTCACTGAAATCAGAAGAGCTGCTTTTCAAGTTTCTGGATTTCCTTCTTTAATATTGAACCAATGCGATGTTTTGCTAAATAAACTTGAGCAATACTAACTCCCAATTCTTTTTTGACCTTATCTACTGACCAGCCTTGAACAACGTAACAATCGAATATTTGAAACTGTTTAGGTGAAACTTTACCTTTCACTTTTGCTAGACTCCGATCTGTAATACTTTTGTTCCATTCCGCTTCCCATATCCTTTCAATTTCAGGACCATTCTGATCCTCGAATCTATCAATAACAGCAGTTCTTATTGAATCGTCCATTCCATGACAATCAACTATAGCATTATCCTTTTTTCTTTTGCGAAACTGGTCAGCTATCCTCCAGCGACTCATGTTCATGAGCCACGCCTTAAATGAACCTTTATTTGGATCATACTTACCTTCTTTTTGCTGCTTAGCGATGCAGATAATAGTTTCTTGAACTGCATCGAAAGCCTCTTCATTCTTTAAACCAGATTTTACAGCAACACCGTAAATCAAACGCCAATAAGTCTTATAAAAATCATCCCAGCTCTTTTGATCCTCCCAATCATTGAGACGCTCAATTAAACTTTTCCTAGTCCGCTCATATGCGTCATTAAAATTAGGCTCTTTTGCCGAAACTGACATGTTATTAGAAATATAAATCGATTACTTAATGAAACACAATAATAGACGGTTATCATATAAAGCTCAGAACAATTCAATTCTGAAATAGATTCTCAGAAAATTAATCTCCAATCCCAATAATGTCCCGTAAAATTGCCATTAGAGTAGATCCTGACGATGATGTTCTGGTTGCGCTTACTGACATCAAAAGTTCTGAAGAAATTGAACCAGGATTAATTACCAAGGAATTAATACCTGCCAAACAAAAGTTAGCAGGGAAAGACTTTAATGGTGGGGATGATATCACAATGTACGGAGTCGTAGTAGGTTCGACTAAAAAATCAATACGATCCGGGGAACTTATTAACACTGAAAATGTTACACACAAGTCTTCCCCTTATGAAGGGAAGAGCGGTGAGACAAGTTGGGATTTACCAGATATTTCAAAATACTCAAATAAAACATTTAATGGTTATCATCGGTCCGATGGAAAAGTAGGAACAGCCAATCATTGGATCTTTGTACCTTTAGTATTTTGTGAATCACGGAATCTTGAAATGCTAAAATCTGCATTAAAAAAGACTCTCGGGTACTCATTCGACGATCCTTACACTTCATTTGCTCAAGATCTTAAAAAAGCTTACGAAGGGGGATCCAATGAGAAGAATCTGCGTGACCTTCAATCGAATAAATTTATCAAACAAAAACAACCTTTATTTGAAAATATAGACGGGTTGAAATTTTTAGACCATGGCTTGGGTTGTGGAGGAACGCGTGAAGATGCACAAACATTGTGCGGGCTGATAGCTGGATATATTAATCATCCTAACGTTGCTGGTGCAACTGTTCTGAGTCTAGGTTGTCAAAATGCACAAGTGAGTATTTTGCAAGAAGAGATATATTCTCGTTCACCACAATTCGACAAGCCATTACTAATTTTCGAGCAACAGAAATTCACCTCAGAGCGAGAAATGTTAAATTCCGCCATCAGAGAAACATTCATAGGAATGATTTCTGCAAATCAAATCAACCGGAACCCTGCTGACCTTTCTAATATTTGCTTAGGAGTCGAATGTGGTGGATCGGATGGCTTTTCAGGGATATCAGCTAACCCCACCATCGGTCAATGCGCGGACCTGATTGTGGGTCTTGAAGGCTCAGTAATACTCTCTGAATTTCCAGAACTTTGCGGCGTCGAGCAGGACCTATGTAATAGATGCATAGATAATGAAACTGCATTCAGATTCGCCTCTTTGATGAAAGTGTATAATGCTCGGGCCGAAGCGCACGGGTCAGGGTTTAAAGATAATCCTTCCCCTGGAAACATTAAGGATGGCCTAATAACTGATGCTATTAAATCAGCAGGGGCTGCAAAGAAGGGTGGAACTTCACCCATTATTGAGGTTCTTGATTATCCACAACCCGTGACCAAGAAAGGCCTTTCCCTATTATGCACTCCGGGAGGTGATGTAGAATCAACGACTGCCATGACCGGATCAGGAGCTAACCTTATGGTCTTTTCGACTGGACTTGGCACTCCAACAGGAAACCCCATAACTCCGACAATCAAAATTTCAACTAACAGCGAACTGGCGGAGAGATTACCCGACCTCATTGACTTTGATACTGGATCAATCATACGAGGCGAATCTTCAATAGAAGAACTAGGAAATAATCTCCTCGATCTACTCATTGAAACGGCTAGCGGTACATACAAACCAAAAGCAGTCATCTTAGGACAGGATGATTTTCTACCCTGGAAGAGGGGTGTTTCATTATAATCAACCAATGAAACTAAGTATTAGAGTATGACTCGCGTAATGGTGCGGTCATATTCTTCGCATAATATCTAATGGATTCGATCAATTATGCGTATTTTACTTGTAGAAGATAAAAACCGACTCAGAGAGGCAATAGAAAAAGCACTCAGAGAGTCAGGCTACGCTGTAGATTCAACTGACAATGGAAATGATGGCCTTTGGATGGGCTCTGAGAATACATATGATATCATTCTTCTAGATATCATGTTACCGGGCCTCGACGGATTAAGTGTCCTTGAACAGTTAAGGGAACGAGAACGTGACACTCCGGTCCTATTATTAACCGCTAAAGACACAATCGCTGATAGAGTCAAAGGTCTCAGAAAAGGAGCCGATGATTATCTCATAAAACCATTCGCACTTGAGGAACTCCTAGCAAGAATAGAAGCTCTTTGCAGACGTTCATATAAAAAGTCTACATCAACTATTACCTTAAATGATCTAATCATTGATAGTTCTGCTAAAACAGTTAAGCGTGATGGTAACTTAATAGATCTCACTGCCAGAGAATATGCGATTCTTGAATATTTGGCAATGCGACAAGGATCAGTCGTTTCGAGATCAGAAATAGAAGAACACATTTATGATGAACTTGTTTCACCTATGAGTAATGTGGTCGACTCCGCGATCTGTAACCTTCGGAAAAAAATAGCAAAAGGGCCTGATGATGCTGAACTAATTCATACGAGAAGAGGCCAAGGATACATACTCATGCCAAAGAACTAATGAGTTCAATTAGGAAGAATCTATTTATCTGGTTATTGCTAGGCTTAACTTTATTATGGGCCATTGCAGGGGCAGGAATATACTTATCTGTTAAGCAAGGTGAAGTAACTAAAATTGATTCTGAATTACAAAGAATGGAAGGCGCTCTTCGGTTCATTGGTGGATCCACTTTTCGGAACCCTGGTCCTCAGAGGCCTGACCGCTTGATTGTACGACCACCAAGAGAAAACTTTCAACCAAGTGAGAATCGCACCACTCCAGAAAATCGTATAACCCAAAGATGGCCGGATTTTTTAAGCGCAGGAGGGCCTAAATACATAATATGGTTAAATAAAGATACAGTAATCAGACAATCCGAAGGACTATCTACAAAAGAATTTAAATTCCCTGAAATTACAGATTCTAACAATCCTATTTTCTTTAATATATCACTCCAAAATGGAGACTCCATGCGAGCCATGGCTTCGACTTTTCGTAGATTTGGATTTGGTAGGCCAAGGCCAAGGGGAAATGAAGGAATGCGAAGACCTAACGATGAATCTCCTGCACAAAATCAAGAACAAAATCCACCACGGAACATATCACTAACAGGAATCATTGCTTTGAACTCAAAACCAATGGAACAAACTCTTAATACCCTATTATTTGGAATAATAGCTATCGGTATCGTTGCAGGATTCTTCTCATTTTCTTTAGTCCATTTTGCGTTAAAGAATGGCCTAAAGCCTCTTTATGCACTGGGTAATAAGCTAGCCTCAGTAAATTCTTCTTCTTTGAGTCATCGTTTTTCCAAAATTGATCTACCGGTAGAGCTCTCTCCAATATGCGAACATCTCAACAAACTCATGGAAAGGTTAGAGGATGGTTTTGAAAGAGAGCGGAGATTCAGTGGGGATCTAGCACACGAACTTAGAACACCTATTGCCGAATTAAAAATGATGGCAGAAGTCGCATTGCGCTGGCCTGAAAATAATGCGGAATCCCACGCCAACGAAACTTTAGATATCGCTCAACAATTACAGGAAATAATTGAAAGTTTATTAGCATTGAACAGATACGATAATGGAGACGAGGATCCTGTATATGAAAAAATACCACTCCACAAATTCACGAAAGATTGTTGGGGTCCATTCGTCCAAAAAGCTGAAGAAAAAAAGATCAAAGTGACAATAAAAATTTCTAACGAACATTTAATTGAAACAGATCCCAAGATACTCCGTTTAATTATGAATAATTTATTTTCAAATGCCTCAGAATATACGCCCTCAGAAGGAATAATCGATATCAGTGGAAATCAAGAATCTGAAGGGCATATTATTAGTATTTCTAACTCAGTTGAAAATTTTGATAAAGAGATGTTGAGTCACCTCTTTGAAAGATTATGGAGGGGTGATATTTCCCGAACTGACGGATCTCATAGCGGATTAGGCCTAGCTCTATCAAAAGCATGCTCAAAATGCTTAGGCTTAAATTTAGAGGCAGAACTCATAAAGAGTGATCAAATCAAATTTGTATTATCTAGAACTGATATTAAAAGTTAAGCAGATCATCTTAAGGTAATCTACGCCTGTTACTATCTTAAATATAAATTCATGAACCCTCATAGAGATTTCACCACTTTGAATTTCTTTTAACCGTCAACCAAAAATATAATGAAAACAAAACTTACAAAACTTGCTGCAAGTGCAATCACTCTGGCTCTTTTGTCTTCTTCAGCAATTGCTCAAGATGAAGAAAAAAAAGGAAAGAAAAAAGGGAAACCTACAGCTGAACGCCCAGAAAGCGCTAAGCCAAAAGACCCTCGTGCACAGCGTTCACCTGAAGAAGCTCTTAAAGCAATTAAAGCCCGTTTAGCTGAAAATGAAAAATTTGCAGAAATGTTTACTAAACGCGCAGACAGCGATGGAGATGGTAAAGTTTCTGATGAGGAAATAAAAGCCGCAATCGCAAAAATGGGTGAAAGGCGCAAGCGAGGAGAAGGTGATCGCCCTAAAGGAAAACGCCCAGAAGGTGATCGCCCTAAAGGAAAACGCCCAGAAGGTGATCGCCCTAAAGGAAAACGCCCAGAAGGTGGTCGCCCTAAAGGAAAACGCTCAGAAGGTGGTCGCCCTAAAGGTTCCCGTAAACCAGCCGAATAATAAAATCTGCCATTAAAATTCTAGAAATTTCCTAGAAAAACAATCTGGCCCCGAGGACTTAATAACCCTCGGGGCTTTTGCTATAGACAAACGCTCTCTTATTAAATCTAATAACCATTTCAAAGTCATGGATAAAAAAATAACTCCTCATGCCATTTGGTTTCTCATTGCTATAACAGCTTTTGCCCTTGGTAAGAAAATCGAATCAAAAAACAATCTGAAAACAGATAAATTAGAATTAATTAAGCAAGAGCAACAAACAAAACCTCTTGCCATTGCAGAAAAAAATAATGGTATCCGTAGCCAAAATAGAAAATTACCAACCCTTGAAAATATCTCAACTACCAGTGCACCTGCAAATCAACTGATCAATAATTATCTAAACTCCAGCAATCCAATTGAAAAGAATTTACTTTTCGCCCAAATGCTAATCGGCCTCAATGCAGACAACGCTTCGGGAATTTATGAATCATTAAAAGAAAATTTAGATGGACGTGAAAGAAGTAGAAAAATGGAACTTTTCTTTCAGGCCTGGGGCAGAGCGGACGGAGAATCTGCTATTAAAATGGCACTTAGTAATAATCCTGACCGAAACAGAGGCAGAGGTGGCCAAGGAAGTAACATGTATGCGTATTCTGCATTATCCGCCTGGGCATCAGTTGACCCGGAATCTGCAATGAAAACAATTTCAAATTTAGAAGATGATAGGCAAAAAAGTTTTCTTACCTATGGACTCATTAATGGGCTAGCCAAAAGTGATGCGCGCGCTGCTACTGATTATGTATTAAAAATGGAAGCGAACCGTGAACCAGAAGAACAACCAACCGGAGTTTTACGCAGAGGTGATGTAACACAGCGCTACATTAGTCAAATTGCATCAGAGCAATTAAAAAAAGGAGTAAGCACCGCAATAGAATGGGCCGAAGCACTTCCAGATGGTGAATTGAAATCATCCGCATTTGATCAGGTGACTGAGAGCTACATACGGTCTGACATTGATGCTGCTAAAAAATGGGTGTCAAGTAACGCTGGAAAAGAATATGCACAAAGAGCTGTTAGTGAAGTGGCCTCACATCTAAGCCGTGAGAATCCCCAGGATGCTGTGGACTGGGTCTCGAGCCTCCCAACAAATGCACAAGGACAAGCATATGAAGAGGTTATGGAAAACTGGACAAGAAATGATCCTGAAGCTGCGAGCAATCATCTTATAGCAATGAAACCTTCAGAAACCCGAGACTCAGCTGTCAGCTCATTTGCAACTTCACTTGACCGTGAAGATCCAAAAAGCGCGGCCACATGGGCCGCTACGATTGACAATGAAGAGACCCGAATTAATACACTTAAAACAGTCGCTCAGTCTTGGATGCGCACGGACGCGGACGCGGCCAAGGCATGGCTTCCTAACAGCGGGTTGCCACAAGAAACCCAAACGGCTATTCTTGAAACGCCTACCCGGGGCCGGCCAACTGGTGATTTCCGCAGTCGCCGACCCCGACAACGTTAATGAGTCTTTAGCCGGAGCTACTCGGAATCACTCTTTGCTCGGGTGATGGCCTTTGCCTTTTTAACTAGCTCAACGAACTCTTTACGAAGGCCATTCTTATCATCACTTATCCCCTCAGATGCCAATTCCAGCAGCAGATCATAATTGACCTGACCACCAAACTTGGAATTTCTCAACAGCATTCCAAATCCTGCAACTGATGAAGCGAACCGAAAGTCTTTACTGGAATTCTCCCATCCATTATCTGAATCGGTAAGTGGTACAGAAAACTCCTTCGCCTCATCTTCAATACCATCCTCAGGACCCTTGTACCTTAAAAAGACAGTAAGCAATTCTTCACTTTCCACAATATCTGACCGCTCACCTTTATCTGCTTTTTTAGCTGACTTCCTATACTTTGACTTTATTGCCACATCCCCTTCTTCATTAGCAGATCCTGCTGGAACTATTTCGTAAAGAGCAGTCACTGCATGACCGGCTCCAATTTCTCCTGCATCTTTTGCATCATCACGAAATTCTTCAGCTCTCATTCTACGGTTAGCATAACCAATGAGCCTATAGCTTCTGACCGTACTAGGATTAAAATCGACCTGAATTTTAACATCCTTAGCCACAGTGACCAGAGTCGAGCTCATCTTATCGACAAGAACTCTTCTTCCCTCCTTAATGGAATCAATATAGTAATATTCTCCGTTACCATTATTAGCAATCTGCTCGAGTCGAGCGTCCTGGATATTGCCTTCACCGAAACCAAGTGCCGTAAGGAAAATCTTCTCCTTATCCGCACGACCTTTAACTAACTCAACTAATTTACTGTTATCAGAAATTCCAACATTGAAGTCACCGTCAGTGGCAAGAATTACACGGTTCGTTCCACCCTCAATGTAATTTTTCGTAGCAAGATCATAAGCGACACGAATTCCCCCTTCACCATTGGTTGCACCACCGCTTCTAAGTCCCCTAATTATCTCAATGATTTTATCTTTCTGATCACCGTGCAGTGGATCAAGTTCCACTCCTGCTCCACCAGCATAAGTGACAATCCCTATCCGATCATCCTCAGTCAAATTCTCCACTAAAGATACGAGAGATTTTTTCAAGAGGGGTAATTTGTCCGGATTCCCCATGGATCCAGAACAGTCGACCAGAAAAACAAGATTAGATGGGGGCCTTTCGTCCACATCCATGTCCTTAGCCTTCAAGCCTATCCTTACGAGTCGATGACCAGCTTTCCAGGGAGCTGAAGAAGTTTCAAGGTGCACTGAAAAAGGATGCTTATCACCTGAATAGGGATAATCATAATCGAAGTAATTGATCATTTCCTCAACACGAACAGCGTCGGCCGGGGGAAGTTGTTCACGCCGCCCAATGTAACGACGGACATTTGAATAACTCGCCGTATCTACATCAACTGCAAAAGTAGATAAGGGCCGTTCAAGAGTCGGGAAGAAAGGAGTGTCATGATAAACCCCGTACTGCTCACGATTCAGATTTTGCTCTTCACCTACAATCTGGTCCCTCTTGTCAGATTCTTTAAGGAACCATCTATCTTTGCTTAGATTATTTCGCAGACCTCCAACTGATAGTAAATCGTTTGGTGATGGCGTCTTCGCACTAGCTACGATTGAATTAGCTCGCAGACTAGATAGTTTTGGGGAAGACTTTTTGACTGCCTCTTTCGTAAATTGTCTTTTATTCGCATTGCCATTGGCACTAAGATTAAGATCTACAATAGCTTCTCCTTCAGGAACTGTAGCTTCGAAAGCAAGGCTGGCGGCAGATTCTTTAGAATCTGCAAGATCCGCAGAAGTGAAGGGATCAGCGGTGGCGGCTTTGCCAGTCCTTTTTTTTGATAATTTAATCAACTGTTCATTATTCTCAGACTGCTTCTTTACGAGTTGCGCTTTCTCTACTGGAACTGGTTCAGGAGAATTTGTAGAAGTTGCTGCATTTCGTTTACCCGAATAATCTGAATCCTCTTGAAGCTCTTGTTTTACTGATCGGAGGCCAACTATCCCCATTCCGACAAAGCAGGCCGCGGCTGCGGTAACACCTAGCCACTTATTAACCTTACTAAAGGCGTCAGGCCCTGGATTCAGAATAACGTCCACTTCATTACTAAAAAGTATTTGTTTTTGCTCTTCGGAAAGCTTCTTTTTAGGAGCCTCATCAAATTCTTCCTTGATGATTGTTATCGCATCTCTAATAGCATCCACTTCCAACTTTGTTTCAGGACACTCTTCAAGAATCCTCTCAAATGCATCCACCTCACTCGGGTCAAGTTCACCAAGCGCATAAGCAGTAAGTCTCGGGTCTTCAGAATCAATTTTCATTACTAATATTTCCTTTCTAAAAAATTATTTATTAAACTTTGTCATTCCCTCTACGCGATCTGGTCCGATAGAAGACCTCTCAATCGCTTGATACCGGCATGAATAAGAAACCCGACATTACTCACACTTAATTGAGTGGTCTGGCTTATCTCCTTATAACTCATATCTCCTTCGAATTTCAGACGTATCACTTCACGTTGATTTTGCGGCAACCGGTCCAAAAACTTAATAACATTACTATGCTCATCCGCCCGTTCCGCGGCTCGTGAAGGGTCATCCGCAATATCACGAATGACTGTCAATTGATCATCTTCTACATTAATCATACGTTTTTCTTTTCTTATAACGTCAAAACAACGGTTTCGGCAGACCGTGAAAAGCCATGCCTTGAGAGATTCTTTCACTTTTTCAGGATCTTGCTCATAAAGCTTTATGAATGTGTCCTGTACGACATCCTTAGCGCGGTCCTCATCCTTAACAATGCTAGCCGCATAACCAATCAAGGCTGACTCAAACTCAATGAGGGCTCTATGAACAATTCCTTCTCGTTCGTCGGCTGTATTGTGTTCTAACATTAATTTGTTACATCATAAACAACGATTGAAGAGGCAAGACCCTTAGAAAAAAATCAAAAAACTTTCTGATTCACTTTATTATCATCATCTTTTTAGAGTAAAAGGTCGATTTTTATGAAATTTATTTCCCAATATGATCAGAAAAAGACTAAATAATTGTGATCCATTTCATTTATCCTTATGCCTGCGCCTGAAATTAATTTTGCTAAAAAGCCGTGTATTATTCAGTAAATTCAACAGACAATAACAGCCGATCAATATAAACAATATCGTTATGCTTCCTCCATTCACCAAAGCTCTACTCATATTACTCACATTATTATCATCCTTTTCTTCGACCAAAGCCGATGAACGGCCAAACATCATAATCATCCTATGTGATGATCTCGGCTACGGTGATCTTTCCTGTTACGGAAATAAAATTATCAGAACTCCAAACATCGATAAGTTAGCCTCTGAGGGAATCCGTTTCACCAGTTTCTATTCATCTTCTCCGGTATGTTCACCGTCACGCGTTGGGCTCATGACAGGCAGAACGCCTAACCGGGCAGGAGTCTATGATTGGATACCCGGAGGCAATCGAATGCATATGAGCAAAAATGAATTCACTATGCCGGCCATGTTGAAAAAAACTGGATACGCAACATGCATGACAGGCAAGTGGCACTGCAATGGAATCTTTAATCGAAAAAATCAACCGCAGCCCGGTGACTTTGGATTTGATCATTGGTTCGCAACTCAAAATAATGCCGCTCCGAGCCATAAGGATCCGAAAAATTTTGTCCGTAACGGAGAAAATGTAGGTATAAGCAGAGGCTTTAGTTGCCAAATCGTTGCCCAAGAAGCTGTGGACTGGATAACCAAACACGTAAAAAATAATCCAGACCAACCTTTCTTCTCTTACGTAGCATTCCATGAACCTCATGAACCGATCGCCTCGCCCAAGAATCTTATTGAAAACTACCCTAAGGCAAAGAAAAGAGGAGAGGCTCTCTATTATGCAAATGTAGAGAACATGGACTCTGCAGTCGGTCAGATAACATTGAGTCTGGACCGCCTAAATCTCACAAAAAACACACTCGTGATATTTTCTTCAGACAATGGCCCCGAAACTCTGAACAGGTACCGTAATGCATGGCGTTCTCACGGAAGTCCAGGCCCTCTCCGGGGAATGAAACTCCACACTCACGAAGCTGGTATACGAGTTGCCGGAATAATGCGATGGCCAATTCAGATAAAAGCTAAACAAGTCAGTGATTCACCTATCAGTGCGCTGGACCTCTTACCTACATTTGCAAGCCTAGCGGCAGGTGAAATCCCAATTGACCTCAAGCTTGACGGTGCTGACATGATCAATGCATTCGATGGATCTTCCGTGCAGCGGAAACAGCCTCTGTTCTGGTGTTACTATTCTTCTTTAAACAAAGCTAAAATTGCTATCAGGGACGGCAAATGGAAATTGCTAGCCAGTTTAAAATCTGCTAACGGAAAAAACATCAAAGCAAGATCCATAACAGAAGCAAACCGCTCATCTCTTCAGAAAGCGAAGTTAGGGGATTTCGAACTTTATAAAATATCTCAAGACATCGGCGAAATGAATAACCTTGCTGAAAAACACCCTAAAGAGTTAAATTCCATGGCCCAAAAACTGGAATCAATCTACAAGGACGTGGTTCAAGATGCCAAAGTTTGGCAATGATACTTCTCTCCTTCAGCGTGCGTTCCACTCTACACATTCAGTATAACTGATTCCAGTTCCACCGAATATATCCAGAGCAGAACCGACGGTAACATCCAAGCAACCTGAACTAAGTTCATCAATCTTGTGTAAGTCCTCAATGGATTTCACACCTCCAGCATAGGTCAGAGGAATCTTCCCCCAACTTCCCAATAATTTAACGAGGTCAGTGTCCATGCCCTCACACTTCCCTTCAACGTCAGCAGCATGAATAAGAAATTCCGCACAACTTCGGCATAACTTATCAAGTGTCTCATAATTGATTGGAAGATCTGTTATTGTTTGCCACCGGTCCTTTGCAACTTTCCATCCTCCTTCAGAGCAAACACGACAACTAAGATCAATAACTAGTCGATCCTTACCCACCGCCTTAACTATTGATGATAATTTTTCATCTGAAAAATTTGATCCCTCAAAAATGTATGAAGTCACAATTACATGACTGGCACCACGATCAAGCCATCGTGTAGCATTCTGTGGGGTAATTCCTCCACCTAATTGAAGTCCTTGCGGATATTCTTTTATAGCATCATTCGCTGATTCTTCATTGCCGGATCCAAGCATAATGACATGACCACCGACAAGGTTATCATTGCGATACATCTGAGCATAGTGTCTTGAGTCCCGTTCACTGACAAAATTTTCTATTGGCGCTTCTCCACCCTCCTCGTCAAAGGTTCCCCCAATAACCTGCTTAACAAGTCCATCATGAAGATCAATGCATGGGCGGAACTGAGTCATCTAAGTGTATCAAGCGATGTGGAAGCCTCGCTGTCAAACGAATATCAATGAAGTGGACAAACTCATTTAATTCCAGCATCTTTAATCGCAAATGATCAGGAACCCATTCTTAATATTAATCTGCGTTCTTACAATTTCAGGTTGTGAAAATCAGAAAAGATCGGAAGAAGTAAAAAACTCTCCCTCAGAAGGAATGGTTCTCATACCGGGTGGATCATTCATTATGGGAACGAGTCTCGAACCCAAAGAACAGCCGGTGAGGAGCGGGGCAGAAGAAAACCCTCCTCACCGAGTCATTCTGAAGCCTTTTTACATGGATGAAACTGAAGTAACCAACCTTCAGTTCAAGACTTTCGTGGATGATACGGGGTACAAAACTCAAGCAGAAAGACCGTTCAATCAAAAAGATTACCCAAAGGCAAAGCCAGAAGATCTACTGCCTGCGGCCTTCGTTATGGCTCCTCCAAAAAACAATGTCGACATAAATACTGCATCGCATTGGACTTGGTGGAAACTAGTCCATGGAGCCGACTGGAATCACCCAGAAGGACCAAAATCAAATCTTGAGGGCCGATGGAATCACCCAGTAGTTAACATTGCCTATGAAGATGCACTCGCTTATTCAAAGTGGGCTGGAAAAAGACTGCCGACGGAAGCTGAGTGGGAATATGCAGCACGTGGAGGACTCAAAGAAAAATTATATCCCTGGGGCAACGAGCTATCACCGAAAGGAAAAATGATGGCCAACTTTTGGCAAGGTGATTTTCCAAACAAAAACACAAATGAAGACAGCTACATGACAAGCTCTCCCGTGAAATCATTTTCGCCAAACGGCTACGGCTTATTTGATATGGGAGGCAATGTATGGGAAATGGTCGTAGATAAATATGAGAGAGACTACTATGCAAGAAGTCCAATCGAATCACCTAAAGGAGGAATAGGTCAATCAATCGTTCAAAAAGGAGAAGGTCCTATTGTTTTCCAGAGAATCATCCGTGGAGGATCTTTCCTTTGCAGTGAAGGATATTGTACAGGGTACAGGGTCGGCGCCCGACAACTCAGTGATGACATCAGCGCTTCATATCATACCGGATTCCGCTGTGTTCTTGATATAGAATCAAGCAATTAGTTCAGGCCACACAAAAATAATCAACACCTTCACAGAATCCTGAATTAATAGCCAATTCACGGATAATTTCACGCGCACCTGGACGTGCCACTGCACTAATAAGCATTGAAGATCCTGATCTGAGAGAAGAATAATCAAAGACTTCGACTCCATGAATAAATTCTCCTATCCTCCGCTCATTAACTTCATAAAAACGATTCACTGAAATTCCCTCAGAAATAAAATTATTAGCAATTCTTTTTCCTATCGGTCCCGCTCCAGCAATCTCAACTCCATTATCAATTGCCAATTTTAATTTAGAAATATAATGGGCCTTGACCTGAGAAAATCTCTCTAAAGAATATCGATCAGAACTGCGCGTTAAACGATTCGGCGAATCATACCAATCAAAAAGAATTTCGGGTATATTCATCAATTTCATCCCCTTATCCAAAAAACGAAGCCAAAGATCATAATCTTCAGCCCATTCAGGATCAAGAAATCCACCGATCATATCCAAAGATGAAGAGCGAACCATACTCGAAGGATTGGCGATCGGGCTGTCAATGAACCTCTGAGACGCAAGAGACTCGACATCGTTGAGCCCGTTCAGCCAAGAAACATATGCAGAAAACCCTCTACCAGGATCCGCTCTTGGAGCATTGATTAATCGGACCGAGGTCCCACAACCTGAAAGGAATCGATTAGTATCCAACGCTTCTACCTGTGTCTTTATCCTGTTTGGATGTGACACATCATCAGCATCCATTCTAGCAATGAATGATCCACTTGCTATTCGCCTTCCCTTCTCTATTGCACTTGATACACCAACATTTTCATCACATTGAATGAAAGAAACGCGCTGATCTGAACTCACGATAGAATTAGAAATCTCGGCACTTCCATCTGTCGATCCATCATCAATAATGATCAATTCCAGATCTTCATATGTCTGATCTAGACAACTTTTCGCTGCACGGTATAGAGTTTTATCTGCATTATATACAGGAAGAATAACAGAAACACGTGACATAAGATCAATTACTCAAAGCACGTGATTCAACTGTTATTTCATCTCCCTTTTTAAACAGATCAATAATCAGAGGGGAACAACACACCTCACAGTCATAATCAAGCTCTGCCGGTATTTCTGAGAAAGGAGGAGGGACAATTTCGAAAACCTCAAAACAAGTTGGGCAGAGTATTTTAATTAAGTTCATGCCTAGTAAGAAAAATCAGGAAGGTTCAGTGTTTTAATTTTTCTCTGATACTCAAAATGTGGGAGAAGGATATAATGCGGGTTCTTATCTTTCCTGAGAAAAACTATCAGACGCTCAAGATCAATTAATTTCATTGCAGTGCATCCGGTCGTTCTTCTTCCTGGGTCTCTTTGAACATGGAAAAAAATCGCGCTGCCGTGTCCCGGCTTTGGAGGATCACTATTATGACGAATTTCAATGAGCCATTTGTATGCCGGGTCACCGAGCCGCATCCGCTGAGATTGAAACCAAACAGGCACCTCATCACGGGAACCTATCTTTACATGCTTGTTATAAAGAGGGTTCTTCGGATCATCAACCCAGGCGTCTAATTTGGTAATTCTGTGGTAAGGATACTTAGATTTATTAGGTAATGATTCAGATTCTCCATAAATCTTTCCAATCTTGAAAATTCCAGCAGGAGCGCATCCGTCACCTTCCTTTTTAATTTTTTTTTCAGTTTCAGCGAAAACTCCTCTGCCCCAAGCAAGACCCTTAGAACCCAGCATTACAGGAATGGCTTCCTTCAATTTTGGTCTCCATGATTTACGGCCTTCACGAATAAAACACATCAACTTACCCTCAGAACTATCCCATCCATCTGTGACAACAACAACAAGTTGTCCAACACTGTTCAGAATATGTTTATGCGGAATCGATTCACCCGCGGCATTAAAAGAAGAAATCGATCCTGCTAAAATTAATGCATAAAGGAACCTTACCATTTATTTTGCGAACATCATCGGAGCCCTTGTAGTAATTTTGTATGAATTCCTCCAAATTCACCATTACTCAGAATAACAATCACATCGTTAGGCTCAGTAAGAGGTATTAATTTTTCTACTATGTCATCAGAATCTGAACCCTGAAAAGCTATCTTGCCTTTTGTTCGTAGGCTTTCAATTACTGAATCAATGTTTAGTAATTCGTCTGAAGGAACCTTTTCTGGATCGGGAACTTCACTGATAAAAATACCGTCCGCCTTTGATAAAGCGAATTCTAGCTGATCCTGCATTAAATTTCTCCGACTGGTATTGGAGCGCGGCTCAAAGAGAGCCCAAATCCGAGAACCTTCATATCTTTGACGGATAGCATCAATCGTCGATCCTATCGCTGTGGGATGGTGACCGAAGTCATCGATGATCTTTACTCCTGATTCCTCTCCTCTGAACTCCTGCCTACGTGCAACTCCAGAAAAATCAGCCAAAGCTTTTGCAATCCCAGATTCCTCTAATCCAACAAACAATGAAGCGCTCACTGCCATGGCCGCATTACGAACGTTAAATTCACCATCCATAGGAATCTCATATTTACAACCATTTAAAGTAAACAATGACAAGCCTGACCGGAAGACCATATCTTTAAGGCAATGTTCGCATTGATCATTCATACCAACCTTGATGACTGGAGCAGGACAACCAACAGTAACATCGACAGCATCTGAATCATCCCCATTAACAAAAACAACACCGTTCCTAGGAACAATGTTTAACATCCTTTTAAAGCTCAATTTAATGTCATCTATGTCCTCAAAAATATCGGCATGATCAAACTCAATGTTATTTACAATGACAACTTCAGGCAGGTAATGAATAAACTTGGAACGTTTATCAAAAAATGCAGTGTCATATTCATCACCTTCAAGCACAAAAAAATCAGAATCAGTGAACTTACCTCCTTGCCCAAGATCCAAAGGAATCCCTCCAATCATGTAACTAGGATCATGTCCATTAAACTTTAAGATATGAGTCACCATAGAAGATGTTGTTGTCTTCCCATGCGTTCCCGTAGCAACAATGTTCCTTTTTCCCTTCAGAAACTCATCCTTAAGTAGTTCTGGAAGTGAAGTATAGGCGAGCTTGCAATCAAGGACCTCCTCCAATTCAACATTGCCACGACTCATGGCATTTCCAATAACCACTAAACTAACTCCTTCAGGGATATTATTAGGACTATTACCCACAGTTATAGGAATTCCTTTATCTGCAAGAAAATCAGACATTGGCGGATAAACGTTCTGGTCTGACCCGGTGACCGTATATCCACGATCCTTCATGGCCGCAGCAACTGCCCCCATGGCAGTGCCGCAAATTCCTATGAAATGAAAATGACGATGACTTTGATCAGTTGGCATCATTCTTAATATTTCACTAGCATCATTCTGAAAGTCAGACTTGCAACCTCTATCATCATTCCCCGAAACTACTTCTATGCATATCAATAGTATTCATCAGCAAATACCATTCACAACTAAGGACGGATCAACGATTCTAAGCATTTTAGATCAAAGCAATGCCCCTGTCAGAAATCAGAGCCTGGCCGAGGCTAGGCTTCCTGCAAAAAAATCCACGCAAAGGCATTACCATAAGGCTAGTGAAGAATTTTATTTCTTATTAGAAGGACAAGCAGAAATGGAAATTGACGGTATTACCAAAGAAATATCATCCGGTGATGCCGTTTTAATTCCAGCAGGATCATGGCACCAGATCACAGCGTCTGGAGACGGTCCAATCCGATTACTCTGCTGCTGTTCCCCTCCATATTCTCATGAAGATACTTACTTTGAATAATTATGAGCTGGTTTCCTTTTTATCAACCAGCATTACCCTGAGAGGAATCCTCGTAAGCATATTACCATCCGCACTCACATCTATTGAAAACTGACCAATACTGTCAAAGTGAAGGCGCTGCATGTTAATTACAAGATTACGAGTAAGGAAATATGCATCCTGTGGAAGCTGCACCGTTATCCTTGATTGAATAGATGGCATCTTGGGCTTGCCATCGTCATCTATGAAATTAATTGAAATTTCATGATCCCCCTCATCTCCCGGCTTAAAACAAATCCTAAGAGCTATTGCACACTGGGGATGAACAACAGGCAAGTGTGTTGAACAAATTGTATCAAAGGTACCAATGATACAAAGCTTGTGATTATAATCATGTGCAGAATCGCAAAGAGTAGCAACTTGAACTTCCATGGGTCGTAGCTGAAATGATTAACGGTTTATCTTTTCTTTCGAAAGGGATTAAATATTCTGCGAAATGGACTTTCAGGCCGTACGGATTGATTACTCTCGGCCTGCTGATCATCCCCAGGTTTTGGTAATTCAAACGATGAAGCGACTGCCGTTTTTGAATATCCCTTCAATTCACCCCTCTCGTTTTTTAACTTGTACAAAGCATTGAAAAATTCACCAACCATTGGAGCTGATTTATTACTACCCGAAATTTCTTCACCGGGATTCCCTTCGCATATCGCAGCGAAAGCAAACCTTGGATTCTCTGCAGGTACAAAACCTGCAAACCAAGAAATTAATAAATTCTCTCCATTTTGAACCCACTGACCAGTCCCGGTTTTCCCTGCCATAGTAACATGATCATTCCTTGCTCTCTTAGCAGTACCTGCACTGGCATTAACAACATCAACCATCCCCTGACGGACTAACCATAAATTCTTTAAGTCTAAATTTAACGCATTCCGTTCTTCAGGATCAAAGGATTCCGTTATATTATTATTAAGATCCTGAACCTGCAAAACCAGCCTAGGCTTAGGAACCGCATAACCATTACCTACGCCAGCCATCATTTGAGCCACTTGGAGAGGAGTTGCAAGAACATATCCCTGACCGATTGAAGCATGAGCAACATACCCACCAGTAAACGCATGGCCATACTTTTCGCGCAATATAGCGTCTGTTGGTATAAACCCATCCTCTTCAGCATTTAAAGGAATGCCCGTCTTCGCTCCGAAGCCAAAGCGATGCGCCATTGAAGCAATTTCATCTCCACCAGCATACCCACCAACAACATAAAACCATGTATTACAGGAACGCATAATGGCATTCATAATATTAAGCTTTCCTTCTTTATTCTTACTCCAATTACGAAAAATTCTATCTCCTATCTGAAGTGATTTAGGACATTCAATCAGTGTCTCCTGGTCCACCACTCCACTTTCCAAAGCCGCAAAAGCTACGGCGATTTTAAATGTGGAGGCAGGAGGATATTGCCCCCTAAAAGCTCGCGGAAAAAGAGGAAGATTAGGATCTTGTTGAAGGGCTTTGAATTGCTTACTGCTAATCGAAGGAACCCAAACATTAATGTCATAGGTCGGCCTTGAGGCCATAGCATAAATGTCGCCAGTATGACAATCCATAACAACAAAAGCCCCCCTTTCCGTGTGGCTTTCCAGAGCTTTCTCAGCAAGGCTCTGCATTTCAAGATCAATACTGGTTACTACATTATTCCCCGGAACTGGCCGAGCAACCATCTCTTCGGCTAACTTTGCTCCATTCGTATCAAATAGATAATTTATTCTTCCTGTCGAACCCTGTAAATGATCATCGAAAGTCATTTCTAATCCTTCTCTTCCCTCCGTAACCGGCCAAAGTAATTCACCAGGAACAACGGGGCCGGTAGGTGCTTTAGCCTTTTTCCCAACATAACCAATCAAGTGGCATGCTAATCCATTACCAGGATAATAACGCTGATACGTTGGAAAAAGCTCCAATCCAGATTTTGGATTTTTTTTAAACGCCTTTTTTTCTTCATCCGTCAGCATCGCAGAGAAAGGCAAAGGCAACCATCTCCTGTCTTTGTAATGACTTAGAATTCGCTCATCAGATAAAGACAAGTCACTCCTCAGTAAAGATGAAACAAAATCAATACGTTCATTAGCATAATTAATTATATTCTCGTTACTCCGATCTTCGAGATAAGGAAATTTTAACGCGATAAAAAACCCTAACTTGTTTTGAGCAAGAGATTCTCCGTTCCTATCAGTTATCTGACCTCTCGGCGCAGGAACTTTCAAAGTGAGGGTCCGTGCTTCTGTCTTAGTTTCCCATGCAGCTTTGATATTAGATTTTTTCTTGTCGCTATCAGTCAAATCCAGATCATTGATAGGGGGAAGCGGCGGAAGTTCAAATTTCTTGGGAGGAGCTTCCTTTTCCTTATTTTCCTTATCCTGTTGATCATCATCAGTCGTAACATCATTCTTTTCTCCCTCTTTTTTTTCTTTATCCACAGGTAAGGCCCTTAAAGGCTTCTCCTCAGCCTCAGGATCAAGAGGCACAAGAGGCAATGCACGGAGAGCTTTCCTGTTTTCATTAGCATTTTCATTTGATGATTTAACAGGTAATGCTTTTGGTATGACTTCCGGTTTCGTTGCGGAGGAACCAAGAGGCAACGTTTGATCCTCCTCTGCCTGTAAAAATAAGGGACAGAGGAAAACAAAAATTATTAATGAGAGGACAAAATTCACTTCTTTATTGGAGTGACTAATTAGGAAATTCAATTTCTTTAAGATCTTCTCCCAATGTATTCTCGTCAAGAATCATTAAGCTGTAGAGTACTTTAACATAAAAATTCAATGATCTGTTCTGCCATTTTAAGGCTAATGCCTTTTATTTCGGCAATTTCTTTTGGTTCCACCTTCTTAATACGGGCAACAGAACCAAATCTTTTCAGTAATTTTTTTTTGCGAGCCTCACTAAGGCCAGGACAATCATCAAGTACGCTCTCTTCAATTCTACGCTTCATCAGTAACTGGTGATAGGAATTAGCAAAACGATGAGCTTCATCACGAATCCTCTGGAGTAACTTTAACGCTCCAGTTTCATGAGGAATCCGAAGAGGGGCAATGGCGCCTGACCTGTAAATTTCTTCATTTTTCTTAGCAAGACCAATGATTGGAAGATCTTCAAGACCCAGTTTTTTTAGCTCTTTAAGAGCACTAGAAAGCTGACCTTGGCCTCCGTCCACAATAACTAAATCAGGCAACTTAATTCTAGAACCTGTTTTACTCAGCCTCTTCATAACTTCTGAGGGGCGTTCTTGTGTCAATTCTACAGATTCCTTATCCATACTTTTTTTAGCCTCTAAAAGAATTCTTGAGTATCTACGCCTCACCACCTCAGCCATACTAGAAAAGTCATCTTGGCTCTTAACTGTTTTGATGCGGTAACGGCGATAATTTGAATTATCAGGAACACCTTTTTCGAATCTCACCATAGATGCCACAATGTGATTTGATGAAATGTTTGAAATGTCAAAACACTCCATTGTGATCGGAGCCACTTCCATCCCGAGAAAGGATCTCAACTCCTGTATATCTGCAACAGGATCAATGTTAGCTCCAGGAATTCCTCTGCCTCTCGTGAACCTTCTTGTAGGCTGAAGGATTTTCTTTAAACTTTCAATCATATCTCGAAAATCCGCCGCTAATTCATATTCTTGATTAGAAGACGCTTCATCCATCTGACTCTCGATTTCAGAAATCCTATCACGCCACCCCCCTTCAAGGAAGCGACAAGCCTCTTTAACATTATCTCTATACGTTTCCGAACTGACTTTACCTATGCAAGGTGCTGCACAATTACGAATGACATCATCATTGCAATGCTTATAATCTGATTCTCCTGGACAAGCAGAACGGCAAGTTCGGAGGTTGAATTGCTTATTAATCCAATGAAAGGTAAAACGCAATGCTCCTGAATGAGGGAAGGGACCAAAGTAACGTGACCCATCTTCTTTTCGGACCCGCACTAATTGGAATCTAGGCAAGGCATCCGAAAGGTTTATCTTTAGCCTCATGAATCTTTTATCATCGCGAAAGACCACGTTGTATTTTGGCCGATACTCTTTAATTAATTTACCCTCTAGGAGCAGAGCTTCAGTTTCATTCTTCACTGTGTGAAGATCAAAATTCCAAATACTATCAATTAGTGCCCTTGTCTTAATGTCAGCCCTAAGTTTTCTTGAAGGAGTAAAATAACTGGAGAGCCTCTTCCTTAAATCTTTAGCTTTACCCACATAAATTACTCGCCCAAGTCGGTCCAACATAAGATAAATACCAGGCTTATGAGGCACTTCTTGCAGTTTGCTCATAAGATTAATAGGCGAAATTTGAAAGTCAGCGGACACGTTAAACGTATTCTATTTACCGAATTAAACGTAAGAAATCCACTAAAAGGCAAATTCTTAATATAAGGAGGAATTGAAAAGCATGAAGAAAAGAGGCATCTTTAATAAATAATTACCTAAATTATACAACATTCCCAATAATGTTTACCCTTATCCGAATCAGTTTTGCGATCCTGCTAATAGTGGGAACGGCAAGTGCTCAGGGCTCAGCTCAAGCCAACGCATCAAGCCCAAGTAATGACCTGACTCTATTGGAACTAGTTAAAGAGACCGGTTTTCTGGCATGGCCCTTAGCTGCACTTTCAATCGCTGCCGTTTTCTTGATCATTTTCTACACACTCACGGTCCGAAGAGGCGCCGTAGTAAGTGGTCGTTTTATGCGATCAGCGGATTCTCTAATCCGCAAGCAGGACTATCTTGGACTACTTTCTGTATGCAATCGTCAAGACCAATGTATTTCTCGAATCACTTCTAAGACGTTAGAATTTGCAACAAAAAATCCACTGGCCAGTTTTGAAGAAGTACGAGAGGTAACAGAAGCAGAAGGCTCGCGCCAAGCAAGCCTACTTCATCAGCGCATTCAATACTTAGCAGACATAGGTGCAATCGCACCAATGGTAGGACTCTTGGGAACTGTAATAGGCATGATTAAAGCTTTCCGGGAAATTGCACAACATAGTTTTGTCGGCTCTAAACAAACTGGTCTTGCTAGCGGCGTTTCAGAGGCCCTATTGACCACTGCAGGAGGACTATGCATAGGAATCCCAGCTCTCATTTTTTATTCAATGTTTAGAGGTCGGGTACAAGGTCTGGTTGCAGAATTAGAAGCTGCATCAACACACATCATGGCGCTCCTAGCAACACAATACAAAAGGGCCAGCGGGAGGAGATCAAGAACAGAAAATGATAACACTGATGATAGACCTGCTGATATTCGCGGAGTCTAAGGAAAACAATTAGTTAATATAGGAAAATGAAATTCCAATCACAGTTCGGATCAGAGCGTACGGGAATTCAATTAGCCCCAATGATTGATATCGTTTTTCTGCTCCTCATTTTCTTCATAGTCTTATGGAACTATGCAAGATTTGAAACAGAAATAGATATTAGTGTTCCAGCCGCTACTTCCGGTGAAACACCAAAAAGAACAATCGGGGAAATTGTTGTTAATGTTCACAAAAATGGGAACATTGTTGTCGAAGGTGTACGTAAGTCAGAGCCAGAATTACTAAAAATGTTTAATGATATCGTTGCTGCATATCCTGATCAGGCACTCATTTTGCGTGGTGATCGTGCAGCTTCCTTTGATCATATTGTTAAAGTCCTAAATGTGTGCAAACAAGCAAACATTTGGAACATCTCTTTTGCCACTGCTCCACCTGAAGGAGATAATAATCCACCTAAATGAGTATCATTAAAACATTGCCAACCGTTTTTACACTGGTCGCGGCCTTTAATTTACTCACTGCCCATTGTCAGGAAATAGAACCTTTAATTCCAAGTACAAACACATCTGAAGCAACAACTAACAATCCATCTGCGCCCAGAGCAGAACCTATAAACCCCATTCCTAAAGCAGAACCTATCCAAATTGATAAAACTGTCCCCCGCGCAGAACCCGTAAACCCTCCACTCAAACCTCCAAAAATAGGGAAAAATATACCACAAGAAGAGAAAGCTAAAAATCTACTCGATTATGCGAATTATGTCTACAGCCAGAAACAATGGCAGCTCGCAAGTTCCTACTACCAAAAATACTTAGAAGCTCAGCCATCAAGTAATGAATCGGCAGCAGCATGGTACCGCCTTGGGGAATCCTTATTAAAACAAAAAGACGTCCCGGGCGCAGAAGAAGCTTACCTGAAAATCATCGGAGACTTCGGCTCTTCGGAATATTTAAATGCTGCCTCTTACAGGATTGGGTCAATTTATTACTCAAACAATCAATACAAAGAAGCATCAACATTTTTTAACACCGCAAAAAAAACTGCGGCTAAAAAAGACATTCAGCTATCAGCTGCTTATTACCATGCTCGATGTTTAAGAGAAACAAAAGATAACAAATCTGCATTAGCCGCATACGAAGAATTAAGTTCAATCCGAGATGAAAACCCTTACCTTGAAGCAGCGCTTTTAACCATAGCCAGAATTTACGCCGAAACAGAAAATAACGAAAAATCAATCGAAGCTTTTATTTCACTAAATGAAATCACAAACCGTGAAGACATAAAGGCCGAATCTCTGGTCAAATCAGGTCTAATGAGCAGTTCTATCGGTAAAGAAACTCAGGCAAAAGAATATTTAAATAAAGCACTCAATTTACAGGGAGGAGATGAATGGAAACCTGACGCACAGTTTCATCTCATCAAAATCTACTATTCTGAAAAGGATTATGAGCAGGTCATAAGCACCTATTCAAAAGGCGCTTACCCAATGTCTGAAACTATCAGGCCAAAGATGCTACTTATAGTTGGCAATTCTTTCAGACAACTCCAACGCCACAGAGACGCCGTGAGCGTCTATATTATGTTAAGAGAGCATTATCCCGCCAGCAAAGAAGCTAGCGAATCGGAATACAGAAAATTACTCTCATTATTTAACTTGAGAAGTAAAAGCATACCAAAATATGTCGACAACTTTGTCGAATGGCAGACACCTCGTGATTCTAATCACAAAAATATTGATATGGCTCTTTTATTAAAAGCCGAGCATTACTTTAACAAAAAACAATATGCAGAATCCGGCAACTCTTATAATGAAATAAGAATCTCAAACATTCCCAAAGATTTGAGAGGATCCACTTTATACAAACGAGGATGGGCTCACACAGAAAGTAAAAATTACCGCAAATCAATAACCGCATTCAGTGATTTCATTTCAACGTATCCTGAAGAATTGAGAGTCCCTAATGCACTCGCTAAACGAGCGCTAAATTATAGATCAATTGAAGACTACACATCCGCATTGCAGGATTTAAATTTAATCATTACAAATCACCCAGATTCAGAATCTGCTGAACTAGCATATCAGCAAATCGCACTAATCAACGGCCAGCAACAAGATTACACTGGAATGATTAAAAATTATCAAAACCTCATTGAAAAATTTCCCGATAGCAGCGCAAAGTCTGAAGCCTATTTCTGGATAGGTTGGGGACAATTCGAATTGAAGAATTTTAAAGAATCATCTACTGCCTTACGAAAGGCAAGAGAACTAAACAAAGCAATCTATAATGACAGAGCAACTCTCCGTATAATTCTAGCCGAATATTCCCAACAAAAAGTAGACGCAGTCCACAAAGAAGTAGAAATTTTAAGCCAACGAATTCATAAAATCAGCATCCCTCCTCAAATATATTTATGGCTTGGAATTAACCTTTCCGACAATGGCAATTATCAAGAATCATCCACTTATTTAAGTATAGCAAGTAATCCGCAAGAACCAGAAACAACGCAAGCGATAATCTGGAAATATCTAGGACAAGCTCATCTATTCACTGGAAAATATAAAGAAGCAATTAAGGCTTTCGATTTCTATCTGGAAACCAATCAACCTTCCAATAATCGCGCTCGCGTTTTACATGATAAATCAGTGGCTCTACTAGCTTTGAAAAAATTTAAGGAAGCGGAAACTGCCGTTGAAAATGGCCTGACTCTTCAACCAAAAAGCAGAACTTATGGAATGCTCTGTCTCTTATGGGGAGAGTTAGCACTACAACAAGGAGAATATGAAAAAGCCATTCAAAGATTAATTAAACCAACGTATGCAATAGAAGATGAGAAAGTAACTCCCACTGCTCTACTGAAGAGTGCTTTTGCACATGAAAAAATCAATCAAAAAGAAAAAGCCGCCGAGCTTCGCAATAAACTGAAAACAAAGTACCCAAAATTTAAACCTAAAACAATTATACCCAGTACCAGCGAATCAACAGTTTCTGACTCAAAATTAGATTAAAATTCTCAGATCAATCTCCCAATAAATGAATCATAAAAAGGAAGAAGAGAACCCCCTCACAAATATTTTTGTAAATGTACTTTTGCCAATAATTGCTCTAAGCCAATTAAGTAAGAGCGGTGATAAAGTCTGGCACGTTGGACCCGAATATGGAATGACTGTCGCCGTTGCATTTCCTTTGATCTACGGGATATGGTTTTTCTTTAAAACCAAGAAGTTTAATTTTTATTCAATCCTAGGAATTATTAGCGTTCTACTCACAGGCTTCATAACAATACATGTCTGGAATGATGATGGCAGCGTCAAAGATAATGCGGCCCTGCTCTTTGCGATAAAAGAAGCAGCAACTCCTCTGATACTGGGAGCAGTAATGCTCTACTCACACAGAACAAAAAAACCGCTCATTGAAGTATTTTTGTTAAATCCAGACATCTTTGATATTCCGAAAATTGAAAAGACGGCAGAAGAAAAAGGAAATTTGCAAGAATACTCATCGTTCCGTCTAAAATTGACCTGGATGTTTGCAGGCAGTTTTCTTTTGAGTTCTTTTATGAATTTCTTCCTAGCAATGTTCTTACTTGATGGCGCAAAAGATAAAGAAAGTTATAACCTCGCCGTCGGAAAAGTAATGGGTTACGGATACCTTGTCATCGGCATTCCTCTAATGGCAATTATGATTGGCTGCTTCCTATACTTAATGAAAAGAATAGGAAACCTCACAGGGCTCACTAAGGAAGAATATATGATCCCGAGATAAATAGATTCAGGTTAGCAACGCTACTTATTTTTTTCTCAAGTAAGCTAGAAGGATAAGTGAGCCAAGGGCAGCTCCTGCCATGGTCGCAAGTTCCTTAAGTAAATCAATTAGCCCGCCCCCAGCCAAACCTCCAATTGATCCAAAAATGATACACTTCAAAACCTGAGACAATTGACGGTTAGAAGCCCATGCAACTAGCCACCCTGTTCCTGCTCCAATCAAGGCGAATATTAAATACTCATTCACAATTTAATTCATTTAGGGTTTTTGTTATTGCTCCATAATATTAAATAACCGCGCTAAGAATGTCCACATTTTCAATCAGAGGACCAATCATCGCAATAATACATTTGAGCAAGCCTTTCAGTATTAATGCCTATGCGATATAGAAAAACAAGCCACACGTTTTTCATTTTTCTTTTAATGCGACCTTCCTTTAAAAATTTTCTATTAGAGCTTTTAATCGGAGGCCCGATTAAATTAACAGCTCCGTACTCCCTCAATCTTGAAGAAAAACTAACATCTTCCATCAAAGGCATGCCTCGAAATCCGCCCAAATCCTGAAAAACAGAACCTAAAACAAAAACGCTCTGATCACCATACATTGTACCAATATGCGTGGTAAAAAATTTGTGTATCCATGTAAAAAGTTTCATGGAAGGATATAAAGCAATAACATCTTTTATAAACGCACCGCCCAGAACTGACGGGTCATTCTGAAAAAGAGCATTCAAAGAATGGTAGTGCTGTTGCGTGAACTCAGTATCTGCATGATGAAAAATTAATATTTCACCCTTAGCAATTTCTGCCCCAGCATCTAACTGAGCACCTCGAGAGGGTTTATGAAACTCTACTAGATCGACACCAAATTCATCACATAATGACCTAACAGAAACTCGGTCCCTTGAAGCATCAGAAACCACAACCTGTGGCATTGGTTCCAGTGACACTAATACGCTAAGACACTCCCTGAGAAAGGAATAATCATCACAACAAGGAACAATAAAACTGACATTAAATTCATCAGCCATTATAGAACATTAGGCCATCAAGGAACAAAAACTGTTAATTGCTTATCACACGGAAGGAAGTCTATAGGAGTAACACCAGCCAATTCACCATCAACCTCGAATGGCACCTCACTATCGCTTTCAACCCTAATTCTAGACGTTCTAACATATTCAATACCCTTTGTTTTCTCAGCTCTTCCAAGAGTGACCCCTGAAACATAACGTAATATATCCGTTGGACTTTGATTCTTAAAGACCATCACATCGAGTAGACGATCGTTATTTGAAGCCTCAGAAAACAATCTTAGAGCGGGGCCATAAAGAGCACCGTTTCCTATAAGAACAAATGCCCCCTCTATTATTTTTCCTGATTCCAGTATGACTCTTATGACCGGCGAATCCTGATTCGCAACAGAAAACGCTGAAATTAAGTAGCTAAATCTACCGAACTTTTTTTTATTTTCCCAACTAGTCTCCTCAATAATTTTTGCATCATAACCAACACCTGCTATTTGAACAAAAATAGATTCTCCTGCCTTGAAGACATCAACCTTCTTTTTCTTTCCTTTTTCAATTACTTGCCAGCATTCTTTTAATTTATTTAAAGGCAACCCGAGTTCACGAGCAAACAGATTCATGGTGCCAGTAGGAAAAATTCCAAGCTCAATATCTGAAGATAAAATTAATTCAATTACAGCATTAATGGTGCCATCCCCACCAGCTACTGCTATTTTTGAGCAACCTTTAGAAACTAATTCACTCGCAATTTCTTTTAAATGGAAATGATCTTTTGTTTCAAAAAGTTCAATTCTGTCCGAAAATCCTCTCAATTTATCGGCGAGCTGTCTTCCTCTTTCAGCATGAGCAGAGGGATTGAATATCAGTGGTATTTTTTCACTCATGCAACCAATTAAATAAGTCCTTATTGAGATAAACCGTAAAAGCAATTACAGATTTGCTTGTACAAGTTCAAGCCACTCAGATTCCAGTTCATTAGGAGGGCTCGGTTTCCTCTCAGCTTTATTATACCAATAAGCCGCATTTCCTAAATCACCTTCAATTACATGCAAATGCGCATGAATCCATGACCCCATGTCAGTATTAATATTGCTAACAAGATCATGCGCACCATCCCAGTCTCCTTTTTTAGCATACCAAAGGGCACAAAGTTCCTGAGAACATTCTATTGGGGGCTCATCGTCATTTTTAACCGAATTTAAAATACTATCTACAGAATCAATTCCCATATAGTCATAATTTAGGATAGGTTAAATCAATACAACTAATTTCTTATTCTTTGATCCAAATTCATCATCGTGCCGTATAAAGCGAAGTAATAAATTTTCATTTTAATGACGAAATTCCTTGAAAAATGTGACACAAAGTGAATCCTCAAAACTAATCATTTGAGACCTAATAATACCAAAACCCCAAAAGAGAATAGCAGTCATCTACCTGGCGGCCTACTCTTCCCTTTTGAACTCGTTTCGGATGATCTCATTAAAGTTGATGAACTCATTCGAGAACAGGCCAAATCGTTCGATCCTGGAGTCGAGGGGTATGTCAGCTATGTTTGCGATATAAGCGGCAAAAGAATTAGGCCTACCCTTGCAATATTGGCTGGAGGCGCGACTGGAGAAATTACAAATAAGCATCTAGAAATTGGTTCTGTTGTCGAACTTGTGCACTTAGCAACGCTAATCCATGACGACATAATGGATGATGCAAAAATCCGACGGGAGATGCCCACAGTAAGTGCTAAGTGGGGACCTTCCCTCAGTGTTCTTCTTGGAGACTGCCTCTTTGCTAGAGCTCTCGAATTAGCCACAAAATTTGAGGATCCTGATGTTTGTAGATCTGTCGCTAATGCCGCTTCGGCCGTGTGCCAGGGAGAAATACTTCAAACTCAAAGAAGATTCGATCTGACACTCACGCGGGAAGAATATTTTCACATGATTGAATCAAAGACTGGAGCACTCTTTGCTGTGTCAACTGAATTGGGAGCAAGGTTGTCGGGAGCCAGCAAAGAAATTCAAAAACAATTACATGATTTTGGTATGAAAGTTGGTACAGCATATCAAATATATGATGATTGTGTTGATCTAATCGGTAAGGAAGAAACCGCAGGAAAAACACTCGGCACTGATCTCACAAAAGGGAAACTTACCTTACCGGTATTAAATTTAATTGCCTCGAGCACTAAGACTCAGAGAAAAAAACTCAATGAACGGCTCTTATTAAAAGAACCTATTGATGTTAATACACTTGCAGGAATCGCAGACTATGATGGAGCAATTCAACGTGCAGTGTTGACCGGGAAAGAGATACTCTCTCAAGCGAAAGAACATTTGGTAGATTTGACAGATAGCTCGCACCAAAAAGGTCTGGTACAAATAACAAATTATTTGGAAACTCTCTTTGATGATTGCAAATGCTAAGCTCTTCTGAATTATTCAATTCTGTGTAATGATTCATTCGACAGCAATTATTGATCCCAAAGCTAGAATTGAAGAATCAGTCCAAATTGGAGCCTACGCTATCATTGAATCTGGGGCGAGTATCGAACGCGACTGTAAGATTGGTGAGCATGCTCAAATTTGCGGATCAGTTGAAATCGGTAAGTAAACTAGTATTGGACGAGGTTCAATAATTGGATCAGAACCTCAAGACACTTCCTTTGATCCTTCCAATAAAAGCGGAGTGAAAATAGGAGAAAAAAAAATATCCGTGAACTAACGATTATTCATCGTGGTACTGAAAAAGGAGCTTGGACCCAGTTGGGAAATGAAAATTTCTCATGACTGGCAGTCATGTCGGTCATGATGTTAAGATAGGCGATCGGAACACCATTGCCAATAATTGTCTTCTGGGTGGGCATGTGATTATTGGCACCGGAACCTTCTTAGGAGGGGAGCTGTATTCCATCAGTTTGTTCATTTGGGAGACCTTTGCTTAGCTCAAGGCGATTCCACGAATTGCAAAAGATATTCCACCTTACTGCACAGCTAGTCAAAAGAACCGCCTTATAGGATTAAATACCATTGGATTGCGCCGTGCGGGAATGGATCCTACTACTCGATCAGAAATCAAAAAACTCTATCGTGCTGTATTTTTCTCAAAGATCCCCTTTAGAGAGGCATTAAATAAAATAAATGATAAAAAATTGGACAAAGAAGCTTTGAAAATGCTGGAAGCTTTGAAAAAGCCGAACCTAAAAAGGATATGCTTTCCTAAGGTTCAGTAATCAGCAAAAGGAGTATCCACTTCGTTATCAGAGCTTTTTTGTGGTTTTTTTTAAAAAAAAATCTCAGCGAGAGCAGATACAACCCTCAATTATTCTATTTATTTTACTAAACTATTAAATGCGTCTAAATTTATAAAAAAATTAAAGATCTCCTATATCCCTCAGTGCAAAAACACATAAATAATCGTATAACGCACTTATTTTTGGCTATTGCGACGCTTTTAATACATTTTTCACCTTCATTATCAGCCCGCTCTAAAACTTTAGATCTAAAACTGGGTGAGAGTATAGATATTCATGGAGCCGAAACCTCATATAATCACGATACAGGAATAGCAACAGCCAAAGGAGATGCCCACATTAGTTGCGGGAACACTCAGCTCTATGCAGAGCAGGCCGAATATCACGTATCATCTGGGGACGTCTATATAGAAGGCAATGTTTCAATTTACCAAGGTGAACTTGTTCATAAAGGTGATGCTGCAATTTATAACATCAACACCGGTGAAATCAAAGCAGATGAATTAAGGAGCGGATTAGCACCCATGTTCTATAAGACAGGAAATCTTGAAAGTGAAATCCAAGAACTTGATAAAATTTCAATGCATTCTTCGATCATTACTACTCATGATAGTGCTAATCCAAACTATCAGATCAAAGCCAAGGAAGTTAAAATAGTTGGACTCAACGGACCAAAAGAAAAACGCCGTATCATATTTAATAATATGACCGTGTATGCGGGAAAGGTTCCAGTGTTCTGGCTGCCATATTTATCGCAGCCTTTGGATGCCGAACAAAGTTATCAATTTTTACCTGGATATAAAAATAGTTGGGGCACTTTCCTACTGAACAAATATGGGATGATGATAGGAGACAAAACTCTCGCAACATATCATTTAGACTTTAGGTCATCACGAGGGATCGCAGGAGGGTTAGACCTTAAAGCTCAAAAATATAAAAATAACGAAAACTTTGGTCAATTTAAATCCTATTATGCAAATGACCAGGACTCATCATTAACCCATAACAATCGGACGAGGGATGAACATATCGAACCCAATAGGTATCGAGTCAATTTACAGCACAGGATAAAATTCGACAATCAAGAGAATTCAAAATTTTATTTAGACATAGATATTAACAAAACGAGCGATCAGTATTTTTATGAAGATTTTTTTCCTGAAGAATTCCGTTTGAACCCACAACCTGATAATATACTTAATTTGCAAAAGATCTTCCCCAATGCTGTTGCTAGCCTTTGGTCTCGATTCCAAACAAATGAGTTCTACCAGACAGATACCAGACTCCCTGAACTAGCTCTAGACGTAGTAACAAGATCCATAGGTAAAACAGGTGTTTTCTATAGCGGTGAAATAAGTGGTGGCATTTATGAACAAAAATTAAGCGCTAAAGAACGTGAAGAAATTCTTCAAGGTAACGGCATAAGTCATAACCTTCTCAATGAACCAGAAAATTTATTTGAAAGCCTACGATCTCGTAACAAACATGATTCAGAATTTACACGGATTGATACTTATCATCAGCTATCAATGCCTCAGCAACTGTTCGGATGGTTAAATGTAACACCTAGAACAGGAATTAGAGGGACATCTTACTCAAGAATTAACGGTACAGATCAAAACGATACACGTAAGGCCATTCATGCTGGACTCGATGCCTCTTTCAAATTGACTAGAGATTACAATGATTTAGGACTTTCTAGGCTAGGTTTAACTAAGTTGCGACACACCGTTGAGCCATTTATGCATTATTCCTTCGTTGCTGCAGATGAACTTAATTCTGATATAGGAAAAATTGACCACCTTGTATCATCAACAAAGTTAAGGCCCATTGACTTATCTGAATTCACTGCCACCGATGAGATCAATGATTGGAGTATTATCCGTTCAGGGATTTCTCAACAGTTCTTAACATACCGTGATGGTAAGGCTCATAATTGGATGACGCTGAAAAGCTATATGGAGCATTACATTGATGATCCTGAATTTGATCGAGACTTCTCTAACCTCTACAATGAGATCACCTTCACTCCCCTTCCTTGGTTCTCTATAAGCCATGAAATAGGCATTCCTTTATTTGCTGAAGATCCATTCGATTATACTGAATCGAATACCAGAATCACTCTAATGCCAACTGACCAACTAGAGTTCAGTATTGCTCACCGGTTTTTGCAGGATCATCCTATACTTGAAGATTCTGATCTTCTCGACTTTAGAGCTTATTATCGCATTGGAGATCGTTGGGGATTGAGCGCGAGACAACGATACGAATTTGATGATGGAACTTTAGAATTCCAACAATACTCACTGCATTATGATCTTAATAGTTGGACAGCAGGCATCGGAGCCTTGGTTGCAGACCATCGTTCAACTGAAGATGAATTTGGACTCGTCTTTACTTTAACGCTGAAGGACTTCCCTTCCCTCAGTGTCCCAGTCGGAATAACTCCATCACACTAAAATGTGAAGAATTTTTCTTCTTTGGTGATTAATTAAATAATCTCTAAAACTATCAAATTCATTAATCAAAATCTCGGTAGGTCCTAAAACATGCCCAAACAACTTTCTCGGAAAATTTGCATAAAAATCCTATGTGAATGGGAAGAATCTAGTAAATTTATAGATTCTATAATTGAAAGTGAATGTAATAATTTCGAACTGGATCCGCGTGACAGGGCATTTATCCAAAATATCACACTAGGAGTAATCCGAAATCTTACCGTTCTTGAAAATTGGTTATATCAATTACGAAAAGGTAAAACAGATTCGGATATAAAACGCATTATTTACATAGGGCTCTATCAAATACTACTGATGCGTGTTCCTGATCATGCCGCTGTCAATGAAACAGTAAATCTTGCAAGAACAAGAGCACGAGGTCTAGTCAACGCAATACTCAGGCGAGCGGTACGAGAACAAGATGCATTACTGGGAAATTTAAATTCAATGGCGCCAGCAGATAAATATTCCATACCTGATCATATTTATTCACGCTGGGAAAAACAGTTTGGAGTTGAAACAGCTGAACGCATTGCCTACCAATCCAACAAGGCTGCATCCATCACGATACGCTCAAATCCTCTTAGAGGTGGACTCACTGATAAAGATATCTCTGATGCTGATGCATCTCCAGTAAAAGATTATCCTGCATTCTATCATGTCAAAAAACTCCCTTTCGAAGCGCTCAATAATGGTCGGTGCTATGCACAAGATCCATCAACTTCAGTCGCGCCAAATTTACTAAACCCAAAATCATCACATCAAGTTCTTGATGTTTGCGCTGCCCCGGGAGGGAAAACTTCCATACTTTCTCTTTGTATGGAAAACAAAGGAAATATTACTGCAACAGACATTAAGGGTCCTCGATCTAATAGATTAACAGAAAACCTAAGAAGGCTAGGGATTGAAAACGTCACCGTTCAAAGTGGAGACCTATTAAGTCAGGATAATTTTTTATTCGATCAGAACAATAAATATGATCGCATACTCATAGATGTTCCCTGTTCAAATACTGGAGTCTTCAGAAGAAGGGCCGATGCAAAGTGGCGTCTGATGCCAGGATTCACAAAAGATTTAGCTCAACTTCAATTCCGAATGGTTGAATCCATAATCCCTTTATTAAAAGACGGCGGTAAAATCGTATACAGTACCTGCAGTATAGATGATGAGGAAAATAGCCAACTCGTAGAAAAAATAATAGAGAAATTCCCTCATCTAACGAAAATCGATGAAGTTTCATTAATTCCCCAAGATGACAGGGATGGCGTCTATGCCGCACTGCTTGGATAGCTTGTTTATAATGGAGATAAAGACTATCATTGTTATGTGTTCGGAAAATTAATTTCTCTACTGACAAGCCTTGCTCTTATAGCAACAATAATAACAGCAATAGTTATCTGGGCTTTGAACCGGTCCACTGTTTACGAACGGAAGCAAATACCAGGGACTGCTCATGCAAAGCAACCCTGAACCACATACGGAAATTTAAATAACAACTCAGACAAACTAATATTCCAATTTCAAATAATACCTAATTACATGAAAAGAACATACCTCCCTTCCCTTCTTTTAATATTACTAACCACCAATACTCTTTTCTCTAAAGAAAACAATTCATCTGTTAAATTAGACTATCAAACTAAAGGGAAAATATCAGTTACCATTAACAATAAACCGTTCACTACTTACCATTACAGTAAAGATAGAGCAAAGCCTGTTCTGTACCCAATACTTGGTCCAAGCGGCAAACGAATGGTTAGAGATTGGCCCCTGAAAAAAGATTCTCCTAACGAAGCTCATGACCATCCACATCATGAATCACTGTGGTACTCACATGGAGATGTGAATGGAATCAGCTTTTGGCATGTCGGTGAAAAAATGGGGAAGATCAGACATAAAGAATTCATTAAGAAAGGAAAGGATGAAATAATTACCAAAAATGATTGGCACAGTCCTAAAGGGATCGTTCAATGCTCGGACAAAACGCGTATCCGGTTTTTTGCTCTACCTAGCGGAGGTCGAGGTGTAGATTATGAAGTGACCATCATAGCATCCAACGGTGATGTTAAATTTGGTGACACCAAAGAGGGGTCAATGGGCATAAGAACACATCCTGCTCTCCGATTAAAAGGTGATGTTGCTACAGGCAAAGCAATAAATAATACTGGCGTTTTAGGAAAGGCGATTTGGGGGAAGCCTGCTAAGTGGCTTTATTATTGGGGTAAAATTGAAGATGCCGAAGTAGGCATAGGAATATTCGATCACCCCTCCAATCCTAGACACCCCACTACCTGGCACGCTCGTGATTACGGATTAATAGCCGCAAATCCATTCGGATACTCCCATTTTCAAGGAAAGCCAAGGGGAACTGGAGATCTCATTCTTAAGGATGGAGAAAAGATAACGTTCCGCTATGCATTCGTTTTCCTAAGCGGTGATAACAAAAAATCAGGAGTTGATGATATCTATACTAAATGGGGGTTTTCTGATGCGAAATTCTGATTAAACTGCGCATGAACTAAAAACTATAAATCACAATCGCATTCTTGCTCTGATAGATCCTCATTGTGAAAGAACAAAAAAAATACCAAAAAAAACCACTAATTATTGCAGGTATATTCAGCCTCCTTTTTCTTCTTAATGCAAATTCACAAAACATTAAAGAGAGCCCGAATCCAATCAATAATTCTAATGATACTCTTAATAGCATAAGTCTTGTAGATGGAGATTTTCTTGAGCGTTCTCTTATCAGGGAATTATCTGAAACATTCAGGGTAATGGCAAATGTCACTGTAGCTGATTCTATTGATTCTGGATTTTTAATTCGCGGAATCAATGCTGAAGGAATCGGTTTAGCTTCTGGCAATGCTCTGTCAACAATATACATAGACGGGATTGCTCAATCCAGAGATGGATCCAGGCGAGGATCTTTGGGTACTTGGGACCTAAAGAATATTTCTGTTCTTCGTGGACCACAAGGAACTTTGGGAGGAAAGAACTCTCTAGCGGGTCATATAGAAATTGAGACAAATGATCCAACCTTTCACCATGAGAACTCCTCATTTTTTGGATTGGGTGATAACGGTTTCTACGAGAGCGCTTTCATGATATCAGGACCCATCAATGATGAGCTAGCCATTCGCATTAGTGCAGAGTCTCAACATAAAAACGGAGAATTTAATTACCCTTTATTCGAAGGATTACCTGCACTCAAAGAAAGACAAGAAGATCATTATTATCAGATCAGAGGAAAAGTACTCTATCAGCCTTCTGGCCCAAAAGGGCCAACCGCAATGCTAAGCGCCTCGCACTCCTACGATTCACCCCAATATCAGGACGCGGACGGCCCTTCGGCTGGCGTAAAATGGATTGATCGTGTGTGGGGGCTCCAGACCCTTCCTGTATTTGTTCCTGCACTGTCCACCGAAGTATCACAAATGAATCTCTCTGTGACAGTTCCTATCAGTGAATACTGGAGCATTGAGAGTCTCACTGGAATCGTTAGAACAATCACTGAAACTCCTTCCGTGGACCTTGCAACGCAGGGAGAAATTAATGAGTCTGATGTATCTCAAGAATTTAAAGTCCATTACGAGAATGAATCAATGAAAGCAGATTTAGGTTTTTATTTTTTAGATGGAGACATAGATGAATCACTTAATCAGAACCTCCCCTTTAACGATTTTGAAAATAAGACATTTAATGACAACTCATTTAGAAATCTTGCTTTTTATGGAGAAACCAGTTTTCAAATCCTTCCAAGATTGTCTCTTTTTGGGGGGTTCCGCTACGATCATGATGAATTAAAGTTCTCAAATACATTCAAAGAGGTCAATGAACAGGGATTATTAAACAGTAAAAAAATATCAGCTTCATTCTCCGATGATGCAATCCTACCGAAGGTAGGCATAGCTTATGAATTAGATGCGAATAACACCCTCGGGCTCAAGGCCCAGAAATCATATCGTCCGGGATCCATTGCCTATGATCGATTTAATGATCTGAAATATGAATACGAATCTGAGAAGGCTTGGAATTATGAGCTGTCTTTAAATGGATTCACTAAAAATAAAAAAGTAAAATATTCTGCAAACCTATTTTATCTCGATTGGCAGGACCAACAGGTCAGTATCGCTCAAATCCCTGGTGACATCAGCACGGCTCTAATTACCAATGCAGAAAAATCTCAGATATATGGCGGAGAATTAGAAATCCAAGCTGCTCCAACAAAAAGACTATCTCTGTTCGCTTCTCTGGGTGTAGCGGTCACTGAATTTGAGGACTTTCAATTCACGCAGTTCCGTTCAATTTTAGACTTTTCTGGAGAAAAGTTTCCTCATTCACCAGATTACACAGCGGCTGTCGGAATAGATTATCAATTCGATAATGGATTCTTCTTTGGCGCTGACATGAAATATACGAGTTCTGCAATATCACGTTCTGTTTTTGAAGGACTAGTAAAGGATGAACTCCCTGGATATACTGTAGCAAATTTACGTGCAGGATATAGAAAAGATAATTGGAGTATCATAGCATTTATCAGTAATGTTACAGACGAGAAATATTTCCTTTATCGATACGATACCCCAAAGCTGCAAGTGGGAACACTAGGGCTTGAGAGATTCTGCGGATTGAGAGTCTCTTATACATTCTAGCTCATCAACAACGAGATTAGATAACTTCTAAGGCTTTCATAATCCGAGCATTATGGAAATCTGAATCCCAAAAAAATGAGTCTTGGTGAAAAAAATCAGACTAGATCACTTCTGATTAACACGGTAAAAACCATTTTTCCCAACTACTGAGAACTGGCGTTTAATAATATCACCATTCCCATCGATTCCAGATTCTATAGTTTCCCAATGATTCAAATCAGAAGATGATTGGATTGCATAGGAACTCCCAACCTTGGTCGGAAAACTTAAGTTAAATTGATCGATGACTCCGGAAGGCATTAGCGTAGCACTAATATTAATTTCAAATAGTTGATGCTGCTCTTCATGTGAATGCGTTTGAAGAGAAACTCCGTTAAGAATAAGATGTGAAGGAAAAATAGATTTCAGGTTCCCTGGCATTGCAGAGAATCCAAATTTAACCGAACCCCCAACAGGAATTGATTGATTCCATCCAGAGTGGCGTACTGTGTAGCGATTACCCTCGCGTTTAATCAGTTCCGCATTCCAAAAAGATGAGATGTCCTGTTCAATTTCAAACTCCAACTCCCAAGAATTGATCGGATAATCTCCGAGATTAGTAATTTCGGCTTCACCGGTAAATCCAGAATTCCAGTCATTTTGAATAGAGAAATCGACTTCAGCCCTAATGTCCTTGATGTCTGGTATGTTATCTATACCACCGACACCGTTACCCGGATTACCGATACCCTTACCGTCACCAAAATCAATGTCACTTGTAGAAAAGAAAGCTTCCCCGGCAGGATCAATCCTCTGCCATATAACATAAAGAATATGATGTCCAATACGGTTCGGAAAATCAACTGTGAAACGATAGTAATGACCATCACGAATCACACGATTTGTACCCGAAAGGAGCTCAAGATCATCCCATTTCAAAGGTTGATCAGGTGTCCAGTTCACTCTGGTAATGAAGGCTAAAAAATAACTAGGATCGTGTGGAACCCACGCATCAAATATTACAGGATAAGGGCCCGGATTTACCGAAGTCGTAGGCCAATCGGATCGAACAATGTCCAGACCAGAATATTTTTGACGACCAGCTCCTGCAAGTTGATTGTCCGGAATAATGGATCGATAAGGTTCAATGCTCTCAGGGTCATATCTAGGAACGAGTTGGCTCACTTCATGCCAATCATAAAATGCCTGCGTTCCAGCAGTTTCTATAGCAGCTGCTGATGCCGCATTTTTGGGGGACTCGGGATTTTCTTGAAAAATAAGATAAGAGCGACTGACCGGATCACCTGCTGATCCATGACTAAATACATTTGTTATGAATAATATATATGTTGGAAGGATGATGATGAAAAAATTCACCTGTAGACATTAGCACCGCTCTGTACCCAAGCACAAGAGCAAGCTAGAATAAAACTAGGGATGGAAATAAATGAACTATAATAACAAAATTTAATTCACTCGCCCAATACAACTTTAATTAATTCGGCATCCCCCTGATTTAATTTTAATTTAAAAATGGACTTACCTCGATCATTCATTAGGCGCCCTTCTACCCACTTCCTATTCTTTTTATTCATATGTTGAATAGATTTTACTTTATCAGTGAAATTTAAAATGACTTCATGATTAGAACCAATGTCACGATTCCCCAATACAATAAACCGTTCATCTTTAGAGCCCTCAAAAACCCCCATAACAATATGCTCTCCTTTGGGGTTCACCCAATAATCAGCTGGAGCCTTTACTGTACTCGTTGGCAAAGGGTCCGTATGATAAACAGCTAATGATCTAGCATCAGTTAAACTCGGGCTGAATGAGGCGATGGTATTATTTATACCAGACACCTCTTTTCCTATATCTGATAATGGAGGAGGCTCAGTTTCAACAACTTTGTGAATATCAAACATGGTCCATCCTACCCACCACTTAAATGCCTTGATCCCATAAGCAAGACTCATTGAGACAGTTTGCCTCATTTTAACAACATTATCTCCATGCACATGAACAAACCTGAAAACAGGTATACCACCAGCCGCAATAGACATGCGTCTATAATATTCAAGAAAATGAAAGTGTAGATGCGCCTGTCTCTGCCAATGATAATCGTAATATTCAAGCATTCTTGGACGAACTGCATCGAGAAAAAATTCTATCCCTCCATACTGAGAATAGGTAGTAAACTCGGTAGGATGAAAAGGGTCTATAGATTCATATTTTTGTCGAATTGTACCAAAATAAGGGAAACTTGATGGTTTTCTGCGGTCACTCATGTAATAGGAAATTACCGTCTTCTCGTCCTTCAAGGCATGAGCTGACCAAGGAGTAACACCATGCATCAACATATAAATCCCTGCTTCCTTAGATTTTTCAAAATCTGCTAAACTCCCCTCTAACCCGTTAAAGTTAGCTCTTTTCATCGTAACAAAAAGATTATCTAATCCTACGCGAGGCCCTACCCAGCTAGGAGAAAGAAATGAAATCATTGCAGGCATTTTGAATGGACCAGGCAAAGCCTCTCTAACTTTTTTTGCATAAGGTCCTAGACCAAAGACCTCACTAGTTCTCTGCTTTGGATAGACTTCCAATCGTTTGATTTCTCGGTCACGGTATACCACATCTACGCCTAACCCTGTCACCGTATCAATCCTGAAAGAAATGTCCTGATCAATCGGCCAACCAGGGAGAATGCAAACACGCTTCCCTGTCGCCTCAATGAGCATTGGACGCAATGAATCAACTAAAGCATCGACTCCATTCTTTTTCGGTGGTAATTGAGAAAAATCAGAGCCCCAAAATTGAAGGGACCCTAAGCTCTTATCATCAAGTTCTAGTGATGATTTGACTGCCTTAAGTGCATTCTCAATGGCCTGTCCGGATCTTTCTTCTGACCAATACAAAATCTCGCCCTCTGGAATCTCAATTTCTTTGATAACTTCAGGATTAAGAGAATGAGGCCCCCTTCCACTACATGCACTCAAATAACGTCTTAGTACAAGTGTTCTAGAAATTTCAAAACCATTCTCAATGTCACTAAGAAAAATACTTCCTCTATTCCAAAATTTATTCCATGCCTCCACCTGAGCACTTACGGCACCATTGACATCGACTTTAGAAACGGATCCAATTAACTTATCTAACTGCTCATTTTCCTGAGCCCTAATCAAATGAATCTGCAAATCAAAAGCAACTTTTGAATCAATGGCTTGAAGTTGGTTGTCCTTAGTTTCCATTCCATCGCAAAGAACAATGAGTGCATCTCTCCCATTAGTTTTAGCTATTTGTTTGTTTTTCTCTAAAGATAAAACTTTCCCTTCATTGTCATCAAAAAGCACCTTTAAAGGAACCGGACTCTTACTACGAAATTGCAAATGCAAAATGTCCCGCTTTGCATCCACAAAAAATGAATAAGAAGGGTTTTCTTTCTGCCTAATATTTTTCACCACCACCTCACCATATTTAAAGCGTAACATCTGACGAAAAGATTCAGGTGACGTGTTAAGACCCGGATCAAATTGAAAACGCAAAGTTCCAATCCTCTTGGCAGAACTATCCAATTTCGAATAACGAGCTAATGAAACAAGAACGCTCCCTGCTTTCTCAGTCCAAACGTTAGCGAGCAATGACCCGTTACCCATAGGCATTGCTTCTTCTCCGCTAGAAGGCTTAGTCCATGTGAGGTTTGCCGCAGAAATAGGATCCGGCCCCTGACTAATAGTAGGTGGATTTTCCGGAGCCAATTTAATGAGTTCTGAATCACTTAGTTTTTTATCAACAAGAAGAACTTCGGTCGCTCCTGGATTAGGGCCACCATGCGAATTAAAAAAACGTAAGGTAAGCTTCTTTACTTTTTGCCTATTAAAAGCGACACGCTGTCCTCCATGCATTTTTTTAAAGGCCCCCTTTGCAACTGGAACTTCATTATCATTAATAATAATTACGTAATCCTTAAAACATTCATCCAATAACCAAGCAGTTCTTCCAAAATAAATAAGTTCCTGCAAAAAGACTGGCTCCTCCCATTCAAATACAAGATCTCCTTTATCGCCAGCCGTCTCACCATTAACAGCCCATGACTTGGCACCTTTATCAGAAGGAAAAAATTCAAAGTGCTGACATAAAGCGGGAGCAATTCTACCATCAGCAACAGAAGAAGCCTTCAATCTCTGCTCCGTAAGTTCTGATGAAGCTGTGATTTTGGCCTGACTTGCTAGATTTTTATATTCAATTACATCGGCCGGACAAATTCCATTCAAGAAATAGAAAGCGAATAAAATAAAAGGAAATTTCATAAGACGAGATTAAAGAAGAAAACAAAAAAATGAAAGCCTCCGTATTATCTTCAAAAAGTGAAAGAACGATATTATTCTAGAGCATATTTAAAAGTTTAATCGTGTTTCCTTACAATAATACTACCAAGTGTTCCTTTAGCGTTGTATTATCGGACATGGCAGAAACAAGATATATTTTTGAAGTCTGTGAATATGATGACTTCCCGATTAACAATTTTACTTGTCGCTATAAGCTTCGACCTAAGTAAAGCCGAAGAGATCAAATTTAATAGGAATATTCGTCCGATCCTCTCTGATAATTGTTTCTCTTGCCACGGCCCAAATTCTAAAGATGCAAAAGGAGGATTGCAGCTTCACTCCAAATCCACAGCAACCGCTCCATTAGGAAAAACTAAAAATCGCCGTGCCATTGCACCTGGAAACAAAGAAGCCAGCGAGATGTGGACAAGGATCAATGCGCTTGACCCAGAAGATCGCATGCCTCCTATAAAATCAAACCATGCCCTAAGCAAAAACCAAATCAAGGTCATTGGGCAATGGATTGATGAGGGAGCAAAATATCAAGAACACTGGTCATTCCAAAGCCCAGATCCACCCGTAGGAACAATTGATCAGTTCATCAGAGCTGAACTAAAAAGAAATGGACTTAATCCATCAAAGATTGCAAATAAAACAACGCTAATTCGCCGATTAACACAGGATCTGACAGGCCTACCACCATCGTTAGAAGAAATTAAAAACTTCACTTCCGATACAGAATCTACCACTTATGAAAAGGAAGTTGACCGCCTATTGAGTACCCGAGCTGCGGCTGAACGGCTAACGGTAAACTGGATGGATGGAGCTCGTTACGCTGACACTAACGGGTACTCCATTGATGATCACAGAGATATGTGGATCTGGCGAGATTGGGTCATTCATGCATTTCTTGAAAATATGCCATTCAACCAATTTACATTAGAACAAATTGCCGGTGATCTAATACCGAAAGCAACTGAACAGCAAAAAGTCGCCACCGGTTTTCTTAGAAATAGCATGAATACTCATGAGGGTGGAACAATTGCCGAGGAATACCGTGTCACGTATACAGCTGACAAAGTTGATACTGTATCCACTGTTTTTATGGGACTCACAATGAAATGCGCACAGTGCCATGATCATAAGTACGACCCAATAACTCAGGAAGAATATTATAAATTCTTCGCATTCTTTAATACTTCAAGTGAACCAGGGAACGGATCAACTAATTCTAACACAGCACCGATCATTGAAGCGAATTCATTGATTTGTTCCCCTGAAAGAGTAAAACGCGATGCGGGATTTAGACTCACTGAGTTAGAAAACATGAGAATCAGACCAGAGCCAAGAATGGTTACAATGAGAGATGCATGGGAAAAGAAAACTCTGAAGAATCTAACGCCTCCTAAGTTGGATGAAAAATCAAAGAATATGCCAACTTTCCCGGAAAATACAGCTCATTGGATTTGGAACGCACTCAATCAAATGTCAGAAAATGTTGAATTTAAAAAAGAATTCAAACTGAAGGAATTACCTGAAGAGGCACAAGTTTGGTTCACTTGCGATAATGAATGCTCCGTCAAAATAAATAACACATTAGTTGGATCAAATAGTGACTGGACTAAGCCTAAAAAAATACAAATCACTGGTCTTATCAAAGGATCGAACGTCATATCAGTTAACGCAATGAATGAAAAAAACAGTCCAGCGGGACTAATCTTAAGCGTAGCCATACGCTTATCCAAAGATAAAGTCATTCACCTAGTAACTGATTCCACTTGGGATACTCGAGAAACGAAAAATAATAATAAACAGGATTGGTCTAAGGCAGTTGAAATAGCAAAATATGGAGACAATCCATGGGGAAATTTGGAAACGAAAAAAGAGAAGAAAAGTAACAATTCTCTTTTTCTTGCACTCAAAGCTGATGCCCAGGAACGCTCCAAAGATCAATGGAAAACGATCAACGATGCCTTTGCTACTGAGTCTGGTCCCTTCAAAATCTATCAGAACCAACTTAACCTCGAAGAGAAAGCCATTCGCAAATCCGCAGACACGGGACGATCAACCGTCATGGTCATGAATTATAAGCCCCGGAAAACTCACATATTAATTCGTGGAGCGTATGATCAGCATGGAAAAGAAGTGCAATCCGGAGGTCCGGCGACACTTCCACCTCTTAATGGTCAGAACAACAGTGCAAAAACAAGACTCGATCTCGCTAAATGGCTCATTAATCCTTCCCACCCTCTAACAGCCAGAGTCATTGTGAACAGATACTGGCAAATGATTTTTGGTACTGGATTAGTTAAAACTTCCGAAGACTTCGGAACTCAGGGCGAATATCCTTCTCACCCTAAACTACTTGATCGACTCGCCAATGATTTCATTAAAAACGGATGGAACTTAAGAAAACTTATTAAACGAATCGTTATGTCTGAAACCTACAGACAAGAATCCGTGATCACTCCTAAAATGATGGAAAAAGATCCATACAATAAATTGTTGGCACGTGCGCCACGGTTCAGATTAGATGCAGAATTTGTAAGAGATAGTGCTCTTGCTGCTGGAGGTTTATTAAATAGAGAAATCGGTGGACCCAGTGTTTATCCTTATCAACCAGACGGTCTCTGGTCCGAAATCAGTCATTATGGTTATCCCGCAGGATTTACTTCTCAAAAATATTTACCAGGAACCGGAAGGTCCAACTACAGGCGAAGCATGTACACGGTATGGAAACGGACCTCTCCTCCCCCAACGATGGTCATTTTTGATGCCCCTAACAGGGAAATATGTAATGTCCGTAGGCTCCAAACAAATACTCCTCTACAAGCGCTCGTCTTACAAAATGACCCTCAATATCTGGAAGCAGCAAGATCACTAGGGGGAATCATGGCCTCAACAAAAACAATGGCAAAAGGTATAGAAATAGGATTCTTACGAGTAATCGGAAGAAAGCCCAACTCTATAGAACTACGAATATTAATCTCTTCATTTAACGAATATAGAGATTCCTATTTTAACCGGCAGAATGATGCGAAATCATTAATTCAAATTGGCGAATCAAAATCTAAAATAAAAGACAAAATCGAAGAACAAGCTGCTTGGACTCTCATTGCAAGCACATTGCTAAACATGGACGAATTCGTTACGAGACAATGAATCAAGACTCCACCGCTATATTGAATCGCAAAGCATTCCTCGGACAATCCGGCATTGCTCTGGGATCATTAGCGGTAAATTCTTTACTTAAAAATAATTCACTAGGAACAACAAATACTGGCATTTCGGACCTACCACACTTTTCTCCAAAAGCCAAAAGAGTCATTTATCTTTTCCAATCTGGAGGCCCTTCTCATATCGACTTGTTCGATCACTCCACTAAATTCAGTAAGCTTCATGGGACAGAATTACCTGCAAGTGTAAGAGGAGGTCAACGTCTTACAGGGATGACTTCAGGACTTAAAAAACTCGTAGTTTGTGGACCAGTTTCACCAATGAAACGTAGAGGAAAATGTGGGACATGGATGAGCAACATGGTTCCTTACACAGGAAATATTGCGGACAAAATCACAGTCATTAATTCCATGCGTACGGAAGCAATAAATCACGATCCAGGCATTACACTCATTAATACTGGATCGCAGATTCCAGGTCGACCCAGTGTTGGATCATGGGCAAACTATGGACTTGGCAGTAGCAACGCCAACATGCCTGCATACATTGTATTAATTTCTCAAGGCAATGGCAAAAATCCAGGCCAACCAATATTTTCAAGACTATGGGGAAGCGGATTTCTACCGAGTCAACATCAAGGGGTCTTAATGCGTAGCGGTAAAAACCCACTACTTTACCTGAACGATCCTCCCGGCATAGATAGATCAATCCGTAGAAAAATGCTCGATGATCTTGCTTCCCTGAACAAAGGAACATATTCCCGATTTTCTGATCCAGAAATTGAAACTCGGATCGCACAATATGAAATGGCTTTTCGCATGCAAACCGCTGCCCCTAAAATCGTTGATTTATCCGATGAACCGGAGAGTACATTTAAACTTTACGGTGAGAAGACACGAACTCCTGGCACTTATGCTTACAATTGTCTACTTGCCAGACGGTTAGCGGAACAAGACGTTAGATTTATTCAACTTTTTCATAGAGGTTGGGATCAGCATGGAAGTCTAATCCCTCATTTGAGAGCACAATGCAATGACACAGATCAGCCATCAGCTGCCTTAGTCCAGGACCTCGATCAAAGAGGATTACTTGATGATACTTTGGTGATCTGGGGAGGTGAGTTCGGGCGAACCGCTTATAGTCAGGGTGCTTTAAAAAACGGAAGAGACCATCATGGACGTTGCTTTAGTATTTGGATGGCAGGCGCGGGAATAAAACAAGGACATGTTCATGGAATGACTGATGATTATTGTTATAATGTACTAAAGGATCCCGTTCATACGAATGATATGAACGCTACTATTCTTCACTCCTTGGGTATTAATCATGAAAAGTTTACTTTTAAATTTCAAGGGCTAAACGCAAGACTAACGGGCGTCGAAAAATCCCATGTGGTTCATGATATCTTGTCTTAAAATTTATCAAGTATTCTAACATTCATTACTGCGTGCGAGGAAAAGCTCGCATGGCCGCTACTTTACCACGGAAGCGTTTCTTTTTGATTGGATCAACTCAACTGTAAAACGAATACTGTCATTCCAGCGATAACCCACGTCGGTGAGAACTCTAAGATGTGGTCTGGACTGTCTTTTATTTCCAAGAACTGAAATAGCACGAGATGGAATCAAGATTTTCCTGCCTATAAAATCTCTCAAGTTATCTACAGAATCACTAACTTCATAGAGAAGCAGCTTAACTAATGACGGGACTAATAAGATTAAAATGATAACAATTAAGTAGTATTTTTTTATTAATTTCTCCTCTTCTTAGAAAACATCCATCGATAAAATTCAGGCCCTGAGAGTACGGTCCGTTTTGCTCCATGAGCTTCGTTAGGATAAATTTTAATTTTCGCCTGACCCCCACCCGCTTTTCGAATTGCAGCAACCATACGTTCAGAACGTTCAGCTGGAACGACTCGGTCCTTCTTTCCAGCAAAAGCGTAAACAGGAACTTGAGCAAGTTTAGCCGCCCATTTATCTAAATCAGGAGTAACGTCCTTAGGACCTCCAGGGCCAATTCCACCAACGATGGGCAAAATAGCTGCAAAGTGCTCAGGATTATGCCCCCCCCAAAGCCATGAACCATAACCTCCAAAACTGTTACCAGTTAGATAGATCCTGTTGGCATCCATGGGTAGAGTTTTTTTCAACTGCTCAAGAAACAAGTTAAGTTCTTCAACTTTCCATGTTCCTCTCCCTCCATTCCTCGATTCTTTTAAGCATTGTGGAGCAATAATAATGCACTGCTCTTTGGTGAACTTTTGAATTCCTTTTAATAGAGGCATTACCTGCCGTTTAATCACATTTATGTCATTCCCTTTTCCTCCTGCACCATGAAGATAAATTATTAATGGAGTTTTTAATTTAGGGTTTTTCTTTGGAACAAAAGCTACGAACTGAGAATTTAGTGATTCGACCTTATGAAGGATATTTTTATCAAGGCTCAGAGATTTTAGGTCTTCATTACTATCTTCAGCACCACAAATTGTTGGATTTTCAGCATTACCATAAGCAAAACCAAGTGCCGCAATTGAAGTAATTATAACTATTTTTTTCATTATTTATTTTCTATATCAAAGCCATTGGGCATTACTGCTGAATAAGCATTATCTTTTTTATCATAAAGGTAAGCTGTGATTTTATCTCCTTTTTTAGGTATTCTCTCATGCCCTTGCGATCCTGGATAAGAAGGGATTCTGACACTAGGCGTCCATGCTCTAATTATAATTTTGTCAGTTAATTTAATTTCAGAACCTTTTCCAATACCAGTGACCTTGACTTTAATTGTAAAGATACGATCAAGATGAACACCAAAAGCTCTTTCTGTTTTAGACTTTCGAATCATCGAAGTTACCTCAAGGACTTCACCAGTAACAATATGACTTGCAATTTCTTTTAATGCTTTAGGGCTTAGGGGCGCGATAGCTGCCCATGCAAAACCAACCTGTAGAACTAAGAATCCAATAGTTGATAACAAAAAATTATATTTTTTCATCAATTATTATATACGAATAAAGAACCACCATTGCTTTCCTTAGACAAAAAAAGCACGCCCGAGAGGATTCGAACCCCCAACTTCCTGATCCGTAATCAGGCACTCTATCCAGTTGAGCTACGGGCGCTTATTTTATTAATAGAATTATATAACAAATTTCGTTTAAAAGAATGGATAGATAAGCAAAACACTAGCTTTCCGCAACATAAAGTTTAAAGGATTTCAGGCTCACGATTTACAAATCAGCATTCTATTATATTGCAAATATCTACTAGTAATTAATGCCTAATTCCTTCTGTCCCTTTATTGAATCACTATTCATAAAGGAATCATCTGACTACAAATTAAATACCTAACAAGCCGAAATGATTGGGAATTAGCTTTATTTTATAACATAGGTCGTATTTCTTTTTGCCCCCTGTTTCTTCAAACCTTTGGTATTCTGAAGAATGTTCCTCACTTGATTTACTGGCCTGCCAACTTTTGCGCAAATTTCAGAAATGCTATGAGGAGAACGTGATATATATTTGTTTATCTGATTTTGTAATTTTATCTTATCTTCTTTAGTGAGTCTCTGCCGACTCGAAGCGCTTTTAGTGTGAGTCTTTTTATCATTTTTTCTAACGCTGACCTTGAAGACAAAATCTTCATTGAATGTCTGGACATATTCCTGACCAAGATTCTCTATTTCTTTTTTCTTCTGTATGATTGTTTTTTTTAACTCAGCGCTGGCTTCACGTTTAAGTGAATCAATTTTTTGCTCTAAAGTTTTAATTTTTTGTATTCTACTAATCATTTCTCTCTAGGATATTTATGTTAATTAATGATGTGGTTTTATATCAAATATAACTTTATAAGTTTATACATTATATGAAAATTATATTGCATTCAAATCTAATATATTAATTATTTTATTAATTTTAATTTCTATTTTAATAAAATATTTATTCGTACATAATAGAATATATTTGTTTTAAATTCCTCGTGAAAACATGCTATTATTTGATTTTTATTTTCATTAACTCCAGCATCACTTCTCCAATAATATCCAGATTTTCTTCTGAAATTGATTTCAAATTATCCCGAGAAGTGTGCCACTTCCCTTTGCTAATGTATCGTGAATCAATGATATCCAAAGCAGGGATTCCTGCTGCATTAAGAGGAACATGATCATCAGTTATCGGTGTAGGATATATTCCAAATAGAGATCTATGGCCTAAATTTTGAGCAGCTCGGTAAAGTTCTGATAGTAAATTTGAAGGGGAATCATATGGCGGATCAATACGCATACTCTTGTCACCAACTAGATCAAGAACATAAGCTGATCGTGGCTTTTTATCAATTGGAGCGCTTCTCCAAAATTTTGCATACTGGCGACTCCCATAAAGACCATCAGTTGGCGTAAAATCAACTAATGCCTCTTCACCATCAAAGAAAACAAGCTCAACTCCACTTGCTATTTCAGGAGAATTAGAAAAAACTCGAGCCAATTCCAGTAATACTCCAGTACTTGATCCTCCATCGTTCGCTCCTATAAATTCTACACCTTTTACTATCTTAGTATCGTAATGTGAGCATAATAAAATAACATTTCCCCCATTCTTCCACTCAATATCATTATCACGGGCTATAGGGAATCGCGCCCTAAGATTAATAAATCTTATAGATCCATTAGGAGTGTCATCATTGAATGATTGGCGAACCGTGAGCCATCCAAACTCTTGCAATTTTCCCTCTATGTATAAGCGTGCATGCTCAATGGATTGGGTTCCTGGAATGCGAGGACCAAAATTCACCAATTTTTGCACATGCTGATACGCATTGGCGCCTGAAAATTGACTTTTATTTGGTTTGCATCCCTCCAAAAAAACAAATGCAATACCAAAAAGAAGAGCAAAAGAAATAAGAGTATAGATTCTCTTATAACTAATCTGCATCGGTCGCACCGATCAGCTCAAGTATTCGCTGAAGATCTTCGTTATTGTAATATTCGATTTCAATCTTACCCTTCTTTGTCCCTTGATGAATTTGCACTTGCGTAGATAGCCTATCCCTCAAACGTTCCTGAACCTTGGATAAAGCAGCCGATAACTGCCCTTGCGTCTTATTTCTTGAACTTACTGTTTTTTTAGTATCAGGATTTAAATGCTCACTGATAAGCTTTTCAGCAGTTCTAACAGTCATTCCGCTTTTAATGATTTGATCAGCAAGAACGGTCTGCTCATTTTTAAGCTTAACACCAAGAATAACCTTGGCATGGCCAATGCTTATGTACCCGGCCACCAGATACTTTTGAACCTCACTCGAAAGGTCAAGGAGGCGCATAGCATTTGCAACTGTCGCACGATTTTTACCAACTCTTGTTGCGATTTCCTCTTGCGTCATTCCAAAGTCTTTCGCCAATCGTGTATAGGCCTGAGCCTCTTCGACGGGGTTCAAATCTTCACGCTGAAGATTTTCAATGAGCGCCATTTCAAGAACATCCCTGTCACTCGCTTCACGGAAAATTACAGAAACTGATTCGACCTCTAATTTCTGACAGGCCCTCCAACGACGTTCCCCAGCAATAAGCTCCAGTTTACTTTTAACTTTCCGAACAATCAGAGGCTGAATAACTCCATGCTCCCTAATGGACTCAACAAGCTCATTAAGCGATTCATCACTAAAATGCTTTCTCGGTTGTAGTGGACTCGGCACAATGTCTGTAAGCACGGCGGTAACCACTCGATCTCCTGGCCCGGGATCCATACTGACAGGCGTTGCTTTGGAACTGTCCTTAGTGACTTTTCCAATTAATGCACCTAATCCTTTTCCTAAAGCCGGTTTGGCCATGTCATGAGGCTAGGCGAAACTGACGAAACTGGCAAGATAAGCCGTAAGAAAAATAAACCTCAAAAAAACAGGATTAAACCTGTAATTCGCATCAAATAGAAATGCGTTAATCTTAACCTAATCGATAAGTAATACGGGCCTTATCAATATCGTAAGGAGAAACCTCTAACTTAACCCTATCCCCAACCACCAACCGAATAAATCTTTTGCGCATTTTGCCGGAAATATGTGCTAATAGCTCATGCCCATTCGACAATTTTACTTTAAACATCGTACCAGCCAATACAGCTGAAATTGTTCCTTCTGCTTCTTGCGACTTATCAGCACCCGCTCCTTCACGACGACGACGACTTCCGTCCGCGATAGCCCTTTTGTCTACTCTTCTTGAGCGTGCTTTTCGTGCTCTGGTCCGTTTTTCGTTGCCCATAAATAATTAATTTGTCGCTCTCTTAAATCGAAAGTTAATTGTATTCTAACACATTTTTTACACATTTACACATTTTCATAAGTTTTATTCATATAAAAATAAATGCAAGCTGCACTCATCAAATCTAAAATCCTTTAAATTGCCATGAGCTTTGATTTTAAATTTTCCTCTTTCGGAGAAAAACTTGAACAAAAAGGAGGGATCGTGGACCTCATGCAAGATTTGGGAGATGCACTCAATGAACAAACTAGTATGCGAATGATGGGAGGTGGAAACCCAGCAGCAATACCAGAAGTTCAATCTATTTGGAGAAAACGAACTGCAGAACTTTTAGCAAAAGAAAACAATTTTAATTCAACCTTAGTCAACTACGATCCACCATCAGGAAATCCAAAATTCTTAAGTGCAGTTGCAAAAACTCTTAACCATGAATACGGATGGAATTTAAAATCAAAGAACATAGCCGTCACCTCCGGTGCACAGACTGCCTTCTTTTTTCTATTTAATATACTTGCTGGAAAATTTTCAAATGGTCAGCGGAAAAAGATTTTATTACCATTGGCTCCAGAATATATCGGGTATGCCAATCAGGGAATGACGCAAAATATTTTCGCCGCCCAACCTGCTATAATAGAGGAAAAAGGAAAAAACCAATTCAAGTATCATGTGGACTTCAAGCAACTTAAAATTAACGATGAGATTGCAGCCATTTGTGTTTCTAGGCCAACTAATCCCAGTGGAAATGTCCTTACTGATCAAGAAATTAATCAACTCTCAGAAATCTCTAGATCCAAACATATTCCACTGATCATTGATAACGCATATGGGAATCCCTTTCCAGGAGTCATCTTTACAGAGGCAACTCCGATATGGGATGAACACATCATTTTAACTCTTAGCTTATCAAAGCTTGGTCTTCCTGGCACTAGAACCGGAATCGTAATTGGTTCTGAAAAAATAATAACCGCCGTGACTTCAGCAAATGCAGTCGTTGGTCTTGCCAATAACAATATAGGTCAGGCTCTCAGCTTGCCGCTTATTGAAAGTGGAGAGTTAATTAAGATGAGCAAGAATCTTATCCAACCATTTTACAAGGAACGTATGTTAAAAGCCCGCTCTTATGTAAAAGACTCTTTCGGCGATACTATTCCTTACAGGCTGCATGAAAGTGAGGGGGCTTTCTTTTTATGGTTTTGGTTTCCTAGTTTACCTATAACAACAATTCAACTTTACGAAAAACTTAAAAAAAGGAACGTCCTAGTCGTTCCTGGAGAATATTTCTTCTTTGGATTAGCCGATCAATGGGATCACAGCCATGAATGTATCAGAGTCACCTTTTCGCAATCTGAAAATATCGTGAAAGAAGGAATTCAAATAATTGCCGAGGAGGTCGCTAAATCGTATGGAATTTAACCTCTATAAGAATCTCCCTATAATCGGCTCAAGCTTTAGTTTTGTTTTCTCTGGCCAAATTGAAGGGTCTGTCAAAATTGCATTAGAAAGTGCTGTATGAGCGGGCCAGTTCGGCTCCTTTGGGATTCGAGAGATTACCGCGGAAATAATTTCCTTCGCTGATTGAGCATTAGCTTTTAAGTGACCCATAACCGTTTCTGCAGTGACTGGATCTTCTTCGATTTTCCAGCAATCATAATCTGTTACCATCGAAAGGGTAGCTAAAGCCATTTCAGCTTCTCTTGCCAGCTTAGCCTCGGGCAAATTGGTCATCCCTATCACGTCAAAACCTAATCTTTGATTATTCAAAGATTCGGCTCGAGTCGAGAATGCCGGGCCATCCATATTCACATAAGTTCCCCCATTGTGAACTTTCCCTCGGTGCATCTTATTAGCAGTTTCAAAAAGTAAAGATCTTAATTCTTCACTGACAGGATCCCCAAATGCAACATGCACGCATATCCCATCCCCAAAAAAAGTATGCTCATTTCTTCGACTTGTTCTATCAAAATACTGATCAGGAAGAACGATATCCCTAGGGGCATACTCATCTTGCAAGCTGCCCACAGCTGTCACTGCAATGACCCAACGAACCCCTAAAGATTTAAGTGCCCAGAAGTTGGCCCTATGATTTAATTCATGAGGCAAGATCGTATGCCCCTTGCCGTGACGAGGAAGAAAAAATACTCTTCTACCTTCAATATGACACTCGGTAATATCGGCTGAAGGAGCACCGTAAGGTGTTCTTATTACGTGATTATCAATCTTTTCAGCTCCTTCGATCTCGTAAAGCCCGCTACCTCCAATGATAGCAATTGCAGGCTCTTGATCATCGATATTTGTCATAATCGCAGATTAACTGGATATAAAAAAAGGTCTAGCTGTAATAAGCTAAATAAGCTTATCTATAACACTATTTACCGGAATAGAAACCAAGTGTAATTTTTGTCAAATGTTCCTATCCAAGAGCATAATAAAAGTAATAATTAATTACTTTTTTCTCTTTCATTTTCTCAGCAGCGTCGGAGCGCAGACCTGGGGAAAGGATATCGGTTACAATGCACTTATTGAAGAGCTGACGGAAAATCCTGAGATAGATATTAAATCAATTAGTTACATAGAAGCAGAAGAAAACGGATGGCACTATAGAAAAGGAACAAGTGAAGCTTCAGAACCCTCTAATCTTTGGATGACATCTGATTTCGATGAGGATGCCACTTGGCAAATAGGGCAGACTTCTATCGGTTATGGTGATAATGATGATAATACCATACTAAATGATATGCGAGGCCCATCCGTGAATGGATCAGAACCATACACGAGTATTTATCTTAGGAAAAAATTCCTTATTAATTCTTTAGACACTTCTTCTAGATTGCTACTAAAAGCATATGTAGATGATGGCGCCATCATCTGGATCAATGGAGTCGAAGTTGCCCGCCTGCACATAAGTAAAGGCACGAAAACGTATAATTCTACAGCACAGGTTCATGAAGCTGAATGGGAATCCATCATCATAAAAGGGGGAACTCAATTACTTAATGAAGGTGAAAATATAATTGCAATTCAGGCCTTTAATCAAAGTATCTCGAGCTCGGACTTCTCAATCGACATCGAACTAAGTTCCTGCCCCTTTAGAGTTTCGTTAATCGAGGCAACGGGATCAGATGATAATTTTTTACCGGAACCCTCTCCAAATAATAATCCTCCCATCGAATATTCGTTTAACGGATCAGGTCCTTTCGAAGGAAATTCTTTCCGAATCAAAACAATCGATGAATCGCTTACTTACAATTCTTCGGGCCATGCATTAACAGTTGGGAGACGCTTTTTCAGCAACGAATCAATTGTTCCTTGGGTGCCTCTTGTCGATGTGTATTCAGCAAATCAATGGGTTAATGGGGATTATCTTCGGACGGGATCCAGCCTTCCTCCAAAGACAGAAGAAAGTTTCGTTCAAAATCATTCGTGGATAAGTTACGGCTACAATAATGAAACTAGCCCTTCAGAAGTTGATAATATAATCTCAATTCATAACGAAGCGGTCAGAAGATTTGACTATGCCATTATTCGAGATCAATTCATCGCCTGTGTTGGTCTTAATAATGGAGCCGACACAACGGTTCCTTCAATTCTTGCTTCAAGTTATAATGCTATCTCGGTCGGAAACACCAATGGATCTCATAGTAGAGGAAAAACTGTTTCTGGAATTGACATAGGCACTGGAAATATTGAACACGATGGGCCAGGAAGAACCAAACCTGACATCGTGGCTAATGACAACTCAACAAGCAGCTGCACTCCTCAAGTTAGTTCTGCCGTAACTTTTCTGATTGGAATTGCTAAAGCAAAACATACAGAAAATGCACTCTTACCTGAAGTGATGAAAGCTCTCATTATGGCAGGAGCCAGTAAAAAGGAATTTGATAATTGGTCTAGAAACAAGGAAATGCCTATCGATTCTGTTCTCGGAGCAGGAAAAATAAATGTTCAGAACAGTTACCATATACTTATTGCTGGAGAACAAGAACTTGAAAGCATCTCCAACAATTACGGATGGGACTTTGGCTCCATAGATAAATCAAGCGAAGCTTCCTATTCTATTAAATTAGAAGAGGATGTATCCGAAGCTTCATTTTCACTCAATTGGAATCGTATTATACGATCCGCAGAATGGCTGAATGGAAATCCTTATAGCGAATCCATTGCAGATATGAAACTTGAATTATACAGAAAAAAAGACAACTCATTAACACTCTATGATATCAGTGATTCAAAAATAGATAATCTCGAGCACCTATATTTACGTGGTCTTGATCGAGGAGAATACGTGATAAAAGTTTCAAGTGACGCAGCAACAAATTACGGTTTGGCCTGGAGAGCGGAAAACGGACAAGCTCCTGATCTAAGTGTCGCCACTGATCCTAACAATAAATCGCTAAATTTTTATTTTTCTCACCTCATACCTGGAAAGACATTTACTTTGGAGAAATCAACAAATCTAAAAGATTGGACATCCATTCATTCTTTCACTGCAGTGGAAACTAACGAAACGTTCAATGAAGTCATTGAAACAATAATTTCACGATTCTTTTATAGATTGAATTGGAATCCTGTAAATTAAAGTAATTCCATCTGCCCCTTCTTGCGGACGATTTTCTCCACCTTGTGCTTGGTAACAATATTCCCCTTTGATGCCCTGCCCTTGATCGCTATATCAGCAAAATTAATCTCAATTTCTTTTACTCTCAATCTTGGCGATGATTTCAGAACCACATTAACTAAAGGGGTATCATCCTCCGTATCATGAACTGAAAAGAAAAGGACCCTAGTCCCATTATTCCCCTTAGTCAGATCATACATTTTTTCACGGGTCACTCCCTGAACGGTGAATCGCTTTATCATCGCAGGCCCATCCCTACCATCACGATAAATCATACAGTAATATTTTGGTTCTTCTTTTCTGAAAATGGAAACGTGAGCCGGATTCTTCCCGACGTATGTCTTTTCTGCAACTTTAGATACCTGCATAGTTCCTTCTCTTCCAAAAATAATAATATCATCCATTCTTGAACAACGATCGACTGACATTCCGTCCCTTTTCAATCCCCACCCTGCAAATCCAGTTTTGGCATTCAAGTATATCGTTTCGGTTGCAACAGCCACATTCTTCGCCACGACCTTTCCAAAGGTGGAAATCCCGGTTTTTCTTTCTCGGCCCTTACCAAATTTTTCTTTGAGTTCCTTGAAGTAACGAACAGCATATCTCGTTATCTGAGAAATATCCTTCTCTACTTCTTTAATATCCTTTTCAATTCCTCGAATAAGTTCGTCAGCCTTAAATGAATCATATTTAGAGATACGCTTAATCTTAATTTCAGTAAGACGCACCACATCCTTCTCAATAACCTTGCGTTTGAGTTTTTTTAAGAACGGCTTGAGTCCAGCCCAAATCTCCTCAATGACTGATTTCCAGGTAGTGCAATCTTCTATTCGTCGATAAATTCTATTCTCAATAAAGATTCTTTCCAACGAACTATGGTGCCATTTATCCTGCAGTTCACTCAATCGAATCTCAAGATCCCACTTTAGAAGCTCTTTCGTATGCAACGCAGATTTTTTAAGTAATTCATCTACTCTCAAAAACTTAGGTTTATCATCTTCAATGACACAAGAATTAGGAGAAATTGAAATTTCACAATCAGTGAAGGCATAAAGAACCTCAATCGCGGTATCAGGATCTAATCCAACCGGAAGATGTATATGAATCTCTACCTTTTCTGCGGTAATGTCTTCAATTTTAGATATCTTAATTTTCCCCTTCTCATTCGCCGTCACAATATTGTCCATCAATCCACCTGCAGTGGTTCCAAAAGGTATCTCAGTGATTTTTAATAATCTTTTGTTTTTGGTCTTCTCTATACGGGCTCTGACTCGAATCTTTCCTCCTCTTAAACCACCGTTATAGTCCGCAGCATCCATCAACCCTCCCGTAGGAAAGTCAGGAAGAAGCTGAGTTTTCTTTTTGCGAAGCACAGCAATGCATCCATCAATTAATTCATTGAAATTGTGAGGTAAAATCTTGCATGCCAATCCCACTGCAATTCCTTCTGCACCTTGAGCCAATAACAATGGAAACTTAACAGGTAAGTTAATAGGCTCTTTGTTGCGACCATCATATGAAAATGCCCATTCAGTCGTCTTTGCATTGAAAGCAACCGCCAATGCAAACTTTGACAACCGTGCTTCGATGTACCTTGAAGCTGCTGCCCTGTCCCCAGTAAAAATATTTCCCCAATTACCCTGTGTATCAATTAGGAGAGATTTTTGCCCCATCCCCACCAAAGCATCAGCAATAGATGCATCGCCATGGGGATGGTATTGCATCGTATGGCCAACTACATTAGCTACCTTATTATACCGTCCATCATCCTTTTCTTTGAGAGAGTGTAGGATTCGCCTTTGGACTGGCTTTAATCCATCATGGATACTAGGAACGGCTCTCTCTAAAATAACATAACTGGCATAATCAATGAACCAGTCAGAATACATATCATCAATGTGAATGACTTCTGAATTTTCATTTGTTTTGCTGACATCTACTTTCTTAATTGGAAATTTCTTTGATTTTTTTTTCTTAGTTGTCTCGTCTGTTCCCTTCTTAGAGTTCCCCGTTTTAGACCGAACAGGTTTCTTTCTAGGTACCTTTTTGAGAACCTTTCTTTTAACTACTTTCTTAACGACTTTTTTCTTAGCCATGTAAACCCAAAAGCCTAATATCCAATTTTAAACATTTCGGCATCCTTAAATAAATACCAAGCTTCGATAACTTATCAAATCAAGTCTCAAACCAATTATCATGAAAAAGTTGAACCACTCCCAAAGAAAATTAAAAAAAACATGGATTATCGAATGATTGACCACTCCCAATAGATTGTTAGTCTCAAATAATATGAAAGCCATGGTAATAAAGAGTTTCGGTAAACCCGAAGTGTTTGAAATAGCGGAAATCCCAAAGCCTAAATTACAATCTGGCCATGTCTTAATACGTGTTAAGGCAAGTACCGTTAATCCGATCGATTGTAAAATTAGGAGTGGTTTATTGAAATCTCTCGCACCGGAAACTGGAGTCCTTGGTTTTGATGTTGCTGGGATAATTGAAGAAATTGGCGATGGAGTGAGCAAATTCTCTGCCGGAGAAGAAGTTTTCGGTTGTAGCGGAGCTGTAAAAGAACACTCTGGAGCATTGGCAGAATATCAATTAGTTGATGCAAATCTCCTCGCAAAAAGACCAGCAAACCTCTCACTCGATGAATGTGTAGCGCTTCCGCTCGTATCAATAACAGCCTGGGATGCTCTTATAAGAGGTGCTAATATAAAAGAAGGTGAATGTATTTTAGTTCATGGAGGCGCCGGAGGCGTCGGGCACTTGGGAATTCAACTCGCTAAAATGAAAGGCGCAGAAGTTTTCTCTACTGTGTCTTCTGATAAAAAAGCAGAAATCGTTAAAGGGTATGGAGCCACTCCAATAAATTACCACGATTTAAGTGTCGCCCAATACGTTGACCAGCACACTGAAAAAAATGGGTTCGACGTTGTTTTTGATACTGTCGGCGGAGATAACTTAATGCGCAGCTTGGAAGCATCCAAAATCGAAGGGAGAGTCACTTCAGTGAATACAAGAACCACTTGTGATCTCAGCATCCTGCACCAGAAAGCACTTTCACTTCATGTCGTTTTTATGATCATTCCCATCCTTTACAATCAAGATGAAGGCAAGGTCCGACAAGGGGAAATCCTTAACGAAATAGTCCGAGGAGTTGAATTAGAGGCTATAACTCCACTTATCAATAAAGAAATTTTCCCCTTTGAGAGAGTCGCAGAAGCGCATTCCTTACTTGAGTCTGGAAAAGCTACTGGAAAGATAATTTTGAAAGGTTTCGATGCTAATTAGTTAGTTGATTATATTTGATTTAATCAAAAAAAAATATTATATGAAGGATCGCAATGATTATTTTCTTCCCAGATACGTTGAAAGACATTGGGAGATGAATTGAAATGAAACATTTAATCAAAAACCAAAAATTGAAATTCTGATGAGAAATATCATGTTTGTCGGTCCGGCAATCCTCGCCCTCCTCTTGGCCTCCAGCTGCAAGAAAGAGAACCTAAATAATGCTGGAAAATCTAAGCCTGATCCACGCGCAACAAAGATCCTGCGTTTCTCTGCGATCCCTGACGAAAACACAACCGAGCAAACAGTAAAGTTCAAAAAGTTTGCTGTTTATCTTTCAAAAAAACTCGGAGTTACAACCCAATTCATCCCCACAACTGATTACGCATCTGCTGTCGATAAATTCGTCAATGGAGAAATTCATCTGGCTTGGTTCGGTGGATTGACGGGAGTTCAAGCAATAAACGAAGTCAAAGGAGCAAGAGCAATTGCGCAAGGAATTGAAGACCTAAAATACATTTCCTACTTCATTGCAAATTCTGATACAGGGCTTGAACTGAGTGAATCATTCCCCGCAAAAATTAAAGATCTTAAATTTACTTTTGGCTCAGAAAAATCTACTTCCGGAAGGCTAATGCCTAGTTTTTTCATTCAAAAAGAGACTGGAATAGCTGCTGAAAAATGGTTCTCCCTGCCAGTTGGATTTTCAGGAGCACATGATAAGACTGCCAAACTTGTCGAATCAGGAGCCTTTGAAGTCGGTGCGCTCAGTTATAAGAAATATGACAGTATGGTAGAGTCAGGAAAGCTTAATAAAGAAAAATGCAAAATCATTTGGAAAACGCCTCCTTATGCCGACTATAACTGGACTGCTCATCCTGAACTCGATCAAATATATGGAGAAGGGTTCATTGATAAAGTCCAAGAAGCTTTAATTGAAATATCCGACGATCAATTACTCTTGGCCTTAACCCGATCCAAAATTATTCCAGCAAAGAATGAAGACTTTCAAGGCATCGCAGATATCGCCAAAAAATTAGGACTACTGAACAATTAATCACAATGAATGTTACTCATAAACGTCCTGACACCTTCATCTTAGAAAGTGCGGGACGTAATTATGAGAATATTTCTGCCCTTAATCCTACAACTATAAATATTAAACAGGGAGAACGAGTCGCTATTGTGGGACCGAGCGGCAGCGGAAAGACAACATTACTAAGTTTATTCAACTCAACAGTCCAAGCGAGTTCAGGGAAAATTACTGTATTGGGCAATGAATTGGGGGAAACTTCAGGCAAAACTCTTAAAAAGATTCGCTCGAAAATTGCAACGATCCCTCAAAATCTTGCACTAGTGGATAGTTTAAGAGTATGGCAAAACATAATCACTGGTCAGATCGGTTGCCAGGGTTTCCTAGGCAATTTAATTGACCTGATATTTCCTTCAAAAAATAAAATCCTAGAAATCCACTCAATACTCAAAAGACTAGGCATAGAAGAAAAACTTTTCGCAACCACTTCGAACTTATCGAGAGGACAAAAGCAAAGAGTCGCACTAGCAAGAGCAATTTATCAAAACCCTCAAGTGATTCTTGCCGATGAACCTGTCTCGAGCGTCGATCCTGCCCGAGCAGAAAATCTTGTCCAATTGCTTAATCAAATATCAGAAGAAGAAAACATTACACTCGTAATGAGCCTTCATAACCTTGAACTTGCAAAGGCTCATTTCCCCCGATTGATTGGATTACGTAACGGCGAAATCCAGTTCGACAGCAACCCTGCAGATCTGAACGAAAGTAAATTTAAAGACCTCTACACACTCAGCGAAAGAGAAATTCTTGATGATGGGGAATGTTAATGACATAAAATTCAATAAATTTCCAATTGAACAAATATTTAGCCGTCGCCGGAAGGTACTAATTACTATAGCTTTCATTGCTATCGTCTGCGGTTACCTCATTGGGTTAAATCCAATGCGTTTGTTGAATGCTAATAACCTCAAACTTGCTGGAGACTTCATGGTTGCAGCATTCACTCCAGCTATGGATTACGAGAATCCTGTGCCTGGCGCTGAACCTTTCCTCATAACAGTAGTCAAATCTGTTCTAATGACGCTTCGGTTTGCCTTGTTGGCCATGAGCGTTTCAATACCCGTTGGAGCCCTTCTCGCATTTTTTTCCACTACAGCATGGTGGCCTAAAATGAGAAATGTACAGAGATTAAAACCGCTCCTCATGGGAGCACTCATTATTTCCAAATCATGGATAGCTTTCGCAAGATCAATTCATGAACTTATGTGGGGCCTTCTCTTTATCACTGCAATGGGGATATCTACAACTGCGGCAATTATAGCTGTCAGCATTCCATTTTCAGGCATACTTGCTAAGATTTACTCTGAAATAATAGAAGAACACTCGAGAGAAGTTCAGGAACTATTCCGATCCATTGGTGCAGGAACCTTTAGTTCATTCTGCTTAGGGATTATTCCTCAAGCTTTGCCTGATATTCTTTCTTATACATTTTACCGACTCGAATGCGCACTGAGAACAGCAACCGTGTTTGGCTTTATTGGCATTGAGACTATAGGATATCGAATCAAGTTATCCTCAGACGAGTTTCATTATCATGAGGTTTGGACATATCTATATGTATTATTTGGCACAATAGCGATACTGGAATGGTGGAGTAGATCTATTCGTAAAAGACTAGATGGATCAGCAAATTAAATTAATGGCTTCGGAAAACAGAATACTAAGAATTAAAGAGCTGCATCAGAGCAAATCGAAATCACTTTTCTTGAGATTTAGTCTTGGATTCGTAATACTCTCTTTAGCTTGGGCATGGTCAGCAGGGACTCTACATGAATCAGTAGTCAGCAAAGAACAAAGAGGCGCTAACCTAGAAAAGTTTATAGGAAAAATAATTCCTGATCCTACTCGGGAATCAGGTCAGTGGATAGATTCTTTGCCATGGATGACCAATCTATTAACGGAGGGACAAGGAATAAAAGCTGCCGGCATTACGTTCGGAATTGCAACGGTCGCAATTACACTATCAGGATTTTTTGCTTTACTCCTCTTGCCTTTATCCGCAAGAAACTTTGGAACTCAAAGACCGCTCGAAATTATTCAGGGTAAACACATTCTAAGATCTATGTATTGGTTCGTCATTAACAAGTCTTCCAGGATCTTGTTTTTATTCACTCGAAGCCTGCCAGAATATGTCCTTGGATTTCTTCTTATTTCTATTCTTGGTCCAGACCCATGGGTTCTTGTTTTGGCCCTTGCCATTCATAATTTTGGTATCCTTGGAAGGCTAGGTTCAGAGCTTGTTGAGAACAACTCTAATGAATCAGCACGTATTATGTTTGCGCAGGGAGGGGGACGCTACAGCTCATTTGTCTCAACAATTCTTCCAGATTCATTTAACCGAATGCTTGTTTACTTTTTTTATAGATGGGAAACTTGTATACGTGAATCTACGGTCCTTGGAATGCTAGGCATTGTTTCACTTGGTTATTTAATTAATGACGCAAAAGCAGGAAGAGACTTTGATAGAATGCTTACGTTTATACTATTAGGTGCACTCATCGTTATAATCGGAGACATCATATCCTCTTTGGTCCGCCACAAACTTCGCATCACTAGATCCGAATAATTTAGATATTCGGCTATAAGCTACTTATTTTTAGAGCAAATTGATCAAATGATCCTGTTATTATAAATATAGTTAATGTAGAAATTGCAGAAATGGAACTATAGGATTAAAATAACGCCCCCAAGAAAACGGTTCATCCTCAAATTAACATGAAGCAATCTCTATATATATTCATTGTCCTGACAATCTACTTTCCCAATCTCTGTTGCGGCCAACTACCCTCTTATGAAGATGATCCTTTCCGACAAATTCATGAATTGCTGCCTACTCCAAATGAATCTCGATTAGCCTCTGGATCACCCGGTCCTAATTACTGGCAACAAAAAGTAGATTACGACATTAAGGTTTTATTGGATGACACAAAACAACAATTAAAAGGTTCAGAAACTATTTCCTATAGGAACAATTCTCCTCATACTCTTAAATATCTTTGGCTACAACTTGATCAGAACCGATTCGCTCCTGATTCAGATGAGTCATTGACTCAGGAAGCACCCAATTTGGATGGGATTAGTTTCAATGGATTAAGGTCCCAACTTTACCGTCAATCTTTTGACGGAGGGTACAAAATTAAACAGGTACTGAATAGTAAAAGGAAACCATTAAAGACCCAAATAGTGGGAACAATGATGAGAATTGACCTTCAAAAACCGCTGCAGCCAAAATCAAAATTCATCTTTAGCGTTGAATGGGAATATAACATCATCGACGCCGATCTTAATCGGGCACGGGGAGGTTACGAATTTTTCAAAAAAGACAAAAACTATATCTATGAACTGGCGCAGTGGTTCCCAAGAATGGCTTCCTATACAGATTATACAGGGTGGCAACACAAGCAGTTTCTAGGAAGTGGAGAATTCACTCTTGAATTTGGTAATTACAGAGTAGAAATAACGGCCCCATCCGACCACATTGTAGCAGCAACAGGAGAACTACAAAATCCACAACAAATACTCAGCAAGGAGCAAAATCAACGTTGGGAAGAAGCGCTAAAAACCGGAGAAATCACCTTCATTGTCAATCCAGAGGAAGCAAAAAAAACTCAGAAGAATAAAGCCAAACCAAAAAGTACTAAGACTTGGATTTTTAAAGCAGAAAACGTCAGAGACTTTGCCTGGGCTTCTTCGAGAAAATTCATTTGGGATGCAAAATATCATGAATTTGCACCTGAGAAACGCGCCTGGGCAATGTCCTTCTATCCAAATGAAGCCGAACCTCTCTGGAGCAAATATTCAACTGCCTCAATAACCCATACCCTTGACATCTATTCAAAATTCACCTTCGACTATCCATATCCCGTAGCAATAAGTGTGAATGGACCAGTTTTTGGTATGGAGTATCCGATGATTTGCTTCAACGGACCGAGGCCAGAAGAAGACGGCACTTATTCAGAAGGAACTAAGAATGCCCTGATAGGAGTAATCATCCACGAAGTGGGCCATAATTGGTTTCCTATGATTGTCAATTCTGATGAGAGGCAATGGACATGGATGGATGAAGGCCTTAATTCATTCCTGCAATTTCTAGCCCAAGCAGAATGGCAACAAAAATGGTCATCTGGAAGAGGTAAACCAAAGAGCATCACAAGTTATATGGCTAGCAGCAAACAGAGACCCATAATGACAAATTCAGAATCGATACATCAGTTCGGCAACAATGCCTATAGCAAACCCGCTGCAGCACTAAACGTGTTAAGAGAAACTATACTTGGACGTGACTTGTTTGACTTTGCTTTTAAAGAATACTCGACCCGGTGGATGTTTAAAAGACCAGAACCTGCTGATTTTTTCCGAAGCATGGAAGACGCTTCTGGCGTGGACCTCGATTGGTTCTGGCGAGGATGGTTCTACACGACAAAGAAAGTTGACGTAGCCATGAAGTCTTTACGGCTTTATCAGATTGACACCAAGGATCCAGACATTGAAAAACCAATCAAAAAAGAAGAAAGAGAAGAAAATGAGGCTAAGGATCTCATTGATTTAAGGAATAGGCCCTTACCAAAATCAGTAGATAAAAACAGAGAACTTCTCGATTTTTATAACAAATTTGACCCACTTGATGTAACTGAAAGCGACCGTAGAGAATACAATAGTTTTATAAAGGGTCTTAAACCTGAAGAACTAAAATTACTGTCCCTTAGAAGGAAATTCTATGTCATTGAAATCGAAAACATTGGAGGACTCGTATCTCCAGTTATTCTCGATATTAGATATGCGGATGGAAAAAAATCGACCCTGGAAATTCCAGCTGAAATTTGGAAGAGAAACACAAAAACAATAAAAAAATTAGTCATCGCCAAAAAAGAGATCACAAAAATTGAGATCGATCCAATGCTAGAGACTGCCGACACGGACAGAAACAATAATTATTGGCCTCCCCGTCCGATAGAGTCACGGTTTCAAATGCAAAAAAGAAAAAAAGAAAAAAATCCAATGCAAAAAGCTAAGGACGAAGAAAATCGTTCAAAAAAGCAAAAGAATGAAAAGAAAAAGAAAAGTTCTGAGAAGGACTCACAGTAAACTATTGCCGTTTACTGTTTTTGCCTACTTATTGGTATATTCTATTATTCCGGCTAAAGCTCATCCGGTACACGCCACATTTGCGGAAGCAGTTTGGAATCCAAAAAAAAACTCAATTGAAGTCGCACTCAGAGTAAGAGTTGTTGATTTAGAATCAGCCTTATCTAAAGGGCTTAAAAAAATAATAGATCTTAAAAAAACTGAAAATGTTGAAAAACATATCTGCTCTTATCTAAATCATAATTTTCATATTATCCTGCCCACAGGAAAAAAACTCATCCCAAAATGGTCAGATAAGGAAGTTGGAATTACAAATGCCTGGATATATTTCGAATTCCTATTGGGCTCCAAAATCAAACCAAACCAATGCAAAATAAAAAATACAATTTTTTGCAATGATCTTGAAGGACAAAAGAATGTCATTGAATACAGAGAAGGCAAACATAAAGAGATTTTCTCCTTTAAAAACGATACTAAAATAAGAGCGTTGATTTTAGATCAATAATTCAAAGGGATTCGTCCCCTTCATCTAGGAAACTAGTCCTACAAAGGTCTGTATATAGACCTGATTGGGAAAGAAGTTCCTGATGATTTCCACTTTCAATGACTGCACCATCTTTGAGCACATAAATTCGGTCAGCCCCACGGACCGTACTTAAACGATGAGCGATAACAAAGCTAGTTCTGTTTTGCATCAACCTTTCAAGAGCTTCCTGAATTAGCCTTTCAGTTTCAGTATCCACACTTGCCGTTGCTTCATCCAAGAGCAAAATTGGAGGGTTCCTAAGCAAGGATCGAGCCACGCTAACCCTTTGCTTCTCACCCACACTAAGCTTCACTCCGCGCTCACCTACCTGAGTATCTAAACCTTGAGATAATTGCTTCACAAAATCAAACGCATTTGCGACCCTCAGAGATTTCCACATTTGTTCATCAGTGGCTTCTCTGTTCGCGATCAATAAATTTTCTCTTACAGTCCCGTTAAAAAGGAAACTTTCCTGAGTCACGTATCCGATTGCCTTGCGAAGAGATCTTTTCTTAATCGAGTTAACTTCGACTCCATCCACAAGAATCTGCCCTTCATCGTATTCATAAAATCGTGTTAACAAATTAATTAATGTCGTCTTGCCCGCTCCCGTTGGCCCCACTAACGCTATTGTTTGGCCTGGCTCGGCGATTAAATTAACTTTATTGATAGTGGATAAGTCTTCACCATAGCTAAAAGAAACACCACGATACTCAACATGCCCCTTAACGGGATCAGGCAATTCCTGACCTAATTCAAGGCCAGGTTCCTCTTCAGAATCTAATATTTCAAATACTCTCTCCCCCGCTGCTCGACCTGATTGTAACATTTGATTGAGCTGATGCAAACGACTGACAGGTTCATAAAATAGCGTCAAATACAATAAAAATGCCGTTATCTCCCCAGGGGTCATGTCTCCATCAAGAGCTAGCTTTCCCCCAAATCCCATTACCAAAATAAAACCGATTCCACCAACAAAACTCATGGTTGGATTATATATTGCCCATGCAAACATTGTACGAAGAGTGGCTTTACGAACCTTATCACTAGCAACATTGAACCTTTGATGTTCTTTCTTTTCCATTGTGTAAGCCTTAATCTGGCGAATACCGGAAATATTGTCATGAAGCAAAGCATTCATTTCCGATGTGGCTTTACGAACAGTTCTGTATCGATCTCTTGTTCTAGTATAAATGAGCGCACCAATAAACAATAGCGGCACTGGAACCAATGCCCACCAGGCAAGGGTAGGATTTATCCAGAACATTACAAATCCCACAGCTATTATTTGTAATACAGCAACACCGCCTTGCTCAATTCCATCAATGAGAACTCTTTCCATGGCTGTCACATCTTCAGCCACGCGAGTCATTATATCTCCCGTTGGTCGATTATCAAACCAGCGCAAGGGTAACCTTTGGAGCTTGTGGTAGAGATCACTTCTAATGTCGAAGATAACCTTTTGTTCGAAGGTGTTATTTAGCATAATACGTAACGAATTAAGTAAATCCCTTCCAAAATAAGCGACGCCTGCCAAAACTGTATATTTAACCAACAAATCAGCCCTTTGTTCAGGAACAGCCACATCGAGAATTAATCGCGCGACATTAGGAAAAACAATCGCGAGTAAAGTACCTACAATGGCACAAAGAAGCTGCAAGGAACCAAGCTTCGGATAGCGCTTAAGATAGGAAAAAACACGTAAAATTGTTTTCATTTGAGAGAAATTATAACCAAAGAGAATCTAGGTCATCACTAAAAGTTTACCTACTAAAGAAAGCATTGGAATACTGACAGCAAAGAGCCAAATTTCACTATAGTGTCTAATCGTAATGTTTTTGTCAGACCAGAGAATAGCTTCTGGTACGCTCGTGGCAAATTGATACGCTTTATTATTCTGCTGGCCACGCTTTGCTGCATATCCTTTCTGTACTTCTCACAAAAACCATGGGAATTAGATAATAATCATAGCAATGAGTTATATTCTCTGAACAATGATATAACCGTCGGTCTTTGGTATGGCTTTGCATCAAGCGCATTCATTGGAATTACTCTGATCTTCTCTTGGAAAAAATGGGCACAAAAAACTCATCACAAAGAACGAACTCTCAGTCCTAGTCCTGAAATTGAACATATCCGCCCAACTGTATTTTGGATTTTGCTTCTATTAATCATCTTATTGGGAGGGCACCTAAGATGGAATCTTGCTACAGGAAGTTTGTGGTGGGAAGAAATTAACTCAGTTAAAAACGCAACTCATGAAACCTCATTTAACGAATGGAAAAAAACTTTGTGGATGTACCAGAAGCAAAATGAATGTCCTCCATTAGCCGCAGCAATAAAAACATCTCAAAGTATTTGGCCATCTAATAATCAATCCAACGAAGCTAAAATTGATGAATTATCAATTCGTGCGCCAATTTTTATTCTAAGTATTCTTTCCATTTTAATAATCGGTTTATTAGTCAAGCGCTGGGGGTTCAGCATAGGAGCTCTAGGATCAGCACTCTTCCTTGCGATGCATCCATGGCATATACGACATGGGACTGAAGTGGGCAGTGCCGGGATAATTATTTTTTTAACTTTACTTGGTTCTTTATGGTTAACTTATGCGATTAACGATAACAAAGAACGGTGGAGGTACTGGGTTTTGTTTGGAGCTAACCAGCTAATGTTTGCATGGACAATTCCTGAAGGAATATTTTACGCCATAGGATTTAGTTTGTGCGGAATCGTATTAATTTTATCTCAAAACACAAATTTCTCCTACCGCTCACTATCCATTGGTCGGCTCATTGCCGTAAATGCCATGGCCTGCATGATATACCTTCCTATTTTCATGCCTAACATTATACAAATGTCTCGCTGGGAACCATTAGAAAACCCTCACTCATCTATTCTGCCAAACTTCAGCAATTCGATTGGCCAGTTACTATTTGGAATGGACATCAATCAATCTGAAAGCAATTTACCTTCAGTAGCAAAAGAATTGAAACGGAATCCGGTCATCGCTTCTACAATCTTATTAACAACATTCTTTGGTTTAGCTCTTGGCATTATTAGAACATGGATAAACCGAAAGGGTGCGGCAAAAATATTAATTACAATTATTATTTTAGGTTTTATGTCGATTCTAATTAATAGAATTACTGACACTTATCCTAATCACCACTTTATAACCCTCTCCCTGGTACCTTTAGCTATTGTATTAGGCATTGGATTTTCAGGGATTCTTCATGCGGAACAATCAAAATACTCATTTAATTTTTTAATCAGTATACTTGTTGCTAGCCTTTATTTATACATTGCTCGTGAACCTAGAAACAGAACGCAAACACTTCCCTTTGCACCCTACAAGGATGTTGCACAGCATCTCAAACAAAGATCAGAAAGAGGCGAAAAAATGCATGTTGTTTGTTATGGATTCGGTGGGAATATGATGAAGTTTTATTACCCAAACTGCACTTATGCTAAAAACAAAGAAGAGCTTTTATTGGAAATAGATAAATCAAAAAAGAATCAAAAAAAACTAACGATTATTTTAGGGTATTTTGAGATCAATAATCAACACCCGGAACACCAAGACGGGCTTACAATCATTGAATCTAAAGAAAAATTCCATAAGTCCAGAGAATTTTTTGGACTAGAACCTCTGTTTAAATTTGAAGTAATTAGAGCTATCAACTCCTCTTAAGGTATCCTAATTCAGTTACTAAATGAGCAATTGGCTCCTCAGCTTCTTGTAATTCTTCTATAGGATCCCATTTTCCATTCATTAAAGCTTCTTTTGCTCCAGAAGGAATATTAACCGCGAATTTTAGATCGCCCGCGCAGACTTCAGAATTAACAACATCAATAGAAATTTCAGTCTCTGGAACAACGCTAATCAGCTCAGTCAATGACTTTATACTTTCTTGTGTTGCTACAACACAAGGTATACCAAGAGCGCAACAATTTCCAAAAAATATCTCAGCAAAACTCTCGGCTATAACAGCTCTAAATCCATACCTATACAAAGCTTGTGGCGCATGCTCACGAGAGGATCCACAGCCAAAGTTAGCATTAGAAATCAGAACTGATGCACCAAAATATCGCGGTTCATTAAGAGGGTGATTCTTATCATTACCATCTAAATCTTTTCGGACATCATAAAATAGGTATTCACCCAATCCATCAAATGTTATACATTTCATGAACCTTGCCGGTATGATCCTGTCCGTATCAATATCGTTCCCCGGAACGTAAACTGACCGACCGTTAATTTTTCTTACTTTTTCTAGAGACATAAAAAATTGGCGCTTGGAAATCACACAGCATCAAATTGAAAAATTTCTCGAGCATCACTAACCTTTCCACTAACCGCAGCGGCAGCAACCATAACAGGACTCATTAAAATTGTCCTCCCAGTCGGGCTGCCTTGACGCCCCTTAAAATTTCTATTGGATGAACTAGCACACAATTGATCGCCAACTAACTTGTCAGGATTCATAGCTAAACACATTGAACAACCTGCTGCCCGCCACTCAAATCCTGCATCACTAAAAATTTTATCCAAACCTTCTTGCTTGGCAATAGCATCAACGATTTGAGAACCGGGAACAGCAATAGCTTTCACGTCCGGAGACACCTTGTGACCTTTAATATACTTAGCCACTTCACGAAAATCCGACAGTCTCCCATTAGTACAGCTACCCAAGAAAGCCACATCGATCTTGGTTCCTTTGATTGGCTGCCCCGGTTCAAGTTTCATATAACTAATTGCTTCCTGAATTGAAAGCCTCTCATTCTCATCAGTTTGCTCCATCGGATCCGGAATCTTACCTTCAATAGAAAACCCTTGATCCGGACTCACCCCCCAAGTCACTGTGGGAGCAATGTCCTCGGCGCTAATATTAACGATATCATCATATGCACAATCTGGATCAGAAGCGATACTTTTCCATTTATCGACTACTGACTCCCAATCATCATCTGAGGGAGCATAAGGACGACCCTTTAAATAATCGAAGGTCTTCTGATCTGGATTAACATATCCACACCGTGCACCACCCTCTATGGCCATGTTACAAACAGTCATACGCTCTTCCATAGAAAATGAGTCAAATAAGGATCCTCCATATTCATACGCATAACCAATTCCTCCCTTCGCTCCCAGTAAAGCAATGATATGTAATGCTACATCTTTGGCATACACACCAGGACGCAAACTTCCCTCAACATTTATTCTTCTGACCTTAAGCTTTCCCAGTGCTATTGTCTGAGTCGCCAAAACGTCTCTGACTTGAGTAGTCCCAATTCCAAAAGCAATCGCTCCAAATGCTCCATGGGTAGCAGTGTGCGAATCTCCACAAGCAATAGTTGTTCCAGGCTGAGTAATTCCTTGTTCTGGACCCACTACATGCACTATTCCCTGCTTGCCAGTCGAAAGATCAAAGTAAGTAATACCAAATTCTTCAACATTCTTAGCTAACTCTTTAATCATTGCATCAGCCAATGGATCGCTAAACGGTTGTTCACGCTGATCAGTTGGGACAATATGGTCAACAGTTGCAAATGTACGTTCAGGATATTTAACCTTAATTCCAAGATCCCTCAGCATACCGAATGCCTGCGGAGAAGTTACTTCATGTATCAAATGGGTCCCAATGAGCAGTTGAGTCTGCCCATTAGCTAAAACGCGCACAGCATGAGCGTCCCAAACTTTCTGGAAAAGGTTCTTAGCCATCAATAATTATGTTCTCCCTAAAAAAAAAGCGTATGAGGCTTAACCCAATTAGTGATGAGATTCAACAGATGATCACATTATCTGGGAGCTTTGGTATGGGCCCATTTATTAGTAAATTTCCAACAAACCTGATTTTTAAGGGTAAAAACCTCAGACATTCGCGATTATTAAGTGATTTTAACTATAAAATCAGCAACTAATAAAGGATTTCTAGAGTAAAAATGCCTTCAAATCTGAATATTTCATTCCGTAAATAAATAAATATTTAATATCTATTAAATATTAAGAAATCCTTGACGGTAACATATGCTAAGCAAATAATACAAGAAATGAAAATAGGTATTTTACTGGCCAGTCCTACCCTGCGAAGCCGCATGCGAAGGAAAAGAATCAATGATGCCTTCATGCAATATGACCAGTTGAGCCTTACTCTTCAGGACAAAGGATACCTTGAATTGGCTAAAAAAATTCTTTCATCTGACAATGTTGAATCACAAAAACCGTCAGATACAAAATTAGCTAAATAACTAAGTAGAATTCCAACAGCTAACCGCAGAATTCCAGATTGCGGCATGCTGATGTTAGGTCGATCTTCTGACGTCATGAAAGATAAACCATTGCGCACAACAGTCATTGGCAGCTACCCATTTCCCAGTTGGCTTCATTTCGTAGGAAACAACCTAAATGAATTCGGTGCTAATGACATTGATGAAATTCAAAACGATGCAACCACATGCGCTGTCGCTGATCAACTTGATGCAGGACTTGATGTTATCACGGACGGCGAACAAACCCGTTTAGATTTTAATCTTTCTTTTTATGGACACTTGGAGGGAATTGCTTTGGAACAAGAATCCCCAAGACTCTTCGGTCCCCCAGCCCACGATCAAAGAGGCAAGCACCACATAATTGGAGAACTTCAAGCAAATAACGGCCTCGGAGCAGTAGCTGAATTTGAAAGGCTAAAACAAATTGCCCCTAATGGGCACCCACTCAAAGTAAGTGTACCCGGACCCTTTACAATGAGCGGCCGATTGCTATCTAACACCGATTACACTGATCGTTATGCAATTACAGAAGCTTTGCTTCCTATGATCCGTAAAGAACTTGAAGATCTAGTCGCTGCTGGGTGTGAGGAAATTTGTGTCGATGAGCCCTCAATGAGTTGTTACGGGTATAAAGAGGACACAGCAAATTTTGTTGATATATTTAATCGTACAACAGAAACAATTTTTGGTAAGGCCAGACTCTGTACTCACCTTTGCTTCGGTAATTATAAAGGACACGCCGTAGGTTATCGTAGATATGAACCACTGTTCCCTGCATTCTTAGATCTTAAAGTTGATGAAATGCATCTTGAAATGGCCAATAGAGAATACGCCGAGCTTGAAATCATTGCTCAAGTTGCAGAAATTATGGACGTGGCAGTAGGAATCATTGATGTAAAAAGTTATTTTATTGAACCTGTTGATTTTCTTGTCTCTAAAATCCGTGAATGCATAAAATATGCTAATCCAGAAAAACTTGTAATTGCCCCTGACTGCGGACTAAGTCAAACCGCAAGATGGGCGGCTAAACAAAAATTACAGAACATGTGCTCTGCTGCCAAAATTGTCAGGGATAGCCTTTAAGAGAAAATGAAATCCGCATACAAAAAAGATCAGGAACTCTTATCTGAAATTAAAAACGCGGATCAATCACCTGAAAAATTTCATCTCTGGTGGCTTGGGCAAAGCGGTTTTCTCATCAAGTGGCGGCAGGATTACCTCTTATTAGATCCGTATTTATCAGATTCACTAACTGATAAATATTCACTAACTGATAAGCCTCACATACGAATCACGGAACAAACAGTAAACCCAAAGGAACTTGATTTCGTTAACATTGTCACTTCATCTCATAATCACACTGACCACTTAGATGCTCCAACACTTCTCGCAATCAATGAATCTCGTCCGGGCCTTCGTTTAATTCTTCCCAAAGCCAACATTCAATTCGCCAATGAAAGATTAGGAATTGATTCCGGCATCGAATTAATTGGAATAAAAGAAAACGAACCTATCAGCGTCGGCAACTTCACAATCGATGGAATTGCAGCAGCCCATAATGAAGTTGAAAGAGACGAAGAAGGATCTCTAATTTATATGGGATTCATCATTCACTTTGGTGAGTGGACTATATATCACTCCGGCGACACTCTGTGGCATAATCAATTAACGGCTTCATTAATAAATCAATCAGTTGATGTGGCAATAGTCCCAATCAATGGTAACGACCCATCCAGACACGTAGCCGGCAATCTTAACGGAACTGAAGCCGCTGCACTTTCAAAAGCAATTAATGCGAAAATTGCAATTCCTCATCATTTCGACATGTTTGAATTCAATACAGCCAGCCCAGATGAGTTCACAGAAGCATGCGAAAGGTTAAATCAACCTTTCTGTGTTCTGCAAAATGGTCAAGGATGGTGCTCATCCGCACTCGGATGAAATTCATCCAAAAAGAAATGTTCCTAATCTATTAAAAATAGAAATTTATTCACTAAATTTTAACATTCTTGGATCATTAACAATCAAATTAGGTGGAATTATTTGCTAAAAATCATCGTATTTTACCATTTTTACAGCAAATCCTTTGTTTGCGAATGAACAAATTCGCAACTAATACTCAGGTTCTCAGAGTAAGGTTGTTTTTCTATTAAAAACCTGTAAATTTCCCGCCCCTGTTTCCGAGCAGGTATACATATATCATCACCCCAATGTCACCAATTGTCGCTTTCCTAATCGCACTGTCCTTATTTGCACTTTTTATTTGGTACTTCGGGACTGACTCTAACTTCCGTCAAAGGATCATCGGAACAATCCTTGCCTTAGGGTTAGCAGGCTTCTGCGCATATTCTTTATTCCCGCCCGAAGAAAAAATTAACCGTGGAATGGACCTTGCAGGAGGAGTTCGCTTCACTCTACAGCTTAACAAAAGAGCAGAAGCAAAAGATCCTATCAGTAAGAAGGATCAGGAAGAAGCTCTAAACGTTTTAAAAAAGAGACTGGCAGGATCAGTAAGTAATGTCGACGTTGTCCCGGAAGGCAAAGATCGTCTGGTTGTTGATATTCCTCATCGTGATGGAGATGCCAATCAAAACATTGATGAAGACAAAATTAAACAGATCCGTGCTCAACTGCAAAAATCCGCCATACTTGAACTGTACCTTACGCATGAACAGAACAATCCAGTAACAATTGGTAAAATCGAAAGGGGAGAAGATGTTGTCCCTTTTTCTAAAATAGCAGAATATGCTCAACCAGAAGAAGAAAGCGGTGAAGAACCAAGAAAACTTTTACTTAAGGAGGAGATCTTAATCAAAGGAGAAGATGTTACCGATGCCAACGCCTTTAACGAAAATGGACGTTGGAAAATTAACATCACGTTCAAGGGAGAGGGCAAAGATAACCTTTCGAAAGTCAGTATGAAATATGCTGGTGATAACGTTACCCAAATGGCAATACTCCTTGACGGTGAAATTATTTCAGCTGCTGTGTTTAATGGACACATTCCCGGAGGGAATTGTCAAATATCCGGGGATTTCACTCAACAGGAAGCAACCACCTTAGCTGTATCCATGCGTAATCCACTAGGAGTAAAACCAGAAATACTTTACGAGGAATCCTTTCCCCCGACTCTAGCTAATGAAGCCATTAATCAAGGAATTCGAGCAGGCATATGGGGACTCGGATTGACTGCATTTTTCATGGCAATTTTCTATCGATTTGCAGGACTAATCGCTCTGATTGGCCTGAGCATGAATATCATTCTTCTCTTTGGTATCCTTGCAATTTTTCAGGCTGATTTTACCCTTGCTGGAATTGCGGGAGTGATCCTTACAATCGGTATTGCTATAGATGCAAACGTATTGATCTATGAAAGGCTAAGGGAAGAAATGGCAGCAGGAAAGACAGTGGGAACTGCAATTCAAACTGCTTACGAAAAAGCTTTCTCAGCAATTTTTGATGCTCAGATTACTACACTTATTACGGCCCTAGTTCTTTTATGGTTAGCAGAGGGCGCTATCCAAGGATTTGCAGTGACTCTGACCATCGGAATCATCGTGTCACTCTTCTCAGCTCTTCTAGTAACCCGAGTATGCTTTAATTGGCTCAGTGCGGCAAGAAAACTAAATAAACCTCTTAAATTCACTCCTGTATTATCCAATAAAAAAATTAATTTCCTTGGGCTAACAAAGTTTAGCCGTTTTATTTCCGTTGCTCTTATCGTTGTCACAATATTAACCATTGGAATAAAAAAAGAAGAATCTCTTGGCATTGAATTTGTCGGTGGAGACCAACTAAGATTCAATGCATCAGAAAGCGCAGACAAGGAGTCCATCAGTAAAGCGATAACAGAAACACTCAATGAAACTAAGACACCTCAGATTCAGAAACTAACCCCGATCGGTGGTGACAGCACAATTTACTCCGTTCGCGTTGAACCAGGTTCCGGTGAAAAAGTGAAACAAGCCATTACAATAGCAGGTCTTGCCGAGGGGCAAATTCAAAGCCAACAAATCGGTTCTGTTATTGCTGGCGAAATGGCAAAAAGGTCTCTCTACGCTCTCATTGCAGGACTTGGAGTTATTTTTATTTATGTGACTTTCCGTTTTGAATTTTCATTCGCAATCGGCGCTATTGCTGCCCTGATTCATGACTTGTTTATTGTGATTGGGATTACCGTTCTTTGTGGAAAAGAACTAAACCTAATACTAGTTGGAGCCTTTCTGACTATTGCTGGTTATTCTATTAATGATACGATAGTTGTTTTTGACCGTATAAGAGAAAATCTTCGCAGCCAGAGAGGTGACGTTAAAGACATCATGAATACCGCCATTAATGCCACGCTCTCGCGAACAATTCTTACCAGTTTGACCACCCTCATCACAGTCGTGTCTTTGTTATTGTTTGGTGGGCCAGCACTAAATGACTTTTCTTTTGCAATCATTATAGGAGTTATTGTAGGAACTTATTCCTCAATATTTGTCGCTTCTCCTATTGTTTATTGGTGGGCAAAGAAGAAAAAAGTTAATTTACGACGTGAAATTTTGGATGCCGATCAGGATGACATTAGTTCAGCAGCACCAACAAACTAGAACCTCGCTTGACTGATCGATACTTAACCGTTAAATTCAGCCCCCCTAAAATAGGACGATTTATTAATAAATAAAATACATATGCCAGAAGTAGAAGTTAACAAGGGTGAATCTGTGGACCGAGCTCTCAAACGTTTAAAGAATAAGCTTGAGGCTGAAGGAATCATGGATGAAATGCGCCGCCTCCGTGCCTTTGAAACTCCATTTCAGCGATATCGGCGTAAACAACGTACAGCAGCAAAAAAATCGCGTATGCGGTTTAGAGCAAATCTTCAAGTATTCAAGCGCAGCAACACCACTAAGGAAGAAGAAGTATCTCCTGAAGAGACAACTGCAGCGGTAAAAGAAACTGTCGAATCAGCAGCGACTGAATAGGAATCCCATTTGCATTGGGAAATTTCACCTGTCCCTCAATTAGGATTAGGCTAACTTGTGGGGATAATTTATTCTTCTGCAAGCTCTACAAAGTAATCCTCTATCGCTGAAACAAGTCCAGGAATATTCGATTCCTTAGCTTCTATATCAACCTGCAGCCCGGCAGATTGCAAGGTCTCTGAAGTGATTGGTCCGATACTAGCAATTATTAAATGCTCTGGAATTGGTAAATCCATATCCAAAAAACTTTCTACAGTACTTGAACTGGTAAAAGTGATAAGGTCAGTGTTCCCAGCCCGAAACCTTTCAACCGCACCGGTCGGGTCTTCTGACTCAGATACAGTCTGATAAGCGATCGCTTCGTCAACAATTGCATCAGCCTCAGTCAACCCATCAGAAATTACATCTCTTGCACTAGAAGGACGAACCAGCAAAATCGTTTCATTCTCAACACTTCCATCCATCAGTTTTTTTAGTAAACTCTCAGCAACATATTCGTCTGGTATTAGATCTACTGAAAGATGATAATGCTGAACTCTTTTTTGAGTACCTGGGCCTATCACTGCTATCTTCGCTCCTCCTATGGATCGAGCATCTTTGTAGAGTTTAAAAAACATATCAAAGAAAGCATCCACTCCGTTCGGGCTAGTGAATATGATCCAAGAATATTTGTGAGCATCCTGTACTAATTGTGCAAATTCTTTGATGTTTTCAGGTGGCTCGATTCTAATTGTAGGCATTTCATCAACATCAGCTCCTAAACATCTCAACCGAGCACTAAGCTCTCCTGCCTGACTGCGCGTTCTGGTAACAACAATTTGTTTTCCAAACAAAGGACGGTTCTCAAACCAATTTAATGTTTCTCTTAACTTCACCACTTGCCCAAAAACGGCCACAGCGGGAGCCTTGAATCCCACTTTTTCTGATCTGCTCGAAATATCACCCAATTCGCCAACTAAAGTTTGCTGGCGACCAGTCGTTGCCCATCGAATTAAAGCTACAGGAGTATCTGGTGCAGCTCCTCCAGCTATCATCATCTGAGTAACTCTTGCTAGTTGTCCTACGCCCATCAACATGACCTTTGTCCCATCCGAATCCCCAATTTTGGAGTAATCTACAGCAGCATCTTCTTTCGTCGGATCCTCGTGACCTGTAAAAATAGTTAGCTGAGAACAATGGTCCCGATGCGTCACAGGAATACCTGCGTAAGCTGGACCTGCTACTGCAGAACTGATACCAGGAACAATTTCAAAGGGTACTCCAGACTCATGTAATTCCTGAGCCTCTTCACCTCCCCTACCAAATACGAATGGATCACCGCCCTTTAACCTCACCACAGTTTTACCTTCCAATGACAATTTAACAAGTAAATCGTTTAATTGATCCTGAGGAATAGCATGATCAGCAGCCTTTTTTCCTGCATAAATCTTTTCCGAGTTTGCCGGAGCATGATTAAGTATATCAACATTGCATAGGTAGTCATAGACAACGACATCAGCCATTTCAAGGCACTGTTTTGCACGCAATGTAAGAAGCCCTGGATCTCCAGGACCGGCTCCCACTAGATAGCAAACTCCTTTCTGTTTATTTTCAGAATCACTCATGTTTAAACGCATCAATTCCCATTTGCTTCAACAAATCAAATGCAATTTTATTTAATTCGTTCCTTTCTCCTATCTTGGTTCCGGTTTTTGGGTCTGAGTCTAATTTTTCTTCATCAAAAACTATAGCACTGATTTCCAACTCATTATCTGGCAACAAATGTGCACTGACTCCTACCGGAGTATCACAACCTGCTCCAAGAAGTCTAAGGAATTCTCTTTCTACACCAACGCAATCCTCTGTATCCACATCATTAATTAATTTAAGCGAATCAACTATCGGAGCATCAGTAAGTGTTTCAATTGCAATTGCACCTTGCCCGGCAGCGGGAATAAAATCAGTAACACTCAGAGGTAAGCACTCTAGAACTTTATTCTCAATAATAATTTGAGTTGACTCGGAATCATAAAATTCCAGTCGCTCAAGCCCAGCTCTAGCCAATATAGTCGCATGACCAGCTTTCCCATCAATTAACTTCCTTAGCCGAGTAGGCACATTACCTCGAATTTCTAAAATGACTATATCTGGTCTTATCCATCCAAGAGTTCGAGCCCTGCGAACACTACTCGTTGCCACACAAGAATTTTCTTCAAGATCCTCTAAAGGACATGCATTGTCTCTAAAGATTAAAAGATCTTCAATAGGTGCACGTCGTAAAACTGATGCAATCTGAAAAGCAGGGCCGAGTTCCGAAGGTAAATCCTTTAAACTGTGAACAGCAGCATCAATTTCACCTTTTATTAACGCATCTTCTAATTCTTTAGTGAAAACTCCTTTCTCCACTATCGGCCGATGCCCCTTCGAAAAATCAGTTAGCTTTAAATCTTTATATCTATCCCCACTGGTTTGGATAATACGCTCTTCGATTTCTCCATCAAATCCTTTTGCTCTTAGTTCAGATGCAACGGATCGGGTTTGATAAAGGGCCAAGTCACTTCCCCTAGTACCAAGAACAATTTTATTCATACTGTGGGAAGAGGGTCATCCCCTTGGTCAGGATACTTTTTTGTGTTTCTAGAACTTATATCTAGTTCCAATTTAGCAACCTCTGTTGATATTAGATCTTCACATATTATAATTTGTTCTTCGCGTCTTGCATGAGCTGATACCGTGATTCTTTGTAAAGCATCCATATCGTATAAGTAAACACCTGGAACTCTTGCAATCTCTTCATCAACGTCTCTTGGAACTGCTATATCTATAATAAATAATGGCCGACCACGTCGCTTGCGAATTGCCGGCACGATCTGTTCTTTAGTTAAAAGTGTATGAGGGGAAGACGTTGCTGTAATAAGTATATCCGCTTCAAATAGTCGCGTTAATCCTTCCTCAAATTCATAGGCTTTTCCGTTCATTTCTTCCGCAAGAGCAATGGCCTTGTCATGTGATCTGCTAGACACTACTAGTCCTTTTACTCCGCGACCAGCGAGTGTTTTAGCAACCATTTCACCCATCTGTCCTGCTCCAAGAATCATCACATTGCAGTCTTTTAGGTTTCCAAATATCTTCTCTGCCAAATCGACTCCAGCAGCGCCTACCGAGGTCGCTCCACGAGTAATCTTTGAATTAGTTCTTACATATTTGGCAATCTTAAAGACATTCTGAAAAAGTTTATTTAAATAACGTGAAGTTTGTCCCGCCAAATGCGCTGCTGCATATGATTTTTTAACTTGTCCCAAAATTTCAGTTTCCCCCAAAATCATTGAATCAAGACCACTCGCGACTCGACACAAGTGCTTCATCATCTCAGATCCATGAAACTTATAAAAAGGTAAAGTTCTCATTTCCTCTTCCCCATATAAACAAGCAAAACATTCCTCGAGTTGAGAAAATTTATCTGAATTGGCTACGGTATATATTTCAATACGGTTGCATGTGGAAATAATCACTACCTCATAAAATCCTTCCTTTTCAGTAATTAAAGAGCATTTCTCTCCAAGCTTGGACTCTGGAATGGCCATTTGCTCGCGCACTGATACTGGAGCCGATTCATGATTAATGCCCACACAAAAGATTTCAGCTGAATTTATGTCTCCCATCAATTCTAAGAAATAATCAACAAACTTAAAAATGAAATTAGAAAGGCAAATACAGCAAACTGAGCAAGTCTACGTGCAACAATTCCGCGAAAGAACTCAACAAAACAAATTACTGCATAGAGAATCCATATCGCATACAAAGGCCACAAGGGGTGGCTACCTCCTTTCGGAGGAATTTTCTCTGCAGAAAAAATTCCAGCTGCTAACAATATGACTCCAAAAAACATAAGCCTGAAAACCGCTTTAGATAAATTATGCATTGGCGGTAAATGATAAAACAATGTCTCCAATTTACCCGAACGCACATGATGTTCTTGGAGTAAAAACATCAAACCTGCTATACAAGCCATACCAAAGGATCCATACGAAATTAATGATATTCCGATGTGCAATTCCGTCCAAGTTTCGGCTCCACCAAGATCTGCCGCAGCTTTAATGGCTTGATCTTTATCAAATGGCACTAAAGCAGCTATGATACAGATAATCAGAACTAAAGGAGAAGTGAAGACTCCCATTAATGAAAGCCTATAACTTGATCCAAAAAGAAGGTAAATAATGACCATAGACCAAGATACAAAAACAAGTATTTCTAATAAGTTTGTCACCGGGCAGCGCTCATGGACTTGACCACGCTCCGCCAAGAACATCGATTGAAAAACCATGCCTAAAAACATAGCTAAAAAATTCCACACAGATTTCTTATAATGCCCGTTACGCAAAGAGGTAATTGCATATAAAAATCCACCGCAGAAAAAAACCGCAGCACAAACTAAAAATAAACGATCACGATCCATTTTTTGAGAGGCTGTATATTAATCCTTGCCCAACTGCTTTGCAAAAGAAGTAATTAACTTATATGTGATTTCATCTAGATATTTCAACCTCTTAAATTTTGTGCTATGACTCCTATATCTTAATGAAAAATATTGAAATAAATAGGCTAGAAAAAGCAATACGTGATGTCCCTGATTTTCCGAAGCCCGGAATTCTATTTAAGGACATAACACCCGTTCTAGCGGATGCTGAACTTTTTTCAATGAGTATCCATGCAATGGCATCTGCTACAAAAGGTGCGAAAATTGATAAAGTTGTTGGAATAGACGCTAGAGGATTTATTTTTGGGGCCGCCATAGCTAATTTACTCGAGGTTGGATTCGTTCCGGTTCGGAAAGCAGGCAAGTTACCTTGGATGACAGAATCTGAATCCTATTCATTAGAATATGGTGAATCAGTAGTAGAAATACATAAGGATGCTATTTCACCTGGAGAAAAGGTCATCATCGTAGATGACCTTCTAGCCACAGGAGGAACCGCAGAAGCAACCTTGAAACTCGTTAAAAAATTAGGAGCTAACGTACATTCAGCATGCTTCTTTATTGAACTCGAGTTTCTAAATGGCAAAGAAAAATTAGGGGGAACTGAAATTAAATCATTACTAGTCTACTAAAACTATTTTTTTGATCTTATTAGTCTCCTTGATCTAATACGTGGACACACTTCTTCTCCATCAGTTAATTCTTCATGCATTTCTTTCCCAACTTGAGCAGGAGACGGTCCAACCCATTCACTCGATCTCCCCTTAATATTAATGCGACTCGATGATGGATCCAGAGTCAGCGTGGTAAATAATGAATCCTTGTAAGGGCAAGTATATTCAATATATGGATATTTAGCATGAATATCTTTCGCATAACTTTTATGCCGATGCTTACCTCCAACCCATTGATAGGATGCTGAATTAATATGGAAATAAATTATACCACCCTTGCGAAAAACGTGATCAATATGAGTGTGTCCATTCAAGGCCAAAATTATCTTACCTCGGTGAACCTGAAGTATCTCCTGGACCTCTTTCGCATTATCGATACTCCATGGTCCTGCAATAGGTTGGTGAGACACAATTATAATAGGCCCTTCTAACTTCTCTAATTCATTTTTCAGCCACACCAATTGAGCCTCTCCCATATAGGATGGATATCCCTTTGTATGATCTGGTGATTTCTCATTGCCATCCAAAACAATTAATTTCAAACCATTGATATCTTGCGAATAATACCTCCCCTTCATCCCCCAAAATTTAACAACCTCATCAAATGAATGACCACCATCGACATCATGGTTACCCAAAACATGAAATGCATTAGGGTTAGAATTCTGAAAATTTTCTAATATTTCATTATTCTTTTTATTTGGATAAGCAAAATCTCCAAGTTGAATTACTGCATCCGGGTTTTCATTCTTCATAGCTTGAAGAAACGATTCCAATCGTCGATCCCCATCATGCATCACATCGTGATGCAAATCAGCTATCATTCCAATTTTAACCGGCCCTTCTAATTTTCGAATATTCGCTAAAACATCTTCGCACAAAAAAATTGATCCAAACCCAAAAGCAGATTTCGAAATAAAACAGCGGCGACCATTAACTGACTCACTTAAATTATTATCAGCTAATATCTAAACTATTTATTTAAATTTCTTAATGACAAGAGACGCATTGTGCCCACCAAACCCGAAACTATTACTCAAAGCAATGTCCACATTTGTCTCACGTGCTTTATGGGCAACATAATCCAAATCACACTCATCATCAGGATTATCAAGGTTAATTGTAGGAGGAACGATCCCGGTATTTACAGATTTAACACAAGCAGCAAGCTCTACACCTCCGGCAGCACCTAGCAAATGGCCGGTCATGGACTTGGTAGAACTAACTAAAAGACCGTCATTAACCTTATCCCCAAACGACAGCTTAATAGCTCTAGTTTCGCATATATCTCCAAGTCCAGTAGAAGTACCGTGAGCATTAATATAATCTACATCCTGAGCGTTAACCTGAGCATGATTTAATGCATTGTTCATGCAATGACTTGCACCCAATCCTTCCGGGTGCGGTGAAGTCATATGATACGCATCGGAGGAAACGCCATAGCCGGAAAGTTCACAATATATTTCAGCTCCTCGTGCTTTTGCATGCTCAAGCTCTTCTATAACAACAACTCCAGACCCTTCGCTCATTACAAACCCATCGCGCTCCTTGTCAAATGGCCTTGAAGCTTTTTCGGGTTCATCATTCCGACTACTCAATGCTTTCATTGATCCAAACCCTGATAACCCCATAGTCGAAATGGATGCTTCAGCTCCACCTGCAAGAAAAATATCTGCATCACCAAACCGTATCATTCTCCATGCTTCACCAATATTATGATTAGCTGTAGCACATGCAGTCACGATCGACATGTTCGGTCCTGACAAACCATATTCTATGGAAATAAGACCACTACTAATATTGGCAATCATCATCGGAATAAGAAACGGTGACACTTTTGTTGGACCACGCTCTAAATAATTTTTATGCTGTTTTTCAAGAGTACTTAACCCCCCAATGCCACTTCCTATCATGCATCCGAAACGATAAGGATCGAAAGATCCTTCGTAAATACCAGCATCTTCATATGCCATTTTTGCTGAAGCCATCGCCAATTGACAGTACCGATCGGCACGACGAGCATCTTTTGGGTTTTTAAAATATAGATTAGGCTCAAAGTCATTAACTTCTCCGCCGATCTGACAATAGAAGTCTGATGGATCAAGACTAGAAATCCGCTTAATCCCACTTTTCCCTTCAATTAAAGAAGCCCAAAAAGAATCAAGACCAATCCCTATTGGACTGACCACTCCCATTCCTGTAATAACTACTCTGCGTTCACTCATTGAGGATAATAATCGTATGAAGTCTTAACTTATAACATTTGCGCATAATCAACAATTTATATTTATAAGTCACTTAACCAAACCCTTTCATTCAACGCCCCACAACTTGGACAGGGAGGAATATCATTCCTAGATCTATCCTCATACTGCTCTCCACAAATATTACATACAAGCCGATATTTTCTGTCTTTTTTCTCCCTACGCTTACGCGCCCAATCCTTTGCTAACCATACTCCGAATAAAACAACAAGAGTTATGACGAGATACGTTACAAGGATGTTAGTCAGAGATATTTGAAACATTATGAAGCTATAAGGTAGCTTACCAATTAATGGTAACCATCGCCCAAGTTATTTCTTCTACGGATACTGAAGAAAATCGCATTGATCTTAATGATCTAATAATCGCTTTATCTATTTTCTTTCCTGCACTCTTTTCAGGCAATAAGTGAACAACCCTTCCGAATCTATCAACCCCAATGTGAATATTTAAACTATCAATTCCATTCGGAATATTAATTTTACTCTCATCATGCCACTCAAAAGAGCTAACGGTAGAACGTTTTTCTTTATCCCATAAAAGAGTGACAACCGGCTTAACTTCATCCACTCTGAGATTATTATATCCTTTAATTGCCCTTCCATTGGGAGGAGGAAGATGCAACGAGCCAGAGGGAAAAAACCTACCGGTATTCTCACTGCTAAATGGCGGAATAGTTTTAAATTTAGAGGAGTGGTTTTCAAAAAAAGGCTCGAACCTCACAGCGGTATCTGAAAGAGACTGGCCCAAAACTCCAGCAGTAACCTCTTGATCAAGAGCAATAAATCGATCGTCTATATGCTTTAAAAAAGATTGAGCCTGTGGGTTAGATGAATCTAAAACAGTAACTTCTAATGCATTAAGTAATTCTCTTTTCTGAGGGGGATATACGACACTAAAAAGATAGAAACAAAGGACATGACCAAGAAGCGAAAGGAAAATAAATGCCACTATCCAAAAAGGCCTTTTTGCTCTAGCAACCCAATCAAAAATGAAAACTGATTTACTATCCTCAGTACCTAATATAACACTATTCATTGTCTCTGATCGGCGCGAGTGGCGAGGATAGGAGAGAATCCAGCGCCAGCCACTAAGTTGCAGATTTTAATTACTTCTCCAAATCGAGAAGTCTGATCAGCACGAATAACAACCTGCAAAGCAACACCTTCATCCTCTGGTTTCTTAATTAGTTTCTTTTTAAGTTGCTCAATTGTTATAAGTTTATCATTGAAAAATATTTGGTCAGATTTACTGCCGGATATTGTTATTACATTTGCTCCAGTCGCTGAATTCAACGACGACCAAGACTTGGGCGTTGTAACAGCAATCCCTGAACGGACAACCGCATCAGAGCTCAATAGAAAAAACAACAACAACAAAAAGATAATATCAAGTAATGACGCAAGATGTAAAAAAGTGCGCCTAGATCGGAGCGTACTCTCAAGTTTCATTTGTTCGCTTAATTACTTTAAACCTGATTCTTTTTTAAAGTCGCCTCCAACTTTCGAAGCCTCTTTATTTGCATCCCTTCCACGAGGAAGAGCAAACTCAAGGACCTCTTCATCTTTCCGGGCATCTTCAAGAATATTGACAACCTCAATGCCGCCCCTTTCCATATCATGCATTAAATTTCGAGCAAATGTAGAAAGATATGAATATAAAATGAAAGTAGGTATAGCTACCGCAAGCCCAGCCGCCGAAGTTATAAGACTTTGATAAACCCCTTCAGACAAATCCCCCATCGTGGCCTGACCACTCACAACATTAAATTTCACAAAAGTGTCAACTAAACCCAACACTGTACCTAATAATCCTAAAAGAGGCGCAATATAAGCAATCGTTAGCATGACAGACAAATAACGTTCTAGCCTTGGCACTTCTAGCTGACCGGACTCTTGAACAATCTCCTTCAGATCAGATCTAGGCAATTCATGTCTAATAATAGCAGAATGAATAACGCGAGCCACTGGTCCAGGGGTCCCCGCACTAACTTGCAATGCCTCAGCATAATTCTTCTTACGAATCAAATTAGATAAACCTTGTAAAAATTCCCCGACATTAATTGTGGAACGATGAAACAAAAATAATCTCTCTAGGAATACCCCCATCGCTAATATAGAACATGCTAGAAGCAACCACATCAATGGTCCTCCTTTACTGATCATCTCGAACATATTAATTTAGGCCTTTGTTTTTAGTTAATAACTCCCACAAAGTCGCACGGAACATCTTACGAGTAAAGGGCTCTACTCAAAATCATTAATGAATTTAAAAACTCTCTTCTACTGATAAACCTCGGCTGTTTTAGATATTTGACTTAACAAATCAATTATTTTCCTCTCAACATCTGATCCCAATTCATCAGGCCCATGTAAAACGCTTATAAACAAAGAATTATCATTAAAACAACTTACCCGCTCCTGTTTATAACTAATCGTTAGTGGATTCTCATTCATGAGCTCAAATTTAGAGCAAAAACTCCTTAGCTCAGCAACAAATGACTTGTTAAAATATTCCGAAGAACAAGGTAGTTGCGATAAGATAAAAGACTCTTCGCTCCCAGAAATTAATGCACATTCCTTAATTCCTGGCATCGCTTCAATTTGCTTTAGGATATATTCATAATTAATTTCACCATCATCCAATATAAAAGGCATTATTAACTTCTCTTCAACATTTCTAGAAGTTGGAGAGAGGTCCTCCAACGAACGTAGCGCCGTTTTCTTTAGTTTTGATGATTCAGTCTCACCAAGAGGCCAAAATTCATTGCCTCTTAATTGTTCCAATGACTCTTCTTTGATAAATGAAAAATTTTTATCAATTTCAGATTCAGATAGAAAGAAATCTGAAGAATCATTTGCACCGGGAATATTTTGAATTTCTTGATCTTTACATTTTCCAATAGATCGCTGCAGAAATGGATCACCCCCATCGGTATTCTCTTTATTAATAGGATCATGGGACCAAGAAAAAGGCGGATCCGTACTCGGTTCATCTAAAAAGTTTAAACCAGCTTCATTGTCCTTTTTGTCTTGATTGGGAAATGAATTTTCAGAACAAAAATTAGTGTTGGATTCTGTGACTTCTTTGTTAATTGCTTGAGAACTTTCTTCAACGAGTTCAAAGGGACTCAAATTTTCAACACGACCTTTTATTGCATCTTTGCTGTCTTGAACCTGATCTTTTTCAACTGGATGAAAGCTGAGCTTTCTCACATCTTGAAGAATCTCATGATCCTCTTTTTTAAATAACTCTTTAAATGAAAATGCCATTTCTGATCGTCGCTACTAGGAAGTCGTCTCGTTGCATTAAATTTCAAATAATACAAATATTTAGTTAATATTAAATAAAGTTTGTATTATTCCAAGAACAAATATTTACATCTTAAGAGATTCGTACTTTTAAAATTCACCAAAAATACAATTCCGCGGACTAAGCCAAACCTCACTGATGTGGTAAAATTAAGGAACTTCTAATTCAACTATGAGCCTGAAAAAAACCTTACCCTCGCCTAAATTTAGAGGATCGTAATAAATCACATTCATAGTCCCGTCTTCATTATCTACAGCCGCTCCTTCATTAATAACTGTCCATGAAAGCATGTCATGAGATCGTTGAACCGTAATATCGACATCATTGGCTTCTACAAGTTTCTGGAAATGAATCGCTACACTTTGAAAACCGTTATTCTGCACAAACTTGACCCTCGGTAGACTTTCTTGAGGAGCCGCAGTCTTAGGGCTCAAACCAAAAGCATATTCATGAAGATTAATTATACCATCTCGATCAAAATCATCCTCAGGGCCAGTCCTATCACCCTGTAATTCTTCATCACTAAATTCCTGTTGGGACCAATCATCGTAACCAGAAGAGATCACGCTATTTTCTTTTCCTGGACTACCTAAAGGATCAACTGACGCCTGCCAGTTGGTCGCATCATCTCCAAAATCTGATTCAACAATACGCTCAATACTACTACCTGCGCCTAACGGCCATGGATCAATGTCATCATAATGAATTGAATCAACTTCAATCATAGGAACAACAATACCAACACCCGGAACAAAATCAGGTTTGTCAGGCCGAAGTAATGCAATCTTCTCACCACCATTATTTAATGCTCCGGTAAAACCATTATCCGCTCCATAAATAATCACTCCATTTGGAACATTATACCGATTCCGAAAATCACTAACGGGTATATCCTTTGGAATTATAACTACTCGCTCTCCAGGCTGAAGCTCAGGTTCGTTTCCTGGAAAAGTAAAAACGATCCCATCCAAGGACCAGTTATTACTAGGGTCACCACCCAAATTAACTGGCGTTGTGTCATATAAGGGTAATGCAGCCCCGCTAATATTTGAAATCTCTATATATTCAATACCACCTTCTGATGGTTCATATGAAATTTCACTGATAACCGCTCGCTCAATGAGCGGAGGATTATTAGAATAACCATCAGGAAATGCCTCGAACCGATTAATCTCTACTGTCGGAGAATCTGATTGAGATACAAATTTTTCAATTCCCACACCATTAATGTATCTGATTATTGAAACTCCATTCTGAGTCGCGCCAAACTTAGCTCCATGTGAAAATCCGGTAAAATCGCCTTCAGAATTAGCAGAAAATAAAAATACTTCATCTCCTCTAGAACTAATTGAAAAGGATGTTCCAAAGTAATTAGGTGGAGCGCCAGGATCAGCGTTATTATCTTCATTAACTGCCCAGTACCCACCCGCAGAAATCACTGTTCCATTTGGAATTATATATTTTTTAGGCTCTAATAAAGGGTCATCAGTCAAATACCAACCTCCGATCTCTACATCCTCCGAACTAGGATTATAGAGCTCAATTACATCTGTTTGGGGAAGGTCAGTGTGAGACAAAATTTCATTTATCAGCACTGCTCCTCCACCAAATGCAGAGCCACCCCTATAAGGACTCGCTTTCCAATCAATAGCTCTATAACCAGGTCCTACTGGATTCTCTATTATTAAACTGTACCCCTGTCCATCAGCAGCAACTGGCCAAGGAAACTCATCATCATATTCTACCGAATCTAATATCGCATAATATCGGGCATGCCCCGGTGCGTCTCTCTGCAATCCTTCAATAGTGATAGGAATCCGCAATTCTAATAGCTCACCGCCTCCATTTAGTGATCCTCCTTCAGAATTTGCGAAAACACGCGTAGAAACGTCCAAGTCATAGGCTGAACGAAATACGGACTCCTCTACATTTGTAATATAAGCGACTTCTCCTACTGCCAGTGTAGGCTTTTCCCCAGAAACAGTCACACCAAAACCATTTAATGATAGATTATCTCCATCAGATAGCGGGTCATAAAGAAGAGCCTCCTGAGGACCATTATTAACAATTTTCACATACTCAACAGAAGAACCGTATCCAGGAGTATACATAATTTCTGTTATTTTTAGGCCTGACACTGAAGGATCTCCATTCTCAAGACCTAAACTCGGATCATCTGGTATTAAGTATTCATGATCACTAACATCTGAAAATCTTGCAAAATTCTTGCCATCTTCAGATGCGGGAAAATGAAACCCATGGACCCAACCTGTAAAAACAGTATCGACAGCTGAATAAATGAAAACTCTTTCGCCCTTTGAGCTAGCGCTTATAACAAATCCATTAATTCCATTTTCAAGCACGAGGTACCCTCCAGCAGGCACAATACTGTTATCAATAATTGGAGGGTTCTTTGTTGGCCTATCAATATTATCAGAGACATACCAACCACCTATATCTATATCAGTGCTATTAGGGTTATATACTTCAATAGCATCATTATCCAAATCTCCATCTCGTGTCCTAACTTCGTTAATATAAATAGGTAACAAGGGGTTCGGCAAAGGCTCATCTTCACCGGGTGATCCATGCATAGAAATACTTGGCCTCCAGCTCTTATAATCATCTTCATCAGAAGATCCATCTGGATTTATATGAACCAATGAATAGTCACCCCCATCAGCCGAACTGGGCCAGAATGCCCGCTCAAAATCATCTTCTTCAGGTAATTCTGGAAGATCAGGAATATCACCATCATCACCATCATAATAACGAAAAGAATAAATATTATTTCCTGTTTCATCGGGACCGTCCTTTAAAGTAATCCTCTCTCCCCGGTTCGATAAACCAGCGCGTCCAGCACCTGCACCATCATCATCAATGTACTGTCCTCCAATCACGATTTGAGGGTATTGAGTAGCGAAGAATTCAGCATTCGCAACAATCACGTAAAATTCACCAGGCCCTAGAAACGTTTGATTAGGAAATGTATAATTCACCCCGTTAGTGAACTGCCAACCAGAAATATCTTCAGCCAAATCTCCAACATTTTTTATCTCTATAAATTCTCTAGCCTCATCCGGACCATTGGGATTGTAGTGAATTTCGGATACAATGATCTTAGAATCAGCAATAACTTCCACTTGAATCAGAAGCCAAACGAAGATTAATAAAATCGATTTAAACGATTTAAACGCTATACTAGGAGGGCAAACCATCATATTGGGGGGGGTGGGTGGTTATTGTGATGAGCAAAAACCCTATAACATTATCAATCCCTCAGAGGTTCCGGTCAAGGGCGAGACGATCATAGTTGAATTTTATTTTCCACTACCTCCTTCGAAACTTCGGCAAAACCTTAAAATTATAAATTTCTAGGGGTGAAATCAACCAACCAGGATCTGCATTAATTAACTGATAATCAGTCAAAACAAATTCAGGGATAAACATATTTGAATTTGGATCATACACTTTTTTCCCTGAAAATTTACCTTTGATTTTATATTCATAATTGTGATCAAAACCAAAGCGTTGCACTGCTTTTAATTTTGACGGATCCATACCAAAACTCTCTTCTTCTCCCTCACTAATTTCAGGCAACCTATCAGGCACCGGCTTGAACCCTTCATTCATTACAACTAATGAAGAATCTTTCCATTCCTGACCCGGTTTACGTAAATAACCCCAGAACCTCATTCGATAAACGTAGTAACGTCGACCAATAAAATAATCACCTAACGGTTCACTTTTAATTTTAGCAGCACGATCTCGTAAAGCTTCAACGTACGCCGGGTCATTAGTAAGGTCCGTCGTCCGGCAACCGGAAAGAACAACACCAACCCAGAAAACCAAACCAAACAATCTTAGAAACGAAACCATCTTTGCCAAGATGGACGGATCTTCAGTAAGCTGCAACAAAGTAAAAGGAAATCCGCCAATTTTAATAGCTGAGCCAAGGACCAAGCCATTTTTCCACTGTAGATAACGGGAGCCCTTTCCTCTTAGCATAATCTTCAGCCTGATCCTTAGCTATATCACCAACCCCAAAATAGCGAGATTCTGGATGAGAAAAATACAATCCACTAACCGATGCTCCGGGGCTCATAGCCATACTCTCAGTCAAACTGGATCCAGTCACTTCTTCCGCATTTAGAATTTCGAAAAGTTTAGCTTTCTCGCTATGATCAGGCTGCGCAGGGTACCCAGCCGCCGGCCTAATGCCACGGTATCGCTCTCGGATGAAATCTTCATTAGACAATTGACCGGAAAGTTCATAGCCCCATGCTTGGCGGACTTCACTGTGCATTTTTTCAGCAAATGCCTCAGCTAACCGGTCAGCCAAAGCTTTAGTCATTATAGATGAATAGTCATCATTAGACTTTTCATATATTGAAGCCAACTCATCAGCACCATGAATTGAAACCACAAATCCACCAAGGAAATCCTGCCGCCCACTACTTTTTGGCGCAACAAAGTCAGCTAATGCATAGTTAGGTTTTTTCTTCTTTGTGAACTGCTGCCTTAAGGTATGGAAAATTGTTCTTACATTTACCCGTGATTGGTCAGTGTAGACTTCAATATCATCTCCAACGGTATTAGCAGGATAAATCTCCCAGACTCCACATGCCTTGAATGCCTTCTCTTTAATTATTTTCTGAAGCATTATTTGGGCATCCGCATAAAGCTTTTTCGCCTCACCTCCACATTTAGCATCATCAAAAATCGAAGGATATCGACCACGAAGCTCCCAAGTATGAAAAAAAGGAGACCAATCAATGTAGGGCATAATATCCTCAGTTAAGGGAAATAATTCTTCTCTCATTCTTCCAGAAGGCTCAGCAATTTCCACACCTTCCCAATCAGAAATAAAAGAATTCTGTCGCGCTTCCTCCAAAGAAATTATTTTTTTGTTTTTCTTTACTGCCCCATAACTCTCTCGCATCTCATCGTGTTTTTTTTCATTCTCAAGCACAAAGTCATTCTTCGCGTCTTCACCTAAAAGAGAAGTTACTACAGGAACACTACGACTAGCATCAAGAACATGAATGACAGGCCCTTCATAATTAGGAGCAATCTTAATCGCTGTATGAGCAGCACTTGTAGTAGCTCCACCAATGAGTAAAGGAATTTGAAGGTTTTGCCTCTCCATTTCCGAAGCAACGTTCATCATCTCATCAAGGCTCGGTGTAATTAATCCGCTTAACCCAATAATATCGGCACCGATCTCCTTCGCTTTATTCAAAATTTTCTCGCACGGAACCATTACACCCATGTCAATAATTTCGAAGTTATTACATGCAAGTACCACCCCTACAATATTTTTTCCTATGTCATGGACGTCACCCTTAACCGTCGCCATGATTACTTTTCCTGAAAAACGGGAAGACTGTTTTTCCTTATCCATGAATGGTTCAAGATAAGCGACTGCTTTTTTCATGACTCTTGCTGATTTAACAACTTGAGGTAAAAACATTTTTCCTTCTCCAAATAAATCCCCAACAATTTTCATGCCGTCCATCATTGGGCCTTCAATCACTTTAATGGGCTTACCATACTTATTTCTCGCCTCCTCCGTATCCTCATCAATATATTCTGTTATCCCTTTGAGGAGTGAATACTCCAAGCGTTTTTCCACAGATGAATCACGCCATAAAAGATCAATTTCATTCTGTTTACCTTTCTCACCCTTAAACTGCTCAGCATATTTAATGAGTGATTCTGTTGCCTCAGAATTACGATTCCATAATACGTCTTCCACCTTATTTAAAAGGTCCTTAGGAATTTTCTCATAAACCTCAAGCATTCCTGCATTCACAATGCCCATGTCCATCCCTGCATCAATCGCATGATACAGGAAGGCCGAATGCATCGCCTCGCGGACAATATTGTTACCACGAAACCCAAACGAAATATTAGACACTCCTCCACTGACCTTGGCGCCAGATAAATTCTTCTTTATCCACCGGGTTGCCTTTATGAAATCAACAGCATAATGATTATGTTCCACCATGCCCGTGGCAATCGTCAAAATGTTAGGGTCAAAAATGATATCCTGAGGATCGAATCCTACTTCATCAACAAGTATTCTATAAGCCCTCTCACAAACACTAATCTTATCCTCATAGTCAGCGGCCTGACCCTCTTCATTAAAAGCCATAACAACTACCGCGGCACCGTATTGCATGATAGTTCTGGCCTTATTTATAAATTCCACTTCTCCTTCCTTGAGTGAAATAGAATTTACAATGCACTTGCCCTGCAAACTCTTAAGTCCCTCTTCAATGACTTCCCACTTTGAAGAATCAATCATGACAGGAACCTTTGAAATATCAGGCTCAGATCCAAGAAGACGCAAGAAACGGCCCATCATTTCCACACCATCAATGAGACCCTCGTCCATACAGATATCAATGACGTTGGCACCATTCTCAACCTGTTGCCTCGCAATATTGACCGCTTCTTCAAGCATCCCCTCCTTTATCAATTTCGCAAACCTAGGAGAACCTGCCACATTCGTGCGTTCCCCTATCATTAAGAAATTTTTCTCTGAGCTATGATTATAAACCTCAGAACCACTCAATCTCATCACCGGTTCAATTTTCGGTAATTTACGAGGTGCATATTTTTTTACCTCTTCAGCAATAGCTGCAATATGTTCCGGAGTGTTACCACAACACCCACCCACTATATTGATCAAACCGGAACTAGCAAATTCCCCAGCATATTTAGCCATATCATTCGGCATCAAATCAAAACCAGTAGGTGCAAGGGGATTCGGTAACCCCGCGTTCGGGTAAACAGATATTAATGTATCAGCCTTGGAAGAAAGTTCAGCCAAAAATGGTCGCATCAGGTCCGGCCCTAATGAACAATTCAAACCAATTGCAAAAGGGTTCATATGACGGAAAGAATTAATAAAAGCCTCAACCTTCATTGCTGAGATCATCGTTTCCCCTCCCATCCCAACGGCCGCTGAAATAATTACCGGCAAATGAACTTTTTTTTCCTCAAAGACCCGCCCAATTGCAACTGAAGCAGCTTTCGCATTTAAAGCATCAAAAATAGTCTCAATCACTAGGAGATCGCATCCTCCTTCAATGAGAGTCCTTACTTGATGAGAATAAGTAACTATTACCTGATCAAAATTTACATTTCTATAACTAGCATCATCCGCATCAGGTGATTGAGACAATGAAACAGTCAATGGACCTATCGATCCGGCAACGTATTTTTTCTGTCCACTCTCTTCCCCTACCCTATCAGCCCAGCGCCTGCATATCTGAACAGATTTCAGATTGATCTCCCGAGCCAAATCATTGAGTCCATCATCATTGATAATCTTTTGAAAAAAATCCTGCCCTTTTCTGCCCTCACCTAATTCCCGAGGGTCATCTACAAAGAATTCACTCTGCGCTATTGATGTTGCGGAAAAAGTATTTGTAAGCGCAATGTCCGATCCGGCTTCGAAGAATTTCCGATGGATATCACCTATGACTTCCGCTTGTGTCAGTGAGAGAATGTCTCCATTATTTAAAATATCTTTTTTGACATCTGCAAATCGTTCTCCACGAGCGGCTATTTCATCGAGGCCATAGGAACGAATCGTTGTACCCATTCCTCCATCAAGAATTGCAATGCGCTGCGTTATCAATTTTTGCAATTCATTTTTTATGCAATCTTTGCTCATTTACCTAATTTTACAGTGCAAATCAATGTCTTCAAGTTTATATATCAACAAATCACGATATGTTGATATGTTTTGCATCCTCCTCAAGAGGGTTGAGGAGTTGCATATGCCGAGACTCTTACTAGCTTCTAGCTCACCGAGACGACACCAATTGATGAACGAAGCCGGATATCAATTCGAAGTATGTTGTTCGAATGTAGAAGAAATCAGTAACGAATCCATGAATGCTGTGGAACTGACTACTGCCAATGCAAAACTGAAAGCCGAACCGGTATCGAATGCGAATCCTGATTCTATTGTCATTGGTGCTGATACGGTTGTCTCCTTAGATAATAAAATCTTCGGGAAACCAACAGATCTAGAACACGCCTCGGTCATGCTTGCACAATTGACTGGTAGAACTCATGATGTAACGACTGGTGTTTCCATACTATCGCACAATCAGAAAATTAACTTTCAAGTCATTACCGAAGTTACTTTCAAGTCATTAACCGAAACTGAGATTCTTCAATATCTAAACCTAATTAATCCGCTTGATAAGGCAGGAGCTTATGCCGCTCAAGAACATGGAGAGTTCATTATAGATAAATACTCAGGTTCATACACTAACGTTGTCGGACTCCCAATGAGCGAATTAAAAAAGACACTTGGAGAGGAATTCAAGACCTATCCCAAATCTACTATCAGCTAATTGCGGAAAGATTAATCACAATAACTGAAAAATGAACATCATCATCATTGGAGCAGGACAGATAGGACTTCACTTAGCGAGGAGTCTGTCAGGCGCAGCTCACGACATTATTGTAATAGAAAGCAATGAGAAACTAGCAGAGTCCTCGGCCAGTGAAATAGACGGTCGAGTAATCACTGGTAGTGGCACATCTGTAGAACTATTACTTGAAGCCGGAATTGCTGAATCCGATTTACTCTTTGCTCTTACTAGCAACGATTCGACGAACCTTATTGCATGCAAATTAGCAAAAGAACTCGGAACAAAGAAAACCATTTGCAGGGTATCACCATTGCTACTTAAAGAAGAATGGATGTTTGATTACAGGTCCAATTTCGCTCTAGACCACATATTTAGTTCAGAACGACTTTCCGCAATTGAAATATCAAAACACATTAGGAATCCTGAAGGTATAGCAATTCAAGAAATCGCAAGAGGCCGGATAGAAATCCAGCAAATACGTATTCCTGAAGACAGCAACGCATGTGGAAAATCGCTGCTCGAGCTAAATCTACCAGAACGAGTAAGGGTCGCATCAATTCAAAGGACCGAAAGATCATTTGTTCCGACAGCCAAGGAAAAAATTGAGCCCAATGATCAAATAACACTCTTTGGAGACCCTAGCCGATTATCAAAAACAGCAACGTCTCTTAGAAGCAAAACCGAAAAAGAAAAAGGCGCTAATGTAGTAATTCTTGGCGGAGGCGAATACGGACTCTCCCTCGCACAGATGATCAGTCCCTGGAACTGTCAGATCCGCATCTTTGAGAAAAACCAAGACCACGCAGAAGCACTTGCTGAAGAATTAGCAGGTAAAGCCACGGTCATTCACGCTGATGCCGCCTCACTGAATGAATTGCGGGAAGAACAGGTAGGAATAGCAGATTTCTTTGTAGCAACAACACACAGTGATGAAGATAACGTAATGACTTGCCTCCAAGCAAAGAACCTTGGAACGAAGAGCTGCATTCCTCTCATTCACAGAACAGATTATGCAAATGCAGTGAACCAAGCAAAGAGCCAACTCGGAATCAAGGAAGTGATTAGTCCGAGAGAAGTGGTGAGACGGGAATTGATGCGCTTCATCACTTCAGACAAATATCACATTGTGAAGAAAATTCCCGCAGGTGAAATCATCGAAACAACAATCAGAGAAAAGTCCAAAGTGGCAGGCAAGGCCGTTGGTGAAATCTCCCTCCCTCCAGGCTCTATTTTTGTAGCCATTATTAAGGGTATCCACGCAAAAGTTCCGAGGGCAACAGATATGATTGAAGTTGGAGACACTGTCTTTTCAATTGTATCGGAAGAGGCTAAGAAAAGCTTTTTAAAGCTCGTTGCAAAATAACTGAATCTATAATAAAAAAGTGGCAGCCCGCAAGGGCCGCCACTTATCATTAATTAAATAATTAATTGTTATGTTTAAGCTTCAGGTCCTGGAGCTTCAGGTCCTGGAGCTTCAGGTCCTGGAGCTTCAGCCGCAGGATCCACTGTCTTTGCTTTTGCCTGCTCAATTATTTTAGCCGCCCCTGCCGGATCATCACTTAATTTCCCAAGAAACTCAGGTAATTCAATTCCAACGTTCTTGGTCAATGCGTGTAATGGAGGAAGCGCACCCACAAGGCCGGACACAAAGTTGGCAGTGTCAGTCTTCCCCCCTTCACCCTTTCCCGAGTCCCAGACCGTGACCGAATCAATCTTCAGGTTAGAGATTGCCTTGACCTGCTCTTCCACAAGTGCCGGCAACTGCTCTGTAACAAGAAGCAAAGTAGCATCATCTGCGGCTCCTCCTGCCGCCTTGACAATGTCACCAAATCCCTGCGCCTTACTCTGGAGGGTTGCTAGGATGCCCTTGGCCTCAGCTTCCATCAATGATTGAATACCATCAGCTTCACCCTTCTTAAGTCTACGAGTTTTTTCCGCGTCTGCTTCGGCGAGCGTTTCAATCTTTTGCTTCTCAATTTCGGCCGGCACAACCACGTTAGCGTATTGGGTTGACTTGTCCCTTTCCGCACGCTCCACCTCTGCTTTTTGCTCTGAAGTATAAGCTTCCTGGAGCGCCTGAGCCTGCTTCACTTTCTCTGCTGCAGAAGCGAGTCTTTCGGCCTCAGCCTCCCTCTCTCGCCTTGCCGCATCAGATTCGGCCACTTTTACTTTTGCAAGGTTTTCCCCTTCAACGGCCTGCGCTTGCGCTGCAGAAACCTGAATTCTTTGGTCTCTCTGCGCATCAGCTTCACCAATGTTTCCGTCTCTCTCTCGCTGCGCGACCTGAACTTTCGCATCGTTAATAGCCCTGGAAGAAGCTTCTTTACCCAAAGCCTCAATGTATCCCGACTCATCCGTGATATCCTGAATATTCACGTTAATCAGCTTCAGACCGACCTTCGTCAACTCAACCTCAACACCGTCTCTGATTTTTTCAATCAAGACATCGCGGTCCGCGTTGATTGCCTCAATGTCCATCGTCGCAATTACCACACGCATCTGTCCGTAGATGATTTCCTTGGCAAGGTTGCTAATCTGCGAAAGATTTTGTCCTAGTAGACGCTCGGCCGCATTGCTCATCACTCCAGTTTCAGTGGAAATACCTACCGTGAAGGTTGAGGGTGTATTAACCCTGATGTTCTGCTTCGAAAGAGCTCCCTCCAAAGGGATCTCGATCGGCATAGGGGTTAAGTCCAGATACTCGAACGCCTGAATGACCGGCCACACAAAGGCAGCACCTCCATGAAGACACTTAGAAGATGCGCCTGCTGATGTCTTTCCGTAAATGACCAAAATTCTATCCGAGGGACACCTCTGGTATCGCGAAAAGAAAAATATTATCGTCCCGAGTCCGATGACAATTACTGAAATGATTAGTATTAGTGTAAAATCCATTTTTCTATTTTTTCTATTTTTTTTATGTGTTGTTTTTTTTGTTTTATTCTTGTAGTTCTGTGGGACTTAATTCTTTCTCCTTCGAAGCTTCTTCCTCTAAAGTTACAACGAGCAACGTCCTCGAGTCCACTAGACTGTCGACCCTGACCGCAGTTCGATTCTCAATCTTCTCTTCGCTGTCACTGACAGCATTGACCACAGAAAGCCGACCCTGAACCTCGACTTGAATCTGCCCCATTCCTTTTCTCTTTGGAGGGATGGGGATATAAACGCTGCCAACATTGCCGACCGCGTTCTTATAATTCACGGTTCCATCTGATTTAAAGCTATGTAGCCAACTCATTAGGCCTAGAAACCCTGCAAGTATTAAAGAGCCTACCAAGGTAGCTGCAAGAGTGGCAACTCCAACGGAGTGACCGTTCTGCAAAAACATTGCTCCGGTCCACCCGAAACCTGTGAAAAAGGAACCGATACTGCGAATCGAAAAGATTCCAGTCGCACCACCTTCGCCAACCTCACCAAGATCAAAATCCAAGTCCGAACCGCCAATCAGGATGACAATCATTTGAATGAACAGAACTAAACTAGAAACGGCACCAATCCCTACGAAAGTCCGCATCGCAGGTTCGTAGTTTATATAAAACTCCCATAAAGCATTCATAATTTATCTTAATTATCCAATACTATATATTATTTAAAAAAAAAGACTCCAATTCCATTACAATTTTACTTAATTTTTGTAATATTCTTTTTCCCAAATGAACACATGAATTAGGCCAATAACCTTCTAATTAAGGACAAATAGGTTTGATTATTCATTTTCCATATTCGGTGACTTGCGCATTTTCTTCTTAATCCCATGCTTGCGCTTATTGATTACATTCAGCTTCTTTTGTCTCTTAGATGGCTTTCGGTTTTTTCTGCGTATCTTTTCAAGCTCGGATCTACGTCGCGCTTTCCGCTTCCTTTCTCGCTCTTCAATTATGGAACACATAAGATTACGGGCTTGGATCCTGTTTGCCATCAATGAACGGCTATCTTGACACTTCACTTCAATGCCACTGGTAATGTGCCGAAGCTGAACGCAAGAGGACGTTTTGTTAACTTTTTGACCTCCTGGTCCTGACCCCCTAATGAAACGCTCAATTAAATCGCGTTCATAGATCTTAGCTTTCCGCATGCGCAAGAGCAGCTCTTCTGAAACGGGTAGTTCTTTCCCCATAAGGTTAAGCCTAGCATGAAATAGCCAAACGTGCCTATAAGTCCTAAAACTTGAGGAATAAATAATATTAAATTATGGTAAAAGCTCAGTGAAAATTCCC
>DUBC01000009.1:0-2839 GCA_012960505.1 Verrucomicrobiales bacterium
GATTAAGATGGATATGCACGAAACGGAACCGCACGGCAAGCATAGGGTCCGTACCAATGACAACGCCAAGGATCACACCGATTAATAGATAAAGAAGCGCTGTTTTTATGAATAACCTTGAATATCTCTCCACACCATCCTCCCTTCCCTATTAAAATGTACTGTGTTCCCATCACTCCTTTGTATATGTTGGATTCTTTTTGTAGTTCAATTATTCCCAGTTAAAAAGTATTTCCTTCAAGACATCCCTTCAAAGTGGCTGATTTTTTTATAGAATATCTTGGCAAGCTAGTCTTTCTACTTAATAAAGCATAAATCCGAAATTTGTAATATGAAGTTTCAGGTAAGAGGAACGGTGACTCACTCGTGAAAGCTTTCGATGAAGATGGCAGGAAGAAAATGCTATAACAATGGAAGAACCTTGCCTTTGGCATCTCACGCTATTTTTAGATTTGTCATCTTGCTTGTTATCTTGAAAGGATAGTCTGGGTACTCGTATATAGGCATTAAAGGCTCCGTCTCACCTATGGAATAACCCCAGATACTTTTGTATTCGGACAGATCCTCGCCCATCTCTTCGAGATGCTCCAAGTATTCACTGATTGACTTAGACTCAATAATAATAATTCTCCCCATTTTTTTGATTATAGGACTGTGGATTCTTGTCTTATCATGATCAAACTCCAGAATTCTACGCCCATAACGTGTAACACCAATAACGCGAAAAGATAAGCTCTTTCCAACACCCGGTAAATTTAAAATATTTCGGTCTGTGGATAAGAACGGCAAATCTACTGACTTAAGTAATACCTTAATATTTTCCACAATTTTCTCAGCCTCTAGGAGGAAATCACTAATCTTTAAAAATAACTTTTCAGGAATTTCTCCAAATTTTTTTTCTTCCATTTGCTCCTGAACGGCTCGAGCATTGGTGGCAAAATTGTGTTGGTTTTCCATGTAACCTTTAACTGAGAATGTGTAATAACAGAGTATCCCGATCTCGTTTAGTACCTGCCTAAGCTTGGCAATATGCCCCCTCCGAGAAGACGACGCTGTCATAACATGTTGATTGGTTACGATCCAGCCAGAGGATATGAGTTTTTTTATCCCATTACTAGCTTCAGGAGTTACTTCCATGGCAGATTCGAAGTGTGTTTGAACTATGAATTGCTTAACACCTATTTTTGAGGCCTTAGATTTAAACTCTGATAGTATTCTTACGAGATTTTTTGTGATTCTCTGTGGGATATAAACAGGAAGACGGGTTCCCAAACGTACGCGCACTAACTCGGCAAACTTTTCCCCATCTTTTCTTGACTGATTTGCCTCTATTTTACGAGAAGCCATTTGGAAAATAGCCTCTAATATTTCTTCGATAGATTTATCCGAACCCATTAGAGCATCGCCTCCTGTAATCAAAATATCGCGAAGCTGCGAATCATTTTCGAAGTAATCCATCAATCGTTTTAACTTATCAGGCCAGCTCTCTTTGGGTTTTAATTTTTCTAAGTCAAAGTTAAGGTGCCCACTTTGAAAATCATACATACGCTGACAGGATTGACATAGTCCCCCACATGCTCGTCCAACTGTATCCGGAATTAAAATAGCCACTTCAGGGTAGCGCCTATGAATGTTGTTGTGGGTAGGCAAAATCCATCCAGCAATATTTGGTTTTCCTGGTTCAACCTGATCTTCTTTTTCCCAAGCAATAATATTGCCAAACTCATTAACCAACTGTTTGCTATAAATAATATAATCTCTAATGGCCAGGTCAGATCCCATAGCAAAGCTAGGAACTCGCACATTAATTAAAGAAAGGTAATAGGGATTTATAAAAAATGGGATACCTGCCTTTTCGGCGCATTTTAAATTTTCTAGGGTGTCTGGATCGAGAGAAAAACCAAGCATTTCATTAAGCAAATCAGGAGAACGAATTGCAAAATTTAAATGAAATTGGCTTGTGTCCCACCATTTAAGAGCTTTGGAATATTTTTCTTTTTCCGTCATGTTTTGTTCAAACTTAAAGTACCTGCTATATATTTCTCCCTTATCAATTCGATTAATAATTACATCTAATATCCGCCGTTTGTTTTTCTCTCTCAACTGAATAACGCGTGAATCCAAGCCTGAGGGCCAGCGAGACATCCACCCTTTTACCTGATGCTTATCAGGTAACTTGCGTTCAAGTTTTCCACTAAACTGTCTAAATAAGTGGATCATATCTTCAAAAAAATAAGGCTTGGCCCCGCCTATCCCAAATTTTGTTGCTAGCCAGATCATCTTGATAGGGTTGCTTATCGCAACCTCCCCACGCAAATTTGAATCATCAAACTCTCTACCGGCATTATCAATATAATCCAACAGCCGAATAGTTGCATAGTCCTCCCATTTTAATGACTCAAAAGTTTCACGCCCTTTATATTTTCTTGTATAAAATTTTAATGCATTGGGACTGTTTTCTAAGAAACCCATGACCCAATCTTTTACCTCCTTGAGTGCTTCAATCTCGTTATTAGCTCCACGCATTATTTTTTCAAGTTTAGGGTTCTCTTGAAGGAGTTGCTCTAAGAGTTTATAGCCCTTAACGCTGATAGCAATTTTATCAAGATTTTTAATGCTAAAAAAAACATTATCATGCCGTCTCTTGAGGGACACGGTTTTTGAGTCAGACATACAAAACTCCGTCAAATACTGTTTAGATAGCTTAATGCAAAAACCAATGATCAAGGTTAACTTGACAATTTTTAATGAGGCAAAGACTTGTTAATTAGAGTTAATTTTATTGTTTCTTAAAACAATAAATTCTAGGGACAACTTTTTATTCAAGGCAAAAAAAAAA
>DUBC01000009.1:2849-6183 GCA_012960505.1 Verrucomicrobiales bacterium
TGTCATCTCCGGCTTTAGAAACAGATTTCTCTATTCCTTGCGGCTGAGATGCGGTTTTAACGCCCTTAATCGTTGCTTTACCCAACGGTAGGATGGAACGATCACCCGAAGGCAATACCTTGAAATAACCCCACTGTCCGGCCTGTTGATAAGGCGTTCGAGCATTCAAGTACAGGTAGGTTCCAGGGTTTTTATAGGTCCCCCCGGCATTGATGAAGGCTTGAATGTACTCACCCCCACCAAACTCTTCAACATCGATCATGTCCGAACCTTTCTGATTCATGTGCCGACGCCATTGGTGACCATCTAGATTAAACATCTGATTCTGCTCGTTATGAGCTCCGAAGATGTTGATCATCACATTATCTCCTGCATGGGCTTTCAGAGTCGGTGTCGCCGGATCTGCGTCTGCTGCAACACAAGCCGTAAACATATTACCCAATTCACAACCCTCATCCTCACGGTAGACCCAAGGCTCCAGACGATAATTGATACCCGTCAGCCCTGCTACGTTTTGCAGGTAGGGCATGAAGGATGTTCCGAGAATGTTGTCCTCATCTTGAAAATACAGAGCGAAATCCCTGTAGTTTTCCATACGAGCATTTTCGGGGTAAGACTTGTCGATGATAACATCCGCTTTCCAAGAGTTTCCGAAAGAAATATCTTTTCCGGTCTCCGGATCACGATACACCGAACCACGCGGGCCGATGATGATACCACCAAACATTCCATCACGAACGTTCGTCGTCAGGTTACCGAAGTCCCAGAGCAACGCACCATTGATTTTGTAATCAGGATGCGCGTAGAACTCGTAGTCCTTCGATTTACCCGGAGCAACCGTTTGGTCGCCAGGGTTATTTCCAACGTTGATCCCTTGAGATTTCAGAGGATCGAATGCGAGGTTGTTAGCGTGTAACGAAGCATTGCCCGCCTTCAAACGGTTGGTCAGCTTGATCTTGATACAATCTCCGATGTTGGCACGCAGAGTTAATGGATGAGGCATACGGTCTTCACTCGCAGCCTGCTTGACTTCACCTTCTAATGCAAAAATTTTCGCACTGGCATTAGCTAGAAGGAGTTTACGTTCAAAGTCAACTTCTATCTCATCTTCAGTATTAGGATTAAACTTCAGGGCTTTGTCAATAGCCACAACACTGAAGCTTTTAACCGGAGCGCCTTGTGGACACAAAGTCTTCTTAATATTTCTCTTGAAGTCTTCGTTACCAGGAAGCAATTTCAGGTCTTTTTGTAACTCATCGTGGACGCGAATAATGCCCCATTCGCCTTCCGCCAACTTGGAGGTTCTGCCATCGTAAAAGATGTAGTCACCAGCCATACCCTGATAACCACCGGCGGTGGTAGCCAGATCATAGCGTTCTGCTATACCAATGTGAATCGTGTTGGTCACGCGGGAGTCTGGATCATAACGCTCTGGCCGGTAACCATGCCCTGACACAACAAAGGTATGGGTTTCATTCATCATGCCATGCAGGAGACGGAAAACAATGTTGTCACCTACATACGCTCTCAACATGGGTGTAGAAGGATCACCATGTATTTTACTGCTGAACAGTTGAGAGGCATCCTTGTTGTTCTGTAAACGAGCGGCAAGTGAAGCGGCACGGAAGTTAAATCCGCCACCCGTAGTGTGTGTACCTCCATTAAGGTGAGGAAAAGCCACTTCCAGCATATCACTAGGCATCTGAAAGGAAATCGATTGCCCTGCAGCGATCGCATTTTCACGTGATAGCCCAGGAGGGTTTCCTGCAGTTACCAATTGTGCGGTGTGCGGCACTGTATCGTGAAGCTGTGCAACTAATTCACGGAAACTACCATTACGCCCATAAGCGAATGGTTCAGTTCCATGAATATCGGCAACAGGTCCACTACGAATCTCCTCACCCGTTGTCGGATCGTGGTACGTAGAACCCCAAGGCTCTACAATCGTGGATCCAATTCCTCCATGCGGCCAAGTGGTCGCACCAAAAGCATGATCATGCCAAAAAACCAGTCCAACATCAGCATCCACCCACCAACGATAACGCACGTACTCAGTCGTAACAATTTGACCGGCTGCATGCGCATGCGTCATTCCCTCAGAGAACTTGATGGTGTATTTGCCGTCTTTGGACGGACCTTTATTCGGATCAGGCAAAATGCTTTTGATCCAACGTGCATCCTTACCGTTAGGAACTTCAATACCTACAATGATATCAGCTCCAACATGGTAAGTTGGTGAGTGCTCTGCCATCTGGATTTCTACCGTATCGTCACCCGGTTTCGTCGCCTTCAACAACTTGGCATTCATCGGGACCGGCATACCAACATGATGCCCGTCTTTCATCTTCTTTGTGAACTGCCTATAAGACCTCATGGACTGGTCGTAAGAGAAACCTGATATTACGCCGTCTGAAGCCTGATTATCGAACTGAAAGAAATGTGGATGAATGTTGATTTTAGACATTTGGAAATTGGTAAAGTCATCATCATCCCATTCGCTTGAAAGTAGTAAATCTACGCAGTCATACACGTTGGCACGAATGACCAAGGGCAGGGCTTTTTTAGGATCCGCTTTCACTTCCGCCATATCCTCATCGATCACATAGATCAGACCATATTTATCAATGACGGGCGGAACATTACCAATACCAGCTGAAAGCTCAATCGGAGTATTAATGAAATGTAGATTGTATTGCTTGCGTCCAGCGCCAGCGGGACAAAGGCTCCAACGGCCCTGTTCACCCGGTTTTGCTGGTGCACTGCTTTCCACATTCGGACCAGAACGTCCGCTACCCGACTCTGTTGCTGTAATGATATCCGCATCCGGTTGGATATGAAATGGCTCCAGCCATGGAGCACCGCCATGATGGCGAGCAAATGGAACACGTTTGCCAAAATGTGGTGTCATATGAGGCCATGCCAGCTTGCCTTTTTGATCGAACTGGAGCGAATGGCGTTTACCAGGATGAGGAGTTTTGAACTTCGGCCATTTAACAACCGTCTCCCGCTCAGACAACACCCGATTGCCTTTCCATCCATAATCCCAGACAGAACCATCATAAGCCTTGATCTGCTTAATCGGATCATCATAGTGACCGGGCTGCCCTTTCGGCGGAAGCATGTACTTCACCCAATCCTTTATATTAACCACTGGAACTTCCTTGGTCCAGTCGCTATTTTCTTTGTCTACAATCTTAAACTTCTTGCCAAACCAGTCCATGGTTTTACCAACCAACTGGTCTGAGGTCTGTCCTTTAGGAATCCTTCCCGCACGATCAGGAAGTTCTTTCAAAGGACGCATAATATCTGTGCTCTCGAATGGGTAGTTACCAGT
>DUBC01000010.1:0-5800 GCA_012960505.1 Verrucomicrobiales bacterium
CTCTGGCTCTTGCTCTGCGGCATAATGAGCATCGTTGCCTTGCCGGGCAAGTTACATGCCGACAGCGTCGTGGTGTTCAATGAAATTCAATATCATCCCGAATTGACGGAAAAGCCGGAGTGGATCGAATTGCACAACCAGATGGCCATCAACGTCGATGTTTCGCACTGGCGCCTTGCAGGAGGAGTCGACTACGTGATTCCCGCTGGAACTGTGGTTCCCGCTGGAGGCTATCTGCTGATCAGCGGTAATCCCGCCGGACTCGGGGCGGTCGCCCTCGGCCCGTGGGAAGGACAACTCAACAACGACGGCGAACGTCTGCGCCTGCATAACAATTCGGGGCGACTGATGAACGAGATTGAATTTGGCGACAGCGGAGTGTGGCCAGTCGGAGCCGACGGTTCGGGAGCGACCTTGGCCAAGGCAGACGAAGGCACGGGCAGTGCCGACCCGGCAAACTGGCGTGCAAGCACCGAAGTCGGCGGCACGCCGGGAGCACAGAATTTTTCTATCGAAGTAATAATTGGTCCCCCAACGCAAATTTTTGGAATCGATTCCACTTGGCGATTCAATGAGAGCGGAGCCGACCTCGGCGCGGATTGGGCCCTTAACGCGCACCCCGCTTGGCCGACGGGCGCCGGACTGCTCGGTTTCGAAACCACCGCCGCGTCGTTGCCGGAAACACTTGTGACGATTTTCGTAAATCCGAGAGAAAATGACATCCTCACCTACTACTTCGAAATCGACTTCGAACTGACAGCAGAGCAGGTCGCGAATATTGATAGCTTGATTTTGCACCATGTGATCGACGACGGTGCAGTGTTCTATATCAATGGCACGGAGATTTTGCCGCGCTTCAACATGGACCCCGGTGCAGTGGACGCATCGACGACGTCTGGAGGCAGCGTGAGTAACGCTAATTACGAAGGGCCGATTATCCTCCCCACCAATGCCCTCGTCACGGGAACCAATCGTTTTTCCGTAGAAGTCCACCAGCAGAGCAGCGGCAGCAGCGACATCATTTTTGGCGCTGACCTGAATATGACTCAGAAGATCTTGCCTATAGAGAAAGTTCCCCTCGTCATCAGCGAGATCGCCGGTGCCGGTAACGCCAGCTTCCAGATCGAATTCGCCAATACCGGGGAAGAGAACATCGATGCGGGGAACTATGTGCTTGGATCACGTGGCACGGTGGATACGAGTTACACGATTCCCAACACAACCATGATTTTCGCTGGTGGTTTTCTCACCATCGACGAGGCCGAGCTCGGCTTTCACCCGGCCAAAGACGACCGCCTTTTTCTGTATTCTCCCGGGAAGGAGTTCCTTATCCACGCGGCACGCACCAAAGACTTACCATGCGCGTTCTCGGCCGAGCATGGTGGAAAAATGTTGGTGCCCGACGAGCTGACCTTCGGCGCACCGAACCACTTCGACTTCAACACAGACATAGTAATTAACGAAATCATGTATCATTTCCGCGAAGATTCGGGCAGCGATGGAATCAGTTCAATGCTCACACTGATTCCGATTGAGGCGACGTGGCGATACAATGAAAGCGGTGCCGATCTTGGTTCTAATTGGGAACGAGACGTGCACTTGGTCGACAATTTCAACTGGTTTAGCGGGCCGGCACTGCTCGGATCAGAAACGGCGCCTGCTTCTATGCCAGAGCCACTGAGGACTAACTTTACGCCCTCCGCTACCAATTCCATTGTAACCTATTACTTCGAGACCGAGTTCGTTCTGAACGCTAAGCAGAAGGACAAACTCCATGCACTCCAACTGCGGCACATCATTGATGATGGAGCGATCTTTTTCCTTAATGGCGTCGAGGTGTATCGGTTCAACTTGCCGGATGGAGCGATCGGTGTTTCGACGACCGCCAGCCCGGGTGTGCCGAACGCTCGTTACCAAGGACCCTTTGCTATTCCACCCGGGAGCCTAGTCGTCGGAAGTAACCGCCTTTCGGTCGAGGTTCACCAGCAGTTTCCCACCAGCAGTGATATCATCTTCGGTGCAGAAATGGTGGCCGTAACCGCAGTTCCAACAGTGCCGATTATCGAACGCGACGAGGAGTGGATTGAGTTGTTCAACAAAGGCAATGCGTCGATCGATATTACGGGATGGTCGATCAATGGTGGAATCGATTTTAACTTCCCGGAGGGCACGAGTATCAGCGCGGGCGATTTCCTGGTCATCGCGAAAAACTCCACATCGCTAGTCACAAAATATCCATCGATTGCAGGGAAAATCGTTGGCAATTATCGCAACCGACTCAGCAACACCAGCGACACCATCCGACTCGAAGATGGCGTCAAAAACCCGGTCGATGAAGTGCGCTATTTCGAGGGCGGTCGCTGGTCGGCGCTCGCAGACGGCAACGGCTCAAGTCTTGAACTGCGTGATCCGGATGCCGACAACTCCAGCCCACAGGCATGGGCGGCGAGTGACGAGTCTAACAAGACGCAGTGGCAGACGATCAGCTATCGCTCTAATGGATCACAGAGCTACGGCTTGACCTCTTGGAACGAGTTCCGGCTCGGTATGTTGCGAGCTGGCGAAGTATTGATCGACGACGTCAGCGTGGTCCGCGACCCTGATGGTGCAGCGCAGGAACTGATCCAGAATGGGTCGTTCTCATCTGGCGCAACCAAGTGGCGCATCCTCGGCAACCACCGCCACAGCAACGTCATTCCTGAACCTGGCAACCCCGGAAACAATGTCCTACATCTCAACGCAAAGGGAGCGACGGACACACGTCACAATCATCTCGAGACCACTTTTATCAACAACAGCCAGATCTTCAGTGGCCAGATCTATGAGGTCACGTTCCTCGCGCGCTGGCTGGCTGGCTCGAACCAGATCAACTCGCACTGCTACTATCAGCGACTCGCGCGCACGACGCAGCTCGACCGACCGGAAAACTGTGGCACTCCAGGTGCGACGAACTCGCAGTTAGAAACCAACATTGGACCGACATTCGGGAACTTGCGTCATGACCCGCCGGTGCCAGCGGCCAACGAGTTTATTGAAATCACGGCAGATGTATCGGATCCCGATGGACTAGGTGACTTCGTGCTGAAGGCGCGCTTTGACGAAGGCTCAGTCCAGCCCTTTAATTTCTTTGTAGATAGCGACGGGCATGGGCGTGGATTGCTCACTGGTCAGTCGTCTGGGACGGTAATCCAGTTCTGGATCGAAGCGGCCGACGCGCTCGGTATTCAGTCGTTTGCGCCTGAGGCTGGTCCAGATTCGCGTGCCCTGATTCAAGTCGACAACGGTCAAGGCTCCAATCTCGCTGTGCCGGAGGTACGCTTGATCATGCTCGACAGCGAACGCAATTTCATGCTCAGTAATCTCAACCTGATGAGTAATGAACGGCTCGGGGGCACCACAATTTACAACCGCCGCGAGATTTTCTATAATGCTGGCGTGCGCTTGCGCGGTAGCGGCGCCGGTCGGGCACGCGACGGTTCCTCCTTCCGCGGGTTCAACATCGGCCTGCCTGCTGACCAGCTCTTCCGCGGTATACACGACAGCCTGAGCATCGATCGTTCGGCGCGCACGCCAGTCGCTCGGCAGCAGCACGAAATTTTCGTGAAGCACATGTTCAACCATGCCGGAATCCCATGCATGTATGACGAGCTGATCCATTTGGTCGGCCCCAGTAGCACCTACACCGGCACCTCACAAATGCTGATGGCCGGATACGGTGGGCTGTTTACCGGATCGCAGTTCTCCAATGATTCCAACGGGAGTGTATTCAACCTAGATATTACCTACGACCCGGTGTCGAGCATCGGTGGCACGGAAGGACTTAAGCCGCCGATACCATTTACCCACATGGGTACCGATATGCGCGATCTAGGCGACAGTAAGGAAGATTACCGCGCATCATTCGAGATACGTACCGGACGACGACGAGACGACTACTCCGGACTGATCAATTTCTGTAAGATGTTCGACCTGCCAGCTGCACAGCTTGCAGGCGAGATTGGCGAGTGGATGGACGTCGATGAGTGGTGTCGATACACGGCGATGACCTTGCTGTGCGGAATCGGCGACACCTTTGTTCAAGGCGGTTTGCGCCATAATATCCGTATCTATGTTCCAGAGAATGGCCGTGGAGTAACAGCGCTACCGTGGGACATGGACTTCGTGTTTAACTCTGGCACCAACTCGTCGATGTTACCCGGTGGTGGCAACTTGAGTGATGTGATTAACATTCCAAAATATAGGCGCCTCTACTGGGGGCATGTTCAGGATCTGGTTAACACGACTTTTAACACAACTTATATGAGCACTTGGCTGACACACTACGGAAACCTAGTCAGCCAGAATTTTGGAAGCCAGTCGGGATACATCAATGCCCGCGGAAACTTTGCACTGTCACAGTTGCCATCGGACGTGGAGTTCAACGTCACCACTAACGGCGGCAATAACTTCTCTGTCGCCGATACCTCAACCGTGATCGAAGGCAAGGGTTGGATCAATATTCGCCAGTTCCGGCTCGCCGGCAACGATGCGCCACTGGCCGTAGAATGGTTGAATGGTGACACGTGGCGGGTGAGCTTGCCGCTTTTGACTGGCGTAAATGCAATCGCACTGGAGACCTACGATTTTCAGGACAACTTGCTCGACACTCACAATCTCACGATCACCAGCACGGTAACAAGACCGACCCCACCCGAGTTTTTGCGTATCACCGAAATTCACTATAACCCGGCGTTACCGACCACCCCGGCCGAACTCGCGGTGAGCAATGACCCCAACGAGTTCGAGTTCATCGAGTTCAAAAATATTGGCACTGAGCCACTCAATGTGGGCGGCGTACACTTTCAAGACGGCATCTCGTTCACGTTCCCGAGCGGCACGACGGTCCCTGCTGACGGCTATGTCGTAGCAGTGCGCAACCGCGCTGCATTCGAAGCACGCTACGGCCAAGTCTTACCAATTGTTGGCGAATACCCAACATCCAACCTGCGCAACAACGGTGAGCAATTAGATCTGCGCGACGAACCGGGGAACGTCATTCAGCAGTTCGCCTACGGTGACAGCGATTGGTATCCGGCCACCGACGGCGGCGGTCGCTCACTGCACATCCGCGACGCAAACGCTGCCGATATCGATTCCTGGGGCAATCCGCTTGCGTGGGGGATCTCCGCAGAACTCCACGGTAATCCGGGCACGCCGAACACAAGCTTTGGGATGGATTTCCAAAGCTGGCAAACGCAGCACTTCACCGAAGCAGAACGTAACAGCCTGTCGATCAGCAAACTCTTGGTCGACCTGAACAGCGACGGCACTTCCAACCTTCTTAAATACGCCTTCGGCCTCGATCCACGTGTGCCGAACCCACCGGGAAGTCTCCCGACGACTGCCATGTCCGGGGGCCATTTTCATCTCAGCTTCCGTCGCCAGAAAAACGCGGCGGATCTCGATTACATCGCTGAAACCTCCAGAGACCTGTTAACGTGGCACGCCATGACAATCCAAATCGGATCCGCCAATGACAACGGAGATGGCACGGAAACATTAACTCTCAGGGACGATGAGGCAGGTGAATTACACACGAAAAAATTCTTCCGCGTGCGCGTCAATTTTCTGTTTCCCGAGGAGTAACACTTCTGTGAACGAAAACAACCTTGTAAGTCAGGGCTGACCTTCGTCCGGACCCGGAGGATTCTTTAGCTTGAGCCGTTGTTTTTTAGCAATGGATTTCATTATTCTGCTTCAGGCAGCGAGTTGAGGGTGAAACTGAAAAGAAATAAAAGGCTATTTGAAGAAGCAACCATCG
>DUBC01000010.1:5892-102722 GCA_012960505.1 Verrucomicrobiales bacterium
GTAATCGGCTTGCCAATCATATTGGTTCTAGCCCATTCTATGGGTATGAAATTATTATCGGTTTTATTCTTGAGCTTTACAATGAATGCTGCTTTTGCCGATCTTTCCTCAATTCTGAGTGAAGGGACAACTGTCGAGCAACTTGGAACTGACATGAAGTTCACTGAGGGACCAGTATGGATAGCCAAAGAGAATCGTTTGGTGTTTTCAGATATTCCACGCTCCTTGCAGCTGCAATGGACCCAAAAAGAAGGCATAAAAGAATGGAGAAAGGTGGAGGCTTCTAATGGAAATCTTCTTGATCTTAAAGGGCATCTCCTTTCATGCCAGCATGGTGGGAGAAATCTTGTCAGGACTGGCCCTGACGGAACCGTCAAGGTTCTGACAGATAATTATGAAGGAAAGAAATTCAATTCTCCAAATGATTTAGCAATTAGGAGTGACGGAACGATTTGGTTCACGGATCCAAGTTATGGGCTGAGGGGGAGAAAAGCAGAGGCAGGAGGTAAGTGGGTTTATCGCCTGAAGAGTGACGGATCTGTGAGCGTTGCTTGTAAGACTTTTGATATGCCGAATGGAATTGCCTTCTCGCCGGACCAAAAAAGAGTTTACATAGCAGACTCTGGAAAGATTGGTAAAATTCATGCTTATGATGTGGTAGAAGAGGGACTCTTGGGTGAGCCTGTTTTCATTCTCGATGTGCGTTGTGATGGGATGTGCATTGATACGGAAGGAAGAATTTATACGACCTCTGGAGGAGGCATTCATATTTTTAATTCTGCCGGAAAAAAGCTGGGACTGATACCGACTCCTGAACATCCTGCCAATGTTTGTTTTGGTGGAAAAGATTACGACACTTTATTTATCACGGCCCGCAAGTCTCTCTATTCGATTAAGACGAAAACAAAGGGTCAGATTGTGACTCCTAATTAAGTTATAGAGTAGACAATGATTTCAGATGCCGATTCTCGGGAAGAGCTCATCTCGATTTACCGTAATGGTCTACTTGATGATGTAATTCCTTTTTGGATTAAGAACTGCGTTGATCGCGATCATGGCGGTTTTATAATGTCCCTTGACCGGGCTGGAAAAGTCATAGATACCGATAAGGGGGTCTGGCAGCAGGGAAGATTCGCTTGGCTATTAGGCGAGCTTTATAATAATGTTGAGGAACGTGAAGAGTGGCTCGAATTAGCTAGGCACGGAGCCAATTTCATGGACGATCATTGCTTTGATTCGTCTGATGGGAGGATGTGGTTTCACTTGACCCGGGAAGGAAATCCGATCCGAAAGAGACGTTATGCCTTCTCGGAAAGTTTTGCTGCGATCGCTTATGGGGAACTATTCAAGGCCACTGGCGAGGAGCATTATGCGGAGAAGGCCCGAAGAACATTTGACCGATTCATTAGTCACAACCTTGATCCTCGTGGAGTCGATCCAAAGTTCACTGATGTTCGGCCCATGAAGAGTCTCGGGTTTCCAATGATCACAATTACAACTGCTCAGGAACTGCGCGATTCGATCGGTCTCACGGATGCTGAGGAGTGGATTGACCGTAGCATTGAGGTTATTCGTAGGGACCACATTAAACCGGAACTCCGTTGCGTGTTGGAGAATGTAGGAACGGATGGAGAAATAATCGATCACTTTGATGGTCGAATGCTGAACCCGGGTCATGCGATTGAGGCTTCCTGGTTCATTATGCAGGAGGGAAAAATTCGTAACGATCCGAGCCTAATCAAGACCGGATGCCAGATCCTTGACTGGAGTTGGGAACGGGGATGGGACAATGAGTTTGGAGGGATCCTGTACTTCGTTGATATGAAGGGCATCCCTGTGCAGGAGTATTGGCATGATATGAAATTCTGGTGGCCGCAGGCCGAAGCGATCATTGCTACAATATTCGCCTTTTCTCTTACCGGTGATCCGAAATATGTGGAATGGCACAGACAAGTTCACGAGTGGGCTTACCGGTTCTTTCCTGATTCTGAGCATGGTGAATGGTTCGGTTACCTTCACCGTGATGGTAGTGCCAGTTCGACTCTGAAAGGGAATCTTTGGAAAGGTCCTTTCCATGTTCCGCGCATGAAATTAATCAGCTGGCAATTACTTGAGAGTCTGCCAGATGAGCGGGTCCTTTGATTTTTGAATTATGGAAAGGACCCCTTCTTATTAATTTATATCTGGGTATAACTCAGTAATTGATTCAAACGTTCAGATATCTTATTAGAATCCAAACTGCTCAGACCTTCCACGCTGAATGATTCACAGTTGAAGCTGGCCATTACAGTGCCCCTGGCTATGGCAGATTTTAAATCATTAAAGCTCGGGAACCCTTGATTTTGTGATGCGATGAATCCTGCAATTCCACCCACAAAACAGTCACCCGCACCTGTAGGGTCTTCGACCTCTTCAAGCGGATAGGCTCCGAGACGGAAAAATTCGTTCTCATTTTTTCCGAACAGCATGGAGCCGTGCTCTCCAGTCTTGATAATGACATTCTTTGGACCGAGGCTCATTAATTTTTTTCCGGCGCTTACTAGATTCCTCGTTTCCATGAAAAGCTGGGCCTCCGATTCGTTAATGACCAAGAGATCAATCTTTCCCAGAAGTTCAATCAATTCGTCTCGTTCATGGTTGATCCAGATATCCATCGTGTCAGCAATTGAATACTTTGCGTTGCTGCATTGATTTAATACATCGAGCTGGTTTCTAGGGCTCATGTTTGCGAGTAGAATAAGCTCGGTATCAGAATAGGATTCGGGGAGCTTAGGCTCATAGGCTTCCAATACATTGATTGCGACGTCATGAGTTGTGCGATCATCCATATTTTCGTGATATTCTCCGGACCAATAAAAACTATCCCCTTCACTGCGTTCAATTCCCTCAGTGCAGATCCCGCTATTTTCGAGTGTTGTAATGTGTTCTTTTGGGAAGTCCTTGCCAATGATGCCGACGATCCGAGTCTTTGCGAAGAAACTACATGACATTGCAGCGTATGCTGCTGAACCTCCCATCAGGCCCGTCCGTTCAACTTTAGGTGTTTTGACATCATCTATAGCGACAGTTCCAGCAACGATTACTTTCATGATTTTTGATCTGAATTATTTTTTTCCTATTCTTTGGATGCGCAAGACATAAGATTTGATGTCTTCACTTTGCAAGAGATTCGAAACAATGACCACGTTCTGGGCTCCGGCATTTAATACTTCAGGCAGCGTTTGTTCTGTGATGCCACCGATGCAGAATATAGGTAAGGGTACTTCATTATGGACCAGTGCAATTTCATTTAAGCCGATCGCCGAGCGTCCAGGCTTAGTGGCTGTAGGATAGAGAGGTCCAAACCCTATATAATCGGCTCCTTCTTCATGAGCTTTTCTCGCCTGTTCTGGGCAATGGGTAGAGCGTCCTACAATCTTGCAGTTCCCTGCTAAATTTCGGGCCTCCTCTAATTCCCCATCATTTTGTCCTATATGGACTCCGTCCGCGCTGACTTCGGCGGCAATTTCAGGGTAATCATTGATAATGAATGGAACTTTGTACTTCAAACAGATAGGCCTGACAATTTTAGCTATTTCAAGGATCCTTTCAGGACCATGATTTTTTGCTCGAAGCTGAAGCATGTTGATGCCTGAATCGCAGATTGATTCAGCTTTGATAGCTATGTCTTCTTCATCAACGTAACTAAGGTCCAGTATTGAATACAGCTTCACGATGGGGTTGTGATGGTATCTTTGATCGGACCAATAATGTTATTTAAGATCGTTCAAGAAGGCCTCTACCCAACCAATGTTATAGTTTCCGCTACGAAAATCAGAGTTCTTAATGATTGCGTCTTGGAATGGGATAGTGGTCTTGATTCCTTCAATTAAAAATTCATTTAATGCTCTTTGCATTCTATCTATAGCTATTTCACGAGTCGCTCCTGTCACAATGAGCTTGGCGATCATTGAATCGTAAAATGGAGGGACCACATATCCTGAGTAAACGTGAGTGTCTACTCTGACGCCTCGACCGCCCGGCTGAAACCAAAAATCAATTTTCCCTGGGCTCGGTGTAAAATTATTGTAAGGGTCCTCAGCATTGATGCGACACTCGATAGAGTGTTGGCGGGGGCTGCTGTTTTGAACATGCTCACTGAGCTTTTCACCGGCAGCGATTCTGATCTGCTCTTTGATAAGGTCGCATCCGTGAATCTCTTCAGTGATCGGATGCTCGACCTGAATCCTTGTGTTCATTTCCATGAAGTAAAAGTCTCCGCTTTTATCTACAAGGTATTCGATCGTGCCACAATTTTCGTAACCGATCTCTTTGACTAAACGGATAGACGCATCGCCCATTTTTTTTCTCAGGCGTTTATTTTTATTAAGCAAAGGAGATGGTGCTTCTTCAATGATCTTCTGGTTCCTTCGTTGCAGAGAACAGTCCCGTTCGCCTAGGTGAACTACGTTCCCATGTGAATCGGCCACTATTTGAAACTCAATGTGATGTGGATTGAGGATGAGTTTTTCAATATAAACATCACCATTACCGAAGGCTTTTTCTGCTTCATTGCGTGCATTTTGAAAACTTGATTCGAGGTTCGCCTCGTTGAAGCACGGGCGCATTCCTTTACCGCCGCCACCGGCAGACGCTTTGATCATTACAGGGTATCCTATCTTTGCCGCTTCTTCCCTAGCTTCCTGCACATTGCTGACGGTCCCTTCAGTTCCTGGGGTCACTGGGATTTTAAATTTTTTCGCAGTGGCCCTCGCTTCATTCTTGTCGCCCATTATTGAAATGACCTTGGCTGAAGGGCCTATGAATTTAATTTTACAGCTTTCACAAATCTCCGCAAAGTCCGGATTTTCTGAGAGGAACCCGTAACCTGGATGGATAGCATCCACGTTGGCAACTTCTGCGGCGCTTATGATACGGTTAGCTTTTAGATAGCTTTCCGCGCTAGGCGCTGGCCCAATGCAGATCGCTTCGTCAGCGAGTTGAACATGCATTGAATCAATGTCGGCCTCTGAATATACGGCAACGCTTCTGACTCCAAGCTCTTTACACGCACGGATAATGCGGAGAGCGATTTCACCGCGATTGGCAACGAGGACCTTTTTGAACATTCTATTCTCGAATCGAGCCTTTTTATTCTCAGGCTATTACGAAGAGACCCTGGCCGAATTCGACCGAGGACGCGTCATCTACAAGTATGCGTTGTATGACACCAGACTTCTCGGCCTTGATTTGGTTCATTACCTTCATCGCTTCAATGATACAGACTACTGTTTCTTCATCGACTGCGTCACCTACTTTAATAAATGCGTCAGCGTCTGGTGAGGGTGACTTATAGAAGGTCCCGACCATTGGAGATGTTATTTGTTCTGTATCTTCAGCAACGATCTTTTCGCTCGCCGGTTCTGGGGCTGCGATAGGTGCTGCCACTTGTTCTTGTGAACCACCCTTTTCGAGCCGAACTTTGAATCCGGCATCCTCCAGCTCAAAGGCTGTCAATTCATGGTCTTCCATGAGCTTGATCAGTTCTTTGATCTTATCTAGATCAATTGTTGAGATTGGAGGTTTTTCTTCCTCAGATTTACGATTTCTTCTTGTAACTGGCATGAGCCTTAGCTGATTTACCTATGATTTTGTATATTAGATCCTCCTTTTCTGTTCCAGAGTCAAGCCCTAGGAATTGGTGCCGAGTGTTAAAATTTCTATAGTACGGTCAATTTCTGTTTCTGTATTATAGAAATGAGGGCTAAATCGCAGGAATTGCTCACCTGATCGGTCTTTCCTACATGAGCATATAATTCCTGCTTTATTGAGTTTATCGAATATTGCCAATGCATTTCCCTCTGACGGCTTAAATGTAGTAATCGATGAAGCATTAGGGCCAATTCTGGGCCCATTAATCGAGAATCCGAGTGATTCTAGTTTGTTAATAAGATGAGATTTTAGCTTTAAAAGCTGCGATGAAATATTTTTCATACCAAATTCATCGATGAGTTCCAGTACCGCTTTAAAGCCCACGATTCCGGAGGCATTCAAAACGCCAGGCTCGTAACGTCTGGCCGTTGGGTGAAATTTAATTTTTTGCTGCGTAATATAGTCTGGAGAATGAACATTCCATGCCCCGAGCAGGGTAGGTCTTAGTATTTCGAAGTTTTCTTGTTTCACATAAACGATTCCTATCGCCATTGGCCCGAGCAGCCACTTATGAGCATCGCAGCTCATGAAATCAACATTTTGTACGGGTGTGGGAAATGCACCGCAGGTTTGTATGCCGTCCAAAGCAAAAAGTATTCCACGCTCCTTAAGCATCTTGCCTATTGCGTCAATGTCGATCCGATAACCTGTAAGGTAATGACAACTTGCCAGTGCGACGAGGCGCGTTGCGGGCCCGATTGATGATTCGATTAGTTCAGGCGTAATGGTTCCTAGTTCTTCTGGTTCAAGGAACTTAGTTCTGACTCCTTTGCGTTGAAGTTCGACCCAAGGGTAAACGTTTGCAGGGTAATCGTCTTGATAGCAAAGGACCTCGTCACCGTCCCTCCAGTCTATTCCGTTTGCAAAAAGACTAAGGCCTAATGAGGTAGGGCCTAGGAGAGCAATCTCTGAAGCTTTTGCTCCGATCAGGTCTGCTGCTAAGCGCCTAGTATCGTTCATTGTTTCAATGAATTCGGGAAACTCTTGATGGTCCTTGCTGCTAGAGTGCGCGTATTGTGCCATCGCTTCAGCGGCACACTGAGGCAGAGCAGTCACTGCGGCATGGCCCAAGAAGATCTTTTCCTTTGCTATTGGAAAACGTCGGATCCGTTCGTCTTCGTTGTTGAGTAAATTTTCAAGGGTCATTGCATTGACTCTTGTAATGATTCTTTGGATTGATGTGTATAATTATAATCGTCTTGCCTTTTCGCCTTCTTCGATCATTGACCAGAAATGTTTTGATTCACCCAGTGCCTTGTCCTCTGAAACTGGTAACTTTGATCTGAACAGAAAGTCTTTCAGTGTATTTTTATGCAATACACGGTGAACTATGACGTTATTATCCATTACTTCGAAATAAATTCTGTAGTCCTTGGATCTGTACCGATATAGCTTTGTGCCGTCTCTTTCGATGATGCCGAAAGGGCTCTCGTTACCGGCCTTTTCCAGATCCTTCTGCTCAACTTTAAATTCATTGAGAAGTTCAAGTTGATTGATCGTGCTGAGGCTCGAAATTTCGGCCGCGCTGATTTCATTGAAGATGATTTGGAACACTGGTATCTATGATTGCTGTTTGAATTTAACTCTGATCTTCTAGCGAATCTATCTTTCTTTTATGCGCGGATGAGGCGTTCTACCCTCGGAGAAATCCCTGTGAGAATTTCCCAAGGGATCGTTCTGGCCTTTGAAGCTAATTCTGTAGCAGTGATAGGTTCTACCATTTGCCCTCCGAGCAGAGTCACCTCGTCGCCAGGACAAGGTGAAGGAGTTAGTTCACTCACATCGATCATTATCATGTCCATCGTGACTTGGCCGAGTACCGGGCAACGTTTGCCCTGGATGACCACCTCCGCACCATTTCCGGAAACTGATCTCGGATAACCGTCCCCATAACCTACCGCAACCGTTGCGACCAGAGTAGTTTTATCAGTAACGAACGTTTGCCCATAACTGATCCCAGATCCTGAAGGTAATTTCCTTACCTGAGTGATTCGAGTCTTCCATTCCATGGCAGGCTTGAGTTTGTGACTCGAATCGGGTGTTGGGGAAATCCCGTAAAGCATCAGCCCGGGGCGTATCATATTGCCACCCGCATTTCCAAAGTTAATTATTCCTGCACTGTTAGCAAGATGGATCCAACGCGCTTTTAATTTTGATTCCTTGATAATTGTTTCGAATTTTTCAATTTGATTCTTGGTGAATTCTAAGTCTTGATCAGAGCAGGGAAAGTGAGTAGCGACGCCTTCAATTTCAATATTTGGTAAAGAGGATATTTGAGGGAATTCAGAAATGAAATATTCATCAGTGAATCCGAGACGTCCCATTCCAGTGTCCAATACAAGATGAGAGTTGACCCGGGAACCGGTCCGTTTTCCGATCTCATCATATTCTTTTGCTTCTACTAAGCTTGAAATTGTGACGTGCAGTCCGGCACTGACGGCATCTTCACGTTCATCGGGTAAAAGTGCCCCGAGTATCATGATGTCTGTAGTCTTTTCCGTTACTGACATAACGGCCAGTGCTTCATTTAGAGTTGCAACGCCAAAGGCACTGACCTCTGAATCGAGTGCCTTTATCGTTTCGGCAAATCCATGGCCATACGCGTCAGCCTTGACCACAGCCATTACATCGGCACCTTCTGCCAGTTCACGAGCATGACAGAGATTTGCTCTAAGAGCGTTCGGATCAATCTCGACCCAGGTCCGCTTAGGTTTTACTGTGCCCATCAGTTGGACTTATTTATTTTTTTTTTACGTGCCCTGAGACGTTCTTCAGGGAGGATAGGAAAGAGCTTACTGGGCACATGTTCCTTGACCATGATTGATTCAATTTTTTCCAGTATTTCTGGATTAAGGTCAGCGACATTCTTAGTTTCGCCGGGATCCAGTTTGAGATTATAGAGTTCAGTTTTAATTTCAGCCGTCGTCTTTGCTTTGGATATCTTTTGCCTGACCCCTTTCCAATTTCCTAACCTGACAGCTTGTTGGCTTCCATAAGAAGGAAATTCCCAATATAAAGATTTATGAGATTTCTGCTTTTTGCCCAGCAGGGACGGTAATAATGAGATGCCGTCTGTAACTTCAGGTGCCTTTGTTCCTGCAATTTCAGAGAGTGTTGGCATCCAGTCCCAGAAAGCACTGACATGGTCACTCGTGGTCCCAGGTTTTATTTTTCCTGGCCACCGAACGATCGTAGGGACTCTGATTCCTCCCTCATAGAGACTTCCTTTGAGTCCCTTAAAGACGCCGGCACTCTTGAAAAAATCAGAATCAGAACCTCCGAGTCGATTGAAAGTTGGTCCATTGTCAGACGTGAAAACGATCAAGGTGTCATCATCCAGTCCTAAACCTTTGACTAGTGAGTGGACTTGCCCGACAGAGTCATCCATTTGTGTGATCATTGCTGCGTATCCAGCGCGTGGGAAAGGATGCTTAAGGTAACCTCTGTGAGTGTACTCTTCTTCAGGGATCATCTTCTTGTATTCGTTCAGCCACTTTTTCGTTGTTTGAATGCTTAAGTGAGGAATGGCGAATGGAAGGTAAAGGAAAAATGGGTTTTCTTTGTTTTTCTTGATGAAGCTCAAGGCTTCCTCGGTGAATGCGTCCTGAGAGTGGATCTTTCCGTCCAGCTTCCGGTCATTTCCAGGCAACGGAATTTTTTTATTATTCCTCCACAAGAACCTCGGAAAATGATTATGAGCATGTCGCTGGCAATTATAACCAAAGAACAGATCAAAACCTTGCTTGTTAGGGTCTCCGCTAGATCCGAAGTGGCCGAGGCCCCACTTGCCGATGGCTGCGGTTGTGTAGCCCCCGGTCTTTAGAATTTCTGCTATAGTAATTTCATCATCTGGAATTGGATTCTGTCCTGGGAAAGGGAAATGTTTAGTGGAGCCGTCCTTAGGGTCCCCATTATCTCTTATGTATGCATGCCCAGTATGTTTTCCTGTCATGAGCACGCAACGGCAAGGCGCGCAGACTGCCTGCCCAGAATAGTGTTGGGTGAATTTAATTCCTTCCTTGGCGAGCCGATCAATGTGAGGTGTTTTGATCCATTTCTGTCCAAAACATCCGAGCTCATTATAGCCTAGATCATCGGCAAGGATGAAGATGATGTTAGGTTTGCGTGCGAAGCTGTTAAGGGTACTGAACGCAATGGCTAGAGTGATTATTATGAATTTTCGCATGTATGTCATGATGCTACGCATTCATTGCGGTGTAATGGTAGTAATAAATGTATGAAATTTAAATTCTTCGCTAATTTCACTTAGAGTGAATTCGCGGGCTTGACCAGAGAGGAATACTTGTTCAAAAAATAGCTATGAGCAAAGTAGTTAGTATTCACCCTTATTTTAAAGTTCATCCTGGAAAAATGGAGGAGTTCAGAAAACTTCTCGATCAGTTCGTCGAAGCGACAGCCAAGGAAGATGGTTGTTTGTGGTATGATTTTACGATGTCAGGTGATGTGGTTCATTGCCGTGAGGCTTATAATGGGGCCGAAGGATTACTGGCTCACGCTGACAATGTTGGTTCTATAATTGGTGAGGCATTAGATATCTCTGATCTCTTACGGCTGGAAATTCATGCTGCTAAGGAGGACATAGAGAAGTTAAAAGAACCGTTCGCTGAACTGAGTCCTGAGTATTATGAATTTCAACTTGGCATTGGGAAGCCAGAACAAATCATTCAGCTGTGATAACTAGAGTCGGTTTTTATGGTGCGGGTGATATCGCTGATTTACATGCTGCGGGTGTTCAGAGATGTGAAGGTGCCGACTTAGTGGGCCTGTTTGACATTGATAAGAAAAGGTCACAGGAGAAGTCCCTCCAATACAATTGCAAGGTCTATGATTCGGCAGAGGCGTTGTTAGCTGATCCAGCAATTGATGCAGTCTTTGTCCTGACACCATTAGAGGATCATTGCGAGTGTGCGGTCAGTGCCCTCCGAGCAGGGAAACATGTCCTACTTGAAAAGCCGGTCAGCTCTAACATTAATGAGATCGAAGAGATTAAGGCCGCAGCAAACGAATCGGGAAAGCTCTGTGTGCCGGTACATAATTATTTGTATGAGGATAGTGTGATTCGCACTCGTGAACTTTTGGATTCAGGTAAGCTCGGCGACTTGGTGGCTATTTATGTTTTCTATAACATTCATCATCCCGAAGAAGTGGCCCAGCGATATCCAGGTGTTATCAGACAAATTCTAACACATCACGCATATATTACATCTTTCCTTGGAGGGAAGCCCAGAAAGGTGATGGCGATGGCTTCTACTATTAATGACGGGACCGTTGCCAAAGAAAATTTAGCCATGGCTATTTTGGAACTTGAGGGGGGTGCCTTAGCTCATCTTCAGGCCAGCTTTGCCGCTGATGATCATGCCGCTGATAACTGGACATTTAAGATAAAATTGATAGGGACTGCAGGGTCGACGCGTTTTAGTCATGCTGATTGGGTACAGAACCAGAAGGCGGTCGTCCACTCCCACACTTATTCAGCTTATCATTACTCGATACTTAATACTGTTCGTTATTTTATAGAGGAATGCATTGAGCGTGACCGGCCACCACTCTCGAATCTTGATGATGCAATTACGGCACAGAAAATCATTGAGGCGATCGAGGTTTCTGTCGGAGAGGGCAAAGCGATAGGCCTATAATCTCATTTTTTCTCACGCAGTTTTGAAAAAACATTGCCGGTCGGCTTTGCTGGGAGAGATTCTTGCCATTGAGTTAACATTTTTTTTAGTTGTTTTACCTTGTCTGGATATTTTTCTTTGAGGTCATTTTTTTCAAATGAATCAATGACTAAATCATACAGTTCAACATATTGAGAATTTCGATTAGTTACCATTTTCCATTTTCCGCTCACCACTGCATAGGAGACCCAGTGATCAGGTTTTAATTTTCGAGCTGGCCAGGGAGAGGTTGCTTTCCAGAAGAGCGGTTTTTGACGAAGCTCCTGGCCCTTTCCTTTCAAAGTTGACACTTGGCTCATACCATCAGGACTGTAGTACTCTGGGAGCTTCGCTCCTGCAATTTCACAGAAAGTTGGGAGCAGATCCACAGCAGAAAGGATAGATGTCTTATCTACTTTGTCTGCTGCTATATGGTTAGGCCAGCGTGCGATGAAGGGGACCCCTACACCACCTTCAAATAGCGCGGCCTTGTATCCTTTGCGTCCACTAGTGATGCCTTTTGCGGCTGCAATATTAAATCCTTCACCCGTTGCAGTATCGTGCATCGATTTTAGCGCAGTACTAGGCAGTGCCCTGGCTGGCCCATTGTCCGAACTGAAAATGACTAATGTATTTTCTGTAAGCTTCAAGCGGTCCAGCGCGTCTAACACTTCACCAATACGATCATCGGCATGTGCCAGAACCGAAGCATAAATATTATCCTGCTCTTTTAATTTTGGAAATTGCTTGCGGTATTTTTCTACGGTATGAAACGGAGTATGAGGTTCATGAAGCCATAGGTTCACAAAGAAGGGCTTTGCAGAACGATTACTTTTCTCAATAAATGCTATGGTGTTTTTAGCATCTTCGTGCACTGGCATTTGCTTGCCTGAGCAGTTAAAGGCTCCATAAGTATCAAAGCCGTACCGGCTCGGCAAAGGAGAGTCAGGAATCATGTCATTGGCAAGATGCCATTTGCCGAAGTGGGCAGTTGTATAACCGGCACTCTTGAGAAACTTGGAGAGGAGAGGCGCTTCTGGATTGAGCCAGTCAGGCATGTTTCTCCTAGCATTACTGGGAACCCATGCGAAATGACCATTAATATTGTAGCGTGCCGGGAAATGACCAGTCATCACCGCGGTACGGCTAGGAGAGCAGACGCCACTCGCCACAGTGAACCGATGAAAGTCTGTGCCCTCTTTAGCTAATCTATCAATATTAGGTGTTTTTACATAGGGGTGTCCATGACAGCTGAGATCGCCCCAGCCCCAGTCATCGGCAAAGATAAAAAGTATATTGGGAGTGGCTCCTTTGACTGCAAAGTTAAGAATTAGACCAAGGATTAGGAGTATCAGAGGAACGGAAATTCTATTCATGTTTTTTAGTAAAGTGGTTCTTTAGTGTTGACCAACAAGTATCGAAATACGAATGCGTTTGAGCGAAAGGATGAAGCTATGAATCCAAGCCCAGCTCAGGACCGGTTCCTGAAGTCTGGTTCGGTGCAGTGGCTCCCAGTTTTTCATAAGAGCGTTTCATCGCTACGCGGCCCCTAGGGGTCCTAGCAAGCATTCCCTGCATGACAAGGTAAGGCTCGTAAACTTCTTCGATCGTTGAGGAGTCCTCGCCGACCGCGACGGCCAATGAATTTAGTCCCACGGGCCCACCATCAAACTTGTAGATCAGAGCCTCGAGTATCCTCTTGTCCATTTCATCGAGACCATCATCATCAATGTCGATCATTTTAAGGGCCCCGTCTGCAACTTCCTGAGTGATGATGCCGTCTGCTTTGACCTGAGCGAAGTCCCGTACCCATCCCAATAATGAATTGGCAACTCTCGGAGTTCCCCTTGAACGGGATGCGATTTCTAATGCGCCACTTGATTCGATTTCAACTTTGAGCAGGTTAGCTGATCTGCTCACGATGCTGGTCAGTTCTTCTGCCGTGTAATAATCGAGCCGGTTCGTCATCGTGAACCTTGATCTGAGAGGGGCGGTTAGCATTCCGGCACGAGTCGTTGCACCGATCAAAGTGAATCTTGGTAATGAGAGCTCGATGGTTCTGGCATTGGGACCCTGATCAATAATGATATCTAACCTATAGTCTTCCATTGCCGGATACAGATATTCTTCGATGGCCGGGTGCAGCCTATGAATTTCATCAATGAATAGAACGTCACCCCTCTTGAGGTTAGTGAGTATACCGGCCAGGTCTCCAGCCTTTTCAATTTGTGGTCCACTCGTGGAATGTAATTGGGATCCGGTAGCGGAGGCGATAATATGTGCCAGAGTTGTTTTGCCTAGGCCTGGAGGTCCAGATAATAAGATGTGAGCCAGAACATCTTTCCTCTGCCGCGCGGCTTCTATCATTAAGGAAATCCGCTCTTTGACTTTCTCTTGCCCAAAAAACTCCGTCAGTTCTGGTGGTCTCAAAGAGATATCAAAGTCAGTTTCTGTGGCTTCTGTAGTTTCTGTGTAAAAATTTTCCTCCACGATTTATTTGATTTTTCCCATTAATATCACTTGAAGCGAACAAAAATTAATTAATATTAACAATCTTTTATAAACTTTACCATTAAGTCAGCTAATTATATTAAACAAAGACTGAGCCATTAATATCCCAATTGCTTCATAATAAGTAATTTATATAAAATTATGGATTAAATCTGTGATCCATAAGTTAACAAAAGAAGACAAAAGAAAAACAATTAACCTTTATGTATTATTCGATAAATGGCTTGAATGAAGCCTGGCCATTTGTCCATAATCTCACTCACCTTCAATAAGATACTCTGAATACCATAATGACATTTCATATTAGGCAATTAATCTCAGCCGCGTTCATTTTCATTTTTCTAGTACTTGGTCAGTCAGTTTTGCATGCCGAGAAGATCACTGATATTTCTATTCAGTATGCTGGAGCACCAACAGTAGACGAGGCTGCTCTCAGTAGTCAGATAAGTAGTAAGGTTGGTAGCGAACTGGATGCGATGGAAGTCGAAAAGGATATTAAGAATCTTTATTCGAGCGGTTTAGTGGATAATGTGAGAGTTTTGACCGAACCAAATGAAGGCGGTGTTCGTGTTATATTTCTGGTCCGGACCCGTGCCATTTTGGGGGAAGTTTCTTTTATAGGGAATTCTTTGGCCACTAACAAATTACGCAAGGAGACGGAACTTGAAATTGGTGAAGCCTTTGATGACACGCTCCTTGAAACGGCTCGAGTGAACTTGGAGGCACTGTATAAGAAGAAGGGATTCTCCAATGTGGGTATTACTTATAAGGTTGGTGGCGCAGAGAGGCCTGGATTTTCGAGGGTCACATTTGTCGTTGATGAGGGAGTTTTGGAAAGGCTCAACAAGGTTAAATTTTTTGGCAACGAATCCATTTCTGATCGGGTCCTCTCAGGTCAGATGCATGTGAAGGCCAGTCGTGCGTATAATGTTTTCAAAAAGAACCGGGGCATTGATTCTACTGAACTCGAAGAAGATGTTGTTAGGATTGAGGAATATTATCGTAACGAAGGATATATAAATGCGCGTGTGACTGAGGTAGTGCGTGAGCCTGCAGGTGATAAGGTGGATCTTGTCATTCATATTAATGAGGGGAATAAATTCACAGTAAATAAGGTTTCTGTTTCAGGAATAAAGGCCGTGTCGCAGAAGGATGTTTTGCCCCTTCTAGAGATGAAGGAAGGGGCCGTTTATTCTTCTGAAGGCATCAGTACTGACCTAGTCGGATTGCGGAGGTATTACGCGAATAACGGTTATTCAAATGTGCGCATTTCTCCCCGTGTTGACAGTTCTTCAGAGACCATGATTGATATTGAATACGCAGTGTCAGAAGGTGTTCAATCAACGATCGAGTTGATCAATATTAGTGGTAATGATCGGACCCTCGATAAGGTCATTCGTCGTGAATTGGCCCTCGCTCCTGGAGATGTATACAATGAAACGAGGTTAGAAGTGAGCCGTAACCGCCTCATGGGATTGGGATTTTTTGAAGGGGCCAACGTGACTCCGACCGATTCTGCAACGCCTGACCATACAGACATTAGTATTGAGGTGAGAGAGAAATCGACAGGCACGGTGAACTTTGGTGCCGGGTTCAGTTCGATTGATAACTTGGTTGGATTCATGGATATCGTTCAGACCAATTTTAGATTGTTCGGCAAGCCGCACGTGGGTGGCGGTGAAAAGATTCGTTTGGGAGTACAGTATGGTAGGAGACGGAAGGACTTTCAGTTCGATTATACTCAGCCGTGGCTCTTTGATAAGAAGCTTGCATTTGGAACGGGCCTCTATTTTAGGGATCTCTTATATCTTTCTGATAAGTATGATCAAACCATTGGTGGAGCCTATATGAGTTTGCGTAGGCCGCTCGGCGAATACACGTCACTTTCTTTCAAGGCGAGCTTGGAGAATTATGAGATTGATGTGGATTCAGATTCAAGTGACACCCTCAAAAAGGAAGAGGGCGAATATGATCGTGCTCTCTTCGCGGTGAATTATGTGATAAACACTACAGACAGTCAGTACTTGACCAGACGAGGACACCGGATATCTCTTGGCACTGATGTTTCCTTTGGTGATGTGGAAACTTATGGGGTTCAGCTTTCGGGATCTAAATATTTCCTCTTACCTTTTGATACTATTTTGAGTGTTAATGGTCAGTACCGCAGCGTTGACGGTGATGATAATGTTCCGATCTTTGAGCGTGAGTTCTTGGGTGGTGCCCGTAGCCTGCGAGGGTATGAGTATCGTGAGGCGAGCAGCCCAGCACTCCGTGACGCACAGGGAGAACCATTAGGTGGAAGGACTGCAGCGTATTTTACCGCAGAGTATAGTTTTCCATTAATTAACCTAAAGAAATTTAGAGGCCATGTTTTCTATGATGGAGGAATGCTTTCCAACGATGCTTGGGACTTTGGAGGAGACTATTTGTCTGATTATGGTATTGGACTTGACCTGTACCTGCCGATGGGGCCGATCCGATTAGATGTGGCCTGGCCCATGCAAACAAATGAATGGGTAGAGGATAAGATGAGGTTCCAGTTCAATATGGGTTATCAGTTCCGCTAATTTTTAACGTTAACTATCATATCCTTTAAAAAGGACTTTGACGAACCGAGTATTTCTCTTGAAAATCAAACTATTGTGGGGGATTCTCCTTTTATTGTTATGACTAAATCTGCCTTCTTTCTTCCAGTTGTTATAATCAGTCTAGTCTTCATGATGTCCGGTGCAGGTGCGCAGGGAATGAAGATTGGGATCGTTGATATGAATCGAGTCTTTGCAGAATATTACAAGACAAAGGATGCTGATAAGGTTGTGAATGAGCAAAAAGAAGCGGCCAAGAAAGAGCTAGAGACAATCAATAACGATTATAAAAAACTTTTGGATAGTTATCAGAAATTGGCAAAAGAAATTAAGGATCCAGCAATCGGTGAAGAGCTTCGAAAGAAGAAGCAGAAAGAGGCTCAAGAGGTGGCGTCCAAGGCACGAGCTCTTGAGCGTGAGAAGAAGGAGCTTTCAGACAGAAGACAAAGGATGCTGCTCACAGAAGTTGACCGAAAACGTAAAGCTTTGATTGAAGAGATTCAGGACGTTGTAGGCGATATGGCCAAGAAAAAGAATTATGACATAGTCTTTGATAAGTCGGGCCTTGGAACGCGCGGCATTCCTTTTCTCCTGCATTCCAAAGACGCAGTTGATTTTAGTGAAGAACTCATTGGAGTATTGAACAAGAATGCATCTTCTCCTTAGTAGGATGCATCGTTAATAGAAGGAGGAACACCTCCAACCCGTGCAGATTAAACTTTGCGACATAATAGCTAAGCTTGAAGCTGAAGTCATTAACCCTGCCCAGGAGGAAATTGGGATAAAGGGTCTAGCTTCTCTTTCAGAGGCCGGCCCTGACGAGTTATCTTTTTATCATGATGGCCGTTACTTAAATGATCTAAAATCGACTAAGGCTGCTGCCGTTCTTGTTTCCTTAGAGTTTAATGAAGAGGTTGGTCATGTTCCTCTCATTAAGGTTAAGAGCCCATCCTTGGCATTTAATGAAATTGCCAAGGACCTGTACGTTTTAGAATCAAATTCATATGAGAAAGGTATACATCCTACCGCAGTCATTGCCGAGGACGTTCAAATCGATCCGGTCACTGTCAGTGTAGGACCCAATGTTGTCATTGGTGCTGGGACAAAGATAGGGGAAGGTACTACGATTGGTGCCGGCGTCATTATAGGTTCTAATGTGGAAGTGGACGAGAATGGTTACTTTTATCCAAACGTTGTGATTTATGACCGTTCACGGATTGGGAAACGTGTGATCGTGCATGGAGGAAGTATTATTGGATCTGATGGTTTTGGATTTGAATATGACGGATCAGCGCATCAAAAGATTGAACACTTTGGTTACGTGATAATCGAAGACGATGTCGAAATTGGAGCAAATTGCACAATAGACCGTGGCCGTTTCGGAAAGACCTTGATAGGTCAAGGAAGCAAATTTGATAATCTGGTTCAGGTAGCTCATAATGTTATCATAGGTAAGAATTGTATTTTTGTTGCTGATACGGCCATAGGAGGTAGCTGTAAGATTGGAGATAACGTGACAATGGCAGCTCAGGTAGGTGTGGCCGGGCACATAGAAATAGGGTCCAATGTAGTGCTCGTTGCAAGGACCGGAGCGACGAAGAGTTTGGCGGGTGGAGAGCCTGGTAAGCCTGCATTCTATTCCGGCTTCCCTGCCGGCCCCATTGAGAGAGTCCGAAAAGAAATGGTTTTTCCAAGGAGACTCCCGAATATATTATCTCGGCTAAAGGCGGTCGAGGATCAACTCTCCACGGAATAGAGAGACTAGAAAATTATTCTAAATCTATTTCTTTTCCTGGATCAGGAATGATTACTTCTGTTTCCGGTAACCGCTGATTTAGTCTTTGCTTCATCCATTCGATGGCCTCTTTGTCACCGTGCACTAGGATAACTTTTTTAGGATGAACTGATTCAGCATATTCAATTAGACTCTCTCTCGAAGCGTGTCCACTGAAGTCAAAACTTTGCACTGAGCATTGACGCTTTACAGGTTCTTTTTTTGAATCCAACAGGACCTCTTCTCCTCTCTCTGATTCAATGAGTCTTGCCATCGGTGAGTCAGGATCGGCATATCCGACGCAGGCGACAAGGTTACGGGGGTTGGCGATGAACTGTTGTGCTAGTCTATTGGACATGGTCTTCTCTGCCATCATTCCGCTAGACAATGTATAGACGTTTCCCTGCTCTAGTTTTGGAAGTTCTCCCCTCGACCTCGGAGTAGATAACAAGCCTTTCACGCGCATCAGGTTTAGTCCTTGATGATTGCGTCTAATGCGTTTTGAAAATTTGTCATAGATTTTTGTCATTTTGATGCTGAGCCCACCTATCAGGAATGAAGAGTTTCTTAATTTTTTAGCTCTTTGAAGCTCGTACAGCATCATGATTGTCTCCTGGGTCCTTCCCATTGCAAATAGAGGGATCATGACTGAACCCTTCCCCTCGAGACATTCTTCCATGCTCAATGCGAGCCGTTCAGCTTCAGACCATCTGGAATATTCCGGATCAAGTGCAGTTCCGCCGCGGGTACATTCCAAGATGAGAACGTCAATTTTTTCACGCGGAAAGTCCGCTCCTTTAAGGATACTCTGATCCTCAAAATGAACGTCCCCCGTGTACATTATTTTTTTTCCGGAAAATTCGAATAGGGAGCCGACCGCGCCCATGACATGGCCAGCATCATAAAAGGTGCAGGAAGCGCCCCCGGTCTCATGCAATTCAAATTTTTTACCGTTCCTTCTCGGATGCCATTGTCTGTTTACTTTGTGAATTTCACGGTGAGTAAATAATGGATACTCATTAATCCCAAGTTCTTCTCCCTTGGATGTCATTACATTCACCGAATTGTGCAGAAGGGCTTGGGCCAGAGCATCAGTAGCTTCACTCATAAAGACGGGCATTTCTGGGTAATGTCTCTGTATAACAGGCAAGGATCCTGAATGGTCCAGATGTGCATGAGAAAGGATAGCCGCATCTAAGGGTTCATTCAGAATTCGATCGAACTGAGGCAGGGCATCCTTTGATTCCGCTTTCGGGTGCATTCCTGAATCAATTAGAATTCGCTTATCCCCTAAGCTAAGAAGGTAACAATTCGCTCCAATTTCTATGTTGCGAGTTAGGCTTTGAAAGCGAATCATCTAGTAGAACTTATTACCTAATGCTTCAAATTGGTTACGCCAAGTAATAAACTCACATCTTTAATAGTCTTTTTATTTGATTAAAATTTCATTCACTGAATTTGATTCTAAAAACTTAATATCTCATGATCTATTTTATAAGAAAACTTTTCCTGCTAATTGCTCTCCTTCCTTGCTCTGCATGGTCAGATATTTCAAATGCATCTGAAAGGCCCAACATTGTTCTAATCATGGCCGATGATCTTGGATTTGCAGATCTGGGATGTTATGGAGGTGAGATTAAGACTCCAGCCCTGGATGCTTTGGCAGAGAATGGCCTCAGATTCTCTCAGTTCTATAATACGGCCAAGTGTCATTCCTCTAGAGTGGATCTATTGACAGGAATGTATTGCGGACAGGCAGGCTCTGCCAAACTGTCCAATGGGCCGACCATTGCCGAGGTTCTGAGGCCTGCAGGCTATCAGACATTGATGGTAGGGAAGTGGCATCTGAACAAGGAGCCGACTGATAAAGGATTCAGTCGATACTTTGGTCATTTGAGTGGTGCTACTAATTTCTTCACTGGTGATGACTCATTCCGTCTTGATGGTGAAAAATTCAATGTTCCGAAGGAAGGTTTTTATACGACAGACGCGAACACGGACTATGCGGTTCGTTTTGTGAACGAAAGTCTGAAAAAGGATAAGGACAAACCATTCTTTTTGTACCTCGCTTACAATGCACCTCATTATCCGCTTCAGGCACCTAAGAAGGAAGTTATGAAATACCGGGGCAAGTACGCGGCAGGGTGGGACCGGTTACGGGAGAATCGTTATGCTAGCCAACTTGATCTAGGGTTGATAAATAAAGACTGGCCCTTGAGCCCGAGGCCTCAGAACGTTAGGCCATGGAATGATCTGACTGACAAAGAAAAGGACTGGGAAGATTTTCGTATGGCCACTTATGCAGGGATGGTTGATCGAATGGATCAGGGAATCGGAAAACTCGTTGAAAGGCTCAAAGAGATTGGTGTTTTTGATAATACTTTATTTATGTTCTGTTCTGACAATGGAGCTTGTCCTTTTGAGCGGACCCGAGGCGCTGATAAGATGCCTTGGGATCCTGAGAGTTATTGGACATACGATACTGGATGGGCGCATGCGGGTAATACGCCTTTCCGCTGGTACAAACAGAACCAACACGAAGGTGGGATAAGTAGCCCGATGATCGTTCACTGGCCCAAGGGCTTAAAAACAAAGAAAGGTGCCATCACAGATCAGGTAGGGCATCTCGTTGATTTTATGCCTACGTGTTTGGATCTGGCCGGGGCAGATTACCCGGACAAGAATCCGAATTTAAAATTAATGGGAAAATCATTGTTGCCGATTCTTAAAGGGGAGAAGAGGGAAGGTCATGAGTTCCTTTATTTTCATTTCGGCAACAATCGTGCAGTTCGGAAAGGAAAATGGAAAGTGGTTTCGGCTCGGGGTGGGCCTTGGGAGCTTTATGATATGATCGCGGACCGGACCGAACTGAAAGATCTGTCCAAGTCCAAGCCAGGGGTGAGGAATGAACTTATAAAGGTTTGGCATGACTTTGCTGAAGGAACTGATCAGTTATCTAAGAAGCAGAGAAGGCCCGTATCTGAAACCTCCCAACGATGGAAAAAGCGCGGCTAAATAATACTAGTTAGCGCATTTCTACTTTTGCCCCGGGTCTCACTAGGTCCGAAAGGCGGACAACGTCCCAATTAGCCAGTCTCACGCAACCGGCACTTCTGGACCGACCAATCGTATGTGGAGAGGAGGTCCCATGCAGACCGATTCCGCCCTTGTTTAATCCTGCCCAGAAGATTCCTATTGGACTGTTTGGTCCCGGTGGAAGTAAGTGAGCTTCGTTACTGCGTTTCCCTGTTTCCAGCATGCTCTGATCCCATCTGAACGTTGGGGTAGTGATCATATTTTGAATGACCCAGTCGCCACGATGAATGAATTTCTCTTGTCCGGGCGTTATAGGAAACATAGCAAGGATTTTCTTTTTTCCCCATATGGCCACAAGCTTTTGAGTCGTATCCACGATGACTAGTCGCTTACTAAGTTTTCTTTCCCGTTGGAATGACTTGTCTTTTTTTACGTCTTCAATTCTAAACGGAGTCACGTTAGGAACTTTAATGACGGTACCTTCGGTTACCTTTCCCCAATCTATCTCAGGGTTTATTTTTGTGAGATATTTTTCATCAGAGTGAAAACGTTCGGCTGAAAATTCAAGGATCGATCTATAGTAAAGATAATCAATTTCTGCCTGCTCAGAAGGTTCGAAAGAGACTTCTCCAACAAAATTTAAATCTTCTTCTTTTATAGCGTAAGTAGTAAAGAGTTCCTCAATGGTCGCATTTGATTCATTGATCACCTTATAATAGTTATCGTATTTCAGATCGTATCCGAAATTGTAATGGGCAACTGCCTTGCGAGTGAATTGTCCCATTCGACCGTCAATCTTTCCGGGTCCAAACATTTTTCCATCAAGAAATATCTGGATACGGAGAATAGTCTCTGTGTCTTTTTTCGAAGGTTCAGACAAGTACCCAATTTTCTTTTTGCTGAACCCATTAGGTGCCAAATAAATTATCCCAAGGATGATTAAGAGACTTTTGTACAATGTTTGCTAGGTGTGATTGGGTTAAGTAGCTGAGATTGGGTTTTATTGGAGAATTATAATTTAAAAATGTATTGGGCTAATGAGCTATTAAAGGTTGAAGGCAGTGTGGACTATATTTGCCGATTGCTCAAGGTCCTCTTCTCTGATGATGACCGCAGTTTTGATTTCTGAGGTTGATATCATTTGAATATTGATACCATTATGTGCAAGCGCAGCAAACATTTGAGCTGCGACTCCAGAGTGAGAGCGCATACCTATTCCGACCACGCTCAATTTACCAATTCCGTCAGTCGTTTCGATGGAGGATTTATTGCCTAGATCCTTAAGAATAGGTTCGATCGTTTGTTTTGCCTTTTTTAGATCCGATCGGTGCAAGGTGAATGAGATGTCAGTATGGTTTGTTTTCGAGACGTTCTGTACAATCATGTCGATTACGACACCCGAATCGGAAATGGCATGAAATATTTTCGCTGCGACTCCCGGCTCATCAGAAACATTTTCGATGGTTACCTTTGCCTGTTCTCGCTCGATGCTTACTCCGCGAACAACCACGGATTCCATGTTAGGGTGTTCTTCTGTCACGATTGTTCCTGGGTTTTGATTTAGGCTGCTTCTTACTTCAAACTTAACGCCAAATTTTTTGGCAAACTCAACGGATCTTGATTGCATTACCTTAGAGCCTGATGAAGCCATTTCCAGCATTTCATCATACGAAATTTCATTAATTTTCTGGGCCTCAGGCACTACGCGTGGATCACAGGTGTAGACCCCGTCAACATCTGTAAATATCTGGCACAGGTCCGCATCTATGGCTGCCGCCATTGCAATAGCGGTCAGGTCTGAACCGCCACGACCGAGCGTTGTGATGCGTCCGTCAGGGCTTCGGCCCTGAAATCCGGCCAGAATGACGGTGTGGTTTTCATCGAGGAGTCGATGAACTTCGTCTGGTGTGATATTTGAAATTCTTGCTTTGGTATGGTCTCCGTCCGTGACAATCCCTGCCTGCGCTCCGGTCAATGAGATGGCTTTTCCTCCCATAGAATTAATTGCCATCGAGGTCAGAGCAATGGTCGTTTGCTCTCCTGTAGCTAAGAGAACATCCATTTCACGGTCCGTGGGCTCATGGTCTGGTGATACCTCGTTTGCCATTTCAATGAGCCTATTAGTAACTCCGGCCATGGCAGAGACCACAGCCACGACCTGATGCCCCGCCTTTTGAGTCTCAAGGATTCGCTTGGCGACGTTATTGATCCTTTCAGTGTTACCTACTGAAGTGCCTCCGTATTTCTGTACTATGAGTGACAAGTCTCGTTCTAATTAAAATTGACTGGCAACTATTTACAATAATTCAAATTATTAAAGTGCTAAAGTGAGTCTTATTGCAAAATATTCTCTTCCAGATATTCTCTAATTGCATCTGTATTTGCTGGTAATTTTTCTTTTTTAGGAGTGCACTCCCTGAGTTTTTCGAGGCTAGGGTGTGTGGGGCTGTCATTGATTGCTTCGGTAATTGTTTCTGGGAACTTGGCCGGATGGGCTGTGGCTAGCATGATAGTTGTCTGATTATTTACCACTTCATTAAAACAACAGGCCGTGTGAGGATCCGGCACATAATTAAAGCGATCCTTGGCTTTACGGATATTTTCAATGATGCCCTCATCATCGGTCCGGGTAGTAGAGAATTCTCCAGCATTGAATTCGGGGATGATAACTTTGTTTCCTTTTTTGATTTCTTTCATTATCCCTGAGGTGCTTTGCCCCTCTCCTCCGAGATGATAGTAAAGAAAACGTTCAAAGTTTGATGCGACTTGAATGTCCATCGAAGGTGCCAGGGACGGGTTCACTGTCCTCGGCTCGTAAATGCCTTCTGTAAATAAACGGAACAGTAAATCATTTTGGTTCGTTGCGACCGTGAACTGTTCGGCTGGTAATCCCATCTGGCTCGCTAACCATCCGGCCAGAACGTTGCCAAAGTTACCGGTCGGCACAACGTAACGGACATGTTCCTTGTTCCTATCGGGTAATTGCTTATATGCGTGAATGTAATAAATGCACTGGGCTAATATTCTGGCCAAATTAATAGAGTTCACTGCCGAGAGGCGGGCCCTGTCCTTGAAATTAAGATCCTCAAACAGGTCCTTCACTATTCTTTGTGCGTCATCGAAAGATCCTTCAATGGCTATAGGAAAAATGTTACCAGATCCGGTGCATGTCATTTGACGTTCCTGGATATCTGAAATTCTTCCCTCAGGATACAGGACAAAGACGCGGGCACCTTCCTTGTCAGCGAGACCATGAATGGCTGCTGATCCAGTGTCCCCTGAAGTTGCTCCTAGGACGTTGATTGCCTTGCCTGTTCTTGCAATTTGTTCTTCGAACATGTTACCGACGAGCTGAAGCCCAAAATCTTTGAAGGCGAACGTTGGTCCATGGAATAGTTCTAGCACGTACGTGTCATCGGTCAGTTCGATTAGTGGTGCTGCGTTTCCGGGATCTTCAAAACTTGAGTATGATTTTTCGAAGAGTTCATTGAGCTGTTCTGCTGAATGATCATCGTCGAACAATTGAAAGAATTCTGCTGCCAGTTCAGGGTACCGTGTCGGCCCTTTGTCCAGGAGTCCTTGAATTGATGGGAGTCTTTCCGGAACATAGAGCCCTCCGTCCGGTGCGAGTCCTGCTGCAAATGCATCAGTAAAATTAAGCGGAGGAGCCGAACCTCTTGTCGAAAGGAATCGCAAGACTGTTAAATGGTTATTGTTCCAATGTTTCCACGCGAAGGAGAGTGTGTTCAGGCTCGACTGTGTCGAGTTCCAGTATGGATTTAAGCGCGACCTGGACGGTTCCGTAACTGGCATCATGCAGTAGAAGGACAAGAGGGATGTGCTCTGTGGAGGACTCCGGCTCAGGTTGAATTACTGAGAGGATTCCCACATCATTATTTGCCGTGATGGTTGCGATTTTTGCAAGTACACCCGGCCTGTCAGCAACGCTCAACCGCAAGTAGTATTGTGAGATGGTTTCAGAAAGCGGTAGGACAGTGCCGAACTCTCCTTTTGGGACAAATCCAGTGCATCCTACCCGATTATTGATATTTTCCGCTGCGTCGGCCAGATCGCTGATGACGGCACTCGAAGTAGCATTCTGCCCAGCTCCACTTCCGTAGAATAAGGTTTCTCCTACAACGTCTCCGTGCACGGCTACTGCATTAAAGACTCCATCCACTGAGGAGAGGATATGGTCTTTAGGGATCAGGTTGGGGGAGACTCGAACCTCGATACGTTCATCGTTGTCCGCCTGCCTGATAACTCCTAGAAGCTTAATCTCATATCCTAGATCATTTGCGAAGGCAACATCGTCCAAGGAAATGTCTTCGATGCCCATCACGGAAACCTCCTCGCTCCTCAGCCACTGCCCGTAAGATAACCATCCGAGAATAATGGCCTTATGACCGGCGTCCCAACCATTGATGTCCAGTGAAGGGTCGGCCTCAGCGTATCCCTTTTCTTTTGCCTCTTCGAGGGCCTCAGAAAATTCAATGCCTGCCGAGTTCATTCTTGTTAGAATATAGTTTGAAGTCCCATTGATGATTCCGTAGATGGATCCGATCCTGTTTCCAATGAGTGCCTCCTTCACCGCTTTGATGATTGGTATTCCTCCGGCAACGGCCGCCTCACAGTAGAGCGGAGCGTTCTGTTTTTCTGAAAGCTCAATTAGTTCCTTACCACGCTCCGCAAGGACTGCTTTATTTCCTGTGACCACGGCCTTGTTTGCATTCAGAGCTCCGCTGATTAGCTTGAAGGCTTCGTCCACGCCTCCGATCAATTCCACGATCACATCGATGTCAGGGTCTTCGATTAATTCCTTCCAGTCCGTGGTGATTAATCCTTTAGGAACTTCGATGTCCCGTTTCCGGTTAATGTCCCTCACCGCAATTTTTGTGACTATGAGAGTCGTTCCGGTCCTCTCACTCAATAGCTCCTGGTTCTTGAGAAGATTCTTGTACACACCGGTCCCAACGTTTCCTAGCCCGGCAAGACCAATTCGCAGTTGTTTTCCTTTTTCTTCCACTTCTCTTGTAAACGATTAGCACTATCCGGTTTAAGATGCTCATGTGCAAGCGATTCTGCTAGGCTTTAAGGATCATTCTGGTCAGTTCTATGATTTTGAATTAGAATCTGAACATGGCAAAGACTGCTCTACTACTGGATCCGGTATTCAAACGTCATGACACTGGTCCCGGTCATCCAGAATCGGTGGCCCGTTACCGTGCGATTACTGAGGCTCTTAATGAAGGTGGTGTGCCGGGAAAGTGTCTAAATATTGATCTCAGGAATGCGACAGATTCTGAGATCCTAGGCTGCCATACTGCTCAGTACTTGGACACTGTGAGGAAGGACATTTCCGAAGGCAAAAAAGAGTTAAGCACGGGTGATACGAACGTGTGCAAGGAATCATATAAGGTAGCGTTGCAGGCTGCCGGTTCAGTGCTCAACGCAATTGATAACGTTTTTGATAAAAAGTGTAATAATGCATTTTGCACGGTCCGGCCCCCGGGCCATCATGCTTCGGCGGATCGTGGAATGGGTTTTTGCATCTTTAATAATGTGGCCGTCGCTGCCCGTTACGCCCAGACCAAGCACGGGGCCGAGAAGGTGGCTATCATTGATTGGGACGTTCATCACGGGAACGGTACTCAGGACATTTTTTATAATGACGGTTCGGTCTTCTATTTTAGTATCCATCAGTCGCCCTGGTATCCGGGTACCGGGGCACATAATGAGACCGGTAACGAGAAAGGCGAAGGAGCGACTATGAACCGACCCATGCCGGCAGGTTCAGGATTCAAGGAGCTGGGACCTTTTTTCAGTGAAGACTTCATAGAGGCAATGAAAGAATTTAAACCGAACCTGATCCTCATATCGGCTGGTTTTGATTCCAGGCTCGGTGACCCTCTCGGTCATTTCAGGCTCACTGATGAGAATTTCACCGAATTGACTAAGGTGCTCCTTGACGTTGCTCATAAGTATTCGGACGGGAGGCTCGTGTCTATGCTCGAGGGAGGATACAATATTGATGGGCTCGGGGACGCTGTCGCGAGTCACGTGAGCCAGCTCATCAAAGCCTGACAGTATAAGTCTTCCAATCGATGATATGACTGACCCTATTTGGGGGACAGCCAATTTTATATCGCCAAGACTGAGACTTAAGAGAATAATTAGATTGACTTCTTACTTTGTAATGCAAAGTAAATCCATGAAGATACCTAGGTCCGATAAGAAGATGAGCAATTCACTGAAGGTAATGACGTTTTTTTCTTTTGCTGTGCTTTCCGGATGTAATGTAACGGAAAAATATATTTTTGATTCTTCTGGTTTAGGACTCGAGGAAAGGATCGCCGTGATGAACAAAATCATTGAACCTCTTTCCGAAGTCCCTTCAGAAATTCTGGACGCCCATTACATTGAGACTCGGATAGGAGACGGGCAAGTCGACCCATTTGCTCGTTTGGGACCTTCTGATTTTTTGTTTTATGCTTTAATCAAAGTGCCTAAAGAGGAGGCAAAGAAATGGTCGCAAAATTTAAAGGAGCCTTATAACGGAGTGACGGATTTTTCTTCTCCTGAAATTTCCAATAAATGGTGGCTAGCAAAAGAAAAATTTATGGAACTTAGATTATACGAAACCAAGACTTATTTTGGGCGCTTTAATGGCTGGATGGCTATTGATGATGCGAACGGCCGGATCTATGTTCACACCTACACCTTATAGAGATTTAAATGATGAGAATATATCCCACTATCGCTTTAATAGTTATTTCTCTATGCCTAACGAGTTGTCTAGATAAGAGGCCTAGATCGTTCTTTGCTGAAGATGGCATTATTGTCGGTGATGCAAAAAAAGTTGGCAAAGAAGATATATTTATTCCTATCTCTTTCAAGACGCAGATTGTGCATTCTGCCCAGATCTTTCATGATGTGCAGTGGGCTGAGAAGAATGGTGTGATTTATATAACTGCGGTTTTTAATGAACCTCCTTTTTCAAAAAAATAAATTATTCAGGAAGCATCGTTCTCAAAAATCCAAAATTACAAACATACGATCTTAAATATAAGAATCCAAATCCTGGTGGGGGCATTCACGACATTAGTAAAATTAAGATGCCCTAAAACTATTAGGATTCATTAAGAGATGAAAAGATTTTTAATATTCGTATTTTTGTTTCCTGGTCTGCCTCTTTTTTGGCTTTGATATACCTTCGTAGGGCCTGGTTACTGGGCAGAACTAAATGATATCAAATATGAGTTGGAAAGTATTCCGGGCATTGAGATAAAAGATTTAGGTTTTAATGAAGATGTAACCTTAGAGGACATCTTGGCTGACATTTATTTAAAAGATAAAGGAAATTTAACTCTTCTAGGTCTTACTAGAGAGTCCTTTGAAGAGCCAAAAAGTTTAGGTCTAGGTGCAATCGAAGGTTTTGATATTCGCTTTACAGGTAAGCAATTTATGGAAGTGACCAATGAAGAGGGGGATCGTGAGTTCATCAAAAGCGACGTTGATGGGCACGCGATAAATATCAGTGGCAGCGTATTCTCTGAAATGTTTCCATTCGATATAAAAAACGTACAAAATTTAGTCAAAAATTACGATGCAGTATTAGAAGTTGTTTCGAAGTGGCCCGGTTCGGAACAGAAGAAAAATTTAAAAGATGATAAAGGTAACGAATATAACTATTATACGTTAAGAATAAAAAATTAGTTAATCAGTTAAATCCATGAAAGTCTCTTTAGCATTTATCTTATTACTTATACTTCAAATCTCTTTTTCTCTTGTCACCGGCGAAGAGAAAGAGCCAAGAACGAGAGACGTTCAGTTTTATGGGAAGCATTACAATGTCCAAATTAAGGGGGTAAAGCCGATTGAGGCGTACTCTGATCCTGATCAATATTTCACTGCTATTGCACGACAAGTGGGAATACCACAACTTGCATTCAAGGCCGTGGAGGAAAAATTTGGATGGAAACAGTCTGAAGAATTTTACCTTAACGTCATGGTCAAAGGGTCATCGATTGAGGATGACTGGGGAGTCATGGTCGTGAGGTTTAGCAAGAAAGTTGCTGAGCAAATTCGCAAGGATAAAGCGGCCGGAAAACCTACTTCCAAAGAAATAGCCAAAAATGCTATGGAGATGAAGTTTGTTGTAATTGATTATGACGGAAATATCTCTTTTCCTCAGGAGAAAAAGAACTCTCCAAAAGAAGAAAAACCCAATGCTGAAGAGCCTAAGTAGTTTAAATTTCTTTAACGATGTTTTTCTGGTTGAAAAACTCTGAAATAATAGGAGATTCTACGCCCATCTCGATGTAGATGCCGGCTTAGCTCAGTTGGTAGAGCAACTGATTTGTAATCAGTAGGTCGACGGTTCGAGTCCGTCAGCCGGCTCCATTGATAATCAATAGGTTATGAATAATATGCGCTCCTAACCATATCCCTACTTGCCCATTTGTGACCAATGGGTGACTGATCTGAGTTTGAAGATTAGCGAAGAACGATAAGCGCACTGTTTCATATGAGTGAAAAAAAGGATTCAACAGATGAGAGGTTCTCTGAAATTGCAGGAGCAGTTTACACCTTCCACTCAACTGCCCCCTCATTGCTTCAATATCAATCAATGGGAAAGGCGTTGCCAAACACGCCGATTTTCCCTAGCTCCCCGCCCCTGTCCACCGGATGAGCCGTGTCATGTTCAAACTGATCTACCGAAAATACGGTCAAGGCATTCGCTGGAAGGATGATTTGCTGTCGGGTCTCACGGTCGCGCTGGCCCTCGTTCCAGAGGCGGTGGCCTTCGCGTTCGTCGCTGGGGTCGACCCACTGGTGGGACTCTACGCCGCCTTTTTCGTTGGCCTGATCACGGCTGCCTTTGGCGGCCGCCCGGGGATGATTTCAGGGGCCACCGGGGCCATGGCGGTGGTGACGACTTCGGTCGTGGTCCTGTTCGGTTTGCAATATCTCCTCGCTGCGGTTGTGCTTGCAGGAATCTTTCAGGTGCTCGCGGGTGCCTGCAAGCTCGGACGCTTCATCCGCATTCTGCCCCATCCGGTCATGCTCGGCTTTGTGAACGGGTTGGCCATCGTCATTGGGCTCGCCCAGTTTGGCCAGTTCAAGACCGGGGAACGAATCGTCTACGACGAGGCGCAGGGATTTGTTACCCATGGTGATTGGCAGAGCCTGGGTTCGGAAGAGTTGTTGGTCATGGGTGCCCTCATCATCCTGACAATGCTCATCTCGCAGCTCTTGCCCAAACTCACGCGCGCTATTCCAGCCCCTCTCGTTGCGATCGTGATGGGAACCTGCCTCGTGCAGTTTACGCCGCTGGATACCAAGACGGTGGCCGACGTTGTCGACACCCAACGCGCCCTTCAGTTGGAGAAGCAGATCAAGGCTGCCGAGTTCAAGGAGGTGGAGCCAGGATTGCTTGTGAAGGACGTCAAGTCTCGCGCGGAGGAGATCGCGGCGCGACCGCTGACGGTGGCCGAACAGGCGCGCATCGAGGCCTTGCCCACCGGCCTGAAAGCCTCCTTTCCCTCTTTCGTCATCCCCGCCATTGATTTCGGAAACTCCAAGGCGATCAGTGCGATCATCTTTTTGGCCTTCGCTCTGGCCAGCATTGGCCTGGTCGAATCACTGATGACCCTCTCCCTGATCGACGAACTTACCGAGACCCGTGGTTCTACCACCCGCGAGTGCCTGGGCCAGGGTGCGGCCAACATTGTCACAGGGTTTTTCGGAGGGATGGGCGGTTGTGCGATGATTGGGCAGAGCATGATCAACATCAATTCGGGGGGGCGGGGACGGCTCTCGGGAATATCCGCGGCGGTTCTCTTGCTCGGCTTCATCATGGTTGCTCCGAATCTGATCGAGATGATTCCCATGGCCTGCCTCATTGGCGTCATGTTTATGGTGGTGATCGCCACCTTCGAATGGTCCAGTTTCCGGCTCATCGGCAAGGTCCCCCGCGCTGACCTGTGGGTGATTTTCGCAGTCTCTGCCGTCACGGTCTTCTTCCACAACCTCGCGCTCGCGGTCGGGATCGGAATCGTCATGTCGACGGTGAGCTACGCATGGGAACGCTCGAAAGACATCATGCTCGACCTGTTCGAAGAGAGTGACGGCGAGCGCTATTACAATCTGCGGGGGACCCTCTTCTTTGGTTCCATTCAGCAGTTCAAGGACTTGTTCAAGCCTGCCGACGATCCAGATGACGTTTACGTCAGTTTCCATCGCTCCAAAATTTGTGATCACTCCGCCATCGAAGCGATTCACAGTGTGAGCGAGAAATATCGAGCCCTTGGCAAGCGTCTCCACCTCACCCAGATCGATCCCGCCTGCAGCAAGGTTCTCGAAAAGGCAGGCGATCTCGTCGAGCAACAGTACTACGCCAAGGTTTCCGGCGGACACTAAAGTTGCTCGTGCGCGATCGGGTTCTAACTCACTCCGGTGAGGAGAGGTGGGATTCGACTCAGTCCTACAGATCATTAAACATCATGGATGTGATCAACGGATCGAACTGATGCCAGTCGATAAAGAACTACAAAGTATTGAAACGTGTCTTTAAGGGGCTTTTTTTAGGTAAAGCGTTATAGCATTTAGTAAGTAATAGGTCTTGAGTCTTATGAGCTTTTTCCTGCCTCTTTTTTAAAGCCTTAACCCTATCGGGTTCTCTGGACGATTTCGCTTTCGACTTCCTCTCTAACCACTCCCTTAGTGCGGATTCACCAGAGATGAGAGGGTTATTTTTATTCTTTAGTTTCTTCCTTTTGAGCTTCTCCAATGCTTTTTTTGGGTCTTTATCTCCAAGCTAAAGAGGAGTTTCTGGAGATTCGAATGTATTTTTATTCATTCGTTGTACGCCTCTCTCACGTCGCCTCGTTTCCGTATTGGCGTCTGCGTCTTGTTTCATGCGGATTTAATCCGGGTTTTACGACTCCTCAGAATCAGAGCCGCGCTTACCAAGATGAGCCCGGACGAACCAACACAAAGGAGGTAAGTGAAGGAGCGGAAGAAGTCTAGGCGAGTGGCCTCACCGACAACTAGATCTTTGAACAGGAGAACCGCTACCGAACCGGTGTAGCCGAGGGCGTCGGCGACATAGATAGCGAAGACCGCCGTGCCTATCACGTGGGTTTGGGCAATCATTCGATCGAATAGGATCGATCCGTAAGGTACGTAGGCGAGGTAGGAGCCGATCCCGACGAGAATCATCCAGGAGAGGCCATTAATCGCGCCGCGGTCGAGTAATAGGGTACTGATCCCTAGCGAGAGAGAGCCGGATATCATCAGAGTGAAAGCAGCGAGCAGCCCGAAAAAATTGTCGCGGATGAGGAACAGGAGAGCGAGGGGAACAAGTACTCCGAACGCCACACAAATCTCGCTAATGGAAAAAATTCCTGGTGCCCCGCCATAGCCCAGCTCGGTGAAAATCTCGACGCCGTAGTTATCCCTGTAATCGCGGTAGGCGGTGAGGAAGATGTAGGCAAAGAAAAGCATCGACAGCGGAACTAAGAAACGCTTGAGGAAGCTGATGCGTTGTGCTCTGTCCATGGGTTCTCGGCGGGCCCTCTCGTCCTCGTCCTCGTCGTTCGGGTCTGGAAGCTGATCGAGCAAGAGCGCTGAGATCACGAAGGGTAGGAGAAATATGAGACCGGTGGCAAACGGCATCCAGAACTCGGACACGCCGTGTTCCCCCATCAGCCATCGGCCGATGTCCTTCACGACGCCGCTGGCAAGGATAAAGGAACACGAAAGACCAGCTAGCAGCAGCTCCGAGGTGCGGCGCCCCTCTAGGTACCAGACCACTAATCCCCAGACCATCCCCAGTGGTAGACCGTTGGCGAGGAGGGCAAAGATCTTGAGCTGCGGAGGCAACACTGCGAACAATAGCAGCGCGACCTCGGCGACAGCCACAAGGCCGATGAGCATGGAGAGTCTCCGGCCGCGTGTCATCTCCGAACAAAATTTGATGCCCAAATACTTGGACAGTGCGTATCCGATGATCTGGCTGATCACGAACGCCGTCTTCAGTTCAATCTGTGTTCCTAGCAGAGAAAGGCCCTCGAAATGGGCCGCGGAGAACGGCTTGCGGAACGCGTACATGCAGAAGTACGTGGAGAAGGACGTACCGATGGCGAAAATAACCAGGACCCACGACGGCGCGCTCGTCAGCCAGCGTGTCAATCGTCTGCGCTCCCTTACCACTAGGACTGAGGTTTCCGGCCGATGACGAAGGTCGCCTGCCCATGCTGGCGGCGAAGTTCTTCCCGTCCAGCGAGGAATTCGTCCATTGAGCTGTCCGCGAGCATACGTTTAATTTCGGCCATCACGCTCGCCATTTCTCCTTCTTCTACGAGAGCCCAGCTTGAGTCACCATCACGCCAATCCTGCCGTGTCGGTCCGAGTGGATCGAGGTAGGTTTCTCCCTGCAGCACCTCGTCCAGAGATACCAAGCGGCCAGCTGGCGTCAGACCCGCTTCGCTCATACCCTGCTCCAATAGCTGTAACGGAATGAACCGATGGATCAGCCGGTCGATCGCGGCGGGAATGAGTGCGGAATACCAATACCCTTGCCGATACTGCTCGGCGTAGCAGGTTTGAATGATTAGCGTGCCTCCTGGGGCAAGGACACGGTAGAACTCTGCAACAGCACTCCGTGTCGCAGCGAAGCCTGCGTCGGAACCATCCTCGAGGTGGTGAAGCACGTAGTTTACCACCACTCCATCGCAAGAGCCGTCTTCAATTGGCAGTTCGAGAATTGATCCCTGTTGCAACCGCAGTTCCGAAAGGTCAGCCGTCTTCGATCGCGCTGTCTCCAGCATTCCCAAGTTGAGCTCCACCCCCTCGACCCGCGCCACCTTGCTAGCGAGGGGGGCAAGATAATTACCCGTCCCGCACCCTGCGTCGAGGACGATTTGCTCGCCGAGGGGCCGGGACCCGCAGGCTAAGGCTCCGAAGATTAACTCCAGACCGACCGGTTGGCGAGTCAGGTCATAGTTTTCGCTGGTGTTCGTGTAATTTTCAAATTTGGACATAGTGAGGTATTTTCAATCGATGACAGGTTAAATGGAGCGGAATCAACGGCGGTGCTTTCATCACCAACTCGTTTCGCAGAATCTACAATGATTTAGCAAACCGCTCCTCATTGCAATCCCTGACTTGAGGTATTGGTTAAAACCAGCTTGTTATAAATTTCTTAAAAGAATGTGGATTACATTTTGGACTTTTCGAGTTCTTTCAACGGCACAATGATGGAATAAATGAATAAGCTGATGAAACCCGTGCGCTTGTTTTCACCTTTATAGGTTCACCTTTCCATTCTATCATCCTCCCATGGCATTCATGAATCGGCGAAGTTTTCTCTTCTCTACAAGCATCCCTGCAACCGCTGTTTTTATGGGCGGAATCCCTCAAGGTCACAGCAAGCCCGTAGATCCGATTGGAACATTCAAACCATTCATTCAGCGCGATCGTCTTCCGAACCCGGTGATTATAGAGTCGCTTGAATTGTATGAACGGGGTGGAGACTGGTTCATTCGTGCCCGCTCTAAAGATGGCGCTGAAGGCTGGTCCGTTGGGCATCCCAGCAAGATGGAGCTGAGCCAACACGTCTTCACTAAGGTGATTGCTCCCTACATGCGTGGTAAAGAAAAGACGCGCGAGATCTCGATCAATTGGTTGATGGGGTTTTTCTTAGCGGCAGTAATTACAAGATGCAAGGACAACTGTTCTGGATTCAACTCGCAGCAGCCGAATTTGCGATTCTCGATCTACTAGGAAAAGTCGCCAAGTGTTCGGCGGCGGATCTATTGGGCGGACAGCGACGCAAGCAGATCGATCTTTATATCGCCAACAACCATCGCTCTAAAGATCCCCAGGAATCCTTGCGCCGCATCCGTAAATCAGTAGATAGCATCGATGCCAAAGCATTGAAGTTCAAAATTGGAGGGCGAATGAAAGTGATTGATGAGGTTCCCGGCCGCACCGAGAAATTAATTCCCATGGTCGCTGAATCTTTGGGCGAACAATGCACTCTCTACGCTGATGCAAACAATTCCTACCTCTCAGTGAAGAAGGCCATTGAAGTCGGTAAAATACTGGAGGCAAACAAATTTGCATTCTACGAGGAACCCGTGCCCTTCGACTATCTTGACGAAACCAAACGAGTCGCTGACGCATTGGACATCCCCATCGCATGGGGCGAACAGGAGAGTAGTCAGTGGCGCTTTAAATGGATGGTTGAAAACAGTGGCGTCCGCATCTTCCAGCCTGACATCTTTTACTACGGTGGCCTGATCCGCTCACTGCGCGTTGCTCAGATGGCAGCAGCCAAAGGCTTTGATTGTACTCCGCACATTTCCGGCGGTGGCCTTGGATTTCTTTACATGGGAATCTACGCCGCATGCTGTCCCAACCCTGGACCTCATCAGGAATATAAGGGATTGACTGACGATTTCCCCTGGGAATCAACAGGCGACAAGATCACGGTCAAAAACGGATCCATGACTGCACCTAACGGCCACGGAATCGGTGTGGATATCGATCCCGATTATCTAGCGAAAGCTGACAGAGTTAAATAGCCAGGGCTCTATTTACAAAGTCCGTTAGGTCACTGACATCGACTGCGTGGATAGGTAAGACTAACAAGTTTGAGAGAGCTATTAGTATCGACTTCTTCATTAATTATTTTGATTTGTGCCATGGAGTACGAGCATTCTTGGTGATCTCAGCGTCCAGTTCATCCATGCGGGCAGTGAGATCCTTAACCTTTTTTAAATTCTCCTTGGCCAGATTATTCTGTTCACCTATGTCCGCGATGAGGTCAAAAAGTAGAATTTCAGGGGCAGGGGCTTTCCAGTTCTTACCTGCATTTCTGGGCTTTTTTTTCTTTTTTACCAGAAGTTTCCATTTGCCTTGCCGCAGACCCTGAATATCGCCGCGCGAGGTATAGTAAAGGAACTCGTTGCGTGGGGATTTGGCGTCCTTAGTAAGCAGAGCCGAAGCGTTCAGGCCGTCAATTTTCTGATCGACGGGAAGTGGGGTGCTGGTCAGGGCCGCGATCGTGGGCAGCAAGTCGATGGTTCCCATGAGTTCGTGGCATTCGGTCCCTGCGGGGATACGTCCAGGTGCCCACATCACGCAGGGTACACGTTGGCCGCCCTCAAAGGTCGAACCTTTGCCGTCACGGAGGGGGCCGGCGCTACCGCCATGGTGCTTGAAGGGCAACCAGGGACCGTTGTCGGTTGTGTAGATTACATAGGTATTCTTTGAGAGGTCCAGTTCGCGCACTTTATCCATGAGGCGCCCAACCTCAGCATCGATATGTTCGATGGTGTTTGTGTAGGCGTTTAGGGGATTAGGATCGCGAACATCATCAGGAACGTAGAGAGGAATGTGGGGCATTGAATGCGGCAAGTAGACAAAGAAAGGATTCTTCTGGTTGGTTGTGATGAAATCGATAGCTTTCTGAGTGTAACGGCGAGTGACTGTGCGTTGGTCGACGGGCAGCTCCACGATTTTTTCGTTTTCCATGAGCGGGGTATTCCACTTGGTGAGCGTGGACTCGGGGTCTTTCCAGAGCGCATCCATGCCTGGGGATCGGCCCAGAGGCTTACCTTTGTTATCTGGGTGATTCATGTCATTTGAATAGGGAATTCCGAAGTAGGTGTCGAAGCCGTTTTTTTGAGGAAGGGTCTCAGGATGATGTCCGAGGTGCCACTTGCCGAAGGCAGCGGTCGCGTAACCCTGGCTCTTTAGGTGATCAGCGATGGTGTGTTCTGTGGGATTCAGTCCCTTAGTAGAAGATGGAAAAAGCACGTGTTGGTGCATGCCGACGCGCTTGGGGTAGCAGCCGGTCAGTAAAGCTGCACGCGAGGGAGTGCAGACTGGGGATGCTACCATGAAATTGGTAAAGCGCCGGCCTTCCTTGGCCATTCGGTCGATGTTTGGAGTCTTGATCTTAGTTGATCCGAAGCAGCCGAGGTCGCCGTATCCCTGATCATCCGTGAAGATGATAATGAAGTTAGGTTTGTCTTTGGCCGCCTCAAGGGATAGGGACGTTAAGGTAAATGCCAAGCTGAGAGAAAAGAGGAAAAGAATTCGGGACATGGATGAATTGAAGCTGTCCCAGGGGTGTCGAGTCAAGAGGAAAGGACGATAAGGTCATTTCCAGACTGCCTAATCGTTTGAGATTTGGGACGTGCACTTTACCAGGATATCCTTTGGATAATCCTGCCCAGTCATTCATATCATCGACGCTAATGAACAGGACATTGGGTCGTTCATCGGCACTGGAGGTTGTCGCTAGCAGAACAAAAAAGAATAAGATAATAATGAACGGCCTTTTCATGTTTTTTCTCAAAAAATAGCCTAGATAAAACAAGCCACGCCTAGCGAGTCGATTTTTGGAAATGTTCTCTGTAATATATAAATAAAGGTTGGAACGATCCGTCCACTCATGTAGAATTTGTTCCATTGGAAATATCATGAAAAGTATTCTTGCCACTTTGACGCTCATTCTCGCCACGACTTGGAACATCTATGCTGAGCCATTAAAGGTCGGTGATGCTGCTCCTGAATTTAAAATCAAGAACACTAAAGGCAAGGAAATCAACCTTGCTAAACTTGTTAAAAATGGACCGGTATTGGTGCGGCTTACCTGCGGTTGCCTCGGTTGCGATAGTGAGTTGCCTTATTTTCAAGCACTACATGAAGCCTACAAGAAAGAAGGCATTAAGTTCGTCGCTGTTTTTGCTGAGCCGGATAAAAAATTCGCGGCGTATGTGAAAACAAAAAAACTAAACATGCAGTACGCATTGGATCCGACAAAAGACAGCTGGAAGATTTTTGACACTAAGGCCATGCCCAGTAATTTTCTTATCGGAAAGGGTGGCAAAATCGCCGCTATCAGTAAAGGCTGTGATCCCAGCGGTCTGATTGCCCGCAATTTGGGCGACAAGGCCGCCAAGCTGGTAAAAGCCACGCAGGTTGACATTAAGGCTCAGGTTGACAAAAATAGGAAAAAAATCACGCCTAAGTAGTAGTTTTTCTTCATCCCATCGCGCCGGAAAAACCTCACATTTTTTTTCTGGCGGGCAATTGAATCTCCCTTGCATTCATGGCTTCAGCGAACCCTATTTCGTCAGTGCCATTATCATAGGGTCCTTTATTATTCTAAGTAGTCGAACTATTACCTTTTGAATCGGTGACTAAGCTTTGGGAGTAGACTGCAATGAACTGGTTAGAATCTGCGAGCGGACGGAAATCGGGAGTGAACCGCATCATGGAGCAAGATGCCATTCATGAATTCCTTTCCTTAGGCGGTTGACGATTTCTGGGTGCATTGCGGATAACTCGTTTTTTTCATGGGGATCGCTTTTCAAATTGTAGAGTCTCGTGGGTTCCTTGTCCCAGATGTGCAGCTGCTTGTAGCGCGTTGTATCCAGCCCGCTGTAGCGAAGAAGAAGTTTCCAGTCATTTTCGACACACCAGAGATATTGTAAGGTGCCGTCGGGATTGCCGGGGCTCATGTTATAAACGGAATGACAAACGCCAAAGACACGCTTGCGCTTCGCTCTTGCCTGCCTATCGAGTAGGTTTATGCCAGGCAACTTTACTGTCAATTTTAGCTCGGCAGCTGCGACAATGGTGGGGAAAAGGTCAATGGCATGAGCCAGATCCTGTGTGCGTCCATTTTTAATTCGTTCAGGCCAAGACAACATGATTGGTGTGCGGATACCCTTCTCAAAAGGTGAACTCTTAGAGCGCTGAGCATATCCTTTCCAGAGTTTTTGAGCCGGATCATCTTTGTTGGTGCTGGCGGCAGCCCATCCATTATCGCAGATATAGATAACTAATGTATTTTCCCTGATCTCTTTCTTATTCAGATAATCGAGCAGTTCTCCACAGGTGCTATCAAACCATTCGCACATCGCATAGTATTTAGCCTCATCCATTGAGCGTCCGGGCACGATATATTTTTTCAATAGCTGTGCCGGGGGATTGTGAGGAGTGTGTGGTAGGAATGGGGCATACCACGTCAGGAATGGTCGTTGCTTTTCAATGGCCAGATCAATGAACTCCTTGACTGGTTTCATTGATTTACGGCCGATCGTAAGGCCCTCATCTCCATGGCGTCCTCCCCGGGCCGGGTTCCCATGTGTCATACCATGAGTGAAGCCACCGTCTTGCCATGATCCTTCCCACCATTTGCCGGACTGATGAGCTAGGTAGCCATTATTTTTCAGGAATCTGACAAAGTTTTGATGAGTGTAAAATTGCTTACGTACGGGCACATCTAGTTCGGCTCTCCGGTTCGGTCCTTCAACATCGTTTCCCGTGATACCGTGCTGAAAGGGGTAGAGTCCGGTAAGCATTGATGCCAATGATGGGCGGCACAATGGGGCGGCTACATACCCGCGCTCGAAAACAAGGCTTTGACGGGCTAATTCATCAAGATGTGGTGTCTTGATTTCAGGGTGACCCATGAAGCCATAATCCGTCCAGGCCTGGTCATCGCTCAAGATGAAGACAATGTTAGGGGGAGGCTTTGCTATTGACTCGAAAGTTGCCAGTGACCATGCCAGTAGGGTGAGTGGTAATAACAGCTTTTTCATATCAGATTACTGTACCCTTTAGGAGGAAATAGAGAAACCGATTCAAATACATTAACTCATCCATTTTTACAAAAATACTTTTTTCCATTTGATTGTATGGATTTTGCACCCCTTAGGGGAGTAGCTTGCGATAAAATGAGTTTGAAAAAATACTAAAATTTCAAAGTAAGGAATTTGATTTGATGCGAGAGGCTATTAAATAAACGAAGTGAAGAAGGTAATATGGAAAATACTCTTAGCCATATTATGCATATATTTTATATGCGGGTTAACGCTTACTGCAGTGTCGTGGTCTAACCAAAGAAAATACACAGTTAGGATGAATCATTTTTATAAAGGGTTTGTCCAAATTCCTGCTTCTTATATTGGAATTAAGCTTCCTAACTGGTGGGTTATTAAATGGACAAGGCCGTTCAGAGATTAAACTTTGTTACTGTATCTTTTAATTAATGTACTGATAGAATATGAATTATGGGGTAATTATTGACAGTCCTATTGACTATGAAAGAATAGAGAAATGAAATACCTTCTAATTATTTTCTTGGGAATCAGCCAAATCTCTTGGTCACTTACTCATGAAGAGTTCAAAACTTTACACCAGAGTTTACAGCCTGATCCTGATGAAACTTGGCGTTCGATTCCTTGGAAGGTATCAGTTATTGATGGCCAAAATGATGCCAATCAACAGAACAAACTGATTTTCATTTGGGCCATGGATGGGCATCCCATGACTTGTACGTGAAACAATGGTGTGCTGGACCGTGAGTCTACTTTTAAAAATCCCGAAGTCGTCAAATTGCTCAAAGAAAATTTTATCCCGATTGCTATAGACCAGGCCTATCAGCGCCGGCAAAAGGATAATGAAGGCTCGTTCTATCAAAAAATAGCCAACCAGAGTCCAAGAAAGGTCGGTAAGGGAACCACTCAGGGGCTTTATATTGCTGACGCATCAGGAAAATTGCTCGGATTTACTAACAATCGTGGAGCTGAACGCGTGATTAATATGATGAGGAAAGCCATGAAAGAACCCCGAACCACAGACTTCGGCAAAATAACAAAAGGTAAGTCTGATCCTAGATACAATCCTAGTCCACCCAAAGGAGGTTTGGTTATAAGAGTAACAACTAAGGTCTTAGGAGGTTATGAAAAAACGGAAAATACTTACCGTGAAATAATGCATGCATCTCTCGGCAGAGACAATTTTTGGGTCACAGCTGGCGAGAAAAAAGAATTGATAAATGGAAAATTACCCGACACGTTTCTTCATCGCTTGGCCCGTTTTCACTTGGTGGATAATACGCGTGGAGAACCTACAATGTGGAGCTCTGGCGATATCAGAACGATTAAAGGGAATCTGGAAAATGGTCAACTTTCCGCCAAAGTAGTTCTAAAAAATGATCAGGGTGATCGTGGATACGAAGCTCAAATACTTGGAATTATCAAAACAGAAGCAGGGGAAATTACCGGTTTCGATGCCGTCGCCAAGGGCCAATATTGGGGAGAAGGCAAGTACACTAGAAATGCTCCTAAGGGTCGGTTCCCATTAGCAGTTGCATTCAAATTAGCTGATGGCAAAGACATTGCCGATAGCATTCCTCCGCAGGGTTCGAGGGGTTGGGTGCGTGGTTACATCAACTAATGACGAGATCCTGTATCCCTTACATTGCAATGCTTGGCCAATAAACTCCCGTCCGTACCGATGAAAGAACCGGTGATTATGGCATCCTATTTTTCAAGGTCGCGTTAAATCTATTTCGATCTTTTCACCCCCACTAGTCAGGATCCTAATAACAAAATTATCTTCACTGACACGCTCATAGCTGAGTCTGCGGTGAGAACCTTTGCTGACCCCATAAAAAGACACGCTATTTTTTTTCCAATCTTTGATAACTTAAATATATGAGGATCTTCTTTTCTTGGCTTTAGCGATGAATCAAAACCAGAAATGCCAGCATTGGCAGTAGATATTTCATCAAATGAAAGTAGCCGATGGCTCATGAGATCCGCAACCTGATTCCCCTGTCTCGTGATTTAGGGTCCGTGTTATAAGGACTCGAATTTGTTATTTAGTCAGAAGAACGAACTTGATAGCGTCGAGGATGACGAACTCATTTGTGCCTTTGTTGCTATTTATTTCGCGAAACGGCCTTAAGTGAAACCTTTTGTTGCATCTTTGGGAGTTTTTGTGTTTTGATAGAAAAGTGATGAAAAACGCAACGTTATTTATCTTATTGTTTTTCGTTTTAATTTCTATAGTGGCAAAAGCGGTGACGCTGGAAGGAAACCTGAAAGCTTGGTGGTTGATGGGAGAGAATGCTACACTTGCTCCGATTGAAGGTGAGCAATTAGGGATCACTGGTATCCCGAACCATTTGGAAAAAGGTGCCACCGCTGAGGGACAAGGAATACCGCAGAGAGTTGAGGGGGTACCCTTCACTCCGTTCCCCTTTGAGCAAAGTTTAGCCACTCGTACAAGTAGAGGACCTAATTACTTGATGGTTCCTCATGATGACTCATTTAATTTTGCGGACCAGGGATTTAGTATTTCTCTTTGGGTCAGGGCCGATGATAATGGAGGTCGGTGGACCAAACTGTTTCAAAAAACGGTCGGAGCCTTTTGGCAGGCAGAAACGGATGGAGGTGGTGGAGTGATCTGGAATATTAGGGATGCCGGTGGTGGGAATGCCGAGATCCAGACACAGAACATATTTGCCGGAAATAGCGATTGGCATCATGTTCTCTTTCTGCGCGATAACGTGAATGGCGAGCTGCGTGCATATGTCGATGGCGAACTATCGATCAATCCTGGAGGAACTTCTGGAAATGAGGGAAATGTGGGAACTCTGTTCGGTAATGGTCCCTTGAGTATTGGTGCCGAGAGTAACGGTGCTGCTCCCTTTGCAGGTGATATTGATGACTTTCGGATTTATGAGGGGGCCCTGACGGGCGAAGATGCTTTGGCACTTTATAATGACGGGAAAGGTGATTTTGCTGCAATAACGCGGGAAAGTGATCTCAACGGATGGTGGTTAATGGGTGAAAATGCGACCTTTGGTAACAATGTTTCAGATACAATCGAAAGCGTCCCGGATAACTCAGGGAACAGTGTTTCGATCAATGCGGTTGGAACTCCCAAGAGAGTTTTCGGGTACTCCTTTTCTCCGAACCTGTTTCCAGAAAGTTATGCGACGCGAACCAGTGCTGGTCCGAATTTTCTTTTGGCGACTAACGATTCATCGTTCGACTTTGCAGATGAAGACTTCAGTGTGTCTCTTTGGGCCCGTTCTGCGAACGGCGGTGGACAGTGGAATAAGCTGTTTCAAAGAAACAATGGAGGTAACGTGTTCTGGCAAGCCGAAACTGACGGTGGGGGTAAAGTGATCTGGAATATTCGTTCTGGGGATGGACAGAATTCAGAAATCCAAACCAATAATATTTTTAGCGGTAACAATGCTTGGCACCATCTTGTTTTTTTGCGTGATACTCAGACCCAGGAGCTGCGCGCTTACGTTGATAGTGAATTATCGATCAATCTCGGCGGCACTGTTGGTGCCGAGACCGATGTTAACAGTCTTGAAGGCGGGGGTGATTTTGGAGTCGGTGCTGAGTCTAATGGCAACAAGACATTCCCAGGTGACATTGATGATCTGCGGCTCTACGACGTGGCCCTGACGGATGAAGACGTTTTGGCAATCTATAATCAAGGGATGGGAGATTTGACTAAGCCGCTCCCTTTCCAAATCACAGAAGTGTCCAAGGAAAGTGATTCGGTTATTATCACCTTCAGGTCACGGCCAAGGAGGGTCTATGCTGTAGATGCTTCAGAGAACCTGAAGGATTGGGAAGAGCTTGATGATGGAGTTGGATCTGAGGAAGGAAGTGATCTTACAGAATTTATTGATAATTTTTTCCCAGAAGGTACTCGGCAACGATATTACCGTGTTCGTGAACTTGAGGAATAAAGACTTGTCAAGTTGATCAACGAGAAGACCCAAAGTAATTCCCTCTAAAAACGGAGGATCTAGGACCCTTGGAAACTGTGTATATAATGTGTTGTTTTTGAGGAGCCTTTTCAAGCAGAAGCCTCACTGGTCCCTTTAGGCGGATACAGGAATCAGGTTGCGGGGTTCATTCCATTACTGATAGGATAACCAGAATGAAAAACCGATTCGTCTCAATATTTCTTTGGGCTCTTCTAATTGTGTCCACCTTAGGGGCTGAGCCAAGCAAACTGAACTTTGTCTTCATTTTGGTGGATGACTTAGGAAAGCAGGACATGAGTTGCGAAGGTAGTACCTTTTATGAGACGCCAAACATTGATGCGCTGGCACGGAGCGGGATGCAATTTTCCAATGGATATTCTACATGTCAGGTGTGCAGCCCTTCCCGCGCCAGCATCATGCTGGGCACGTACCCAGCGCGAAACAAGATTACTGACTGGATAGGTGCTGCTACTGGGAAAAACTGGCGACGTAATGACCGAGTGTTACCAGTCGATTACGTGCACGTGCTACCAAAGGAGGAAACTACCATAGCTGAAGCGATGAGGGCAGGCGGGTACAGGACCTTCTTTGCCGGTAAATGGCACTTGGGAGGAGAAGGATCGTTCCCTGAGGATCATGGATTTGATATCAATGTTGGAGGTCATCATCGGGGAGGTCCTCCGGGAGGTTATTTTTCGCCATACAATAATCCCAAGATGAAGAACGGGCCCAAGGGTGAATCATTGCCTATACGGCTGGCCAAGGACACGGCCAACTTCATTGAAGCAAATAAGGAACAAAAATTTTTCGCTTACCTTTCTTTTTATTCTGTGCATGGGCCAATCCAGACCACTCAACCGCTTTGGCAAAAGTACCAAAAGAAAGCCGCGGCACTAGGATTGACGGGATCCCGTTTCAAGTTCGACCGCACTAAGGGAGTGCGGCAAGTGCAGGATAATCCAATCTATGCGGGAATGATGGAGTCACTCGACAACGCTGTAGGCATCGTTCTTAAAAGGCTCCGTGATTTAGATCTGGATAAGAACACTGTTGTTATCTTTACTTCCGACAATGGTGGGGTCTCGTCCGGAGACGCTTTCGCTACCTCGTGCTTGCCTTTCCGGGGCGGTAAAGGGCGTCAATGGGAGGGCGGTATTCGTCAGCCATATTACATTCATGTGCCTAACTTGACTGAACTTGGATCCACTAATTCTACGCCAGTCACTGGAGCGGACTTTTACCCTACCATTCTTGAGCTGGCTGGATTGTCTCTGAAGCCGCACCAACACGTTGATGGTGTCAGCCTCATGCCATTACTCAAGGGCGATAGGATCGCAGATCGTGATCTCTTTTGGCATTATCCGCACTACGGCAATCAGGGTGGTGAGCCTTCATCGGTTATACGATCGGGTAATTTTAAACTCATTTACTATCATGAGGATGGTAGGAATGAATTGTACGACCTTACCAAGGATATTGGTGAGAGAGCTGATCTGGCTCAGTCGGATCAGCAGAAGGTTAAGGCCCTACGGACGAAGCTGGATCAGTGGTTGAAGGAAACTGGGGCACGTATTCCTGCCCCCGATACCCGCTTCAATGCTGACTTGAAGCAACGGCAATTAGAAAATGCTAGTGAGGGCCAATTACAGGGCCTTGAAAAGCGTGCTGCGAATTACCTTAAGAGCACTTTCGTCCCTAACAAGGATTGGTGGAGTAGTCTTGTGCCTAAGGACTGACTGGATAAGTAAATCCTGTCAGATTATTCGCTGCGACGGCGGATGAGAAACGGATCAGATTCGTCATTACTGTCATAACCGAATGGTTGCCATCCTGCAGGAATCTTCGAACCGTTGGATGTCTTAACCTCCCATTTTTGGGTGGCGTCCCACTTACCGTTAGTGGAGCGGCGCAAGAGGAATGGATCAAACTTATCATTACTATCGTAACCGAATGGTTGCCACCCAGCAGGGATCTTCGAACCGTTGGATGTCTTAATTTCCCATTTTTGGGTGGCGTCCCACTTACTGTTAGTGGAGCGGCGGATGAGGAACGGATCAAACTTATCATTACTGTCATAACCGAATGGTTGCCATCCTGCAGGAATCTCCGAACCATTGGATGTCTTAATTTGCCACTTCTCAGTTAGTTTAGTGTTACCTGCGCTCACGAAAATAGCTGAGGCGAGGGCTGCGAGAATAAGTAAGGGTTTGGCTCCAAGTTTTTGCATACTAATTGTTATAATATACTATTTAGGGTATCAAATAATTAATTTACCCCTTTTTTTACTCTATAGAAGAATTGATGGCTATCAATGACTTGACGGTCTCCCGGATCAGTATCCGTGAATTGAGTCGTACCATCTGATCCCTTAATGTTATCTATGATAATTTCCCATGAAATTAGATCCTTTGATCGTTCGATTCTGTAATTTCTGTTGTTCTTTGAGGTGAAAGTAATTGTGAATGATTGTAATGGTCCTGGCCAGCCGTCCGCAGTAAAATCGATGATCTTGATCTGCTCTACTGGAATGCTTTGAGGATTGGTAGGGTCCGTTCCTGAGTTGACTTCTTCTCCGTCACTGTGGCCGTCCCCGTCAGTGTCATAAAGAGTGTCACTGGTATTGTGAATGTCTTCTTCCTCGGCTTGCGTGAGCCCATCATTATCGGCGTCTTCTTCACGGTCATCAGTCAGGATTATCTGAATTGTTGAATCGGTGAATGCTATACCGTTAGTGGAGCGGGTAACGACTTCCAGTGAACGGATCTTAATTCCTGTGCCTAGCCCGCCCGGAGCATTGGTCTGACCGTCAAGATTGTCTCCCCAGGCAACAACTGTACCGTCTTTTCTTAGTGCTATAGTGTGTTGATGTCCACTGGCGATGGCGATGACGTTGTTTAAGCCCACAGGAATATCGCTCTGTCCATGAGTGTTGCTTCCCCAAGCAGATAAAGTGCCGTCAGTGTGCAGCAATACGTTGTGATAATTTCCCGCTGCAATTGCAGCGACTCCGCTCACACCTTCCGGTACCTTAGCGGCTATCGAATGGCGGGATCCCCAAGCAACGACGGTCCCATCTTCCTTTAGTGCTATACTGTGTTGAAATCCTGCGCCGATAGCGATCACATTGTTCAAATTAGGGGGAACATCACACTGGTCAGCATTGTTCCAACCCCAAGCAACGACAGTGCCATCTGCTTTCAGTGCTAAGCTGTGATTGTCACCCGATGCAATCTCGATGACGCTCTTCAGTCCCGCAGGGACTTCACTTTGCCCACTGCTCCCGGCCCAACCTCCGACAGTGGAAACAACGGTGTTTTTGCCCCAAGCAACGACGGTTCCATCTTCCTTCAGTGCTAAAGTATGCCCATCACCTGCCACAACTTTAGTCACTCCACTCAAATTGACCGGTGTATCGGTTTGGCCATAATTGTTTCTACCCCAAGCAACGACAGTGCCATTCGATTTCAGGGCCAGGCTGTGCCAGACACCTGCGGCAACATCTATCACGTCATTTAAGTTGTTAGGTACATTAATCTGATCATAATTATTATTTCCCCAGGCCAGAACTTCTCCGTTTTCCCTCAGTGCTAGACTGTGAAATACGCCCGCAGCTATGGCCGGTTTGACCAGATGTCCGGTACTTGGTTCTGCCTTTACGCTGGGCGGTGCGTTTGTTTGGCCGAATTCGTTGTCGCCCCAAGTCACAATGGTTCCGTCTTCCTTCAAAGCTACGCTATGTTGGAATCCAGCCGCGATAGCAATGACATCTTTCAATCCGTTTGGGATGGTGCTTTGCCCCGAAGTGTTTCTACCCCACGCGACGACGGTGCCGTCTTCCTTCAGTGCCAGGTTGTGCCTGTTACCAATGTCTATTGAAATGACATTTCCCGAGTTCCTTAGATCTTCCGGAGGGAAGAGGTTATCGGAGGCTATTGTGATGCCCCAGCCAATTACCGTGCCGTCCGCTTTTAACGCCAAGCTATGGGTTGCTCCTCCTCCAACTTGAATCGCTCCTCCTCCTCCTTCAATTTTATTTTTCAGGCTAGAGGTAATAAAGGCCTGTCCAAATTCTCCACTTCCCCAGCCAACGACTGTGCCGTCCGCCTTTAAAGCGAGGACATGATCATCACCAGCAGCGATAGCCGTCACGTTATTTAAGTCATTAGGGATGTCCGTCTGGCCCTGCCAATCGTCTCCCCACACAACGACGGTCCCGTCTTCTTTTAGGGCGACACTGTGGCCGCCGCCAGCAGCAATTGCGATGACTCGATTTAAACCTTCCGGAACATCACACTGGCCCAGATCGTTGATGCCCCATGCGACGACCGTGCCGTCTGATTTGAGTGCCAAGTTGTGGAACACGCCTGCGTCTATAGCGATCACATCCTTTAAATTTCCAGGCACGTTGATCTGACCGTGCTCGTTACTTCCCCACCCGACAACGGTTCCATCATCTTTCAGTGTCAAACTGTGAAAGACGCCAGCCGATATATCAGGGATCACTGTTTTTTGTTCCACGATACCTTCGTAGTCCAGATCGCCGGAATCATTGACCAGAAGGTTTGAGCCTTCGAGACGGAACGCGTCATTCCCGTCCCCGTCAGGATCAGTGTTTCTCAGAATCGATAAAGTATGAGTCGGTGCAGTGATGAGTTGTCCGATCTGAGTTCCTTCTGCGGCATTTTCCTGGATCTCAAAAGACTGGTCAGCAATTGCCGAGAAGCTCATGATGATGAAACTCACAAGACAGTGAATTATCGGTGGATTTGATTTTGCAGTGAAGTTCCAGTTGGCCATCATTTTAATATAAGGTTTGTCGTTTCAAGGTTCGCTTGATGACATTTCTATTATCCTTTAAGTCACGAAATCGAGTCTTGAAGGTGATCGTTCTTTGACAAGCATGGCATGGTCATGCCATAAATAAAATTGGTAATGCAATGATGTAGAACCAATTACAGATGTCTGTAAATTTGAGCATCTTTGGTAGTAATAGCGATGCTTACTTTTCTCCTCTCAGCTTTCCTTTATTTATCCAAAAAGCTGTTATTTTTGCCCAGATAGTAGGAGTTTGACCATGGCCTTTCCCATGGCTTCACCAACATTCATGTAGGTCTCGGCATTTCCGCCATAATGACCTCCCGAACTACCCCCTTTGGACAAGGGATGAGTGTAAACGGAGGCAACGTTGCCCTTGAACTCAGGGTACTTCCCAGACTTTCCGTCGACTGCTTGCATGGCGTCAAGAATTTGACCGCCACCATCAGTAGCACCTTTCTTAGTTTGGCCGAGAGAAGCACAGACGAAATTCGCGTTGGGAGCATTGAAATCCTTGCGAAGGGTCTTGATGAGATGGGCAAGGTTCTTCTCGTACCGGCCTGAGAGTGCAGCGCTGCGGCTGTCCCGATCACCCTGCCACCAGAAGAAGCCGGCCACTTCGTATTTCTTGGCTCCGGGATAATACTTATCGAGCTCAGAAAGGACTTGCTTTGCCCGGGCCACATCGCCGTCGTATTGCAAGCCGGCGTACCAGCCGATCTTCTTCGGCTCAGTGCCTTTAACCCACTTTTCAGGGCTGCCCTTATAACCCGGATGGATCCAGGTCACCTCCTTCTTATCGGTGAATTCAAAGCTCTCACTACCTGGTGGAAGGAGATCCCAGCCAAGTGCCCGATTGCCGATGCAGCTCTTGAGAATTAGTACCGGTGCTTCAGTTTCTTCTCCGACGTGATGCCCGATGCCAATTTCAGGACCGATTCTGCCGGCCTTCGTAGTAAGGAACTCGTTCTTTTTGACGCTCATCTTACCGGGGCCTCCGCTTCCCATGACGAAGACGTTGCGGACATCTTTGCGTTCAGTCCAGTTATCGTCGTCGTCAACGAGGAATGGATAGAGTCCTTTTTCTTTGCAGGCGTAATCAAGACAGCCGTCCTTGCCTCCGCCGATATTGCCGAATCCCAGCATATTGGACTGCCCCATCAGGATATAGACCTGAACCGGTTTACTTATATCGGCCGGCTTGCCGTCTGGATCCGGTAAAGTTTTATCTTCAGCCAGGACTGGCAAAGTTAGGGCCGTTAATATTGCGGAGGCAGTGATTGAGCGGATGAATTTAGTTTTGGGATTCATGATTGTTTATTTTTAGAGGCTATGGTTTTGCTTAAGGAATTGCTTGGAACATTTGTTCAATGGTGATTTTCTTGCCGACCATCTTGATTTGAAGATCAAAGAATCCGGAATCCTTGGCTTTATGCAGGAATCCAACCGATATGGATTCACCTCGCTTGGAAAAATTACTAGGGGTATTCCAACCCACTTGTTCTAGCGTCTTTTTATTAACGGCTGCCCCAATTTCATATTTTCCACTTAATAATAATCCTAGGATGGTTTCGCATTCTTCAGGCATCATTCCATTTATGGATCCGATATGGAAATCCTTCTTGCCTACCTTAAGTATAGTCTTTTTTCGCGTATAGGGTTTGCCTGCCCAGAACTTACCCATTTGAATTTGCCCTTTTCGAGGCTTTGCACCCGGTTCAAGCCATTCACTATGGCTCATGCTTAAGCCCTGATAGGAGATTTCACGACCTTTGATTTTTTCAGGGCCCTGTAACTGTATACCCCGAAAAGGAGATGGATACATGTTGTGGGTAGAGATTTTGGAGATCTCCTTCATGCCGCATTTTTTAGCCAGAGCGATCACTTCCTTCTCCTGATCTTTAGTGAGTATTGCGCGTGGCACGTAATCTTTGTCCAATCCATAACAGGAAAGAGTCAGGGTGAATGTGAGGAAGGTTAAAAGTGTGGTTCTCATTTTGTTGTGACTTTTCATTTTTTTAGTTAAAGAACGCATCAGAATACATTGTTCTTAGATTAATTTTAGATTTTTTAGTCCAACCACCAATTGGTGTAACCGTCAGGAGCAAAAAACATTTGCAGGAAAAATACCAGCATCCCCAATAACTGCAATGAGAGATAAATGACCAGATATCGCCAACGCGGAACGAAAAGGCATAGAAGAATAATTACCGGCACAACGAATATTGTAAAAAGTGCCAGGTTTGAAATATAAAAACCATGAATGTTATTATGCATGAGCAATGCTGATGAAAATCCTCTTGTTCCAATGCTTTCGGGCCAACCTCCGAGACTATGGTACATGTGGATCGCTAAAGAGTAATAGAGACCCAATGCTAAGAACCAAGGTATTAATGAAATAGCAATACCCGCTTTTATTTTCATGAATGTCACTTCTTTTGATATGCCATCGAATGGTTTTCGATGTGAATCTAAAATTTAATCCAGTAATCTGGAGGATTCATTTAAAAGTCATTTAATTGTTACCCCCTTTATAGGGGCAGATAGCTTAACTCTTACTTAAGAAATTCTTTACTCAAGTTTTGGCGCAAAGGCAATTTAATTTGAATTAAAGATTGCCGGTAACTAGGGCAATGAGAACAGCGATGCTTATAATCCCTTTGGTCTTAAATAGCTGCTTACCTGAAGTGGTCCTGATGTAAGTGCCATCCCACTTGTAAAGTTGCTTACCTGAAGTGGTCCTGATGTAAGTACCATCCCACTTGTAAAGTTGCTTACCTGAAGTGGTTCTTAGATAAGTACCATCCCACTTGTAGAGTTGCTTGCCTGAGATCGTTCTAATGTAAGTACCATCCCACTTGTAGAGCTGCTTACCTGAAGTGGTTCTGAGGTAGGTGCCATCCCACTTGTAGAGTTGCTTACCGTTCGTGTCCAAGATGTATGAGTCTGCTAATGAAGTTGTTAACGTAGCAAAAATACAGCACGCGATACTTAGAATGATTGAACGATGCATGATTGAATTTATACTAACAACTGCTAAGGGCAACGATGAATGGATAGAAGTTCATATGTGTAATTAAACAGCGCGATGCGCTATCAGTGAATAATTCATTGTAACTTTCTTTGTGAGAACTCAATATCTCTAACATTAAGATGAATCTTAAATTAGTTCCATAATCTCATGATTCGCTCTTACCAAATGATGACCAAAATTCGATTTACCCCCCCCCTACTAAGAATATTGTTAAGTGCCTTGGCTTGGACCAGCATGAGTGTGCAGGCAAATGACAACTTCGAGACTCTCAAAGACTCTAAGAAGCTAGTATTTTTTGGTGACAGCATCACTTATGGTGGAGAGTACGTGGTGATTTTTGAGAGATGGTTAATGATCAATCATCCCGAGTTAAGCTTAGAAATTCTCAATCAAGGTATACCCAGCGAGACAGTCTCTGGTTTGTCCGAGCCGGGGCACCTTAGGCACGGTTTTCCGCGTCCGGACCTGCACGAGCGTCTGGACAGGGCATTAAAGGCTTTAGAGCCTGATCTAATCATTGCCTGTTACGGTATCAACTGCGGTATCTACAAACCGTTTGATGAGGAGCGTTTCAATAGTTACAAGGATGGGTTACAGCGACTGAAGGCAAAGGCTGAGGCTCAAGGAGCTGAGATTATTTTCATGACGCCTCCGGTTTACGATAAGCCTAACCCTAAATTTAATTATGACGATGTTATGAAAGCTTATTCCGAGTGGCTGGTCTCTAAGCGTGAGGACGGTTGGAGGGTAATCGATTTACATTCTGTCATGGAAAAGAAGCTCGTGGATAAGCGGACCAAGGATCCGAATTTCAAGTACTCTCGTGATGGGATCCACCCTGGAACAGAGGGACATGAATTAATAGCTCAACAGATAATTAATTTCTTTGCGGTGAGGCCACCTCTCAAAGATCCTCAACCAAATGCCTATGGTCGGTTATTGATGTTTCTTAGGGAGCGTATGCGGGTCCAACGTGACGCTTGGCTGACCGAGATAGGTCACAAGCGGCCCATGAGAAAAGGTAAATCTCTTGCTGATGCCGACAAGATAGCTGCCGAGAACACGGTGAAAATCCAACAGAATTTAGAAACGATCAGAAAGGCTTCCAACTAGGGACTAATAGATTTTTCTGTTTTTTTTAATTAATGTTATTCGCTGCCCTCAGGCTTTGAAAAAAGGCTGAAGATTCGCAAGTTTGTAGTATTTGGGAGATATTGTTCGTGGAATCGTTTTCGTGCACCATTTCCACTACTGCCACCTGATACATAAGTTGTGATCAGTAGTTGTCGCCCGTCCGGGTGCAGACTTAGGTCATATGCTGAACCATTACTAATTGAGTGTAGAGGCTCTGCTTGTGAAGTTTTCCAAAATGTCAGCTCTGAGGCTGCGTGTAATATTTCTGTGTGTCCGGCTAACGTACCATCCTCTAAGAAACGGAGCGCGTTGAAGGGGCCGTCGCTTTTACCTTTGATCTTTAGTTCGTTTGTAATCTTACCACTTTCAAAATCAAAGATGAGCACCGTGGGTTTTCCTGGACAAAATGCATTACTTTTAGCCTCTTTCATACCACCCGCGGCAAGTAATTTACCGTCCGGACTGAATGCGAGGCTTCGTACTCCACCAACATCAGCGATAAAATTTTCTTCTCTTGTATGAAGAAGAGATGCGTTCAGTTCGCGCATTGGTTTCCAGGTGTCGAGGCTCCATTGACGAATTGATCCGAGGAGGTCACCACTTACAAGAAATTTTCCGTTTGGTGAGATGGTGAGACTGAAGACACATTCTTGATGTCCTTTCATTGTTGTGACCTGTTTTCCATTGGTAGTATCCCATACTTTTATTACTCCATCATCTCCTGCGCTGATGAGATGTTTACCATCAGATGTGGTTATGACAGCACGGACATTGTTACTGTCTGCAACGGGAATGGTCCAGATTGGCTTGGCTGTTTTCTGATGATTCCAGCAATGGATGACTCCCGAGTAGTCGGCGGTAAAAAGCGCATTGCCTTTGGGATCGAAAGTTAGCGAAGAGACCCATGTTTTGTGGGCGTCGAGGACTTTCTTTTTTTCGCCTTCGAGTTCCCATATGTGTACGAACTTATCTTGGCCTCCGGCAGCGATGAAGCGTCCGTCTGGGCTGAACTGTGCTCTGAAGAGCTGGCGGTCATGTTTAATGATCCTCGACTCCCAAGCATTTTTTATATCAAGCTTGGGTGTATTCATAGCATCACCTCCTTGATTGGTTCGCAGTCACCATGTGCTATGTCCAGTTTTTGGCCCTTGTACCGGTAGTGTGTCTTGCGTGGGTTGATTCCTAAAAGCGTGTAGATTGTGTGGAATAGGTGCCCGATATCATACCCTTCACCGTTAACAAAGGCTCCGTCCGCGGTAGTTTCGCCAATAATGGCTCCAGGCTTGATACCGCACCCAGCCATTACAACGCTCCAGCAGTCCGGCCAGTGGTCGCGGCCCAACCGTGAATTAATGACTGGGGTACGTCCGAATTCGCTCATCACGATGACTAGGGTATGATCGAGCATTCCGCGCGCCTCAAGATCATTGACTAGTGCTGCAAAGGGTTGGTCAACTTGCGGTATTAGACGCTGCGACATGTTGAAGTTATCCCCGTGCGTGTCCCAATGGTAACTGTTGACTTTAATGAAGCGTACGCCTGCCTCAAGAAGTCTTCGAGCCTGCAGAATGTGTCGCCCAAGGGGATGAGTCCCATAACGTTCGCGATCCTTTTGATCGAGCTCACTGTCATCAAAGACGTCCTTGCGTTCCATTAATTGTTGAGCCATGTCGTAACTGGTCTCGTAGGCATCTATCTCAGAGGCGCTACGATATGTTCTGAATCTTTCATTGGCCTTCTTGCGGAGAGCATTGCGAGCAGCGTCGGCTTCGGCTGATATTGCATCTGGCCGGTGAATATGTATTGGAGGCTTGCCATCACCGAGCGCTAGCGTTCCGTACCGAGCACCGAGGAAACCTGCTTCACGGGCAATGAAACCACCGTTCCCGGGCTTGATCCAAATGTATGGAGGCAGTTTGGGGTTAGCGGGGCCGAGCAACTTGGCTATCGCTGACCCGATGTATGGATATTCCACACCGCGGTCGACCGGATCTCCACGTTGTATGCGAGGAACGCCACTCGAATGGTTAGGATCTTTTGTTGCCATTGTTCGAATGACTGAAATCTTGTTGGCTATCTTAGCGGTATGTGGAACCAATTCACTGAAGTGAATGCCTGGTATACTGGTCTTGATGCTGCGGAATGGCCCAGCGAATTTGCTTTGTGGTAGAGGATGCCAGCTCTCGTACTGGCTTATCCCGCCATCAAGCCAGATCAGGCACACTTGCTTTTGCTGTTTGGCGATTTCCTCGGCAATTCCAGGTTGCAATAGGCTTCCGAAACCGGCAGTTCCGCCTAGTGTGCCGAGCACCTGACGCCGTGAAATGCCGTGCTCAACGCTAGCGCATGCATATCTGTGTGGAGTCGTTTTCATTAGTGATTTAAACGAAACTCTGTCGAGGTTAATAGTGCCCAGACCAGTTCACCAAGTGCCGCATCGCGGCGACTCTCATTTTTTTCTAAGTAATCTTTAATTGTCTGCACTTCTTCTTTATCTGGAAAACGTGCCAGAACGGACAGATACATTTCCTCTGATATTTTATCGTCCTCCTGAATTTTTTTGAGTCTCTGTACCAGATTGCTATCGTGCGGTTTTAGCCAGTGCATGATGAGACGATCGTTCATTAAGAATAGTGATTTGTTTAATCCAGGAAGGAATTCCTCTTCGGCTTCACCTGCCGGTTGGGCAAAGGTTTCCATGAAGATTGCACGTATTTCCTTATAGGATTTTGGCATATCGCTGTGTGTTCCGCTGAAGTAGCCGCGACGGTCAAATTTCCCTGCATTTGTATCGGCTTTCATGGCTGACACTTTTCCAAAGTTTCCGGATGCTTTGAGGATTGCCTTTAGAAGTTGTTCTGGTGTCATTGGCTTGGGATGCGCTATGCGGTAGCTGTTAGCTTCAACCGTTTTGATCCCTTCAGGTAATATGCTGCTGCGCTGGTAGCTTCGACTGAGTGCAATTTCACGGATCAGCCATTTTAACTCGAACTGATGTTTAACAAATTCATTAGCCAGAACTGCTATCAGAGCAGGATGAGAAGGAGGATTTTTTCCATGAATTTCATCCAGTGGATGCACTAGTCCACGTCCCATCATCAGGAACCATATACGGTTCACTGCGTTGTTTACGAAGTAGGTATTTTCTTTCACTGGCAAATCACGAGCCAAGAGTTCTCTTGGGCGGAATTTGGGTACTGCCGGCAAGCCATCTGTCGCCGGTTTATCAAATTCCTTCCCTTTTTCATATGTCGGGATTGGAACCTCAGATCCGCCTGGCAGCTTGGGTCCGGTCTCTTCCTCATTGTCCTCGAAGACTGATTGAAACTTGATTTTCCCGGTAGCCAAAGATTCAACGAAGTAGACTTTCTTGTTCTTTGAATTAGTAGCTTGTTTTGTCTGATTGAGGTAGGCAAAAAGACCCCAGTAATGCGCCTGCTTCCATTCATTTACTGAAGGATGGTCATGGCACTTGGCGCACTTAAGATTCATTCCAAGGAACAGCCGCGCTACATCCTCGGTCAGTCGATGATGGGCACCATTGCCGAGAAATTTCATTGCCGGACGGGAAATGTCCTTTCCTGTTGCGGCGAGAATTTCTCTAGCTATCTGGTCCCAGCGCGGATTTTCTTGTATTGTTTTCTTCAAGTATTCCCGCCATTCTTCATCGGTTATCTTGCCCAGAGTTTGTCGCTCAAGTAGCATTGTAGAGAGCCGGTCCGTCCAGTGATTTACAAAAGCTTCGCTGGCTAGCAACGTATCGATAAGTCTGGTACGCTTCTGTGGCGACTTGTCGTTTAGGAATGCTCGTACTTGCTGAGGATCAGGGATAGTTCCTGCAATGTCCAACTGTACGCGTCTGAAGAATTCAGTGTCACTGCTGGTTGTTGCCGTTATGCCACTGGCCTGTGATTTAATGATCTTGTCTATTTCTTCGTGTAATGGCTGGGCTCCGCACGCTATCGTTGTAATGTTTGCTAGCATGAGGCAAAAGGCGCAAATTCTTTTCCAGCATTCCATTAATCAAAATAATAACACTTCACTAAACTTTTCACCAAATACAAAATATCACTTGCGTGATATTTACCAAAATTCTTTAAACGAGGATTTGATCAATGGAGCTATGATTATAGTCTTTTGGACCTAGCCTGCGCTCTGAGCCCATCGCTTTAAGCATTGTATTGTAGAGGTCAAGGCCTTGAGCCTTTACATCCATGATTTGTCCTGTTTTGAATCTACCATTGGCTCCGGTCACTGCATGAAAGACTCCAGACAATTCTCTTTTGACATTGTTGTGACGTCCGTCACCGGACTCAGTGGATATGGTGAGTAACGAATTTTCAAGTAAGCTCTTGCCATTGGGTTCTTTGACCCGATCAAGGCGATTCATGAAATAGGCAATCTCATTCATTTTCATGTGCGCATGAGCACGTAATTGCTTGTTGTCGCGTTTTTCATCAAACTTATGCCACCACTCGTGACTGCATCCTCCTGAGCCTCCCCGTCCATGCTCAGTAGAGTCATTGAAATTGTAACGGACTCGGTCATTGTATTTATATTCCCCAGTGAGTCGGATCCGTTCTCCTGCTGCTAGGAATGTGATTGATCCGAACCGGGCCCTGTCCATCTCGATGGCCAGAGCATAAAGATCCGCGAGGAGTCGCCATTCGGTTCTGAGTTCCTCAAGTTTAATATCAATTCCCTCGCCACCTGGGTCGGCGGGGCCGCCATGAGGTAGATGCGAAGGGGGAGGGGCTTTTGGTCCCTGTTCATTTTTCTTAGCTAGAGAAAAGGCCCTCTGTTCAAATTCACGTACACGTTCCAGGTGATCCTTAATGCGTCCTTTTGAGGCTGCGCCCAATGGAGAATTTGATCCGGTAAAGAATCGGTACTGCTCTAGGACCGAGTCAAGAACACTTCGCTTGAGGCGTTTATTATTATTTTCCTGATCATTTGCACTTGATAAGCTTCCAAAGACACGGTCAAACAAGTCCCGAGGTTTTTCCTGCATCCTTGCAGATACCGTTCCATCAAGATTATAGCTGTGGTGGTATCTACCGACACGACTGCGTCTGAAGAAAGTGCCGGCAACGAGTGATGAGATCATTCCATTAGGCATGCCGGCAGGGTAATTTGAATGGCGAATGACTTGATCAATGGAGGGGCCACCTGCTTTTGCTTCTCCGCCTGCCGGTTCTGCGGTGAAGGAAGCAGTGGCTCCATCAAAATGGGCATTTATGCCGCGCACATCACAGCGAACATGGTCAACATTACGCATAATGAGTAACTTATCTGATAGCGGCTTGAGAGGTTCGAGCACGTCATTAAATCCTTCTGATTGTAATGGAGAGGGAATGCCAAGACCGAAGAAGACATTGAATGCGCGTACAGGAATTTTAACATCACTTGCTCCGAGGGCATCTACCGTGATCATTTCCTCTAAGAGTGGCAATCCTATGCTAACAGAGCCGAGTCCTTTGAGTAGCGCTCGTCGATTAAGTTTCTTCTTCATTTGTTCTCTTGTACTTCCTTGCTATGAATCAGGTCACTGGTTGCTATAGCGTGAATGATACTCGGATAGGTGTTCCCATTATTTTTTGCTCTTTGGTGGATCTTGTCAACCTTGCTCACATCTTTCGCGCCTAATGGTCGACCCATTGCAAATTGTGTTATTTTCCACGTTAAGCTGTGACTCACACGGTCACTTTGAGAAAGCAAGTCCATGAGTTCTGCGGAACTTCTGTACTTTAGTGGTTTTACTTCTCCAGGAATAAGAATTTTTCCATCCTCCCTTAATAGATTGCCGAAGCTGTCCTTCTCCCTATAAGTGCCAAGTCCATCGAAGCGTTCGAGTCCAAATGCAAGAGGCTCAATCCTTGAGTGGCAACCTCCGCAATTTTTGTTCGATATACGTTTTTCTGCGATGAGTCTTTGACTTATACCTGCTTTGATAGGTACTGGAGTGGTATCGACGCAAGGTGGAGGATCCTTTACGACCCCTCTTAAAAGATCATGTAATACGAAAAGACCACGCGTTACCATCGAAGCTTCATCGCCTCCAATGGTGAGCGTGCTTCCTTGTGTTAGCAGTCCTCCTCTGGAGGGCACTTCATTCAAATCATAACGAATTAACTCGCTGTTATCTTTTGTTTTTATGCCGTAGTGCTTTGCTAATTTAGGAGTCAGGTAAGTGAATTGAGCATTCAGTAGTTGAGACATTGGGAGTTTCTTCTCCCAGATCACTTCTTTAAAAAAAGCAACCGTTTCCGAATCCATGTCCTTGGCCAATTGAGGGTCCCAGTTGGGGAAATGTTTTTTATCTGGGCTGAGATTTGCAAGACTATCAAGGTTCAGCCATTGCCTTAAGAATTGGATGGACTGATTAATGGCGCGTGGGTCACCGAGCATGCGGTCAACCTGGGACCTTATTGTCTTCGGATCACTGAGGGTTCCTTTGAGTGTCGCATCATAGAGTGCCTTATCGGGAGAAGACCCCCAAATGAGATAGCTGAGTCGCACCGCTAATTCAGTATCACTGACGATCTCACCGGAATTATTATCTTCAATACGGTAAATGAAACGTGGGGATTGAAGCATGGCTTCGAGGACCAGACTCATTGCTTCCTGATAATTTCCGCCCCCAGCGACTGCAGTCGTTGTAATGCCTCTGTAGATTACGATTTCTTTTTTCTCCAGAGGGCCCCTCAGGACCCAATGGCCTAACTTCTCGAGGAAGCTGGCCATGTTCTTGTCAGTGAAGCTTTGATTGCTGGAAAAGCGTTGAGTGAATTTTTTAATGTCTATTTTTGTTACGATTTTTGAGGCGAGCTGCGAATAGGCTAGGACGTGTTCGAGGTCAACGTTCAGATTATAAGCGGTATTCGAAAATCCATCGGCTCGCAGATCAGCGGGCAGTATTTCAAGGGCTTCTTTAGATATATCAACTCCCATAGTTGCATCGACCGTTGATATATATTCTTCAACTGTGAGCCTGCGTATCCAATATTGTTGAATCTTTTCCTTATGCACATACACGGCAGGATCAATGCTTTTGAGTGTCCAATGTGCTCCACCATCTAACCAATCTTTGAGGGATTTTTTTTCTTTATCAGTCAATGGTGGACGCTTCTTTGGCATTTCGTTCTTCGTCACTGATTCCCAGAGAAGACTCTTCGATGAATGGCCCGGTGCGATGATTCCCTCATCAGCGAATGCTGTGATCTTTCGAGAAAGGTCAAGGTCTCCCTTCGCGTTTGCCGCGTCATGACACTCGAGGCAGTGATTGGCTAAGATCGGGGCAACGCTCCTCTCAAATAGCTTGGAGTTTTCTGCAACCTTATCAATTGGTGGAACCCCTTTTTCATCTTTTCCAGCTTCATACCGTGCGGTAATTTCATTTGAATTGAGTTCGCGATTGTATATTGCAGCATAGTAAATCGCACCTAACCATGGCCTGTCATTGGACACCTCGTTGCCGATTGAGATTTTGAAATTTTTATCCCAATTATCAAATGTCCCACTAATTTTTTGTTCCTTAACGAGTCGGCCGTTAATATAAAGCTTTGCCCGGCCTTCATTGAATGAATAGACCGCATGAGTGACTTTAGTGGTTAGTAATGCATTGCTCTCTAATGCCGGCAGACCATTTTTGCTTGTTTTGGTGGTGCGGATCCGAGCCTGCAAGGACCGGCCCTCTTGTCCGATCGTAAAGTTGCGGTCTGATGTGCCGCCTGATATTGTTAATAGACGTGCTGGCCCGTCCTGCTTCAGATTGGAAGGCTTAAACCAAATTTCTGCACTGATCGTATTGGAACCCTTCAATGCATTTATGATCTTTGAAGGAGGACCCATTGAACGAGCAACTGTGCCCTTAATGAATTTGATTGAGCCATTGGCACGGAGAACCTTGCGAGGTTCATTGATTAAGAGATTAACCAATGGTTTGGCCCCTGAACGGTCCATGACGAGATTTCCTGAACTCGACGTGAAGTCGTAGGCTGCGAGCAAACCTTGCTTTGAGCTCGCATCATTTTGGTCAGTCTCATTTGCGAATAAAGAATTGATAATGCAAAGGAAGCAGAAGATTCCAATCGGTATCCTCTTTGTGTCAGCGAGATGGTAGCGGCTTTTCATTGGTACCTAAGCAATAACCATTGAAAATTTGTAAGGAGAAGTGGTCCTTACTTTTCAATAGGTTCGGTTCCGTCCTCAGGGGCTAGCAATGCTTCTTTTAATTTTGGAAATTCCAGTTCAGTGGTTATTCTAATTCCACAGCCACTTAGGAAAAGAAGCGGTAATGGTATGAGTAGCAGGAATTTCTTCATGCATTAAAGTTAGCATCTGCCCCGTTAATTTACCAACTACATAATATCACTAAGGCCTCGATTAATTTTTCAGATCATCAAGAATTTCGATATTTAACGCTTCATAGGCCACGGCCTTAACCACGCCACTGGGTGGAAATAGTGGGATTGGATATCCTTCAATGGGCACGCAAGCGTCTCCGAAAGCGAGCCCGAGGTCAACCCTGTCTGGGTAATTCAGGTAGGAAGAGAATTCTGGGAGAGGATTTTCTGCGGTCATCAGGAGGACCCGATTCTTCTTTTCCTTGAACAGGGCATCAATTTTGTTACTGAGGCCAAAGTAGCCGAGCCGGAGAACGAGACCGTCCCGAGTAGATTTTTTCTTAAAGTTATTGAGTTGCGATTCTAGGTTCTCATGAACCTCAACATTCTCAGCCCACATCGAATCGGAAAATTTCCCTACATAATTCATCACCATGTGACCGCTTGACGCTACTAATGTGCGTCGGCCGGCTCTTTTTTCAGCTGCGATGTTTTTAGCAAATTGATGAATTGCAGGTGATTGGGTGTTTTCTAATGCTGAAAGTTGAGATCGGATACGATGAAGGTATTCTTTTCCTAGGACCCCTTCCTGGATCGGGGGAACAGAAAATTCTTTATGATATTTGGTCTTACGGAAAAACCGATCAGACCAAGCGCGCCCATCCTTCATGACCCAGCTCTTCCATACTGGAGGCATTCGTCCTTTGCGGGTATGGGCTGCGATAAATTCAGCCATCCAGACCCAACCTGACACAGCATTTATCACGTGATTAAGTTTGCCAGGACTCAGGTCTTTGGCCTCAGTATCTGAGTCCACCCAAGAATCACAAAGCTTAATATGTTCGGCAAGATTAGGATTACGTCTGGATCCAAAGCCGAGGAGATACTGTCCCGAGTCTTTGATTTGTTGGAGTCGCTTCAGTTCATTTGGCTTAGGGTCCGCGTCCCATGCCAGGACCGCAAGATCTTGAGCTTTTTCTTCGTCGGTCCGCAGTTTTTTCTCTTTCCACGGACGGTCAAATCCAATGTGCATGAGGCCACCGCTGCGACCGATCAGTTCCTGTTCTAGTGTGGTGCCGAACCAATGAAAGCCGATCAGACCGCCCCTGTCATATCGCTCAGCTGCCAACTCGCCCAATGCAGTCAATTGAGGGAGATTTTTCTCAATCCGATCCAATTGTTGGTGGATTACTCGGAAATATTTCTTAGAAGGGCTAGAGGTATCAGGCTGCTTCCTGTAAGCATCAATTTTGAGTAAAGTGAAAGGGTAAATGATGGTCGCGTACAATGTGTTGTCCCTACCAGCGATCAGTGCCATATGATTGTGTAATGGGGTCAGGGTCCCGTCAGGCAATGTATGATAACCATGACTCCAAGGAGGTTTCTTCCCATTGACGGGATTAAAGTTAAAGAAGTCGGGGTTCTTAACTGCCAAGACGCCGAGGTCCTCATGGATTTTTTCTTTAGGATCATAGCGGCAGAGGTGATGCAGTCTGTGATTACCGAATCCAGTCTTATTTTTCACACTGATTAGAGTGTATATTTTACCGTCCGGAGCGATGGTTAGAGCGCTACGCGAATCGGGGCCTTCTCCTTCAAGCATGAGACCGTGATTCAGACCTTTAACCTTTTTTATTTTGGATGAGAGATCGATGGATATAAGAGTGGCATCATTCATAAGAATGAGCCAAGCAGTGCGTCCATCGGTTGCCAGGTTCCATGTCGGGATGGCGCTCTCATTCGGACGCACAAATTGCTTTCCGTTGATCTCAATCTTCCGTTCAATAACTTTTTCGGTGGTCGGATCATAGGTGGCTAAATGGAAATCTTTAGTCAGTGCATGAGCCCTACCATCAGCACCAACTAAAGTCGTTGCATAAGGGGTAAGCATGGGGCCGATTTCGGTAAATTTTTTGGTGGTGACATCATACTTCATCCAGTGCTGGTCCTCGCAGGTAATAACGTAGATCAAACCTCGATTTTCATCGGCGACTACGTCAGCAATGCCCTGTTCCTTATAAGGCATGTCGAGGTTACTGGACTTATCGTTACGAGGATCGTAGGTAATCAGATAGCCTCCTGGATATTTCGAATTGTCCCCTTCTTTCGCGTATCCCTGCTTAGTACCGACATAGATGATTCCGCTAGGTCCGACGAAATTGCGCGTGTGAATCTTGGCCTGGGCGGCGAAGCCTTTTGCGTTCAGTCCGCATGCCTTGTGAGCATCAATGACTATTCTCTGCTCAGTAGTGACGGGATCAAATTCCACTAGGTAAGCGTTATGATTATATTTTGCTGTGCCTACATAGATGCGCCCGTCATTTCCTTCGCACAGTGAGAAATAGCCGGATTCATCCGAATGTGTTTTGGGTAATATATGGTGAGCAGTTCCCCAAACATATTTAAAGGGCGCTTTGTCAGAAGCAAAAGTTGATGCGGATAAAAGTGCAGATTTTATGAAACCAATGACCAATAAATTCGATACAATCCTAATTCTCATATTCCTCATTATACTATATACTATTGATCAGAAGCCTTACCAATGACTTAATCACAAGGAATTAATAACAATGATAAAAAATGAAGATGAAATCATGCTCAGGGCATCGATAAATCATGGTATAAAGTCTAAGTGTAATACGAAGGAGAAACAAATATGCGCCTAATTATCCTAATTCCCATTTTCATGGGATTCATTTTTGTCAAAGCCGAAGCGGGACAGAACGCCGCTCCCTCATCTCACCTAGTTTATAACGATGCGAATTTTGCGGGTAACATTCTCATCAATGAGGTCCGCGTGCCTAAGGGCGGTGAAGCGATGTACACTTATTATGAGGCCCTTGGATGGGCAGGGAAAGGTGCCGGATACGCTGGGATTCAGGCGCACCCTAAGGCACATAATTATATCTTTTCTATTTGGGATCACAAGAATCACAAGGCACCAATTAGGGCCGTTCACCGTGGCCCAGGAACGCTCACCGAAAAATTCGGCGGAGAGGGGACTGGCTTAAAATCATGGAACTTCGAGCTGGGTTGGGACACTGATGTCTGGTACACCCTCGTGGCTCGTTGTTGGCCCGTTAAGGGTCATACATTCTATGGTTACTGGGTCCGTTCGGCTAAGACCAAAGAATGGACCCACATGGTCACTATGGATGTCGCGGTGAAGGATGCTCATTTTCTGGGCGGTAATGATTCTTTCATTGAGGATTGGCTCGAGACTGGAAAGAATGCCCGTACCACGCATCTGCGAAATGGCTGGAAACGCAAACTTACGGGTCAGTGGCACGCGTTCGGCAGTGCCAAGTATTCAGTGAACAGTTGGGACCTTAAGAAAGGAAAACGTTCTTTTAACTTCAAGAACAATTGGAACGGTGGCGTGGCCAAAGATTCTGAGGGAGAATATTATTTCATGGTCGCGGGCGGTTCGAATACCAGATCGACCACCAATAATCCATCGAGTCATTCCATTAAAAGAAATGAAAAGAAGCCAGGATACGCGCCCATTAAGATTCATTCTGCCAGTGCTAAATTAATAGGTAAAGAGAAGGCCAATGTGAGTTGGAAAATTGACCCCAAGTCCTTACCTCAGTTCGGTTATGCAATAATAGCCTATGACAAGTTAGATAAGAAAAAACAAAGGATAGGGTACTTGGAGAGGATTGAACCTCACGGACGGAGCGCAGAACTGACCTTATCCAAACTCATCGATCCTGATCGTTTGCAAATATGGATCAAGTGTACGGACGTTCTGGATAACGTGACAGAGAGCGTAAAGTGTGATTAAGTTTTTACAGGCTGAAGGAGAATATCAAACGAACCGGGAGTAAAAGTGAATAAATTAAAGTAAATCTCAATAATCATTAATCTTAAAACGATTATCATAATTATCTTGGCGGTTCTTTCTACTTATCTGTGCCGTAAGTTTGATTTAACTGCCGAATTTCCAATGACACTCATTGCGACGGCAGTTGTCTTTCCGATCGTCTTTTCAATAGGCGGAGCTTACAAGAGGCGAGAGAATGCATTAGCAAAGTATAGTTCGATTAAGGCTCATGGCCGGGCCATCTACTTTGCATCGCGGGACTGGCTGGAAAATACAGATGATCAGATACTGGATAAGGGAAGGCGGCTACTCGGAGAATTACTTAATGGTTGCCGAACACTCTTCCTTCATCCGATCTCTGAGATGACGAAGCATGAAGAGAACGTTTACAGAAAATTCTCGGAACTTTCAGCATTTATCAAGGATGATTTGCGAGGCAATGGTCTTCCCTCAGGTGAGACATCACGATGCAACCAGTTCCTCAGTAAAATGATCGTTGCTTTTGAGGATGTTAAGCACATTTATCAATACAGAACTCCTCGAACGTTGAGTGCATTCAGTGACCTTTTTGTGACGATATTGCCAGTCTTGTATGGCCCGTACTTTGCTGCCGTTTCAGAGGATTATGCACCTAGCCTAGTCTACGTTCTGCCTGTCATGTTTACGATGATCTTGGTGAGTCTGGATAATATCCAGGAACATCTAGAAAATCCTTTTGATCAGATCGGTGCAGATGATATTCACATCAATGCGGAGAAATATGTGGATCAGCTCGGATTGAAATAATTATATCAATCACCCATTGCCTCATAGATGAGAGTCTTGAGTTCTTTCTCAAGGGTCCACTCATAAGGCATGAAGTTGCGCAGAGTTATTGCGATTAATCCGTCCTTTGGTGAGATCCAGAAATGAGTACTCGCTGCACCTCCCCAACCACATTCGCCTTCGCGTCCGCCAGAGCCCCAGTCACTTTCTTCGAAACGCACTGCAAATCCATAACCAAAACCAATGCCCAGCCTGTTATCATTAATGCCGATATTCTTGATCGATGGGGGCAAGTGATTCGACATCATCAGATCCACGGTCTCTTTCTTGAGTAGACGAGCACCATCTAACTCACCTCCGTTAAGGATCATCTGGCAGAACCTGAAGTAATCATTCGCAGTGGAACATAATCCTCCACCTCCTGATTCGTTCTTGGGTCTTTTCTTAAATTGGCTCTTAGAGGCTGACTCTGAGATAAAAAGTTTTCCTGAACCATTCCTTCCGTTCTGGTTAGTGAAACGGCTCCATTTTTCCTTAGGAACAAAAAAATCTGTATCCTTCATCCCGAGAGGTTTGAAAATTTCACTCTTAAGAAAACTTCTAAAGGATTTTCCGGATACCACTTCTACTAACCGGCCCAAAACATCAATCGCTATACTGTATCGCCACACTGTTCCCGGTTCCTCCTGCAATGGAATCTTAGTCACTTTTTGCATCATGTCCTCTAGAGATGCGTTCCGGTCGAGCACATTTTTAATGGTGTACATGATGGCTATTTCTCCTCCGACGAATCCGTAGCTGAGGCCTGATGTGTGCCTCATCAGATCGGCAATGGTAATTTGTTTTTTGGCCGGCTTATGTTTTCCGGACTTATCATAGACAACAAGATTTTTAAATTCCGGAAGAAATTTTGAGACGGGATCACTAATTGATATTTTTTTATCTTCGACCAGCATCATGACCGCTGCCGTTGTTATCGGTTTTGTCATTGAGTAAATACGGAAGATAGTATCCTTCTTCATTTTCTTGCCAGAACTAAGATCACTCACTCCACGAGCCTCGAAATGGGCTATTTCACCGTCTCTAGCGACTAGAGTAACGGCCCCGGCAATGAATTTTTCATCAATGAGCCGCTGCACTTCATTTCCGACTTTAGCCAATTTATTTTTATTAAATCCTCTGTGATCGGCTCCAGAAGTGATTCCGCTTAAGGAAAAAATCACAGCAAAGAGGATCAATAAAATCGGGGTTCTTTTCATAGTAATATTAATACCAATTAATTTGGGAGGATCAACTACTGATCTTTAATGAGCTTTTGAAATTGGTTAATTAGATCATTAGGTGTTATCATTTAGGTGTGAAAAAATTGCTACTACTACTGCCTCTGTTCTTTGTTCTGGCTACTCATGCGGAAGAGGAGACCCCATCTAAGGTTCGTCGTGCAATCGAAGGTGGCTTGCGCATCGTTCAGAAAGGAGCCGAGAACTATCCAAACAATAGGGACTGCTTCTCCTGTCATCACCAGACTTTGCCAATGTTGGCGATGCATGATGCCAGTGAAGCTGGTATCAGTATTGACGAGTCACTGATGAAGGATCAGGTCCAATTCATTCGCGACCTTTTTGAAGATCGTCTTGATTCAATAACTGCGGGCAAATCTCTTGGAGGCCGGAGCCTCACTGCTGGCTATTTATTATGGTCATTCGAACTTGGAGGAATGACTAAAGACAATTTTTCGGATGCCTTTGTTTCCTATATTCTTCACCAACAAAAAGAAGAAGGGAACTGGGACGTGCAAACGAATCGCCCCCCTTCCGAGGAATCAAAGATTCATACCAGTTATTTAGCTATTTACTATATGGACCATTTTGTTCGTGGCGCGGACCTTGAAAAGAAAGTCAAAGCGGCAATCGCTAAGGCTCGGCCATGGATCGTGACTTCAAAAACTCATTCACAGGAAGATTTTAATGGTAAGTACAAGGCACTCATAGCATTAGATGCACCGGCCCAAGAGATTAAGGCGGCTCGTCATGAACTTCTTAAGAGGCAAAGAGAGGATGGAGGCTGGTCCCAACTTCCTGAAATGGAAAGCGATGCATATGCCACGGGTCAGACATTACATGCCCTCGTTGACGGTACGCCTGTCAGTGAACGAGATCCCGCATTCCGTATGGCTATTAATCGAGCCCGCTCTTATCTGCTCCGTACGCAAAAGAAGGACGGTTCATGGTTTGTAAAATCCCGTTCCAAACCGATTCAGAAATTTTTCGACAATGGTGACCCTCACGGCAAAGATCAGTTCATTTCAATTGCGGCAACGAGCTGGGCGACTGCGGCTTTGGCTAAATCTGGTATCACTAAGATTCCTTAATTCTGTTCTTTGATACGATAAAGAGATTGAAATAAACTAGCGGTAATTTTGCAACCAGGCCGCGATATCAGCAATGTCTTGTGCATTAAGTCCAAGCATGACTGGGTCATACATCAGGGAACGATTAAGGTCCTTCTTTTTTTCGATTCGTGTGTTAGGAATGAATTGAGTCACTCCACCAGCTGACTGAATAATTAGTGGAGGCGCATTCTTTATCCAAGGATCACTATTATTGAAGGTGATTCCATGGACAGTCCCTCCATCCTTGAGCAGGATCTCCGTGCCCTTGTATCCAAGAGCAATTTCCGCAGAAGGTTCGGCAATGGAACGAACGATCACTTCAAGAGTTTGAGTAGCAGACCAGCCCCTCAGGTTCGGCCCATAATCAGGACCATTACCATCAATTTGGTGACAAAGGATGCAGCGGAGCGCAGTAGTTTTACCTTTGAATGGATCTCCTTTGAGTTTGAGGATCTCTTCGACCTTTGGTGATGAAACATTCTCAGGGGGCACTGGAATGGGTGCGTGCACTATGGTAATGGCCTCAGGATCATAGATCCCTTTCTCTTTGAGTTCCTCGCTGATTCCGTGCTTTGCCCATTCACCAGCAATATTTCGCAATAGCCAAGCAATCGCTTGTCCTTTGAGTGGGGATTGGTTGGATGCTATTTCCAGCATTACTTTTGAAGCGTGGGCGTCATCAATGAATGCAATTGATTCGAGTGCCAGTTTTCGTTTTTCCAGTGCTAGGGATGTGTCATTGCACCTTGCCTTAAGATCATTAACGGATGCTGCTCCCCAGAGCCGCCAGGTGAGTCGAGCAAAATTGTCAGACCAATCCTTAGGTTTGCCTGGATTGATGCCATTTTTTACCGCAGTCCAGATTTCACTTTCCTGATTAGCAGCACCTAATCCAATGGCTTCTAAGGAGTTTTTGTCTTCAGTGTCGCAGTGCTTTGCGAGAGTAATGAAGATGTCTTTGGTTTTTTCTGCTGGAACGTCACGAAGAGACAAAGCAATTTCGCGACGCACTTGAGGTGAAGGGTCAGTGCACATGCGTCGAGCATGAGGAACCATATCATGACCTGCGCGGCGCAGGGCTCGGTAAGCGACAACGCGTTGCTCGCTATCAATGTCTCCCAACATTCTGATACAGGTTTTGAGCCCATCCTCTCCGATATGAGGAAGTAACCAGACAGAGCGGGCGGCAATCCATTTATTCCCATCATCGAGTTGTTTAAGTACATGATTAGCCGCTTTGTTTTTCTTAGCCTTCAAGGCTCGGAACCCTAAGTAGCGGGTATTTATGGCGGGACTGCGGAGAGCTTCGATTTGACCCTTGATACTGGAAAGATCGATCTTGGGAATCCTTGGCTTGAATTTTTTTGGTGCGATCCTGTAAATTGTTCCCGAGAAAGATTCATCTAGATGACTGGACGCGCCTATTCTCGGATCGAACCAGTCAGAAAAATAAATGGCGCCGTCCGGTCCGACGGTCACGTCGCTGGGTCGAAAGAGAGTAGGAGAGATTTTATTCTTGTCCCCTTCTTTGATTTCTTTTCTCCCTGAGAAATCTGCCCCATCATATTCTTTTCCCGGATTTGAAGTCAGAAAAACAAATCTTTTCAGTTCAAAGGTGCCGCCCCTTGGAACTGGTCTATAACCAAATATTGTATTCAGAGCAGCCTCACAGCTGAGGAGAAGGCCTTCCCATTTAGGGCCCAAGGCACCGTTTTCGTAAAAAGTAATTCCAGTAGGTGAGCCGCCCCCATAAACGTCTCCAGCATCCATTGTACCTGGATCGTCCTGCCTCCAATGAACTCTTGAGTATTCTTGACCAGGTCGTCTGACGGCCTTGTTTCTTTGCATGGCGTCCCTAGTGAAGTAGCCCGCGCATCCGAATTCGAGAGCGTATGAGGTTCGGCATGCTCTTGGGTCATCATTATCGTTCTGAAACATATCACCGAAAGATGTGAGTGTTTGTTCATAAGAGTTACGAAGTCCATGGCTGACGATCTCGGCGTTGGCTCCGTCCGGATCCATGCGGACTGCAAAACCTGATGTCCAGACGTGCCCGTCATCGGATCTCCTACCTGAATTTTTCAGGTGATCTGCTGGCCAGTTTGGGCCATTGCCTCCATAGGTGCCACCCATGTAAAAAGTCTTACCGGACTTATCGGTGAACACTGCTCCACAGTTACCATTGTTAAAATAGAATTTTCCACCTGGGCCGGCCGTCAGTGAGTGAAGAGAGTGATCGTGGTTAATGGCATTAAATCCTGTAAGAATTACTTCTCGCTTATCTATTTCCGGTTCGAATACCAAATTACGGTTAACGTCAGTATAAGCGATAAGATTCGGAGGCTGTGACAGATAGACAACATTATCAAATACGGCCACTCCCATCGGTGCAATCAGACCTTTTTCTTGAACGAAGGTATGGGAGCTGTCGCACTTTCCATCACTATCAGTGTCCTGCAGTACAACGATCCGGTCCCCTTCGGGCCTCGTTCCGTTCCTGCCACGATAGTTGACACCTTCAGTGACCCAGACACGACCCTCATGATCAATATCCATATTCGTTGGGTTGTAGAGCATAGGGCTGGTGGCCCATACCGAAACTTCTAGTGAAGGATCAATTTCGAACATATCGGCTGGAATTAATCCAGGTCCGTTCACTGGTTTCCATTCTTCTGCATTGATTGCGCTTGAAGAAGTAATAAGAATTGTCGCAAGGAGAAGAAAGATGTGCATGCTTAGGGAAACAGAAAATAGAATCTGAGCTGTTCTGGGATTAGCTTGTTCGATCATTTGAATTTTTTATAATCTAAGAAACTGCAAATCATCAGACTGATCCCGACAATACACGCCATAAATGGAATCAAGAATACTGATTCGAATACTGCCTTTTTTACTCCATTTACCGGGAATCAAAAATAAGAATCTTACAATTATATAAATGATCCGTTTTTTCATAGTAGATTCTTTTAGCGACTTTACGGCGCAAAAATTCGAGAGCAAGTTTCTAGTGACAAGAGGATCCGAACGCCTTTATTCTTACTGAATTATTCATGCCGTATCGTCTTGTCATTGATGGTCTTTGCGCGATTGCGATTATAGATTAGATAATCGGTTTACAATTTGGCTCATTGGCTTTAAATTATGGCTATGTTAAGGAGTGTTCCATCCATCATAGCAGCATTTGGCGTGCTAGTGATGAGTTTGCCTGGCGGATCCTGTTTTTTATGGGCCGAGCTAGGAGCTGAGCACCATCATCATGGAGCAATTAAACAAGGGAAGGTTCCCGCTTCTTGCTTTCATGAGCATGACTGTGATGATCAAGAAGAGATGCCAAGTGAACCTTGTGATTCTAATCAATATGTGCAGCTTTTGGCTTTGTCGCACACTTTTAAAGTAGAGTCTTTGTGTGTGCCAAAAAGTGTCACTTTGCCCTTTCTTTTGAGTGGAGATTCGATTGACTCGCTAGCATGTCCAAGGACCAAAACTGCTACAGAATCAACAGGATTTTTGTTTAACTTATCGTCACCTTCTGCTGAGGTGATATTGTGTCGTTTTCTTATCTGATTTAAGATTCCGTTCTGCCCACGTTTCTCGGGCATAATATTTACGGACAATATTTATAACGTCCCACTGATGTGGAATTCCATGGCGGGCGTTGTTTCTAAACTTAGCAATTAAAACTGATCTTAAGTATCATGTATTTTTATTTAAATATTTCATTCATTTTTGTATTCTTGATGCATTCGCTGCATGGGGTTGAAAGCTTTATCCGTGTTGATCCGGATTCAGCAGTTACTAGAGCATTAGTATCAAACAAACATCTGCGGGCTGCTGAACTTGAAATAAAGCGTGCACGTGTTCAGCTTCATTGGGAAGGGCGCCTTAATAATCCTGAGCTTGAGATTTCATCATCTTCGGATGCTCTCGGTAACGGAGAGGGGGAGTCAGTATTTGAAGTCGCTTTTGCGCAACAGTTCCCCCTCACTTCCAAGCTTAGAAAAGCTCGAAATTCACGGCAGGTACAACTGGGTTTGGCGGAAGCAGAAGTCAATGATCAGCGCAGGGATCTAGCTAACAAGGTGAGAACTGCATGCATCATGATTGCCACGGCTCAGCAGAAGAAGGAGTTATATATTAAACAGTCCAAACTCAATGAGGAGGTTGTAGATTTTTTAGATTCGGCAGCAGAACGGGCAGAGGCCTCGGTTCTCGATTCTACTAAAGCGCGCCTCGATGCTAAGGTCTTCAAACAAAAAATCAACGCAGCATCTTCCGAAATAGAACGGTGGCTTGGCGAGCTTCGTGATTTGCTGAGTCTTCCTTCAGAATCAGGACTGATAGTCAGTGCCGACTTGCAATTGCCTGCAGAATCCCCTTCTAGGAAAATTGATATTAAAAGTGCCTTGAGCCGACGCCCTGATTATCAGGTTGCTCTTATAAGAACTAATCTTGCACGTGCTGAACTTTCCCTTGCCAAGGCTAATAGTCTTGAAGATTTTGCAGTGAAAATATTTGCTGAACGTGAACGCAAGATCGATGCGCCGGAAGGACTCGGCAGTAATTCCATGATCGGCCTGAGCCTTTCATTTCCCTTACCGCTACGCAAGAGAAATGAGTCTGCCATTGAGTCCGCTAACATAAATATTTCGAAACATCATATCGAGGCTGATTCTTTGGCCCTCAACATTGAAAACAATATTAAAGTAGCCCTGAATGCTAGACAGGCTTCCCTTGAGGCGGCTCGGGAATCTTCTTCGGTAATTCTTGAGATTGCTGAAAAGAATTTAAAAGGGTACCGGGAAGCGTACTCGGCTGGGCAGGTCAGCTTCGTTCAATTACAGCTAGCCCAGGAACAGAAACTTGATCTAGAGCAGTCATCCCTTGAACTGGTTCACGAATATCACATCGCTGACGCCTCGGTTAAATATATTACCGCTACAGACATCTTCTCCGGAATTTCAGAGCGTAGAAGCACATTTAAATTAAAGAAAAAAAATCCATGAAATATCAGCTCCGTTCATTAGCAATGCTCGGAATATTGTTTTCCTCTCCTTTGCATGGAGAAGAGGCAATTGACCCGACTCGTTTGGCTAACATTCTTATTCTAAAAGAAATAGAGGTTAAGAATCTTGGCATTGGAACGGTTAAGGTGAACCGTAGCAATTTTGAAGAAACGATCTTTTCTCTTGGTAGAATTGCGGCCATTCCCTCGAAGCGTTGTGTCGTCAGTAGTCGGATCCCGGGACGGATTATAGAAATGAAGGCCTTTGAGGGAGATTCTGTTATCAGTGGTCAGGACCTATTAAAGATTGAGAGCCGACAGCCTGGAAATCCTCCTCCTGCAGTTTCTTTGTCTGCCCCTTTCGCGGGTCTGGTCATGGCCACTCATGCGAGCTTAGGTGAGTCAATTGAACCGGACACTGATATTATTGAAATAATTGACCTGTCAGAAGTTCACGCCGTTGCCCGGGTCCCGGAAGATCAGGCGGGAAAATTAAAGAAAGGGACTGAGGCAAGAATCGTCATTCCTGCTCTGCCCGGTGAAAGTTTCAAAGGCGAGTTGGTAAGATTTGGGACAATGGCTGACCGTGCGAGTGGCACCATTGATGCTTTCTTCCATTTGAAGGGTCTGACAGGAAAGTTCAGACCAGAAATGAGAGCAGAATTTTCAATAGTTGTGAATGACCGACAGAAGGTGATGTCCATACCGAAGGAAGCGTTGCAGGGAGACGATGTTTCTCCTTTCGTGTTCGTTAAAGACTTTGAATTGAAAAATGCTTTCGTAAAGGTTCCGATCCGGATAGGCAGCCGCAATGACCATTTCATCGAGGTCCTCAGTGGTCTTTATCCTTTGGATGAGGTCGTTACTAAGGGATCATACTCTCTGGCATTTGCCGGTTCAGGAAGTATTTCACTCAAAGAGGCACTCGATGCAGCTCATGGTCACGAGCATAACAAAGACGGCACGGAAAAAACTACAGAGAAGATATTAGCCGGCAGCAGTGGGCAAGGTAATTCGAAAAACAACAGTCAGTTGACAATTTTTTTGGCGATTCTCAGTGCGATACTAACTGCGTTGTTGATTTTGAGTTTAATTTTCCGTCGTTCATCAAAGGTCATGGAAGTCGCCAATGATCAGTCAGAACCTGAAACTAATAGCAGGAAATCCCACTCTTCCCAGGACAGTGATTAAGTGGTTAATTCAGATTTCTTTGAGGAACCGTGCACTTGTGCTCGGAGCGGCAATCGTATTATTGGTGCTTGGCACCAGGGCCATGTTCCAACTACCGGTCGAGGTCCTTCCTGATCTGACCAAGCCGACCGTCACTATCCTTACTGAGGCTCCTGGCCTTGCTCCGGAAGAGGTCGAGAGTCTCGTGACAGTGCCCATGGAGAGTGCATTAATGGGAGTTCCTGGGCTGTCCCGATTAAGGTCCACTTCGGACGTTGCCCTTTCACTTATATTTGTTGAATTTGATTGGGGAACTGATATTTATCGGGCCCGGCAATTTGTGCAGGAGCGGCTCCAATCCGCTACCGAATCTTTACCTGAGGGCGTTCATCCTTACCTGACTCCGGTCGCATCTTTGATGGGTGAAATTATGCTTGTTGGTATGCGTAGTAAGGACAAACGCATTGAGCCTCGTGATCTACGCACGATGGCTGACTGGACTGTCAGGCGACGATTGCAAAGCATTCCCGGCATTGCTGAAGTGCTCAGCATGGGTGGCGGGGTCAAGCAGATCCAGATCCAACCCAATCCTGATCGCATGCGTGCTACAGGCATATCATTTGAAGAATTACGCAATTCTGCAAAGGAGGCAGTGAGTAATACGACTGGAGGATTCCTGACATCTGGTCCTCAGGAAATCATGGTTCGTAACCTTGCTATGTCGACGGACCTTAGCGCCATTGCGAGCACTGTCATTAAATCGATTAATGACCGGCCGATTAAAATTTCTGATGTGGCAGACGTTATTTGGGAAGTTGAACCTATGAGAGGAGATGCTGCCGTTAACGGGTCTCCTGGAGTGATTCTGAGTGTAACCAAAGCGCCTGGTTTCGACACAATTGAACTGACTGATAAAGTTGAAAATGAAATAGAGAAGTTACGGAAGATCATGCCGGAAGGAGTCGAACTGATTGCTCTTTTCCGACAATCCGATTTTATCAACCATGCTATTGGGAATCTAAAGGAAGCTATCCGCGACGGTTCAGCCATGGTCATCTGTGTTCTTTTTATATTTCTTCTAAGTTTTCGTACAACACTGATCACTCTTACGGCAATTCCTCTATCCTTTTCTATCACTTTGCTCGTTTTTCAAGGATTTGGTATCAGTGTCAATTCCATGACTCTAGGTGGGCTTGCGGTCACTATCGGAATGGTAGTTGATGATGCACTAGTTGATATGGAAAATGTTTTCCGGAGACTCAAGGAGAACGCTTCCCTGAGCAGGCCCGAGCCAAGGATTCAGGTCATTGCCAAGGCATCTAACGAAGTACGGAATAGCATCCTTTACGCTACGATCTTGATTATGTTGGTCTTTTTACCTCTCCTAGGATTGACCGGAGTCGAGGGCCGTCTTTTTGCACCCATTGCCATCGCAACTATTGTCAGTATCGGAGCTTCATTTTTTGTCTCCATCACAGTCATTCCTGTCCTTTGCTACCTCTTACTAAGACCAAAGGAAGGCGTCACTCATGGCGACGGGATCGTTGTCCGTGCTCTGAAATGGCTACTGAAGAAGACCCTGCTCCGACTCGCATTGAACCAACCGATAGTTCTTCTGGCCTTTGTTTCCATAATGATAGCTGGATCTTTTTCTCTTTATCCATTCATGGGCAAAGATTTTCTACCTGCTTTCAATGAGGAGACGGCCCTTGTATCATTGACCACGGCGCCCGGAACCTCTTTGAAGCAGACCAATGAAGTGGCTGCCATCGCCGATGATTTGCTACTATCAATTCCTGAGGTCAATAAGGTGGGTCGCCGAGTCGGTCGTGCAGAAAGAGGTGATCATGTGGTGCCCGTTTCGACAGTTGAATTTGATATCGACTTTGAGGCCAGTGAACGATCACGAGCCGAGGTACTTGAGGATATCCGTAATAAAGTCCGTCAGATTCCTGGAACCTTTAGTGTTCTTACCGGTCCCTTAGCGGACCGGATCGGACACATGCTGAGCGGGGTCTCTGCAAAGGTTGCGATCAAAGTGTTTGGTGATGATCTTGATGAGATTCAAAGGATCGGCAATGAAATTTTAAAAATTGCAAGAGAAGTACCAGGATTCGAAAGTGCAAGAGTAGAGCAGCAGGCCCCTATCCCTCAATTGCGAATTGAAATTAATAGAGAAAGAGCCCAAGCGTACGGAGTGACCCCAGGCTCATTGAATGAACAGTTGTCTAGCCTGATCGGCGGTGAAAATGTTGCTCAACTTTATGAGGGGCAACGTACGATGGATCTTGTTATCAGGCTCCCCGAAGAATGGCGTGAATCGCCAGAGAAATTATCTAATATGTTTATTAACAGTAAAGACGGTAAGCTCATTCCTTTGCGTCTTGTTGCTGATATCCGTTCAGCGAAGGGGCCGAACGTTATACAGCGAGAAGGCAAGCAGCGCAGATTAGTAGTGAGCATTAATCCAACTAAAAGAGATCTCAAAGGATCAGTTGAGATGCTTCAGAACGATGTGATTGAGAGGGTCAAGATTCCGGACGGCTATGACGTTAGATTTGAAGGAGAGTATAAAGCTCAGCAGGAAGCTACAAAGAGAATTGCTTTTCTGAGTGCAGGCGTGTTCATCATTATGGTTTTTCTTCTCTGTGGTTTCTTTAAGACCGTATTTTTCCCTATGCAGGTGATCTTTGATATTTTGCTGGCCTTCATCGGTGGGATCGCCTTCACCTGGATCAGAGTCGATAACATCAGTATAGCAACGATGGTAGGATTCATTGCTGTTGCTGGCATCGCTTCTCGGAACAGTATACTTCTCATTTCACATTACCTTCATCTGATGCGCTTCGAAGGAGAACGATTCACAAGAGAAATGGTAGAGAGAGGCACGCTGGAGAGGCAAGTGCCAGTCCTCATGACAGCACTTGCAACAGGCATTGCTTTGATACCGCTCATTCTTGCTGCTGACGCTCCGGGAAAAGAAATATTGCACCCCGTCGCCGTGGTGATCGTTGGCGGGTTAATTACCTCTACTCTTCTCGGCCTGGGAGTGACTCCGGCTATATTCTATGCTTTTGGGCGACGAGCATCTGAACGATCAGTGGCTTTGAAGTCTGCAGCTTCCGATTAAAAAAAAGTTTCCAATTAAACCATAACTTAAATATAAACAAACTAATGAAAACGAAATCAATATATCAGATGAGCCTTGTACTTGTTGTCGCATATCTTTTTTCATCATGCGGTAATGAGAAGCACGAACATGATGAACATGGGCATGATGAACATGCTGAACACGGGCATGATGACCATGACGGCCATGACGGCCATGACCATAAAAATATAGTTGGTCCGAACGGCGGTCGTGTATTAACAGAGTTTGAACCTCATGCGGAGTTTTTTGTTACGGAGGACCGGAAAGTGAAAATTACATTTGTGGATGAAGAATTGAAGCCCGTCGCCGCTAAAGATCAGGTAATTACTGTTTTTGCTGGGGACCGGTCCGATCCGACAGAGCTCTCTTTTACAGTGACTGAGAATGTTCTGGTATCTGATAAAGAATTGCCATCCGGAGATGATTTTCCTGTAGTCGTAATGATAAAATCAACGGCTGACAGTGATGAAGTGGGGGCAAAATTCCAATGTAATCTGCACGATTGTCCGACATGCGATTACAAGGAATACGCTTGCATATGTGATCACGAAGAAGAAAAATAACGGTGCTTGGATGAATGCTCATGCCTGCCCGTGACAAGGGCTAGTGGCAGCGTTAGCATTCTTATATGTTGAAACATTAAAGTACTAACTTATAACGGTTCAACATATCATTTTGTGGTGCTGCTCTTTGTCATAATGGCAGGAGGATCCGAACGCCTTTATCCTTACTGAAGTACTAATGCCGTATCGTCCCGACATTGATGGTCTTCGCGCGATTGCGGTGATCGGAGTCCTGCTCTTTCATGCTGACCTTGGAGTCAGTGGAGGCTATGTCGGTGTCGATGTGTTTTTTGTCATTTCAGGATTCCTGATTACTGGACTGATTTTAAAAGAGCTCCGGGACAAGAGCTTTTCTGTCCTTGGTTTTTGGGAACGTAGGGTCAGAAGGATCGTGCCTGCTCTCTTTGTGGTCACTTTTGCCACCGTGCTGTTAGGTTATGTTTTTCTTTTGCCAGCAGAATATAAGATGTTGGGGAGTTCGGTGCTATGGCTTTCGGTAATCTCCTCAAATTTGTTTTTCTGGAAAAATACCAACTCTTATTTCGGAGGCGCTTCCGAAGAGATGCCTCTCTTGCACACTTGGTCACTTTCTCTTGAAGAGCAGTTCTATCTGATCGTGCCCTTTGTCCTGCTGGTTTTGTTCCGTGTCGGGAAGTCGAGATCAATCTTTTGGATCATTTGTTCGTTCGTTATACTCAGTTGCGGCTTATCAATTTATGGAATGGCAGATCATGGGTCAGCAACATTTTATCTGCTGCCTACTCGTGCGTGGGAACTTGGATCAGGCTCGCTAGTTGCGTTCGCGGTTCCGATCCGATCAGTTCGTATCCGGACCATGATGCAATGGGTGGGAATGATCTGCGTTTTGATCCCTTTCTTCATTTATGATCGGGCCACTATATTTCCTGGAATGGCCGCGGTCCCGCCAGTCGCGGGGACGGCAATCCTTATATGGGCAGGGATGGGGGAAGCGCATAAAACGAATTCACTTCAAATACAGCGGGCACTTTCGATGAAGCCGCTCGTTTGGATCGGTCTTCTGTCTTATTCGCTCTATCTATGGCACTGGCCCTTATTGGCATTCAATGAGTATTTGGTTATTTGGAAAGATTCGGTTCCAGTCAAAGTTTTTATTCTATTAAGTGCATTATTACTTTCCTATTTTTCCTGGAAATTTGTTGAGCAACCGATCCGATCAAGGCGCATGTTCGGATCGGAGCGTTCGGTTTTTATTTTTTCTTCAGTGGCTTTTTCTTTGCTTCTAATATGTTCTTCCTTGTTGATTTCCAAGGAAGGAATGACTGGAAGATATACGGAAGATTTTCTGAATTATACTGATAGTGGACTGAGTGAGGATTCTTTCTTTGATTACGGGAAAGCTTCAAAAGAATTTCCTGAGAATAAATCTTTTTTAGGAATTGAAGGGGAGGAGCCAATTTTCTTTTTGTGGGGAGATAGCCATGGGATGGCCCTTGCCAGAGCCATTGACGCGGCAGCAAAAGAATCGTCGATTGCCGGAGAATCCGCCGTCAAGACTTCGACTTTACCCGTATTGAGTTGGGTGACTTCGAAAGAATCTCAGATCAATTATAATGAATCTGTCCTGAAATATTTGGAAGGTAAGAAACAGAAACAATCAATCGGCCATGTGATTCTAGTAGGTAGGTGGTGGCTCGCCTCTAACCAGTCTTATGAAAATGAAAGTTCGTTCGAGATCAAACTCATTAATACCATTGATCGGATCAAAGGCCTGGGCTATTCGGTCAGTCTGGTCAGGCAAGTGCCGCAGTGGACTGATCATTGGCAGACCCCGAGCAGTTTCCCTTTTCAATTGGAAAAATTTTCATGGGAATACAAAGAAATGATATTGTCTGAGGAGGAACTGGAGAAGCGATTTGCCCAACAGAATCAAATGTTTTCTAAAATAGAAAAAGTACCCGGAGTTAGGATAATTGATCCTTTACCGCTCTTGAAGGGGCCTGATGGTTTCTATCATATCAGGGATGAGGGGGGCTGGATCTATTATGATGATGATCATCTGAGCGGATACGGGGCAATGAAGTTGAAATCATTATTTAATTTTCTTGGCAATTGAATGTGTAGGGTCTTGACTTTTTACCATGAAAAAAATGTCTACGCGTCGTCACTTTCTTACTGCGGCTGCGGCAGCAGCTAGTGTCCAGATCGTTCCTCGCCATGTCCTTGGAGGGCCGAAGCATACGGCACCCAGTGAAAAATTGAACATTGCTGGAATCGGTTTTGGCGGAATGGGTTCTCATAATCTCGCTATGTGCGCCAGGACAGAACAGATCACTGCTCTCTGTGATGTGGATCATAACTATGCGAGGAAGGTTTTCACTCAGTATCCGGACGCTAAGAGATTCCATGATTATCGTGAACTTTTGACCAGTGATGTGGATTTTGATGCGGTCGTGATTGCCACTCCTGATCATACGCATGCGGCCATTTCCTCTGCGGCAATGCATAAGGGAAAGCATGTTTACTGTCAGAAGCCCCTAACGCATGATGCTCATGAGTCGAGGGCCCTTGCGAGGATTGCAAAGCAGACCGGAGTTGCAACACAGCTAGGTATTCAGGGTCATTCCGGTGAGGGAAGGATGCTGGTCAGTGAATGGATCTGGGACGGAGCCATCGGTGAGATCGCTGAAGTTGAGGCTTGGTGCAGCCTGTCCTATGCTCCTCATGGTCATGCTTCATGGAGTTCGCCCTGTAGTGACCGGCCAGCAAAAGTTGAAAAGCCTCCTGCGGGAATGGACTGGGACACTTGGATCGGTCCTGCTCCGATGCGGCCATATCATTCGTGCTATCATCCGAGAGTGTGGCGTTGTTTTTGGGACTTTGGGTGTGGAATGATGGGTGATCGTGGTGTGCACACGATTGATGCGATTGTCTCTTCCCTTAAGCTTGGCCATCCTCAAAGCATTGAGTGCATTCATGTCAAAGGAGGCAATGCCGAAGTTCATCCAGATAGTGCCGTGATTGAGTACCGGTTCCCTGCACGTGATGGGTTCCTGCCACTCAAGCTGACCTGGAGGGAAGGGCAAGAACCTTCGAGACCAAAGGAACTCGAAGCGGGGAGGAAATATCCTCGTGAGGGTGGTGTAATGTACAAGGGTAGTAAGGGAATTCTCATGAATGATGTTTATGGTGGCAGTCCGCGGCTCGTTCCTGAGACAGCAATGAAGGCTTACAAACGTCCTAAGAAAACTTTGCCACGTGTTCAGGGAGGCCATGAACAGGACTGGATCAGAGCCTGCAAGGCTGGAAAGTATGACGCGGCAGGAGCCCATTTCGGTTATGGGGGACATCTCACTGAAATTACTCTTCTCGGAAACGTGGCGAAGCGTTTCCCGGGCAAGAAATTATTATGGGATGGTGAAGCGATGAGGATCACAAATCACGGGCCTGCAAATGACTGGGTCAAGCGGCCTTACCGGGATGGGTGGACTCTTGATGAGACGGCATGATGATCTAGTGACTGATTTCCAGGCGTAAGAATTGTGCTTTTTTATTGGATGAGGACGAACGCCAGATGACTTGGTTGATTTCGTCATTTATGGGCGTTTCTGATGCCTTGGTGTATTCTTCTCCGGCGTCCTGCCATGTTTTCAGATCACTCGATAATTGGATGCTAAATAGAATGTCCTCAGCGTTACGGTTCCTTGTATGGGATATGATGATCTTTCCTTCACTGTCAAAACTGATCATGAATGGGGCGTTAGGTACATTGTCGCTGGTCCCGAGAGCATGTTCGGCGAACGCGCTCAATCCGTCTTTGTCCTCATCCAGGTTTTCCTGAAATAATCCGTCATCATCTTGGCCTGGAGTTCCGCCCCCTTGAGAACTCATTGTCCAGTTCTCACTCAATGAATGGTCCGGACTGTCCTTGGCATTGATCAAATTCAGGCTGTGCCCTTCTCCGTCAGTCCCTTCAGGCCAGGGGCTCTTGTCATCGTAAACGAAGTTTCTGATTTCATCGGAAGCAATGCCTACTAACCTTAAACGTTCTCCACCATTATCGAGTCCGGTACCATTGGAAAATTCCTTAGGAGCAAGCCATGAGGATGCGTTAGGGTTCCTATTAAGGAAGGCGGATCGGTTCCTTGCAATGATTATTCGATCGCCCGAACCCAGTAATGAACCTGATTCAAATTCATAGTCTATCCCGCTCACAAAACGGGTCCCGGAAAGCTCAGTGACCCTGTCACCTATATTTAGCAGTTCAATGAACTCAAATTGATCGGCGTCGGTGAATCCTGCTTCAATTTCAGGGAGGGTAGGGTCGGCAGGATGATACATAATTTCAGAAACAACGATGTTCTGTGATGAGGCAGGTTCAGATTCTGCACTGCTAATGATTGTTATCGAATCATTACCGATGACTTGATCTGAAAAATCAAGAGCTTCGAGGTTGAAGGTTTGTCGGCCCGGGGCAGCAGGAAGTGATAGCTTCCAGGTATTTTTATCCGACCATTCCAGAGGTAAATTTTCATCGCTTCCTTTGATCCGAACTTCGCGCACATTGATCCAGCCTTTGCCATTGATTTCAACGATATTTTTTTGAGTTTCTATCGTTGATGGAGAACTGATTGAGAATTGGATTTCGGGAATTGATCTGAGTTGTGACAGGACATTATTTGACCGGCTGTTGATGTAACTTAGGTGACCTGACCAGTTCTGTGATGAATCCAGTTCCTTGAGATGATCTGTCCACTTTGACATGTAAGACCTGTTGTATGTGGTCGTTATGATGTCCTGGAGGTGTCCATAATAGATCCTTCTTCGGGTCTCATTTTGAGTTAATTTTGAACATTCCGGATTAGCTGTGATTGAGCGGCCAGAGTCAAAAGCAAAATCCATATCATGTGGGAGGAACATGACCCTACCGTCAGGGAAAGCGTAATACATGCCGTTGTGTTGGCTCCCGGCACCTGCGTTATCTCCGGCTCCCGATAGTACTGCATAGGCCATTCCTCGGAACCAGGCATCGACATTAACAACATTTTCCACTTCTCTTTCAAAGTCCGATCCTGACCGGCTGAAGAGCTTGGCGTAACTCATGATAGGTTCAAAATTATTCGCTTCTTTATTATTTTTCTTCAGTAAGAACCATCTGTATTTTTCCGGATCATCACCAAGATTTCGCACGGAAGTTCCTGTAACGCCGTCAGGCTGTGGTCGTTTGAGGCCTGCACCGTTATTGGTGGTCGGATAATAGATTAATTCATATTCAAATAGGTTCCCCTTACCTTCCTTACCGAATTGGGATTCCATTAAAACTTCATCATATCTTGCCATTTGCAGAGTCGCGCCTCGGGTATGCCTGTCCATCGGGGCTAAGACTTTAATGAAATCATAGTATCTGCTCACGATCCCGCCGCTATTAGCTATCATGATGTCGAACAAAAGTTCTAATTGTCCGGAACCGACACCTTCTGACCGGTCAATGGCCAGGGAACTATGAATGCCCCTGTAAAGCTGGTCCCTGCCAAAGCGAAAATTGTAACCGACTCTAGGGTCCTGGCTACGTGCTCTCTCGCTTCCCTTCAGACGCATCTTCACGTCGTAATAAATATCATTTTCCCGATCAATGACTGTGACTCCGATCCGATCATTACTCATGACTTCAGTTTCCTTATGGATGAAATCACGATCAGCATTAGTGGTAACGATGCGGAAATTGTGCCAGCCGTTCGTTGCGGCTAGGCCATCGTCGACTTTGTATAAGGCTCTTGAATCTGGTCCTGCCGAAGGAAAAAATGAAAGTGCCCCTCCCTCGTCCCTGCCGCGCACATAAAATTGAACCACGGATTTTTTTGTTTGGGCCGGAATCGTCGCGTAATATTTTCCACCCTTAATGCCCATAGTTAAAGATTTAAAGCTGCGACCATTTACTGAGTAGTATAGTTGCATTGAATTGACCCCTTCAGGATCATCGGCTCTGACGCTGACTCTAACTGTTTGGCCTGAATTGGGCACTACCGGTTCATGGTTCAATTGGTAATAAGTGGGGCCGATATTTTCCTGGGCTGCGGTATTTTTTTCGGAAGGAGTTCCAACATGTTCTGGACGTTCAATGACTGTGGTATGCGCTAACCTATTAAAGTAGAGCCTTGAATGGAGGAGATTTGTTCCGCTCACCCATCGGGCGCGAAAAGATATTTCGTAATCAGTGCCGTTCCTGACACGACTCAAGAGAGTCGTTTCCATTTGATTGTGCATGTGGCCTGTCCCTGACGTTGCTACGACCCGAAGCACCTTATTACCAGGCTCTTCCGGGTCCTCGATAATTTCGCTGTGGCGGTGGGTGCCACGTAATCTCCAATGATTAGTATCATCGGAGAAGTTTGAATTTCTGAGGATCTGTTTTGCTTGTCCGTCCGGATCCTCAATGACACTGATATCATCAATAAGAATCTCACCTGCATTGAGTAAACCCACATTGAATTCACTCCATTGTGAGTCAGGACCTCCGCTCGATGATGCTCTGCCCCTGTAGGAATAATTCTTCCATTTTGTCCTACTACTTTCATCGCTCGGTGCCCAAGCCTCGGCAGTAGAGTTATCTGCATCAAGATCGCGCAATTCCAGAGTTGATCCGCCACCGTCCGCGGCGCTCGGCCAACGTCCGCTGTCATGGTATCTGATCTCATTGACTGGATTCTTGTTTGAATCCCTCAGAACTATCCTTTCAGCTGATCGTGACAGGTTTCCATCGAATGTACCTAATAAGCGGGCGTTCGGATAAGCTTGAATGAAATCTTTTTGACCAGCAGCGATGCAGGCATGTTCACCCGGATCAAGAATAGTCTGTTCGGGGAATTCAAATTCTACGCCGTCACCGAAGTCCCATCCTCCTAAGTTTATTGGGAGATTACTTCTGTTCGTAATTTCAATCCACTGATTGTTTGAGCTTCGGTAAGGTTTCCCTTCGATTCCCTCGGTAAGTTTTATTCTGGCTTCTAGGGATGCACCAAAGACTATGTCACTGCTTGATTGGGATCCTTGGTGCGTTTCAACTGAGAGTCTGTTCTCCCCAACCCTAAGGGCTCCTAAAGAGATGCTTAGAGTTTCTAATTTGGCGTTACTGACCGTTGGGCTGGCCAGTGTCTGTGAATTGATGGATCCTTCCGGCATATTGAAACGCCCCACCTCGGTGCCGTTAAGGTAAAAGACGGCACCATCGTCAATCATGTGAGTTAATAGTAGTTCTTCAGCGCTCGCAAAGACTGTTGCAGGGACCAAGAAATTTGTTTCAAAGTAATAAGTGGTGAGCCTGCTCGAATAGTCAGCCGTTGACCAGGCCGTTCTGAGAGGAACGGGCAAGGTCCCAGTCTCACGTCCTATCGGCGCAGCTCCTGTTTCCCATTCACCTCCTAATGCATGATTGGTGTTTGCCCAGCTATCAGGAAGTCCCGTTTCGGACCGGTTCATCTTCCAGTTTCCCTGTATCGGTACGAGGGGCATGTTTTCATAGGTCGGAGCAATGGGCGGGACTGCTGGTAAAGCGGGAGGATTATAACAGATTTCACTAATGACTATGCTCTCATTCAGATTGAAGGTATTTTTTTGGCCGGGCGTTTTTTGGTCGGGATAGAGCCATTCCCCGTTCATCTGTTCTGCTCGACCACGCAGGCGCCCCGTCTGTTCGCGGGCATCTATTACCGATTCTAATGAAGGACTGTAAAGAAATAGCTTTTCTCCGTTCTCTGGCCTGAATCCAATCTTTTCCTCATCAAGGATTAGAAAATCTCCAGGCCCGATGATTTGATCAGGGAATGAGTATTCTTTTTCCGTGTCCGCATTAACGGAAAGGATCATTCCTCCAACATTGACTTCTGAAGAGTTAGGATTCACAAGTTCGAGCCAGAAATTTTCTTCCGAATATGCAGGGATTTCGTTAAAAAGAATACGCAGATCAGTGCTTTCAGGAGAATCTATAATGTTAGCTGCCAGATCCAGTCCAAAAACAATATCGCTGTTACCGATCCTGCTCTGATGGACTTCGACTGAGATTCGATTATTGCCTGTAACGAGGCCCGATATATCCACAGAAATTTCACTGGAAAGTTCATCAACTTCAATGTTTTCAGAAGCCAGATCAGAGTATGAAATATTGCCATCCGGCATGTTTACCCTAAGAACTTCCTTACCGTTGATATGGATCAAGGCACCATCATCAATAGCATGCCTGATAATCAGGGAATCAAGATTGCTCAATTGATTGGCTCTCAAATCAAATTCACGTTCGAAGTAATAAGTGATGACATAAGGATCGTTTCGACTAGGGAAATTGAGCTTTGTTTCCAAAGGAATGGTTGCCCCGCTTTCGAACCCTATCCCGCCCTTGCCACTTTTCCATTCATCATCTAGCGCATGTTCCTGCTCTGACCACGACGGGCCCAAGTCATTGCCGCTTTCGTTGTAACGCCACTCATCATCGGGATTGATGAGTTTGATTTTTTTGGTCGGTATTTCCTCACTGCTTGATGGAAAATTTGTTTTTCCAGGAGTTCCTCCGAGCTGAGCCGAATGGGTCCAGTTCTCGGGCGGTTTGTTGGATGAGTGAGGCAGGATTTTAGCTAACGTTGTGCCTGAACCGTCAGCAGCAGCTGGCCATCTTCCTCCGTCACCGAAGCTCAGTTCGTCCATTAACCTGTTCCCCTTGTTATATAATCTTAGAGTTTCTCCGCCATTGTTAATGTTACCTGAAAACGGACCTATTTGGCCGAGACCAGGAACCTTCGCTATGACCAGGTAACCTCCAGGCTCGATGAATGTATTTTCCGGAACTGTGTATTCGATCCCGTCCAATCGCCAACCTGAAACGTCGGTCATGATTCCCATCTGGTTAAATAATTCAATCCACTCGGTGCCCTCTTCGGGTCCGGCAGGATTATAATGGACCTCATTGAAAACCACGACAGAGTCCGGCGAACAATGAGAGTCAATCAAGGTTAGGAAAATGAGGGTAATTGATACCGCTACTGAGAGGGGCCGAATCATTTTCGAGATGAAATTTAAGTTAAGGGGAGTCTTAATTTAGCAGATAAGGAATGCTGTTCAATGCGAATTGAGCTTATAGGTTATTCATAGTATAAGTATTTAAAGATTTTAGATCATGAGCACTATTGCAGGAAAAACAGCCAAATGTTTCATTTCGTTAAATTTTCTCTTCGTCCATTTCATTTTAGCTGAGGACAACTTTAAGATGGATGAAGGATTAGAACTTACCTTATCCGCTTCAGAGCCTGACATATTGAGCCTTAGCAATATTGATGTTGATCATCTTGGCAGAGTATGGGCCTGCGAAGTGGTCAATTATGGGCCGAACCAGGGAAAGAGACCGAAAGGTGACAAGGTCATCATCATGGAAGACAAGGACGGTGACGGAAAAATGGATTCTTATGACACTTTTTACCAGGGTCCAGAAGTGAATGCTGCGATGGGTCTTTGTGTATTGAGTGACCGGGTAATTGTTTCAGTGACACCGAACATATGGGTCTTCTTTGATGACGATGATGATGGCAGGGCTGACCGCAAAGAGCTTCTTTTTTCCGGTGACGGGCGCCCAGTATTTGACCACTCCTATCATTCACTCGTCTATGGTCCTGATGGAAAAATGTATTGGAATTTCGGAAACACGGGCAAAAACTTGAAAACTGATAAGGGTCAGATACTGGAGGACATTCATGGAAGGCGCGTCGAGGACAAGGGCAAACCTTTTTGGGGAGGGATGGTCTTTCGTTGTGATCTTGATGGGAAAAACCTTGAGATACTGGGCCACAATTTCCGCAATAATTATGAGGTGACTGTGGATTCTTTCGGTTCACTTTGGCAGTCAGACAATGATGATGACGGGAACCGTGCTACCCGCATTAATTTCATTATGGAAGGAGGAAACTTCGGTTATTTGGATGAGATGACCGGAGAAGGGTGGCGCAAGAAAAGGTCAGGCATGCATAAGGATGTTTCTCTGGCTCACTGGCACTTAAATGATCCTGGGGTGGTCCCGAACGTTTTGCAAACAGGGGCCGGAGCGCCGACAGGCATTACAGTTTACGAGGGACGGCTCCTTCCTCAAAAATACTGGAACCAGCTCATCCATTGTGAGTCCGGTGTCAATGTGGTAAGGGCCTATCCGGTCAGGGACCATGGTGCTGGTTATCAGGCAGATTCAATTGAAATGATGAAGAGCCTGAAGGATCGATCCTTTAGACCCGTTGACGTTGCTGTGGCTCCTGACGGATCCATATTTATTAGCGACTGGTACGATCCAATCATTGGTGGATTAGCACAGCGGGACATTTCGCGGGGCCGACTTTACAGGATCGCTCCCAAGGGATCACGGTACGAGCAGCCAAAGCTCGGATACGGGTCGGCCAAGGAATCTGTTAATTCTCTTAAGAATCCAAATTATTGTGTCCGTTATAGAGCATGGAATGCGTTACATAAAATGGGCTCAGAAGCGGAAAAGGAACTCATGAAGATGTTTCTTTCAAAGAACCCAAGGCACAGAGCCCGGGCTTTATGGGTGATGGGAAAGAACCACGGTCGTTCAGCGCATTATGTGGACCTGGCTTCCCAAGACAAGGATCCGGACATCAGGATCATTGCACTTCGTCTGGCCAGACAGACAGGAACTTCACTGATAAGTCTCATTGGAAAAATGGTATCTGATCCATCGGCCAAGGTCAGGCGTGAATGTGCTGTTTCTCTTGCGCATTTAAGAGGACCTGAAAAATCAAAATTATGGGCATCTTTAGCAATGAATCATGAGGCTGGGGACCGATGGTCCTTGGAGGCACTTGGCATCGCCGCTTCAGGTGACTGGGATTCTTGCCTGTCCTCATGGCTTGAAAAGGTAGGGGATAATTGGAACTCAGATTCGGGAAAGGATATTATCTGGCGGAGCCGCGCGAAGGGAACTGCCCATTTGATTGCCAAGATCCTCAAGGATCCAAAGACTCTGGAAGAGGACCGGGCACGTTATTTTAGAGCCCTAGATTTTCAATCTAAAGCTGAGAAAGAGGCGGTCCTTTTGGATATTCTTCAGTAAAGCAATCGATTGAGATTTGAGTTATTATTCAATAAAACTTAATCATCAGGTAACCAAAGGGTTATAAATCAATTTAGGATTGATTTTTTTTCTTTTTGCTGAGAATCATTCGACTGCCTGCTTGGTAGTAATCGTTCCTAGGTATTTCTAGGAGCATTAATTTTTAAAATAAATAAACAATGAAACGAATTATTTGGTTTGAGGGCCTTTTTATTTTTGCTGTGCTTGGATTTATCACGATAAATGCTGTCGCTGATGAACTTTATTATACCGAATTCGAAGATGAGGATGGCGCATTCATTCAAGAAGTCACAGGCAATAGTCCTATCGCTGCGGTCTATTCTTCGGACCTAGGGACATGGTCAATGGACGGTGATGATACTGGCCCTGCCACTAATTATCTGACTAGCCCTGAAATTGAACTGGAAGGGGCCTGGGGGGTCCGGGTCATTTTTGATCATCGTTACAGTATCGAAGCTGAATGGGACGCCGTAGCACTAGAAATGTCCATTGATGGTGGAGACTTTGAGTTTATACCAAATAGTGCTTTCACGGTGAATGGATATACTTACAGTGACTTGAAAGGGAATCACGTTTTCAAGGGTGGTGAAGGATTCAATGGTGATTCTGAAGGTTATTCTCAGAGAGAATTCATAATGAGCATGGTCGAGCTCGAAGGCATTAATGCTGAAGAAAATGTTGTGATACGTTTCGTGGGTGCCTGGGACGAGGGTGCCCGCGGGCTAGGGATACCGAACTGGGAAATTGATACATTTACAGTCGAAGCGATCTCTGATCCTTCAATCTTATTGTCTGAGGATTTTGTTGAGGATGATGGAGGATTTATTGAACTGGGAGAAGGCAACTCTCCGATACCGTCTCTTTATAATGAAGATCCAGGAACCTGGTCAATGGAAGGTGATGATAGTGGCCCTGCCACTAATTACATAACGAGCCCGGAAATTGATGTTCCTATCACTGCGGGTATCGAAGTGAGTTTTACGCACCGATACAGTATCGAGCCAGAATGGGATGGGACCGTTTTACAGTATTCAATCGATGGTGAGGAATTTCAGACTGTACCGACTGACGCGTTCAGTGAGAACGGCTATTCTTTCAGTAACCTCATTGGAAACCATGTCATTAAGGGAGGGGACGGATTTAATGGAAATTCAGAAGAATACTTTTCTGGTGAATTCATTACGAGTACCGCGAAGCTCGGAAGCATCGAGGCCGGTAGCAGCCTCAGTATAAGATTTCTAGGAGCCTGGGACTGTGCCGCGCGTGGCGCTGGAATCCCTAACTGGGAAATTAATTCCGTAATCATTAGGATTCTTGATGATCTTGATGGTGATGGAATGCCTGATTATTATGAGGATGAAAATGACCTGGACAAGACAGTTGATGATTCGGCTGAAGATCCTGATTCGGATGGATTAAAAAACATCGACGAATTCGTTGCTGGAACCAATCCGCAGGAAGCTGATACCGATAATGATGGGCTCTCTGATAATGTTGAGACAGGGACCGGTAACTTTGTTAATGCATCAAATACAGGCACAGATCCTCTCGTCTCTGATACTGATTCGGACGGTCTTTTTGATGGAGTGGAAACTAACACAGGAACATTCGTCGATGCTGATGACACGGGAACCGATCCGCACACGGCAGACACTGATGAGGACTCTATCTATGATGGGACCGAGGTCGAAAGGGGAACTGATCCGCTTGACGGTGAAGACTTCCCTCTCCTCTGGGTTGTTCGGAATGCGAAATCAAATAGTCCTTTGAACTCAATAGCAAATACGCGTGACCTCTTTGACGGTGTAGGGTTAGCAGAGCCTGAAACTGTTACCATTCATGATACTATTAATTTCCGGGACAATGCGAATGGACCCTTTCCGGACCCGCAACCGTTCCCCCTCTTTGAGGCTCAGGACGTGAACCAGGATGACTTTGCCATAATGGCCACCGGGACGCTCTTCATAACCGACCCGGGCATTTATACCTTTGGATTTAATTCCGATGATGGGGGCGGTTTTTATATTGATGATGAGCCGGTCGTTGTATTTGATGCCAATAGAGGCTCTGCAACGAGCCTCGCTTCCATGGACCTTTCTTTCGGTGCACACAAGATGGAATTTCTTTTTTGGGAACGTGGAGGTGGTGCCCAGTGCCAACTCTTCGTTCATAATGAAAAGGGTGACTTCGCTGGTGCCGGATTCAATGTGGGTAACTATCATCTTCTAGAGACCTCTTTCGTGCCTTCTGGCGATAGTGATAATGATGGTTTGCCGGATGCGTGGGAGGAGCAGTTCTTTGATAATTTAGAACAGGGGCCGGAAGATGATTCGGACAATGATGGATCCACTAACGCGGATGAATTCGAACTTGGAACGGTCCCTAACGATCCGGACACGGACGATGACGGCCTCAACGATGGAGTCGAAGATGGGACCGGAAACTTTGTTAACAGTATGATGACAGGGACCGATCCGAAAGTGGCGGATTCTGATGGTGATGGATTACTTGATGGTGTTGAAACGAACACCGGAAATTTTGTTAGTGCTAATAATACCGGTACGAATCCTCATAAGGCGGACACTGATGAGGACATGGTCAGTGACGGCAGAGAAATTGCGCTTGGAACGGACCCGACAGTGCCTCAGGCCCGGCCCAAAGGCTATGTACAGGACTTTGATGGGTTTCCTGATGGTACGACGGACCTCGCTGACGGGAGTGTCATTTATGGTGCTGCCGCGAGTGTAGTTGATGGAAGGTTACAGCTCACGAGAGACGGTCAGGGACTTGGTTTCTCAAGCTTTACGATTCCGGCACTTGAAGGTTCTTCGGGTGGCTGGATGGCAACCTTTGATCTTGAGATTTCTGACGGGCCCGGAGCAAATGATCCGGCTGACGGACTATCTTTTAATTACGGTAATTTCGATCTAGGCATTCCAGGTTCTGCTGAAGAGGGCATGGGTGCTGTTGATGCGAATGATGCTTCGCCGCTAGTCACTGAGAACGTATCTTTCGAAATTGATACTTGGCAGAACGGGAATGCTGAGCAAGGCGTTAATATTGCCGAGAAGGTAGAAGGTGAAGACATTAACTTAGAGTTTATCAATGGGCGGATACTTGATGACGGGACATCGGTTTCTGGTCCTGTGATCATTGTCTATGATCCTGTAAACGGCGCTTCCTTTAAAACAGAGGGACTACTCACTAATGCGGACTTCGAGGACGTGCCTTTGACTTTTGTTGGTGATGAATCTTACAATTTTGGATTTTCTGCTCGTGTCGGAGGAGCGAACCAGGACGTCTTTATAGATAATCTTGTCATTAGTCTTGGTTCGGGTGTTGCGCCTCTCCAGATCACAGAAATAGCCAAGGAAGGTGATGAGATTATATTGACTTGGAATTCTAAGCCGAACAGGATTTATCTGATCGAGCGTTCTGAGGATATGGAAAATGGTGAAATAGATGCTAACCGCGATGGTAATTTTGGTTTCTGGGAAGAAATTGATGATGGCATTTTGAGCGATGGAGAGTTCACTTCATTCACGGATCAGGTCCCTGAAGACACTAGAAAAATTTTCTGGAGAGTCACAGACATGGGGGTAGCTGAATAAATTTTAGATTAATTGGAGTAAAAAAAATAAGAAAAGGTTCGACTTAGGCGGCATTTTCCGTGCTTCATATACGCTAGATGTCTGACATTGAAATTGCGCGTAATGCCAAACTTGAGCCGATCGCTGAGCTTGCTCAGCGGTGCCTTGGATTAGAAAAGGAACAGCTGATCCCTTATGGTCACTTCAAAGCTAAGATTGATCCTCAGAGTATTGATGGAGAGCCATCTTCGAAGCTTGTCCTAGTCACTGCAATTTCTCCTACTCCGGCAGGAGAAGGAAAGACTACCACTACTATTGGTCTAGGTGATGGGCTGAGGTTGATCGGTAAAAATGCAACTATTTGCCTTCGTGAACCTAGTCTAGGCCCTTCGTTCGGCATGAAGGGTGGAGCCGCTGGCGGTGGCTATGCTCAGGTAGTGCCGATGGATGAGATTAATCTGCATTTCACAGGGGATTTCCATGCGATCAGTGCTGCAAATAATTTGTTGGCTTCTATCATTGATAATCATTTGCACTGGGGTAATAAGCTGAACATTGACCCTCGAAAAGTGACTTGGAGAAGAGCTCTCGATCTCAATGATAGGGCCCTTCGGCAGATCGTCGTTGGTCTGGGCGGTGCGATAAATGGCCTAACAAGAGAGACTGGATTTGATATCACTGTAGCTTCCGAAGTCATGGCCATTTTCTGTCTTGCTAGCGGGCTCGGAGATTTGAAACGTCGTCTCGGACAAGTCGTTGTTGGACAGAACAGTGAAGGAGAAAACGTTCATGCTAGAGAACTTGTGGCAGAAGGATCAATGACGGCACTGCTTAAGGATGCGATTCAGCCGAACCTTGTGCAAACCCTTGAAAAGACTCCTGCATTTGTTCATGGGGGACCATTTGCTAATATTGCCCACGGATGCAATTCGGTTGTGGCAACCAAGCTTGCCATGAAGCTATCAGATATTGTAGTGACAGAGGCAGGATTTGGAGCTGATCTTGGAGCGGAAAAGTTTTTCAATATTAAGTGCAGGAAGTCCGGCTTAAGACCGGACGCTTCTGTTATCGTGGCGACTATAAGAGCTCTAAAATATCATGGCGGAGTAAAAAGGACCGATCTGGATGAAGAAAATATAGAAGCCGTTGAACGCGGATTTGCAAATCTTCGAAGGCACCTTGAAAATATTTCCAAGTTTGGCGTTCCTACTATCGTTGCTTTGAATGTCTTCACTGCTGATACTGAGGCCGAAACAAAAAAATTCACCGAACTTTGTGAGGGAGAAGGAGTGAAATGTGTTCTTGCTACGCATTGGGCTAACGGTGGAGAAGGCGCTAAGGATCTTGCTGAGGAAGTCGTTAAGATGCTTGAATCCGAGGACCAAGTTTCCAACTTTGCGCCGATCTATCCTGATGACATGTCATTGATAGAGAAACTACAGACTGTGGCCAGAGAAATATACAGAGCAGATGATATTGAATTGACTCCTGCAGTGACTAAGAAATTAAAGTCCTTGGATCAGACCGATGTGAGAAATTTTCCGGTATGCATTGCTAAGACGCCTTACAGCTTCAGTGCCGATCAAACCAAGAGAGGTGCTGTGTCTGGGTTTAAGATGCCTATCCGTGAAGTTCGCGTGGCTTACGGGGCAGAATTCGTGGTTGCTCTTGCCGGAGAAATTATGACGATGCCGGGCCTTCCCAGGGTGCCTGCCAGTGAGAGAATAGATGTGGATGATTCGGGGACACTGACTGGACTCAGTTAGTGATTAGCTGACCCCGGAATCCTTTATTTGCTTAACCCCTTATTCAGTTCGTTCATTGAATCGTTGACTGTCAAAGGGAACCAAAGGTCCTCTTCTTTATAAATAAGTTTAATGGATTCGAGTTTTTCTAAAGCGTCATCAACTTCAAAATCGATCTTCTGATTTATCGTTTCTAGTAACTGATTTTCAGCGATTTCATCTATCTTCTCGGATCTCATTCCTGTGTTTCCAAATCTCCAGAGCACGTAATAAGCAATTACCATTTCACGATAGTCTTGTAACTCGGCTTCATTCAGGATTCGCAATAGGACCCCGGAGTTGTTATCCAGGTTCTGAAAATAGAGGTGCTTTGTCAGGTTCAGCTGGTACTTGTCTTTGGTCTTCTTGTAAGAAAGAAATCCCTTGATGATATAATAGATGATGGCTGCAGGAATGACCCAGTACTTGATAAATTGTGCCAGTGTAGCAAAGATTGTGACAGCGACCACGAGCCGGACAATCTTGACCACGCTCATCACTAATCCAGAGAGTGCCGGGATGATTATTTTTCCCCGGTCAAAGAGGCTCATTTTGACCTGCGTTCCAGGCAGTAAAGTGTGTAAATCTGAATGAGGGATTCCCTTGAAACTTTTCAAGTAGACGAACGAACTGGACTGTCCTTTGGGAAGGTCTTCGTGTTCTTTTAAGCGGAAGGCAATGATGAGCCTTTGGAAGACCTTAACATCAAATTTTTCCTCTTTAAATAATTTCCACCAGCTCTTCTTGGTCCAGGTCTCTGTTTCATCGCCCCGACCATAAACGTGTAACTCCTCGAAAAGAGAGAAATTAACTTTCATCCTCAGACCAAGGGCCGTCGCATTTTCAACGGCAGTTTCCAGTTCTTCGGCCGGAAGTTTTCGGTAATTTGCGTTCCGAAGAATTTCCTTCACTTGCCGAAAGACTTCGGATGAATCTTTATTTGCATCCTCTTTAAAAATTAAAACAGAATCCGGATCGAGGGGCTGATACAATCTCTGGATCCTGATCTGTTCTGAATGGTATTGAGCGTGTAATGTGGAGGAGAGAAGATCAAATAATTGTATTAATTGTTTTCTGTCCGGTTTACTGCATTTATCAAATTCAGGTAAGCACTCCAGAAGCTTGTCTCGGCCAATGGGTATGAAGTGTTCTCCTTTATTCTGCATAAAAAATTATCAAGGATTTTGCTTTATTCTTACACAATTTAAAATGAAAAATGTGAAGTGAATTATAAAGATCTTAATCCTTGTAATCTGTCAGGAAATTGATTTTTTTAATTAGCTTATCCGTAACATTTTTTTGTTTCGGAGTGCATTATTTGGAACTCAATGAAAATGAGTGAATAATGTTGTCATATTTGATTATTTTTTTTAAGATTGAAAGAACCTAAACACAGATAAAAATGAAAAACTCCACGACCTTAACGATAATTTTCTCAATAGCATTGCTGGTAGGCATTGCGATCCCGAAAGCTCATGCCCTGGAACTACTTACTTACTGGGACTTTAATGATCCATCCGATTCCACTTCTGCAGCAGATGTGACAGGAAATACTCCTGATCTTGGGTTTAATGGCAACGCCGCTTACACGGAAGATGGTGGAGGGCTCAGTGACTCAGCTGGCGACTATGCGTTGGACCTTGGCGGTGTTAATGATGGTTCTTATGGACAGACCTCTGAAGGAGAGCACTTAAATTCTGCCTTTGATAATAATGCGATGTCCGTCGCCTTTTGGCAGAACACTACCCAGATTGGTAATACGAGTTCGTTCTGGATTCATTCGCCAGATGCTACGGGAGGTCAGCGCGGGTTTCAGGCACACACTCCCTGGGGCAATGGAACGATTTACTTTGACCAGTCAGGCTGCTGTGGAGCTCCTCAACGGCTCACTGTCGGAGGATTAGTTCAACTCAATCAGTGGCAGCACTTTGTGTTTCAGCGTGATGTGGACGGGAACATGGAGATTTGGGTCGATGGCGTGCAGGCCGCCTCTCAGGGTGGTGCTGAGCCTTTGGATGCATTTAACGGTATTATTAGCATAGGCTGTGAGGGTCCAACCACGAACAACAGTTTTGCGGGACGCATTGATGATTTTGGAATCTTTAATGAGGTGCTAGACGAGGATCAGATAGCAACGTTGGCTGGAGGAGCAAGTCCAATGGCATTGATTGATACGAGTGATGATGATGAGGACGGACTCCCTGACATTTGGGAGGAATCGCTCGTGGATAACCTTGATGATTTGAATGGTAATGGAGCTGGTCCAGGCCCGGGCTC
>DUBC01000010.1:102742-143191 GCA_012960505.1 Verrucomicrobiales bacterium
TTTGACGGGGACGGGTTAACGGATCTCGATGAGTACGAGGAGACGAAGACGAACCCGATCATAGCAGATACGGATGGGGATGGACTACTAGACGGAGTTGAGACCGGAACAGGAACTTATGTGAGTGCAACTAATACCGGAACCGATCCCAAAAACGCAGACTCTGATGGTGATGGACTCGTTGATGGAGTTGAAACCAATTCAGGGATATTAGTTGATGAGGAAGATACTGGAACCGATCCGAACAATGCTGACACGGATGGTGATAGTTACGGAGACGGTGGCGAGGTTGCAGGCGGAACAGATCCCCATGATCCGAACAGTAAGGGAGCTATCCCTGCTCCTTTCCTTTATGTGGACTTTGAAGCAGATGCTGAGGACCTAAGTGAAAACGGTTATAACGGAGTAGTGGATGGATTAGTAAGTTTTGATGTGGAAGGGGCACCTTCCGGTCCTACTCCACTGACTGGAGCTAGCTTCACCGGCGGTCACATTGATTTTCCCGATATTGATATGAATTTAATGATTCGTGATTTTGAGGATGGTAGCTACACCTTTGCGTGCTGGCTCGCCCCGATCGGTTCTGCCGGTGGTGAGGGCTTTATGTGGGGACAGACTAATCAGGGGATCCATAACGGAATCCGTAATGGAGGTGTTCTTCACAGTGCGCACTGGGGAGCGGACTGGAACGCTTCAACGGTACTGGAAGCGGAGCAATGGGTGCATGCTGCGTGGGTCTATGATGGTGCCACGGACACGGCGACGATTTACCTTAATGGAGAGATTGACGGAGGACCACAGGCCCAGAGGGCCGCTAACGGTGGTGGAACGTTCCTCTTCGGTGGACGTAACAATGGTGAAATTCCTTACGATGGATACGTTGATGACGTGACCATTTGGAGGTCAGCGCTTCCGCAGGGAAATATTATGGCCTTGGCTGAAGGAGCGAGCCCGATCGGGGTTGGTGGACCGGGGGCCTCGTATTCACAAAACTTTGACGGATTTGATGATGGCACTACAGACCTAGAAGACGGCTCGGTCATGACCGGTGCAGCCGCATCAGTGCAGGACGGACGTTTGCAGTTAACCATTGACCAGCAGGGGCTCGGCTTTTCGAGTTTCTCGGTTCCGGCACTGTCAGGCTCCTCTCAGGGATTCACGGTGAGCTTTGATTACGAGTTATATGATTCACCAGGTGCCAATGACCCTGCAGACGGATTTTCTTTCAATTACGGTGATGCACCACTGGGTGACCCGGGACAGGCCGAGGAAGGAATGGCTGGACGCCCGGGCGTGACTGAGAATATTTCCTTCGAGGTTGATACCTGGCGTAACGGTGACGCTGAGCAAGGCGTTAACATCTCCGGAATTGCAGGAGCAGCAGACCTTGGTCAGCTCGATTTTACTAACGGTATCATTCTTGAGGACGACTCAAGGAAGACCGGAACCATGGAAATTAGCTGGAACCCAGCTGTCGGGGCTTCTTTCACGACGACCGGACTGACTACCAACGCTGATTTTAGCAACGTGGACACTGGAGCCTTCGTTGCCGATGACGGACACAACTTTATTATCTCGGCCCGTGTAGGCGGTGCCAACGAGGACCTGTTCATCGATAACCTGGTGATCACGGTCGACGGCACCGATGATGCAGACAGGGACGGGTTACCTGATTATTGGGAAGAGAAGTACGGAGTCGATGATCCTGAAGGGGACCCGGACAATGACGGACTCACCAATATTGAAGAGCTCGAGCTAAGAACCAAGCCAGACACTGCAGACACTGATGAGGACGGACTCAATGATGGAGATGAAATCAACGTCACTGAAACTAATCCTAAAAAAGCTGACTCTGACAATGACGGACTTCTGGACGGAGTAGAGACGAATACCGGAACCTTCGTCAGTAAGGACGATACTGGCACGGACCCTAACAATGCTGATACGGACGATGACGGATTCGGAGATAGCATTGAAGTGGCTCAGGGAAGTGATCCGAGTGATAAGAACAGTTTGCCGGACGTTCCAGTAATTACTTTGCTAGGGGTAGGAACAGGAGCCTTATTACAAAATGACTTGACGGACCCGGAAAATGACGGCGTTGAGGGACCGACCGACCCGGGTCCTCCGCAGACCGCTGGAACGGACTTCAACTGGATCAGTATCAACGCGAGTGATGAAAATTATTTCTCAGGTCAGGGTGCTGGGAATGAGGGAGCCTTTGATCTTTTTGATAATACGACTGGAGGAGGAGCTGCTAAGTGGTGCTGTGCAGGTGCTCCGCAATGGATCACTGTGGAATTTGAGGAGCCCGTTTCTATTTCCCATTTCGTCGTTGCGGCCAGTAACGATTCTATTTCCCATAACAGGGCCCCACTTGACTGGGGAATCTATGGTTCGAATGATGGGGAAAGCTTTGAGCCAATCTTCGAGCAAAGTGATGATGAGCCGATCTGGAAAGCTGATGAGGAAGTTTATTTATTCAATCTTCCGAGACCATCAGATCCCTACACATTTATCAAATATGATGTGACCAGAACCAATGGTGGTAACCATGAGATTGGGGAACTCGAGTATTTTGGTGAAGTCGGGGCAGGGGCTCTGAATGAGATTGTCGAAATAAATTATGAGAAGGATACGGAAAACATTGAACTGACTTGGAATTCAAGGCCAGGAAAAACCTATGGCATTTTCTATTCTCTGAACCTTGAGGAATTTGATGCTGACGTTGATGATGGCATCATTGGTGAAGAAGGAGAAACGACATCCTATAGCTTTGAAAATCCTGAGCCGGGCGTTCCAAAAATATTTTTCCGCGTCATGGTAATGGATGAGTAATTGAACATCGATTCTTTCTGATAAGCATTCATTTTGCTTCGTTCAATTAACCGAAATTCAAAGATCAAGGGCACTAGGTTCAATGAGCCTAGTGCTTTTTCTTTAATCTTTTTCTTAGTTGGTGCCTTAATTATTAACGGACATGCGGACGGTAAATATTCACAACAGGTAAGAGAAGTTCAGATAAAGAGTTCCGTGGATGGAGCCCTTCAGAATGCCCTCTTCTTTGCTTCTGAATCCGAAAAAGAAGTACCGCTTTTAGTTGCTTTGCATACGTGGAGCAGTGGATGGCAGAACACCTATAACGTTCCGCTTGCGGAAGGTTGCATTGAACGACAATGGGCATTCATACATCCCGATTTTCGGGGCCCTAATAAGAGGCCGGACGCTTGCGGTTCGGACCTAGCAGTGAGTGACATTATTGATGCTGTTAAATGGGCAAAGAAAAAGACACGAATTGATACGAACAGGATCTATCTAGCTGGTGCTTCTGGTGGTGGACACATGGCCTTGCAGATGGCGGGACGGGCCCCTGATATCTGGGCCGGTGTCAGTTCTTGGGTCCCGATCACGGACTGTGCTGTCTGGCATACTGAGTGCCAGAGATCCGGTCGTCGTTATTACAAGGACCTTGAAATTTCATGTAAAGGGAAGCCAGGGGATAGTTCTGAAGTGGATCTTGAATACCGCAAACGCTCGCCACTCACATGGCTCGGTAAGGCATCCAATATTCCTTTAGATATTAATGCTGGTATCCGTGACGGGCATGAGGGGAGTGTCCCTATCAGTCATTCGCTCAGAGCATTTAATCTGCTCGCCGAAAGCTCTCTCAAGTTAACTCAAAAACAGATCGATTATTTCACAAAAGAATCCAAGGTCCCTGAATCTCTTAAGAGTGCGGACCCTGATCCATCATACGGAAAGGATCGGCAGCCCCTCTGGCGCGGCCAATCAAAGGCCACTCGTATTACTATATTTGATGGTGGTCACGAGATGATACCCTCAGCAATTTTTGATTGGCTAGCTAGACAGAAGAAGCCATAGACTTTTTCAAGCAAAGAAGCTATTTTTGAGGTGATTGGGGAAATTGATGTCAGAAAAATCTGAAATAGAAAAAAAGAATGGCTCAATTTTTCGTTGGGATCGCAGGTGCTGGTATCATGCCATCGTTAATTCCCTAGTAGCTAGTGGGGTAGTGGTATTGGGTTATACATTGAATCATGATTATGGTCCGGGGCTCTTTATCATGGTTCCGGTCCTCACCGGGTTCGTGATTGCTTTCACTTCTAGGGGTCGAGGGATGTTGGCAATCATGCTGTTAACTTCACTCCTTTGTTCACTGCTTTTTTTGATCACTGGATGGGAGGCCATATTATGCATCTTGGTAACTTTTCCAATCGTCATGATTACAATGGGTGTGGGAGCCTTTTTCGGATACCAGATTGCGAAAAAATTTATTCACCGGTATGGAAATCACATGGTCATATTAATTAGCTTGTCACTCATGATTCTTGTCGGATGGACTGACCGTGAGGACCGAGAGCTGCGACCACTTGAAGTGAGAACCAGCATGAAATTTTATGCTCCTATGAAGGAGGTCTGGAACGTTGTGAGGGAGTCGGGTCAGATCGACGGGAACGATTCTTTCTTGAAATTCATTGGTTTACCCGTGCCGAGGAATTGTGTCCTCTTGCCTGATAATCAAAGGGTATGTCACTTTGATGAGGGAAGTATACTGCAGGAGATCACAGAGGAGAATTACGGGAAAAACATTGAGCTTAAAATTATTGATTCTTTCGAAGTTCGAGAATGGTTGGACTTGAACAGTGCTGGTTACCGTTTTGTGCAGCACTCTGATCATGTTGAAGTTATCAGAACTGACATGATCCGATCAATTCTTCAGCCACGCTGGTACTGGCATTGGTTCGAAGAGAAGTGCGTTGGAATAGAACACCGATATGTAATGTCCAGCATGAAGAGGAAAGTAGAAACTAAATGAGTTCTCACTTCATATAATGTATTTTAAATCATAATGAATTTAAGAAAAATAACTATTTGCTGTGCACTATTTTTGTGGGTTCCTTTTAGTTTTGCGGATGAAAGAGCGGAATCGGAAAAGGGATTTAAAAGATGGGATAAGAATGGGGACGGTTTTTTGGTCCTTGGCGAGGTCCCCGAAGGGCCGAGGAAATTATTTGAGAAAGTCGATAAGAACGGTGACGGAAAAGTGAACCTTAAGGAACATCTTCTTGCCACGGTCGGGAAAGTGAAGGAGAAGAAAAAGAAGGAGGAGAAGCCGAAGCAGAAGAGAAAAGGCGATGAACAATTTAAACGCCATGTCATTCGTCAGTCATGGAGTCAGGAGCCTGATGGTTTTGATCGCGAATATTTTGTGAGTGTTCCGGAAAAGAAGAAGGGCAAGTCGCCTGTGCTTTTTCTTTTTCATGGGAACGGGGGTCAGGCCCGCAATATGATCGGTGGATGGTCCAGGCGTTTTAAGGATTATGTAGTGGTCGCTCCTCAGGGATATCGTAAGAGCTGGAATATCTCGGATGAGGCCTCCAAGGCTCCAGATGTTGATTATTTTAATAGGATAATAAAAGACCTTTCAAATCTCTATCCTGTCTCGGATCTATCTAATGTTTCATTGGTGGGATTCTCTAATGGCGCCGGTTACATATATAGTTTACTCATTGAGCTTGAGGACAAGGAACTAATCAAGAACGCGATTCCAGTTGTATCTTCGTTCGTTGAGGAGCAGTACCATAAGGACGCATTTTGGAAACGTTCGAATAGTGAGAACGCAAATTATGATATTAAGGTTAAGCCAGTAACTCGCAGTAATATTTTGACTGTTCATGGTACCAATGACCGGATCGTTCCTTATGCGGGTGGGATGCGTGGGCGCAATGCAAGGCACGTGGCCGCTCAGGAAACAGCTTATGCGTGGGCCCGATTAAAAGGCTATGAGGGCAAGAAAATTGACGATGGCAATGGGAAGGAAATTAGCCCTGGAATCGTTTCTTATGCCTATAAAGGTGCAAACGTGACGCATTTGAAAATTGTTGGTGCGGGTCATGGGTTAGGAGAGAAGGGGGAGAAGGCCAATCAGATGATTGCTGATTTCATCAGAACAGGAAAACTGAAATCCAGGTATTAGCGATTGATTCGCTCATTGATCCGCTATGTTCTTTAGGAATCTATTCACGTGGTCCAGCGTTGTTCTATTTCTGTCGCTATTATGTGTCGGTGGAAATTTATTAATGGCTGTTGACCTAGACAAGAAGACTCTCGATTTTCTTAAAAAACATACCCCTAAAATTCTTAATATTATTTCCGAGGCAAAGGAAAAAGAATATTCTGAAATACTAATTGAGGCAGAACAGAGGATCGATGAAATACAAGAAAAGTACAATGAGGCCGAGGAAGAAGAGGGGAAGGAATCAGCGCACTGGGTCGCTCGCCTCGCTGATAATTTTTCAGCGATGGAGTACCAGATGTGGAAAATAGAAGAAGGGAAAATATCAGAGGCTGAGGGAGAGGAAATTATCGGTGAATTACTCATTGGACATCTGGGATTCAGGAACAAGATGGATACTGAATTAATTGATAGACTCATTGAGGAAGGAGAAGAAGAAGAGGCTGAATCAATGAAGGAAGAAATTGAGTGGCGCAAGGAGAGTTCTGAAGAGGCCGCTCGTGAGCTCTTTGAGGAGCTTTTCGGTGAGGAAGAAGAAGAGGAGGAAGAAGAAGAGGAGGAAGAAGAAGAGGAAGAAGATGGACCCTCATATGAAGCTCCAGCCACTGAAGGATCACAAAAGGATGAAGATTTAAAGGACATCTCATATGAATACAAAAAACACATTCTTCCAACACTTAGTAAATATTGTCTGGATTGTCATGATGCTGAGACGGCTAAGGGGGACATCGATCTTGAGTCGGCATTTGGTAGGCGACCGCTAGTACGTGATAGGTCGCTCTGGGAGAACGTTGCGGAACGGATCCGTAATGGTGATATGCCTCCGAAAGATAAGGACCAACCTCATGAAAAGGAACGTCTTAGACTCCGTAAGTGGATTTCAAATGAGGTGGATTTATTTGATTATAGCCAGGTCAGGGCCCCGGGTCATGTCCCCGCTAGGCGTCTTTCTCGGGAAGAATATAATAGGACAATCAGTGATCTGGTCGGCCTTGATTTGCGTCCAGCGGACCAGTTCCCAATGGACTTTACCGGAACGAGTGGATTTTCAAATAGCGCTAACACGCTCTTTCTGCACACGGCCCATCTTGACCGATACATGAGCGCTGCTGAGACGGTCATCGATGCAGCGCAAAAAGATAAATCCGTTTGGAATAGACTCACTGACAACGGAAATGTGAAGCAATCTCTAAGGCGTTTTGTCCGGTTGGCATTCCGTAGACCTCCCACTGATAAAGAAATGAATTCTTATTTGAATCATTATCAAACACAGAAAGGCAAAGGTAAGAATGATAAGGAGGCGGTCGGTACTGTCATGAAAGTGATTCTGGTATCTCCTAATTTTCTATTGAAGGCGGAAGAGCTTTCTTCGGTGGACAAGGATACTAAGGTAACGCAATACGATATGGCATCTAGGCTATCCTATTTTTTGTGGGCTTCAGCCCCGGACCAGGATCTCCTGTCTTTAGCTGAAAAAGATCAACTCCAGAATACCAAGACAATTCGAGAGCAGATCTTAAGGATGCTAAAGGATCCGAGGAGTGAATCTCTAGGCCGTATCTTTGCCAGTGAGTGGTTGAGCACGGATGATGTGGGGCCACGCATCCGCAAAGATCCGATTGATAATCCTTGGTGCACGGAAACGCTCATGGCCGCGATGAGGGAGGAAACATCACTGTTCTTTCATTCTTTGGTCATGGAGAATGAGCCGATCGAGCGTTTGATAGATTCGAATTATACGTTTCTGAATGCTGAGTTGGCCGAGTATTACAGAGTTCCGGACATTGAAGGTAAACACATGCGCCGGGTAAAAATTAATACTAGGCAGCGTGGAGGGATATTAGGACACGCGAGCGTTTTGGCAACGACTTCATTTCCTCACCGGACCAGCCCAGTCTTGAGGGGGACTTGGATCCTAACCACGTTACTTGGGACCCCTCCCCCCCCTCCTCCTCCTGATGTTCCTGAGATTGAAGTTGGTGGCGGACGACGGGCAGCTTCGACTCTTCGCGAGAAGCTTGAAGTTCACCGCGATTCGAAACGTTGTGCTGGCTGTCATTCGCAGATTGACCCGCTCGGATTTGCTTTGGAAAATTATTCTGAGTTTGGGCGTTGGCGTAATGGAGTTGATAACCGTGGTGAACTGCCGAACGGGGCCCGTTTCCGTGGTCCTCAAGGTTTAAAAATGGCCCTCATTGATACGCGTCTTGATGATTTGGGTAAGCAGCTCATACGCAAGATGCTTTCATACGCGCTCGGCCGACAGCTCGAGTATTATGATGAGGCCGTGGTCAGAGAGATTGCACAACGGCTCAAAGGTTCTGGCTATCCTCTCAAGGATATGGTAATAGAAATTGGCTTAAGTTACCCCTTTACCATCAAAAGAGTACCGGTCGAGGTTTCAAATAAAACGAAGCCACAGATAAGATGATTAATCCAAATAGAAGGACATTTCTTCGCGGAGTCGGCGCCATGATGGCCCTACCGGCCCTGGAAAGTTTTGGAGCTGACTCATCGAATAAGGCCTTTGGTCATCCCAATAACAGGCTCGCCTATATTTATTTTCCTAACGGTTCCGCGACCGGTTCCTGGAAACCCAGAAAGGTCAGTGAGGACGGGAAACTGCTGCAGTTGAATCAATGGATGGAGCCTCTCGAGGAGCACCGATCTGATCTTATCATTACTGGTAAATTATGGACTCCACGAGGGAACGGTCATGCAGCGGGTACAGCGACCTGGCTTACTGGAGGTTCTTATAATGGGCACAAAAATGATGCAGGCGGTATTTCAGTGGACCAGATAGCGGCACGCCATTTCGGAAAGGATACTCCGCTCCCATCACTGGAATTGAGCACTGCGGGTCAGGGAAGTTTTTCAGGAAGCTTACCCAGGAACTGTCTCTCATGGGTAGATAGGGATGTCCCTGCTGCTCGTGAAACTGTTCCGAGAGCAGTCTTTGATAAGCTCTTCCGCAGGGCAGAGGAAGGGTTCCTTGATAGGAGTGTCATTGATCTGGTTAATGATCAGTCCAAATCACTCAAACGCAGAGCCAGTATCGCTGATGGTCGCAAGATTGATGAGTACCTAGATGCGGTCCGTTCCATTGAGAGAAGATTTGAATTTGCTGAGAAAAATAGCCGAAGGATCGCCGCTGATAAGGCTCTAACTGATACACTCTCTAGGCCCGATCCCGGGATCCCTTCAGATCATCAGGAGTACGTGCGACAAATGCTTGAACTCATGGCTCTTTCATTCTGGTCCGGCGCCACCAAAGTGTCCTCATTCATGTTGGACCATGGCCAGAGTAACCGTTACTTCAATTTCATTCCCGGCGTCAAAGGGACCTGGCATGCTTTATCTCATTGGAAGGACTCCAGTGGTAAGACCGAGGACGATGATGGGATCACTTCGTGGGATGATGTGGGTACCAAGAAACAGATGTATAATGCGGTGACCCGTTGGCATCATGCCCAGTTAGCCTGGTTCCTTAGTAGACTCAAAGGGCTCAAGGACAGTGATGGAGTCAGTGTCCTTGACCGTTCCATGATAATGTATGGATCAAGTATTGCTGATGGGCACGAGCACGCTGAGAAAAATCTTCCTGTCCTGATGGCGGGCGGAGGAGCAGGGCTCCTCAGGACCGGAAACTATTTGCGGCCCTCAAGAGACACTTCGATGTCCAGTCTTCATCTTTCCTTATTAGAGAGAATGGGTGTTCCCGTGGACCGTTTCGCTGAGGCGAGGGAAGGCTTGGCAGGGATATAGAATAAAATTTCTTTACTACCCACCTACCGCATTTCTCCATTCACCGCTCCTGAGTCGTTCTATCAAGATAGCGACAAGGATGACTAGGCCTAAAACGATCATTTGAGTCTCACTACCTAATAGAAGAAGGTTCATGCCGTTCGTTATGACTGCGATAATGAAGGCCCCAATCAATGTTCCGAGTACTTTTCCTTTGCCCCCGAAAAGAGAAGTTCCTCCTACCACGACCGCGGCGATAACCATAAGTTCATAAGTTACTCCGTAATTCCCGGCTCCGCTTTGTAGTTGAGAAGCCATTACGATTCCGCCCAGACCGGCAGTGGCTCCACAAATCGCATAGACAATGAGCTTAATTTTCTTAGGTGAAATTCCCGACATCCGTGAAGCTTCCGCGTTAGCGCCGATCGCGTAGATGTACCGTCCGAGTTGCGTCTTATTCATCATGATGTGGGCTAGTGTATAGAGTATAATCATCAGAATGACACAGTTAGGGATCCCATAGCTGAGACCATTTCCGAGCCATTGAAAATTGGCCGGAACGTCACTGATCGTCTCGTTATTAGCGATCTTGAAGGCGATGCCCCTAAGTACCTGCATCATGGCGAGGGTCGCAATGAATGGCGGTATCGAGAACTGGCTAACCATAATTCCAGTGAAGGCTCCTGACAAAGTGCAGACTAGGACGCCTGCTAAAGAAGCAATCAGAAAAACTGAAGTGCCTGCTTCGGCGGCACCTCCCATTTTCTCAATGATGCTGGTTGCGACGACTGCAGAAAGAGCGATCATACTGCCCACGGACAAATCAATTCCTGCAGTGATGATGACCATAGTCATTCCGATTGCGAGGATAGCGATCACTGCGATTTGACTCGTAATGTTCCTCAAATTAACGGGGGTCAAGAATATAGGCCACAGATAGGTCCGGGGCGCTATGAGTGTCGTTTTTTCTCCTTTGATGAGAGTATCATTAACGACCATTGAGCTGGCTCGGATCACTTCTCTTTCTTCACCTAGAAAGGAGTCAAAGACAGGAAAATTTCTCATCAAAGAGGTAGTCGCTATTAAATCAATTTCTCCTGTTGCTTGGATCGCTTTTTTGATCCGTAGCGTATCTCCGACCGCTTTACCAATGACGTTGATGCCTTTAGAATCGAGTCCTTTTCCAAGAGAATCCACAAAATCTTCTCCTGATTTTCCTTTGCCGGCGGCAATGAAAACTCTTATTTCCTTAGGAAAATTTACAGAATCCTGTTCGATTAGCTTAACGATGTCATCGGTTAGTTTGTTACCGGCCTTTGTTCCTTCGGGGCTCTTCTCCTCGATAGTGAGGACGCTGAAAAGAATACAAAGGAGCAGTAACACGGCAGCCATGCCGTATTCACCTGAGACAAATTCTATTGGCTTCCTGAGTATTTTCCCGAGCGCTGACATTCTTCTGAGAAGGGCCGGGCCCGGAAGGAAGCTAATAATTAATTTAGTGACGTGTCTTTATCTGCAGTCTCTTTAGTGTATAAAGAGGCAGGGATATTAACGTTAGCTGGCACCTCTTCACCACTCAAGTGAGAGACGATGGCTCTAATGCATTCACGACCGATCTTGTCTGGATGTTGGACCGGGTCCGCATAAATTTTTCCATCTTTAATGGCCTGCTTTCCTGCCGGCATTCCATCAAAAGCGATCACGGTAACTTGTTCTAGCTTGCCGGCTTTTTCTAATGCGCCGACTGCACCAAGACCACTAGGGTCATTAATTGCAAAGATTCCCCTCATATCGGGTACTTGTTGAAGGGCATCTTCAGCGGCCTTGAACCCCTTATCTCGTAATCCCTCACCAGACAGCTCGGCGGCAATCTCAATTTTTCCAGATTCTCTTTCCGCATTATAGGCATCGATAACCTTTTTGAATCCCTTAACCCTTTCAATGCATGATTCGGCAGCACGAAAATCAATAACGACAACTTTGCCTCCAGCTTCTCCGAGTGCCTTAATCATGGCTTCACCAGCGAGTTCTCCTCCTTGAAAGTTATCCGTACCGACGTGGGACACGACCTTAGCGTCAGGAGCCTGGACTCGAACGTCAAATGAGAAGACGGGGACATTGGCGTTATTACATTCCTTGACGGAGGTTCCGATTGCTTTCGAGTCTTTTGGGTTAACTGCTACAGCAACGACGCCTTTTGCTAAGAAGTCCTGGATTTGCTTTTGCTGTTTGGAAATATCCATTTCACAGCCCAGATAAATGAGGTCGTAGCCATGCTTAGCGGCCTCATCACGCATATTTTCTTCAATGACTTTAAAAAAAGGATTGGCAATATTCATGCAGGTAGCGCCTATCAGGCCACGGGATTTTTTCTTTGATCCGTCGCCTTGGGCTCCTTTCCCGTTATCCGCTTGTTTACCGCAGCCGATTAAAGCAATAGTGAATAGGAAGATGAATAATTGTCGGATGAATCTTTTCATGTCGTTACAAATGGGTTTAACCTTACAGTTATCCTTGAGAGCTGGTGATAAGACAAACAAAAAGCGATTCTAATCCTTCAGCCAATATTAATTAATTATGAGACTTTCAGTTTATTTTCTTCTTTTTTCTTTCTTTGTGGCCAGTTCCTATTCTGAGGAAAATGATATAAAAAAAAGCCAGTGGCATGGATTTGAGCGGCAGGACTTTAGTTCTGACGGATTAAAATGTATTTTGGTCATTCCGGCCTCCGCGGCTAAGGATTCACCTTGGGTCTGGCGGGCCCGTTTTTTTGGCCACCAGCCTCAGGCTGATATTGAACTGCTGAAAAAAGGTTTTCATATTGCTTATTGTGATGTGGGGGGGCTCTTCGGTAATGAAGTGGCCGTGGATCGGTGGGATCGATTTTATAATATTCTGACCGAGGACCGGGGCCTTTCCAAGAGACCGGCTCTCGAGGGAATGAGTCGTGGAGGACTTATCATTTATAACTGGGCATCAAAGAATCCCAAAAAAGTTTCATGCATTTATGGTGATGCTCCTGTCTGCGATATCCGGAGTTGGCCCGGAGGCAAAGGGAAGGGAAAAGGAGGCGGAGGAACTTGGAAATCAGCGCTCAAGGCTTATGGCATTACTGATGAAGAATCAGTCAAAGCTGAGGTCAGCCCAATTCATAAACTTAAACCCATTGCAGAGGCTGGTGTTCCTCTCCTTCACGTTGTCGGTGCCGCCGACGAGGTCGTTCCTGTCGAGGAGAACAGCGCTATCATTGAGAAGCGGTACCGTGCGCTTGGAGGAACGATTAAGGTCATTTCAAAGCCTGGTATCGGACATCATCCCCATGCATTGAAGGATCCGAAGCCGATCGTGGACTTCATTCTAAAGCACAGTCTCAAGGATTGATTAGCCCCGTGCTTTTTTCTGACTCCTCTTGAGTTCAGGCAGAAGAACTACCGATGCTAGAAAGATTAAGATTGCACTAAAAATGGCAATACCGTCTCCGAAGTTGCGAAGAAGATAGAATCCAATGATTGGAGCAGCAACACCGCGGAGGCCGGTCGTGAATGTATGAATGGACATGTATTCTGCCGTGTGTTCGGGAGGAGCAATCTTAGTCACCCAAAGCATCCAGGCAATGCTTCCCCCAGCGAAGGCCAGGCCCTGAAGGCCGGTACCAATGGCAATGACCCAGAAAGATTGGCCATAGAAAACGACCAGAATTGCTGCGCAGAAGAGCACATTTAATATGATTCTTAGAAGATAAAAGTTCATCCTGTCAAAGAGCCAACCCCATGGATAAGTGAACGCTATTTTAACAGCCTGTGGGATGATGAAAGTTAATAGAGTGACTTGGAAAGCGCTGAATCCGTTCCCGTAATCACTGTTCGCAAAATATTCGGTCCAAATTTTAAGTGCGGTCAGGTTGCCGAGTCCCATCAGCATCCAGGAAATGATAAGGGTTCGGAACTGCTTATCCTTTTTGAGCCACTTGAATGCAGAGAAAGGGTTAGTGCTTCCTTTCGCTGTTTTAACTTTAGGCATGACCCACATGGCTAAGCCGTTCAGTGATGCTGCGATTGCGAAGACCCAGAGAAGGGGTTTGAAATTGTTAATGTCGGAATCGATCCATTTGCCTGCATTCCAGGCGAATGCGATTGCAATTAGGCCACGGAAAATAGACGCCGTGGCAACGATTTTACCCCTCTTAGACTCAGGTAAATTACTTTGATATATTTGAGTGAGAACGGGAAGGGATAGCATCAGGATGAAAAATCCGAAACCGAGCCCGATCATGTAGTGCCATAGGGAATCTGAAAAAGTGGCAGCAAAGGCGATACCCGCTGCCCCCAAGAAGTTGAATATTGCTGCCGCATGAGTGGCCTGGCAATTCAATCGCCTGATCAGTGGCACGACTATAAAAGTTGCGATGAGACCGGCCTCAGAGACTGCGAGAAGTAATGCTTTTTGCCAGTCAGTAGCATCGTAGTATTTGAGAGCTACGAGTCCTGCCAGAGGAACGAAGAGAAATTCAAGTACTCCCATCGGCCCGGCCCGGAGCATTTCAATCAAGAAGGTCTTTTGTGTGGTCTTCGGGTCCGGGTTCATTAATAGCGCAGAGCTACTAAGCGAACACGTTGCCGCCGGAAGTCAAAGGATTCAATAAACTATCATATAATATCCGACGCTCATCAGTGCCGCATCTACCAATGCGTGGCTGACCCAGGCGCCGATTAACGTTTTTTGGTGCTGATAGAGTAGGCTCCAGAAAAAGCCTCCGACCCCAACGCATGCACTAAAAAAGAGGGCCCAAGGCAATTCAAAGAACTGCATCATCACGACTATGTGATGAAGAGTGAAAGTGAATGCTGCTAAGAAGTGGGCCATTTTGATTGAAACCACTTCACGTAAATTTCCATAAACGAACCATCTCCAGTAATATTCCTCGAGCAGTGAATGAAATATACTGATTAAGGCTCCGAACAGAATGAAATGATTAATGATTCCAAGGTCTTTTGATTTTTTTTGTATTATCGGAGCAGCCTCTTTTACTATATCTCCTATCGGCGTCATCATTAATAAGCCGATCGTGGCGAGGATCGGTACGCCGATCATTAGACCGAGAGGCACTGACTTGAGGTGCTCTTTGTAAGATCTGAAATTAATGCGTATGGGCCTCTTTAAGATGAAGAGCGTTGCGATGAGTGGCCAAATCAGAGTAAAAAATTTGACGAATCCATAGAGGACCTGAGCAAAGGGAGAGTCTCCGAGCCAGACGAAGTACCCGAGCGCGGCGATTCCAGGTAAAAACATTGCGGGCAGAAGGACAGCCCACATTTTTCGACGGTTCAGAGGTTCCATTTATCTAAAGTATATATATGAGTTTGTCCTTTGAGCCTAATTGAAATAATTACCGCTTATAATCATTCTTATCGATGTTATTCCCTGCCCCTTGAAATGCAATTTTAGCTAGGAATGTCTTATATTATTGAGGAATGAATATATTCAATTCGACTAGCTTTTCATTATGTCCCGTTGAATGAATCTTAGAGCCGTGCAATGTTTCGCGAGACGTCCTCGTAGTTCAACGGATAGAACAAGGCTCTCCTAAAGCTTAGATGCAGGTTCGATTCCTGCCGAGGACGCCAGAAAAAACGTCCATGCGCATCCTTCATTTCAGTGACATCCATTTTTGGCGTTTGTTTCCGGGTTGGGACTTTTACTACCCGAAGCGGTTCTTGGGTCTTTCGAATCTTCTCCTTTCCAGGAGGAGGCACTTCCCTAAGGACCTTGCCGAGTCAGTGATGAGATCCATCTGTGAACAGGAAGCGGACTATGTTTTATTTTCAGGTGATCTGACAACGATGTCTCTAGAAAGTGAGTTTCGCGACGCTGCCTCTGCGTTCGCTCCTCTCTATGATAAGTGGGGAGAGAACCTAGTTTTAATTCCAGGAAACCATGATCGATATTCTCCGCGCAGTGTCCGATCTGGATTCTATGAAAAGTATTTTCCGCGAGGTTTTCCTGGGCCAGGGAAAAGAATCTTTTCAAAAAGATTAGATACTAATCTTTCTCTCATAGGCTTTGACGCTTCGCGTCCTTTCATGGTCCGCTCTAACGGCCTTTTTGATGAGGCTCTTGAAAAGGACCTTGATTCGGAGTTCATCGTTCATAAAGAGTCGAGTGACAGGATCATTCTTATGGGGCACTTCCCTTACGCCTATCCTTCCGAACAACCTCCCAGATGGAATCACAAGTTACTTAGGGATGAGGCCCTTTCTGAACTCATTTCGCGTCATGAACCGATCGCTTACATTCATGGGCACAAGCACGTGAGATGGTGCGTTAAGGATTCGCGCACGCCAAAGACGATTTGTCTCAATGCCGGTCCGGCAGGTATGCGTTCAGGTTCTCCTGACAAGCGGGCCGGATGGGTCACGTTTGACGTGTCTGAAGAGGGCAAGATTAGTGAGATTACTAAAGTGCACCTTTCATCTGACGGAGAACTGCTCAGTGAGGCCCTTACAGAGGAAGAGGATTCTAACGCTTAGACGTCACAGACCTCTGCCGCGTGTCTCAGTGACTGGACCGGATCCTTCCAGGTCGGAATAAATTCCTGGGCGACGTATCCTTCGTATCCAGTCTCCAGGATGGCACGCAGGACCGGTGGATAATTAATTTCCTGGGTATCATCCAGTTCTCCGCGACCCGGACAACCGGCCGTATGGTAATGACCAATGATGTCCTTGTACTGTTTTATACGGTGGATCACGTCCCCGTTCATGACCTGCACATGATACACGTCAAATAGGAGCTTGAAGTTTTTAGAGCCTACTCCGCTCACGAGCTTAGCACAAAAATCCACATCATCCCCAAAGTAACCCGGATGCCCTTTCATCGGGTGCGAATCGTCACGGGAATTTAGGTGTTCTAGTACTAGGGTGATTCCTTTTTTCTCGGCATGAGGCATGACTCTTTTCCAGGTCTCGACGCAGAGCTTTGCTGCCTGATCAGGATCCATATCCTTGTAGCTCATTCCGGTGAATGTGATGACCTTCTTGGTTCCAATTTCAGCGGCAAGATCGATTCCTTTTTTTAAGCCATTAATGACAGCGTCAGTATTTTTCGGATTGCAGGGTCCGTTCTTGAAACCGTGCCCACCACTGACGAGTGAAATCTTCAGTCCAAGTTCTCGGACAGCTGGATAGTGCTTGGAGTCGATCCCTTCCATCGCAACTAAACCGATTTCTTTGCAGTGCTTGGCCAGTTCAAGGGTCGGCATTGGATTGAAGCACCAACCCATGATGGACTGACGGATCCTGCCGTTCTTGATCTTAAATGATTTTTCCTTTGCCTTTGAGTTTACGGTTCCAACGGTTGCCGCTGCCGCTGCCGCTACTCCGATAAGTTTTCGACGAGAGAGTCCATTATTTTGAGCTTTCATGAGAATTATTTTATACTGCTAACTGTAGAGATCCAAGTCTTCGATCCATCTTCTATTTCATTGGAATAAATAAACTTAAGATAAGGATGATACTAAAACTCACCACGGAAATGGCAGTTGATATGACTGTCCAAGTTTTCAGGGTTTGTTTTTCAGTCATCCCTAAATAACGGGAAATCATCCAAAAACCTGAATCATTGACGTGTGAGAATCCGGTCGCCCCCGCGGCAATGGCGCAGGCAATTAATGCTAGGTAAGGTTGGGAGAACCCTTCCACAAAACTGACCATGAGACCAGCTGCGGTAAGCATGGCTACGGTAGCCGATCCTTGAGCGATCCTAACCAGAGTTGCAAAAATGTACGCGAGGACAATGATGGGGATGCCACTGTTTGAAAAGACTTCCTTGAGAGCATCAGCTATACCTGTTGCGATTAAGACTCCCTTAAAGACTCCTCCAGCACCGGTGATAAGGATAATGATTCCGGCCGGGCCCAGGGCCTTTGTGGAAATCTCTACTAGGTCATCTTTTGATGTTCCTCGACTGATGCCCAGGCACCAGATTGCCAGAAGAGTTGATATCATCAGTGCGATGACGGGATGGCCGAGGAAATGAATGACCTGGTTCGTCATTGGCATACTGTTAAGAATCTCAGCGACCTGCTGCCCTCTCTCTGCTTTAGTGAGCCCTGGATCGATTCCAGATATAGCTGTTTGTTCAACGATGGTTCCTGCAAGGATCAGAGCTATCGGAAGCCCTATTAATGTGGCTATCTGTACAAAGCTTGGAAGTTTTTTGTCTTCTTGCTCGGTATCGGTATCGGTGTCGATTACTGGTGGAGTTTGCACCTTCACTAAAGTTGCCATTTTAGAGCAGAGGATCGGTCCACAGATAATTGCTGTCGGAAGGCCGACAAGGACACCAAATCCGATCACGTATCCTAGGTTCACTTCGAGGAAGTAGGCCACGGCGACTGGGCCCGGTGTCGGTGGCACGAACGCGTGAGTGACGGCCATCCCGGCCACGAGCGGAAGGCCAAAGATAAGGAGTGATTTTTTGGTATCGCGGGCCAGTGCGTAAAGGAGCGGGGCAAGAATAACGAGAGCCACATCGAGAAATACCGGGACCGAGATAATGAAGCCCGTCAAGAGCATGGCCCATGGGGCCCGTTCCTGGCCGAAACGTCGTACCAGAGTATTGGCAAGGGCCTGAGTTCCTCCCGAATGCTCCAGCATCGCGCCAAAAATGGCTCCGATTCCTATGATCGTGGCAATGAAACCGAGTGCACCTCCCATACTATCGACAATGGTCTGACCAATTTCTGTCAGTCCTGCAGCCTTTTCTGGATTAATGCGGGTGGCCACTACCGAGACGAGAATCGAGACGACAATCAGTGCGAGGAATGCCTGAAGCTTGAATCGCAGGATTAAGACTAGAAGGAAGGCAATTCCGAATACCAATAGAGCGATAAGATTGGTGGTAGGGATCGATTCCTGGATTGCGGCCTGAGCGAGAATGGAAAACATAAAATTGGTTTAGTTGTAGGTTTGCCAAAGAGCGGGTGCCCGTTACAATGCATCCGCAATGTTTTCTATTTATAGAACTGAGACCGGCTATACAATCGAAAAGGACAGTTCCTGCGTTTTAGCGGGGGATTTTTGTCTAGATGAGCTCTTTACTACTGAAGATCCTTTAAAATATACCGAATTTCAGTTCGAGTCGGGACAATCATGTGATTTACCTAGAGGGTCTCTTTTGGCTCCGATAAGCAGTCAGGAAGTGTGGGCGGCAGGGGTCACTTATTACCGGAGCCGCGATGCCCGGATGGAGGAGAGTGAGTCTTCCGGAGGTGATCGATTTTATGACATGGTCTATGACGCTGAGAGGCCTGAACTTTTTTTTAAGGCCACGGCTGACCGTAGCCGGGGCCATCTTGACAAGGTCTGTATTCGCTCCGACTCGAGCTGGGACGTTCCTGAGCCGGAACTGACCCTGGCCATTAACGCGAACGGTAAAGTGTTCGGCTACACGATCGGCAATGACATGAGTTCAAGGTCAATCGAAGGAGAGAACCCTCTGTACCTTCCTCAGGCCAAGGTTTACCGCGGATCGTGTTCGCTCGGCCCTTGTCTCGTTGTCGGATCAAGTCCAGGCAAGGAAGCCATGATTTCGGTAACAATTTCACGGTCAGGTGAAGTGGTCTTCTCAGGTAATACTGAAGTTTCTCAGATCAAACGTAGCTTCGATGAACTCGCAGAATTTTTATTCCGTGATAATGAATTTCCCAATGGTGCTCTCCTCATGACCGGCACCGGTGTCGTTCCTGATTCTGATTTTACTCTCAGTTCAGGTGATCTTATCTCTATTAGTATTGACGGAATTGGAACCCTAGAAAACGAAGTCGAATAAAAATATCATGAATGGAAATCAACTCATTGGCAATTCAGAGTCCGCAGAAGGCGACTCTACTTTTAACGCAATCAATCCCGGTACCGGGGACACTCTAGAGCCTGCCTTCCACGAGGCGACTCAGGGTGAGATTGATAAGGCACTCGAACTGGCTAAGGGAGCGGCTCTTTTCCTGCGCAACACTTCAGGTTCTGACAGGAAACGCCTACTCGATGCAATCGCTGAGGAAATGGAAGCCGATGCCGAGGCCATCAAGGACCGGGTCGGAGCCGAGACCGGATATCCTCAGCCCAGACTCGACGGTGAATTTGGCCGGACCGTGATGCAGTTGAGGGTCTTTGGGAAGGTCGCGGAAGAAGGTGACTGGGTAGGACCCAGGATAGACACTGCCATCCCTGACAGGGAGCCTTTACCTAAGCCTGACCTGCGCCGGATGCTGGTCCCAGTAGGGCCAGTTGTCATTTTTGGGGCAAGTAACTTCCCCTTAGCTATTTCTGTTGCCGGTGGTGACCCGGCATCGGCGCTAGCCGCCGGCTGTCCGATCGTCACGAAGGGACACCCTTCTCATCCTGGCTCCTCAGAATTAGTCGCGAGGGCAATGCTTAGAGGTGTGGAGAAGGCCGGTTTCCCTGAGGGAACTTTTAGCATGCTTCAAGGAGCCACGAACGAGACTGGTAAGGCATTGGTCGAACATCCTGATACGAGAGCTGTGGCATTTACCGGTTCTCTCCGCGGTGGTCGGGCCCTATTCGACATTGCTGCAGCGCGCCCGAACCCGATCCCAGTCTATGCGGAAATGGGCAGTGTGAATCCACAGTTCGTTTTTCCTGAAAAACTTAATTCAGATCCTGCCCAGTTCGCTGAGTCCCTTTTCGGTTCAGTGACTATGGGTAATGGTCAGTTCTGTACTTGCCCCTCGTTGGTCTTTGTTCCTGAAGGTGATGGCCTCCAAAAAATGACGGCCCGTTACCTGGAACTGGTCGGAGAATCATCCGGAGCAGCTCTCCTTAATTCGGGCATTGCGTCCGCTTTTAGTCAGGGCATTGATCAGTGGCGAGGCATTGACGGTGTGGAGGTCCTTGGTGAAGGGACTCTCGAAGGAACGGCAGTCGGTGCAGGCCCTGTCATTGCAAAAGTCTCATTGGAGGATTTCACGAAGGACCCTGAGCCGTTCATGGATGAGGTTTTTGGTCCTTCAACAATGTTCGTTGTTTGTCCGGACACTGAGGGCTTTGTTGGTGCCTGCAGTGCGTTCGATGGACAGCTCGGTTCATCGGTCCACTGTAACGACGATGAACTCATTTCATCTAAGGATTTGATCGGGCAGATCAGTGAGTTTGCTGGCCGCGTATGTGTTAACAGTTTCCCTACAGGGATCGAGGTCTGCGACTCGATCCATCATGGGGGTCCGTACCCGGCCACGACTGACGCACAGCATACTAGCATTGGCACGGCAGGCATCAGTCGTTGGGGTCGGCCCATCAGTTATCAGGGGACCCCTGACGCACTCCTTCCCGATGAGCTGAAGAATGATAATCCTCTGGGGATGATGCGACTCGTTGACGGTCAGTGGACCCGAGACCCTGTGGATTAAATAGGCTATTTCATCGACAATTTAACAGAATTCTTTTCATGTTAGAGTTCATGTGTTTTGGTGGATTCATTGACCAGTGTCTGAATCTTTCCCAGATATCCGTTTCCGCGGCCAGCTACGCCCGTCCCAGAAGGATGTGGTTGAAATTGTTCGTGACCAGCTGAGTGCCGGGGAACGTAAGTTTCATGTGGTCGCGCCTCCTGGTTCAGGTAAGACCGTGACTGGTCTTTTCTTGTGGGCCGAGGTATTACGTAGACCTGCTTTGGTCCTTTCGCCTAACTCAGCCATTCAGTCTCAGTGGGCAGCGAGGACTGATCTCTTTGGGGTCAATGGGGCCGATATTCCTTCGGACTTGATCAGTACAGATCCTAAGGATCCTTCTCTCATCACATCACTCACGTATCAGTCCGTTACCCTCCCTTCGAGGAACGAGGTAATGCTCAATGATTTTGCCGAGCGCATGTGGATTGATAGTCTCATTAATAAGGATGAAGCAAAGGATCCAACCGAAGCGTTAGTCTGGATCAATGACCTCAAGGAGCGCAACCCAGACTATCATAATAAGCGTTTATCTTATTATCGGAAGCAGAAGAGGGATGAAATTATTCAGGCCGGTGAACTGAGTGGGCTCCTCCATGAGTCCTCAATGGAAACGTTAGGGCTTCTCAAAGAACGTGGCATTGGGATGATTATCCTGGATGAATGCCATCACCTCCTTAGTCATTGGGGACGTGTCCTTGCCGTGACTCAGCAGTTCCTCGATGATCCGATCATCGTTGGTCTGACTGCGACTCCTCCTGACGATATGCATAAGGACACGGTCGATTCAAAGCGTTATCGTGAATACTTTGGTCCGGTCGACTATGAGGTTCCTGTCCCAGCTGTGGTTAAGGACGGGTTCCTGGCTCCTTACCAGGACCTAGCGTATCTGATCCGCCCCACTGCTGAGGAGCTCCGCTACGTTGCGAGGACCTCGGATCAGTTTACGGAACTGGTTCACGATCTTTGCAATCCGCCCATGAATGAGGAAGGGAAGCCCATCCGTGAACCATTGGATCAATACGTTCAGAGGATCCTGAGCACCCTTAAGCTTCCGACTGGCAAGGCTGATAACTGGCTTGATTTTCAGAAGCGTGCTTCAAGCTTTGCCTGGTCATCAAGATACTTACTGAAAGAGCTCGGAAAAACTGTCCCACCTGGCGTTCCTGAATTTCCGGGCATTGGGAATGATGAGGAAGATCCTGCAAAAAAAATCTTGGACATGGAAAGTATCGTTCCTGTCATTTCCTGGTACCTGAGGCATGCCCTGAGAGGATCCGCGGACAAGGAACATCATCCCCTTGCCGAAAAAGCTATCAGTAGGCTCAGGATCCTTGGAGTCCAGATCACCGAAACAGGTTTCCAGAACTGTGCGTCTCCTGTTTCCCGTATCCTGATGTACTCAAAGGCCAAGGCCAAGGCCGTCATTTCAATTCTGAAGAGGGAGAAAGAGGTGCTGGAGGATACGATCAGGGCCGTCGTAATCTGCGATTATGAAAGGACTTCGGCCGTGACTAGTGAGATTAGTCATCTCCTTGACGATGAGGCCGGTGGTGCCGTTGCAGCTTTTAGGGAACTCCTTAATGACGAGGAAACGGACGCTCTTGACCCGATACTTTTGACCGGATCGACGGTCCTAATCGATGATGACCTTAAAGATGTGATCGAGTCTGAATGCCTGAAATGGTTAAAAGAGAACAAAAAGAAAGTGATTCTGGAGTGGGCAGAGGATGCCGGATTTCATGTCCTGAAGGGGAAAGGAAAGGACTGGGCTCCGAGGGTTTACGTGCAGATGTTCACTGAACTTTTCCAGAAGGGGATCACTCGTTGTCTAGTCGGGACTAGGGGCCTCCTCGGTGAGGGATGGGACGCGAACAAGATTAATGTGCTCATTGACTTAACTTCCGTTACTACTTCAATGTCAGTTAACCAGCTCCGTGGACGTTCTTTTAGGCTCGATTCTGATGTGCCTCACAAAATTGCCAATAATTGGGACGTTGTCTGTATTGCGCCTGAATTCACCAAAGGCATGGACGATTACAAGCGATTCAAGGATAAGCACAAGAGAATTTACGGGGTCACTGATGATGGGGCCATCGAGAAAGGTGTTGGTCATGTGCACGCGTCCTTCATGGGATTGCGCATCGATGACGTTGAGGAGAGTATGGTGAATCTGAACCGAGACATGCTTGATAGGGTCGATCTACGTTCTCAATTCTATGAGCTTTGGAAGATTGGAAAGCCCTATCATCCCGAACCGATCAAGGCCGTTGAGATCAAAGCTTCTAGCAAAGGCTCGGACAAAGGAGGGTTCCCGCCCGGAAGGATGGGCGATCCGGAATGGACCGAGACGACTCTGACCGAGGTCATCGCTAAGGCCATCATTCGATCCTTATTTGAAGCTGAACTAATTGACGCGTCGAGTTGGTATGAGCTTTTTCAGAAACTTCATGTCAGTGAAAGGAACGGTGGCTACATTAGGGTCTTTCTGGAGAAGGCCGATGAGAAGGCATCGACTATCCTCTCTGAGTCTCTGGCTCAGGTCTTTGGTCCGATCGAAGATGCCCGTTACCTGATCGAGAGGGGAGTCGACTTCGAGTATCAAGAGAGTCGATTTCAGGAAACTTGGGTCGAGCAAAGATTACCCAATTTTCTTTCCGATTTTATTATCCTAAAGACCATGAAGACGAAGAGGCGTTTCGAGGTAGTGAGGGTCCATGCAGTTCCAAAGGCCCTCGCCACAAAAAAAGAAACCGCACTCATTTTTGAAAAGTACTGGAATAAGTTGGTCAGCCCCGGCGAGGTCCTTTATCGTCAAAATAGTCAGACCCAAGCGCTAATGGATAAAGCGACTGAGGATGGGCTAATCGTTAATGATGCGGTACATGAAAAAGAGGTATTTATGTGATTTGGAAATTTGGGTATAGTTTAATTTCAGAATGGATCTCTAAAATATTTTTAATTGAAGCGGCTAAGAGTAAATCTACGTTGACTGACAATCATATTTAATCAAAGTTCGTCCATTTGCCAGATTTGATGGGTTTTTTAATGATTACACATTTCCCCTCAGGTAGCATCCATCATATAGTTCTACCATGAAAACCAGATTGCATACACTTGAGAGACGCTCGTTCATACGCACAGCAGGTACCGCAACCCTCGCTGCTATTGGTGGCCCTTTGACGCATACGGCGGTTGCCGCGGCTAAAAGCCAAAGGCCAGAATCACTGGTAAAACTCCTATACCAGAATCTTGATGAAAGGCAACGCAAAGCAGTCTGCTTCCCGTGGAACCATATCGACAAGCAACGCGGTCTTTTACGCGCTAGGATAGAGAACAATTGGCGTATCACCAAACCGATCATCGGTAGTGGATTCTTTTCCAAGGATCAGCAGGAACTCATCCGAGCGATCTTTGAAGGTATGACAAATCCCGAATGGCACACGCGCTTTGACAAGCAACTCAAGGACGATGTCGGCGGTTTTGGAAAAAAACAATCAATCGCGATTTTTGGTGAACCTGGATCCGGTAATTTTGAGTTCGTTCTTACAAGCCGCCACATGACCCTGCGTTGTGACGGCGACAGTGCTGGGCACGTTGCCTTCGGCGGGCCCATTCTCTACGCTCATGAGGGAGAACGCCTTTACGAAAGACCAGATCACAAAAATAACATTTTCTGGCCACAGGCAGTTGAGGCCAACAAGCTTTACCGTATCCTCGACCCTAGGCACCAGGAACTGGCACTCGTCACTGAAGGCATGCCTTCCGAGGAGTTAGTAAGCTTCAAAGGCGTTAAGGGATCATTCCACGGATGCCCGGTCAGTGAACTTGCTGGTAACCAGAAGGCGGAGTTGCAGCGCATTTTAAAAATGCTACTAGAACCCTTCCGGCAGTCCGACCGGAAAGAGGCACTTAAGTGCCTTGCTACCCAAGGTGGCCTCGACAACTGCCACTTGGCTTTCTACAAAGAAGGCGACCTGGGTAATGACGGCATCTACGACAACTGGCGGCTGGAGGGACCTTCATTTGTCTGGTATTTTCGCGGTCGTCCACACGTTCACGTCTGGGTGAATGTCGCCGACAATCCTTCGGTGAAACTCAATTCTCATCAGGATTCAGTAGGAGTTTAAATTGAAAATGCTAGAGAAACCCAAATTTCCCGGAAAGGAAAATTCGGTATTCTACTATACACCCTCCTAAACTCAGAATAAATATTTTTAATTGAAGCGTTTTATTCCAAACCTTTTCTTGATCCTGATTGGCTTGGCGGCATCGAATGCTGCCGAGGTCTCCTCAGACATGCTCTTTGCGCATAAGATTATGCCTATGTTCAAGGCCAAGTGCCTAGCATGTCATGGGGAAGACCCTAAGAAGATTAAGGGTGATTTTGATATGAGAACTTACGCGAGTCTTCTCAAGGGCGGGGAAAGTGAGGAACCCTCAATTGTCCCAGACAAGCCCTTGCAGAGTCCCTTATATATGGCCGTGAAGCGTGAGCATAAGGATCAGTGGGAACCGATGCCGCCAAAAGAAAATGATAAACTCAGTGCTGAACAGACTGATCATATCCGAAACTGGATCGAGGGGGGTGCGTCATGGCCAGGCCCGGACCGTGTGGTTGAGTTATTGAAAGAAAAAGATCCATGGTCTGCCGAGGATGGTGTCAGAGTGAAGACCAGTAGAGGTCTGTCCGAGACTTGGACTAACCGCAAATATGAAGAATCAAAACTGTGGGCCTACCAACCGGTAACGAAGCCCAATCTAAAGATCGGAAGTCACCCAGTCGATGATCTTATCGGGGCCCGTTTTCCTGAAGGGTTGGTTCCGGCACCACCTTCTGAAGCGTTAACACTGATCCGGCGCGTTACATTTGATCTTACTGGATTGCCACCGAAGCCGCGAGAAGTGCAGGCCTTTAAAATGGCTTGGAATAAAGACAGGAACAAGGCATGGGAGGAGTTAATTGATCGTTTACTCATCTCGCCACATTACGGCGAACAGATGGCGATGCACTGGCTTGATGTTGTGCGTTATGCGGACTCTGCAGGATTCTCCAACGACTATCCACGTCCTCACGCATGGCGTTATCGCGACTATGTGGTGCGTTCATTTAATAATGACAAGCCTTATGATCAGTTCGTGCGTGAGCAGATTGCCGGCGATGAAATCAAACCCAAGGACCCAGATCATCTCATCGCCACTGGATTTCTTAGGATGGGTCCTTGGGAGCATACTGGTATGAGCGTCAAGGCGGTGACTCGGCAGCAATATTTGGATGATGTGGTCAATTCTGTGGGGGTAACTTTTCTTGCCAATGAACTGCGTTGCGCCAAGTGTCATGATCACAAGTTTGACCCGATACCGACCCGGGACTATTACCGGGTGCAGGCGATCTTTGCCCCGGTCACGTTTTTTGAACGTAAACTTCCCTGGCAGGATTTTGAGAATAAAAAAGGAATCAAACAGGATCATGAACGTTACCAGCGGTTAATAAAGGAGAAGGGAATCCGTAGTATCACCTCATTGCCTGAGACTGACCGGCCAGTCAGTCAGTTTGATAAGGAATCCGAGAAGGCAGGTCATTCGAAGGTTAATAATAAGCGGCGGCAGCAGCTCAATTATCAGCTCAAGCGCGCTAACCCGTCTGTTTTCTCGGTTCTTAATGGTGCTCCTGATAAGATCCATATCCTGAAGGGAGGATCCATTGAATCACCCCAAGAAGAAGTGAGTCCCGGAGTCTTGAGTTTATTTAAGGGTTCAGAGGAATCTGCTTCATTGACTGACAACAAATTTGGCCGACGCAAAGAGTTGGCAAAATGGATTACCAGTAAAGATAATCCACTCACTGCCCGTGTGATCGTGAACCGGATCTGGCAATGGCATTTTGGTCAGGCGCTGGCCGGTAATCCTAATAATTTTGGCGGGACAGGCAAGCCGCCCACGCATCCGGAACTGCTCGACTGGCTCGCTGCGACATTTATTGAGGAAGAATGGTCAATTAAGAAACTGCATCGCCACATACTCACCTCGGCTACTTATCAACGCTCAGCGACCCATCCTGATCCGGGCACATTAACCAGACTGGATCCTGACGAAATAAGTTACGCCGTCTTCAAGCCTCGCCGGTTAACGGCAGAGGAGCTGCGAGATTCCATGCTGACAGTGTCCGGTGAGTTGAACCCTATCCTCGGGGGCATCCCCTGCCACCCGGAAATCAATGAGGAGGTTGCTATGCAGCCACGTCACATCATGGGCTCTGTGGGTCCAGCATATCAGGCTGACTCGTTGCCTTCGCAGAGAAACCGTCGGACTCTTTATACTGAGCGGATTCGGACACTGGCTGACCCGATGCTGGAAGTCTTTAATAAGCCTGGGCCCGATCTTTCCTGTGAACGGCGTGAAACTGCCACCATTGCCCCTCAGGCATTTACAATGCTCAATAGTCCAATCATCCGATCCAGATCACTGGCCTTTGCTGCCCGTTTGGAAAAAGAAAGACCAGAAAATCTTAATGAACAGATACGTAGAGCTTTCCGATTAGCATATCACCGGATGCCTAATGACTTGGAAATGAATATATGCTTAGAATATCTGGCGAATTCCAAGAAAGAGCATGAGGTTCATCAACAGGAAAGGGTAGAAGTGCCGAAGTACGTGATTCGTCAGATGGTTGAGGAAATGACCGGACAGGCTTTCTGGTGGGTGGAGGATCTGGACATTTATGCGGGAGGAAAGTACGTGCCTGACCTGAAGCCATGGGACGTGGGAGCAGCTACCCGAGCACTGGGGGATCTTTGTTTGATCCTATTTAACTCGAACGAATTTATATATATCTACTAAAAAATGCAGCGAAGAGAATTTTTATATGGTGTCAATGGTGGGTTGGGCGCAATGGCATTCCATTCAATGTTGCGGGCAGAGCAGACCGACGGGCCTTTGGCGACAAAGGTGGCACATTTTCCCAAGGCAAAAGCCAAGCACTGTATCTTTCTCTACATGGCTGGTGGCCCTAGTCACATTGACACCTTTGATCCCAAGCCCAAGCTCAGGGATCTGCATCTCAAGAAGTTTAAACGGCAGAGCAAGTTTCTCTCCGCGATGGGTTCTGGTGAGCGCTATTATGTGCAGAGCCCGTTTAATTTTGTGAGGGCCGGTAAGAGTGGCATTGAAATGTGCGAGCACTGGCAGCACCTGGCCGGGGTCGCTGATGAACTTTGTGTGTATCGCGGTTGTAAGGCCGAGTCGATTAATCATCCCACTGCCAATTATCATATGAATACTGGTAACCGCTTTGGTGGTGATCCCGCGATCGGTTCCTGGGTAACTTACGGACTCGGCACGGAGAATCAGGACCTGCCTGGCTACGTGGTCCTGCCCGAGGTGGCCTACCCTCAGGGAGGAGCGGCGAACTGGTCCAATGGATTTTTACCTCCACATTTCCAGGGGACCACTCTTCGAGCGAAAGGTTCACCGATCCTTGACTTGCATCCACCAAAGGGTGTCACACGTGCGGCTCAGCGCAGTAGCCTTGATTTGCTTGCCGGTCTTAATTCCTTGCACGCTGAGCGTTACCCAGGCCATGAGGAATTGACCGCGCGCATGGAGAGCTATGAGTTGGCCTACCGCATGCAGATGGAGGTGCCCGGGATCCTTGACCTCGGCAAGGAGAAGCAATCCACCCGCGAAGCGTACGGTCTGAATGACCAGCGGACCGGGGAATTTGGGCGAAGGCTACTACTGGCTAGGCGCTTAGTTGAAAGGGGTGTGCGCTTCGTGCAGGTGTATACGGCTGGTTGGGATTCGCATGATTATATTAACCGTTCTCATCGTGAGCGAATCCGTTCTGTTGATAAACCCATCGCTTCACTGATCAAGGATCTTAAGGAGAGGGGCCTCCTGGATGAAACTTTGATTGTCTGGTGCGGTGAATTTGGCCGGACCCCTGATAACGGTAAGCGTAGTGGTGGAGAGCGTCTCGGACGTGATCATAATAAAAATGCCATGGCTGTCTGGATGGCCGGGGGTGGAGTCAATGCTGGTCACGTGGTCGGCGCCACGGATGAGATTGGGGAAAATGCCGCCGAGATCGTTCACCCGATCCGTGACCTACATGTAACTATCCTTCGGCTACTGGGACTGGATGACAATAAGCTTACTTACTTCCATGGTGGGAGATTCAAGCAGCTCTCCCAGACCGGCGGCGAGGTCATAAGTCAATTAATAGGCTAACATTTTAATGTGGGTGACTTATCTATTTTTCTCTCAATAATAATTTAATCGAAGGGAAAAATAAATCTAAGCAATCTTCATTGCCTTAAAAATCTCTTTATGGTTAAGATGTCTAGGCCTTATTAGTTGGGCCTTACTCTATTACAGAAGAAAGTTAATGACCCCTTTTCTACTACTCGCACTCGGAATGGCCATTGTCCTCTTACTGGTCATCTGGTTTAAACTCCACCCTTTCCTCGCACTGACCTTTGCCGCGGTCGTGGTTTCTTTTTCGACTCCGCAGTCCTCACTTGATAATTATGCCGAGAATCATACCCGGTCCCAGATCGAGCGGGACAAGATGACCGAACCGAAGGCCACTCAGTTCAAGGAGGACTTTGCAAAACTCTCACCAATGAAGAGGGTCGTGAGTGAGTTCGGAGGCGGTTGCGCGAAGGTCGGCCTGATCATTGCTTTCGCGGCCCTGATAGGAAAGTGCATGCTCGAGTCGGGGGCCGCCTCGAGGGTCGTTCTTTTAGCTATTTCACTTTTCGGTGAGAAGCGTGCTGGGCTGGCCTTCCTCTGTTCAGGATTCATTTTGGCAGTACCGGTATTTTTTGACACGGTCTTCTATCTGCTCATACCGATCGCGATCGCCATGGCTCACAGGACCGGCGGTAATTATTTATTCTATGTTCTTTGCATTGTGGCCGGCGGCACGATGGCCCATTCGCTGGTCCCACCGACACCAGGCCCTCTTCTGGTCGCTGAGGAAATAGGAGTTGATATCGGAGCAATGATGATTGGGGGTCTCGGCATAGGAATCTTCACCGTGACATTTGGTTATCTTTATGCTCGTCGTGCATCCCGTAAGTTTAAACTGAGTCCTCCGGAGGTTCCCGATTCAGTGCATTTTAATACTGATAAGCTGCCATCAGCCATGATGTCTTTGCTGCCCGTCCTATTACCCGTCATTCTGGTGACCGGAGGGACATTGCATGGAATTCTCAAGCCCGATGGATGGGAAATATTTAAAGTTCTCGGTGACAAGAATCTGGCTCTTGGAATTTCTGCGATGGTCGCTTTTCTTGTCTTGTATAAGAGCTGTTCCGGGGACAAGGAAAAGTTAAGGAGTTCTTCTTCGGATGCTTTTTCATCCGGCGCTGTCATTGTTATTATTACGGCTGCAGGTGCCGCTTTCGGCGGGGTTTTGAAGCAGACCGATATCGCGACATCGATCGGGTCGATCGATGGGAGCCAGGCACTCGCCTTGCCGGTCTGTTTTTTGATCACGGCCCTCGTGCGAACGGCTCAGGGATCGGCCACTGTCGCCATGATAACAGCGGCACCGATCGCTGCAGCATTTGCTTCTCAGGACCTCGGGTTTCATCCCGTGTACCTTGCTCTCGCGGTAGGTTGTGGATCCAAACCAATCCCATGGATGAATGATTCCGGTTTTTGGGTCGTGACCAAGATGTCAGGGATGCAGGAGTCTCAGACCCTGAGGACCGTGACACCTATGATGTCGTTGATGGGAATTTTTGGGCTGATCGTCACTGTGATTGCTTCATTCCTCCTCCCCTTTAAATAAAAATATGTCCCCAGCGTTGACCTTCTGGTCGATGGAAGGCAATCATGTTCTTTAATGTCTGAACGAGATCCCGCTACTTTAAGATCTTACCGTTGGTATGGTCCTGACTCGCTCAGAGCCTTTGGTCACCGTTCAAGGGCACGTCAGTCTGGTCTCGGAGATAAGGATTTTTTTGGTAAGCCCGTGATCGGGATACTGAACACATGGACTGATCTGAACTCATGCCACATGCATTTCAAGTCGACTGTGGAATCCGTTAAGCGCGGTGTTCTCCAGGCCGGTGGAATGCCGATGGAAATTCCAGTCATGTCCTGTGGTGAGAGCTTAACCAAGCCGACTTCTATGCTTTACCGGAACTTTTTAGCGATGGAGGCCGAGGAGATGATCCGTGCGAATCCGATCGACTGCGCGGTCCTTTTGGGAGGATGTGATAAGTCGACTCCGGCCCTGATTATGGGTGCCATCTCGGCAGGCGTTCCCGCCGTGTACGTTCCTTCGGGTCCAATGATCAAAGGTAATTGGCATGGTCAGGTACTCGGTTCCGGATCTGATGTGTGGAGTTACTGGGATGAGAGGAGGGCAGGAAATTTGAGCGAAGAGGAATGGAAGGAAATTGAGGGAGGGATTGCCCGCTCACCGGGCCACTGCATGACGATGGGAACTGCTTCAACGATGACCGCTCTGGCCGAGGTCATGGGGTTCACGGTTCCGGGCGCTTCTTCGGTCCCTGCCATGGACGCGAACCATCTTCGGTTAGCTGCCGAGGCCGGCCGCCTATCGGTTAATAATGCCTGGGACGGACTAGGGCCGGGGACTCTAGCAACTAGAGAATCTTTTGAAAATGCCATCGCAGTCGATATGGCGCTCGGAGGGTCCACGAACGCTATCGTGCATCTGCTAGCCATGGCGGGTCGGGCAGGCATTGACTTGAGTTTGGATGATTTTGATGCGATATCTAAAAAAACACCACTCATTGCCGACCTCCGTCCTTCGGGCCGGTTCCTGATGGAGGATTTTTATTTTGCGGGCGGGCTCTCTGCCGTGCTCAAGAGGATGGAAACAATTCTGCACATGGATGTTTCGACCGTGAATGGGAGAACCATCCGTGAGAACGTCAAAGGAGCCAAAGTGTTCAATGACGAGGTCATAAGGACACTCGAGGACCCAGTCTCTGCGGACGGCGGAACTGCCGTTCTAAAGGGTAACCTGGCTCCTGACGGTGCCGTCATTAAACATTCTGCTGCCTCACCTTCACTATTAAATCATACTGGTCCTGCCATCGTCTTTGATAGTTATAAGGACCTTTCTGAGAGAATAGATGATCCGGAACTTCAGGTCACTGAAGATTCTGTCCTTGTCCTCAGGAACGCGGGGCCGGTCGGGGCTCCCGGAATGCCGGAATGGGGGATGTTGCCCATTCCTAAGAAGCTCCTTGAGAAAGGGGTCCGTGACATGGTCAGGGTATCTGACGCTAGAATGTCGGGGACAAGTTATGGAACCTGTGTCCTTCATGTGGCTCCGGAATCATCAGTTGGTGGGCCATTAGCTGCGGTCATGGACGGGGACAAGATTACTTTGAACGTGGAAGCCAGAAGAATTGACTTGGACGTCCCTGAACAGGAGATAGCAAGTCGACTCGAAGATTATCGCCGCAAGGATACCCGTTACCATAGAGGTTACACGAAGCTCTTCATTGATCATGTGACTCAGGCCGATAAGGGTTGTGACTTTGATTTTCTTGAGGGCACTGAAAGGACCCCCGAACCTGAAATTTACTAAACTTCACCCTTAACTCGAGATGTTGATTATTATAATTGTTGCAGGGACTTTACTTACTCTCTTTGTGCTGAGGTTGATATTCTTTCGTGGATCCATAGCTGAGCATGTGTCCGAGCCACCTGAAAGGATCCTAGATATGCATTGTCACACTGCCGGCATTGGAGCAAGCGGGAGCGATGCTTGGATTTCTGATGAATTGCGTAAGAGTTGGAAATTTGGACTCTACTTGAAGGTCTTTGGCAGTAATGAAAAGGAGGTCAATGAGAAGGGGGATCAGATCCTAATGGAAGTCATTGCTTCTTCGGTCCGTGATTCGGTTCACGTTGATGGGGCCGTCATTCTAGCAATGGATGCTCCTTACACTGATGACGGGGCGATCGATAAGGGATCCGGGGAAGTTTGTGTTCCTAACCGGTTCGTTGGAGAAAAAGTAAAATTGTATCCGGAGCTTCACTTTGGTTCTAGCGTGCATCCGAACCGCTCAGATGCACTTGAAGAGCTGATTTGGTCAAAAGAGAATGGTGCGGTCTTACTCAAATGGCTACCTAATATTCAAAACATTGACCCTTCAAATGAACGGTATATCCCTTATTATAAGAAACTTGTTGATCTTGACCTTCCGCTGCTAACGCATGTGGGGGATGAGGATTCATTCTCCAAGACGAATAATGCGTTAGGTGACCCTCAATTACTGAAACTTCCTCTCGAGCACGGTGTCAGAGTCATTGCTGCACACGTTGCAAGTTCAGGCAAGTCCGATGGTCAGGACAATATTGAGAGATTACTAAAAATGATGGAGAATTTTCCGAACCTTGTGGCTGATCTTTCGACTATCACTCAGACGAACCGCAGGAAGTATTTAAAGACTGTCCTCAATGATGAGAGGCTCGTTGGTCGTTTGATGTACGGGACCGATTATCCACTCACAAACACTCCGCTAGTTACGCCTTGGCAATACCCTTTGAATTTAACTTTGAGGCAAATGTGGGAGCTGGGCAGGACTCGAAATTCGTGGGACCGTGACGTGAAATTGAAAGCGGCTCTTGGGGTCCGGGATGGAGTGTTCAAAATGAGTAAAGAATATTTAGGGGTCACATAAGTATTTATTTCTAAGCTCTTGTATAAAGGGCCATAGGATGATTGTTCGTTCCTATGATTGGTGTTAGAGTATTGAATGAAGATTTTACTCTTGTCATGGTTCTATTGTTTAATTCCCTTCTGCATTGCGCAGTCAGGAACGGGCACTGAGGAAAGAATAAAGGAACTAAATGATTATTGGGCCGAAGTGTCACGGTCCGTTCGCGAAGGTGATTTCCAAGGATATAAGGCAACATGCCATAAAGAAGGGGTGTTGGTTTCAGGAACGAATAATTCCAGTTACCCTCTATCAGATGCCTTGGTTCGTTGGAAAAAAGATTTTACTGCCACAAAAGAAGGAAAGATGAAAGCGAGCGTTGAATTCAGATTTTCAAAGAGAATCAGTGATCCGACCACGGCACATGAGACGGGTATCTTTCTATATTCAAGTGGTGATTCTGGGGAAAATCTAAAGAAGGAGTACATTCACTTTCAGGCACTTCTTGTTAAAATAAAGGGAGGTTGGAAAATTATGATGGAGTATCAGAAGTCCAAGGCTAGTCAGGTGGAGTGGAATAAACTGGCAGTCAAGTGATGGGGTAATCAAAGAGCATTAAAAAGTGCTTATAAAAAATCAAAGGGACACGCGCGGCATGTCTTGACTTAAATTATAAGCCTATAATAATATATTTTTATAACCACTATTATTCAGATAATAAGACCATGAATGTATCGATCCTTTATTGAGGAATGTGAAACTACAAGCCCCAGGCCGTCAGTTTGACGGACGAGATCAAGGAGGGGTTTGCAGAAGCAAGCGTTGAAATCATTGAAGGAAGTGGCGGAGTCTTTGAGGTCACCGTTGACGGCTCACTTATTTATTCAAAGAAGGAGACGGGACGGTTTCCAGAGAAGGGGGAATTGATCAGTTTAATGAAATAAATAGCCGCCCCCTTTCCTTTCTTAAATAAACCCCACTTAGAAAAGGAAGAGGACGGCAAATCTCAGCAAGTTCCACATAAACTATATGAGATATTAATATAACTACCCGTGAGTCGGAAATATTAGGAAAGAAAACAAAAATAATTATTTTCCGCATAACATTAACGTAATAAATGTCACTTTTTGCAGGTGGATTCATTATAATCGGCTCGGTTTATGCCTCTTATATAAAATAGATAATTTCCCATCTAATGGAATTGGTTCATGTCTATCCAAGATTCTGAAGAAGATCAAATTGAGTATCCAATCACTTCAGAGATTGATTTACACACTTTTCGTCCTAATGAGGTCAGTTCACTTCTTAGAGAATATATCAAAGAATGTAGGGAGAGAGATATTCTTGAGATTCGTGTCATTCACGGCAAGGGGACAGGAACTTTGCGTGAGGGCGTGCATCGGTTATTGGATCAGATGCATAACGAAGTTCGTAGTTATCGGTTAGGCGATGAAACGAGTGGTAGTTGGGGAGCAACATTGGTAATGCTCAATAGATTATGATTTGATCATTAGATCAAATCCGTCACTCAATGATCTGTTTAATATTTTTCCGTATAGCCGTGGATAATTAGTAAGGAAACTTACTTTTCTAGTTCCTTGATGGCTGATTTGGTCACTTTAGATAACTGTGAATTTGGCTCTGCAGAGGAAAGTAATCTCTCTAAGGGTTCTTTAAATCGTTTCATATTCTCATCAGCGATGATTCTGATGGCTGCAATTTGAACTTTCTTGGAAGGATTATTGATGGCCTTGGAAATTTGGTCCTTATCTTTCTTTTCCTGCCACCTCGTAGAAGTTAAGAGTGCTACTTTGGAATTCTCTGATAAGGATTCCCATGTTAATTTAGTTTTGTTTCCAGGCCTTTTAGTGTGCCAAAAGAAAGAGGCAAGTTTGAAAAGGTCATCGTCCATGCCCTTTAATGATTTAGCTTCCTGTTTCCCGGGTAATATTTCAGTTACTATTGGGTTTTTCTTTTCTGGTTTATTTCCTTTTCCTTTTAAAGGAATAAGTTTCCAGACCTTGCCTTGTCCGTGTAATTGGTAACTCGCATTGACCCAGTCGGTGAAGAAGACCGATCCGTCCTCGGTATGAGCAAAGTCTACTGGTCTAAAATTGACATCTCCTTTGACTATAGTCTTCATAGTTGCGGAGTAGTTTGATCCCTTCTTAGTCAGTTTGTACTGTTCGATTTGTCCTAGTGCCCAGCTCGAGACCCACAAATGTTCACCATAAGGAATCACTGAACAGGCAGCTTCACCAGTTCCGCAAATCATCGGTAGTGTCCCTGGCAGTTCACCGTCCCATGCCTGTAATGGATTTGTTCCTGGTCTTCCGTACTTGAACTGATAACCGTAATCACCTCCAGGGACAATCTTGAGAAGTCGGTTCGTCGGCCTTTGGTCAGGATCATTGTCTACGGCAAACATTTCCCCTTCCTTTGTTAAACAAATTCCAAAGGGATTCCAGAACCCGGTCGCTATTTTTGAGAGAGATCCATCTGAGAGGTCATAACTGTAAATGTTACCGCCTTCTCCACCTCCCTTCAAACTGGTCACTTCTTTTGAGCCTGAGTAGCTGATAATTTTATAGTCCTTTCCGAGGTTCTCACCGAGCCCAAAATAGAGCTTGGAGTAGTCAGAGGTTAAAACTAACCCACAGAGACCGTTGTGAGGATATTTTCCCGGTGTTTTGAGTGTTATCAGGTTCTCTTTTGAATCTGCAGTCCCGTCACCATCCTTGTCATCTAGTCGAAATATTTCAGCGCGTGTGGCAACGTAGGTAGAACCTTTCCCATTTGCTTTGATTGACATCGTATGGGTTCCTCCTTCGTAATAGATGTCAATCTTGTCGGCTTTACCATCATTGTTCTTGTCAGAAAATGCTAGGATCCGGTCATTTTCAGGTCCTTCATAATTATCGGGTCGGAAATGAGTATGGGACTCTACTACGAGGAGTCGACCTGACTGGTCGATTGTGCAACCGATCGGGGTAGAAATCATTGAATCATCGGCAAAGAGTTCGAGCCTATAGTTAGGGTCAAGGGACTTAGGATCTTCTGCATATCCATTAAGAAGAAAGCTAAGTATTACAAATAGAGTTAAGAAATCGTGTAGTTTCATATTTAGTTATTTCCGCTTACAGGGTTTGCTCGATAATTAATCCCTTTCTTGAATGAGACTGAATAGTCTGAGAATTTTTTATTTGGCTCAGGATAATCAGTGCTCACGAATTGGGCTCCACTCGAGAGTGCTTTGTCCCTCCTAGAAGTATCATTTTTTCTTGCTTCGCGCGTGTCAGAGTCTGCCCTTGTGCGGATCATGAAACCTGATTTGACCAAGCGTTTGATCTGCGCATGTGTTCTGATGGGATCATTGAGCTTAAAGAAGGCAGCCCCGGGGTCATTCTCACCGACACTGGCAAATAAGAGTCTTCCTTCTAGTGATGAATTTTTAGCAACATACATGTCGCGAATCTTGCCGCCATTATCTAGTCCAAACATGACCTTTCCTCTGGATTTATCAAGGGAAGGCCATCCTGTTTTAAGGACCGCTTCCCTGAGAGTCTTGAACTTTCCCCTGACAGAGTCGGGAGTAATGATTTGTTCCCTTTTAAATACGCTGAGGATCTCTTTCTCGACTCCTTCAAGCAGCGAACGAGTAAATGGGACCGGTTTCTTGGCAAGAGGGACCGGGCTCTTATCTTTCATTTCAAGAAGTATGAAAACCGGAACATGTGAGGAATTCTTTGTTGACCATGTTTTAATTTCTTTTAATGCAGAGATGAGGGTTGGAGTCGTGCTGAGATAATCGACTGCCGAGTCATGGAGGACCTTGAATCCTGATTTTTCCATTTCCTTACTGAACATTACGGGTGCATTGAAACCAAGTAGGTTAGGAGCTTTCCTTCTTGAGTAGTGGCCTCCCTTGGGATCAGCAAAAACATCCAACTCAAAGTGACGGACCCCAAGCGTCTGTAACTGCTCCGTGAGCGGTCGGTGTGTGTACTCAAGGGAATCCTTAAGCTCACGGTTGATAATGCCTATCCTATTAAGGTTCTTAGCAGGAAGAGCAATATGGTATGAGTTGTGAGTTCCAATGATCTGTATCTGATTGATTCGTGTTGATTCTTTATCCTCAGCAAATGACCAAGTGATCGATATTAAAATCGATAATGCTGCGGCCGTACCGAACCGGACGAGGACCATAGGATTATTTAATCTTAGAGCTTCTTGATCTTAATGTTTCTGTAAGAAACAAGGTGCCCATGGTCCTGGAAACCTATATGTCCCTCTCTCTTGAAGTCCTTCAATGGGGTCTTGTATTTGTTCTTGGACCCATCCGGATTTTTATTAGGTTCTGTCCATTTGTTCAGATCCATTCCGTTAATAACTTCACCGTTCATTTCCACGGTGATCATATTATCTTTCGCAGTAATTTTGATTTTGTTCCAACCAGTCGTTGCATTATTTTTCTTTGGAGGGACTAGATCATAGAGAGCGCCTACCGAGTGTTTATTTGGTCCGTTAGGTTTCTCGACCTGGACTTCAATTCCGGTCTGTACAGGGCTCTTTGGGTTGTCTGTTCTAAAGAAGATACCACTATTTCCTGTTGTCTTGAATTCTAGTGAGAGAACGAAGTCACCGAACCTTTCCTTGCTCCATATATCGCCGGTTTTCTTTTGACCTTGGATTGTGCCATCAACGACTTCCCACTTGGATGCTTTGCCGTTGCGGTCCTGCCAACCAGTGAGGTCCTTGCCGTTGAAGAGTGATTTACTATGGTGATCTGCAGAACTCAGTCCTGAGATTGCAATTAGAGTAATGAGAATCGAGGTAATTTTTTTCATAGCTTTAAGATTAGAGGGATTATTTTGTGCTTTCCGGATCCTCGTGTCGAGAATCCTTTTCATTGAAAATAAGGATAAATCATCTCACTTTTCTTTATCTATGCAGGTCTAATCCAAACTACTGTGGAATGTCACTGAATTGATTCTGGACATGATTAATTATTATCTCGAACCTTTGAACATCTATGGATAAATGCACGGACTCAACTCGAGGAACAATGATTTTTTTATCTCCATTAAAGTCTGTTCTTTTCTTTTTTTGGATTTTAATAAATTTAGCATCCTCTGAAACTCCCTTGATTATTGCACATCGGGGCGCTTCCAATGCTGCTCCCGAGAATACAATGGAGGCATTTAACTTAGCTTGGAATCTTGGAGCTGATGGTATTGAGGGGGATTTTTATTTGACCCATGATGGACACATTGTTGCAATTCATGATGCAGACACAGGCAAGGTTAGTGGGGGAAAGATTAAGCTTCTTGTGAAAAAGGCCAATCTCAAGGAATTGCAGGGCATTGATGTGGGATCATGGAAGGATAAAAAATATTCTGATGCTCGTATTCCCACATTGGAACAAGTTATAGATTCAGTTCCGGACGGTAAAAAATTCTTTATCGAAATTAAATGTGGGACTGAAATCATGGCACCTTTAATTAAAGTTCTTGATCAAAGAATGAAAGAGCGACCAGAACTGGCCAATCAGATTAGCTTTATCGCTTTTGACTATCATGTCATTAAGGCATGTCGCAAGCAGTGGCCTGAGATTGAAGCTAATTTTCTAGAATCCTACAAAAAGACCAAGGCAACAGGAACATGGACGCCTGACCAAAATGATGTTTTTCAAACTCTTAAAGTATCTCTGGCAAGCGGTCTTGGGACCCAGGCCAATGAAGAGGTAATTGATTCAGGTTTTGTTAAAAGGCTACGTAAATCTAAACTATCCTTTCATTGCTGGACCATCAATGACATTGAGACAGCTAGGCACTTCAGAGATTTGGGCGTAGACTCTATCACCACAGATTTTCCAAAGAGAATTAGAGATGGGCTGAAGTGAAATTGCTCTGTCATTGAGCGTTTTTCCTCCAGTTAATTCAATATCTTATTTTGGCTAATGGAATTAACTAGCTCCCAAAGCACTTTTTATTTTATGTTATTAGCGTGAAGAGATTACCGCTACTACCCCTTGTTTTGTTGCTCTCTATTAGTTGTGAGAAGCACCCTAAATTGAAAAGAGGTGATAGGATCTATTATAGATATGATAGTAATGCTGGTTACGAAAAAACAGTAGGATTAGAGAATGGTGATGATGATTTCCCTGATCATGTTTGGTTTATCTCCGAAGAATATGACAACTGGCAAGATTCAATTATGTTTAGAGCAATAGATAATAATGGAAAAGTAACCGAGGGCGAATTGCGTTTACCAAAAGTTCTATGGATTAAAAAGCATCCAGAACAACTTCCGATGCCACCTTTGAAGGATTAGGCATTATTGTTTGTGAGGTTATATTTTTTCCTCCAGTTTCCTCCAGTTAAGGTAAACAACAGTGAACAACAGTGAACAAACCAAAAGTTAAAAACACTTTATAAAAAGTATTTAAACAAACATGAACAAGCGTGAACAATGGGCTGATTCATGGACCATTAATGACATTGAGACTGCCCGTCATTTTAGAGATCTTGGTGTAGACTCTATAACGACAGACT
>DUBC01000011.1:0-99114 GCA_012960505.1 Verrucomicrobiales bacterium
ACGCTGGTCAATGACCACTATGCTGGCATTACTAATGAACAATCTGTATCTATCGCCGCCAACAGCGCCAAGGTTGGGATTACTCAGGTCCAGGCGGAGTCGATCACTGCTAACACGGCGAAGGTGGAAAGTATTGATGCGTTGCAATCTCAGATGGAAGCGATGACTCAGCAACTTAATCAACTAGCTTCCCAGATTCCTCAACTCCAGGCGTCCATTGAAGAAAAGGATGCAAAGATTGCCGAACTGGAGGAAGGAGGAGGTCAATCATTGGAAGAGGTGCTTGAGCAGGTCCGTGACGCTCGTGCCGGTTCCGTTGTTCTCAGCGTTAATCCGGACAGTAATTCAGTAACCCTTGGTCTGACCATTGAGCAGAGTGATAACCTTATTGAATGGACTTCACTTGACGGTGAACTAACACGCACCATTCCCATTCCTGACAGCAAGAAATTCTATCGCTTTGCTTTGGATAAGTAACTAAAGCTCGTTTGAAAAGTAGGCTGTCGCTGATGAGGTAGGGGGTAGCGGATGGAATTGTTTCTGTATCTAAATGATACAGGTGGGGGGCGGTGTCCAGAATTTACTCCATTGGCGTGAAAATATATTTAATGGTTGCCGAAGCTTGAGTTTTAAAATTGTCTGCAGTTAAGTTTACAAGCGCAGCACATCATTGAACAAGTTACAATATGTCATGAATGGAAAGATCACCTAATTTTTCGCAGAAAAATGAAGCTACGGCGACCGTAGCGCAACGCTATCATTATCTTGATGCCCTGCGTGCCTTCGCGATGCTACTGGGCATCGTGCTGCACGGGGCATTGTCGTTTTTCCCAATGCCCATTTGGCCGGCGCAGGATTTGCATCAACCGGCGGTTGATGTGCCGGCCTTGCTGGCTGCTTTCCTTGCGCAGGTCGGGCTGGAGGTGCCGGAGACATTCAGTCCCTACGAGTTCATGCTGCATGCCATTCACGGGTTTCGTCTGCCGCTGTTTTTTTTGGTGAGTGGATTTTTCACGGCAATGCTCTGGAGAAAGCGCGGGCTCAGGCAGCTGGCCAAACACCGCACCAAGAGGATTCTCCTGCCCCTTGCCATCTTTGTACCCGTTACCTGGATACTGATGATCGTTGCGAACATGGAGGCTTTAGTTGTTCCCGCGGGTCACTTTGGCGAAAATAAGAAGGGGGCGGCTACAACACCCCGGGATGAACCTGCCAGGCAAGCCCAACAGGAGAGAAAGCCACGGGCAAAGAATAATCCCGAGGCCGCGATTGATATCGGCAGGGCCGCGGGTATGGGAGACCTCCGGGCGCTTGAGTGGCACATCCAGGCCGGCACGGACCTGAACCAGCGCGGGGCTGATCAATCCACGCCAGTCATGATCGCTACCGTCTTTGGCCGAGTGGAGGCCGCCAAGGTATTGATTGAGGCCGGCGCAGACCTGAACCTGAAGGAAAAGGACGGCTCGACAGCCCTGATGAAGGCATCGTTCTTTGCCCATCCTGAAATTGTCGAGGCCCTGTTGGAAGCGGACGCAGATCCCAATATTAAAAATAATGATGGATCAACCGCCCTGGACATGGTACGGGGCCCTTGGGAGGAGATCAGGTGGATTTACGACTATGTGGGCGAGCTCCTGGCCCCCACGGAGTTGATACTGGATTACGAGCGCATCCGGGAAACCCGCCCGCAAATTGCGGAAACGCTCAGGGAAAATGGCGCGGAGGAGGGTCACGGAGTCGGCCTTGATTTGCTGATCCTAATGGTATTTTTTGCCCCCGTCTTCCATCATCTTTGGTTCCTTTATTACCTGATCTGGCTGGTGGCAGGGTTCATTTTGATTACGTGGTCGATAGGAAAATTGAAATTAAAGACATTGCCCGACAGACTGATTACCTCCCCGGTGTGCTGGCTTTGGCTGCTGCCGGCTACGTTTCTGCTACAGCTACTGATGAAGGAGGATTTTGGTCCTGCGACCGCGACCGGGGTTCTACCCTGGCCGCCTATCCTGCTTTATTACGCGGTCTTCTTTTTCTTTGGTGCCCTTTGTTTTGAACGTGATTGGTTCAACACCAAGGCGGGCAAACTCTGGCCGCTTAGCTTCGTGCTCGCCGTGCCCCCGCTGCTGGCGGGCCTGTGCCTAGTCAAGAGCCAGCAAAATGACGAACTTTTGGCCGCTTGTTCCGTTGCCTACGCGTGGTTGATGATCTTAGGGTGCATTGGTTTCTTCCGCTATTTTTTCTCGGGCGAAAATCCGCGCATCCGTTACCTTTCCGATGCCTCTTACTGGCTTTATATCATGCACCTGTCGGTGATCATGTATCTTCAGTCGATAGTCAGCACCTGGAACATGCCCAGCTTTCCGAAATTCCTGATTGTGTGTGTTGCCACAACGATTCCCCTGCTTTTGATCTACGAGTTCGGGGTGCGGTACACCTTTATCGGCACCATGCTCAACGGCAGGCGGACACGGACAAAGACGGTCAAGGCCTAAGGCAATTTTATCATTCCTGAATCCTTCCTTCCTTAACAAGTGCCTGTTTAATTAATGCACGGTCAGGTTTACTGAGTTTCAGCACCTCATATTCAAATTCAGTGCCATCGGGTTTACGGAACTTTCCATAATAGGAACCATCGGGCCGCTTTAAGGTATCTATAAGGGATGCGATCAAAACCCTGCCTTGCAGATCAGTCCAATTCCTTTCCGCAATCAGGTCCGTCGGTTCAATTTCAGGCAAAGTAACTTCAGGTTCATTAGTCACATCTGATTGATTATCATTATTAACACTTGGCTCAACAGTAGAATCATCCCCGCCCCAATTATCTTCTATCCAATTTTGTGTAGACTTCTGAATTCCTTCCCATTTTCCTGTAGCAACTGCATACACAAACAAAAACAAACCAATCAGCATTAGAAAAAGGACAAACTTCCTAAGAATTTGAAGGATACCAGTCACATAAACAGCACTACAGCCAGGGCAAATTTTGGATTCGGGTGCTAGTTCGTTTCCGCAGTTGCGACAAACATACCTTTTTTGTCTGGCTATCGCATAGCCGCAAGCGAATAAAGCCAATCCAACGAGCGGACCAACAATTGTAAAGAAGGTTATAAAGAATACAAAGATACCAATTGCTTCTAGCAAACAACCAATGCCTATTTTGTCCTTTGATACTGCCTTTTTACTTGTGTAGACAATCTGCTGTAGCGGTTGCTTAGGAGTATTGGATACAGAAGACGGTTGATTAATAATAATCTGTGGTGGTGGTGAAGACTCTTGGCTAACAGGAGCTTTGAAGCGTGAAGCTAATGATGGTTTTGTTGAATCAGGTTTTGTTTTTTTAATATCACTTACCTTTACCTCCTCAGCGGGATAAATAACTTCGTCATTATTGGGTTCATTGGCAGCATCATTTTCGTTATCATCCTCACCAACGGGGCCATCATCTTGATTAGGCATACGCAACCCATCTACTTCTACCTGATCTTCTGGTTCTTCTTCCATTACGTCTGCTAATGTTATTTATACCACATTTTGTAATGCGTCTGAAACTAACTTTGCAACATCTTCAGGCACATATCCTCTGGTAGCTTTGATATGTAGAATGGGTAGCACTGTTTTTCTTACTTTTCCTCAGCCTTTGCCTTAGCTTCTTCTTGTCCTTTGTGAACGATCCTTACACGGAACAAACGCTTTGCTGTAACTGACTGCACCGCTTGTGAATGAAAAGGTGTCCATGTAACGGAGTCAGAACTGGACTCAACAATAAGGTCATAGTTGCCCCTGGCGTTTTCTGGAAGCACTAGAACGCTTGTTGGGCCGACTTTGTTTATTTCGGAAGCATTTGTGATTTTGAGGGTAGCTGATGCTCCTAGTATCGTAACTTTAGTTACACCCACAAATTTATCACCTATAGGTACTGGTGTAGAAACGTAAACATCTCCATCATTTCGGTCATGAACTTTAGAAATTGAAGCTAACCAATATGTTCCCCATCCCTCAAACTCTATTTTAGGTCTAAAATTTTGGGTGTCCAATCCTCTAGTAAATCCAACCAATTCAATAAGATCATTGGGATTTGTGGTTAAAGATTCCCCTGAAGTGACTTTAACATACTCAACCGCGCCGGAGGCACTGGAAAAGACAAGGGACGACAATAAGATGACCGATAACTTTTTCATGCTGAGATTCTAACGAAATAGCGAGGATAAGAACAAGCTACAACTGAGCCTTGGAAAAAGATCCGTTATGCACGCACAGTTATTGAGTTCGTATGCGGTAAAAGATTCTTGCGGTCCCGTCTTCGAAATCCTCATGAACGAAAGGAGTGGTGCCGGCCTGACCGATCAGGTCGTCAGTGATCTCCAGCCATTCGTTCAGGTCGTACGACATTTCGATAGCATATATGATGTTCTGTACCGATTCCCAGACGATGACCGGCTTACCGTCCTCGTTGAACGAGGAGTCGATAATCTCGAAATTTTCAGGGGCACCGGTCGCGTAGGCCTCGATCTCGCGGATCGTCCAGTGCTTGAAGCCGCCCTCGTTGGCCCACTCCAATTCAATGCCGGTGGCGCCCGGAACAGTGTTGAACACGATGGAGTAAAAGCCGTCGTGGATAGTGTCTAGGTGTTCGATCGTGTTGCCGGTGATGTCAGTATTCGGCAGCGGCTCGTCGTCGCCCTCGAAGAGGATCACGAAGAGGTTAATGATGTCGGAATAGGTCCGTTCAGTGAGCACGGGATCAGAATCGGTAGTGACGCGCACAGTAATCTGTTGCATCCGGCCATTGGTGTCGTTGCCGGCGACGTCGTTGATGCGGATCCGTGTCAGGTTATGAGAGGTTCCCTCTTCGAAGGCTAAGAGCGAGCGTTGAGGGGCCGTCGTCGTCCCGGAGTTGGTTGTGAAGGTGCGAGTAGTGATGTCACCGTCGAATGCCAGCTCGAACTCGCTGCCTGCCGCGGTGCGCCCCGGGCCCGGGTCGACGATTCCGTTGACGATGTTGATCAGCGTGTCGGTGGGTTGGATCGGCGGCGGCTCTGCCGTGACTATGACCGTAACTTCGCGTTCAGGGTCGTCGGGGTCGTTACTGGAAATTGTGAGGATCGCCTCAAAGTCGGCAAAATCGTTGCCGTTGTCGAATGCGAGGTCAATGAAGCCATTTTCACGCGGGGCCAGTGTCGCAGGAAATTGCACGCTCGAAAATGCGTCAGTCTGGGCGCCTCCCGTGATTTCGACTGCAGAGATATCAAGGTCTTGTTCCTGACTCCCGTTGCGGATCGGGACCGAGACCGTGCCTGGGCCATTGACCTTAACTGCTGTGGTCTCTGCGACTAGCAAGTTCGGGTCATTTCCGGCTGCGCTGGTCGCGTAGGCCTCGATCTCGCGGATCGTCCAGTGCTTGAAGCCGCCCTCGTTGGCCCACTCCAATTCGATGCCGGTGACGCCCGGCACTGAGTCGAACACGATGGAGTAAAATCCGTCGTGAGTAGCGTCAAGGTGCTCGATCGTGTTGTCGTTGATGGAAACATTCGGCAGAGGATCGTCGTCGCCTTCGAGCATTTCAACCGAGAGATTAGTGACGGCGAAATAATTGCGCGCGTTCAGATCGGCATCAAGATCAGTAGTGACGCGCACGGTGATTTGCTGCATCCGGCCATTATTGTCGTTGCCGGAGATGTCGTTAATGCGAATGCGAGACAGGTTGTGAATGGTTCCTTCTTCGAACGCCAATAGCGAGCGTTGAGGAGCTGTCGTCGTCCCGGAGTTGGTCGTGAAGGTGCGCGTGTTGATGTCACCGTCGAATGCTAGTTCGAACTCGCTGCCTACTGCGGTGCGCCCAGGGCCTGGCACCACGGTCCCATTGACGATGTCTATCTGATCCGCCGATAAGGATGGTACGACCCACAATGCTACCAAAATAAAAAAATTACACGTTGGCCAAAATACGAATCTCATCGATCCACGAACTAGGGGCCTTAGTTTCATTATTTATGGATCTTATCTTTTACGTTCTGTCCGATTCAAGGTTTTTTTATTAACAGTTAAATTTGTGTTGTGTTAACATTGCGCCATGAAGTGGAAAAGAAGTGTTTTCGTGGCGATAGGAACCCTCTTGTTGTTGGTGATTTTGTTGCCGGCTCAGGCCGCTGACGGTAACCGCTTAGTTCACTTGGATGAACCTAATAACCCGTGGCAATTTAACCGGCATTCAGCCAAACTAATTACGCCGCAGTGGATCGGAGAAGATGGAGTGGAAGGAGTCGCGGTCCTCGCGATCGACGACATGTCAGGTGACGGTCAACACTTTCGGAATTATCTGAATCCGATCATTAAAAGACTAAAGCTCATCGATGGTCGTGGGCCAGTCAGTATCACCTGTAACCGGCCAGAACCGGATCACCCAAACATGCAATGGTTCTTTGAACAGGGAGTCTCTTTAGAAACGCACACGCTGACGCACCCGTGCCCCTTACTTCAACGTTATGATTTTAGGCGGGCCCGCGCTAACTACCATGGTTGTGTCGACTTACTTGCCATGATACCTAATAACCGTTCAGTAGGATTCCGTTTCCCGTGCATGGACGGCCAAAATACGCCGAGCCCGCGAGCCTACGCTGAAATTCTCAACGGAGTCAGTGACGTAGGTAATTTCATGTCGTCGAGCACGAGCGTGGGCATCGTGTTCACGCCGGATGATCCCGAAGTGCCGAAATCAATCTTCGATGACGATCCGGCCGGGGCACGGCGATTCTCGAAGTATCTAATGAATGGCTTTGTGAATTACGTTGAGAATTACCCGTACCCTTTCGTGGTCGGCAATTTGATCTGGGAGGTGCCTTTCGTTTATCCAAACGATTACACTGGCCAGGTGCTGCACGGAAGCCAGAACCCGATAACTATCGCCGATTTTAAAGCGTCAATTGATGCGACGGTGGCCAAGCAGGGAGCCGTCTCGTTGTGCTTCCACGCGGGCGGCTGGATGAGTAGCGAGCAGATGGCTGACATCGTTGACCACGCTGACGTTACACACGGTAAGAAGGTAAAGTTTCTCAATATGCGCGAGATGGACGATCGGATCGTGAAGAATATGCTCTCTGGGAACCCCCTCCGTCGTGCCGATGGCGGAGACAACGGGGTGCGCGTTTTCGATATCAATGGCGACGGTTTCATGGATGTTCTGATCGGGAATAAAAAAGCCAAGATCAGCAGGATATGGCAACCAGAGAAGCGCGAATGGCGTGACATTCCCTTTCCGGTGGCTCTACATCATGATCTGCGATTCGGTGTTCTTGATGAATCAGGGCTCTCGGTCGCGGTCGCACCAAAGACCGGATGGCGTTTCAGTGGTAAGGCCTGGGTCGAGGACAAGACACTCGCAGCGGATCAGGGCGGTTTTAGACTGCTCGATCTGAATAACGATGGTGTCTGTGAGTTAATTTCAAATGGTTCGATCAAGCGCCGCAGTGAAGGCAGTTGGAAATTGTTGCCGTTCAGGTTCCCTGAGGGAACTGCGATCGAAAAGGAAGGCGGCGATGACGCTGGAATGCGTTTCGCCGACATCGATGATGATGGGAACCAGGACGTGATCTTCTCTAACGCAGAGCGCTTTGGCACCTGGATATTTGAATCAATGGAGAAGGGTTGGACCAGGCGAGGACTTTACGGTGAGCGCACGAACAATGGTGTTGGTGAAAATCACCCGCGCGGGCGCGACTCCTTGCCGCCGATCGTGCGGGCTGACGGTTCAAACAATGGCGCGTGGATTAAGCGTGGAAACCTCTACTGGCAGAACGAGGACACTGGGTCCGTCTTGTCTCACCACATTGATCAGCGGAGCTTCGGTGATCTAATGGGCGATCAGGCCAATCATCCGCGGAGTGCTAAGGCTTCGCTGCGGGCAATGCAACCGCGGCCCGGTTTCCGCGTCGAACTGGTGGCGGCTGAGCCGCTCGTCATGGATCCGGTCGACGTGGCCTGGGGACCGGACGGTAGGATGTGGGTAGCTGAGATGGCGGATTACCCGATGGGTATCGACAACAAGGACAAGCCGGGATCGCGCATCGTAGCCCTCACAGATACGGACGGGGACGGCCGATACGACAAACGAACGCTCTTCGCGGACGGACTAGAGACAGCCAACACCGTCCTTCCCTGGCGAGATGGAGTGATGGCCGTGGCGCCTCCGAACATCTGGTACTTCCGTGATACGACGGGTGACGGCCGAGCTGATCAGAAAGAGATTCTCTACGAAGGATTTGGTCGTGGGAACGAGCAGCACCGCGGTAACGGACTCGTTTGGGGATTAGACGGTTGGATCTACGTCGCCAATGGCGACAGTGGCGGGACTCTCCGCTCTACTAGGACTGGAAAGGAACTTAAGCTCGGTGGCTTCGATCTGCGCATTAAGCCGGACACTGGCGAGTTCGAACCTGCCACTGGCGTGACGCAACACGGACGCAACCGCGACGACTGGGGCAATTGGGTAGCCGGCAACAATTCCAGCGGCTGGCAGATAGCACTAGAAGATCACGACATCCGGTTCAATCCGAAGGTTTCCCAACCCTCTTCCCGTCACGGCATCACTGGTGTGATTGACCTTTTCCCGATCAGTCGCGTCCTTAGTCACTATTCAGGATATCGAGCCCCGCCTGCCGGATCGCCCGGCAAATTAACCTCCGCCTGCGGCTACACCTTCTACCGAGACTCGTTCTTTGACGGCCTCGTCGAACCCTCAGTCTATTTTTCCTGCCCGGTCCACAACTGTGTCCACCGCGAGGTCATCACGTGGGACGGAGTTCTGATGCAAACTGCCCGCGCCGGCGACGAGGAGAGGAGTGAGTTTCTGCGAAGTTCGGACGCCTGGTTCCGCCCCGCTTCGATCCGAACTGGACCGGATGGAGGAATGTATGTAGCGGACCTGTACCGATTAGTCATTGAGCACCCCGAGTGGATCGATGATACGTTGGAGCGTGAAATGATCGCCGACGGGCGGCTCCGCGCTGGGCACGACCGGGGTCGTATTTATAAGATTTCCCCTTCCGGTACGAAGCTACGTCAATCAACCAAGTTAGAGGGACGGAACCCGGCCGAACTGGCGGCTTCTCTCGATTCGCCAAATGGCTGGCAACGTGACACTGCCCACATGATGTTAACTTGGCTCGATAAGGGTGAGCAAAAGGAGGCAGTTCCGAGTCTTTTAAAGGTGTTGAAGAGTAAATATCCCGCTGCCCGGGCTCAAGCTCTCAGTGCTTTGGCGGATCTTGCCGGACTTTCGACGAAGACAATGCACATGGGTCTCGGAGATTCGCACACCGGCGTGCGCCGCAATGCACTGCGAGTTGGTGCCGATTTATTTAACAGTGACGCCAAGTTGGGTCAGCGAGCAGTCGATTTGCTCGACGACGATGATGCTCACGTGCAACGGCGTGCAGCTTACGCGCTCGGAGCTTGGAAGGACCCACGCGCTGGGCAGGCCTTGGGCCGGTTTTTAGTGAAGAACGCTGATCGCCCCTACTTGCGGGCCGCCGCTCTGACCTCGGCAGGAGCGTTCCCGGACGAGGTCCTAATTTCAGTTCTCGGTATGAAGCGCAATCCTATCACTGTCGGACTCAGTACCGAACTAATGGGAATGCTCGGTGACGATATCAAAAAATTTGTTCCGCCCGTAATAGCCCGAATCGCTGCCGAGCCCGCGAACGGTCAACAATACGAGGCATGGAAGCTCATCGCAGCTAGTCGTCTCTTGGAAGCCGTCGGTGAAGATGATTCGGTGCGCTTGCAGGTCAAATCGATGCTGGCGGGTGCGCGAACCATCGTTATAAACGAGAAACAGGACCTCGACAGCCGGCTCGCCGCAGTGCAGTTGATTGAGAGGGCTGCTCCTAAACCCGACGAGGACGTGGAACGTCTCATTGCCCTCTTGAAATTGACGGCTCCGGTCGAACTGCAAGTGGCGGTGGCCAAGTCCCTCCTTCGACATGAAGAGACCGGAGCTGCGCGCCGTGTCTTGGCTAGTTGGTCCGAGCACGGACCAGCGTTGCGCAGTGCTATCATTGATTCTCTTCTGGCTCGCTCGAAGTTAACTACGACATTATTGGATTCGATCGCCGAGAATAGCGAACTCGCTGTCTCCATTGACGTGAGTCGCCGGCAATTGCTGCTGCAGCACGAAAATGAATCGATCCGCAAGAAGGCCACGGATTTGCTCGGTGGTGCCACGAGACCAGACCGCGCTGCCGTCATGAAGGAATTTAACGCTTCACTATCGAAGAAGGGTGACCGCGAGAAGGGGCGCGCCGTCTTCGCTAAGGTTTGCGCAGCCTGTCACAGGCTCGATGGCGTCGGTAAGGTCGTTGGCCCGAACCTGGCGGGTCTAAATAACCGAGCTCCGCTCACTTACCTCACTGCCATTCTAGATCCGAACCGCGCGATCGAATCGAAGTGGATGATGTTCGTTGCCAAGACTAAAGACGGTCTCACGTTAGCCGGAGCAGTGGCGGAAGAGACGAGTTCCGCGATCACTCTGATCGCCGTTGATGGGTCCCGCACCAGCGTCCCGCGTAGCGAGCTCGAATCGCTCAAATCGACTGGACGATCGCTCATGCCCGAGGGCCTCGAGTCAACGATCAGTATCGACGAGATGACTGACTTACTCACTTACCTCAGGTCAACTGGCCGACCACTGGCTCAGGCCGTGGTCAAGGGCAACACGATAGAGCACCTCGGAACTGAGCACGATGGTTTTTATTCAATCAGTTTTGACCCGATCCCAGGCGCGACCGGGATCGAATTGGAGTGGGCCAACGAGAGTGGCTTCAAGCACTGGACGATCCGTGAGATCGAAGCTTACACAAACTTTGAGACTAGGCTCGATATCGTTTCCGGGAACGTTGTCCCCGGGCCAGTGCGTGCCTCGAACAATGTGTTCGCTAACGCCTTTGACGGTGACGTTGAAACGTTCACCTACACGACGGAGTCGGGCACGACAAGGGCACCACAGAGGACATTACTTAACCTTGAGCCCGGAAGTCACACGCTTGATAGGATCCGCATCAACGACGTGGCCGGTAACGGCACCAATGGCCGGATGCAACAGATCACTGTCCGAGTCACTACCGACAATGACGCTGATCTGGCTGCCCGCAAGTATGTCGATGTCGCTAATTTATCGGTCCAGATTTTCGGCGGAGGTGAGGATTAAGAATCTACCACTTTGAATGAGAAGCCCTGTATGCTTAAATCGTTACTTCAGAGTGAAGCGGGAGTAATTATTTTAATGAAGTAAGTGTTATTGACTCTTTAATTCACGAATTCGCAGATTGCGGAACCGGTAGATTCCTTCTTTTGAATTGTGCTGCAAGCCGATCACTCCGCTCTTGTGTTTGGAGTCTTCGATGTCACTGCATAGTTGGCCGTTGACCCAGGTGCGTATCCTGGGCCCCTTGCCTATGACCCGGATCTGGTTCCATTTGCCCGGCCTGAGGAATGTTCCTGTCCGGTTAACGAAATCATTTATCTTCTTCTCCTCTTCGGGAGGATTCATCCAGCCGACTCCGATATCGAAAATGCCTCCACTTCGAATGTCGGAGATTTCGCTTTGATAACCTTTCGGGAGGTTCTTTCCCTTGGGCAAGACGCAGCGGAATCCTACACCGGAGTCAAAGTCCTTCTTGGGCATCCTTGCCTCAAGCTCGAGGACGAAGTCAGTGAATACTTTTGTATGCAGGTAAAACACTTGCGGATCGGGAGAGATGTGAATTTCGCCGTTAACTACTTTAATTCCCTTGGGCTTGGAAATTTGCGATACAGGTTCTCCTGGTTTAGCAGCGAAGGGCTGTCGCCAGCCTTTTAGTGTCTTCCCATCGAAGAGTGAAATCCAGCCCTCGTTATTCAAGCCAACTTCAAAGGTTCCGAATTCGGGCCATGGGGGAAAGAGAGTCTCGCCTTTGCGAAGTTTTGGAGCAGGAGGCACCTCGTATTGCTTGCGCAGTTTGGCTAGCTCACCCTTCATGTGTTGCAGGGTCTTGGCGTACTTGGGATCATCGTGTAAGGATTGCATTTCCTTTGGATCTTTCTCGAGGTCAAAGAGTTCCCATTCGTTGATGTCGTAGAAGTGCATCAGCTTATAGCGACTGTTGCGGACGCCGTCATGACGGCGAACGGCATGGTATTCTGGAAAGCAGTAGTAGTGATAGTAGATTGATTCTCTCCAGTCCTTTTGATCCTTGCCTTCGATTAAGGGTTTGAGACTCTTTCCCTGCATATCTTCAGGCAGATCGATTCCGGCAAGATCGAGGAATGTTTGGGCGAAGTCTAGGTTGGAGACCATTTTCTTATTCACGGTCCCGGGCTTAGCCACGCCCGGCCATCGAACCAATAATGGAGTCTTAACTGATTCCTCGTACATGAAACGTTTATCGAACCATCCATGCTCACCGAGGAAGAATCCTTGGTCGGACGCATAGATAACTACCGTGTTCTTGGCTAGGCCGGACTCATCAAGGTAGTCGAGCATAGTTCCTACAGAGTCATCGAGTGACCTGACACAGGCCAGGTAATCGGCCATGTAGCGCTGGTATTTCCAGCGAACGAGGTCATCCCCCTGTGGTCGTTTCCTGAGGACCTTGGCCCGGATCCTGTCGTAGACCTTGTTCCACTTCTTTCGCTGGGACTTATTCATGCGGTCCTGGCGGAAAGGAACCATTTTATTATCGAGGGCCAGGTCCATGGTCACCCGCAAGGTCATGTCCTGGGTCTGGGCCGGGGTCCCTCTTCCCTTGAAGTCATCGAATAGATTCTTTGGCTCGGGATAGACCTTGCTGGTGTATTCATCGAGAAGATGAACTGGTGGGAGCCAGAACCTGTGGGGTGCCTTGTGCTGAACCATGAGCATGAAAGGCTTTTTCTTGTCTCTGCCATCTTTGAGCCATTTAATCGATTTGTTCACTACCGCCTCGGTCACATATTCTCCGGGCGTTCCGGGAACTAATCCTTTTGGGGTCCTGAAATCCGGTGCGTAATAGGTCCCTTGTCCGGGAAGTACGTTCCAAAGATCAAAGCCCTGAGGATCTGATCCGAGGTGCCATTTGCCAATGACTGCAGTCTGGTACCCTCCTTTTTGGAGGAGTTTAGGGAAGGTCTGTTGATTACCATTGAAGACGTGTTCATTTTCCATGAAACCGTTCAGATGGGAGTGCTTACCAGTGAGTATGACGGCGCGACTCGGACCGCACAGAGCATTAGTGACAAAGCAGTTATCGAAACGGATCCCCTCATTGGCGATACGGTCCAGGTTCGGCGTTGGGGCAACGTCCTTCAATCTTCCTCCATAGGCTGAGACTGCTTCGAAGGAGTGATCATCGGAGAAGATGAAAACAATGTTCGGAGGTTCTTTGGAGAAGAGTTGACCTGCGGAGCAGAAAAATTGACCTGTTAACGCTACTATTATCAAGAGAGCCTGTTTCATGGTGGTTATTCTACCCTACGGGCCAAGCCTACTCAAACCTCAAGTGTGCGAGGAAATCTTTAATAATATTGGTGTCATTGGAAATACCATGAATGACCATGTTTTTCAGTGGTATTAATGTTGAATATTTTGCATGAGAGGAGCTCTTGTCTTTTTCTTTTAGTGGTCTGATAGTGCTTGAATGAGAAATCTGAGGGTCATCACCTTATTGTTTGTTTTTATTGGTTTTGATGCGACCACGTCAACGGCTCAGGACCAGAAAAGGAACTCATCTAAAGGAGATAATAGGATCGTTAAAATGGAGATGCGTTACACTATTAATGTTCCCGGTAAAACGCGCCGAGCCAGGTTCTTATTACTCGTTCCATCTGACCTCCCTTACCGTCAGCGCATCATCAACAAGAAATGGATACTGCCACCCACGAAGACCTATCAAAGGGAAGGAGGGACAGAAGCTGAATGGATTTTTGATAAGCCGAAGCCAAAAATTGAGCTTGGATGCATACTCACTATAGAGCTTTTCCCTTATGATTTTTCGCAACGCTTTAAAGATAAGAAGAAAGGATCCGAAGGGCTGAAACCATATCTTAAGGAGGAGAAATTCCTGGAGAAAAGCTCTCCATCCATCATTAGCCTGGCTAAGGTAGCGGCCCCGAAGAGAGAAGTGGGAGAACATTTGTTGGAGTCACTTTTCAATGGGACTCTGGAAAACCTTAAAACGCATGGGTTCGTTGATGAGGTTCGAGGAGCTGACCTTGCTCTTGAGTTAGGAGGAGGTGATTGTACTGACTTCACAGACGTCTTAGTTACATTGTGTCGTGTGCGTGGACTTCCTGCGCGTCATATTAGAGGGGTCTTAGCTGGTCCTTTTGCTAGATCTGATACTCCAAAACATTCATGGGCTGAAGTTTACATCCCTAAAAATGGTTGGATCAGACTGGACCCTTACCTAACGGAGTTGGGCCAGGCAGGTTATAAGAGACTCAAGAATCATTATATTACTTTAAGTTATGATCGTAATGATGAGATAGGAAATTATTGGAGGTATTGGTCCTGGGGCGCACCGATAAGCGTGACTGAGCGGCTGGACTGCGGGCATGGTGTCTTTACAGAGACCGTAGGTGCTAGTCCAAAAAAATAAGGGGAGAGCTTTTACCTTTTGATGGCTCTCAAGAAATACTTTGAGTCACCAAGATCAAAGGATCGTTCGACCTTCTGTCCGTTCCCCTGGATATTTGATTCGATCGATCGCCAGGCGCTCAGGTCAGGTGAACTTTGAATAGCGTAAGTCTTTGATGTCTCGGTAGAGAAGACTATTTTTATCTTATTAGCTTTGCCTGAGGGCAGACGCACGATGCTGGTTGAAATTGTAAATTCTACTGGCTTATCTAATATGGCACCCGTGAGGTCAGCTCCGATCGCGCCGATGAGGTTTGTTCCGCTGATCAGGGCGCCGGAAAGGTTCGCGCCCGTCAGGTTAGCTCCGGAAAGGTTAGCATTAGTGAGGTTGGCCCCGGAAAGGTTGGCACTGGTTAGGTTCGCTCCTGCCATGTTAGCGTCCGTTAGATTGGCGTTGCTCAGATTGGCTCTTGAGAGGCTAGTAGAAGTTAAATTTTCAGGGACACTGACCTGACCGTCAAGATCAGTTCCCCATAAGATTATCGTGCCATCACTTTTAATGGCTCCGCTATGATAATACATGCCACTGATAGAAATAGCGTCACTGAGGCCCGCTGGCACATCAGTTTCTCCGTAAAGATTGCCTCCCCAGCAAACGACTGTTCCGTCACTCTTCAGTGCCATGGAGTAGAAGTCTGCTGCCTGAATGGCGATGACGTTACTGAGTCCTGCTGGTACATTGCATTGACCTTGAAGATTATTGCCCCAGGCCACGACCGTTCCATTTTCTTTTAAGACGACGGTATGTTCGTAGCCTGCTTCGGCAGAGATGAGTTTCCCGAGTCCAAGAGGCACGAGCGATTGCCCGTAATCATTACTTCCCCAGGCCACGATCGAACCGTTCTCCCGCAAAGCGACGGTATGGTAGCCACCCGCTGAGACGGAAATAACATCTCTGAGCGCTGCCGGGACACTTCCCTCGCCGTAAATATTTCTTCCCCAGGCCACGACAGTTCCTCCTTGTCTAAGGACAACGTTTCTCTGGTGCCCGGCATCAATAGCAATGACGTTATTGAGTCCGGTGGGGGATAGGGTCTGCCCATATTCATTACTTCCCCAGCCGACGATCGTTCCATTTGCCAGTAAGGCGACGGAATGAAAATCGCCTGCGGAAATGGCCGTTACATTAGTCAGCCCTTCCGGAACATTGCATTGTCCCAGAGCATTACTGCCCCAGGCCCGGACCGTCCCCTCTGCTTTGAGTGCGAGAGTGTGGTAGTCACCGATGTTCAGTGATGTCACGGTCCCATTACCGAAGTCCACACCTGTCAGTTCTGAGCCACTGAGGTTTGCCCCGGTAAGCTCTGCTCCTCTAAGGTTAGCCGGGCTAATTCCCGGCATTGGATCGCCTTGCCCATAATCATTACTTCCCCAGGTGACGATGGTCCCATTTTCCTTTAATGCTGCATTATGACCAGTCCCTGACACGATGCCGGTCACGTTACTGAGGCCTGCCGGCACATCAGTTTGTCCATAAATGTTTCTTCCCCATGCCACGACGGTCCCGTCTTCCTTCAAAGCGACACTGTGAAATCCCCCGGCAGATATTGCTACAACGTCATTAAGTCCTTCAGGAACATCAGCTTCCCCGTACTTATTACTTCCCCATGCCACGACGGTCCCATCTCCTTTGAGGGCCAGTGAATGAAAGTAAGCCGCTGCGATCTGCGTGACGCCTCCGAGACCTTCCGGAACATTAGACTGATTCGAGTCATTCCTGCCCCAGGCCATGACCGTTCCATCCTTTTGTAGCGCGATGCTATGTTCCCGTCCTGCGACGAGCTGAATCACTTCTAATAAGGCTTCGGGAGGGGAAATTTGTCCATAGTTATTTCTTCCCCATAGCACGATAGTGCCGTCTTCTTTGAGGGCCATGCTGTGGCCATGTCCAGCGCTCACAGAAACTACTGATCCGAGTCCTTCAGGGACGTCTCTCTGACCATAATTATTTCTTCCCCATGTGACTACTGACCCGTCTTCCATTGAAGCTAATGAGTGATAGTAACCACCTGAAACGGACGCTGCCTTTTCAAGGTTCTTTGGGACAGTGGACTGATTGTAATCGTTCCATCCTTTGGCAACGATCGATCCATCTTTTCTTATTGCCAATGTGTGGTAGTAACCGGCGGCGAGGAATTGTGGGCTCGAAGCTTTGAGGTTCACGTTCGGTCCTATCGAATATCCATTCACAGTCCCGGTCCCGTCAGGTCCTAACTGTGCTGGTGAATTGTATTGGAGCATTACCAATGCGCTTAGAGTGATCAGTGATTTATTTCTCATGAAGTCCTTAATTAAAGCAATGATAGAATTTTTCTCGAAAAACTGTCGATTATAAAAGCTAACTTAGATTGTAATCGCCTTTTCTTCTGTATTGGGCGAACTTGATAAGTGATAGAGGATAAAAGTTCGCTGTGAAATTCATTATTAGGTTACTTGTGTTTCTCGTTGCCATTATTCTTGGTTACGAGGTAATTCATCTTATTTGGCTCCGCGACACGGATGGATGGGCTGTCCTGTCCTGGATCGAGGAAGTCAATGAGAATGGTCCGTCCTCCAAGGCTGAACCTGAAGAGGTTGGAGCATTTTCTCAAGTGAAATCTTTTGATGGCGAAAAGTCTCTTTTTCTCATCGATATCCTTACCTTAAGTTCGTTAGCAATCGCGGTCTTATCGGCGTGGGTTCTTTGGGCAAGAAAGAAAGTGATGGCTCGGCGACGTTCATGGTCGAGAACATTTTGGGTGAGCCTAGGGACCTTCATTGCGGTCATGGCTTTTGCTCTTTTTGGTTCTTTTCCCAAACACACAGAAATATCTGATGATGAATGGGCTGAGATTATCAATGATATCAGAGTCGGTGACGTTATCGGCTATCGTAAGGAGAAGTGGAGCGCGCGACGCGAACTTTTTGCTGAGGGGAAAGCGACCGTGATCGGATACCGTTTATTTAAATATGGTCACCTTGCGATCGTGGTTGACGATCCAAAGGTTCCTGGGAGGAAGGCGCTCTTCACGAGTCAGGGCCAAATAGGGGCGAACCTTGACGAGGACATTGAATCATTGCGTACGCATAACTGGGATGCGTGGAGGTTGGATAAATGGGACCGCGTTGATAAAGATCGTATCAGGGAAGGCGTGATCCGTTGCCAGGAAAAGGCAGGGCATTTCTTCGGCTATGATTATTCGGGTATGTTTTCACTTTGGAATGAAAATTTAAAGCCTGAACAAATAAACGATTTCGGGGACGAGTACATTTGTTCTACAGTAGTAGTGACCTTGCTTTATTTTGCGGGTTTTGAAAGCGATGCTACGCCGCGTCAAGGCCTTGACTTGATTACTCCTTACCAAGTCGTTAAAGCTAGAGGACATTTTATCGAACTGCCGGATTTGCCAAAGGTTGATTGATTAGAGAGTTGCTTGAACTGACCTGATTTGATTAATATTAATTTCGATGAAGGGATTAATTCAGGCGCTGAAAAGGATCAAAGAGGATCGGATGCTGGGATCAGCGGGGGCCGAGGCACTTCAGCGATTCGTTGGAGATCAGTTCACTGCCCAATTCTCATTTGTCTCATCGACCAGAACGTTCAGTTTGAGGCATGACTCTTCCTATAACAGTGGCTACACTGTCACTTGTAAGCCTGAAGGAGAAGAGATCGATGTTACGGTCCTCTTTCGGCCCGCTGAGGATAAAATGGTGGAGTCTCTCTCTGCTGATGAGGTCTTTGAGTCTGAAGTGAGTTTTGTGGAATTTGATTCCTTGTACCAGCGTGCAGTCTTTACTGGGGCAGGGACCCAGAACGTATTAGGAGATGTTTCTGATGATGCGGCAGTGACTGAGGTAGAGAAAGTAGAGGTTCTTGAATCGCATGAACCTGCAATTGAAGTTGAGGCGAAACCGGAGCCGGAACCTGAAAAAACAACTAAAGAAGTAGTTAAGGTTCCCGCTAAAAGGCAAACAACGCTGACCAGTCAGAGGTGCACTCTTGAAATTGATGGCAGGGTGAAGGAGGCCTCTCAAGAATCTATAAGTTCAATCATTGAGAAGCTTAAAAGTGCGGAGAATTACTGGGTATTTAAACCGGGTTCGCAGTATTCATGGAGGAGGGAATTAATCAGATACACTCGGCAGACACTCTCTGTCAATGAAGATGAGCCAGCGAAGAGGGCTCATTCTTTTGAGCATTGGAAAAGCAAAAGTTGGAAAGAGAAATCAATTATTAGCCCGGAAGATGCCTGCGAAAAAATGAGGGCATTGCTGGAAGAAAATCAATTTGAAACTGAACATCCGTTCAAGGGGCCCAGAGAATCCGGCCTGAAGGTTGAAGTGGACTGGAGTTCACCCGTGAAACAGTCTTCTGACTCTGTTGAGGAGGTGATCCAATCTTTGTCTGGAGCGAAGGAATGCTGGGTCATCACTAATGGTTCTGATGAGTTGGGTTATAATGAATTTATCCAGTATCTCTATGATGAAGAGAAGGGGATTGGTACCTATGAGAAGTGGAGGGAAGGGTCCCCAGTGCAGAGAGAACAAACTTCGCCCGAAGAGGCTATACAAAAGGCGAGAAATTATCTCGATTCCAAGGAATTGGTGACTCCGTCCTATCTGGCCCATTTCAGTGGAGAGCTCAAACAGAAGCAACCAGTGAGTAGAGGCAGGGGCAGAGGAAGTAGTCAATCACCTACTGGTGTTGGAATTAATGGCCTAGGTTGCGGGTGCTTCGCATTTTCATTATTCTTTGGCTTTGCTTTGTTTTTGACTGATGCAAAGGGGATTGGCATTGTCGTGATACTTATAGGTATCTTCGTTGGGCGTTTAATGACCAGCCAAAGGAAAGCTTGAAAACTCGAGTTCTTAATACTGAACTGAATCCTTTTAAGGATTGAAATTTTCCCTAATCCAATCGCGGACCCGTTCCTGGTGAGTGGGCCCAAGTGAATGATTGGCGTGTGCGTAAACTCGATACTTTTTTGGCCCTTTGGTATGATTTAAGGCGGCAAAATTCGTGGCCGGAGGGCAGACCGGATCCTGAAGGCCGACCCCCATGAAAACGGGGCACTGGATTCTGGTCGCCAAGTTCATGGAATCAAAGTAGCTCAGAGTCTTCAGTGTCCTTTCCCAGGTCCGCTCTTTCTTAGATTCGATCCATTCGTTCATCTCGGGCCAGTTCGAGGTCTTGAAGTATTTTTTCCAGTCAGCGAGGAAAGGAACGACTGGAGCGCAGAGGCTCACTCGTTGGTCCAGGGCCGCGGTGGCAAAGCTCAATCCTCCTCCCTGACTCCCTCCGAACACAGCGATTTTACTCTTGTTTATTTCTTTTCGGGAACAGATAAATTCGATGCCCCGAACACAATCCATGTAAGCTCCCCGGTAATAATAGAGTTTCTTATCATCGAGTCCGCGTATCCAATAGTTCTTAGGTTCAGCTTTGATATCTTCCTGGCTATTTCCGTGGCCTCTAGGATTGAGTGAAAGTAGTGCAATGTCCTTAAAGATACCGACTGGTTTCATGTTTTGACCGTAACCGGGTAACCTTAGGGCGGCAGGGAATGGTCCCTCTCTATTTGGAACCTCGTACCATCCCCTGATTCGAATTCCCCCGAAGCTACGCATTTTCACTTCATAGACTTTCAATGAAGGGCTGCTCTTTTCGGGGCTGTGGATCAGTTCGAATTGTGGATCGATTTGTTTGAGGGCAGTCATCGATTCTTTCCAGAAATTCTCAAAGTCGGGCTCCTTAGTGAGCGGTGGTCGTACCGATTCGGGGTCATAGCCGATTTGCATTACTTGATTCGTGCTTCCTTCTTCCCAGGCGCATTTAACAATGACCTTGTAGAATCCTGGTTCATTTACGTTGAATGTGAATTTGCGAGTGAATTTTCTCTTTGACTGCAAGTGATGTTTTTCTGAGATTGAATGAACGAAAGTGTCTTCATCAGTTGTCAGTGAGCAGGTCAGAAGAGTTTCAAATTCTTTCTCTTCTGTGTTTTCTAAATGAACATCGAGGGTCAGCGGTTTTTTTGCTTCGAAGACACCATTGGTATCGTCCATTGGCTCGATCCTAATGAGGATGGGATCAGATTCTTTTCCGTATGAGGAATGATTTGATATTAGTAACGCTAATACGAGGGACGCAATAAGAGTAATGAGCGTTCGGTCCGTTGAAGGACAAGAATGAGTGCTCTTATGCATGAAGTATTTTATTAATCCGTAAATGCTTTCGGCTTGCCGAGGATTTCGGAAAGGACGATTGCTTCCTTGGCACCTCCTTCGCTACGTAATTTTAGAGCGATAGGGTGTGTTTTTTTGAGATTTCTAACTGATCTTATTGTGAATGTAGATTCAGGGTTCTGATTTCCGAGCCCTGTAACCTTTGTTCTCTGTTCTGTTCCCCAGTCAGAGATTTCTGTAACGGGTTCGATTTCTTGAACTTTAATCTGTTCCTGTTCATTTTGTTGTTGAGTGATTACGGGTACTGGCTGGGGCTGTTGAGGAGCCTCGGTCCCTGACAGGGCAGCTAAGAACTCACGGACGCCCATCTCCGGGCCTGGCCTTTGCGGGGAAGTTGGTTCGGCAATCTCCTGGTCGTGAATGTACTGAGCAACTTTGGTTGCTGCGGTTACCTGTTCAGCGGGTTCGCCCCTCTTCCTGGCTGCCTTTTTCTTGAGCGTCTGTGAGAGCCAATTGATAAAAGTAATGAAAATTATCGCAATGACTAATAGGCCCTGTCCGTCTTCCATGGCAGTTCTTCTAAGGAATCTATTCTTTATGTGTGATTAAATGGGAATGATTAGACGCTAGGGTCCTCTCCTACATTTTCACCTTCTTTTCCGGCGATTGATTCTCGCATTTTGGTGTCAGAAATCAGGTTCTTGTACCTCGTATAGTCCATGATGCCTAGGTTTCCTTTGCGAAACGATTCGGCGATGGCCTGTGGTATTTCTGCTTCCGCTTCAACGACTTTGGCCCGCTGCTCCTGAGTCCTGGCCAGCATTTCCTGCTCATTTGCGACGGCAGCCGCGCGACGGACCTCGGCCTTGGCCTGAGCGACCTGCTTATCGGCTTCGGCTTGTTCTGTTTGGAGCTTGGCGCCGATGTTATCTCCCACATCAACATCAGCAATATCAATGGAAAGGATTTCGAAAGCGGTGGATGCGTCAACGCCCTTCTCGAGGACGAGCTTGGAAATATTGTCCGGGTTCTCGAGGACATGTTTGTGGGATTCGGCTGATCCGATCGAGGTCACGATTCCTTCACCGACGCGGGCAATGACTGTTTCCTCAGTCGCTCCTCCCACGAACCGGTCAAGGTTAGTCCTCACAGTGACTCGGGTCCTCACTCTCAATGAGATTCCGTCCCGGGCCACGGCCTCGATCTTATCTTTTCCTGAACTTGGATTGGGGCAGTCGATGACTGCCGGGTTGATGCTAGTTCGGACCGCTTCTAGGACTGTTTTTCCTGTTCCCTTAACCGCGAGGTCAATGGCACAGGCCCTTTCAAAATCGAGGGAGATGCCTGCCTTGTCTGCGGCGACTAGTGAGAGCACCACGTCTCCGACGTTGCCGCCTGCAAGATAATGGGCTTCGAGATTGTCAGTTGAATAGTCCAGCCCTGCCTTGAATGCTGTGATTCGGCCATCAACGATCAGTGAGTTTGGGACTTTCCTTAACCACATTGCGATCAATGTGCCGAAACTAACAGGGGCTCCTGAGACTTTGGCTCTGAGCCATATCTTGAAGAAGCCACCGAAGATTGCAACGATAGCAATGATGATTACGAGCGCGATCCCGGCAAGTATCAATTTAATGTTTCCTGATTCTAATAAGTCCGCAGTGATGAGTTGATTCATTTTTATTTTTTTAGAGATTTATATTTTAAGCTGTTATCTGTCGAACGGTGACTGTTCTTCCGTCGACTTGAATTATTTTAATGGTTGACCCGGCTTCGATGAATCCATTCTCGGCGAGCACGTAGCAGGTGTCGGGGAGTCCCTCTATCTTGACGTTTCCGGTAGGCTTCAAGTCAGAGGTGGCTTGTCCTGTAGTGCCTATAATTTCTTTATTATTGAGGCTTTCAATTTTTCCGTCACTCGACGATTTGAGAACTAGTCCCTTCGACCATGGCATTCTGTCGAAATATTTGAGCCAGATTCCGACGCAGATGACGGTGACCAGAAGAATGATAGTTGATAGGAGGAACCTTCCTCCGAACCCGAGGAAGGCCGCCGGCAGGTCATCAGCAGTAAATGCTGTAGCAATAGAGGCGAAGCATAATAGCACACCCAAGATACCCATGATCATTCCCGGCAATATTACTTCGAGTGAGATGAAGATGATTCCTGCCAGTGCCAGTATAATAACAAATGACATTAATTATTTCTTAGCGGATTGTGGTTATTGAAATTTAAAATGTCAAAGCTATATAAGAATTGATTATGATTTTTCGGTTATTCACTGTGGGAGTGTTTGCTTTTTGTGGAATCATGACCACCTGGCTCGTTAGGAGTGTGTATTTCCCCGAATATGAACGACTTCCGAGAGTTGACGCTTCTCATGTGCTGGATCTTTTTCTTAAAAATGAAGAAGTGACGCATGCTTTCGTTTATCGTGGCCGTACTCTGGTCGGTGACGTGATGGTGACTTCACGAAAGTCTGGTGATTCAAATCAGAGAGCCAAGATAAGATTCATAGCTAACAGTCAGGCCGATTCACCAAAATTTCAGAAGCAGGATCTCAAATGGAAGGGGTCATTGGATCTTGGCCCTTCTCCTTCCAGGTCAATTGAGAAGATCGGTTTGACTGTGAAATTTAAAGAACCTGAAATGACGTTATCGATTGATGTTAATCCACAGAATTTTGAATTCCATTACTTGCTGATTCAGGACGGCGAGGTCCTCGCCGATTCGGACAAGGATCCAGAGAATGAGGAAATAGCGCAGATGAAGTTGCTCTTTGAGGTTTTACGGATGTCTCCGAAGAGTTCTGAGGAATCGGGCCTTCCCCTCGATGCGAGGTGGGGCAAAGCTAACATTGCCGGTCGTCGTTCGTCGGTATATTTTCTTAAGTTTGAGTTGCCCGGTTCAGGAGAAATAAAGTTAACTTTTAGTGAGGCTGGAGAATTTCTAGAAATGTCAACGGCCCTAGGTTATCAGATCCTTTCAGAGACTCTTTCTCATTCACAGTATTTAAAGACCTTCAAATGATAAACATTCAAGATCTAACAGTTCTCTATGGTGAGTACGTGGCCGTGGATGGTCTAAACCTTAATGTGAAGGAGGGAGAGCTGTTTGCTTTCTTGGGGCCGAACGGGGCAGGGAAGACAACCACTATTAAGGCGCTGACGGGGCTCCTCGGGCCTGACCTCGGCTCGGTCAGTGTTGGGGGGCACGACATGCAGACAGACCCGATTAAGGCTAAGTCCATCATGGGATATGTTCCTGACGTTGCTGTGTTCTATGATAAATTAACATCTATAGAATTCATGAGATTCATTGGGGATCTTTATGAGGTAGATCGTTCGAAACTCAATGATAATACCGTCGAGTTATTTCAAAAGTTTGATCTTAATTCGTTTTCGCATTTTCCTATTGAGGAGTTGAGCCATGGGACCCGTCAACGTTTGGCGATTGCCGCGGCCTTAGTTCATGATCCGAAAGTGTTTGTAATTGATGAGCCTATGGTTGGTCTGGATCCGCTCCATGCTCGGGCAGTGAAGGAGGAGCTCCGGGCACGTAGTGATCATGGTGTCACAGTCCTGATGTCTACTCACCTACTCAATGTGGCAGAAGAGCTTGCTGATCGAATCGGGATCATTGACCAAGGGAAATTAGTGGCTCTCGGGACTCTCAATGAATTGCGTGAGGGAGAGAATTCTTCTGCTCTGGAGGAAATTTTCCTTAAGCTCTTTGAAGATAAGGGCCCGGAAGGCTCTTAATTTTAAGGGAGAGGACTTGAGTCTTGGAGTGAAGCAGATAGACTTGCGAATTTAGATGATCTGAATGCAGGAAGATTTTCAATTAACCATCAATGGGCTCAGCTATAGAGCTGCAGGGACTCCATTAAAGATGAGTCTGGCTGATTTTCTTAAAAATCAGTCCATTGAGCTTAGTGATGGACTCGTTCATCGAGGCCATGCAGGGCTGCTATTTTTTCTTATCGATTTTAATGCCTGCGCAGGCCCTGTGCATCGTCTAATAAAGCCTTCTCGAACGAGTCTCATATCAATGGCAGAGCGTGAGCTTGTAGCGATTGATTCTCGTGTCGAAGATCCTAATGAGAGTTCCTTATGGGTGAAGCTTAAGGCGATCAAAGACAGTTCAAAGGATGAGGACGTTTCGCTGAGTAGGATGATCAGTGTTGGTCTTGAAGGTCTCGATGATGGGCAAGGTTACAGTTTATTCTCTGATCATTTGTCCTCTGCAATTAGGAGGAACGAATCTGGAATGAAAGTTTCTACAAAGCACCTTTTGACGGTCCCGATTTCTGTTGGAAGACTCAAAAAGTTAACTTACAAGAGCTCTGAAGGTGAGCTATTTTATCGGCCCGGAACCGTTCTCGAAGCCATCAGGATCCGTGTCCTCCGTCAAGGTTCTTGTTTTGTTGGTGGAGGATTGTTTGCTGAGGACGGAACATCTGAGTCAGGCGAGGCTGTTTTCATATCTCTCGAAAGCATTGATGAGTTGCGCGAAATAATATTTGAAGATGGTCATTGGATCGTAGGCGTTTGCGTTTCTTTGCGTTCATTTGCTGAGAGGCTGAAGACTAAATTTCCCTTGGTAGATGATTTTTGTAAGAGTTTCAGAGACACGCATTTTGTTAACCGCTACACTGTGTGGGAGGAGTTCAGCTCCTCTGGGCCGAGTTCAGGGATTCTCACGGTCTTATTGTCCTTAGGGGCTGAGGTGATCATTGATGGCTTGGATGAGCGAAGGAGGATGAGTTTAGAGGAACTATTATATGTAGAAACTTTATCGAGTGTGGGTGAGCAGGAGCTCATCAGTTCAGTGATAATTCCTGAGATGAAGAACTCAGAGACGATCACTTCACATTACCAGGTCATGGAGGGACCATATGAAAAGGACTCGATCATCAGGGCATCATTCCTAGTTGAACTGGATCCAAAAAATAGAGTCTCTGATTCCAGTATATGGTTCGATATAGGTTCTGGCTTGCCTATGAGATTCGAGAGTGCAGAAAAACTCATCGAGGGGAGACCTTGGACAAGAGATTTGGAGCAGCAGATCAGCTCAGTGATCAGTTCTGGGGACGGTATCGGAGGATCGCTCGGGCTCGGGGAGGAGTTTCAAAAAATATTAATACAGAACCTCCTATTAAAGTTCATTAATGAACATCTTGGGGAAGTGGGCCAGGGGCCAAGTAGATATGAATTCATTGACCTGGAATCAGAACTGACTGTGAGAAAAAATAGTTAAAAGATGTCGAAGCCTAAGGAAAAATTGCAGTCCCCGCTTGAAATGGCCTTCGTGGTTTCGCCGTTCGAGTCTGCTCGTATTTGTTCTATAGATTTCGAAGAGGCGGCTCAACTGGATGGGGTCCATGCTGTCCTGACCTCGGCTGATGTTATTGGAAAGAATAATGCAATTTGTGGTCTTGGAGACATGCCTTTATTTGCGGAGGAGGAGGTCGAATTCATAGGTAATTTGGTGGCTGTTGTTGTGGCAGAAAGAGCTTCCATTGCTCAGGCCGCTGCGGATCTGGTGCTTGTCGATTATAAGCCAAAGCCACCAGTTCTAGAGATTGAAGAGGCAATAAAATTGAGATCTTTTCATTCGGATCCTCAGGAATTATGTCATGAAGGATCCTCCGAGGGGGAGTCTGATGAATTGGAAGAAATTGATAGGAGCTTTGTATTCTCGGATCATGTTTGTCTACAGGAATTGGGTAGTGTAGAAGTGGACGTTGTCGGCTCGGGTGGGCTCAGTGTTTCTATTGATGCGTCGTGCGATTCGTTAGTTCTTACAAATAGCATTGCTTCTTTGGTGGGTCTCAATGAGGAACAGGTTGGTGTCACTTGTGAACGAAGAATTGAGTGCATTGATGGAAGATTTTCCCAACTTTTTACCTGTGCTGGCCTCGCTGCTCTGTGTTCATTTAAGACAGGAAGATTGGTCCGGTTCAGGCCCTCGAATGCCCCAAAGGAAATGCTCAGTGCACGTTCGGGGCAGGTCCAGGCTAGGATCCATTTGAGACATGACTCTTCCGGGAAGATTAAATCGATAGATTGCAAAGTGAATGTGGATTCAGGGTCATCGGTTGGCATGAGCGACTCTTTCAGGAACTCATTAATTAGACATTTTGATGAGGCTCACTCTTGTCCTCAGGTCCGGGTATCATGTTCCTTGTGCAAGACGAACCGGCCTCCGAGCCTCATTGGGGACAAGGATGGCATTGCTCTTGGTGTGTTTATTTCTGAGGAACTGATAGCAGAGATCAGTTCGCGAATGAATGGATCGATTCATTCTCTTAGAGAGATCAATTTCAGCCATTTCATGGATGATGAAAATCTAAATAATAATGTGCTTCGTTCCCGCCATGAACTCATTAAGGAAGCATGGGATCGACTCATTAAAGATTCATCTTACAAGAAAAGACAAGAAGAGATCATTCAATTCAATGAGTCTACTCCTCATTATAAGAGAGGCATCGCTGCTGTCTCTGTGAAGGTAGGTGAGGGGATTGAAAGTGTTGATGAGGACGAGTCAGGATCGGTGGAAGGTTCGCGAGGGTTTTCTTTCGGCTCAGCCGTTGCGGAGGTTCAGGTAGATTCGCTCACTGGCGAAATTTTTCTGATCAGGGTCGACGCTCTGCAATTATCTGCAGACGAACTGAGACCGGATCTGCAGATCTCAGAGATGAGTGCTTCGTTCTTAGATGGGCTAAGAAATTATTTTTTTCATGGTGCGGGAGAAACTGCTCAGGAGCTCAGCGATTCTCTTCTTTTAGGTTCTAGGGCAGTGCCCGAAGAGCTCAGATTTGATTTAATGGATCATGGCGAAAAATCAGTAAGATTTTCATCTTCAGTATCTTATTGCCTCTCGGTGAGCGTTTATCAGGCAGTAAGAAAGGCGCTGAGCCAATATAGAAAATCACTTTCATTAGTTGATTTGCCATTAATATTAAACCCTGAGAGTGTTCACACCGCTATTCATGACAGAGATTCTTAATCGTTGAATAAAGAAATTATTCCGCTTTTGTATGAATTAGCGCCGACGTAGCCCAATTGGTAGAGGCAAACGACTTAAAATCGTTCAAGTGCGGGTTCGAGTCCCGCCGTCGGCACCATCATTTTCTGATAGGATGGGGACCTATTAAATTCTTCGTTTTCCTCCATTATTTCTCCTATCTCTTCATCTCTGAATGGATGCTGATTTATTAGTCTAAATGCTGCTATTGTAGTTGTTTTGCGTTTATTATGAACGATTCACACGATTTGCGGCTCGCCCTTACCGCTAAAAATGCGCTTGCCCTAAATTTGCCAAACTGATATTTCTAGATAGTTCGCTTCGGCGGGCACACAGAGGTGAATCGAGGCAGTTCGGATAGACAAGTCTGCGCGAGTTTTTTTTGGGGGATCTCGCAATGATCTAACCGAGCTGCCTCTATTCTTTGTGAATTCTTCTCCTTCTCATATTTTTCCTTAGAAAATTTGAGGGGAGGGCAGGGCAAATTGAGTTCCCTCAGAGCTATAAATTAAGAAGTTTGTCTCGCTCTACTTTGAGGCCCATCTTTCTATAGAGGGTCGCGATACTGACCCCAAGCATGCCTGCGGTCTTTTCCCGTGACCCGTTGTTGTATTTTAGAGTCTCTCGGATGAATACTTTTTCCTGCTTCTTGATGTAGTCGGATAATTTTACCCCTATCGGAAGCTGGTATTTGATGGCTTCATTTTCATCATCATTAATTTCCACCTTATTCGTTATTTTTGGTGGAAGGTCAGTGGGCCTGATCTTTTTATCCTCTGATAATGCGCAAGCTCTCTGTATCGCATTTTGTAATTCTCCAACATTGTGAGGCCACTTGTAGTTTTTTAGAAACGTCATGGCAAACTTGTCGATTTCCTTTTTCTTGGAACCGGTAAGGTTGGAATAGTTTTCAAGGAAATGGTTTGCAAGTAATTCAATGTCATCTTTCCGCTTTCTCAGAGGAGGGACCATAATAGGGATGACTGATATCCGATAGTAGAGATCTTCACGGAAATTTCTCTCATCTACCCATTCTTCTAAACGTTCAGTTGATGTGGCAATTAGGCGGAAGTCAGGGCCCTGATTATCGGATTCATGCAATTTGAGGTTACCTAGCTCATCGAGGAAACTGTTGAGTTGTGACTGTAGTCTGACAGGAAGAACATTAATCTCCTCTAAGACAACGGTCCCTCCGTGGGCCCTTGCGAATATCGTTTCTCTACCGTCTCCGCCAAAGAGTTCAGCTTCGAGGAGATCTTCGGGCAACGCTGAACAGTGAAGAATTTTGAAAGGTTCATCACAACGTCGGCTACGATCATGTATGGCCCGAGCGACTATTTGTTTTCCTGATCCGTACTCTCCTTCTAGTAGAGCGGGGCTATCATTGTTGGCGATCTTTTCAACGATCCGAAGAATTTCCTTAACTTCAGGGCTATTACCTATGAGTTGGTTCTTCGGCTTGATCTTAGCAACTTTTATTTCATCAGTTCGTGTGGATTCGTTAGACGAGGAAATCTTGAGTGCTCGGTTAAGTGTCCTTTGCAAGTCATCCAGTTCGAATGGTTTGGTCAGGTAATCAAAAGCGCCTTGGCGCATAGCTTCGACGGCAGTCTCAACGCTTCCGAATCCAGTGACCATGATGATTGGCATTCCTGGATAATTTTTGGAGCATTGCTCAATGATCTCTATTCCGTTCATGTCGCCGATTTTCAGATCAACTATGAGTAGATCTGGCGATTCTTTACTGATTGTTTGAAGTCCCTCTGATCCGGTCATGAGAGGAAAGACTTCATGACCTAGTCTGCTGCACAGTTTGGTCATTAATTGAAGGATTGACGGTTCGTCATCAATAATTACTATTTTGGCCATGTTTTTTAGTGTTTGAGTGTCTCAGCTGTTGATATTCAATAAGAATAAATAGTGAAGATATCTTAGATTTATTTTGCAGATTAGCGTGCATATTGAGAATTCTCAATAATGAAAGTGTCGAATTTGCAATTTTTCCGCGAAAAGTTTTTAAAATTTTGATGTTCAGTCACTTACAAGTGTTTCGATTTCGAGAATGAGTAGGATTTGAGAAAGGGTCAGATTCGCTTAGTTTTGTGCATTAAGTGAAAGTTCAATACAGACCCTTTCAGCCCCTGCGACCGGTCATGTGCTGCTTACTTACTTTCGTTACGAGTTCCTGCTATTCATTAAAAAATAAAAACGAAACTGAGCAATTAAAAGATCAGCCCATTTTCTGGACTGACGGACTTCAGGAGGATTCCTCAGAGGCTAGAGTAATGAGAGGGGTTTCTTTCTTAAAGCAAAATGCCTTAGTGAAAGGAGTAAGGAAGCACCGCAGTGGAATGCAGTCGTCCATTAAGAAGGGAGGGAAGGGGCCGTTCCCGGGTATAAATGATATTATTATCGTAAGGTACAAGATGAAGACAATTGAAGGGACCTTACTCGATGATTCCTCTAATGATAATGAGCTCGCGGAGTTTCGAATGGCAAATGTCATTGATGGATGGAAAGAGGCCTTAGTTAAAATGAGGGTAGGTTCTGAGTGGAGGCTCTTCATACCTCCTCACCTAGCTTATGGGGATGAGGGCTTGGCTCAGGTCCAGGGCGGACAGACCCTCATTTACGATCTTGAATTAGTCGGAGCAAGGGAAGATTCAAAAGTAACTCAGGGCCGTAGGCTCAGGCTATTGAAGAGAATTAAGGCAAATAAAGTTAAGGGAACATCTGAGAAGGGCGGGAGCGCTGGCCCTGGGCTCCTTCTCGATAACCTTGACCTAATAGAATAATTCGTTAGCCGCTATAAATAGTCCTCACGGCTACTGCTAGGAGGAGAACGGCAAAGGTGATGTTGAATGATTTTTGATTGGCCAGAAAGGTCTTGCGAATAGGAGGGGCCTGCAAAGCCACAGAAAATAAAGTCCAAAACACGAACCCTTGGACAATGATGATTGTTGCATAGGCTAATTTAACATGCAGTGAAGATTCTGGACTAATGAATCCACTGAGCATTGCCGAGATAAAAATGACAACTTTAGGGTTCAATAAATTTGTTAGAAATCCCTGCAAGAAGGCAAGACCATTACTTAAACTTTTGGAGTTCTTGTTCTTTTCGAATGGGTCTGATGATGAGTGTTTTTTTGTTGAGTAAAAAAGCCTGAAGGAGAGGTATGCCAGATAAATTGATCCTGCATACTTGATTGTTTCACCTAAGGGCTCTGAACTGTTGAAAAGGAAAGCGAGCCCTGTAATGGCAATGGTGCAATGAATGATTAAGCCGATCGTGATGCCTAGTGAGGTAAATATCCCTAATTTCTTCCCATGGTTGAGTGAGACCTTAACGATAAGAAGAAAGTCTGGTCCCGGAGTGAATTGTCCGGCCAGCATAACCAATGCGAAAAAGAGATACGAGTTCAGAGTCAGTTGTATGAATTTATTTAAGCATGTCCTGCGCCAATGCCAATGACCCGAGGACGCCGGCCTGTGCGCCTAGTCCCGGCGGGACAATGAATTTTCCAGGTTCTGGAACGTCGATGTATTTGGCTAAACGCGAAGTGACACGTTCCCGTATCATTGGGAAGAGGTGCTCCTGGCCCATTACTCCTCCTCCAAGGATGAAGCGTTCAGGGGACAGCGTGAGTGTTATATTGATTATTGCATCAGCCAAGTAGGAAGATTCGAGTTCCCATGCTAAGTGTTCGGCCGGTAGCTCGGACGGGTCCTGAGACCAGCGCTGTTGCAATGCTGTTCCGCTGGCTAATCCTTCTAGGCAGTCACCATGAAATGGACAACAGCCCTCAAAGGGATCAACGGAGTCGTCTTTATTTATTCTTAGGTGTCCCATCTCCGGGTGAGAGATTCCATGCACAATTTTTCCGTTTGAGACGGCCCCTCCGCCGATCCCTGTCCCTACAGTAATGTAGATGAAATCATTCAGGTTCTTGGCAGCGCCCCATTTCCTTTCGCCCCAGGCAGCTGCATTGACATCCGTTTCGAAGGTTAGAGGAATGCCGTCTAGGGCTGCTCTTATGGGGGAAGCTAGGTCCGTATTTGACCAGTCCGCCTTCGGGGTATTTTTTATGTAGCCGAAAGTGGATGATTCTGGATTAACGTCAGCGGGGCCAAAGGTTCCAATCCCAATAGCGTTCACTTTTCCTTTGCGTGCCTGAACCTCATTAAAAAATTCGATGGACCTTGCTATCGTTTCTTCTGGGAAGGTAGTAGGGAATCTTGCCTCTTCGATGTCCTCGGGACCATGACCAGCGGCGCAAACGAACTTTGTTCCTCCCGCTTCGATGGCGGCGACTAGTGGTGAGTCCATTTGATGAGTGCCTAGTATGGGTTATTAGCGTTGAAGACCTAAGGATTGAAAGATTCCTTTAGTGGCATCGCTCCTGTTCAGTGTATAGAAATGGATACCATCGGCACTATTATTTAACAGGTCAGAGCACTGTTCCGTAGCGTATTGTATTCCTACACGTTTAATGGATTCGGTGTCACCGTTACAACGATCGATGGCTTTTAGGAGTTTGCCAGGGATCCGGGCCCCGACCGCGAGTTCGGCCATCCTGAGTAATCCTTTGGCTGAGGTGACTGGCATGATGCCGGCAATGATGGGAACGTTGATGCCTGATAGCCGGCAACGTTCCTGAAAGTCGTAAAAGTCATGGTTATCGAAGAAGAGCTGAGTGCAGATATAGTCGGCCCCCGAATCTACTTTTTGTTTCAGGTAATCCATTTCCAGAATTCTGTTAGGTGTTTCCGGGTGACCTTCGGGAAATCCTGCAACCCCTATCCCGAATCCTCTCTGATCCTTGCACTTCCCGGACCCCTTGAACTTTTGAATGTACCCAACTAGTTCGGACGCGTATTTAAAAGCTTCAGCTGACCTGTCATGAGGAGTATCTCCCGTAGGTGGATCACCCCTCAGAGCAAGGACATTGGAGATTTCATGTTCGGCATATCTTTCTAAAATTGAAAATATTTCCTCTTCGGTATGGTTGACGCAGGTCAGGTGAGGGACAGGAGTCAATGAAGTCGAATCCTTGATACGTATTACCAGTTCATGTGTCAGTTCTCTCGTTGAGCCTCCGGCCCCATAAGTGATGCTGACAAAGGAGGGCTTCAGTTCCTCCAGCTCCTTAATGCATTGGAAAAGTGCCTGAGAGGACTGCTCTGTCTTCGGTGGGAAAAATTCAAATGAGATAGTTGGCTTATCTTCCCCAATAATGTCTGTTATGTGCACAGTCTTTAGTCGTTGCCTAGGCTTTCCGATTTTAGTTTGTCGGCAATTTCTTTCACTAACGATGAAGGAAGTGCAAATGTAGTGACTCTGTCTGAGCGTGCGATATTTACGCCAATGGCTAAACCTTTGAGGTCCATTAACGGTCCTCCCATGGCCATCGGGCTGAGTGGTATTTCATGTTGAAGGACATCCGAGAATCCCGTCTTTCGCTTTGAAGTTAGTCCACTCATGCGCTGGTTCCTATCAAGCATATCAAAGACATTGGACATGTAGTTCAATGTCACTTTGAAGGGGATTCCTTCTTCTCCTCTGAGGATCTTTAGTCGTACCTCTTCGGTGGGTGCGAATTTCTTTATTTCCTCAGAAATGTCCTTACGTGATTTAATTTCTTTATCTTCGACGCGGATGACTAGGTCCCCTTCTCGTATCCCTTCTTTCTGGGCAGGGCTGTTCGGTCCGAACTGCATGATAGCAACGCCCATTTCTTTTGGATCGTCATTAGGGTCTAGTAGTACACCGAGGACCCCGGACCTGCCTTCGATGCTTCTTCGCTTTGCTGAGATGACTCCTATCATCAATGTTTCAGCTTCATGATTCATAGAGCCTACCCAAGTTCCTTGCTGTGCATTGTTGGGATCAGCCCATCGGACTGGTGTCCCTGTCCCCGAATCAACTTTCATGAGAGCCAGATCAGTTTTCTGATCTGAACTCATTAGAGTTATATTTATTTCATCACCTGTAGAAGAAAGAGCAGACAAATCTTTCATCCCTTCCAGTTCACTGGCCTTTGTGACCACGTAGCCTTCGGGGTCCAGTACCGTTGCGAGAGCAATGGCCTTTCCATTATTTAGAACTGTCAGTGTTGAATCTTTGGCAGAGACTCCTGCTTCACCAAATGCGAGGACCGTTGACTTGCCGTTGAGTCTTCGGCTCGAAGGTAATTCATCGAGGAAGTCCTGAGCAGAAGCTTCTGAAACTACTAACAAGGGAAGGAGCAGCGCTGCCACTTTCATTTTAATTAGTCGCTTCATTCGCATTTAACCTTTTGGAGGAACTGGCACTTTTTTAGGTGGAATGAATTTATCTCGGTTCCCAAGTGTTACCTCTATTTTATTACCGCCACCTTCCCAACGCTTAATTGTTTTGAGGATGACTTTTTCTCCAGGCCCGTGCTGATTGATTAAGTATCTGAAAAGGTTCAGGCTTTCAATTTTTTCTTCATCGATGTGGGTAATGATATCACCTGGTCTTAATTTTGCAGAGGCAGCGGGGGAGTTGGGGATTATTCCGGTAATTAGAACTCCTTTAGGGTGTGATATTCTTTTGATGCCCAGGAAACCGCCTTTCCTTTCAATCTTGGCGAAAGAATCATCAATGGTTACTATTTTGCTAGCTAGCATACGGTCCCAGTCGCGCTTAAAGGCCCTCACTGTGACGTGGAAGTTCTGTTCGTTTGTTTTGGAAACACGACTATGAATGCCAACGACGCGGCCGAGCATGTCAAATAGAGGGCCTCCTGAATCTCCTCCTATTAATTTACAGTCAGTTTGAATGGTGTCAGTGCTCCTGTGGATGACTCTGCCCACTCTCAGGACGAGGCCCCGTTCCTTGTCAAATCCACCAGGATGGCCAACAGCAAAGATCCAGTCACCCTTATGAACAGTTGCTGGGGGAGCGACATCGACGAAAGGATACTTTCCTTTTTTAGTGATTCTTACTAGCCCAGAATCTGCGGCGGCGGAACGACCCAGTGCCTTAGCTTTGAGCTTTGTGCCGTCCTGTAAAACGACATGAATTTTCTTTCCAGGTTCACCGCTCACGTGACCAGCCGTGATGACGAGCCCGTCCTCAGAAATGATGACTCCGCTCCCGGACCCGTTCCCTTGAATGCATACGGTCGCAGCCTTTGATTTTTTTAGAACGGATCGGACCTGCTCTTCGATTGCGATGAGATCACTGGGGGATTCTGGGACTTTCTTTTCGAAGACTGCGTGACTGGGTCTTTTGGCAGACGAAGTTTCAATGGCCTTCAAATTCTCCGTCCCAACGCAGGAAAGAATCAACAAGCAGCTAAAGGTCACCTTCATTAATTTATAGGATGGGCGAAAATATTTGTGCCGCAAGTGCAAACCGATTAATTAAGGGCCCCTTTCTTCTCGTTATATACCGAGATCTTTAGGGATCTGATCTCCTACCTTTTCCTCAACCTCTTCATCATCTTTGTAGAGGACTTGCTTAGTTGGGACGCCCTTTTCGTCCCAATATGTTGTGATTCCGTGGCGCATATTTTCTTTGTATTGCTTATAGGTACTACGTTGTCCATTTTCCCACCATTCCTCTATGATCCCGTCGAGCATTCCGTCCACGAACTGGTAACGGCTCTTTAATTTGCCGTCAGTATGATGCTGAACAGCTGTTCCAGTGAAGCCTTTGCCGTCCTTCGTGAAAAGGCCCTTATCGTATCCTAAATCTTTGTAAGGAAATTCGTCAGGGGCTTTCTCTTCAATGATGGCTCCAGGAGGAGCCACTTTGGCCGTATCCTTATCTGTTTCATTTTTGGATGAACTGGCGGGATTATCCTTTGAGCAGGAAATACAAATGATGGAGGCGATTGTCAGTTCTAAGAGAATAATTAGACTCAGTTTCATAAGATATTTTGTGGGCTCTTTTTATTGTAACTTAAGGAAGAGGCTTGAGGGAGTCTGCGGCTTACGATCCGACGGAATTGCAGCAGAGGGCTATTGCGACAACATAACCGATCCTGCATAATATATGTAGTACCTGATCAGAATGAATGTTTGTGATTCCTTCGCATTTTAGGAAATCGATAATCCAATGGAGAACCAGTTCGATGAGTCCAATGATAAATGATCCGGTAATGGCCCAAACGGCTCCGGCGTGCATTAATGAATGAGCAGTTAGGCAGTGAACCCAGAGCAGGGGCGGGGTCGTTTCGTCCCCCTTGCAATGACGGTTCTTATATTTTGCAAGGAAATCACCCTGCAACGGATAATCGAAGAGGACATGAGCAATGATCAGAGCGAATAGAATCTGCAGTCCGGCTCCGACATTGCCGCTACTCTGTAATATTTCTATTTGTTCAGGAAAAAACATCTCCCTTTATGATGCTTTTGACAGTGCTAATTTTAAAGGACTTTCTCATTCGCGGCCCTCAGTCGGCCGGCTAATCCTTTTGCAAGTGAGGATACAAATTCTAGTGCCTGAGTCGGATGGGTTTTACAGAAGGCTTCGAATGATTCGGGTGTCACTTTCAGTGCTGAGGCGTTTCTCATGGCCTTGACTGAAGCGCTGGCTTTATTTTCGGAGTCAAATAATGTCACTTCTCCAATAAATTCTCCGGGTTCAATTCTCCCTAGGAGCCTCTGAGGGGCTTGCTCATTCGCGTGGCTTATTGCATGAAATACACCAGAAATCGTGAAGTAAAGAGCGTCAGGCTCTCCTCCTTGTGTAACAATAAGTGTATCCTCCTTATAATTAAGGACTTCCGAAAAGCTTTCGCTTGTCAGGAGAGCTCTAGTTTCGGCACTGACTCCATTTTCTTCTGAAAGGAGGCCTTGATTAAGTAGTTCTTCTAAGTCAGACATTCTGAATGATGGCTCTTTAAAGGCCTTTCTTCAAGGCGTAAAGTAAGGACATTACTGTATCTATATTATTTCTTACTTGCATTTGGCAACAATATGGATACGTATTCCCCCCCCTATGGCTAAGAAAAGCTGGATAGAACGCAATAAGAAAAAGCAAAGAGCAGTGGCAAAATATGCCAAGGCACGCGCTGAGCTTAAGGAAAAAGGAGACTATATAGGTTTATCCATGCTTCCTCGCAATGCTAGTCCTTGCCGAGTCGTTAATCGCTGTGAGGTGACTGGTCGCCGTCATGGATTTCTTCGTCGTTTTAAAATGTCCAGAATCACTTTTCGTGAGTTAGCATCCGAGGGCGTGTTGCCAGGAGTTACCAAATCGAGCTGGTAACTGTTTTTGAAAGAGCCCTCCGAGTCAAAGTTGTTGTTTTCACTGGAGCTTTAACAGGTTAAGTTCATTTCATTAAAGAAGCGCCGATCTCAGCTCGTCCTTACTCGCCAATTAAGATGCCAATTTATGAATACATCTCGGAAGATCAGAGCAAAGGCTGCAAGGTCTGCTCGGATGGTTTTGAGTTGAGGCGTCCCATTGATAGGGCCCCTCTCACGGCGTGCCCGATTTGTAAGAAGCCGGTCCGAAAATTAATCTCCTCAATAAATACTCCCAAAATAACAAAGCCACTTTCAGTTTCCGATGCTAAGTCTGCTGGGTTTACTGTTTTGGAAAAGCGGGACGAGGGAACTTACGAGAAATTATGATTTTCAGCTATGGAAGTGTTGCAGTCTCATGCGATTTCCAGTTGAATGATTTATCAGATGGAGTCTGATCAATACTTCGGCGATCTTGATGAAGAGATCCGCTACTCAATGAAGGCTAGGCCAAGGCGTTGGCTGGGCCTCTTTGCTGGACTTGTGGTTGGAGTCGTTCTCGGAATATTGTCATCAAATACATTCGTTGAATTTACTTTTTGGATCCTTTTGGGATGTTCTACTGCTTGCGTGTCTTGGGTCATTGTATTGTTGGCTTCTTTGATTGGCGGCTCACTGTGCAATAGACTCGGTCTTCGTGCCCGGACATTGCCCCGAATTTTCAGATTCCTCGGTATATTAATTGCTAGTGTAGGATTTGCTTGCCTCTTGGGTGTGATTTTCAAATCGAGGGGCCTCGGGATCGGACTCACTCTCGCTCCAACGATCTTTTTTATTTGTGTTTACTGGACCATGCCCCGTGGCCAGAGCTTTGGATTAATGTCTATCTTGCTTGTAGGAGCCTTATTCTTTATTTCAAGCTTGAAGCTCTTTACTGTTCCGGCATTAGAAAAGCCCCCGACAGTGTTAGAGAAGGATGATTCAGTTCATGATAGGAAGGACATTATCAGGGTACTCACTTTGAATCTTCGTGGATCAGGTATTTTGCAGAGGGAGGGAATCAAAGATTCAAAAAGATTGGCCCAGGTTGTAGGGCCCTTAGATGTTGATGTAGTGCTTTTGCAGGGGCTCGAGTCTAAGGAATTTTTGAGTGGGCTTGTATCTGAACTTGGCAAGGACTGGTCAGCAAATGAGGTTCCAGATGAGGATAACTCCACAGCAATTATTAGTAAGTTTAATGGGCAATTGGAATCCTTAGCCGAGCCCAATTACGGGATAACTATATTTGGCATTTTGAGAAACAATAAGGTGATCCGGTTTGTGAGCTGCGAGCCGGTAGCGGATAACAGTTCAAGGAACAGGAGGCAAATGGTAGATTGGCTACTGAGTGAATGTCGGAAATCAGGTGAATCAGTAGTGGTCGCTGGAAATTTTTATTTCAATCCTAATGACCGTTGGAATTTAATCTCTCCTATGCTCACTGACTCAATTTCTATTGATCGGGCAAGTTGGAGAGTGCTTGGCCTCTTGGGTGATGTCATTAGTTATAGGCACTCTGATCCTCTTGGCGTTTTTTCGTGGAAGTTACATAAGAATAGAGAATGGATAATTGTCGATCCGAGCATTGAAATTGTAGAGACTTCCTTGTCAGGTATTTCTTTGGACGAGGGGAACGCTTTAGTTTTCAGTCTCAAGCCGACCGTTCAGAAGAAAAGTAAACCCGAGGACAGTTAGGGAGTGGGCTTTTGAATGTTTTTGTAATTAATAAGTAAATTAAAAGATGAATACAGAAGATCTTAACCATGTCGCCCTCCACGTGTCTGATTTAGATGAGAGTAGAAAATTTTATGGAGAATTGCTCGGACTTGAAAAAATAAAGAGGCCTGACTTTAATTTTCCGGGAGAATGGTACCGCCTAGGCGAGTCTCAGGAGCTTCATTTAATTGCGGGAAGAGAGGATGAGATGAATTCATCTTCTCGTGGAAATCACTATGCTTTAGGCGTAAAATCCATGAACGAGGCAGAGGCGTATCTTGCAGAGAAGGGAGTCCCACACACTCCTAGGCAAGTTCGTCCTGATGGGGCCTTTCAGATCTACTGTGAAGATCCTGACGGGTACTGGATTGAGTTTTGCCAAAATAATATCGGCTAATCTTTTGGCTTTTCACTGTTGCCAAGGCTGTCTAAATTATTACTTCAATGATTAAACGAATATTACCTCTATTTATTGCTACTATTGCTCTTCTCGGTGCCGCAGGGCTTGGAATTTCTAAGTCAGGGGCCGGTGACAAGATCCGGGTCCTGATTATTGATGGGAGAAACAATCATAACTGGAAGGACACAACACCATTCCTCCAGAAGCAACTCGAGGGGACTGGCAAGTTCCAGGTCAGTGTTGCCACGACTCCGCCGAACGGAGCCAAGGCAGAGGACTGGGGTTCATTCAATCCTGATTTCAGTAAATGTGATGTTGTGCTGAGTAATTATAATGGAGCGAAGTGGGAGCCCGAGTCAGTACGTAAATCTTTTGAGAAATTTCTTAATGATGGAGGAGCGCTAGTGAACGTGCATGCTGCTAATAATGCACATAAAGGATGGATCGGTTTTGAGGAGGCCACGGGCCTTCTCTGGAGAGGCAATAAAGATGGTGCTCGTTTGTATCTTGATGAGGTCGGTAAACTTTTGAAAATTGAAGTAGGCAAGGGCCGAGGCGCCGGTCATGGGCCTCAGCACGAATACATCGTTCAGATGCGCGACTCAACGCATCCGATCACTAAGGGCATTCCTAAGGAATGGCTCCATGGAAAAGATGAGCTTTATCATGGCCAACGAGGCCCTGCCAAGGACATGGAGATTCTGGCGACGGCCTTTTCGGATAGTAAGAAGGGCGGGACCGGTGTTCATGAGCCTATGCTTTGGACTATTCCTGTAGGTGAGGGAGTGGCAGTCACTAATGTCCTTGGTCATGTTGGAGGTAACGGCAAGAGCATGCCGGCCATGAAGTGTGTCGGATTCCTGACACTCGTAGCACGTTCATGTGAATGGGCAGTGACGGGCAAAGTTACGATCCCTGTTCCAGGGAACTTTCCTGACGATAAGAAGGTCAGTCTCGTTGATTAATAGGCTGTATTAATAGACTTTTTCCTTAATCTTCTATTTTTGCCAGTTGCTTTATCAGTGCAGGTCCTTGGTATATTAGTCCGGTGTAGACTTGTATCAGAGAGGCTCCCGCTGAGAGCTTTTCTTCTGCGTCTTTTTTGGAATTAATTCCGCCCACTCCGATGATTGGAACCTTGTCCTTAAGTTCTGTGTGGAGTTTAGCTATCACTTCATTGCTTCTTGCGTTGAGCGGTGACCCGCTCAGTCCTCCCTTCTCATCGGACAGTAGGTGATCGCTAATGTTCTTTCGTGAGATAGTAGTGTTCGTTGCAATGACCGCGTCGATTTGTAAGTCGATGAACAAGTCACTCAGGTCCTTGATTTGATCATCTCCCATGTCCGGATCAATCTTCACGGCGACCGGAACATTCTTCCCTGTGTCTTCTTTTAGTTTTTCTTTCTCATCCATTAGTGGAGACAGGAGTTCTCGAGCGAACTTTGGAGTTTGTAGTTCACGTAATCCGGAAGTGTTAGGAGATGAAACGTTCACTGCAATGTAATCTGCATGGTCATAAGATTTTCTGAAGCAGTGAAGATAATCATCCAGTGCATTCTCGTTCGGAGTGCTTTTATTTTTCCCTATATTAATTCCGAGGATCCCATCGAATCCTTTTCGTGATTTCTGTATGTTATCAAGAGCACTTTCTATTCCGGGGTTATTAAAACCCATGCGATTAATGATTGCTTGATGCTCGCGAACGCGGAAGAGCCTAGGTTTAGGGTTTCCGTCTTGAGCCCGTGGAGTGATTGTTCCCACTTCGACAAAGCCAAAGCCCATCGAGCCGAAACCTGCAATGCAGTTACCTGATTTATCGAGTCCGGCAGCGAGTCCGACCCGGTTAGGGAAGTTCAAACCCATTACTTTGACCGGCTCTTGTCGGACATTTGGCCTTAGAAAAGAGGTAATTCCTAGCCTCTGAGCGATGCGTAGGCCGCTCAGCGTCAGATGGTGAGCTCTTTCGGCATCGAGTCTGAATAGCAAGGATCGAGCAATTTTATAAAAATTCACGGTAATAAGTGCTGTTTTGCCACATTTTTTATTAATTTAAGATATCTTGAATATTTTGCGTGACATATCATTTCTGGTTGCTAAATCTCGGCTCATACAAAATATAAAATACAAATTAAACTTCAGATGGGTAATTACCAAGAAGCAATTCGTCAAGTCTCCTTAGAAAACATGAATGAGCCATTTTATGAGGGCTCTGTTCAGAAATTATATGCTATCCCTGATGAGCCCGATTATATGGTCACGGAAACGACTGCTGGGGGATCAGTTTTTGATGTAGGAACAATTTTCGCGATTGATGGTAGTGATGTAGCGAGGGCAGTCTTTAGGCATGTTCTTTTTACAAATCTATCAAAGCCAGAAACCTGGCAAGAGGTGCGTGAGGCTGTCAATTTAGCAGATGGGTTAGATCCGAAGATGAAGGAGATCTTATTGGAGGGAACCATAGATAAGTTAACCTCAGTCGGTGGGGTCACGCACCATTGCGGCATGGTTGATGCGAAGACCGGAGAAGTTTCGCATGAGGGCCTCCCCGAGAATGAGAGCGCTTTCAACATTGTTCGAAGATTCAAGATAGAGAAACCTGACCAGGATAAGTTCCTGAAGCATTCTTTTTACGATTACAGTAAATTCAATGATCTGGACCGTAACGTTGTTCCTCTCGAATGCATTGTCAGGTTCGGTATCACGAGTGGAAGTTCTGTTTTTAAGAAGTACTTAAAACTTTCGAATTCTGATAAAAGAAAATTTGAGTTGGAGCTTGGGGCCAATGGTCCGCTAACTGCCTGGGAGTATCTGACGACTCCGATCGTAGACTTTACCAGCAAATATGAACCCGAAGATCGAGCAGTAACGAAACAAGAAGCGCATAATATGTCAGGGCTTGACGCGGAGACCTTCGCTGAGCTTGGTAAGTTAGCTATTCTGGGAGGCTGGGCCGTCAGGGTGATGGTTGAGAAGATGGGACTTCAGTTGTGGGACTTGAAATGGGAATTTGCCAGAGACGGTGATGATCTTGTCTTCGTAGATACCATTGATACGGATTCTTTCAGGGCAACTTCAATACTTGAAGATGATGGTGACAGAATCGTGATTCACTATAATAAGCAGGCTATGCGCGATTATTACAAGATTGCCCATTCTGATTGGCTCAGCGCTATTAATGAAGCGAAGGAGCAGGGCAGAGCAGAGGGAGTGCCTTTCGTTGAAATTTTAAAAGCGAGACAAGAATCGGGCGATGCGCCGAAAGACCCAGTCGTTGATGAGGCGTTCTTAGTCATTCAGGTGGACAAGATGAATCTGATAAAGGATTGCATTCTGAGTCGTCGTGAAAGTGACGAGGCCGCTGCAGCGCTTGAGGATTGCGGCAAAATAGAGGTCGACTTTTACACTGGCAATGGTCATAGGGATGCTCTGAAAGAACTTAACGGATTGGCCTAAATTAAATTAATGGAAAAAATCAGCGCTGAAGTAATTGGTAAATTTGAATCAGAGGGAGATGCGAATAAGCTCGTGTATGCCCCTTTGAATGCTCCGGTCAAGTACCGTCGGACCAGAGTTTACATGCTTGAGTATGAGGGGAAGTTAGAATTCGCTAAGAATTTTGTGCAAAGGTGCTTGGTCGATGATTATGCGGACGAGGTTTTCTACACGAGTGAACCGGCCGTTCAGGATTTTTCTTTCTACATTGATTACGGAATGAAGCCTGGGGCTCTGGACCTTGAAAAGGAGGCCATTCTTTCAAGTCACAAAAGCACGGAAGGGTTCGATATCGTTTCGCTTAAGCTAGTCCAGCGCATTTATATTTTCTCTGACCCTTCAATAACCTCTGAGCGTTTTGTGCGTGATGTTTGTAACCCAGCAATTCACGTCTGGAGCGTGACTGATTCTAATGGACAAAAAGTTGCCTGATCAGCCCTCTAGTAATTATAGAGAGATTCCAATAAGGGACCTCGATCCGGAAGGGTTAGGTTCTTTGAGTGATTCAATGAAGTTGTCATTGTCCGTAGAGGACATGATAGAGATTCAGGTCTATTACGAAGCAGAAATGCGCCGAGAGCCTACCGATGTTGAGCTGGAGTGCATTGCCCAGACCTGGAGCGAACATTGTAAGCATAGGATCTTCGGGGCTCGGATCGAGCATTCGGGCTCGGAGGGGGAAGAAGTCATAGATGGGCTATTTAAGACTTATATTAAGGCAGTCACTGAGAGGATAATGAAAAACAAGCCAGACTTTGTGCTCGGCTGCTTCGTTGATAATGCTGGTTTCATTCGGCTTGATGACGAGCAAGCTATCTGCCTTAAGTTAGAAACACATAATCATCCTTCGGCTATCGAACCTTATGCCGGAGCAAATACTGGGCTCGGTGGTGTGATACGTGATATTTTGGGTGCAGGCAAAGGGGCCAAGCCCATCGCGAGCTGTGATGTTTTTTGTTTTGGGCCGCCTGACACGGACCCTCAAACAATCAAAGCAGACGATGTCATTCATCCTCTCGGGATAATGAGGGGAGTAGTAAGAGGTGTCCGTGATTACGGGAACCGTATGGGTATACCGACCATTAGCGGGGCCATACAATTTGATCCCTCATACATATACAACCCCTTAGTCTTTTGTGGGACAGCGGGCCTGATACCTATCACTGACATTGATAAGGAAATGTCATCAGGGCTCAAGGTGATTGCGGTCGGAGGCAGGACCGGCAGAGACGGTCTCAAGGGTGCGACCTTTTCTTCGATGGCTCTTGACACAGAGAGTCACGAAGAAGATCAGCAGGCTGTGCAAATCGGTAACCCGATCGAAGAGAAGAAAGCCGCCGACTTTATCATCGAGGCGAGGAAGAAGGATCTCATAGTGTTCGTGACAGATTGTGGAGCAGGAGGCTTTTCGAGTGCTGCAGGTGAAATGCTAAGTGAGGTGGGCGGAAACCTTTACCTAGAGAGAGCGCCCCTGAAGGAGCCGGGAATGATGAGTTGGGAAATCTTTTTATCCGAGAGTCAGGAAAGGATGGTCCTCGCCGTCAAAGAAGAATCAATGTCTCAGCTCATTGAGATTGCTCAGATTTATGAGACTGAACTGACCGAGATTGGAGATTCAGATGAGTCAGGGATATTGAAGGTTTGGCACAATGGGGACCTTGTCTGTGAACTTGATAATTCTCGATTACATGATGCCCCGGTTCGGCATTTAAGTTCAGGGTATCAGGTACCATCAGGCATTGACCATGATTGGAGTGAGGATACGCTCAGCGATGATCTTTTGTCAGTTCTCGGGGACTTTGCGGTAGGTTCACGTGAGCCAATCATACGCGAATATGACCATGAAGTTCAGGGAAATACCTTACTTAAGCCTCTCGCAGGTGCTGAAGGGGATGCTCCTCAGGACGCGTCTGTGGTGAGGATAGACGATAGTGAGAAGCTCATGGCGATGGGCCTCGCTTTATTGCCGGAATGGGGCAAGACGGACCCCCTGGCCATGGGAAAGGGAACCGTCGATGAATGTGTCCGTTCTCTGGTCGTTTCCGGTGCTAACCCAGATAAGATAGCTCTCCTTGATAATTTCTGCGTAGGCAATCCGGACAATCCAGAAGAGTTGGGGATGCTAGTTGAAACTTGTAAAGGGATGGCGGCAGCGGCCGAGGCGTACGGTGCGCCTTTTGTTTCAGGTAAGGACTCTTTTTATAATTATTTTGAAACTGATGACGGTGCAGTTTCTATCCCTACAACTTGCCTCATCAGTGGCATGGGAGTCATTGAGAATGAGTCGAACGTTACTGGATCCTCTGTCCGTAGGGATAATTCGCTGATTGCAGTTATTGGAACGACTGATTCAGCAATGGGCGGGAGTGTATATGCGAGGATCAAAGATCGGACCAGAGCGAAGGTTCCTGACACGAACTTTGATGCGGCGCTGAGCTCTTACCGATCATATCATCTGGCCGTGAGTGAGAGTCTCATTCTCGCCGCTCATGATGTGTCTGAGGGTGGATTAGGAGTGTCCGCGGCGGAGATGGCTTTTTCAATGGTAGCCGGGATGGAAATAGATCTCGACTCGTTGCCGGTTAATGGGGATTTGAATAACGTTGAAAAGTTATTCGCAGAGTCATCGTCGAGAATTCTCATCGAATGTGAATCCGAATCCATTGACCGGATCCAGGAGATATTCTCTGAATCTGCTTTTGCCGTAATAGGTAAGACAGAATCGAGCCATAAAAGCCTTCGCTTCAAGAGCGATGGTATGAATATTTTAGATAATGAAATTGAATCTCTCAAAGAGACATGGAAAAACGTCCTCACGCCCTATTATTAAAGTTCCCTGGAACTAATTGTGATGCTGAAACCTCTCGCGCCTTAGAGGAGGCGGGTTTTTCGAGTGAAATCTTACCCATTGCGTGCGTCGATGAGGGAAGTTTAGAATCAGCGCAATTGATTGTTCTTAGCGGAGGATTCAGTTACGGTGATTATGTGATGGCTGGTAGACTTGCACAGCTCGAACTCGAACGCCGAATCGGTGATGCTCTGACGAGGTTCCGTGATGGTGGTGGGTACCTGCTTGGCATCTGTAACGGATTTCAAATCCTAACCAAGTTAGGTCTCCTCCCCGAGGGGAGCTTAATTAATAATACTTCGGGCCGCTTCATCTGTCGTTGGGTCAAGCTTGAGCGGCGGGTCGATGATAATCCTTTCCTGCGTGGGCTGCCTGAGAATTTTGAGTTACCAATAGCGCATGCTGAGGGTCGGTTCGTGGCACCTGAGGGGGCCGCGGAGAAGTACATGGATGAGGGCCTCGCGGCACTTGTTTATGAAGAAGATGTTAATGGCTCGACTAGTCGGATCGCTGGACTAACGGACAACTCAGGTAGGGTCCTTGGGCTCATGCCTCATCCGGAGAGGTTCCTTTGGGATTCACACCATTATGACCGGGACTGGGTAGGTGATGGTGATGGTAGAGGATCCGGGTACCAGATGTTTAAATCAATTTACAATACAATAGCGGGCGAAATTGCTCATGAACCGGGATAAATAAATGGCAGAACAGATCACATATAAGGAGGCAGGAGTTGATATTCATGCGGCAGCGGAACTGGTCGGAGACATTGGTGCGTTACGTGCGAGGACAGAGAAGAACAGAAAGCTTTATGGAGCCTTTGGTCTCTTTGCTGCGGGTTTCGATCTGAGTTCATACAATGAGCCTGTCATTTTTGCTGGTTGTGACGGTGTCGGAACGAAGTTGGAACTTTTACTCGAACATGATCTCTTGGAAACTGCCGGTAAGGATCTTGTGGCGATGTCCGTCAATGATATCCTGACGACTGGTGCCGATCCTGTGATGTTCTTGGACTATGTTGGTGTAGGAAAGTTGGACAAGACGAAGATTTCCAGAGTCATTGCCGGGATCGTTGAATGGTGTGAGTCCTGTGACTGCATTCTTGCTGGTGGAGAAACTGCGGAAATGCCTGACCTGGTAAGTGAAAACATGATCGAGTTGTCCGGGTTCGGGATCGGAGTCGCGGAAAAGCCAGACGTCGTGGATCCTACCACGATCGGAGAAGGGGACATATTAATTGGTTATCCTTCTGACGGAATCCATGCTAATGGTTGGAGTCTTGTGAGAAAGATCCTTTCAAGTTTTCCGCAGGAGTTCACAGATGAGGATGTTATTTCCCTGTTAGCTCCGACTAGGCTCTACCATGATGTCGTGAAAGGGCTCCGCGATGCTGGAGTCAAAGCCAAAGCAATGGCGCATATTACTGGTGGCGGATTGCCTGAAAATCTTGAGAGGATACTAGGTGATAAGGGGGCCTCATTGGAGGTTCCAGTGTGGGAGTTGCCCGTTGCAGGTAAAGTTTTGAACCATGTCGAAACGGATGAGGCTTTTTCAACATTTAATATGGGGATTGGCTGGGTCAGCATTGTCAGTTCTGATGATGAGAATGCTGCGATGAATGTGATTCCTGGAGCAGTACGTTTGGGCTCAATAGGTGGAGATAAATTATCAGTAAATTTAGTGTAAATGGGAGACTTCTTAAAACATGAATGCGGTATTGCGGTTCTCCGCCTCAAGAAGCCCCTTGCCTATTATCATGACAAGTACGGCAGCGCTCTGTATGGATTTCAGAAGCTTTTCTTGCTCATGGAAAAGCAGCACAACCGCGGGCACGACGGGATAGGCATTGGAAGCGTTAAGCTCAACATGGAGCTTGGGGATCCTTACATGTTTAGGGAAAGGTCCGCGGCAAAGGATTCGCTCACTGTTGTTTTCAAGAACCTGATGGATCGGTACCATGGTGTCTGCGAGAGGCGAGGACTTGATCCTGAAGATCCAAACAATGTGAGCCGGTACTTTGATTTTGGCGGAGAAATCTTATTAGGTCATCTCAGGTACGGAACGTCCGGCGAATTTGAAGAGGGCTCTTGTCATCCGTTCCTCAGGAGGAGTAACTGGGAGACGCGAAGTTTGATGGTTCTCGGTAACTTTAATATGGCGAATGCTCCGGAACTGAATCGTACTCTCGTTGACAGGGGTCAGCATCCTGTCTTCGGAACTGACACTCAGACTGTACTCGAAGAGATCGGCTTTTTCCTGGATCAAGCACACCAGAACATTTATCGAAAGTGCAAAGCCAGTAAGGTTCCAGGGACCGAAATTCCCGGGCTAATTAGTGACAGGCTTCACATGCCCAGGCTCTTGAAGAAGGCAGCAAAGATATGGGATGGAGGATATGCTATCGCTGGTGCCGTCGGTAATGGTGATGCGTTCGTGATGCGTGATCCTAACGGTATAAGGCCTGCCTTTTATTTTGAGAATGACGATTTCATTGGTTTCGCTTCCGAAAGAGTCCCCCTGATGACGGTATTTGGACTGGAGAAGGAAGAGGTTTCTGAGGTCCCGGCAGGTCATGTCGTATCCATTAAGAATACAGGAGACCTGACCGTCGAGAGATTCGCAGAGAAGAGACCGATCACTCCTTGCTCCTTTGAAAGAATTTATTTCTCTAGAGGAAATGATCCTGAGATTTATCGTGAAAGGAAGGAACTCGGGAGGCTCTTGTCTAAGCCGATACTGAAAGCGATTGATTATAACTTCAGAAATACTGTTTTTAGTTTTATTCCTAACACGGCTGACGTTGCCTATCATGGCATGATGGGTGGTTTACGTGAGTATCATAGGGGAGCAGTTAAGGCAGAGATTCAGAAGGCCCTAGCTGACGGTAATCTTAACGAGGAAAAAATTGATGATCTGATTCTCCATAATTGGCCGAGGGGTGAAAAAATTGCGCACAAGGATATTAAGATGCGGACTTTCATTAGTCAGGAAAAGGGTCGCAAGCAATTAGTGTCTCACGTTTATGATATTAGTTATGGTGTCGTCGAGCCTGGTGAGAGCTTAGTGGTCATTGATGATTCAATTGTCAGGGGAACTACACTCAGAGAGTCCATCCTAAAGATTCTGGCCCGCACTGATCCTAAGAAGATCGTCGTTGTTTCTAGTGCTCCTCAGATCCGTTATCCCGATTGTTATGGGATTGATATGTCTGAGCTGGGTAAATTTATTGCTTTCCAAGCAGCCATTGATTTGCTGAAAAATTCTACCAGAGCCTCTCTCCTCGCTAAAGTTTATGATGAGTGCCTGGCAGAGTTGAAAAAGCCTGCCGAGGAAATGCGTAATTGTGTTCGTGATATTTATGAACCTTTCACAGCAAAGCAAATATCAAAGCAAATAGCGCGCCTCATTTATCCGCAGGACATCAAGTGGAATGGGGAAGTCCAAGTTATTTATCAGAGCATTGAAAATCTGAGGTCTGCGCTAGGAGCGAACTGCGGAGACTGGTACTTTACAGGAAATTATCCGACACCGGCCGGAACTGCCGTGGTTAACCGCGCTTTCATTCAATACTGTGATGGGATTGAGGGAAGGCCTTATGATTTAGGATTATAAAACGATGAAAGTTATTGTAGTAGGAAAGGGAGGGCGTGAGCACGCTCTAGTGACCGCGTTAGAGGAATCAGAATCATCTCCTGAAGTCTATTGTTATCCTGGGAGTGACGCTATTTTTGAGCTGGCAAAGCAGTTACCCGGGGAAATTTCCGATGTTGATTCTCTGGTCCAGGCCATGCTTCATGAAGGAATTGATTTTTGTGTCGGGGGCGAAGAATCATGGTTGGCCAAGGGATTAGCTGATCGGGCAAGAGAAAAAGGGATTCCGACTTGGGGTCCCGTTAAGGAATCTGCGCAACTCGAAGCTAGTAAGGAATTTGCAAAGAAATTTATGTTTAGGCACAACATCCCTACGGGCAGTTACGAGGTGACTAATGATTATGAGTCCGCAATGTCTGCCATCAAAAAGTATCCTACAGTGCTAAAGTTTGACGGGTTAGCTGCGGGGAAAGGTGTTGCGATATGTGCTGACGAATTTGAAGCCGAATCTTTCTTAAAGGAAGTCTATGTTGATGGTCGCTTCGGTGATGGTAGGGTCCTTATTGAAGAGTTTCTTGAGGGCCCTGAAGTGTCCGTGATTGCTGCGGTCAGTGATGGGGAATACCAGATATTTACTCCTGCCCGTGACTATAAAAGATTAGCCGATGGCGACGAGGGTCTTAACACTGGAGGAATGGGAGCCGTTGCTTCTCGGGTTCTGATAGATAAGGATTTGCTCTCACGGATTGATCGTGAAGTCATTAAGGTCAGTGTCGATGGTCTCATTAGTGATGGGATGGACTTTAGAGGTTTCTTGTACGCGGGGCTAATGCTCACCGAGGACGGGCCCAAGTTACTTGAATATAATTGCCGGTTTGGTGATCCGGAAGCACAAGCGGTCCTGCCGTTAGTGGGGGGTGATTTCAGTTCATATCTTTTTGAGGCGGCAACAGGAAACCTTCAGAAGGACCTGATCTCATTTGATGAGAGTTGGAGCATTTGTTTGGTTCTTGCTTCTGCCGGATATCCGAATTCATCGAGGAGCGATGATGTTATCAGTGGTCTCGATTCTGTTGAAGGTGTGAAGGTCTATCATGCGGGGACAAAGAAGAACGAGAATGGTGAATATGCGACCAATGGCGGAAGGGTCCTAGCAGTAGTGGGCCGTGGAAATGACCGTGAATCAGCCGTGAGCAATTCCTACAATGAAGCCAGTAAAGTCAGTTTTGATGGGGATCAGCGCCGGTCAGATATAGGGCGAATGCATTTTGAATAATTTAGACTAATATACATAACTTAAATAAAATAATGAAAGTAATCATCATTTACGGTAGTGCTAACGACAAAGAATTCATGAAGCCTGCACACACCTATCTGGATGATCAGGGGGTAAATTATGAGGAGCATGTTATTTCAGCGCATCGGAATTTGACTGAGCTGATTCAATTCTTAAGAGATCTTAACGAATCTGGACAAAAGGCAGTTATATTAGCAGTTGCGGGTCTCGCGGCTGCCCTTCCGGGGATCGTAGCAGTCGAAACGGAACTGCCTTGTGTGGGTGTTCCTGTGCCCGGAGGACCACTAAATGGGATCGATGCATTATTGGCAATGTGCCAGGTCCCAGGGGGCGTTCCGGTAGGCTCAGTGGGATTACATAACAAAGCGCCCTTGAATGCTGCCATGTATGCGCATAGAATACTCAAATTCGCAGGACTTGAGTAACTCGCACGATCAGGCAACAGAGTGCCCCGGGGGGCAAAGCCTCCTAGGAGAGGATGATATTTCCAATAAGCTTCGTAGACTCGCGGCGCAGATAGCCGAGATGCATCCTGAAGGGCTCTTATCTTTTGTAGGAATTCATACTAGAGGAGTCACTGTAGCAGAGAGAGTAAAAGAGATTTTGCTGGAGATGGGAAGGGAAGTCCAGATAGGGACTCTGGACATTTCTTTTTATCGTGACGATCTGGATCATAAGGTAACGAACCCGACAGTGCGGGCCTCTGAGATCCCTTTCGAGATAGAAGGGAACCGGATCATTGTTTTTGATGATGTCCTTTACACTGGCCGGACCATCCGCTCAGCCATCGAAGGTGTATCAAAGTACGGTAGGCCCTCGAAAGTAGAACTGGCTGTCCTCATTGATAGAGGGAACCGTGAGTTACCCATACAACCTGATTACGTTGGTCATGTCGTAGAGACTGATCGCTTGGACAGAGTTAAGGTCTGTTTCAAGGAGCATGATGGAGAAGATTCAATTAGCCTCATTCCTGGATCATGAGTGAACCGCACAAGGACCTTCTACAGATAGAGGACCTGAACAAGGATGAAATTGAAAGCATCCTTGCTGCAGCTCAACCGTTCAAGGAACTCTTTAAGCGATCGGTTAAAAAGGTGCCAACTCTTCAAGGCAAGACTGTTCTCAGTCTCTTCTATGAGCCTTCGACAAGGACCAGTTCTTCATTTGAGGTTGCGGCAAATAGGCTCTCTGCAGATTTCACGAGCCTCGCCGTTGCCAGCTCATCTGTTGTGAAAGGGGAAACAGTCCTTGATACGGTAGATACGTTAGGGGCGATGAGAGCCGACTACATTGTCATTAGGCACAAGAAAGCGGGCATTCCTAACCTCGTTGCCGAGCACACTGATGCTTCAGTCATCAATGCAGGTGACGGTTTTCATGCTCATCCGACTCAGGCCCTGCTCGACGCTTCAACTTTATACGACGTCTTTGGTAAATTGGACTTTTCTGGTAAAAAAATTCTAATCGTCGGAGACATACTGCACTCGAGAGTGGCCCGTTCAACTAGCCGGATCATGACCATGCTCGGGGCTGAGGTCAGGGTGCTTGGCCCTGGGACATTAGTTCCACCCGGGAGGCCGGATAAGATGAAGAAGTTTAAGAATTATGAGGAGGCCATGGACTGGAAACCGGACGTGGTTTATCTGCTTCGGGTTCAGTTTGAACGGCAAGGTGAGCAGTTCTTCCCAAGCTCTGGTGAGTATCATTCCGTTTACGGGCTCAATGAGGAAAGATTCAACAAGATCAAAGATGAAGGTGTCTGGGTCATGCATCCGGGCCCAGTTAATAGAGGCGTTGAATTAGCCGATTCCGTGACCACTTACGATAGGTGCCTTATCAATAGACAAGTTGAAAATGGCATAGCGACCCGCATGGCAGTGCTCTACTGGCTCAAACCTCAAACCTTTCAACAGGATGGATGATCTGATATTACTTAAGCAGGCATCAGTGGCCAGTGAGGATAGTACGGATCTATTTGAGAATGATGTTCTTGTGGAGAATGGTGTCATTAAGGCAGTTAGTTCGTCTCTGAATGCAAGCGATGGGACCAGAGTCATTGACGCAAAAGGGAAGGTCCTTCTCCCGGGCCTTTTTGATGTGCATGTTCACGTGAGGGAGCCTGGGCAAACATCCAAAGAAACTATAAGAACTGGATCTGAAGCAGCAATCAATGGAGGCGTTACGGGAATCGTTGCTATGCCGAACACGGTCCCGGCAATCGATAATGGAGGAATGGTCCGAAGTGTATTGGAGATTGCTGGCAGGGATTCTAGGGTCGAATTTTTCACTACTGGCTGCATTACCAAGGACAGGAAAGGGAAGGAAATGGCTGCGATCGGAGGCATGAAAGAGGCTGGAGTCGTTATGATCACAGATGACGGTTCTCCGGTAGAGAACCCTCAACTCCTTCGACGGGCGATGGAATATGCACGAGAATTTGACCTGCCATTGGCTTCTCATTGCGAGACCATGCACTTGTCTGGGGCCGGAGCCATGAATGAAGGGAAAAGGTCATACAAGTTAGGTGTCCCTGGTATTCCGTCGATCAGTGAGGAGGTCTGCATCGCTAGAGACATTCAAATAGCGGCCTACACTGGAGCTCATCTGCATTTGCAGCACGTTACTACGGCCCGCGGCATGGAACTCATTAGGCGGGCCAAGAATGATGGTGTCAAAATTACCTGTGAGGTCGCTCCTCACCATTTAATTTTCAATGAAAATGACATTGTTAATTATGATACTTATTTCAAAATGAATCCTCCTCTGAGGACCGAGGAAGATAATGAGAAGTTACTCGAGGGACTGATCGAAGGCGTCTTTGATGTCATCGCTACGGATCACGCTCCCCATACTGAATTTGAGAAAAAGCAGCAGGACTTTGAGACTGCTCCTTTTGGGATCACTGGTCTTGAGACTGCTCTCCCATCACTCTATCACCATTACATAAAGGAAGGAAAGTTTGGCTGGGATCTTCTGGTGAAGAGATACGCGGCAGAGCCGAGAAGGATACTTAATCTGGACCAGGTGTCCGTTAAGGAAGGGAGTAGAGCTGAATTGGTTCTTTTTGACCCACAAGCAACGACGACCTTTAGTCAGGAATTTATGAAGTCTAAATCTCCTAACACGCCATTTCTTGATAAGGAACTCCAAGGAAGTGTTGATCTGGTCGTGAATGGAGAAGAAGTGCTATTGGATAGGTCTGATGGTGCAGCCTAATTGATGATGGGGTATTCAGAAAAGCTTAGTGCCAGAATAGATGAGATTAAATCAAATCTATGCGTCGGTATCGATCCGAGGCCAGACTTAATAGATGGTGACTTTGAGACTTTTGTCAGGGACTTAGTTGATCAGACCATTCCTTATGCTGCGTGTTACAAACCGAACACGGCATATTTCGAGGCCCTCGGTTCTAAGGGTTACGCAATCATGGAGAAGTTAATAGCGGATGTGCCAGCAAATATCCCGGTCATTCTTGATGCGAAGAGAGGTGATATAGGTGCGACCCAATCCTATTACGCGAAAGCATATTTCGAATTTATGGAAGGAGTTGACGCGGTGACAATTAGTCCTTACATGGGCTTTGATTCGGTTGAACCAATGCTCAAGTATCCCGGGAAAGCTGTATATCTTCTCGGTGTCACTTCTAACCCCAGTGCCGAAGACATTGAAACCAAGAAGTTAGATGATGGGAGGCAAGTCTTTGAGTTAGTATGTGAAATGGCTCAGAAGTCGGAACCTTTGGAAGGTGAGCTCGGATTCGTGCTGGGGTTGACCAACGCAGAGCCGGAAATCATAGGAAAAATACCCGATTCTCCGCTATTATTGCCAGGGCTCGGTGCGCAGGGAGGGGATCTGAGTCTTCTTTCAGGATCAGGGAGGAGCGCTCCGTTAGTGATTAACGTTTCAAGGGGAGTTATGTTTGGTGAAGGAGACGCCTCAGAGAGGGCCTTAAATTATAGAGACCAAATCGCTGAAGCACTTGGCAAATGATTCGTTCTTGCATCTCAAGATATGGGGTGATTTGAATTCACCCAGTCCAACGCCTCCTCCTTAGTGCTCAGGCTACCTTCGAGTTGTAGGTCCTGAACTTTGGTCAGCATCTCTCCTAGTTCGGGTCCAGGATCCCAACCAATTTCAATCAGGTCCTTTCCGTTCAGGAGCGAGGGAGGTATAATTGGTTCATTGTCGAACTCGGTTCTTTTCTGGTTCAGAAAGTCATAGTTATCCAGACCTCCCCAACTACCTAGGCAGTCAACGCGGTGCAGTTCGGTTTCGTCTTCGAAAGAGGGCCTTGCCATGAACCTCTTGAGCTTCGCTTCACGCATCTTTTGAACATCTTTAAATGTCATGTGATTAGCGACCATTTCAGTCACCTCTTCGATGGTCTTGTTGGGGTATTTGAGGCGACGTAAGATTGTAGTGGCCATGCCGGATCCGATCTTGTCATGACCATTGAACCGGATTCTGTCCGCTTCCTCGTCATAAGAGAAGGTGGCTGGCTTTCCGATATCGTGAAGTAAAACGCTCAGCACTAAGGATAAGGACGGGTCCTCTTTTAATAGAGTTAACATTAGCCTTGTATGAACAAAGACGTCACCTTCAGGATGAAATTGTGGGGGCTGTTCGCAACCTTTAAGGTCTATAATTTCCGGGAGGATGGCCTCCATTAGCCCGCTTTCCATGAGAAGGTCGAATCCTCGGACGCGTTGAGGGTCGACGAGTATCTTGGATAGTTCGTCACGGATCCTTTCCTCGCTGATGTTTTTTATTTCTTTAGCATTGCTGCATATGGCAGCCCATGTGTTTTCTTCGATTTTGTAATCGAATCGTGCAGCGAATCGAACCGCCCTTAATAGTCTTAGATGATCTTCTTTGAAACGAGATTCAGGATTTCCGATTGCCCGAACAGTACCCGATTTAATATCATCCTGTCCGTTAACGTAATCAATTGTAAGGTCCTCTATCGGATCATAGAAGATTCCATTGATGGTAAAGTCTCTCCTTAACACATCTTCCTCGGGGCTAGTGAATTCAACGGTCTCTGGCCTTCTCCCGTCACCGTAGGATCCGTCGTTCCGGAAAGTGGCAACTTCAAAAGCGAATTCTCCTGAGATTACAATAATAACGCCAAAGTGAGCGCCGACTGACCGGGTTTTACTGAAAAGGGCCATGACCTGTTCAGGTAAAGCGTTTGTTGCGATGTCATAATCAGTTGGAATCTCATCTCGCAACAAATCTCTTACACAGCCTCCAGCGAAGTAGGCTAGATAGCCACTTTGTTGAAGCTTGCTTATGACCTTTATGGCCTCTTCGTTTATGGGATTCATTGAGATTACTCCAAATAATCTAGAACTGGTATAGTTCAAATGCTCTTATTCTGGACTCCTTGAAAATACGTCAATATTGTGTTAATTGAATAAATTATTAGCAGAAAACAGTCGAAAGTTATCATTCTACTGCTTTATTTGCTTATAAAGATGGCAGGATAGCTCAGTGGTAGAGCAGAGGATTCATAAGCCTAAGGTCGGGAGTTCAACTCTCCCTCCTGCTACCACTTTATGGTTAAGGTTTTATGAGGATTTTGGAGGAAGGAAGAAAACTAAGGTTGTCCTTATTGTGTCCTTAAGAGAACAGATATACTGCATATAAAGCAATATTGGCCTGAGTAAGCATAGCTAAAATGAGCCTTTTACCTGTAGGCGTTTAAGCATCATTTTTAAAGGTTTTGGTGCCGAGTGGGGGGCGTATTTGGGGAAAGCTTTCAAAAAGTTTAAATACAATAAGGACAGACATTTGTCATTTTTTTTCATTTTTTCTGAAATTATTTTTCAATCATTAGGTTCTTCTTAGATTCCGTCTCTCTATTAGGTGCCGGCGCTTTTTGTTTCTAGCTATACACCGACCCTAGAGCTTTCCATTCAAAAGAAGTTTAGTCTTCCCCGAGCAATTCGCCATTTTCTTCCCACATTTTAGCATAAATCTGTTTGCCGTCCTTGTAGGCAGTTTCAGCCATCTTCTGCCCGTTTTCATACCACGCCTAACTTCTCGGCCTTCAACTTACCAGTAGTGGCTAATAAGAGTCTTTACAGCTGGAGACAAGATGAGGTCAAGCAAAGTGGCGTTTGTGGTTATGCGGAAGAACCTAGTGGAAGGTCTGCATCGTAATCGAGCTTGCCCGGGGGAGAGCGATTGGGTATAATTACACGGTCATGAGTAGGGAGCCACGTTCGTCGATGGGATTGTTTGTCCGACTAAGCGTGATGATGTTTGTGCTCTTTTTTGTCTGGGGCGCGTGGTACGTGACGATGGGGACCTTTATGGCGGGCCGGAACTTTGACGCCGCTGCCATCGGTTGGGCCTACTCGGTCGCACCGATTGCCGCGATTGTGACTCCGTTCTTCATGGGCGTCTTTGCGGACCGGTTTGTGAACGCGGAGAAACTGCAAGGGGTATTATTGTTGCTGAGCGGCTTCTTCATCGCGTTGGCGCCGCAATTTGCGGCACCGGAGACTCAATGGGTTTTCGTCGGGCTCTTGCTGGCCCACACGCTTTGCTTCATGCCGAATCTCGGTTTGTCCAATACGATCTGTCTCAAGCACCTGGTCGACTCGGAGCGCGATTACCCGATCGTGCGCGTCTTTGCGACGTTGGGATGGATCGTGGCGGGATGGGTCGTGAGTCTCCTCTTCATGGCGGAGGAATCGCCGGTGCAGTTTTACACCGCGGCGGCGGCGGCCTGGGGAGTTGGGATCTACAGCTTCTTCCTTCCGCGCACCCCGCCACCGGGAAAAGGCACGCCTTTAAAGATGGGAGAACTCTATGGGTCGGGGACGTGGCGCTATTTCAAGAAACGGGCGTTTGCGATTTTCATGGTGGCTTCTCTCCTGGCGTCGATGGGAATGATGCCGTACTGGGTACTGGGCAGTCCCTTTGCCAACTTCTTGGGGATCGAACGTTCGGGAGCTTTCTTCACGATGGGGCAGATGGCCGAGCTCGTCGTGCTCGCGGTCATTCTGCCGGTCTTTATCAAGCGCTTCGGGATCAAGTGGACTATGGGGATCGGACTTCTGTGCTGGGCGCTGCGCTTTGTTCTCTTATCAGAGGCGGCCACTTCGAGCGGGACGAGCATGATGACCTTGCTGGTGATCGCGGTGCTGCTCCACGGATTCAGTTACGACTTTGTTTTTGTTTCGGGATACCTCTACGTGGACAAGCACGTCGGCGAGGAAGTGCGTGCGCAAGCGCAGGGGTTGCTGGTGGTTTTCACCCAAGGAATCGGATTCTTCCTGAGCTCTCAGCTATTAGTGGGGCACCTCGGGTCGCGCTATGGAGTTCCGGGTGACGATGCGGGGTCGTGGCAGGGCTACTGGCTGGTGCCGGCGATGTTTATGGCGGGAGTGCTCGTGCTGTTCTGGTTCGCGTTTCGGGAGGAGAGTAAAACCGATTGAAATCATTTCATTAAGAAGTCCACTCGCCCAGTCCATAATGATTGTTTCCTTATATCATCTTCGGAGAGATTAGTTCCAGAGCAAAAAATTAAGTGTCTGGAACCCCTATAGCTACTGGTATAGCTATAGAACTTAAGGTTCACTCACTTGAAAATAAAGACGAGGTTCTTCTGCTGGATTGGGATTCTCTGCGGGACCGGCGGGGACGACGAAGGTCGTGGTCTCACCTTGGCTTGTGATATTGTCGTCGATCTCAGTCCAGCTGTCAGTGGCGAGGTCGCGCGACCAGTTGAGGATATAACTGACACCGCTGCGTGATGTCCATGTTAGGGTGACATCGTTAGTTTCCGGATCGACGCTGATGTCGACGAAACGAAATCCGCTCACTGAAGCCTCGACCGTCGCGTCGAGTTCCTCCTCGGTCGGCAGTTCTCCGTCCGCCACAAACGCAAAAGCGTCATGCCGGATCCCTCCCTCCCGGCTCATAAGTTTGAAAGTCACCTGTCCGCCCGCAGTGGTGTAGGACGCCACGGGATCAACCGTACCCGAACTCGGGCCCAATCCGTTCAGGTCGGTGCCGTCGGTCAAATTGATCCACACCCAATTGTCATGGACATTGGCTCTGGCCGGGTTGCCCGATCCGTCGAACCGGCCAGTGCTTCCGTAACCATTCCCCCGGTCGAGATCGACGGTCGGATCGCCACCCAGGGTCGAGGCGACAAAAAAGCTGTCGTTTTCGTATGCAAACAACGCTTCGTTGGAGTCCGGATCGTCACTAATCTCAGGGTCGTAGGAAAAAAATACCGGACAGTAGATCCGTCCCCAGAGATCGTAGGTGCCCGCCGGCAGCGACAGCGAGTAATTGCGGAATACGGCTTGGTCGCCGAAGGGAGCTTTCGCGTCCCGACGGTCGGTATCGATATACTGCCCCCCTAAAGCTTCGGGATTACTTTGCACCCGGTAGCCAACTCCGTCCGGCGTGCTTCCCGATTCCGCCTCGAAGCCGAAAATATCCGCAGATGCAGTAGATATGAGAAGCCAGGGCGCGAACACAGTTAGTATTTTCGATACGAGCATCGGTTTCATTGAGACTTAGGCAGCTGAACATCAACAGATTACGCAGAACTCTCGTTAAAGTGCAATCCTTTTATAGTGATATTTTTATGTGAAAACAATCTAAGGGTTCCCTCATGGCGTTCGGAAGAATTATCCTCTTCATTTCCAATATGATTTATTCTTACAGGAAGACGATTCCAGATAAGGAGTTAAAGCGGGCAAAGGATATGAACCCCTGAAGTCCCATCCATACAGGGCCGAAGATATATATTATTGATATTATTTTTGTAGCATAGTCATCACCAACAAAGAAAAATAATATAACTCTGATTAGGCTGAACATGAGTCCAAAGAGTACCGATATTAAGGTAACGATTTTGACTGACTCTTTAATAGGTATTCGATTTATTTTTTTTCATGGCGATGTAGCTTAAGGCTTTAACTATTTCATGTCAGATCTTTCTGGCCCTCCAGAAAAAAGTTCCATCTGATATTGATTGAGAAAATTGAAATGTTTTCCCGTTGCCGATTAAAAGAATTCTAGGGGCGAACCAGCCAACCAAGTTACGTGATCTTTCCAGACTGTAAAAGCTTCCCTTTTCGCCAGGGAACATAACGATCACTTTTCCCGGTTCAGAGAGTCTGATTTTGATTTGGTGTTTAGGTGCGCTAAAAGGGTCTTCTCTTGAGCTATCAAATAGATCTTCGGTTTCGTTTTCCCAATTGTCTCCATCGCTATCTTCGGGTGTGGTGGCAAAGAGAAGGACGGTGGATCCGTCAACGATCTTGTAGTCGTTAAAGGTTTTGAAATTGTCCAGGAGCTGATTCTCAAAGTAAAGGAGCTGATCATCGATCTCAATGCTTTGACTATTCTCAATTTTTGTTTTCAAGGCATCAATTTCATCAGATGGCTTCACATCGAACTGAATAGCCTTACCATCCAAGGGTTGGACATAGACTTCAATTCCACTTGCATTGCCTATGAGAATGAGACTCAGGGATAATGTTGCTAGGCTCTTAGATAACATCGGATCAATTTCCTGATCTTTAGTCCCTAGGCAAGTGACGAAGTTAGCAAGTTTGAGCTTAATTGTTAGGGTTACGGCTGAATCCTTCAGCTAACTTAATATTAATGACCCTTAAGACCCTTGTTTGGAGTTCATAATTAGGTTATGCATTGAGATATGAAATTTCCTAGTTGTTTACTACTTTGGATTGCTTTTTCGATGAGTTCCGGAAAGCTCATGAGTGCCGATCTGAGTGATCTCTCGTACTCGGTGAAGTACGGCTCTGTAATTATTACCGATTGCAAGACGACCGCTACTGGAGAATTGGAAATACCGGCATTGATTGGTGAATCCCCTGTTACTAAGATTGGGAACGCCGCTTTCCGAGGATGTTCAAATTTGACCAGCATTACTATTCCTGACGGGGTCACCACAATAGGTGACGAGTCATTTTATTCATGCTCTTTGCTGGCGGCGATAACTATCCCTGATACGGTGTTCAGTATCGGTGAGTCGGCTTTCCGTTATTGTAATTCCTTAATGGCCATTAATTTGCCCGAAGGCATTACAAGTATTGGAGATTCTGCGTTCCATAATTGTGGAAGCTTGAGTGAAGTTCTTATTCCAAGCACCGTAGTTCAAATAGGTGAGAGGGCTTTCAGGGATTGTAAGAATTTGGCCAGAATAGTTATTCCTGCGGGAGTGTCTAATGTTGAGCGGCTTGCCTTTTATGGTTGTACAAATCTGAGGCAAGTTCACATAGAGGGTGAATTACCTTCTTTCGGGAGTAATGTTTTTGGAGGTTCTGCAAATTCTTATATTACTTATTCTGGGGACCTAACGACGGTCGCTGGTAGACCAAGTTTTAGTCCTAGTCAGCTCTTTGAAGTTAACAATCTGCAGGAAACAATTAAGGTCAAGGACGCCCAAATTGCACAATTAGCTATTCGCCCCTCAGTGCAGGAGATTCAGGACGCTCGTGCCGGATCAATAATAATGAGAAAGGATCCGGAGACAGGAAAAGCAAAGTTGCAATTTAGGCTTGAGCAAACGGACGATTTTGAGTCATGGGATCCTTACGAGGGTGGGGAGTTGAGCGTTTCGGGTGAAGGCGGATTTGAATTACTTTTGCCACTTGATGAAGATAAGAAGTGGCTCCGTGTCGGAATGGATGGAAAACCACCTGAGTCACTCGAGTCCGGTGGGGATCTTGGTGGAGTTGATTTTGGGGATTTACTTAACGGGCTTCCTGGAGGATTCCCTGGCGTAAATGTCGGAGGTGACGATAAAGGAGGTGAAGGTGAAGGAGGTGAAGGTGAAGGGATAAACTTGGGTGATTTAAATTTAGATGGAATTGACCTCGAGAACATTAATCTAGAGGACTTAAATCTAGAGGACTTAAATCTAGAGGACTTAAATCTAGAGGACTTAAATCTGGGAGGACTGGATCTTGGTAATCTTGGAGACTTGAATTTAGAAGGGCTTAATCTTGGTGATATTGAAATCACGCCTTTGCAGTTAGTGCAGCTTGCCTTGCTTTTTAATCAATTTCTTGCTGATGTTTCTGACGTGATTGGAGTGGACGTAACTAATATTTTCCAAGGAGATGTTAATGTGGACGGAGGCGGTGAAGGCGGTGAAGGCGGTGAAGGAGATGAAGCGGGCGGAGGTGATGGAGGCATAGTTGACCCGGGGTTTGGGACTGATGAAGGTGAAGATAATGGGAATGGAGGGATTGACCTTGGAGGGATTGACCTTGGAGGGATTGACCTTGGAGGGATTGACCTTGGAGGGATTGACCTTGGGTTTTTAAATCAACTCTTCAATGGGATATCGATTCTTCCTGAAGCCGATGACGGTGTTGCAGCTGAAGCTGAGTAGGGGATTTATTTTGGTGTAAGGTAGAGGATAGTCCATGCGCGCTTGTTTATTTTTGTTCTTTGCTCTCTCCCTGGGCACCGAGGCAGCAAGGAAACCTAACGTCATCTTTATATTTACTGATGATCAGGGAACGCTTGATGCGAATTGTTTCGGATCTGAGGATTTGCACACTCCGGCAATGGATGAGTTGGCGGATAATGGAATAAGGTTCACTCAAGCCTACTCGCATACGGTATGCTGTCCTGCCCGAGCAGCCTTATTAACTGGCCGGTATCCTCAACGATCAGGCGTTAACTCTTGGACTCAGGGAGACTTGAAGAGCGGCAGAGGAATTAATATGTTCGGGAATGAGGTTACAATTGCTGAAGCTCTTCGTTCTGCTGGATACCGAACCGCTTTGTTTGGAAAATGGCATTTGGGAGCGGCCCGTGAGAGTGGCCCAACGACACAAGGGTTTGATGAGTTCTTTGGCCTGCGCGGAGGGTTCATTGATAATTATAATCATCACTTTCTTCATGGTTCAGGGTTTCATGATCTCTACGAGAAGACAAAAGAGATTCATGCGAAGGGTAAATATTTTCCAGAGATGATGACCGATCGTGCACTGAACTTTATTGAAAGAAACAAGAATGGGCCCTTCTTTCTTTATTTTGCGCTAAACATTCCTCATTACCCGGAACAGGCTCTCGAGATGTTTGGCGACAGGTACAAGGGCCTGCCAATGCCGCGACGGTCTTACGCAGCCATGATTAGTACGACGGACCATTACATTGGCAAGGTCTTGAAGAGACTCAATGATCTGGGACTACGGAAAGATACAATCATTGTATTCATGAGTGATAACGGTCACTCGACTGAGCATAGCCAGATACGTGTTGATGGGCACAGTAGTGGCTTAAAGAAAGGGCATTATTATGGAGCTCATGGAGGAGGAGGAAACGCTGGGCCGTACTTGGGCAATAAGGGGACTTTCTTTGAAGGTGGCATTAGAGTGCCTGCAATTTTGTCTTATCCCAAAGAACTGCCGAAGGCTAAGGTTAAGAGTCAAGCGGTCACTTCGATGGATTGGTATCCAACAATCCTTGATTTGTGTGGGATCAAAAAGAACGAGTCAGTTTCTTTTGATGGCAAGAGTCTAGTTCCCATGATTATGGATAAAGGAGACAAAGAGATTCATGACGAATTTCATTGGGCATGGCAGAACCAGTGGGCCGTTCGAGTAGGAGATTGGAAACTAATTGGACGAGGATCGTGGGATTTGAAGTCGGGACAAAAGATCCCGTCCGGCACTCATCTTGGTAAAGTTTCAGGCGAGGCGCCGGAAAAGAAGAACTATGCTTCAGAAAAGAAAGAACTTCTAAAGGAACTCAAGGATGCCCATGACCGGTGGTCAGAAATGGTAGGGTTCTCGGCAAGATGAGTAGAATATTTTTTATCTTAATACTATTAATTAGTTCAGTTATTCATGCGGCTGATAAGAACTCTCTATTGTCAGGGCATCCTCGAGAGTCATACAGGGGTGTTAAGAATATCGAGGAAATGGAGGAGGCTTTGAGGAAATCGATGGGAGCATCGGAGAAGCACTCTTTTTCGCGAGGCTGGTGGGTCTGGGACCGATTAAGGTGCCGTTATGTGGACGGAGACAGGAAAGATAAAGGTGCGTTGAAAGTGCTGCGTGCTGTCTTTAGAGGGCTGATACTGGACAAGCATCAGAGATTAAAAGAGAAGAGAGAGGGCAATCTGCTTTATTTATTTTATACGACGCTGACTGGGGACAGTAAGGAGTCGACCCTCAATGTTGAGGGCCGTAAAGTATATAGAGATCTTCACGGTGGAGGTTATCATGGTGGTTGGGGAGGTGCTGCGAGGATGAGAATTTATCAGGAATTAGCCAGTCAGGGGATGCTTACGGATGAAGAGAAGATTCGTTTTGAGGAAATTGTGAAGCAGAGTCTCGAATCTAGATTTATTAATTTCAAGAAGAAGGCGCAATCTGCAAACAATCACTCTTTCGGTAATGCTGGAGGAATTGCTCTTGCTCTGAAGCTTTATCCCGACGCGCCTCAAGCAGTCGAGGCCAAGGCCTGGATTGATAGGATATGGAAGAGCTTGTCTGATTTCGCGGATTGGACTGAGTGGACCTACTATCCTTATGGCCCGATATTTCTTCATGGGTTAATCGATATTGCGGAGGCCACGGGTAGGATAGATAAGGAGAAAGAGTTAATTAATTCTGTTGCTAAGAGGTGTTTGGGATTTGTTCATGGGGGAGGTGTTCGAGGGAATCCAAATTCCGGATCAATGGTCAGGGATGATCTTGATTCGACCTATGAGGATCCTTGGAACGTGGGGTATTATAACGTGGAGACTTCATCCAGGGACGGGCACTTGTGGTACCGATTGGCTCAGCATTATAAGAATCCGCACTATTTGTGGGCCGCCGAGCAAGTGGCAATCGGAGGCCGTCCAATCAGAGGAGACGTTCCTAGAGATTACATTTCTGCATACGAGCGCCGCTTTGCGTGGTTTGTTAAGCGCGGAATTAAACCTGAAGTGCCTCCAGGAGGATCAATGATCGGAATGCTTAGCTCAATGAAAGAGAAAATTCCTGAGAGGCTTTACCTTAATCAAGACCGACAAGCAGGAACTCCCTTTGCTGCGTACTTTCTTTACCCGCATAAGGATGAACACTTGGATAATGTGTCAGGGCATCTTTACGAGTACTCGGCCTCTGGATCCAAGTACCTGCATACCTCTGGTAAATATAATAATGTTTATAGGGATGATATGCCAATTGGTGGAGGAGCAGGGGAGGAGAGCTTGGATCTTTTATTAGTCCTTCATAACCGCCATAAATTTCCGCTTCATCCTGATAGGAAAGGAGATCACCGTGATTCTATGCGTCGTGGAAATATTAAGCATGACGATAAATTTGTTGCTGCAGGAAACAATCCTGAGGGGGACTCATATGGGCAGTTTGCTTACAATGATTATTACGGTAAGGACAGTCGCTGGGAGAGGAGATCAGTTCTGACAAGGGAAGGCTATTTTGTTGTGATGGACAAGTACCGTGGTTCGAAAATTCTTGGAAATGAGTATCAGGCTGGTCCTGTCTGGCATGTGGGTTATGAAAAGTCCATGGATTCAGGGGATCAGGAAGAAAACTGGTTTGATGCTCCACCAATAGATAACGCGTGGTGGAAGAAAGGTAAGTCCAGGCTCTTGCTCGTTACGCATTCCTCCAAAAAGTCTAAGCATGGAAAATTGAAGCAGCCACATTCTCAGGATACTGCGGCCAACATTACAGTATTTTCTTACCGTCCAATCAGAGCGCTTCGTGATGAACTTTTCTTGAGTGTCTTTGTTCCTTATGATTTGCCGCAGGACCCAAGTGCTATTCGTGAGAAAACGAGCATTCAAATGAATGATAACGGTTCATATGAAGTGACCTTTGATTCTGAGGGAGTCAGGGTATTGGTTGGAGAAACCTGGTCAGTTAATCGAAAATAAAATCAAAAGGTCGGAGGGATAAGCTCAGTATTGCTGAGTAAAAATACCAATAATTTGATTTGATTGGTCGAGCCTAATTTCTTTAACATCGGGAGATGGACAATAAGAAATTAATCGCGATAACAGGAGCAAGTTCTGGTATCGGTGCCGCGACAGCTAAGGCCTTTTCAGCAGCAGGTTACCCGCTCCTTCTCATGGCTCGAAGAATTGAGCTCATGGAGGCTATGAATTTACCAAACGCTATATGCAAAGAGGTTGATGTTCTTGATCTTGAGGGTATGAAGGCTGCCATTTCTGAGGCCGAGGACGCTCATGGTGAAGTGGACTGCATGATTAATAATGCCGGAGTGATGATTAACGGGAAACCTCAATTTCAAAATCCTGAAGATTGGCAGAAGATGCTCGATGTTAATATTAGGGGTGTTCTCAACGGCATTCATTTAGTTCTCAAGAACATGGTGGAGAGGCGGAGTGGAACTATTGTCAACATGGGATCCATTGCTGGGATTAAAACTTTCCCAGATCATACAGTTTACTGCGGAACTAAGTTCGCAGTGCACGCTATCACTGAGAATATTCGTGAAGAGGTTTCTGGGAGTAATGTTAGACTAATTAATATAGCTCCAGGAATGGTTTATACTGAACTTTTAGATCATGGTTGTGAAGAAGAAGCCAGAAAAGGTTGGATGGATTATGCGGAACAGATTGGAGGGGCTCTAAAGCCTGACGCTATAGCACAGTCAGTTCTATTTTCTTACCAGATGCCGCAGGAGGTTTGTGTGAGAGAGATTGTGATTTGTCCGACAGGCCAAGAGCCTTAAAAAGTGCTCTTCTGTTTATTGATAATTGTACCTGTTAAATTTTAATATTGCTATTTTTTTCAATAATATTACGAATAATTAAATATGTGGAAACTTATTACTTTTGTTTTTTTGTCATTATTATTGTTCCATCTTAATTTATATGGTGGAAATATTTTCACGCTTGGGATTGATGATGAGAGTCAGGCGGAATTTTCACAGGAAAGCTTTAATTCCAATTCTGCTCCTGGGTCCCCGACTCTTAAAGATGACGATTACTATTTTTTAGGAAGTTATGATGGGATCGGAGTTCTTCAGGCGGATGAGGACATAGTAAATTTTGAACGGGCCGTCACTAATGGTGACAAAAATAATCGGATACATTTCCATCTGGATTCTAATGATATAATCAATAATGAGTATACGCTCACTGTTGATCTGATTGGTGGAGGTTGGTGGGATGCTCCTGCAGGTGCTAGTGGAGTCGGCTGGGGCATACATGATGTCCGCGCTAACTTTAATGGGGTTGAGATTTTCGCAGAATCTGAAATTGTCGAAAATAGACTTGTCACTGCGGTTTTTGACGCATTTTCAGTCAACGCCGTGGCAGGAGAAAATGTGATTGAAATTACTCGGGTAGGAGGTGACAGCAAGGGAAACGGCACTGATTATGGCTGGATTCAGTTTGATTACATTACCTTAGAGGCTAGTGCAGTAGCTGAGCCTGGACTCATCCAGTCATTCTTTACTGATTCAAATGAAGTTGCTGCTGATTCTCCAACTGCAACTTTATCATGGCAGGTCGATTCTGATCCTGAAACGAGTGTTTTTATTGACAATGGGATTGGTGAAGTGACTGCGATCACTTCTGAAGGAGCTGGAAGTATTGATGTCAGGATCTCCGCAGTTACCACATATGTTCTTACCGTAAAGGGAGTAGACGGAGACGAAGCGACTGCTTCTTTGACTATTGGGTATCAACCTTATGCCGAGATTTGGACTGTGGGCTTGATTAATGGATCTCAGGCTGAGTTCAGCCAGGAAAAAGGAACGTCCAATGAAGAGTCGGAAGGGTCCCCGCTATTTCAAGATGATGATTATTTTCTTACTGGCAATTATGGGGGAGAAATTGGAAATTTAGAATCAGATGAGGCGTGGCTCAATCTGGACCGGGCCGTAACAAATAATGATCCAAACAACAGGTTTCATTTTTTGCTGGATTCTTTACAGGCAGACGAGTCCAGTCAGATGAGATTTACTATGAATCTTATCTGGGGAGGTTGGTGGGATGCAGAAGCGAATTCTAGTGGCGAAGGTTTTGGTACCCATGATGTTGAAATTAAATTGAATGGAAATGTCATTTCAGCCCATTCTGATATTACGAAAAATGAATTGATTGTGGAAACTTTTTCAGGAGATGAAGGCGGAGCGGTGCAAGGAGAAAATGTTATTGAGGTGAGTAGGACCAGTGGAGACAGTAAGGGGAACGGTGGAAATTCAGGTTGGATTCAAATTGATTATGCCTCACTAGAAGTTGACCTCAGTCAGATAGTGCGTGACAAGCCCATCACTTCATTTTCTTCTAATAAGAGTCTAATTGTGCCCGGGACATCGGCCTCCCTTAATTGGCTTGTTGATCCAACTGCAACCGTATCGATAGATCAAGGGGTAGGAGACGTGGGTGGGAAAACAATTGATGGTATTGGAAGTATAGAGATCGATCCTAGTGTGAATACAACTTATACACTGACCTCGGTCCGGGGAAATGATGTCGAAACGGCGACCGTGAGAGTTGAGGTTGATCTGATAGAGTTTTTCCAGTCGACTGTTCTTGAGGTCACACCAGATGAGCCGACCGCGCGCCTTTCATGGTCAGTTTATTCGATCCCCGGGATGACTCTGTCAGTTGATAATGGCATTGGTGATGTCACATCGCTTACAGAGGACGGGTCCGGGTCTATTGATGTTAGGCCATCTTCAACTACCACTTATACTATGACGGCAACGAGGCCGAATGTTCCGGAAGAAGACACAGAACAAGTTTCTCTCACTGTCGAATACAATGGGTATTCTGTTCTGTGGAGTTTGGGAGTTGATGATAATACTCAGGCGGAATTTTCCATAGAGGACTTTAATTCAAACCCTCTTCCAGGTGCGGCAGATGCTAAGGATGATGATTATTATTTTGTCGGAAACTATGCAGATATTGGAGAAGTGCTTGAGGATGAAGATAGCGCTTTAAACTTTGAAAGAGCAGTGACTAACGGAGATCCCAACAATCGGATCCATTTCATGCTTAACCCTGAGCAAGCATCTCCGTCTTCAGAAATACGTATTTCAATGGATATGATTAGCGGTGGATGGTGGGACGCCTTGGCTGGGCAGGGTGGTGGTGGTTTTGGAATTCATGACGTATCGGTCAAGTTTAATGGAGAAGAAGTGATGGTGTCGGAGGGCATTGAGCGGGACACATCCCTGAGTGCTACATTCACCGCTGCAGAAGTCGGCGCCGAAATAGGTGAAAATACGATAGAAATTACTAGGACAGGTGGAGACAGTAAGGGTGATGGAACGGACTATGGTTGGATACAGTTTGATTATATCTTAGCAGAGATTGATTCTCTAGGACCTAGAATCTTTGAGATTAATGATTATGAATACGACGCTGCAGGTAAGTATCTTTCGATCTCTTTCCCCTCTAGCCCTGGTCAGTTTTTCCTAGTTGAGGTATCTAATGATATGCAGACTTGGTTCGAATATGATGATAGTGTTGAAGCGAATGAGGAAGGCTCTTCTACAACTTACGCCGTGGAGTTTTTGGGGGATGAAGGCGATGCATTTTTTGTAAGAGCATCACGTTTTCCGTAAACAATTAACATCCATACTCAGAATCAATGATTCGTAAGTCGCTGGTAAATGTATTGGGGTTTGGTGTTTTTTTTATTGTGGGAGGGTGTGCTCCAAAGGAAGAAATAAATCGTTCAGGAATCAGTGAGTCTCATCATAATGCTGAGATTGATAAGATTGATAGAATGGTAGCTGTTGAGCAACTGATCCTCGGACTGACTCCAAAATTAAAACTATTAGCCGGCTCCCTTATTGAAGGAGGAATTGAGATTTCAAAGACTGGTCCTGATCTCTTTGATGAAGAATTTCGAATGGGATCTGTGGCAGTTGCAAATTCAAACAGTTTACCAGTTGATCAGATTAAAGAAATGCCAGTCCGAGTACTTGAGAGGGAATCGGCAACGATGTGGTCTGAAATATTTAAAGACGTGCAGAGATTTAATGATGCTCATTTTTATTTTGTTGATGGAAATTACGTTGGGCCTGATTTGAAACGATTCGAGTCGAGCGTCGGATTTGAGGGTAAGGGTGTGGACGCGAAGGGCTTGGCTCTCTCCATAAAGGGTAAGATTCATATTGGTTGGAACTTCAAGAGAGATGCATGGAGAATCGGGGAATGGAAGTTCGGGGTGATGGAGATGGTGAAGTTGAAAGAGCCGCTCTTTAAGGAAGTTCTCAAGGATGTAATTTTGGACCAAAAACAATATGAAAGAGCCGTAGCCTCTTTGCACGAGCAGAACGTCATTGAGTTTTTTACTCGTAATAAATTCAATGTTTCCAAGCAATTGTATGCTGATTTCCTGGACCTTGACTCAACGTTTCAACACCCTGGGCTTTCTGTTGTGGACTATAACAAAGACGGTTGGGATGATCTTTACTTAATGGGACGGTGGGGAGCGAATCAGATGTTTCGCAATAATGCTGATGGAACATTCACGGACGTGGCCAAAGAGATAGGCCTTGATATTAAAGGGCTATGTAACTGTGCAACATTTGCTGATTTTGATAATGATGGGGATCCGGACGTATTTATTGGGCGAAGTCTAGAAAGATCTCTTTACTTGGCAAACGAGGGCGGGCGATATTTTGATAAAACAAAAGAGACCTGCGGATCATTGCTTATGCCATACCTCGTCTCAACAATTTCGGCTGTCGATTATAATCAGGACGGTTTACTTGACGTTTATCTAGGTCTTTATGGTCCTCCTCAGAAGAGCGATAGCCCTGAGAAGTGGGTTAACAGATTTTTTCCGAAGAGCATGGCAAAGGAGATTTTGAAGAGGTTGCCTCAATCTCACCGCTACATAAACCGGTTAGGGCCTCCTAACCTTTTATTGGTTAATCGGGGGGAGGGTCATTTTTCTGTTGCTCCAGAATCTAGGGAAATTGCTGAATGGCATAGCACATATCAAAGTGTTTGGAGTGATTTTGATCAGGACGGAGATCCGGACGTCTATATATGTAATGATTTTGCCCCGGATCATCTTTATCGGAACGAAGGGCCCAGAGGTTCTTCAGATGATCCGCGTTTTGTTGACGTGACCAAAGAATTGGCTGGAGATTCTATGCAGGGATTCGGAATGGGGGCCTCTTGGGGCGATTATGACAGGGACGGGAAGCTTGATCTTTACGTATCAAATATGTTCAGTAAGGCGGGAAGGAGAATTACCCGGTCCATAGAGGGGCTAGATCCTCGTGTTCCATATGCAGCCCGGGGGAACCTGCTTTTCAGGAATGAAAGTTTTGGTTTTGAGCAGGTCGCTGGAGTCAAAACTGAATCTGTTAACGTTGCCAAAGTGGGGTGGGCGTATGGCGCTCAATTTGTTGATGTTGATAATGATGGCTGGCTGGACATTTATTCTGCTAGTGGGTTTTATACTGCGCCGGAGCAGATATCTACGGAAAATGATTTGTGAAGCATTTTCTGGCGCGCGGTCGTAGTCGCTGATCCAAACAAAGGAAGCACAATCATTAGGTCCGACCTCTTTAAAGAAACAACGGTTGAGGCTGCTAAAGAGTTATCAGGAGACTATTGGGGAAGGGATTCACTTAGTGGCAATGAAAGGAATCGACTCTTTATTAACCATGAGGGTAAACAGTTCATAGACGTGACCAACGTTTCAGGGGCGGATCATATTGGTGATGGGAGGAGTGTTGTTCTTTGGGATTACAATCACGATGGCCTAACAGACATTGCTTCAGTAAATACGAACGCACCTAAGCTTGTTTTTTATAGAAATGAGACTGACAAGATAAAGACGCAAAAAAATAATTTTTTGGCTCTGCGGTTGATCGGTGGGAATAAAACGGATTTAAAGAGCAGTCATTATTCTAATCGTGATGGTTATGGAGCAAAGATTCTGCTCAAATGTGACGGGGGTTCTTTTTATGAGGAACACAGATGTGGGGAAGGATTCAGTGCCCAGAACAGTAATACCCTAATCATTGGTATCGGGAAGGAGCCAATGGTTCGTTCAGTAACTATTAGCTGGCCGAGTGGGCGCTTAACTGAGTTACTGAATCTTCGTCCTGGTAGCCTCGTCACTGTTCACGAAAATAGTGAGGATTCACCTAATGGGAAGACCTTTACGGTAGAGCCATATGTTCCGTAAATGTGAATTTTAGGAATTGAAGATCCTTTAAATGATTGGAGCCTTGAAAGGATTATTATTACTATTTCTTGTATGTTATTTTGTGTAATGAGTTTATTTTGAGTCCCTTGGAGGTTGTGATCACTTTGCCTGGCCAAAGAATTTCAGCGTCTAAAGGACCTTTTAGATTTCCCAGACCAAAGTGGAGGGTCATTTCGCTCTGGTTACCTTCTCCGGTTCCTGTTTGAACATGTCTTGTCATGACGGAATCCTTTGAGCGAATCTTAACTATAGAGCCAATGGCGGAACGATTTATATTTTTACCGTCTCCGCTCAGTTCAATTTTTATCCAGTTCCCTCGCTTACTGTTGTTTTGAAATATTTTTCCTGCAGAGCAAAGATCGAGGTCTCCGTCGTTATCGATATCTGCCCAGGCAGACTGGTACGTTGCCGGAAGATTTTGGAGGCCTTCATTTGATGTGACATTAGAGAATTTCCATTTCCCTTCGTTGCTATAAAGGACAGGAAAGTTTTTTATGTTGCCGCTGCCCACGCCATAAACCGTAGTAAAATAAAGGTCCAGATCCCCATCATTATCAAAGTCACCGAAGCTTGGCGAGGCGAATGACTCTTGCCAGCCCAATCCTGAGTCGGAGCTCTTGTCCTCAAATTTATATTCAAACTTTTTGCCTTTATTTCGTAAAAATTGAGGATGATCTTGACCCGGTCTTGGATGGCTGAAATTTCCTACAAACAGATCAATTAATCCATCATTGTCCAGATCATCGAAGCAAGAGCCTATAGTGTGTCCGCTGACCTGATACTTTATTCCGCCAGTATAGTTAATTAGGCCCGAAGGATTTCCTGCTGTTCCATAATCTTCGGCCATGTTATTTAATTTCCCTTTGCCGTCATTGATTAGGAGATGGTTTGGTTGGAGCCTGTAATTTGAAACATAAATGTCAGGATATCCGTCCTCGTTGAAATCCGAAGCACAGACGCCTCTTGCTGAATAACATGCGCCTTCTTTACTTCTCCATTCTTCTTTAAATTTTCCGTCTCCGAGATTGATGAATAATGCATCTGGATGAACTTTTTGCTGCCAGATTTCGTATCCGCCGACATAAAGATCGATGAGTCCGTCATTATTGATGTCGATCCAAACTGCGCCCATTGAATTGACTGTAGGAAGCTTTGGGAAATCTAATTTTTCGAAAGTGCCATCCCCTTTATTGCGATGTAGAGAGCCGGCTCCTGTGTATTGAAATAGGTCAATGTTTCCATCATTGTCAAAATCACCCCAAACGACTGAACCTCCCGGGGCATTGGATTCAGTTGCCGGGACCAGTTTATTTCCTTTATTATTTATAAAAAGGGATCCGGCATGAATGTCCACGAATCCATCATTGTTATAATCTGCGAATGCAGCCTTTCCGCCGCCTGAGAACCCTAACTTTTCAGTAACGTCAATGAACTGAGATTTGAGCTGTGAAGAACTAAATCCCAATACGATAATAGCCAAAATACATTTCATTTTCATGAATTATTTTCTCAAGTACTCAAGTGCCAGTCAATTAACAATTGTATTGTAAAGTTAAGGGCCTTCAATGGTCCTTTGGGTGAATCGCGAATGGATGTCATTTCGTTGGCCCCGGTCGTGGCGAAGTTAAAGATCCCTTGGACGCCGGCGGGATCGACAGTCAGGTCACCGGCGGCGCCAGTGCCAGTGGTGGTGGTAGTTGATTTTTAACGCGCGCTCTAAAGCTTGGCTGCGGTTACTAGCTATAATCTTTGTAGGATTTTGTAATTGGTTGGTTTGGAGTGAGGTGTTATGTTTCAATAGTTAAATCCCTATGATTTCTGTTCGCACTTTAATAAAATCCGCATCATTTATTTTTGCATTGGTTACCTCACTAATGGTGAGATCTGGTCTGGCAATTGTAATTAATGAGATTCACCATAATCCTCCTGATAATACTGTTAGGCAGGAATTCATTGAACTCTTTAACCCTGGGGCTGATGAAGTGAATCTTGATGGGTGGCGCTTATCGGGGGCGGTGAACTATGTATTTCCTGAAGGTGTTAAGATGAGCGCAGGTGCATACTTGGTTATAGCGGAAGACCCTGACGCATTAAGGGAGACTCTTAATGTGTCAGCGTTCGGACCATATGATGGGAATTTAGATTCCGATGGCGAAACACTTAGGCTGCGTGACCCGAGTGATAAGGTTGTTGATTTGGTGGATTATAAAACAGGTTTTCCATGGCCTGTTGCCCCGAGCGGGGAAGGTGCTTCGATGGAGCTTCTGAACCCGGCGCTAGATAATTCGTTGGGTAGCTCCTGGAAGGCCTCGGCACCTCAAGTCAGTCTAAATGAAGCGACTCTTCTTAGTTACAAAGATAATTCATGGGATTGGAGGTCAGGCGATTCTGAGGCTTCAAATCCTATTAGCGATTGGCGGTACGAGGAATTTGAATTTGATAATAGCTGGGCTAGAGGGACTCAATCTCCGATCGGATACGGGAGAGTCAATGGGGTCACTCTGAATACAATACTCAATGATATGAGGGGTAATTATAGCAGTGTATTTTTACGTAATGATTTTGATGTTGCTATTGGTGAAATTCCTTCAGTTATCAATGTTCATTATGTCGCCGACGATGGGTTTATTTTATGGATTAACGGGCAAGAAGTTGAACGAATGAATTATGAAGGGGAGCCGTCCTTTGAGGCGAGGTCTTCTGGGACTGGGGATGAGGGCAAAGAGTACGTCAAGGTCATTAGGAATCCGGGTGCATTTTTAGTTGAGGGGAAAAACACGATAGCGGTTCAATTGTTTAATTCGAGCCCCTCTAATAGTGACCTAGGTTTTGATCTTGAAATCATAAGGCCCAAACTTGAAGAGGCTGTTTATACTCCTAGCCCAGGTTCGAAGAATACCGCTTATTCCAAAAATGCTCCGCCGAATATTCGCAAGGTCAGGAACGAACCGGAAACTCCAACTTCCAGTGAGCCCGTCATCGTCGGTGCTAAAGTGACAGATCCTGACGGGGTTCGTTCCGTTACGCTTGAATATTGCGTGATTAGCCCCGGGTCATTTGTTCCGGCGAAGATTCCTCATCCAGTTCCAAATATTCCAGTTAATAATCCTCAACAGGACAATCCGGACTACGAAAAAGGTTGGGTTTCGGTTCCGATGGTTAAAAATGGGAACCAAGGAGAGTTTGCTTCTGGGGAAGATGTTTACAGTGCTCTCATTCCGCCCAATGAGAATCGCTCACTTGTACGATATCGCATCATCATTGAAGATACTAAGGGAGTCAGGGCTCGGGCCCCTTTTGTTGATGATCCTTCACTCAACTTTGCTTATTTTGTTTACAATGGGATCCCGAACTATGAGGGACAGGCAGGATCTTCTCTTGAAGCATTACCAGTCTATCATCTGATCACTAGGCAGTCAGATCATGCTGATTGCTATGCCTATAATGGAGGGAAACAAATAAACCAAGGAACGCAGGCTCGGTTTTATTATAACTGGCAAGGAGCCATGGTTTATGACGGGGTCGTATATGATAATATTAAGTACAGGCTCAGGGGAGCAAATGGGCGATACCATAATCGGGGAAAGAGATCCATGCGCTTTCGATTTAATAAGGGCTCCTTTTTTCAGGCCAGAGATCACAAAGGGAAAAAACATCCAAAGAAGTGGAGAACATTAACGACGGGCAAAGGCTTTGATAATCGCGGGACTTTAACCTATGGCCTCAATGAGGCGGTATCTATGTATCTCTTTAACAAGATAGGAGTCCCCGGCTCTAAAACACATTGGGTTCACTGGAGGGTAATAGACGATAAGGAGGAGGCGCCAGATCAGTGGAGGGGGGATTTCTATGGTATCAATTTCGTAGTGGAAACTTACGACGTGAGGTTCATGGAGGCGAATGGTTTAGAAAAGGGGAACCTATACAAGTTGATCAATCAGACTTCCGATTGGAGACAACAACAAAGATACCAGGCGGCGTTTGCTCCCAAAAATGGTAGTGACCATTCAACTATTGAGAACCAGCTGGACGGTAGAGACTCAGCTGACTTTATAAGAGCTCACGTTAATTTAGATAAGTGGAATCGGTGGCATGCTCTTGCTGAGGCAATACGGCATTATGATTTTTGGCCCAGTGCCAACAAGAACATGGTCTATTATTTTGAGCCTGATTATTTGCCTGCAAATAATTATAACGGGAAACTTTGGATTTTACCGTGGGACACTGACGCGAGTTGGGGGCCGACCTGGAACAGTGGTCATGATGTAGTTTATAATGCTTTGTTTTCTGCTGGTGGCGGTGGCGCCGATGGGAATTCGACGCCAGATCTTTGGCCTGAATATTTCAATGAAGTTCGAGAACTTAGAGATCTTCTATGGCAAGAAGACCAGCTCAATCCGATCATTGACGCTTTTGCGGCGCAATTAGAGCCATTGGAAAAGGCAGATTCAGCAAGATGGAAGGGAGCGCCTTCAGACGCAGGCACGTATTCTGGCATTGGTGGAGCTGGAGCATCTTCAATAGCGTCTCTTGTCAGGGACATGAAAAGATTTGCTTTCTCTGGAGGGTCTTGGCCCGGAGGAAATGTAGGCAATAGAGGCAGAGCTGCTCACTTGGACTCATTGCAAAGATCAAATGGGGAAGGTGGTAAAGTGCCGAGGAAACCTACGATCACGTTCATCGGTGATGTAGGGTTTAAATCTAACGACTTAGTCTTTAAATCTTCAGGTTTTTCAGATCCTCAAGGGGCTTCCACTTTTGAATCGATGCAGTGGAGGGTAGCAGAAATCACTCCAGTCAATGATGAGGGAGTTCAGCTCTTGCCCATATTCGGGTTAGGTTCGGAGTGGAAATTCTTGGATGATGGTAGTGACCAAGGAAATGGTTGGAAGAGTGTTGATTATGATGATGGTGGGTGGTCAGTTGGCCTTTCCCCGTTCGGGTACGCAGACAAGCAGGTAGTGACTACGCTAGATTTTGGAGGAGTGACTTCTGACAAACATATAACGACCTATTTTAGAAAAAAAATCACTATAGATAATTTTAATGAGATTGGAACTATTGTGCTTGGTTTGCAACGTGATGATGGGGCTGTTATTTATGTTAATGGGGCTGAAGTGGGACGCTCTCAGATGCCTGATGGAGCGATTGGTTTCGATACAAGAGCATCAGGGTCTCGTGAAGAGGACACCATATTTGATTTTGAATTATCTGCGGAGCTTTTTAATGAAGGTGAAAATGTCATTGCGGTTGAAGTGCATCAGGCCTCTCCCTCTAGCAGTGACATGATATTTGATTTTAGGATGAACGGCATGGCGCCTACTATTACAAATCCAGATGCTATCAAGTTAGAATGGGATGCTGACTGGGACTCAGGTCCTCTTAATGATTTTGAGGATTCAATAAAGGTGCCGAGCTCAGTTGTCCGTTCTGGATCCGTTTATAGGGCCAGAGTTCGTCATAAGGACAGCACGGGTCGCTGGAGTAATTGGTCTGATCCTATTGAATTTGGTCCGAGCCTTCCGGACTTATCAGATTACAATAATTCTCTATTGATAACAGAGATCATGTACCATCCTGCGTCTCCAAGCATTGAAGAGTTAGAGGCGGGGCACTCCGATGATGATCTTTTTGAGTACATTGAAATTAAGAACATTGGAGAGATGAATCTTGATTTACGTGATTTACGTTTCACAAAAGGTATTGATTTTGACTTTATTGATTCGCAGAAAGAATTTCTAGGTCCAGGTGAATATCTATTGATAGTTAATAATATAAAGGCTTTCGAAATGCGGTATGGGCCAGGCCTTCCAATTGCCGGTCAATGGGAAGAGGGAGATCGATTGTCAAATGGGGGAGAGCAGATCAAGCTTTCTTTTGGAGGAGGTGACCCGCTCATAGAATTTAAATATGATGATAGTGATTTCTGGCCTTCTCTGGCTGACGGTTCAGGTCCATCAATGGTCCTAGTAAGTTCAAACAATCAATCAGATTACGCTGTGCCGACAAATTGGAAGTTAAGTAACTCTATGCAAGGGACACCAGGAAAGGACGAGTCTTTGCTGAACCAGATACTTCCTGAACTCATTCACCGATGGGCCTTTGATGAAAATGGAGGAGCTGGGACAATTCTTATAGATTCAGTGGGTGACGCTCATGGAATCATTGAAGAGAATGGGATTAACGATGGGTCAGTTGCTGACGGTAGAGTCACGCTTATCGGGGGAAGCAAAGCCGAAACTGACTATGTTAGATTGCCAGCTAATCTGATGAGCTCGCTACAAAGTGCTACCATTGAGACTTGGTCCACTCAACACTCATCTCAAAATTGGTCGCGCGTGTTCAGCGTCGGAGAATCACCCGTCAACGCCTTTCACATGTCATTTTCTAGAGGAACTGATATTAATTTGAATGAACTGCGCTGGAACGCGCAAACAAATATGACTATCCAGGACTTTGGAGGCAGACCAACTAATCCGCTCAACGAAATCATTCACTGGGTAGTAACCATTGATGATGTGGGCGGCGGCGCAGGTGAAACAAAGGTCACTATATATAAGAATGGAGATGAGGTCACAGCAGCAAACACTACGAACGACTTATCGGGTTTGAGCGATACCGATTTCTTTCTTGGCAGGTCTCAATGGAATGACAGCACCGCTAATGCATCTTGGGAAGATTTTCGAATCTATGAAGGAGTCATGAACCCTATCGGAGTGAAGTTTAGTAATGCTAAAGGCCCTGATAATGCACCAGACCAGATCCCCTTTGAGATTACCAACATAACATATTACGCTGACACTCAAACGGCAGACGTGACATGGAATTCAAGGCCCGGCGCAAATTACATTATATGGATTTCAGAAGACGGAGCGGATTGGGCTGATGTCGGTAACGCTTTCGAATCTGAAGGGGAAAGCACCACCTACACTGGCATTGAAACAACATCAGAAACACTGTTGATAAGGATAGAAATCTCAGATTAATCCCTTCAATGGACATCAGTAAGTTTCTTGCTATTAATGCGCCTCCACCCTGTCCTTTAATTCGTCGATAGAAGCAAGAATCTCATCCTCGTGTATTTTATTTACCTCAATATTTCGGCCAATCACAGGCAATAAAGTGATAGTTAACTTGTCGCAACGTCTCTATCTTGAGGCGGTTTTTACTCTTTTTATAATTGGCTAAGAATTAAACTTAGAAGGCTTATCCCAGGACTGGTTTGTCTTTGAATGATGTGAGAAGGACGGTGCGAACTTCTTCTCTTATACTGGTGACGTAATGAGCTTACGGCATCCTGCATAGAATGTATGGTTTCATTGAGACTGTATCTTAAGCGATGCACGTGACTGGTGCGGCCATGAGTATGGCTTCTTCCGTTCCATGAGAGAGTAGAAGCTTTCATGATTTCGTTTATGTGATGTGCTTCACGATCAATCCCTTCGAGGTCATTGCTGATATGTTGCAAAGATGAATGTGAATGAACTGATACTTCAGTAATATGATGGGCCATGTTTATGATTCGTGAGATGCTACGCATTAAGTAATCGAATTCATGTGTGTGTCTGTAATGAGTGACTAATTCCTGGCGTAATTCGTGCGAAATGGAATCAATTCTTTGAGCGTATCGAGCAAGATCGTTAGATTGCACAGTCCGTGCTTCAGTGACGGTCGAATTTAATGTTACAATTGAAATTAGCGTTGCAGAAACGCGAAGTATTATCGTTTTCATGGTCTTGGTGATTTGTAGTTAATAGTGTCTGTAATCAGTTTGACCGGAGAGTGGATATATTTATTCAATTAAATTTAGAGTTCATAAAATCTTTTGATGATTGATCGGATGTTTTGTTAATTATGTAGCTGAATTAATTCGCACAGATTTTGATTCGTTTTATAGTCAATTGTATTAATTTGTCGAAATTTGAATGTTTAACCTACGAAAGAGTATAAGAAGATTCTTGGTTGGTATTCCAAAGGAAAGGGCTGGTGTATCTAATAATCATTCTGGATTACCAAAGTGGGAAAAGTCAAAATTTGCTGCCAATTCCGAAACTGCGCCAAAGATTATAATTGATCTTAAATAATAGATGTTCCGCTATTATTTTTGGGGAATTCTTTGTCTCTGTTTATTAACCTATGACGTCATGAATGACATTTCCAAATACATCAGTTAGGCGGACATCACGGCTATTGTGACGGAATGTGAGTCGTTCGTGATTTAGCCCGAGAAGATGAAGAATTGTTGCATGGAAATCGTGAAATGAGACGGGATTTTTTACGGCGTACATTCCAAGTTCGTCAGTTTGGCCATAACTGATTCCCCCTCTGACGCCTCCTCCGGCCATCCACAAAGTGAATCCTTTGTGGTGATGGCCTCTTCCCAGTTCAGATTTTTTCTTTCGTTCTTCCTCGAAGGGAGTTCTTCCAAACTCAGTTGCCCAGACGACTAAAGTTTCTTCAAGGAGACCTCGGGACTTGAGATCAATGATGAGAGCGGCTATTCCTTGATCCGTTCGTGCTGCATTACTTCTATGATTATTTATGAGCCCGCCTCGGTTCCCGTGAGCATCCCATTTCCGACCCTCTGCCCCATCGAGAATTTCAACAAAGCGTACTCCTGATTCGATGAGGCGCCTTGCTGTCAGGCAATGTCGGGAAAATAGATTTTCGCCATATAGTTTATGAATGCTCTTAGGTTCGTGATTAAGATCAAAGGCTCCTAGGGCTGAACTTTGTAGTTGGTATGCCATTTCGAATGATTCGATGCGACTCATCAACTCTGATTGGCCGATGTGTTTTTTTTGGTGGGCTCGGTTCAGTTGCTGGAGATTTTCTAGATAATTATATTGATCTTGCCTGCTTATCTTGGGATCAGGGCTGAGATATGGGAACGGAGATTTGCCTCGGTCTGCAATCGCGACTGAGGCTCGATGGCGTCCAGGTAACATTCCCTGCTGAAACACAATGTCACCCGCTGTCGAAATGCCATCCTTCAAGACAATGTAAGGAGGCAAAGTATTGGATTTACTTCCTAGTCCATAAGTGACCCAAGATCCGATGCTCGGGAACCCTGGCTTTCCGTGGCCTGTATGCATCAGAGTTTCACCTACTGAGTGTATGGCAGAGTCAGTATGCAATGACTTAATGAAGCATATATCGTCTACTACTTCTGACAGCTTTGGGTAGATTTCGCTGACCCATGAGCCACATTGTCCGTGCTGTTTAAAATCAAAAACAGGGGGTATTATCCTTGAGTTTTCAAAAGATTTTTCGGGGTTGAATCCATCTAGGTCCTCTTTGCTGAAAATTTCGGAGGCTTTTTTGCCTGCATATTTTTTAAGCTCTGGCTTGTGGTCAAAAGTTTCCAAGTGGCTGGCACCTCCGCACATGAATAGGAAAATTACATTTTTGGCTCGAGGTGTTTGGTGAGGCATCATTGATTTGACTGATGCACTAGCACTTGTAATTGAATTCAGGGAAGCTCCGCTGAGTCCTAGATTTCTTATAAAGGATCGTCGGTTCATTGATTTATTAATGAATGTAGATGAATTCATTTAATCCGAAAATGAGATGACAAAAGTTTATTAATTTCGCGTCATCCTGTCCATTGATTATGTTCATTCCAATTGTAATTTCTTGTTCATTAGGAGGTCTGGATAGAGCTATCATGTATGCCTTTTCGATTCGATCTTTTGGGTCTTCGGTACTTTCTTTTTTAATTCTTTCCGCAAAGTGCTTGGAAAGTGTCCACAAGAACTTTGAGTTGAGAGAGAAGAGAGTGCTTGATTCTCCTGTCGAAGTGCTCCTTGACCCTACGCTCGCAGAGGTGTCTGGATAATTGAATAGTGAGAGCGTTGGGTGATGTACGGAACGGTGCGATTGCAGGTAAATTGAACGGCGCCAACTATTAGATGAGTCAGGTAGAGCTTTTTTATAATCTCCGACTGGTGTGCTTTTTCCATACATTTGTTTCTTAAGTACTCCTGCAACATCAAGTAAGCGGTCCCTTATTATCTCGGCTTCGAGTCGTTGTGGTTTTCTGTGCCAGAGAAGAGTATTGTCTGAATCTCGTGTTAGATATTCTGGAGAAGACGAATTCTTTTGTGTGTATGTAGCACTCGTTACTATTAATTTTTGTATTGGCATTAATTGCCAATTATTTTTAATCAGTTCTGCAGAAAGCCAGTCAAGTAATTCTGGATGAGTAGGTTTTGACCCGATCTTGCCGAAGTCATTAGGGGTGCTGACTAGCCCTTGTCCAAAATGATGATGCCACAAACGATTCACGATGACCCTCGCCAATAAGGATCCGGATCCATTAATTGGATCAATGATCCAACTGCCGAGAGCTTCCATTTTGTTGCCGTTTCCATCTAACCAGTGATCAACAGGTTTTTGCATTAGTATTTTTAGAAATCCAGGAGAGACTGATTTGCCGGGAGATTTCCAATCTCCTTTGATTAATATTTTAGGTTCAGTGATTTTGAGAGGAATCTTCTTTGTGGAAGCTTTTGGATTTTCGCTGAACTGGTCAAAAAACAATGCGGTGAATTGGTAATATTCTTCTGTAGACATTGGATCAACTGGATGGTCATGGCAGCGTGCGCAACCGAAGCTAAAACCAAGGAAAGCACTTCCTGTCGTTGACACCATGTCATTCAATCTGTGGAATTGCCTATCATTGGGATTGGCATTGTTCTGAAGTTTAGTGCCTAGGTGAATGAATTGTCGCAACTCTTTGTAATCTGAACTGATTTTATCAGACCGAGGATTGAGTTGATATTTAACGAACAGATCAAATGGGAGATCGTTATTGAATGCATTGATGACGGCGTCTCGATACTTCCATGCATCGTTGCGGATCCTGTCCTCGTTCACTGTTAAGGTCCCATTGCTTTCACCGAACCGAGCAACGTCAAGCCAGTGCCGGGCCCATCTCTCTCCGTAATGGGCGTCAGTTAATAAATCATCAACGAGCTCAGTGTACGCATTACTTGATGCGTTATTTATGAATGCGTTAATTTCTTCTGTTGACGGGAGAATGCCTGTCAGTCCGGCATGGAGTCGACGCATTAGTGTGTAGCGGTCAGCTTCTGGCTGGGGTTTGAGATTGTTCTCCTTTAACTTTGCTAATACAAAACTATCGATAGCATTCTTAATCCACGGGTCCTTGGCATCGGACTTTTCTGGACTGCCCTTTAAGGGGGAAAGGCTCCAGTGCAATTGTTCCGTGGCATTAGCCAACAGTAACTGGGCCGATGCAGCTATTGCTATGATTGATGCTTTTAGCGCCATTTAAGATTGAATCTTAAAACAAAATTAATGGTACATGGTTTTCAGGTCAACAATACTGAAAATTGGTAGCCATAGAGTATTTTTGGCCATCAAAATGCACAAAGCCATAAAAAAGGGTAAGAGGATTTGCCATGTGTTCAGATAAGCTGTTTTTTATACAAATGTTTCTAAGAAATAATGGAAGTTAATCGGTTTCATTCTATCTAGGAAAATATGAAAAAATTTGCGATAATATATGCAGCTAGTTTTTTGCTGAGCCTAGTGACATCACTTGGCCAAGGTTTTTTCTATATGTCTCAAGCTTCACCAGCAGAAGGGGGAACCATTAAAGAATCCATCGCTTCAAGGGCAGAAGACGCGATCGTGGAGCATTATGAGGCGGTCCCCGCGCCCGGTTACTATTTTGATTCATGGAGTCTTAATCCGCGAGGAGAACAAAGAGAGAGTCTCTATGTTCATACTTACGACCCGAGGCTCTCCTTTACTCAAGAAAACGGACGGATTACTGCTCATTTTGTTAAAGAGAATACTGTCACTGGCCCCGTCGGAGAGAGCCTAGAGATTCGTCTCACGGCCAATGATCAAATGGAACTAACTTTTCCTACCAAGTGGGGAACTTCGTATTGGCTCTTTAGTTCGAGCAATCTGCAGGATTGGGTGCCTGCAGCAGTGGGTACTTTGGGAGATGGTAATGATAAAGCATATACCGTTCCAGTGCCGAAAGGAGGAAAGTTATTCTACCGCCTAGCTGTGTATGGTCCTGAAATACCGGACAATCCTGAGGTTGCAGTTTCTGGAAGATTGTGGAATGAATGGTGGCCGGGATGGCCAGGTGGCAGTCTTAGAATTAGATTATGGGAATATAACCCTCGAATAGCCGATAAGGGTGCGGATTTGTTTGCTGAGCAGATAATAGAATGGCCCAGTGGTGCGCAAGGTAGGGGAGGGATTGAATTTGAATTGGGGGATCGATCAAAAGCGAATCCTGCACTAAGTTATTACATTACGGCTTATCTATACGAGGATGGGAAGGTTGGAGATCTTGAGAGTCGGATCTATTTTCTGGGTGGATTTAACAGGGTCACTATCCCCGGCACCTTATCACGCGATATATTTAGGATTAAGTGACTTACATTAATTAATTTGATTCAATCTAGGAGAACATGACAAGATCCGCGACAATATGTGCAGCCGTTTTCATGCTGAGTCTGGCAGCGTCACTTGGCCAAGGTTTGTTTTATTGGCCTCAGGCCTCTTCGGCAGATGGAGGAACGGTCAATTCATCGATTGCCTCAAGGGCGGAAGACGCAATCGTGGAGCATTACCAGGCAGTTCCGGCACCTGGTTACGTTTTTGATTCATGGAGTCTTTATCCGAGAGGAGAACATGGAGAGAGCCTCTATGTTCATACTTACGATCCGAGGCTCTTCTATACTGAAGAAATCAAACCGATTACTGCTCATTTTGTCAAAGCAGAAACTATCGCGGAACCTGTTGGAAAGGACCTAGAGATTTGCCTCAAGGAGGGCAATCAGATGGAACTGACTGTTTCCAGCCAATCTGGAGTTGCTTATATGATCTATGGTTCGAAGAACATGCAGGATTGGGCGGCCATGGGAGTCGGTGAGGGGAACGGAGAGGAGCTCGTATGGACTTTTCCGATCTTGCGGGAAGGAAATGGTTTTTTCCGTTTAGTTAAGACGGGCGACGCAGTCAAACCAGAGAGTGCGGTTTTTGGAGAGTTGAGCTTCCAGGGGGTTCCTGAATTTGCAGGTAATAGTGCTAGCGCTTGGGTCAGGTTGTGGGAATATGACCCTAGGATCGCTGATAAGGGCGCGGATTTATTTGCTGAGCAGATAATAGAAGAAATTCCCGTTGGGCCAGGTTTGAAGAGATTTAGATTTGAATTGGGAGATAAATCAAAAGCGAATCCTACTCGCAACTATTATATTACGGCGGCCATCTATGAGAAGGGCAGGGTCGGAGATGTGAATGTCCGAATCTATTTCCTGGACGGATTTAATAAGGTCGATATACCGAGCGAATTCTCTGGATCATTTAAAAGGCTCAAGTAACTTATATTAAGTAATTTACATTACTTTTTACGCACATAAAACAGAGGTTTTGGGGTTGTTTTTATTATAAAATAACATGATCTTTATAATGGCTGATCGGTAAAAATTCGAAGATAATATTGAGCAGTTATCCATGACTCAAATCGCTATAAATATTGATAGGAATGATGTTTTTCCAATTACTATCGATTTAAGGGTTTGAAGAATCGATGCCAACATATAATTGGGCCAATATGGCCTAGCCGTCCCCGAACTTTCTAAAAAAGTGTGGGGCTTAATGAAAGTGAGGGAGCGGCAACTATTCCGCTACTTGTGTTTTGTGCAAAAACACACAATTTTAGCGCGGCAGTGATTTCTTAAATAGTGTAAAAAACCGCGATTTTTCGCTTATTTATCACTTCAATTGCTTGAATTTATCGGAATCTTATAAAATGCTAAAAACAAGCGAGTTATGGCAAAAAGCAGAAAATTTCAAAAATCTCACTAAATTTGGGGTGATAAGGCTTGATAAAAAGCATTTAACCGCTAAGTTCGGCCTCCCTTTTGGGGACGGCTGCGCTCTAATTTTCTCACTCCGGTGTAGATATAATAGACGACGGGCCGATACTCTTGTTTTTTAAGCATTAATTTGCATGGGTGTCGTCTCGTTTGTTCGTAGCTGAGACATTTTAAAATAAAACCATGCCAACCATAAACCAACTCGTTCGCCAAGGCCGTAAGAGCCCTGTCGAAAAATCTAAATCTCCTGCCCTAACAAATTGCCCCCAGCGACGCGGGGTATGTTTGCAGGTATATACGAGGACGCCCAAAAAGCCTAACTCAGCATTGCGTAAGGTTGCTAAGGTGCGTTTAACGAACGGGCAAGAAATAATAGCTTACATTGGAGGTGAGGGGCATAACCTGCAGGAGCACTCAATCGTTCTTGTTCGAGGTGGTCGAGTCAAAGACTTGCCGGGTGTTCGTTATCATGTTGTTCGAGGAGCTCTGGATACTCTTGGTGTTGATAATAGGAAACAGTCCCGTTCAAAGTATGGATCCAAGAAGACAAAGGCCAGTTAATCAAAGTTCGATAATTTCCAATTATGTCCCGACGTAGAAGAGTTAAAAAGAAGATAGCAATAAAGGACCCGCGCTATGATAGCGAATTGGTGGCCAAGCTTGTAAGTACCGTAATGGGTGCAGGTAAGAAGTCACTTGCTGAGAGGATTGTTTATACAGCTATAGATAAATCAAATGAAGGATCTGATACGGTGGATCCGTTAGAAAGCCTCACCCGTGCCATTGAGAATGCAAAGCCGCGAGTTGAGGTTAAGTCTCGTAGAGTCGGCGGTGCTACATATCAAGTTCCTCTCGAAGTTTCGACGAAGAGACAGGAATCCCTAGCCATCCGGTGGGTCGTAAGTTTTGCCCGGTCTCGTCGAGGCACTCCTATGCATCTTGCCCTTGCGAATGAGATAAGGGACGCGGCATCTAACAGTGGCAATGCAGTTCGTAAGCGTGACGAAATGCATAAGATGGCGCAGGCAAACAGAGCATTTGCTCATTTCCGCTGGTAATTTAACTATTTTTTTTCTGAGTGTCCGATAACCCAAATTCCCCAAAACGTGATTTTCCGTTGCAGCGCACACGCAACATCGGAATCTGCGCGCACATTGATGCGGGGAAGACGACTCTCACTGAGCGGGTTTTGTTTTATACGGGAATGATTCACCGCATAGGCGAAGTTCACGACGGTCAGGCGACGACTGACTGGATGGAACAGGAGCAGGAAAGGGGAATTACGATAACTTCGGCCGCAGTGACCTGCGCATGGAATCAAGTGCAGACTGAAGGTCTGTTCAAGTCCTACGAAGGAGCAGAGCATCGAGTCAATATTATTGATACGCCGGGGCACGTCGATTTCACTGCTGAGGTGGAACGTTCTTTGAGAGTGCTGGACGGTGCTATTGTGGTTTTTTGTGGAGTCGCGGGCGTTCAGCCGCAATCTGAAACGGTATGGCGACAAGCTGATAAATACTCTGTTCCGAGGATTGTTTTTGTTAATAAGATGGATAGGGTCGGAGCGGATTTTTCAAATGTTGTTAATGATATTGAGGAAAAACTAGGCGCCAATGCGGTGCCTGTGCTCATTCCAATAGGTGCTGAAGAATCCTTGAGTGGCCAAATAGATGTCATCAATAAGAAGGCAATTGTTTATTCGGATAGCGATGATCTTGGATCCACTTACGAGGTGAGGGAATTGAATGAACCGGAACGTGCACTAGCTGATGATGCGTATGCAGCTCTTATAGAGAAACTGATTGATGCAGATGACGAGATAGGTACTCTGTTCCTTGAAGAAAAAGAAATTGGCCCAGCTGAAATTAAGTTGGCACTCAGACGAGCAACAATTGCAAACAAGATCGTTCCAGTTTGCGGTGGATCCGCTTTTAAAAATAAAGGTGTACAGGCTACGCTGGATGCCGTGATTGACTATCTTCCGAGCCCCTTGGATATCCCAGCGGCTCAAGGACAGCGGAGTAGAAATGAAGATCAAAAGATAGAGGTTATTACTGACGACAACGCAAAATTTTGTTCCTTAGCATTTAAATTGTGGAGTGACAAATTTGTAGGAAAACTTGTATTTTTCCGTGTTTATTCAGGGACTGTTTCAAAAGGTGATCAGGTGTACAATCCACGCACGGGCCGTAAGGAGCGAGTCGGAAGGTTGATACAAATTCAGGCAGACGAACACAAGGACATTGAGACCTGCTATTCGGGTGACATTGCTGCCATCGTTGGAATTAAAAACATTACAACTGGTGATACCCTTTGCTCCACATCTGAAGATGTTCTTTTAGAGCCTCCATCATTCCCGGAGCCAGTGATTTTCATGTCGGTCGAGCCAAAGACTACCGCTGATCAGGAAAAAATGGCCATTGCACTGCAGAGGTTGGGTGAAGAGGATCCAACGTTCGTCGTTAAGACCGACGAAGAAACCGGACAAACTATTATCTCCGGTATGGGAGAACTCCATTTGGAAGTTCTTCAGGATAGGATGAAGCGTGAATTTGGTGTTGTGACTAGTGCGGGTAAGCCTCAGATAGCGTACAGAGAAAGTATTTCCGAAGAAGCGGATGGAGAGGGGCTCCTCAAGAAGCAGACCGGTGGTCGAGGCCAGTACGGGCATGTCATTCTGAAGATTTCCCCTAATGATCGAGGCGAGGGATTAACAACCGAGAACAAAGTTGTAGGTGGAGTTATTCCAAAGGAATACATTAATGCATGTATGGCAGGCATTCGCGAGGCGATGATTTCTGGTATCATTGCAGGCTATCAGGTCGTTGATGTTCATGTGGACCTTTTAGATGGCTCTAGTCATGACGTGGATTCAAATGAACAAGCATTTAAAATGGCTGCAATCTTCGCAATGAAGGATGCATTTAAAAAAGCAAAGTGCCAATTGCTCGAGCCCGTCATGGAAGTCGAGTGTACGACGCCAGATGAATTTCAGGGGGATATAATGGGTGATTTGAATCGTCGCCGTGGCAGGATCGGTGAAATAGGAAGCCGAAACAATGTAAGTATTATCAAGGCAGAGGTTCCACTCGCAGAACTATTTGGCTATGCGACAGACATCAGAACTCTTTCATCTGGTCGTGCTAGTTATTCGATGGAGCCGTCACAGTTTGAACAGGTCCCATTCGCCATCGTTAATGAACTAATAGAGCAACGGGGAGGATCGGCTCTGGCATACGCATAAATTTCACAAAATTCTAATCATATGGAAAATCAAAGCATTCGAATCAGACTAAGAGCATACGATCACCGGGCCCTAGACCGCTCGGCTGCAGAGATCGTTGATACAGCAAAAAGGACTGGAGCAAAGATTGCAGGACCGATTCCATTGCCTACACGCATTGAAAAGTTCAGCGTTAACCGGTCCCCGCACGTAAATAAGAAATCAGCTGAACAATTTGAGATTAGAACTCATAAGCGACTTTTGGATATTGTTGATCCTACATCACGTACCGTTGATGAACTTAAAAAACTGAACCTTCCTGCTGGGGTGGATATCAGTATCAAGATTTAACTGTGGAATTAATTCCCAAGAATTTACGACTATTAACACTAAAATTTTAAAGCGATCTCCGCAAAGACCTTAACACGATATGAGTATAGGACTTCTAGGTAAGAAAATCGGCATGACTCGGATATACGACGAGGATGGCGCCATGATACCAGTTACCGTCATTGACGTCAGTGGGAATACTGTCTTACAAAAAAAGACGACAGAAACTGATGGGTATAATGCTGTACAAGTGGGTTATGATAAACAGAAAGAGAAGAGGGCAACTAAGGCCCGTTCGGGACATTTCAAAAAACATAATTCTGAGCCGAAGAGATATGTTAGGGAGTTCCGTTTTGATGCAGATTTACCTGATAATATTGAAGATCTCAGTGCCAGTTTATTTGAAGATGGTCAGTTTGTAGACATTATTGGAACAACAAAAGGTAAAGGGTTCCAGGGAGTTTATAGAAGATATAATTTCGGGGGTCTGCCTGCGGCGCACGGCTCAATGATGCACCGCCGACCTGGAAGTATTGGTGCAGGATCGACTCCTGGTAGGGTATGGAAGAACACAAAAATGCCAGGTCGAATGGGAGGAAGAAGGGTGACAGTGCAAAATCTTAAGGTCGTTCAGTCTCGTCCAGATGATAATGTTTTACTTATCAGTGGAGCAGTTCCTGGATCCAAGGGCGGATATGTAATTATTCGGCCAGCAATTAAAAAACAATCCCCCTCAAAATAAGTATTAACTGAATTAAGAATATCAAGATGTCTGCAAACGTTTTAACAATAGAAGCTGCAAAAGCCGCCCAGTTAGGAATTACTGAGGATCAGGAAACGACTAAGGTCGTGCATGATGTGATTGTTGCAATGAGAGCCAATAGGCGATCAGGTACAGCAAACACAAAGACTCGAGGTGAAGTCTCCCAGTCCGGGAGGAAGCCTTTCAGGCAGAAGGGAACAGGTAACGCAAGGCAAGGCGGTAATGCATCGCCAATTAATCGAGGAGGGGGTGTGGTTTTTGGCCCTAGGCCGAGGGACTATTCAAAGCAAGTCAATAGGAAGACTAAGAAATTGGCTTTTGCTAGTGCATTGAGTGATAGAATATCCTCCGGTGATGTTTTGGCAATTGATGATTTAAAAATTGATGATGGGAAGACGAAGACTTTCGTCTCGAGAATTCAAGAAATTGCGGGCACAGAAAAAGCTCTAGTTGTTTCAAGTTCGTTCACCGATAAGACATATTTAGCGGCCAGAAATGTTGCTGACAGCAAGCTTTCAACGGCACTTGATGTTAACACGGAAGAATTGCTCGCTTATGACAAAGTGGTATTAACTGAGAGCGCAATGGCGACTCTTTCGAGCCGAACTGCGGTTTAATTAAGATTTAATAAATAAGAATAATGAAAGACATATTTCGAGTCCTAAGAACACTTCAAGTGAACAGCGAGAAGGCTCAAATTTTGACTGAAGAAAATAACGAATACGTTTTCAAGGTCGACAGGAAAGCAAATAAGCTTGAGATCAAGAGGGCAGTCACTGAGATCTTTGGTAAAAAGGTTATTTCGGTTAGGACTGCTAATTATAAAGGAAAAAAGAAAAGAGGAAGAACGAGTCCGGTGATGGGACGCAGGGCTAATTGGAAGAAGGCTTTTGTGAAACTCGCTGAAGGAGAGACAATTGACATAGTATAAATTTATTGGAACAAAGGACATGGCCCTAAAAAAATTCAGACCATACACGCCGTCGAGTCGTTATAAGGAACTGCCGAGTTTTGAGGAGATCACAAAAGATACTCCTGAGAAATCTCTTTGCAGACCATTAAAGAAGAGTGGCGGGCGAAACAATCGAGGAAGAATCACTTGTCGTCACCGCGGTGGTGGGCACAAGCGCATGTACCGTCTAGTGGACTTTAAGCGTAAGAAGAGGGACGTTAGTGCAAGGGTTGAAAGTATTGAATATGATCCGAACCGTTCTGCAAGGATTGCTCTTATACAGTACGAAGATGGAGTAAAATCCTACATTATTGCACCTATTGATTTAGAAGTGGGTGCAAAAGTACAGGCAGGTGAATCGGCTCCTCCAAAGGTTGGAAACGCGATGCCTCTTTCTCAGGTTCCTCTTGGATCCGACATTCATAATGTGGAGCTCGTGCCAGGCAAGGGTGGATGCATTGCTCGTAGCGCTGGAGGGCAAGCGTCTCTCTCAAATGTAGAGGGTAAATATGCACTAGTGAAGATGCCTTCAGGTGAAATAAGAAAGATTAACGCTGCGTGCTATTGTACCTTGGGTCGAGTAGGCAATATTAACCACGGGGATGTCGTTGCAGGTAAAGCGGGAAGAACAAGGTGGTTAGGAATAAGACCAAGTGTTCGTGGGATGTGCATGAACCCTGTTGACCACCCGAATGGTGGAGGTGAGGGAAGGTCGAAGTCTGGAGGAGGTCGTCAGCACTTGAAGAGTCCTTGGGGGCACGTCAAAGGACAGAAGACTCGTAAAAAACACAAGGCAAGTAGCAGATTCATTGTGCAGAGACGTAAGACAAAGAATAGCAGCAAAAGATAATCAATTTCCGAACTAATACAGAAATAAAACATTATGGGAAGATCACTTAAAAAAGGACCGTTCGTTGATCAAAAGCTTCTCGATAAGATTGACGCGATGAATGATTCTGGACAGAAGCGACCAATCAAGACTTGGTCTCGCAGATCGTTGATAACGCCTGACTTTGTAGGACATACGTTTTCAGTTCACAATGGCAAGGACTTCGTTAGCGTTTATGTGTCGGAAAATATGGTGGGACACAAGCTCGGGGAATTTTCACCGACTCGGAAATTTATTGCTCATGGAGGTGTGGGTAAAAAATAAAGGTATTGCCTGATAATTTAAAAATGATGAAAACCAAACACATAAAAATGAGCCGAGTCGTTGTATTTGTTTTAGCAAATGCGCTTTGCTTCTGTGTTGGTATGGGGGAGGAGAGCATTGAAGCGGCTGAGCTCAGAACGGCGCTGGATGCTTCTTTAAAGCAGAGCAGGGAATTGAAATCTGAAAATGCCAAGCTCCTGCAGGTGAACGTCAATCTAAGGGACAGTTTGATGGCTTCGAATGCTGAATCCGAAGAGTTTAGAGAATCCTATGCAAAGATGCGTCTTCAGTTAGAGGCTCTAGGCATTGAGGCGGTCACTGAAGGGGACAAGGGCGTGGAAGGAAGGTTACTTAAGGCGATGAATGACATTCGACTCCTCGAAGAGGATAAGATGAGAATATCTGAAGCTTTGATAAATTTATCAGACAAGGCCTTGCAGGTAATTGAACTAGGTAAAAAAAGTGAGCAAGGTCCTGATGAATTAAATGTTCACTTGAGTTCTGCAGTTGATAATGCGGATAAGGCTTTGGGAATTGGAGGCGATTATAAAATTGACGGAAACGTTAGAGGAACAATACACGAAGCAAAGATCATAGGAGTGAAAGATGATTATGGCATGGTCGTGTTTAATGTAGGTCGTCTTGCTGGAGCTAAAATAGGAATGCCATTTAGATTATTTAGAAAAGACAGGCCCGTTGGGAGCTCAATAGTAGTGGACGTGAGAGATAACGTTTCTGCGGCGCTAATAAGAAAACTTAACAAAGAAGAAGATTATCCAAAGATTGGTGATTTGGCCTCTGTGGCAACAACTGAATAATAAATTTAAGTACAAATAAAAAAATGGAATTCCGTGCTGAATATAAAAACGCAAAAGTTTCACCAAAGAAAGCTCGTGACGTTGCTCGTGAGATTCAAGGGATGCAAGTTTCTGAGGCAATTAACACTCTAACTTTCACTCCTCGGAAGGCTGCTAGATTGTTGAATAAAACACTAAAATCCGCAGTCGCTAATGCGGGTAACATCTCTGAAGAGAAGCCAGAGCTCAATGTTAATATTGAGGAATTAAGGGTGAAAGAAGCGGTGGTTAATGATGGACGCACACTGAAGCGTTACAAGCCAAGGGCGAGGGGATCGGCGGCCCCGATTCGCAAAAGACAAAGTCATTTAACAATTATAATTTCGGACAGCGTAAGTTCTGAAGAAAAAGAAAAAAGCGCTGATTCATAAGATCTAAAGTAAAGAAATTTCACAAAATCGACTATGGGACGAAAAGTAAATCCAATCGGCTACAGGCTCGCGGTCCAAAAGGACTGGCGATCTAAGTGGTATGCCTCAGAACAAGAATACACCAAATTCCTTCACGAGGACCTTAAGGTGCGCTCTTATCTAAAGAAAAAATTATACACGGCGGCTCTGTCTAAGATTCAGATCGAAAGAGCCTGGAACAGTTTAAGGGTCACGCTTTTTACGGCTCGACCTGGCCTTGTCATTGGGCGGAAAGGATCAGAGATAGAAATTATGAGCTCAAGGATTTCTGCAATGTGCGCAGGAAGAGATGTAAAAATTGATATTTTCGAAATCAAACAACCTGAACTGGATGCTCAGTTAGTTGCAGAAAATGTAGCGGTTCAGATGGAGCGACGAATAGCTTTCCGTCGCGCTATGAAAAGGGCCATACAAACAACTATGGACTTTGGAGCTGATGGTATCCGTATCCGTTGCGGCGGCAGGCTCGGTGGCGCGGATATAGCAAGAGCAGAGTGGTATAAGAGAGGCAAGGTTCCTCTTCAGACCCTCAGAGTTCCAATCGATTACGGTTTCGCCGAAGCTAGGACGACTTATGGAATAATAGGTGTCAAATGCTGGATCAATAAGAAAGAAGAAATTGAAAAGCCTAAGAGGGAAACAGGAGGGGGCCCAAGGAGAGACCCTAGGGGGAAGCGTTCCCGAGCACCGCAGAGGAAGTAATTCATTTGTTGAAACGAAACGATATAACGATTCATAAACTTAATAATTTAGAAAGGACCGAATAAGCATGCCATTAATGCCCCGAAAAATGAAGTATCGCAAGAGCCAGCGCGGGAGCCGTGCAGGCAATGCGAACCGAGGAACTAAACTGAGTTTTGGTGATTACGGTTTACAGACACTTGATCGTGGTTGGATTAAAAACAATCAGATCGAGGCTTGTCGTGTAACAATTAACCGATACTTAAAACGTAAAGGTAAAGTCTGGATCCGTATTTTTCCTCACAAGCCAACCACGTCGAGACCTCCAGAAACAAGGATGGGTAAGGGTAAGGGTGCTCCTGAACATTGGGTAGCAGTAGTTAGGCCAGGACTGATGCTTTTTGAAGTAGGAGGTGTATCGGAAACGCTGGCCCGTGATGCTCTTCGTCGAGCAGCTAATAAGCTTGGTGTAAGTTGTCGTTTTGTTTCACGTGATTCCAACTAAATAGATTTGAGATGAAAATTACCGAACTTAGAGAAAAGACTAAAGAAGAGCTCATAACAGAGCGACGTGATCTCAAGCAAGAGATGATGAACCTTTATGTGCAGAGGGCGAGCGGACAGCTTGAGAACCCTGCGAGGATTAAGTTTGTCAGGAAAACGTTAGCACGTATTGAGACATTATTATCAATGAAGGTTATTGAAGCGAGCAAAGCAGCGACGGCAGTTCCGTCGCCTCCTTCAACCGTTGAGGCTTAGATGGAATTAGTGATCAATAAAGAAATTTATAAAATATGAGCGAAGAAAAATCATCAGATAAAGGGGCTGAAAGAGGGCTCCGTAAAGAACGTGTCGGAGTAGTTTCTTCAGACAAAATGAACAAAACGATAGTAGTTAGCGTTGTTCGTAGAGTGCCACACGCAAAGTTTCGCAAGATAGTGAAGCTTACTACTAAGTTGTACGCTCACGATGAAGAGGGCAAAGCGAAGATTGGGGATAAGGTACGTATTACCGAAACCAAACCCATGAGTAAGAAAAAATGTTGGCGCCTCGTTGAGGTACTGTCTCACTAACCAAAAAAAAGAAAAAGTTTACCTACCATTGTTATGATACAGATGGAGTCGAAAGTTCAAATTGCCGATAACACCGGTGCCCGTGTCGCTAAGATGATTGGCGTGCTGGGAAAACGCAGCAGGAGTGCGGGTGTTGGTGATATTATTACAGCGCACGTTAGAGAAGCAACGCCTACGGCCAGTATTAAAAAGGGGTCCGTTGTACAGGCTGTGGTGGTTCGTACTGCTGCTCCGATTCGACGCTCTGATGGCTCAGTGTTGCGATTTGATAAGAATGCAATTGTAATTATTGATAAGGATAAGAATCCACGAGGAACTCGTATCTTTGGCCCCGTTGCTCGCGAGTTGAGGGAGAAAAACTTTATGAAAATCGTATCTCTAGCACCTGAGGTTTTATGAGCAGAATAAAAACACATGTCAAAACAGGTGATCAGGTCATAGTGATTGCTGGTAACGAAAAGACTAAGACGGGCAAGATCTTGCAGGTCATTCCTGACAAGCAACAGGTCATTATCGAGGGTGTCAGAATGATTAAAAAGCATACCCGTAAGAGTCAAGACCGCCCAGACGGGGGGATCATTGAGTTGGAAGGCCCAATTCATATTTCAAATGTCAAAAAAATAGACGCTCCTACAACGAAGAAGGCAGCCAAAAAGGCAACGAAAAAGGCAACGAAGAAGGCAACTAAGAAGGCAACGAAGAAGGCAGCTAAGAAGGCGGTCAAGCCAACTGAGGAGGTAACGAGTGATACTGAAACTACAGAGAATTCTTAAAATGAATCCAGCATTATTAACAAAATATAAAGAAGAAGTAGTAACTGCCCTCAAAGAGCATTTCGGCTACAAAAACATACATGAAGTGCCCTTCGTAGAGAAGTTGGTTATTAATTGTGGTGTAGGTAAAGCTGAATCTGATCGTAAACAAGCCGTGCAGGATGCATTAGATGCGATTGCACTTATAACTGGTCAGAGAGGTGTTGCTACTGCAGCTAAAACTAGTATTTCTAATTTCAAATTGCGCGCGGGTGAACTCGTTGGAGCAAAAGTGACATTAAGAGGAGCGAGAATGTATGAGTTTTTGCTAAGACTTATAGGAACCGCAATCCCTAGCATACGTGACTTCAGGGGAGTCTCTGCTAAAGCATTTGATGGTAGAGGTAATTATACTCTCGGGATAACGGATTATACAATCTTTCCAGAGGTCGAATTGGATAAAGTTCAACGCGCACTTGGGTTTGATGTTTGTATAGTAACTTCAGCAAATAGTGATGATGAGGCCCGAGAATTACTGCATCTCTTGGGAATGCCGTTCAGAGGGAGAGAAAAGAAGGCAGCATAAATTTTGGAAAATTAAATTATTACATAAATACAAAACATGGCCGCTCTAAGTGATCCAATATCAGATTTTTTAATTCGCTTCAAGAATGCCGCAAGGGCAGGAAAGGACGATTTCACCGCTCCTTTTTCAAAGGTAAAGGCAGAGATTGCTCGTATCTTAAAAGAAGAAGGTTACATCTGGTCTTATGAAGTTAATACGGAAGGAGATTTTCCTTCTATCAAAGTAAAAGTGAGATACATCGATGGGACTCCTGCTCTTACTGATTTGAAAAAGGAAAGTAAACCTGGTCGACGTCATTACATCGGAGTTGAAGAAATACCTAAAGTTCTTGGGGGCTTAGGAATAACTATAGTGTCAACTTCTCAAGGTTTGATGGCCGGGCATCGCGCTAAGAAAAAAAATGTGGGAGGGGAACTCATTGCTTCAGTTTGGTAAAAAACAAAAAAACTAATTATGTCACGTATTGGAAATAAACCTGTAGAAGTTCCAGAAAAGGTAAACGTAACCATTTCTGAGGGCGCTCAATTATCCGTTGAGGGACCGTTAGGGAAGTTGGAATGGGGTATTCCTGATGGGATCGAACTGAACCAAGAAGAGTCGACTCTTGTTTTGACCAGGAAGGATGATTCTAGAAAGAATAAGGCGATGCATGGTACAGCTAGGAGTTTAGTTGCGAATATGGTGGAAGGAGTTAGTAAAGGATTTCAGAGAAAATTAGAAATTCACGGTGTTGGTTTTCGTGCCGCAGTGAAAGGTAAGGTGTTAGATTTATCTTTAGGATTTTCCCATCCTGTCCAGCATCCAATCCCCGAAGACGTTAAAGTTACAGTGGAGGAAAATACTAAAATTACAGTAGAAGGCTTCAATAAGCAGGTCGTTGGTCAGTTCGCATCGGAGGTCAGAGCGTATTATCCGCCAGAGCCATATAAAGGAAAGGGCGTTCGCTACGCGGATGAACAGGTAAGACGTAAAGCCGGTAAGAGCGTTGCTAGTTAAAAAGAGATAAAAATTAAAATCTAAATTTTCAATCAAATGGCAAATATTAATCGTAAGAAGAACAGACGACGCGTTCATTTTAGAATTCGAAAGAAAGTGGAGGGAACGGAGGTTCGTCCACGGTTAGCTGTTCATTTTTCTAATAAAAATATATACGCGCAGTTAATTGACGATGATTCTGGTAAGACATTGGCGTCCGCATCCACTAAAGATAAAAAAGCTGGATTAGGAAGTTCGGCTAATTCGGCTAATGCGGCAAAAGTAGGCACAATTATTGCGGAGCGCGGCAAGTCTGCGGGAATCGATAGTGTGGTTTTCGATAGAGGAGGGTTTATATACAGCCAAAAAGTAAAAGCCTTAGCTGACGCTGCGCGTGAGGGAGGTCTTAAATTTTAATTTGTTCAAATGAGTAACGAGAAAAAACAAAACGAATCAGAGGAAACTCCAGCAGCAGAGGAAACTCCAGCAGCAGAGGAAACTTCAACCGCAGAGGAAACTCCAGCAGCAGAGGAAACTCCAGCAGCAGAGGAAACTCCAGCAGCAGAGGAAACTCCAGCAGCAGAGGAAACTCCAGCAGCAGAGGAAACTCCAGCAGCAGAGGAAACTTCAACCGCAGAGGAAACTTCAACCGCAGAGGAAACTTCAACCGCAGAGGAAACTCCAGCAGCAGAGGAAACTCCAGCAGCAGAGGAAACTCCAGTCGCAAAGGAAACTCCAGCCAAGGCAGGAGATGGGGATGACAGCGCTATTAGAAGTAGTACATATACGCCAGCAAAAGAACGTGCTGCAAATGACGGTTCTGATTCTGAAGAGCCAATAGTTGAAGAAAAAGTGGTTGCTATTAATAGGTGCGCGAAAGTTGTTAAAGGTGGACGTCGCTTTAGTTTTAGTGCGCTAGTGGTTGCTGGTGATAAGAATGGGAGCGTTGGTTATGGATTCGGAAAGGCAAACGAGGTTGCTGAATGCATTAAGAAGGCTAGTGAGTCAGCGAAAACTTCGCTGCAAACCGTTCAATTAAGAGGCACCACAATACCTCATGAAACTATTGGTGTTTTTGGTGGAGGGAAGGTTCTCTTAAAACCAGCCTCTCCAGGAACAGGTATCATTGCAGGAAGTAATGTTCGTGCCGTTGTAGAGGCTGCAGGAATAACGGATATACTGACCAAATCTCTTGGCTCTAATAATAATTACAATGTTGTTAAAGCAACACTAGAAGGATTGAAATCACTTAGGACTAGGGAGCAGGTATACAAGTTGCGAGGTAAGAAATTAGCTGAAAAGAAAGCTCTTTAAAAAGTATAAATATCTAAAATTAGATTATGAGATTGCATAATATTAAACCAAGACCCGGAGCAAAGCATCGCAGGAAACGACTCGGATGTGGTGAGAGTTCTGGCTTAGGGAAGACAAGTGGACGCGGGCATAAGGGACAAAAATCACGTTCAGGAGGTGGGGTTAGGTCAACTTTTGAAGGTGGTCAAATGCCATTATATCGTAGATTACCGAAGCGTGGATTTAACAATGCTAGGTTTAAAAAATATTATGCAGTTATCAATGTGGGAACATTGGAGGAAATATTTGATGATGGATCTACGGTGAATGAAGAGGCTTTGCGTGATGCGGGTTTGATTAAAGGTCAATACGCGGGATTGAAAATTCTTGGTCAAGGGGAAGTGAAGAAAAAATTCACGATTGAAGCTGATAGGGTTAGTGCTTCTGCAAAAGAGAAAATTGAAGGCGCAGGAGGACAAGTGAAAGCGATTGTAGCTGAAACTCCACCAGCCGAAGAGCCACCAGCCGAAGAGCCACCAGCCGAAGAGCCACCAGCCGAAGAGCCACCAGCC
>DUBC01000011.1:99222-141961 GCA_012960505.1 Verrucomicrobiales bacterium
TGTAGCTGAAACTCCACCAGCCGAAGAGCCACCAGCCGAAGAGCCACCAGCCGAAGAGCCACCAGCCGAAGAATCTGAAGAAAAGGACAAGACCGATTGATCGATCTTTACCAATTTTCAATTGGTATGATCAGATGTTGATCTCTTAATATTATCTTACCTAGCAATTATGATTTCTGCGTTTAGCAATACATTAAAAATACCGGAGCTTAGGCAGCGGATTTTCTTTACTCTTATAATCATTGTTATTGTTAGAGTCGGAGCCGCAATTCCACTCCCTGGTGTAAATTCAACAGTGTTACAGGCGGCGCTTGACGCGGCTGCAGATGCCGCAGCCAAAGCAGGTGGGGGAGACGAAACGGGTGGCGGAGCTATCGGAGCGCTTGTTAACGTATTTAGTGGTGGAGGCCTAAAGAATTGCGCCATTTTTGCATTGGGAATTATGCCATACATTAGTGCGTCAATTATGATGCAGCTTATGACTGCTGTTGTTCCTCAATTACAAAGATTATCTCGGGAAGATGGTGGTAGATCCAAAATCAACATGCTGACCCGATATGTTACGATTGTTCTATGCCTAATACAGGGATATATGCTTGCCAAATCACTACAATTTCCGGCGAATAATATTTTTCTTGCTGATATTGCTCGATACATCGGTGAATCAGAAGCTCTTGTGCCCGAGTATGGGCCCAAGTTTGTCTTTGTGACCGTGATGGTTATTACGGCAGGAACAATGTTAATGATGTGGCTAGGTGAACAGGTCACTGAGAGAGGTATTGGTAATGGAATCTCATTGATAATTTCAGTTAATATAGTTTCAGCTCTGCCAGGTGCCTTGGTGCAGGTATGGGAAACATATATATCAGGAGCCGTAGTTGCCGCTGGCGAAACAGCAAACTTACGGCAGCCCTTAACGCTAGTGTTTTTGGTCGCATTGCTTTTTGTGGTTATTGCCGCTGTGATTAGTATTACTCAGGCATTAAGAAAAATAACAATTCAATATGCTAAACGAGTCGTTGGCAGAAAAGTTTATGGGGGGCAAAGTTCATACCTTCCATTAAAAGTAAACTATGCAGGAGTGATGCCCATTATCTTTGCTCAGGCGATTGTGCTGTTCCCTGCACAAATAATCGCTTTTGCTTTTAAAGATAATTTAACAATGAATAACATTGCCTCTCAATTGACATCGGGTTGGATGTATTACACTCTGACTGGTTTGTTGATTTTCTTTTTCAGTTATTTCTGGGTCGCAACAATGTTTCAGCCAACGCAGATAGCTGATGATTTAAAGAAGAATGGTGGATACATTCCAGGCCATAGGCCTGGTAAACCTACCGCCGCTTTCCTTGATTTTACGATGAGCCGGTTAACATTTGCTGGAGCTATTTTTCTTACTGTCATTGCATTGTTGCCAGCGTTAGTTGCAAGGAGAGCAGGGATTTCAATGAACGTTGCTCAATTCTTCGGAGGGACTAGTCTTTTGATTTTAGTTGGTGTTCTTCTCGACATGATGAGACAAGCAGAGACCCACCTCATACAAAGGCATTACGATGGATTTTTGCGTAAAGGAAAAATCCGTGGGCGAACTGATCGGCGCTTAGGAGCCGGTGCTGCCGCGGGTAGTAATTCTATGGTGTGGCTTTATCTTTTTATTGCGGTGCTCATTATAGTTGGAGTCGTTTCAATCATGATTAACTCGGGGAGTTAAGGGCATTGATTAAAGCCTCTTTGGAATCATCAGAAGCAGAGGAAGATGCCAATTTACCGAGGCAAACAAGTCGAGTCTATACGTGCAGCTTGCGGATTAGCTCGTGACATTCTTTTAGAATCTGCAGCACAGATAAAACCAGGAATTACGACTGGTGAAGTTGATTTCTTTGCAGCTGATCTAATGCAAAAAAATAATTGTAAGAGTGCGTTTCTTGGTTATAAGCAAAGGAGTGGCCCTGCTTTTCCCGGCAATGTTTGCATATCAGTAAATGATGAAATCGTACACGGCATTGGTGGACCAAGGGTCATCCAACCTGGTGATATTATAAAATTGGACGTTGGGATAATTAAGGATGGTTGGGTAGGAGATAATGCTTTGACTGTCCCTGTGGGAGACGTTGGTCATGAAGTTGAGAAGCTTCTATTGGCAACTGAAGAATCTCTACATATTGCCATAAGTTTTGCTCGGGAAGGGGTCATGCTTGGTGACTTGTGTGCTTCAGTAGAAAAACATGTAAGAACTAAAGGATTTACAGTTGTCAGAGAATTTGTAGGTCATGGTGTGGGTAAGAACCTTCACGAGTCGCCGCAGATTCCTAATTATCGCCCCGAAACGAACCGACCTAAATTGAGGCAAGGGATGATTTTAGCAATAGAGCCAATGGTTAATATGGGCAGTGCGGGGATAAAAATGCTTGATGATGATTGGACAGTTGTCACTGTAGATGGGAAACAAAGTGCTCATTTTGAACATACTGTATTGATTACCGATGGAGAGCCAGAGATCCTAACTTGGCGCGAAAGGACTATGATGGCTGGGTCTACAGCTTAAAATTCATTGAATCTTAAATATTTATCAACTTCAAGCCCGTGAATTGCCTTAAAAATAGGAGAAGAGTGCCTTGCAGACTGCGCAATCTATGCTAAATATTTCCTCCGCTTTTGCAGAAGCTGTACGGCTTCTTCATTTAAAAATCCTTGGTGCTGCTTTGATTAGAGTTGTGTCGAGGTTGAAGATTTACGAAGAGTTTCGAATTGCGGCAATGAAAGGTAGAGTCTAATTGGCTCAGGCCGCAAATAAACAAAGCAAATAAAATGAAAGTAAGACCTTCTGTGAAGCGATTCTGTGAATCCTGTCGAGTTATTCGGCGGGAGGGAGTCGTGCGAGTTATTTGCAAAAATCCAAGGCACAAGCAGAGACAAGGTTAATTTTCAAATGGCTAGACTTTTAGGTATAGAAATTCCGAACGAGAAACGTATAGAAGCCTCGCTTCCGTACATATATGGCGTAGGTCATCAAACAGCAAAAAAGGTTCTTGAGGAAGCTGGTATAAATCCTGACATACGAACTGGTGAGCTGACTAGCGACCAATTGAGCCAAATAGTTAATGCTATTAATTCTGCGGGAATTATCATTGAAGGTGATCTAAGAAGAGAGCTTCAATCTAACATGAAGCGCTTGCAGCAAATTAATTCCTACCGTGGAATATTGCATCGCAGAGGCATGCCAGTTCGTGGGCAGAGGACCAAGACGAATGCGAGAACTCGTAAAGGCGGAAAAAAGAGAACGGTAGGTGTTGAACGGAATCCGAACGCGAAAAAAGGAAAGGTTTAACGAATTTTTTAATGGATTTTATTCGTAGAATATTTATTTAATTTATATGGCTGACGACGAAAAGGAATTACCAAAAGAGGAAGCTCCGAAGGCAGAAGAGGAAACTCCGAAGGCAGAAGAGGAAACTCCGAAGGTAGAAGAGGAAACTCCGAAGGCAGAAGAGAAAGCTCCGAAGGCAGAAGAGAAAGCTCCGAAGGCAGAAGAGAAAGCTCCGAAGGTAGAAGAGAAAACTCCGAAGGCAGAAGAGAAAACTCCGAAGGCAGAAGAGAAAGCTCCGAAGGTAGAAGAGAAAGCTCCGAAAGCAGAAGAGAAAGCTCCGAAAGCAGAAGGTGAAGCTCCGAAAGCAGAAGGTGGCGAGGAGAAAGAGGGTAAAAAGAAGACTGCAGCTGATGTACTTTTAGAGCTTGATGGTCCTGAGGCTGATGCTAAACAGAAGGTCGTAAAATCTAAGGGTAGTAAGAATATCCACTCCGGAATAGTTCATGTTTTAGCTACATTTAATAATACAATTGTTACGATTACAGATACGAGAGGAAATGTAATAGGTTGGTCCACTTCTGGGAAAATGGGATTCAGGGGATCTAGAAAGAGTACTGCTTATGCAGCTCAAGTAGTATCTCAAGATGCTTGTCGTCAGGCAATGAGCCACGGATTAAAGCAAGCTGATGTGCGAGTCAAAGGTCCAGGATCTGGCCGCGAGTCAGCAGTTAGGGCAGTCCAAGGAATAGGAATTGAAGTTAAGAATATATCTGATGTAACTCCAATACCACATAATGGATGCCGTCCCAAAAAGGCTCGAAGAGTTTAACCGTATTTCAGTAATAAAAAATTTAAGCACATGGCACGTTACACAGGTCCTCGCGATAAAATAAGCCGCCGTTTTGGAGTTCCTCTCTTTGGTCCAACTAAGGCACTTGAGCGTAAAGCATATCCACCAGGTCAGCATGGTGGTAAAAGAGGTGGGCGCAGGAATAAGGTTTCAGATTATTCTGTTGCTTTGGCTGAAAAGCAAAAACTCAGGTTTCAGTATGGAGTCTTAGAAAAGCAGTTCCGTCGTTACTTTGCGCAAGCGCAACGCCGTCGTGGTGTGACTGGAATCCTTTTGATACAGCTCCTTGAGATGAGGTTAGATAATATTGTCTATCGTATGGGCTTTTCTATTACGCGGGCCGGTGCTCGGCAATTCGTTAACCATGGTCATGTTCTAGTTAACGGCCAGAAAGTGGATATTGTTTCATACAATACAAAGCCAGGCGATAAAATATCAGTTAGAGATAATCCAGGTTCAAAGCAGTTGGCCCTCCGCGGTCTTGATTTGACTCAGGCAATATCCCAAGCCGAATGGCTTGTGGTCGACAGAGATGAGCTAGAAGGTACTATTTCACGTATTCCAGAAAGAGATGAAGTGGATCCTATGGTTAATGAGCAGCTAGTAGTTGAGCTTTACTCAAGATAATTAATTTTAATCCCCAATAGGAGGCGGTGTTTCTTTTTTTTAAGGGCGCCGCCTTCTTTCTTTTCACGAGTTGCTTTTTTTGACACTATAAATTTAAGAAATGAGTGAAGAAGAGATAAATGATTGGGGGCATGAAACGTTATCCGTTCATGGCGGTCTCGATTACACCGGAGATACGGGGGCTGTAATTCCTCCAATATTTATGACGTCGACTTTTGAGAGCGGTAACGCTGAAGGTTTTGATTATACTAGATCAGGAAATCCGAACTTTAGAAACTTAGAAAAGGTTTTAGCTGATTTGGAAGGGGCAAAGAGGGCATCTGTTTTTGCGAGTGGAGTGTCTGCTATAACGGCAATTACATCGACGCTTTCTTCTGGAGCAAAAATAGTTGCTGAAGAAAATATTTATGGATGCACTTATAGGTTATTTGAGCAGGTCTTTGCTAAGTTTGGTGTTGAAGTGGAGTACCTTGATTTGACTGCACAAAATAATATAGATTTAATAAATAAAATTCAGCCTCAATTAGTTTGGATAGAATCGCCCACTAACCCTCTTTTAAAGATAATTGATATTGAGTTAGTAGCCAAGGCAGCTCATGAAGCGGGGGCTTCTTTGATTGTAGATAACACTTTTGCATCGAGTTGCTTGCAGCGGCCTTTAGAACTAGGTGCTGATTTATCGCTTCTTAGTACTACTAAGTATACGAATGGACATTCTGATACATTGGGGGGCGTGGTCTGTTCAGCTGGTGATGAATGGGGCGATAAAATGGTTTTTGCTCAGAAAGCCTTAGGGCTTCAACCTTCTCCTTTCGGATGTTGGTTGATCCAGAGGGGATTGAAAACACAAAGCTTAAGAATTACAAAACACTCTAGCAATGCTCTTGCTGTGGCTTCATTCTTTGAGCGAGAATTTCCTGATGCGGTTGTTCGTTATCCATTCTTAGAGTCCCATCCCCAATATGAAATTGCCAAAAAGCAAATGAGTGGAGGTTCTGGTGTGGTCACTGTTGATCTGGGTTTAACACTTGAAGATACCCAGAATTTTCTACAGAGATTAAAGTTGTTTACAATGGCAGAGAGTTTGGGAGGGATTGAATCGTTAAGTTGTCACCCAACATCAATGACACATGCGTCCGTACCTAAAGACGTGCGAGAAAGTATTGGTATCACAGATTCTCTTTTTCGTCTTTCGGTGGGGATTGAGAACGAAGAAGATTTGATTAATGACATCAAATCTTCTCTACCCGAGAGAGCGTCGTAGATTATACGATATTTTATATCAAATAACTTTATAATGGATCAATCTAGCTCCAGAGATGTTTTAACGGATCCTCCATGGAGAACAGAGGAGCTTGGCCTTCCGTTACCAGATTCGCCGTATGCAGTTTCGGTTTCTTTGCCTAATTGGCACCAAGTGATTGGCTATGAAGAAGGCGATGAGGATATTTTGGGCAGTCTGAGGACTGGGTATCCGAGATTTTTTGTTCCTCGTATAATTAAGGAGCTGGAGAGTAAAGTTTTACTATCATTAGGAGCTCCGAGCGGCACAAAATGTTTAGTTTTTCCTGGCCCGACAGCAGCTGAAAGATGTCAGCAATATATGATCCAAAGAACTGATGGTTGGGAGATTAAAACCGAAGAAGTTCTGAATCCTAATGCGAGCGTCGTTTTGTATCCAAATGAGATTGCGGACATTGCGGCAAAGTATTGGAGGTACTTCGGTGAAGGAGTGAGTGTAAGGCAAGCTGAATCCGTGCTTGCGGAGAAAGATGAGGCTAAGGATCTTGGAACTAATGCCTGCCAAGAGATTAGAGAGAAAATAGCTTCTGATTCTGGACAACATCCCGAAGATGTTTTCCTTTTTTCCTCTGGAATGGCGGCAGTTGCAGCTACTCACAGAGCCTTAACCTCCTTGTCCCCGGGCCTGAAGTCAGTACAATTCGATTTCCCTTATGTTGATGTGCTTAGGTTGCAACAAGAAATTGGATCGGGTGTGGTTTTCTTGCCGTCAGCGGATGAATCTAGTATCACCTCATTGCAAGGCATAGTCGAAGGTGGAGAGTCCCTTTGCGGTGTGTATTGTGAAGTCCCAAGTAATCCTTTATTGCGGAGTGCTGATCTGCCGAAGATATCTTCTATTCTTTCCCCCTTAGAAATCCCTTTGGTTGTTGATGATACTGTTGCGACTAATGTTAATGTGGATGTTTTTAAATATGCTGATTTGGTTACGACTAGTCTAACAAAGTATTATTCGGGTGTTGGAGATGTGATTGCGGGTGCGGTTACAGTTAACCGTGATTCTGTTCATAGGGAACGAATGAATTCTTTATTGTCGGAACAAGAAGGTGATGGGATTTGGTACGAAGATGCAATTGTTTTGAAGAACAATGTGATTGATTACAGGGATCGAGTCATGCGAGTAAATGATACGACTCCTCAACTCGTTGAATGGTTGAGGAATCATGATGCAGTTGAAAAAGTTTGGTACCCTAAGTATGAAACGCGCGATAACTATGATGCGGTTAGAAAAGAAGGAGGAGGTTTTAGTGGTCTATTTTCAATTCTTCTCAAGAATCCGGACAATAACAGTCCCGCATTTTATGATTCATTAGAGCTATGCAAGGGGCCTAGCCTGGGTGTGCAATTCACAATAGTTTGTCCTTATACATTACTTGCTCATTATGATGAGTTGGATTGGTGTGAGGATTTAGGTGTTTCTCGTTGGCTATTGAGAGTAAGCGTGGGGCAGGAGCCTTATGAATATATTCGTGCCCGCTTCGAGAAAGCTTTAGGGAATGTGACCGAATATTAGGGCCCGTATATTGGAGTTAAATTATTCTCCAAAAAAGAAGATTGGATGCGGGGGTAGGATTTGAACCTACGACCTCCAGGTTATGAGCCTGACGAGCTACCGAACTGCTCTACCCCGCACTTTTATAATGGCGATGGTTAGGCTGTATTCAACTTTAAATTAACGCTAATTGAAAAAGTTTGAACGTTTTTAAAGGATGGAGGGGTAAAAGGGCCTAATAGTTTAATTGGGCTAAGTTTTTTGGTATAAATTTCCCTGACTTGCGTATGAGTTTATTATCAAACCAAATTTCTCCTCCGCCATAATCAGGTCGCTGAATGCATACCATGTCCCAGTGGACTTGACTCCGATTGCCATTATCGGCGATGCCTTCATATGCTTGCCCAGGTGTGAAATGGAAGCTCCCTGCGATTTTTTCATCAAATAAGATATCTCGCATGGGTTCTTTGATTTTTGGGTTGAAGCCGATAGCGAATTCTCCAATGAATCTTGCTCCAGGGTCAGAATCCAATATCTTGTTTATCGCTTTGGTGTTATTGGCTGTTGCTTTGACTATTTTGCCCTTCTCAAATGTTAGCTGAATGTCATCAAAAGAGATTCCCTGGTAAATGGTGGGAGCATTATAGGTTATTACACCTTCGACGGAATTCTTTACTGGTGCGCTGAAGCATTCGCCGTCAGGAATGTTATGCGTTCCTCCACAGGCAATTGCCTTCAGACCTTTCATTGAAAACTTCAAGTCAGTGCCATTTCCTTTAATGTGAACTTTGCTCGTTTTAGACATTAATGATTCTAGCCGTTTCATGGCAGGGACTAATTTCTTGTAATTAAGAAGGCACACTTCAAAGAAGAAATCTTCGAACGCTTCAGTACTCATTCCTGCTTGCTGTGCCATTGCTGAGTGAGGCCAGCGGAGCACGCACCAACGTGTTTTGTTGACTCGATAATTCTGAACGGGCCGCATTCTTTTCATGGCTAGTGCCATGTCCTTCGATGGAACGTCGGCGTTCTCGGCTATGTTGTGGCTTCCGCGAAGTGCTATGAATGCATCCATTTGTTTCATTTGATGCATAGAATATTTTGCTAAGCTGTCATACTGCTTTTCAGTTCCGCCCTTAAGTAGCTCTCTTCCAATTCGTGCACTATGTAGATTAACAAATGGTTGGGCCCCTGCTTTCCTGATTGCTCTTATTATTGCAATGGGAACGGCCTCAGGAATGTCGTACGCATCAATCAATACATTGTCTCCGCGCTTCACTGATGTTGAATAGCGGACAAGTTGAGTGGCGAGTTGATCTATACGTGGGTCGTGCATGGTTTTCTAAGTGATAATAGATTAAATAGGAGGTCAAATGTATAGCAGTTCTCTATAGCTAATATAATTAAATTATCTTCTATTTATTCATATTTTCGAGGTTGCATTAGCAGGGTGGGGAGATTCAGTGAGATTGCCCTGAAGTATTCACCAAAATTTGATCTAGCTGACCTAAATTCCTCACAGCGGGATGCCGTGAGACAGATTCATGGGCCGGTTCTTATTCTGGCCGGAGCAGGAACAGGAAAGACTAGGACTGTTATTTCTAGGGTCGCTCATATGATTGATACGGGCATATCCCCCAGTCATATTTTGGCTGTGACTTTCACGAACAAGGCAGCAAATGAAATGCGGGAAAGAATATCGAGTATAGTAAAAAAAAATCAGGCCAAGGAAATTACAGTATGCACTTTCCATTCTCTTTGTGTGCGCATTTTGCGTCAAGGCATTGATAGGATCGGGTACAAGAAGAATTTTACTATATATACCGGTTCTGATCAAGTCGGCTTGGTAAGGAAGTTAATTGCCAGAAAGGCCGCCAAGGATGAGTCGTTGGATCATAACCTAGCTTTGAGTTTAATCGGAAGAAGTAAAAACAAGGGAGTGCCAGTATCAGAAATGAATGATTCACTCATTAGTGAAATCGAGAAAGCTTATAATGCTGAGCTTAAAATTCTCAATGCTTTGGACTTTGATGACTTACTTTTATTTGCTGTCAGACTCCTTAATGATCATGAGGATTTGCGCTCGGTCTGGAGGGACAAATTTCAATTCATTACAGTTGATGAGTTCCAAGATACGAACGGTCAGCAAATGAAATTGATTCAGAGTTTAGTGGGCAAAGAACAGAACATTTGTGTTGTAGGAGATGATGATCAATCAATCTACGGATGGAGGGGAGCAGAGATCACAAATATTCTAGATTTTGAACGATTTTTCAATGAACCCAAAATAATTAAGCTTGAGCAAAATTATCGTAGTACTCAGGCAATACTGCACACAGCTAATTCCGTTATTTGCCATAATCCAAGACGAAGAGAGAAGCAATTGTGGAGTGAAAATGTTACCAATGAAAACGTAAGAGTAGTAGCGATGGCAGATGAAAATGCTGAATCACAGCTAGTAGTTGATGAGATTTTGGAAATGACGACAACAGAGAAAAGAAGGTATGAAGATTTTGCGGTCCTCTTTAGAATGAATAGTCAGTCTAGGCTCTTTGAAACAAAATTAAGAGAATATAAAATACCTTACAGGGTAATTGGTGGACAGTCATTCTATGATCGCCGGGAGATTAAGGATCTTATTGCATATTTGACTATAATTAAAAATCCCGATGATGATATTAATCTTTTAAGAGTTATCAATAATCCACCGCGTGGGATTGGAGCGGCAAGTATTGAGATAGCGACAGATCAGAGTCGCGATCTTGGAGTTAGTCTTTCAGAGGTTCTGCAAAGTGAAGACTATCAAAAGAAGTTACCTCAGAGGTCAAGATCTTCAGTAAAGAAGTTTATTGATATGTTAGAAGGCTATCGCTCTCCGATGATGTCATCATACAGTGGATTCGGCAGTCTATTTTCTCAGTTTGTTGACGAGATAGATTTTGTTGATTATTTGAGAAGAACGTGCAAGACCGATACTGAACGTGAGCAAAGGAAGTTGAATGTCGCTGACTTTCTAGTGTCCTTGCGTGATTATGAGTCGAGTGGGAGAAAGAATGGGCTGCAAGGTTTCCTCGATGATGTTGCGTTACAACAAGACCGGGAGGATGACGATGATGGTTCTGGTGTAAATTTGATTACACTTCATGCAGCGAAGGGTCTTGAGTTCCCTGTAGTTTATCTCGTCGGGTTAGAGGAGGGAGTTCTCCCTCACAAGAGATCCCTCGAAGAGGGGACTAAGGACGAGGAGAGAAGGCTGTTATATGTAGGAATGACGAGAGCAATGGAAAGACTCACAATGAGTTTTTGCTCAATGAGAGTTCGGTACGGGGAAGGGGTGTATTGTGAGAGAAGTTCATTTCTTGATGAAATGGACCCTCAATACGTTGATATTTTTTCTAATGATGAGCTCTCTGCTGGGCCGGTAGAAGAGAATGATGCGATGGCATATTTTGCTCGAATGAAGGAAATGCTCGAAGAGGATTGAAGAGATATGAACAAAGGTAAACAGGGGATGGAGGCTAAGTTGGAAACCTATAATGTCATGGTTCTTGTATTTAATGTCCTGAGGGTTGAATCGTTTTTGATGTTAAGTGGATTTGCAGTTATGGATATGATTACGGACCTTTACCTTAAAAAGAAGATTTAGAGATTAGATTAGATTGGCTTGTTTGAGCTTGAGCTTGAGCTTGAGTCTTGAGTCTTGAGGAGGGATCCTTCACGCAATTATTTAATGGATTAAATTTTCCATGTGCGTTAATCAATCGGAAGTTATCGCCATCGTGGAGGTAAGTTAACTTCTCATGGGCATAATAATAAAAAGTTTCTGCCGACAACTAGTTTGCAAAGGATTACAAGATCATCTAAGATCGAAGTGATGGCACTGAATCGCCGAGAGTTTTTTAGAATGGGGGGTCTATCGCTCGGTGCAATCTCACCCTTGGGATTGTCTTTGTCTGAGGTGTTGGCAAATGAAGCAGTCAGTGGAGGTGATAAGCAAATCAATGTCATATTCATGTTTCTTCAAGGTGGCGCAAGTCATATCGATATGTATGACATGAAGCCCAATTCTCCGAAGGAAATTCGTGGAAAATATAATCCGGCTCGCACGAATATTCCTGGACTCCACCTAAGTGATCAATTGCCCAAGCTTGGAAAATGCGCTGACAAATTTTCCCTAATTCGTTCCATGCATTCTTTCTGCTCCAAGCACGGAGAAGGTGATGTGGACATTATGTGTGGCAGCCCTCGTGATAAAAATCTTCAGGCACCTGGGATCGGTGCAGTTTTGAGTCTTCAACAAAAACAGCACGCGGCCGTTCCTCCATTTGTTCATTTGGGAGACATGAAGCATCCGGCGCATAGCGCTCCCGGTTACGGGGGGTACTTGGGCCGTGCCTATGATCCCTTTCTCATTAAGCAGGACCCGAATGCCGCAGACTTTTCCGTTCGGACATTTGATTCGGCTGAGGGCGTCGATGTGAGCCGGTTAGCTGGTCGCAAAAATCTTTTGCGATCTCTTGATCTCTTTCAGGCTAATCGAGAGAAGCAGCTTGAGTTTGCTCGTGCGCACAATGCCTTTACCGAGAAGGCTTTGAGCCTTTCCACGTCGACCAAGGCGAAAGAGGCATTTGATCTGTCCAAGGAGCCACGCAAATTGCGCGATACTTACGGTCGTAACAATGTTGGACAAGGAATGTTATTGGCTCGTCGACTAGTTGAGGCGGGGGTGCGATTTGTTACAATTCAGGGGTATCAAGATACCGGCATTTACGCTTGGGATCATCACTGGGGGATTTTTTCACATCTCGATAAGCAGCTGCCTATCTACGACAGTGCTTATTCGGCGCTCCTAAACGATCTTGATGATCGCGGCTTACTCGAAACTACACTGGTGATTACTGCTGGGGAATTCGGTCGCACGCCAAAACTTAATACGGATAAACGCGGGCCGGGCCGAGATCATTGGGCGGATTGTTTTAGCCTAACCATGGGAGGAGGTGGTATTGAGACCGGGAGGCTGATCGGGGCCAGCGATAAGCACGGGGAAGTGCCTACTGATCGCCCAGTTTCTATCGCCGACTTTGCAGCCACTGTATATCACGTTTTGGGGCTTGACCCCAAAAGTGAGTACGTTGCTCAAGGCCGCCGCATGAAAATGCTTCCAGAAGGATCGGTAATCAGTGAACTCCTCTAATATTTTGCTTAAAGAGCTTCTTTGTGTTCCTGCTGATATTATTAATTGATATACTGCTATAATAACCTAGCCAGATATTAAGGATATTTGAAAACTCAAATAAGAAGGTTTCTGAGGTATCAGCAAAAAGGACATGGCAAGATTTGAGTGTATTCTCTTTGTGTGGATCTAACTCATTGCTTCGGAGTTGCTGATTGACGGGTTCTCTACTGGAAGCAATAGTAATTCGTATTCTCTTTCATGTTCCTTTGTTGTATCATAACGGATCAAATTCGATCAAAGATTCTCCTCCTTGGTGTTATCGTTTCTTCAGAACTTTTGTCGACGTTTGTTTTAGCAGATGTTGTAATCAATGAGATTCATTATGACGCTAACCCGAAGACCGAGCCTACTGAATTTGTGGAATTGTTCAATTCTGGTGATGCAAGAGTCGATGTTTCTGGCTGGCGGATAGCAGGTGGTGTCGATTATACTTTTCCAGATGGAAGCACTTTGGATTCGGGTGACTTTTTGGTTATAGCTGAAGATGCAGCGGTGATACGATCAAGGTTTGGTTTCCAAACTGTTCATCAATACAGGGGGGGACTCGACAATGATGGAGAAAAAATTAAACTTATGGACTCTTTCGGAAAGGACGTTGATGAGGTTGATTACGACTCAGGATTTCCATGGCCGACTTCAGCACGTGGAGTCGGAAGTTCAATGGAGCTAATTCATCCACTACTAGATAATGATCTTGGCGGATCGTGGAGGAGTTCATCTGTTGGTTCAATTGGCCCCGAAGTTACTTATATTTCGAAGGGCTCGTCTTGGCGTTACCGAAAAGGAAACAGCGAGCCGTCAAATCCGATCACCGCGTGGCGCGAGATCGTCTTCGTCGAAGATGGTACATGGTTCACTGGTGAATCAGTCATTGGGTTCGGTGATGGTGATGATGTGACTGTGTTATCTGACATGCAGAACGCATATTCAACGGTTTACTTTCGCAAGAGATTTAATGTTGAATCCGGTAAAATTCCAGCCCGGCTCCTTGTCCGTCTGTATATTGATGACGGAGCAATTGTTTGGATTAACGGAACAGAGATTGCTCGTGTTTCTGTTACTTCAGGAGCCAAGGATTTTGATGACCTTGGGAGAAATCACGAGGCATCTTGGGAAGAGTTGGTAATTCCTAATGTCAGAAACTTTTTGGTAGAGGGTACGAACATGATTGCAGTGCATGGTCTGAACGGTAGCTCCGGAAGCAGTGATTTTTCTTTTGATCTCGAACTGAAGACTCCACCCGCAAACACTGCCTCCGGGGACCCTTCTCCAGGTCTGGTTAATACGGTCACTCCGAACTCTGTGAGCAGTGCACCGCCAGTCATTCGTCAGGTAGAGCACAGCCCCAAGGAGCCATTGGCAAATGAGAATGTCATTGTCAGTGCTAAGGTTACAGACGGGGACGGAGTCAGTAAAGTTACCCTTAATTATCAACTAATAAGACCAGGCAGTTATATTCGAAAAGACGACGATTCTTATGACGAGGGGTGGGTCGATCTGCTCATGAATGACAGTGGATCAAGCGGTGATGCTGTTTTGGGTGATTCGATCTACAGTGTCACTGTACCTGCCGAGGAGCATGTTCACCGGCAACTGGTTCGTTACAGGATTACCGTAGAGGACACTGCAGGGAATTCTGTTAAGGTTCCTTACGCTGATGACGAGTCTCCGAACTTTGCTTATTTTGTTTACAACGGTGTTCCCTCGTGGACAGGAACCGAACGACCAGGAGTCATTGCACCCAAGACCTTCCCGGTCGAGGTTATGAGGGACTCTCTGCCGGTATATCATCTCATTGCCAACTCAACAGATGTCAGAAATAGCCAATATAGTAGCGGTTCGGACGGAACTCGAATGTGGGGAACGATGGTTTACGATGGACGGGTCTACGATCATATCCAATTCTATAACCGCGGAGAGGCGTCGACTTATGTTAGTGGAAAAAACAAGTGGCGATTCAAGTTTAACCGGGCCAGAGATTTTGTTGCGCGCGACATTTACGGGAAAAAATACAAAAGCAAATGGAAGACTTTGAATTTCAATTCATGCTCGTCGCCATGGGTTGACGTTAATCGAGGAATGGCGGGAATCGATGAGGCCGTTCCGCATAGGCTCTACCAACTAGCCGGTGTGCCAAGCTCAAATACCCATTGGGTTCAATTCCGTGTCATTGACGGTAACGATGAGGCTCCTTCGAATCAATATTCGGGAGACTTGTGGGGTCTTTACCTTGCGATCGAACATCCTGATAGGCGATTCCTTGCCGAGAAGGGTCTTCCGGACGGAAGCGTTTACAAGATTCAGGGCGGGAGTGGGAACAAAAAAAATCAAGGCCCGGCACATTCGGAAAACTCATCTGACTGGTCTTCGTTCTACAGGTCAAGCGCGGATCGGAACAATGTCAGTTGGTGGCGGGATAACTTTAATCTTCAAAAGTTCTATGGTTTTCGTGCAATTAACCGGGCGACTGGCAATGTTGACCTTCGGGATCAGACTAACTACTTCATGTATCATCATCCCGAAGGTCAGTGGGAGGTTATCCCGTGGGACCTCGACATGATGTATGCGCCAGTCGTACACATCTGGAGTGGTGTTATTCGGGCTGACGCGTGTTTGTCTCATGCTGAAATAAGCATTGAGTATAAGAATAGGTGCCGTGATCTGATTGATTTATTATTCTCCGACAAGGATCGGTACGGAGGTCATGCTGCGCAGTTAGTTGAGGAACTTTCTCAGGTAATTAACCCTTCCGGGCAATCGTTCACAATGGTTGATGTTGATCAGTTCATGTGGAGCTATCATCCCAATACTAAAGGAGATCATCGCGGGCCATGGTATCTTAGGTCAAAAGTGGAAACTACTCTGCGTGATAATTACACGCGCAGTATTCCCACGTCGGATCACGAAGGGTTTCAGCAAAATGTCATCGATTATATGCATGATACCGACGAGGACGGAAAATTTAGCGTTGGTGACGGTGACGAGGACGGGTACGGTTTCAACTATCTCTCTCGGGAAGCAATGGACAGTAGAATTCCTAACACTCCGACCATTTCTTATGTAGGCCCCGTGGGTCATCCTGTTACAGTAGCGCGTTTTCAGAGTGGCAGCTTTTCCGATCCGCAAGGATCCGAAACTTTTGGCTCAATGAAGTGGAGGGTCGGTGAAGTGGCAAATCCGTTAACTCCCAACCATGTGGCTGGAGAGCCCTGGAAATATGAAATTCAGGAAGTTTGGGATTCTGGTGAGCTTACAACCTTTTCTTCTCTAGTGACATTTCCTACTGTGGCCCTACGATCTGGTCACACTTACCGTGTTCGCGTTCAGCACACCGACGATACTAATCGAAGTAGTCACTGGTCAGAGCCAATAGAATTTATCGCAGGAGAACCGGACGTTAAGCCTTATCAAGAGAGTATTATGATAACTGAGGTCATGTATAACCCTCAGGCAGGCTCATCTCTTGAATTTATTGAGCTTAAGAATGTTGGTAATGACTCACTGAGTTTAACTGACGTAAGATTCACTAAGGGTATTGATTTTGACTTTCCGCCAGGAACGATTCTTGGGCCTGGTAAGTTTGCCCTAGTCGTTAACGATTTGGCAGAGTTTCAAAGAGCTTACGGAGAGGGGATCCCGGTCGTTGGTGAGTGGGATCCTGATGACAACCTAAGTAACGGGGGTGAACAGGTTAAACTGTCGTTCGGAGCGGGAACGGAGATACATAATTTTACTTATGACGATGATTTTCCTTGGCCTGAGAGTGCGGACGGGGCAGGACGGTCCCTTGTCTTACGGGCTCCATTTTCTTCTCCTCGTCCAGATCACGAATTTGCCGACAACTGGAGGCCGAGTCGACTCATTGGAGGTTCTCCTGGGGCGGATGACGAATTGTCTTTTGATTCCTGGAGAGAAGCTTTCTTTATCCTTCCTGAACTTGAGGATCTTTCAGTTAGCGGAAATGATGCCGACCCTGACACTGACGGGATGTCAAACTTCATTGAGTTCTTTTTCGGAGGACACCCAAAAGAGTCTGGAACTGCGCCCGTGTCGGTTACTTTAGATCAAGAAGATGGGGCAAAGTATTTGGAGATTGCCTTTGCTCGACGCGTAGGGCTCGGAGTCAGTTTTGAAATCCAGAATTCCAGAGATTTAATCGACTGGGAAACGGACCGAGACTTGGTCATGGTGTCGATTGTTGATAATGCCGACGGAACAGAAACCGTCAGGGTCCGATCAGGAGTCGAATTACCCGCAAATGAGCAAAATTTTGTGAGGATCAAGGTTATAGGCGAATAGAATACTATTTAAATTCCCGTTCACCTTACATTAGGCGGGCTCTGATCGTTCTTATAAGGGACATGAAGGAGTCGTTTTGGAAATTACCAAAGCTAGAATATTTAATAATATCGTTAAGTTTCTCACAGAATAAACGCAGTCTGCTTAAGTTAAAATGTTGCAAGTGCAATTGTATCCCTTCGCTTACACTATAACTTCCGAGGATCAACTAATTCTCAAGCAATTATCTCATGGATTACTTTGCCATGCACGTCAGTCAATCGGAAGTCACGGCCATCGTAGCGGTAAGTTAACTTTTCGTGATCCAGTCCTAGCTGGTGAAGGATTGTGGCATGAAGGTCATGCATGTGAATTCTTCCTTCTACGGCATGGTGTCCAAAATCGTCTGTGTTGCCATGGCTGTGTCCATTTTTGAAACCGCCCCCGGCTAACCAGACAGTGAACCCATCGGAGTTGTGGTCGCGCCCAGTTCCTTTGTCTTGAGCGTAGGGGGTGCGTCCGAATTCACTTCCCCACCATACTATGGTGTCTTCTAGTAGTCCTCGTTGTTTGAGGTCTTTGAGTAGTCCGGCAACAGGCTTGTCCGTTGCCCTTGCGTGTTGCATGTGTTTGGGCATGTTTGAATGCTGATCCCACGCAGGATTGTTACTGTTGTCGGTGTAATTGACTTGAATGTATCTAACGCCTGCTTCGCTCAATTTTCTTGCTCTCAGGCAGTATTGTCCAAAGTCGTCTGTTTCTTTTTGGCCGACACCATACATTTTAAGGGTACTTGGGCTTTCTTTTGAAAGGTCAAGTATGTCAGGGGCATTGTTTTGCATGCGCCATGCCAGTTCAAATGATTTGATGACAGTCTCTAACTTGTCATCGGCAGGTGACTTTGAAAGTTGTTCCTGATTGATTTTTTTGAGGAGTTCGAATTGTTCGCGTCGATCTTCCGCGCTTAAATGGCGAGCTCTAATATTTTTAATGGTAGCATCTTTGGCTGAGATGCCGGCCCTTCCGACGGGGGTTCCTTGGTGGAATGAAGGTAGGAAAGCATTACTGTAATTTCTTGGTCCACCATTCCCCATTGAAGGCCCGATACTGATGAAGCCGGGTAAGTTATTGTTTTCTGATCCTAGACCGTAATTTACCCATGACCCCATGGATGGGCGTATCATATTGATACTGCCAGTGTGTAGAAAAAGCGTACTTGGTCCGTGAGCGATACCGTCTGTGTGCATTCCTTTGAGGAGACAGATATCGTCCACGTGTTGAGCGGTATGAGGGAAAAGTTCGCTAACGTGTTGTCCTGACTGACCGTATTGTTTAAATTCCCAAAGAGGCTTCATTACCCGGTGCTCGATTATCTTTCGGGTCTTGGCAAGGGTTCGCCCATCATCGAAGCGCATCATTTTGCCGTCATTCTTGAAGAGGCTTTCCTTGTAATCGTAAGAGTCCACATGACTTACTCCGCCAGCCATAAAAATGAAAATGACGCGCTTTGCTTTAGGTGGATGATGAAAATGGGGGTTACTGAAGGGAGACTCTGCTTTCGATTGATTTTGGGCCAGAGCTCCGAGTGCTAGTCCGCCAAAACCGCATGACAAGGTATTGAGGGCTTGTCTTCGGTTTAAACTATGTGGTTCCATTGGATTGGCTTAAAGAGTTAATAAAGTATAGATGATTTTAATAACTTCATCAAGTTTTGCTAATTAACGTGCCTGAAATCTATGCTAGAGAAGAGTCCATGGAAGACATGAGTCCATGCGGTGAGCGGCTTTTCTTGAGTGCGAAGAAAATTGTAAATAATTTCTATTTCTCGAGAGCTAGGTTTTCTCCCTAGGCTCGTTTTATAGGCGAATTCTATTTTATCATGATCCTTTTTCAGAGCTGTATTGATAAGTTTTTTCGCGGCCATCTTAGATTGTTCATGCACGAATGGATTGTTCATTAAGAAAAGTGCCTGCGTTGGAACACTGCTTGTTGTTCTGGTGCCTGTGACAAGGTTAGGGTCAGCAAAATCGAAAACCTGCATAATTTCAGGTAATGTGTTTCTTAGAACCGGGTAATATATGCTCCTTCGAAGGGTGTCGAATTTGTAGCCGTATTCGGTCTTTGTTCCTGGTCTGATCGAAGGTCCACCCTTTGTGGTTTCCAGTTCGCCGCTAATAGAAAGGATTGAATCTCTAATGGCCTCAGCCTCTAGTCTTCGGCTATTTTGTTTCCACAGGGATTTATTTGCGGGGTCCTTGACGTAATTAGTGGAGTCCGTTCCGGAGCTCAATTGGTAAGTACGTGAAAGCATTATTCTTTTAATGAGACTCTTCACTGACCATTTTTCTTCAATGAACTCAGAGGCTAAGTGATCAAGTAATTTAGAGTTAGTTGGGGGTTGTCCCATGTGGCCAAAATTGTCTGTGCTGCTAACAATTCCCTGATGAAATAGGTGTGACCATACTCTATTTACAAAGACGCGAGCAGTTAGCGGATTATCTTTGTTGGCAATCCAATCTGCTAATTGAAGTCTTCCGCTAGAGCTCTTTTCTATCGTTGGCTTGGGGCCTTGGCTAATTACCTCGATGAATCCTCGCTGAGTCTTCTCACCTTTACTGTGAACGTTGCCTCTGATTGCGATATGAATATCATTGGGGCTTTTGTGATCTTCTACGGCAATAACCTTTGCGCTCTGAGGGCTTTTTTTCTGTAATTCTTTTAATTCATCTTCTAGTTTTTTGATGGTTCCTCTTAATTTAGTTTGATCTTCAGTCGATTGCTGTTTTTCGGTGGGTAACTCATTCTCATTTAAGAACTGGATCGCATCTGCAATGACAACGGCAGAAGTTTTTTTGTTAGATATTATAACTGCTTCATGAGTGCCTTCGTTGAATTTGTATGACCCTAAAGAAATGAATGTGCCGTCAATGGGCGGCGCTTTGGTCTGGTTGATGAATATAGTGTCTTCACCTTCTGCATGTTTTACGGTTATCGGAGTTTTCTTTTCCCTATTAGTGCCGGGTGTGTAAGAAGCTCGGACTTCATATTTTCCGCTTTCCTTTATATTAACTTTGTAAGTGACGGACTTGGATCCTTTGTCTTTATTTTCATCATGGATGTAGTTGGAGCTTACGTAGCCATTGTTGGAAGTTGATTTTATCCAGTTGCCTTTTTTTATAGTGTCTGCATTGTCTATGACAATTCCGACGAGGCTTTTTATGTTTACGCTCTTTGGAGTTTTCCCATCAAGTTGTGTTTTGAGTTCATTTATAGTTTTCTTTTTGGTCTCTATTGATTCTTTTAATTTATCGACGAGTTCTTTTTCTTTTGCAGATAACGGTAGGGATCTCTTGTTCCATGTAGATACATTGCTATGGATGACCGATTTTGTACTCTTTAGAATGCCGGCCATCCCGTAATAATCGGCGCTACTGATAGGATCAAATTTGTGATCATGGCAACGAGCGCAGCCCAGAGTCAGGCCGAGGAAAGATTTTCCAATCGTATCAAGTTGCTCATCGATAATATCCATTTCTAAAACTGATTTGTCTTGAAGTTCGTAATTTGTTGGGCCTAGGAGAAGGAATCCGGTAGCGATGAGCCCTTCCTTCTGTTCTTTATGAGTTACACCTTGGATAAGGTCCCCAGCGATCTGTTCTTTTATGAACTGATTGAATGGCTTGTCTTTATTGAACGAGTTGACGACATAGTCTCTGTATCTCCACGCTTGATCGAGGAATGCTGTTCTTCCTCCGCCGGTTGAATCAGCGTAACGGACAACGTCAAGCCAATGCCTTCCCCATCGGATGCCGAAGTCGTCACTGGAAAGCAGTTCATCGATGAGGTCAGTGATGGCGGCTTGGCTATTCTTTGAATGTTCTTGTAAGAATTCATCTATCCTTTCAGGTTCTGGTGGGAGGCCCGTCAGATCGAAGTGGATTCGTCTTAGGAGGGTCTGAGCCTTTGCCGCTCTAATTGGAGAAATTTCATTCTGTTCTTGTTCTGCGAGAATAAAACGATCGATATTGTTCAATGGCCAATCTGTATCGTTGGTTTGAGGCGGTTCGTGTTTTTTGATTGGCAGGAAAGCCCAAAATTTTCTTGAAGCTTCAAGGTCAAGTTTTTTTTGTTCGGTGGAAATGGTTTTCGATCCTCTTGGGTCCGGGGCGCCCATGGCGATCCAATGTTCAAGGTCGATGATCTGTTCTTGAGAGAGTTTTTTCTTGGGAGGCATTTTGAGGTCACTGTTGGTGTGCCTGACTGCCTGTATGAGGAGGCTCTTGCCTACTTGTCCTGGAATGATGGGGGGTCCAGATTTTCCTCCTTTCAGCCATCCTCCTTTCCAATCTAACCTTAGATCTCCTTTGATTTTATTGTCTTGGCTATGGCATTGATAGCACTCATCAAGAAGAATGGGTCTGATTTTTTTCTCAAAAAACTCAACGCCAGAATCATCAGCTCTGCCCATGATAGGTAAGCAAAGGAGTGCAATCAAAATCCATTTCAATCGGCAATTCATTACTGTTATTTTATCTTCTATGCTGGCAACGGATAGCTAACGAAGATTATTGAGTTTATCGTTCAGCTATAGAATCTACTTTAATTTCAAGAGGATAGTTAATCTAACTAATTTTTCTCCGGTTTTCCTTTTTTTATTTAATTCTTAGTATCAGGCTATACAGAACTGACGCCCTATGCAAACTCAAGACCCTTACTCTTTAGATGATTCAAAAATACTCGATCCTCCTACTTCTCTTAAGGGGACGATTAAGCATCTAGGGCCTGGTTTTATTTTGTCTGCTTCTATCGTTGGTTCTGGAGAATTAGTGGCAACTACGCAATTAGGTGCTAGTGCTGGATTTGTTGCAATGTGGGTGATTCTTGTGAGTTGTCTTGTAAAGGTTGCCGTTCAGTTGGAATTCGGGAAAAGGGCAATCATGACTGGGGAGACAACTTTTGCTTCATTTAACACCTTGCCCGGCAAAGTTGGGAAGGCTCATTGGTCTATCTGGACTTGGTTGGCGTTAATGATGGTTAAGTTCCTTCAGGTAGGCGGTATCGTAGGGCTCGTCGCGGTGCTGCTTAATATGGCCATTCCCGGCATACCTGTTTTATGGTGGTTGATATTCGTTGTCATGGCCGTGGCCTCTATCGTTATATCCGGCTATTACCGTGTTCTGGAACTCATGTCAGTTACCATGATTGGGATTTTCACAATTTTCACGATTTTCTCACTCATTGCTTTGCAGTACACAGATTCAGCTATTGCTCTTGGTGATGTTCTCTCAGGGCTTCAATTCAAGATGCCAGAGGGGGAGGGTATGACCTTACTTGTGATTGGAGCATTCGGGATCACGGGCGTCGGTGGCGATGAGATAATGGCTTATAATTATTGGCTCATTGAGAAGGGGTATGCTGCTAATACAGGAAAGAATGATGGGACTGAGGACTGGAATCGTAGAGCGGAGGGGTGGATTCGAGTCATGTACATTGATGCTCTTTTTGCGATGGCTGTGTATACGATTGTGACTGTGGCTTTTTTCCTTCTAGGATGTGCATTATTGCATGGAGAGGGTGATTTCATTAGAGTAGGAGGCGCAGATTTTTTAAGAAACCTTTCAGATCTGTACACTTCGACTTTAGGTTCCTGGGCGGCACCATTTTTTTATGTTGGAGCATTCGTGGTTCTGTTTTCTACAGCGTTCTCTGCTCTCGGTGCCTGGACCAGGCAATTCACTGATGCCTTTGCCAGGATTGGACTTTTAGATTTTGATAATTACAAATCGAGGAGAAAATGCATTACACTTCTATCAATTGTAATCCCTGTGCTCTGGGGCTCTGTTTATGTATTCTTTGAGAATCCCGTGTGGATGGTCTTGGTCGGCGGTTTCGTGACCTCAATCATTTTGCTCGTGGTCTTGTACGCCGCAATCATCTTCAAGAAACAAAGAGCTGCCTCATCCATAAAGACAGGAAAATTCTATGAGTTTGCTTTCTGGTCCAGCTCGGCAATGATTCTCTTTGTTGGAATCTGGGCAGTCTTAAGTAAGTTTCTTTAAGAAATATTACTTTAAGGATTTTCTCAACCCGGGGTCATCAACGGCTCTATCGATTGTCTCTTGGAGGGCCTCTGATGCGACGCCTGCTATCTCATCCACTTTTGACCAGTACGTGACGTTTGGAGAGACTTTGGTTTTTGTCGCGTAAAAATATTGGCTGAAGACTAACCTGCCGGATTTAATGTTATAGACATGAACGCGGATTCTGCATTCTGCATTTTGTGTCGAGTATTGATTGCACTGAAATTCTAGTATGTCCGCATTGAGAACATATTTTGCACTGTCTTCATTAAGTAGGTTCCTGCTTTGCAGGGCATGAGCGAAGGCAGTCTTTGTGATTTCAGCGATTGGTCTTTTTGCGTTAATTGATTTGATGGCTATGCCAAACTCATTGCGAATTTTTCCTATCGCAGCTCCCCGTAATTTACGAACATCATTTATTGTTCCAATTTTAATGACTGGTGAGCCTTTTTGGATTCTCTGTCCTATGCTTGCTGGGTTATACGTTAGTGAAACGTTATAAGTTTGGCAGGACGTGAAAAGTATTGCGATGAATCCTATTATGAAAAACCTGCTGTATGAATTCATGATGACTATTTATTAAACTAATCTTAACTAATTATCACCGGGATTTTTCGATGAATCAAATTTTTTGCTATAAAAACAACACTAATGAGTGTTTAACGCAGTAATTGCAGGATGTCTGATCCTAGGAAAGTAATCACATAGGCTCCTAACAAGGCAAAAAGAATAGAGAATATGCATAAGATCATAATCTCGGCCGAAAAAATCATGCAAATAGTGCCGCGGCTGCAGCCCATTAGGAACAGTGCTTTGGTTTCCCTCTTACGTGTCTGCAAGGATAAGAGGATGACTGCGGTTAAAAAAAGAACCGCGGCAAGTGTTGTTAGAGCATAAGAGGAGTCGAACAGTCGTTTGAGTCGAATGACAACGTCGAGCAGTTCTCCGATCACTTTATTTGGTTCGAGTGGTTGAATTTTCTGATGACGTAAATACTTTGCCTTTAGGATGGTCCCGTCCTTTTTGCTTTTGGGAAAAGCTATGATCGATGTTATTGGGAGGAGTGCGGGATCAGAATGAAAATGGAATTCATTGATGTTGCTTTCATTTATTTCAATGAATTGTTCTATTGAGGCGTTTGCGGTGATTTGCTTCTTAGTTTTGCTCAGTAACTTATCATTCTCTGTCTCCTGATCGATGGATTCGTGTCCATGGCCAAGACCAGAAATGACCCATGACGTTCCTATTGAAGTGAAAATTACGTTATCATCAGCGCTATTCGTTTGATTGAGAACTCCAACTACTTTTAATTTGAGTGGATAGCTTGCGGAAAGATCGTAAAGGTTAACTTGGTCAGTTAGAATGTGGCCTCCTATTTGTACAGCCAATGATTTAGCGCATTCGCTCCCTAGGACGGCTTCTCCCAGCATTAAAGGAATTGTCCCTAGCTTTGGGGTAATATTACGAACTGTAAAATAATCGACAGTCGTTCCTATGACTGGGAATTTTCGGGCAGTGAAACCCAGGCTCACTGGTACCATGATGCCGCGGTTTTCTTCGGAGAGTAATTGAAAGTCAGCCATTGATAATTCGGACGAATGATCACCTCTGAAGAAGAGCGAGTTAATTGTTAAGTCGAATCGGTCGCCCCTTGGACCAAATAGAAGAGGAGTGCTCTTTCCTCTTTCGGTGATACTGGTTGAAAAGGTTTCAACCATGATCGCGGTGGCGAAAGGTAAAAAGAAAGTGAGTGTTAGGGCTGCTATTTGAATTGCAGACTTTGCTTTGTGGAACACAATGTGTTTCCACGCGATATGAATAATATTTTTGATAGTCGGCTAATATGTTTTGGAGAAATCTCCTACGTTAATAGTATTTTCAAAAAGATTTAGTAAGGATTCATCGTGCGTAATCATGATGAGGGTTGCTCCTTTTTCTGTGGATTGTTTTATTATTTCCTGCATTACAGTTAGTGCTGTTTCGTTGTCGAGATTTCCTGTTGGTTCATCAGCGATAACAATCGAAGGGTCCGTGACGAGTGCCCTTGCGATTGCTAGTCGTTGGCGCTCTCCTCCCGAGAGTTGTTCTGGATACTGATTGAGCTTATCGGAAATCCCGATTGATTCGGCAAGTGAATGGGCCCGATCCTTGCATTCATTTGTTATTTCCATTTTCCTGTTAATCATGAACGGGAGGAGGAGGTTATCTTTGACCTGCAGGTAGTTAAGTAATTCAAATTCTTGAAAAATGAACCCTACGTTAGCGGCTCTGTGTTCGCGTCTTTCGCTTTCAGTTAAGCTGCATAGATTCTTTCCAGAAACTAAGATGTTACCTTCGGTGGGATTTAATATCCCGGCAATGAGATGCGCGAGAGTTGTTTTTCCGCAACCGCTCTTTCCAATGAGGGCGACTTTGGATTCTTTGTTTATTGTTAATTCGGGGACGCTAAGAGAAAAGTTGCTCTTAGGGTAACGAAAATTAAGATTTCTGATCTGAATTAAACTTTCCTTCATTGCCTTTTTTGGACCTGACTCTTTTTTGCATGTTCACATTCGAGGATGCAATTTTCCACACACCATTTTCAATGGCGAGTGCATAATCAGCTTCATATTCGTTTGTGCGTAAGTGATTATGGCCCCAGTGCCGTACGGTGCCATGGACTTGCCAACTGCAAGAGACTTGATGCTGTTCATGACCCTCGTTCTCGATAGTTTGAATGTTAAGATATTCGATTCGATTAACGCGAGAAACCGCCCCTCCTTCATCGCGCATTATGAGGCTCTGATAAATGTCCTCATAGAGTGGCCCTACAAGGCTTTGAGTTACAGATTTCGCAAGGTTATTATATATGGCGTCTTCAGTTTCTGATTCGAAAGCTCTATAAATGCCTCGATGAAGTTTTGTGAATGTGTCTTTTGTGCCTTCTGTGTCAAGTTCAGGGGCCTTGAGTCTATGAGAAAGGTTGACGGGAACCTTTAAATAGTCCTTACAAATGATCGAGCAGAACAAAGTGATTATGAGGACCGCGATTTTTGACAGGATGTTTGCTTGGGTGGCTTTAATGATGAACAAAATGAGCCCTGCAAATAATATCAAAATTGAGGCTAATGGAACATTGATTGGGGCTCCTGTTGTTTTAGTTACAATGATTGGATTTTCTGTAAAAACTTTTGGCTCTGCATGCCATATGAATTCCGGCTCGGTTTTTGTTATGTATAAGGGTTGGGCTTCACCTTCTACAAAGATTAGCATGTCCAAAACATTAGGATTGTGTGAAACGGTTTCAAGGCTTTGGGGATCCTTGACGGTGATGGGTTCATCAGCGAACCAGAGTCCCCATCCGAATTTAATTTTCTTAACATCTTCTTTGATTGGGTAATTAAACTTCAATTTTGCCATCGTCAGGTCTGTGGTTTCCCCAAGATGTGAAACTTCATCCATCTCTTCGAATTTCAGCCATTCCAGTTCTGGGGGTTTTCTGAGTCCGTTAATTGTAACTGGGCAAGTGTCATTGAAGAATGATTCGATGTTTTTTCTATCACTCTTTTCATTGGGACGTTCTTTGCCGTCGCCATAATTTAGATGTTGAAGGGGAGGGAACAGGAATGTAGCGATCCATAATTCGATAACTAATTTGTCTTCTTTTAGTTCAATGTCTGGATAGAGATTAGTTTGGAAGGTGTGAGCTTGAGATTCACTTAGGCTCAGAAGAGTAAATATTAATGAGCTGGCGAGCAGTCCCTTGAAGGATTCTTTTACAGAATGAAAATTCATTTATTATATGCAATTATGCATTTCAATGTTCTGACTGCAAGGTAGCGTGCATTATGTCTTGTTGGACAATGTATATTCGATAGTTCATATTAGCGCGACTCAAATGAGGCTTATTCAAATTATTACTACATTTCCTTTTATGGTAATTTTTTATCTTTGCATGATCTGCGAGGAGTCTTTTTCTGTCGAAACTAAATATACAGAGCCTGAGGTGAAAGAGGCAAGATTCGACAAGGACACAGTGAACCTTTTGAAGGTGGATCGAGATAAGTTGGCTTCTAGCGTCGCTGCCTATGTGGTCAATTCAATTGAGGGGGGCGCTGATGGCATTGCTTTGGACGCTGCGAGAAGGTTACTTGGATTTGCTTTGCATTTGAGTCCACGCAATAGAGACGCTGTCATTGCCAATTATCAATTCAAGAAGGGCTTACCGAGAAAAAAAATAGAACCAGAATATAGCCCCGTTACCTTGGCTGAAGTTTTGCAATCAAGGGCCACGTTTTTGATTAAAAATGGAGGCGACTTAAATGTGGCTCTTGCCGGATATATGCTTTCTGTCGCTGTGCAGGTTGATTCGACTAACGAGACTGCAATTTATGAGCTAGAAATGTACAGGAAGGACATCGGGGAGATCGATTGGTCCTCTTTGATCGGTGAGAGACTAAAGGACAAAGTCCCTAAATAGATTTCGCGCCTTCAAATGTGATAAAGTGTCTTATTGGTAAGGTTTAGCTTGATCTGAGTCTCATAAATCCGTTTTCATGTATTGATGAAGACTTTACTGGTTTCTTTTCTTGTTCTTGTCCACGCACTGAGCGCTTTGGCTAAGGATTCAGAAGTTTGGGTTTACTTTGGTACCTATACCCGGGAAAAAGATAGCGAAGGCATTTATGTCTCTAAACTCAATCTCGATACTGGTAGTCTGTCAAAACCAACTCTTGCTGCAGAAGGTGATAACCCGTCTTTCTTGACTATTCTCCCCGACAGTCGACGTCTTGTCGCTGTTGAGGAGACAAATGACTATGAGGGTAAATCGAGTGGTTCACTTGCTTCCTATATAATAGACCAATCCAATGGATCATTGCGTCTAATAAATCGCGTTCCCACCGATGGAGGTGCCCCTTGTCATATTTCGGCAGACCCCTCAGGAAGATATGTTTTCTTTGCTAATTATGTTGGAGGCAGCATCGGATCCGCATCAGTTTCAGCTGATGGGGTCCTTGGACTCTCTTCCTTTTCGCAGCATAGAGGATCAAGTGTCTTGCCACGTCAGAAGTCTCCTCATGCCCATTCTATTGATCTTGATCCTAGTGGAAAATTCATTGTGTGTGCTGACCTGGGGCTAGATAAGCTAATGATCTATAAGTATGACTCAAGCAATGGAAAATTAGCTGCCAATGATTTTGCGTTTGCCAAAGTTAAACTTGGAAATGGGCCAAGGCATTTCGTTTTCTCTAATGACGGGAAGTATGGCTTTACAAATAATGAGATTACATCATCAGTGGCCGCCTTTTCTTTTGATTCTTTATCAGGAAAAATTAGAGAGCTGCAAACGTTGAGTACAATCCCCGGAGAGTGGGCTAAGAAACGCAACTCAACGGCTGAATTGCTTATGCACCCCAGTGGTAGATTTCTTTACTGTTCTAATAGGGGGCATGACAGCATTGCTGCCTATGCATTGGATCCTGTTACTGGCGAAATGAGCTTAGTTGAAGTTCAGGTCCTTGGAGTGAAGACTCCTCGCGGTTTTGGCATTGATCCGAGCGGCCGGTACCTCATTGCGGGTGGTCAGAACAGTAATGATGTTAGAGTGTTCAGGATTAATGCAAAGAGCGGAGAGCTGAGCCCGGTAGGCCCTCCTGTTTCAGTGCCTTGTCCAGTATGTGTCCAGTTCTTGGTTCCTTCCGGTGGTGAATTTAAATCAATATTTGATGGAAAATCAATGAAGGGCTGGAAAGGGAGTGATTGGTTTCGTGTGGAGGATGGAGCGATCGTTGCGGGTAGTCTAAAGAAGAATGTGCCTAAGAATCAATTTCTCGTGACTGAAAAGTCTTATGGTGACTTTGATATGAAATTTAAGGCTAAGCTAGTGGGCCAAGGCAAGAACGCGGGAGTTCAATTCTGGAGTGAGCGGATTCCTAATCATCATGAGATGAAGGGGTTTCAATGTGACATTGGAACCATGGGAAAGGTTTCAATCTGGGGGGCTTTGTATGATGAGTCTAGGCGCGGTAAATTTTTAGATGAAGTTCCGTTACCGACGCAGAAGCTCACCGATATTAATGGATGGAACCAATTCCGAATCAGGGCCGAAGGAAATGTAATCACTATTTGGGTCAACGGAGCCCTGGCCACAAAGTATTATGAAAATGGTAAAGAGTCCGACATACCTAGGAATGGGAGGTTTGGATTGCAGATTCATTCCGGACCGCCCGCCGAGGCATGGTACAAAGACATTGAGGTGCTGGAGCTTTAATGTATTGATTTTTTTACACTTTAAGGAAAACATAAATTATAATCCCACACTCTTATGATTCAGATCATTGCGTTTTTAATTTTCACTGGGCTCGTTGGTTTCTTTTCATGGCGAGCGACTCGACGTGACAGTCACAGCACTGCTACCGGATATTTTCTTGCCGGTCGTAGTCTACCTTGGATCGTTGTGGGATGCTCATTGCTTTTGACGAACCTGTCCACGGAGCAACTTGTCGGATTGAATGGAGGAGCCTTTGCTAACGGAATGCAGGTCATGGCCTGGGAAGTTTGGTCTTCAATCGCCATTGTGCTGATGGCGCTAGTTTTCCTGCCGCGGTACCTCAAGGGCGGTGTGGCCACCGTGTCAGCCTTTCTTGAGAGGCGCTATTCCAAGCCTGTCGGCACTGCTGTATCTGTATTGCTGTTGCTATCCCTGCTGACAAACTTACTGCCTTTTGTATTGTATTCTGGGGCCCTGTTCATGATTAAAGTATTCAATATTGAGCAAATTTTGAATATTGAGCATGCTCAAGCGCTTTGGATCACTGTTATTGCCCTTGGTGTGGTGGGGAGCTTTTACGCTATATTTGGCGGGCTCAAGGCAGTTGCGATTTCCGATACTTTTAATGGTATTGGGCTGTTATTTGGAGGTCTTTTGATACCGGTTCTGGGTCTCATTTATTTGGGCAATGAATTTGGAGGAGGAGGAGGTTTCGGTGCTGGTATATCTTATCTCACAGAGAATCATCCAGAGAGGCTCTCTCCTATTGGTAAGGAAGATGAGAACATTCCTTTTTCTACTCTCTTTACCGGAATGCTTCTCATTACAACTTATTACTGGTGCACGAATCAGGCAATTGTGCAGCGAACGTTCGCCTCAAAAAGTTTGGCGGAGGGGCAAAAAGGAGTCCTCTTTGCTGCAGGGATGAAGCTATTGGGCCCTCTTTACTTAGTTCTGCCAGGAATCATAGCATGGCATATGTTTGGAGACACTATTCAACCGGATGATTCTTACGGTGCGCTGGTGGACAAAGTTTTACCTGCCCCTTTAGTTGGTTTTTTTGCTGCGGTGATTTTTGGTGCGATTCTAAGTTCATTTAATTCGAGTCTGAACAGTGCGGCTACTTTGTTTAGCATTGATATCTACAAGGGTTGGATCAAGAAGGGCGCCACGGATCAACAGATGGTGAAAGTCGGTAAGCTTTTCGGGATAGTGATAGCGATTGGTGCGATTGTGCTGGCGCCAATGATTGATGTGCTTAAAGGGGCAGGCTTTGATGGGCTTTTTGATCTAATGAAGAATCTGGCTGCTCTTTATAATATTCCATTATTGGCCGTAGTTTTGATGGGTATATTCCATAAAAAAGTTACTTCAGCAGGAGCAATGTCTGCGATCATTATAGGGTTCGTTTTTTGGGGGTACTTTGGTCTGTATAAGGAGAATAATTTATTTGGCTATAAAATGCATTGGCTGCATTTGGCTGCTATCAACTTCGTGTTGATATCCGCCATAATGATTATCATGGCTATGATTCAGCCGCGAGAGAAGGCTTACGAGCAGACGTACACCAATGATGTTGATATTACTCCTTGGAAATGGGCCAAGGCATGCGGGATAATCATCCTGGTGCTCATAGCTTTGATGTATTGGGGGATGTCCTTTTTTGGAGTCTAATTAATCGGCACATCATAATACTCGAGTGCCCATTCCCTCATGAAGCGAACGCTTGAGGGGATGATCTTGTATATTATGAGTTCAGGATTGTCTGGGCTGCCAAGATATTTTCTAAGGAGGACATTGGAATTCCAAATTTCCTGAATTTCGTTTTCATCTTCTAATATTTCGGCTGTGCCTGCGATTCTTACCTGATCATGATTAGGTGACATGTAGCAGAGTTCGACACTTGGGTTGGCTTCTATTTGGGCGGTCTTGTCGTAATTTTTGAGATTGGCAACATAGACTGTGAATTGGTCTGTCTTGACTGGGGAGACTGGTCTTAATCTTGGCTTGTCATTCTCTATAGTTGCCAGTTGAGGGAACTTTGCCAGTTTCATGCATTCTTTCGCGATGTCTGGAAGTTTGTCTGAATCGATTGGTTTAGTTTCTGGCATTTTTATTTGTGATGAGTAATAACCTTATTACTCAATTCTTATAGGATAAGTCAATCAATGCGCCTCATTTGGATATTATTTGTTTTAGCAATAGCTTTTACCATTCCTTTCATGGTCTGGGGGGGCACCTTTGAGGAGACCTTCACGGTTGAGGGTGGGGTCACTTGGTTAGAGGAATGGGGGTCTTGGGCTTGGCTCGCTGGTATTGTTTTATTGTTATTGGATTTAGTTCTTCCAATACCTGGTACTGCAGTGATGAGTGCCCTTGGTATGATCTATGGCTCAATGATTGGGGGCTTGATAGGGACACTAGGATCAATTCTTTCCGGATTACTTGCTTATGGTCTTTGCCGTGCCTTCGGCCTTAAAATTGCGGAAAGGATTGCGGGTGCGTCAGCTCTTGAAAAAAGCAGAACCATATTTGCCAAGACTGGCGGTTGGATTGTGGTTCTATCTAGGTGGTTACCTATAATGCCTGAGGTCGTTTCTTGCATGGCTGGCTTATCAAGAATGTCATTAAAAATCTTCCTTTCGGCTTTGGTTGTGGGGTGCTTGCCTCTAGCTTTTACTTTTTCTGTGATTGGTGATACTGGACGAGAGCATCCGAGGTTAACTCTGGCACTCAGTGTACTCGCTCCTGCTGTGATATGGCTGGTCGTTAGGCCTCTTCTATTGAGGAGCTCGAGAGAAACGTGAGAATATTGTCATCTTTAGACAATTAAAAAGGTGCAGTGCCGCTTGATATAATGAACTAAGACTCGTAATCTCAATTTAATATAGAACTTTAGCTGCTAGTAACACACTATGGAATTTAGTCAGAAATAATGAATTTCGTTAAATTTTTATCTTTCGCATTAATTGCTTCTTGTTTCATAACCAACGGATCCTTTGCTGGTCCTATTGAGCAACTCAAAGAAAGGGAAAGGAAAGTTAAGAAGGTCGTTTCAGAGTCAATGTCCGCAGTTGTGGCCGTTGTTGGTGATGACCAGCCTGCGACTGGTAGCGGGGTCATTGTGAGTGAGGATGGGTTGATAATGACGGCTGGTCATGTGACGGAAGCTGCAGGGAAGAAGCTCACTATTATTTTTCCTGATGGAAGAAGCGTGAAGGGAGAGTCACTCGGAGCAAACAGGTCTCGTGATGCTGGCCTTGCCAGGATAACGGAGGAAGGTAAGTGGCCATTTGCTAAGATAGGTGATTCCAAGAAAGCTAAACTAGGGGACTGGTTAATAGCGATGGGGCATCCAGGCGGATATGATTTAAATCGAAGCCCGCCAATTCGATTGGGTCGTCTCATAAGTAGTGGAACTATGGGAATGCTGAGGACCGATTGCACTTTGGTTGGAGGCGATTCGGGAGGACCTCTTTTTAACCTCGAAGGGGAGGTCATAGGTATTCACTCTTCGATAGGAGGGAGCCTAGCAGAGAATCGGCACGTTCCATCTGCTGTCTTTAAATCAGGTTGGGATAGAATGTTGGCTGGCGAAATATGGGGAAGTCTTGGAATGATGGCTGCTGGAGTTGATCCTGATAGGCCAATGCTTGGAGTTAGAATGAATGAGTCTGATGGCAATGTGATTGTTGATAAGGTTTACGCCAATTCTCCTGCGCAGAAAGCAGGGATCATGAATGGAGACCAGATACTGAGCGTTGATGGGATTGAGGCTGATCAAATGTCCGACATCGTTGAGAAGGTTGCATCTAGCAAAGCAGGGAATGAAATTGAGATACAGGTCAGGAGAGGGGAAGAAGAAAAGACTTTTTCAGTGAGACTCGTCAGTTGGGAGGATCTTGCCTCGGGCCTAGGAAAGGAACAGGAAAATACACCACCTTCGCCTGATAAGCCGAGCCGGCCAGAGCTCGGAGTCATTCTTGATTCTGAAGCTGAAGCTGAAGGAGCTGTCGTATTTGAAGTCATTGAGAATTCGCTCGCCGCTTCTTCAGGCTTTATGGCTGGCGATGTGGTGAAAGAGATTAATGGTGCTAGGATTAAGAGCGCTGAGGAAATGGCGTCGTCGATACGGTCAGCTGAGCTAGGGAAGTTGATTCGTTTTGCTGTTCAACGAAAAGGACAGGAGGGATTGTTGGACTTTGATGTTTTATTTGGAAAGTAAAAGGCAATGATGAAGAAAATTATTAAGGTAAAGATGAACGCTCCAGCCTGGTTGGTTGTTTTTGCTGTAGCATTAATTGTTTGTGGTTCTTTTTCGAATGCAGAAACGAAGGGCCGTTATGTTTCTGATGAGTCGACCGAAGAAGAGGCAGGTAATGATACTAAAGGTCTCATTGAGAAATTTAATGATCAGCTAGGAAAATTAGGTAAATTATTAAAGCGGGCTCAAGATTTTTGGGTCGATGAATCAGATGATGGAGCTCAAGGAAAAGGGTTCGGCTTAGACCTTGATCTTAATGATCCGCGTATGGCTGATCTTATGCAGTTCTATCAGGCGCAATTAGATAAACGGAGGCCGTCTAGAAATGAGAAAGATCATCGCAGTGTTTTTGCGGAATATAAACCCGTAGTAAAATCATATGTTCAGAGCACGGCAAGAATCATTAATAAGAAGAACGAGCAGTTATCACTTGCTACTGTTGTTAGTCATGGAGGCTTGCTTGTGACGAAGGCCAGTGAATTGCCTTCTAAAGGTATTTTTTGCGAGCTTTTTGATGGTAGGAGAGCAGAAGCTAAAATTTTAAGCACTGATTCCAAATGGGACATTGCCCTAATTAAGGTTGAATTATTAGGTCTGAAGCCAGTTGATCTAGAAGGAGGTAAACAGGTTGAGCTCGGTACTTTTCTCGCCGCTTCCGGCCTCGATGAATATCCGATAGCGGTGGGGGTTGCAAGTGTGGCGCCTCGTAATCTGTCTGCTAATGAGCGTGGCTTTCTTGGGGTTGGCATGGAAAATACGGATCAGGGAGTCAAGGTTAACCAAGTCCAACGTGGATCAGGAGCTTCTGAGGCAGGGGTAGAAGTTGGAGACATTATCCTGAAGATTGATGGTCAGCCTATTAATTCTCCAGCGCAGCTGGCAAAATCTGTTTCGGGTCGTAAGCCCAAAGATGAAATAAAAATACTTTTGAAGCGAGGAGAGGATGAAAAGGATCTGACTGCGATATTAGGTTCACGAGGCCAATCCGTTCCACAATTTAGAGGACCTGACCCCAGTGCTAAGTTTGGTGGTCCTTTGAGTGAGAATAGGAAAGACTTTCCAAATGCATTGCAGCATGATCTTGCTCTGAGGCCAAATGAATGTGGGGGGCCATTGATAGATTTAGATGGAAAATTAGTTGGCGTTAACATAGCGCGAAGTGGTCGGGTCAAAAGCTACGCAATACCTACAGTAGATCTAAAAAATGTTATCGCGCAGTTAAGTGATCAGGGTTCCGGTAGTAGCGATGTAGATCTTTTGGAGAAGGAGTTAGGTTCTCTGGATAGCGAAATTGATACGATTGAGAATAATCTTAAAGATGTCCGTAAGCGTAGGGAGGAGGCCCTTAAGGCTTTAGAAGATTTTGAAGATAAACTTAAAGATATAAAGAAGAGACGAGAGCAAACGCGTGGAGCCATAGAAAAGGCAAAGAGTTCAAGGCGTGAATGAGTGGAGTGAGGTTTAATTGATTGAATTAAGAGGAATATCCTTTTATCAATCACGGTATTAAATTAGTTCTCTAACTTAAAATAAACATTCTATGGAAGAAGCTCAGAACAGACTTAGATGGGGAATTCTTGCGACTGGCAGTATCGCCTCCTCCTTCGTTGAGGGGGTAATGAATTCTAGACTTGGTAAGGTCGTTGCTGTGGGGAGCCGTAGTCAGGAATCTGCGGACCGTTTTGCTGAGCAATTTGGAGGGATACCCAATAGACATCCCAGTTATCAGGATCTCTTAGAAAATGATGACGTTGACGCTGTTTATATTGCGACTCCGCACCCTATGCACAAGGAGTGGGCAATTAAGGCTGCTCAAGCTGGGAAGCATATACTATGTGAAAAGCCGATAGGATTGAATGTTTCTGAAGCGGAAGAGATCATACAAACAGCCAAAGACAATGACGTCTTTTTAATGGAGGGCTACATGTATCGTTGCTCGGAACAGACCCATGAGATCATTAAATTAATTAAAGATGGAGCAATTGGTCAGGTAAAATCAATTGAAGCGTCATTCTCTTTTGATATAGGGGATAATCCTGATGGTAGGCATCTTAATAAGGCTTTGGCGGGTGGAGGGATCCTTGATGTTGGGGGTTATCCTATGTCTATGGCGGGATTGATCGCTGGAGTTGCCAATGGAGAGACTTTTTCCGAACCGAATGAAATAAAAGCAGTTGGTTTCATTGGGAATACAGGCGTTGATGAATATACAAGTGCAGTAGTCAGTTTTGCTGGCGGTATTACGGCTCGTCTCAGTTGTGGGGTGGCCTTGGAGGAGCCGATTAATGTAAGTATTTCCGGTAGTGAGGGTAGACTCTTCATTCCAGTCCCTTGGAAACCATCTCCTCAGGGCGGAGAGAATGAGCTGGAATTATATAAGAATGGGGTTGATGAACCTGAGCTTATTAAAGTGAAAACAGAAAAATATTTGTATGGAGCTGAAGCTGATGCAGTTGCTCTAGGAATTGAGACTAAAAAAGCTATTTTCCCTGCAATGAGTTGCGATGACACTTTGGCCCTGATGCGTTCTCTGGATCGTTGGAGAGAGGAAATTGGCCTTCGTTATGACGGCGAGTGATTATTTTACCTTAACTGAGGAGATTTGCCGATCCAAATAGGCTATACTATGTTATAAGATAGCTTCAAAGAAGCTATTTCTCTAATGCAAGAACCTATCAGTCTTGATGATGTGGAGCTGGAGGCCAAAGAGGCTGCAGCTAAAGAAGAGTTTTTGCGTTTACAAAAGCAGGGGAAGCTAGTTTCTGTCCTAACAACATCAATTGTTCACGTTGTCATTGTATTAATTTTATGGTGCATCATCGTTGCGCTTGGTCCAGATGAGATACCACAGATAGTTGCTGTTACTGAGACCAAGGATGACACTTACCAGATCGAGAAACAGGACTTTGCTCGTTCAGTTAAGAGAAAACCACAACCTCCTAAGAGCGCTTCTCGGGTACAGACAATTACTTCGGTGGCGACTTCACCCGTTTCTGTTCCCTCGATAGAGGACCCTGTCATTGACCCTTTAGGGATCGGAACGGATTTTGGTAGAGGTTTTGGCCAGGGCAAAGGTAATGGCGAGGGAGGTGGCGGAACGTCATCATTTTTTGGCGGAACGGCAAAGGGTAACCGGGTCGTTTTTGTTGTCGATTTTTCTGGGTCCATGATTAAGGACGGGGGCGGAGTCAGGCTCCAAATGCTTAAGAAGGAATTAATCAGTTCCATTAGCAAGCTGCCAAAGGGGATGAGCTTTCAGGTCATCTACTATTCGACAGCTCCTTGGCTTGGAGGAGAATCTCTATACACTGCCCCTACAAGATTCCCGGATAAGCCCGGGGATAGGATTCCCTGGTCTGAAGCGACTAAAGAAGGAATAATCCGTGCAGTGAATCATATTAAAGCGGCAAAGGCTGAAGGGGCAACGATATGGAAAGATCCTCTGGAGCTAGCATTTGCAATGCGCCCGGTCCCGGCAGTGGTATGGTTGCTTTCAGATGGTGAAGCTCAGGACGCAGAAGAGGTCGTTGAGAAGATAAAGAAAATTAACTCATCGCGAATACCAATAAACACTATTGGGCTTGAGGTGCCTGGGGCTGCATTCAGTTACCTAGTGAATATTGCCCGTCAGACCGGCGGTAAGGCCAGTATCGTTCATAAAGGTAAGCTTTATAGTGGTCCGGCGGCCTTACGTTTTGCCGATGATTTTGATCCGGCAGGCGGCTTTTAGTCTTTAGACTTGGTTGCTTTTGTATGATTAATTCTCTCAAAAATTCTTTATAGATTATTATGATGATTCATTTGACTAAAATCATGGCAATATGGGTAATGCTTCTTTCACAAGTCATTGGTAAGGAGAGGCCTAACATCGTTTTTATAATGGCGGATGATTTGGGGATTGGCGACTTGTCATCTCACGGGGCCAAGGACATGAGGACTCCTAATATTGATAAATTGATGCAAAGTGGATGTCGTTTTGATAATGCCTATGCTAATTGCCCAGTATGCTCTCCGACCCGAGCTGCTTTTTTGACTGGACGATATCCTGACATGGTTGGGGTCCCTGGAGTGATTCGTACTCACCGTGCAAATAACTGGGGCTATTTATCTGAGTCAGCGAAGACTATTCCTCAGGTGATGAAGGGAGCAGGTTATCACACGGCGCTCATAGGTAAGTGGCACTTGGGTCTTGTAGAACCAAACACGCCACTCGGTCGAGGTTTTGATTTTTTCAAGGGCTACTTGGGAGACATGATGGATGATTATTACAATCATCGCAGACACGGAGTGAATTATATGTCTGAGGGGAGGAAAAGAATTGACCCTAAGGGGCACGCCACGGACCTATTTTCTGATTGGGCCGTAAATTACATTAAAGAAAGAAATTCCAAAGAGGATCCTTTCTTTCTTTTCTTGTCTTATAATGCACCGCATACCCCAATCCAACCTCCCAATGATTGGTACGAGAAGGTCAAGCAGCGCGAAGAGGGCATTGGTAAAGCAAGAGCGAAGCTCGTTGCGCTGATTGAGCATATGGATTACGGCATCGGGAAAGTGCTCAAAGCCATACCAGAAAAGAGTAACACGATCATCGTTTTCACATCTGATAATGGAGGTCAGGCCAATGTTGGAGCTAGGAACGATCCCTGGAAGGGTGAAAAGCAACAAATGTGGGAAGGTGGATTGCGCGTCCCTGCCTGCGTTGTCTGGCCCGGCCACATTAAGGCTAGTAGCAGTTATGATGGGATCTCTATGACGATGGATTGGTTGCCAACATTGGCAGAAGTGGCTGGTGCTGCAGTGCCTGAGGGAATCGAAGGTCAGAGCCTCCTCAGTGGAATTCAGGGGAAGAATGATAAAGCGATAGATTCTAGAACTTTGATATGGGTGAGAAGAGAGGGTGGAGGGATGTACCGTGGACAGGATTACTATGCTGTGCGACAGGGCCCATGGAAGCTCTTGCAGAATAAGTCAACTGAGCCTTTTCAATTATACAATCTTGCAGAAGATCCAGGAGAGACTAGCCCCATAGATGGTAACAATAAGGTGCGTCGGACCTTGGAGCAGGTTTTGCGTGAGCATGTACGTAGTGCAGGTTTTGTTCCCTGGCAGGGTAGGATTCCTGATCCTGAAAAGGTAGAGTAAAAGCTTAATTCACGGATCACACTGTATACCTAGTATATATATAGGATTTGTTTTCCCTGCGGTACCATACTGTACCGTGATTGGGTTGTAACTTCGGGTTGTAAGTCAAAGGAGGAGGTACAGAACCTAAATTCCTCCTCTACTTAATTTCTTAAATAGGACGAGAGGTTTTGGCGGTTATAGGGGCTCCAAATACTCCACTTCTTTGGTCTGGAGAGATTTGAAGGAAAACGTTATAAGGGAGTTATGTCTGATGAATATGCGAGTTTAAAAAATGTGGCATGGCAATACAGATTAGTCGGATGGGTGGTTGGGATAGGAATAGTGTTACTAGGTTTGTTTTATGCATACGCTACAGCATTTACTGATTATGGGTTCTTTCCTGATGAGTCATCTTTAATAAAGGTGCTTGTAGCAATCTTAATTTTGATTATAACCGCCTTAGTGACTTGGTTGGTAGTGGCAACGATTCGCGCTGTATCTGAATTTATACATCTATGTATTCGAGTTGAGTATAACACTCGTGCTCGTCCTCAAGCTCCGAACCTTGGAAATGAACATGAAACAGTTTGTGAACAAAAGGTTCCAGGCGACGCTTGACAGCGTCGCCTGAACGCAGACATTCGGCAAGAAGAGACACATGAGAAAGATGCTTATTCTGGCAATGGTCGCTGTGTTTGTAGTCGTGCGTCAGGACAATGACACGGTGATCAGGGTGCTTCGAGACGATTTTGTTTGCCCAATCCAGCAGTATCCAATGATGCGGCCGGAACCGGTCCTCAAGCCTGAAGAACCCGTTGCTGAGGCTAAGCCTGTACAAGAAGCACCCATTAACTCGATAAAGTATAAAATTACAGGTGATGAGGTCAACATCACTGGCTGTGATAAAAAGGTATCGGGTGCGTTAACCATTCCTGAGATCATCGAAGGCAAATCGGTCACCAGCATCGGGAAAGAGGCCTTCCAATACTGCAGAAACCTGACGAGCATCACGATCCCTGATGGTGTCACCAGCATCGGGCAGGGTGCCTTTGAACTTTGCATCGGCCTGACGAGCATCACGATCCCTGATAGTGTCACCAGTATCGGGGAAGGCGCCTTCTGGGGTTGCAGCAACCTGACGAGCATCACGATTCCTGATAGCGTCACCGATATCGGGGATAGCGCCTTCTGGGGTTGCAGCAACCTGACGAGCATCACGATTCCTGATAGCGTTACCAGCATCAGGAATTCCGCCTTCGGGGGCTGCTATCGCCTCACGAGCGTCACCATTGGTAATGGCGTCACCAACATCGCGAATTACGCCTTCCGTAACTGCAGAAGCCTGACGAGCATCACGATTCCTGATAGCGTCACCGATATCGGGGATAGCGCCTTCTACGACTGCACCAACCTGACGAGCATCACGATCCCCGACAGCGTTACCAGTATTGGTGGTTATGCCTTCAAATTCTGCCTCTACCTGACGAGTGTCACGATCCCTAATAGCGTCACACGCATCGGGAATGGGGCCTTCTATTCCTGCACAAGACTGACGAGCATCACCATTGGTAATGGCGTTACCAGCATCGGGAATTATGCCCTCGCCAACTGCACCAGCCTGACCACTGTAACATTTCTTGGGGATGCTCCTAAAGCGGGTAAAGAGGTTTTCAAAGGTGCCACCCCCACTATCTATCGCAAAACCGAAGCGAAGGGCTGGGGTGATACTTGGGGGAAGCGGACAGTAAAGTTGATTTGTGAGAAGCCATAACCCCTAAACCCCGCACCCTGACCTATGACCCCTGATTCATGGTCAATTGTCCATGTGCCCTGTCTCATTATTCAAACTTCAGCAATGAAACATAAGATTAATAAGAATCTATTACTATCAATCACTCTTGTTATTGTTACTGTGGTAGGTTATGTCCTTTTTTATAGGTGGGATATAGCTAAAAATAGAGGTTATGAGTTTGGTTATTACGGAGTTTTCAACAGGATTGCCCATAGTCTAGAATCTATACCTGATGTATCGGGTGTGACCACTACAGCGATGAATATTGATATTTCACTAGAAGAATTTGGTCTCGATGTAATCTTGAAGGATGAGCGAACAATAAAACTCTTTTTTCAAGAGAGGGATCCGATTCGATCTCTATCAGGTCAAAAACTGAGAACAGCATTAGAGGGCTTATTGGAGGCTCAAGAAATCAATAGTAATAGTGAACAAAAAGATTCACCCCTGACCAATAACAAATAGTAACGCACCTTGTGCACTGTAGGATGTTAGCGTTGAAAAGTTTATAAGTAAAAAACCTCACTCCACCTGACCCATGATTCATGGTCAGTTGTTCGGGGATCAAAAGCAATGAGCTATTGGTTCCCGTTATAATCTTCGGTGGATTTTGTAATTGGTCGGTTAGTTGTGCGGTGTTAGGGTTTTGGGATGAGGATTCTAATACTATTTTTCATTATTCTGGGGTCAGTGTGTCATGCAGAGCTTAGAACTTGGACCGCTGTTAATGGCAAAGAGGTAGAAGCTGAATTCGTTTCCAATAGCGATGGACAGGTGACTCTCAAGATGAAAACGGGTAAGGTTTTTAAGGTTCCACTCAATAAGCTCTCGAAAGCCGATCAGGAATTTATTACAGCCAAGTCTTCTTCGATACCCCAAAAGGAAAAGCCAAAGACTGGTAAATTTGTCCCGCCAGAAGGGGCGCTTATTGATGATCCTGCAGCTGGTCAGTTGGATATACGAGGCGACCTTTACTACAAAAAAGGTTCAGACACCCCTTATTCTGGAATTATTTATTCATTGTATGAAAACGGACAGCCGATTTTCGAAGGGACCATCAAGGACGGCAAGCCGGATGGGCTATATGTGGATTGGTATGAAAACGGGCAGAAGAAATTTGAAAGAAACTACAAGGACGGCAAGCAGGATGGGCTAAGGTTGAGGTGGTTTGCAAATGGGCAGAAGAAGGGGGAATCAAACTGGAAGGGCGGCAAGCAGGATGGGCTATTGGTGAGGTGGTATGCAAATGGGCAGAAGAATAGAGAATTTAATTATAAGGACGGCAAGATGGAAGGGCTATATGTGACTTGGCATGAAAACGGGCAGAAGGAGCGTGAAGAAAACTACAAGGACGGTGAAATGATTTCCGCTAAATGGCGGAACGATAAAGGCGAATTGGTCGGAGAAGTCTTTCCTCCTAAGGATTAGGAAAGACCTTGGTAATTTTAGGATTTTTTCTTACCCCGTACCCTGACCCATGATTCATGGTCAGTTGTTTGGGGATCGAAAGCTATGAGTCACAGTTCCCATTATAATCTGCGGTGGATTTTGTAATTGGTCGGTTTGTTGTGGGGTGTTAGGGTTTTGGAATGAGGATTCTACTACTCTTTTTCTTTGTTCTTGGATCAGTGTGTCATGCAGAGCTAAGAACTTGGACTGCTGTTAATGGCAAAGAAGTGGAAGCTGAATTCGTATCTAACGAAAAAGGGATTGTTAAACTTAAGCTGAAGTCGGGAAAAATCTTTGAGGTTCCTATTGCCAAGTTATCGAAAGAAGATAATGAGTTTATTAGTTATTTGGCTAAACCAGATGGCGTTCCTGAGGAAAAATTAGAACGGCGTAAAGGTATCATTTATCTGAAAGGTTCAGATACTCCTTACACAGGTAAATCTTTCGAATTGAATGAAAATGGGCAGAAGAAGGGGGAAGTAAACATGAAAGACGGCAAGCCTGATGGGTTAGTCTTTGGTTGGTATGAAAATGGAAAGAAGAAGGCGGAAGCGACCTACAAGGACGGTGAAAAGGTCGAAGGTTTCGCAAAGTATTGGAACAGCAAAGGCGAGCCTGTTGATTCAATAGGAGAATCCAATAAATAACCCACGATGAACCCCGTACCCTTATTCCTGCTCGCCAT
>DUBC01000012.1 GCA_012960505.1 Verrucomicrobiales bacterium
GACCTCTTCTCACCGTTTTCATGCCAAGACACATATAGTCCATTCCGCTTGCCGTCCTTGAAGTTTACTTCCACCTGCTTCTGTCCGTTATCATGCCACAACACGGCCTTGCCTGTATAAAGAGTATCTGAACCTTTAAGATAAGCGATGGTATAACCTTCACGAAAATCCAATTCATCCCAATTAATCCCCTCGTTTTTCCCCACACACCCCCCAAGAAGCAGGGGCAGTGATAGAGCGAGCAGGATAAAGGGTACGGGGTTCATGGGTTAAAACCCTAACACCCCACAACTAACCGACCAATTACAAAATCCACCGAAGATTATAACGGGAACAGTGGCTGCTGGCTTTCGATCTGTGAACAGCGCTAATCGGGCATAGAGCAACGCGTGAACCTATGAAAAAAACATTCGCGTCTTATTCGAAAAGTGACCGGAGAACGGCAGCGTCACTCCGGAAGAAAATCGAGGATCAAGCTTGGTCTCCGCAACTCGCCTGCTGGCGCTCCGTGACCCGAGTAGACCGCGGCGCACGGTGCGTCGCTTTCGATTGCCAGATAGATGTCCGGCTTTTCGTTGCTCGCTTCAATTGTTCCCGGCAATGTAGCCGCCACGATTCCACCTCCCCGTGGATCCGCCGAGAGGGCGACCGCTTCACCGGTCGGCTGCGGGCGGTTGGCAAAGTCCAGCTTGTTGAAATCCGGCCACGGCGGTCCCTCGAGCCGTCTCAACCTTCCCCAATGACGGGCTTCAGCCCCTCCCGAAGACGCAGTCCGCATCGTCTCGAAGAGCCGACTCGTACCGGTCGCCGCGTGAAGCTGAACGCGCGCGCTGCGGATCGTCTTGCCACGGATTTCCGCCGGGATATGAAACCACAAGTAGCTGGCCGCGGCACCGCCGTCACCCTGCTTTGCAAAACCACCCGACACGAACAATCTTTCCCAAGCATGGTTGGGTTTCACGAGTTTCGGCCAAGACTCCTTCAACACATCCTGGGTAAGGCAGGCCGAACCTCCAGTCAGCACGCGGCGTTCAGCCTCGCCTAGCCATTCCACCGGCAATTCTTCAGACTCCGCCGAGTTCCCATCGGCATCCAAAATACTGATCGCCACACGGTGGACACCGATCGCGACTCCCTCACGAGGCTCGACCACGAGCGACCGGGTCTCCCTGGCGCCCGCCGCGAGCGAGCATTCCGCCGCACCTTCGAGCTTCGCCGAAATCCCGGGTGGATATTCAATCTCGATACTCCCGGTGAACGTTTGGTCCCCCCGGTTGAAAATTTGGAAAGAGATCGATTTCTGCGCCGCCGATTGGCTAAGCCAAACTCCTTCTGTGGTCGGCGTCACAGCAATCCCCATCGCTACAGGATCTGGTTGACGGTTGATCTCGAGGGCATTGATCGTCGGCAGGGCCGCTGATTTCGGGCGCATGTCGATCACCAGATTCTCCACATTCGGGATCGGAAATTCCTTCCACAGGGCGCGATCGACACCGCCGGCTTCTGCCACGATATCGAAATTCTCGAGCACGACCGCGCCGTTGAGCACGACGTCGAACACCCGCTGCCCTGGGCGATCACCGGGCGGGGCGGCGAAACCGAGGCGCACTTTGCAGTTTGGCGAGCGATCTCCAGGGCGCGCGAGCGGCAAGATGCAGCGCTTCATTCCTACCAGCGCCGTGGCGAAAACAAACGGCGCATCAGCGTTTTCGATCGCCGTAAAATGCGCGCTGCGGCGCACTTCGCCACCGCCCTCGTGGGTGATCATCTTGAGGTCGTATCCGAGCAACAACTTGTGGTTCGCCGGACGGTTGGAAGCCAACCACAGCCTGCCGGATTCATCACGCCGGTCCCCGCTCGCTCCGAAATCGAGATACAGGTGCCTGACCGGAAGGGACGCGCCTGGTTGCGCAAATCGCGGAGCTGCCGCCGGCCTGGTTGACACCTGCCCCATCGCGACGGTGAACGGCAGCGACCACTCGCAGCTGCAGTAGATCGCCTGTGGCGGCTTGATCATCAACCCGCCGCCGCTGACGTGATCGACGTAGCAGTTCGAGCGGCTGTGCCAAAATGTGTAGAGCCCCTCGTCGTTGATCAAGTCCTGATAGCCGAAACCCTTGTTGCGCCCGAACAGGAAATATTTGCTGGCGGAGAAGATGCCGCACTGCTTGTCCGGGCGGCACCACGCCCAATCCGCGGACACGCCGGTGATCGGGTGCGTGCGGGTCTTCTTCATACCGGTCTGCAGGTCGAATGCCCATGGTTCGGCATGCACTGTGTTGTCGATGATCACCGGGCGAGTACGATGGTTGCTGAACTGGTACCAGAGCAATCCCCCGCTCTCCGCGTCGTAGCCAGTCATGCCCCGCGCCATGTAGCCGTCGCTCCCCCAGACGCCCCAGCCTTTGTCGGCGCGACTTTCTGAAGCGATCACGACGACCCCGTTGTGCGAATACATTCCCATGCCCACGTGGGGGTTGTAGTGGCGTTTGCTACCGTAGCCCTGAGGCCGCAGCCATTTGCCCCCGCAGTTGCTGACATCGACGCCGCGCCGGTAGAGAATTTTTCCCGAAGCGGCCTCGATGGCGATCAGTTCGCGAATGTCGCGCTCTTTGATCTGGGACTCGTATTCATCGCGCAATGCCACCGGCTGTGTTTTCATCCACGCGCGCATCTGCGCGACCGAATCCGCCCGCTGCTCCTCGTCTGCTTCACCACCGAGCACAAAAATGCGACCTCCACTCATCGCGATCGTTCCGCCGATGCGATCCTTCTCTTCCACATCCGGACCACCGATCGACCAGCGCACATCGCCCTTTCCCGACTCCATCTCACTGGCAAAAATACCTCCGCCGGCCGCACCGTAGACGGTTTTTCCGTCATCGCTCAGCGCGAACCAACCCCAAGGATGTTCTTTGCCGAACGCGGTGAGGTAGGAAGCGCGCTCTTTTCCGGTGAGGATATCAATCTGCGCCAGGACGTGCGCGACCTTCGAGTAAACATGTGTCCGACTCGCGGCGATGCTAACACCGATGCTCCCGGCATCGATCTGCCAGAGCGCCCGACCGGTATATTGATCGCAGGCCTTCAGCGCATTCGGCTCGGGGAGGATCATGATGCCATCGACGAGCAGCGCCGTGTGCCCGCCCGGTTGTTTGACATTTGGTGGGCCGAACCAAACCACGCCCAAGGGCGGCTTCAGGACTCCATCATGACTGCAGCCAGTGTTGCCCGCATCGCCGTGCATGTGGGTCCAGGCACCTCCATCCTCGAGGCGCGGCCGCGTACGTTTCGCCCAAGTCCCTCCGCCCGCACTAACGGTGCTCCAACCTTCCTGTCCACTGCGGCCGATCCAGTCGGCGGTGCCTTCTCCTCCGAAGAAGGCGACGCCGCGGACAGGTTTCTGCAAACGCGACCAGCGCTCCAGCTCACCTTCCGGTAACCCTGCCTCTGAGACTACAAGGTCAGCAAAGAAAGATGGAAGCGGCAGGGGCTCACCGGGTTCGCAAGCCAGCGCGACGATGCGCGTGACGTGCTGATCTGCGCCCGCATATTTCCGCCGCGCCTCGGCAGCTTTCTCTTCATCCGAAAAGATCGAACAGATTGTGAGCTTCGATCGTTTGGCCAGTTCGAACGCCAGCTGGCCGCTGTCGCAGTCCAACACCACCGCGTAGCCCTCGACCACGCCAGTCTCGGCGATAATCGCCTCGGCCGCCGCGAAGACCAATTCATTCCCACCAGCAAAATCTTTGTCGGTGACGGGCTCGACGATCTCGCCGACCGCCTTGGTGCCGGCCGCCGCAGAAGTAAAACAGTGTATCGTCCCGCTGCGGGTCCCGACAAACAGGCGGCCGTTCGCTACGACGAGTTGATTTGCGCGCGTGGCAATCTCGGTGGACCAGAGCACTTTTCCGTCCTTCGGATCCCGCGCGTAGACACCGGAACCCACCCCCTTCGCAGGATCGAGGTCGAATGCCGAATGGAACAGCGTGTCGCCCGCGCAGATGACAGAGCAGAGATCTGGATCGTAGCGGAAGACTACCGGCTCACCCTTGACTCGGGTGCCGGCTCCCGACTCGAAATCGACCCAGCGGCCGGGGATCTTGTGTTGCCAGACGACCTTGCGCGACTTCTCCTCGCCCTCGACCTGCCACGCGTGAGATCCAGCGAAGCGGACACCATCTTTCTCGACACCGATCATCGGCCAGAAAAACTTGTGCCACGTACCGCCCTCGATCTTCGGACGCTCCGGATCTTGTTCGACGCTGCTTCCAAAACCGTTCACAAATCGGCCATCAGCACGCAAGAACGGTGTCGGTGATCCGTAGTAGGGCCGGCTGAAGCCCCGAAAATCTTTGGGGATCCAGATGTCCTTGCCGGTGAGAAACAGGTGGCCGCCGGGAGCGAGGCTCAGCTGGCCGCCGTCTTCGCTCTGCGTGCCATTGCGCCACAGCAGCTTCCCGGTTTCCGCGTCGATCGCGTAGACGAAAGTCCCCTCGTGCGGAAAGATCCCGACCGAAAAATACGCGACTCCATCATCGACCAGAACGTCAGTACGCACAGGCCAGACGGAGATCATCTTGCCATAGGCGAGGAGCGAGCGCTCGGCCGGCGCGGCGCGAAATTTCCACACCAGATCTCCGCTCGCGGCGTCGAGGCAATACGCATGACCATCGTCGCTGCCTGCATAAATTCGCCCCTTCCAGAACATCGGCGCGCGATTCACCGCCGCGCCCGCGAAGAATTCCCATCGGGTCTGGCCTGTTGCAGCGTCGAGGCAGACGACGCGTCCATCGGATGCGCTGGTGAAAAACACCGCATCACCCACAGCGATCATCGGCAATGTGAACGCGCTGCATTCGGGAAACCCATCCTGCTGCGGCCCTAGCTTTGGTGTTGGCGCGCGGCGACTTTGCCTGGAGCGAAACGTCCATCCTCCTTTGAGTGGCAGCGCCAACTGTTCGCCCGTGACACCGCTGCGAAGTCGGTCATGCCGGTAGGTCGGCCAGTCCTCTCCGCGAACAGGAGTTGCGGGAAAAAAGACCGCCAGGAAAAGAATCGCGGCACTACAAGTAGAGGCCGTATGGCGGATCCGATGCATGATCGATACGCCAGCCAACCACATCGGGAACAGGAAAGCAAGGAGGCGACTCGTCATTCTGTTATCCTATACTAAAAATTCCTCGTCAACAATGGCACGCCGATGATTGCTAGGAATTTGCTTTTTGCGTGAGGCGCTTGAGGGCGCCGTTGAAGGGATCGGAGAGGGGGAAAAGGGGGTTAAATCTAGTGATATTATTGAACCACTTGCAGTTAAACTTTAAATTGTATCTGTATCTGCATCTGCATCTGCAGAAACTGCATGTATGATTCTTTATAATTGATGATGTTATTGCTACACAAAAATCTGATACCGACCGAGCCCGACTAACGGCTGGTATCCTGTCCGGTGCTTCGGATATATCCAAAGAGGAAGCCCTGCGATTCCCTCTCCGGATCGGGTCAGAGCCTGCTTCCCGCTGAAGACCGGTCCTTCCGCTTTCGTGATCAGTTTCTTGGGTCGCCCGGTAACGTGCTGTTTCCCCTTCGGCTGGAAGTCATCCTCGAACCAGATGGTTTCCACAACCTGGGCCGGATCAGCGTAATCGAAATCTGCAATGGCCTTGCGAATCTTCTCATCCACAGTCGCGAGCTGGGCATCCAGTGCCTTGATCCGGTCTCTGTCCTCAGGAGAAGTCAGCTTCAGGATCGGCGGCGTGTCGATCTTGTTTCCATCCATCGCCGGATCGGCCGCACTGTGGAAGAAGGCGTAGAGCGAGTAGTAGTCCTTCATGGAGAGCGGATCGAACTTGTGATCGTGGCAGACGGCGCACCCCGCGGTCAGCCCCATCCAGACCTCGACCGCGGTCGACGTGCGGTCGACGGCATAGCGGTGGATCCACTCTTCATTGATGCTGCCACCTTCGCTGGTGGTGACATTGCAGCGATTGAATCCGGAGGCAATCAACTGGTCGCGGGTCGGATCGGGCAACAGGTCCCCGGCGAGCTGCCAGCGCGTGAAATCGTCGAAGGCAACATTCTGATTGAGGGTAACGCTATTCCGGCATGGTCAGACGCAGCCACTTCTTGGTTTCACCAAGATCAAAAAATGCACCGCCACGCCCCTTCCCCGCTTACCTCGGTGGTAACGCACGCAATCAAATTAAACATTTCTTCAAACACAGTGCCCCCTAGGATAGCAACTCTGAAATAACATGTCCATGAACATCTGTCAGGCGACGTTCAATGCCGTTATGGTAGAACGTCAACCGTTCGTGATCGATCCCGAGCAGGTGCAGCGCAGTGGCATGGAAATCATAGGAGTAAGTCGGATTGACTGACGCCTTCCAGCCCAATTCATCCGTTTCACCATAACTGATGCCTCCCTTTATACCACCACCGGCCAGCCACGCGGTGAAGGCATCCGCATTATGATCCCGCCCCTTGCCATCCTTACCTTGGGCGGCTGGTTGGCGTCCAAATTCGGTAGTGCAGATCACCAGCGTTTCATCCAGCAGCCCGCGCCCCTTGAGATCCTTGAGCAACGCCGCGGCACCGCCATCGAGCACTCGCCCCCAGTAGCCATGATCACGCGGTAGATCTTCGTGGCTGTCCCAGTTGGGTCGAATCTTTCGGGCAACTGTGTTTTCCGCACCACAAAAGATCTGCACAAACCGCACACCGCGCTCGATCAAACGGCGTGCAAGCAAGCATTGCCGGCCAAATGGTCCAACATCACCATCTTCAAGCTGATAGAGTTTTCTTGTGGCAGGGCTCTCTCCCTTGATACTTGTGGCTTCCGGCGCACTTAATTGAAGCTTTGCTGCCATTTCGTAAGCCTTAATACGAGCCTCGAGCTCGGAATTTTCCGGACGATCGGCGGCATGGTTGCGGTTGAGCAACGTGAGAAGTTGATCGTCACGAAGATAATCTTTGAATTCGTCAGGGGGAAACAGATCAGCCAACGGGGCCTTCTCCGCAGTAGTTCTCATTGGTGTACCTTGCTGTTTGGCGGGAAGAAAACCAGCACCCCAATTGATTACACCCCCGGGAGGCAGGCCACGCAGATCGGGTAAAACAACGTAACCTGGAAGGTTATCGGTCTCGCTGCCCAGACCATAGGTAACCCAGGCACCCATCGAAGGAAATCCGGGCAAGATAAAGCCGCTGTTCATCATAAACATCGCCGGACCGTGCAGAGCGGATTTACAGTGCATCGAATGCACGAAAGCCATGTCATCCACGCAAGTGGCCAACCGCGGGAAGAGCGCACTCATCGGACGACCGCATTCTCCGTGTCTTTGAAAAGCCCAATAACTGCCTTGGCAGTTACCGGGCTTCGAAGCAAAGAACTGCAGATTTCCACTAGGATCGAACTGCATGCCGTTGCGCCGGGTCAGTTCGGGTTTGTAATCCCACGTATCGACTTGGCTAATGCCACCCGGACAAAAAATCTGGATGACCGACTTTGCCTTGGCCGGATGATGAGCGATTGGCCGTGGTTCACGCGCGAGCAGACCGTCAAGCGCCATCAGGCCGAAGCCACCACCGAAAGTCTTCAGGAATTCTCTGCGCGATCTAATCGACATAGGCGAATTCATTGGCGTTGAGCAGTGCGTGGCACAGGGCGAACAAGCCCTTGTCGCGGACAGTTTGGAGAGCGACCTTGGATTCGGCGGGTTCCGGTGGACGGCCAAGCGCCAGGCGGAAGGCACGGTCGACTTGGTCTGCCGCCTTTGCGCCGGCATCCTGTTTCAGGCGCGCAGCGAAATAACCGACCTGCTTGAGCATGAAAGGATTGTTGCTGAGCGTGAGCGCCTGCAGCGGCGTGGTGGTGGTGAGCCGCTTGGGTGTAAGGTTGGAGGGATCCGGGCAATCCAGCGTGGTGAGAAACTCGTGAGGTGTGGTGCGGACGACGAAGCGATAAATGCTGCGTCGCCAGAGATCGGGAGTGTCCGGCGTGATATAACGGTAAATGGGTGCGTAGGCCTCGGTGTATTTAAAGTCGCGATAACCCGGACCGCCGGCCTTGAGGTTGAGCTTGCCGCTGGTCGCCAACACGGCATCGCGCATCTCCTCAGCCTGCAGTCGGCGGGGGGTTTGCCGCCAAAGGAAACGGTTGTCGGCATCGGCCGCCATGCCGTGGGCGGTGTGGGACACCTGACGGTAGGTGACGCTGGTGACGATGAGACGGGTGATGGCCTTGATCGAGCCATTGCGGGTGCGGAGTTCCTCGGCAAGCCAATCGAGCAACTCAGGGTGCGTGGGCTTCTGTCCGCCACGGCCGAAGTCGCTGGAGGTTTCGACGATCCCGTTTCCAAAAGTCCATTGCCAAAGGCGATTGGCCATCACGCGGTAGACGAGGGGGTTGTCCTCGTGGGTGATCCAGTGAGCGAGGGCGAGTCGACGTTCGGCTTCGGTCGACGCCACGCTGCCGAGGTCGGGGTCGAGCATTTGCAGGGCGGATAGTGCGCCGGGCGCGAGCGGCACGCCGGTCGGGGCTTCTGGGTTGCCGCGTTCCAGGATGCGTACCTCGGGCATCTTCGTTTCGGGGACGACGGCATGAACCTTCCCGGTGCCGAGCGCGCCGATTTTTTCGTCGAGAGTCTTTTTTCGTTTGTGCAGGTCGGCGAGGAGTCGGCGTTGTTTTTCCGGCAATTCGGTTTCGGGAGCTTTCAGCTTGGGGTTACCGAAGCCTACTTGGTCCATACCGATGCCGTTCCCGGAAGCGGTGGCAATCAGGGTGAGGAAACGGACGGAGGCGGGCAGGGGGATGTCCATGTCCTGCAGGCTGTCCGAGCGTTTCAGCTTGAGGAACTTGACCACTTCGCGGCCATCGACGTACACCCGTGCGTCGGCGAAGGAGTTGTCTCCGCGGGTGCCGAAGTAGCCGACCTGAGAGGTGAAGCGCAGGGTGTCGCGCCCCACGGTCCTGCGGAGTTCGGCGAGGTCGAAGGTGATGCCAGCGTTGGCGTGGAGTCCCAGCAGCGCGTTGCCCTCCTTGGTGAAGTCCACGCCGCCCAACACCGTCGAGTGGGTGCGGTCGACGGGGCCGTTCCGAATGACATCCCACGCCTTGCCGTCGGCGCCGCGTACGGATGGAATCGTGAGGCCGGTGGAGCTGATGGGGATATCCGGCTTGTCCTTGCCGGCTTGCGGGATAAAAACGCCGTCCACGAATCGGTTGGGCGAGGGGCTGAACCGGTTGGGTTTTATGTCCGTGAGGAAGCCCATCGGCTTACGCTCGATCCTGCCCGTTCGCGGATCGATGCCGTCCTTGAAGGCGCCGGAACCTAGGCCATCGCCGCCGCCCACCACGTCGGCGAGGTCCACGCCGGGGGCGATGCGGTTGATTGCCTCGAGCAATTGAAGCCGTTCCTTCACCAGCTTGTCCTTCAAAGCGTCGGAAACGGATCGGTCTGCGCGTTTTACTCCGGCAAAGACGGCCGTGATCCGGTAGTATTCCTCCTGCGATATTGGGTCGAGCTTGTGATCATGGCAGCGGGCACAGTTCAGGGTTACACCTAAGGCGGAGGTGAACACCTGTGTGACCATGTCGTCCAGATCGAGCGTCCGGGCCGAACGTCTCAACACACCGCTGCGGGTTTCCACCTGCCCCACGAAATCCCAAGGACCGGCAGCGAGGAAGCCCGTGGCAATGACAGCATCCTCGTCGTCAGGGCGCAGGACGTCCCCGGCGATTTGCTCCCGCAGGAACTCCATATACGGTTTGTCCTCGTTGAAGGCGCTGATGACGTAATCGCGATAGGGCCAGGCATGGGGCCGCAATTTGTCGCGCTCGAAGCCGTGGGTGTCCGCGTAATGCGCGATGTCCAACCAATGTCGGGCGAAGCGCTCGCCATAGTGGGGCGAGGCGAGCAGTTGGTCGACCAGTTTATCGTAGGCCTTGGGATTTTTGCTCGTAACGAACGCCTCCACCACCTCGGGCTTGGGTGGCAGGCCAAGCAAATCGAAATGCAGGCGACGAATCAATGTGCGCCGATCAGCTTCCGCTGATGGAGCAAGGTTCATTCGGTCGAGAGATTGTTGAATCAGAGCATCAATTGGATTGATAGCCTTACCTGCCTCATCGAATTTGGTTGGCACGGAGGGTCGGACTATCGGTTTCAAGGACCAGTAACCACTCTTCCGTGCATGAGGCGATGCCGATAACACCCCACAACTGAATAAAATGAGAATAATTACCTGAAAATGCATTGAATCCTTGTCCAACCCTAACACCCCACAACTAACCGGCCAATTACAAAATCCACCGAAGATTATAACGGGAACAGTGGCTCTTTTCTTTCGATCCCCGAACAACGGACCATGAATCAGGGGTCGTTGGTCAGGGTAAGGGGTTAAGGCTTCTCACTAATCAACTTTACAGGTCGCTCCCCAAAAGTCTCACCCCAGCCCTTTGCTTCGGGTTTGCGGTAGATGGTGGGGGTGGATTTTGCGAAAACTCTTATTGTCCCAACCGTAGGAGCATCCCCAAGAAATGTCACTGCGGTCAGGCTGGTGCAGTTTTCAAAGGCCACATTCCCGATGCTTGTAACGCCATCAGGAATCGTGATGCTAGTCAGGCTGCTGCAATGACTGAAGGCACTACTCCCGATACTGGTAACGCCATCACCAATCGTGATGCTCGTCAGGCTGCGGCAACCACTGAAGGTCCAATCACCGATGCTTGTGACGCTGTCGGGGATCGTGATGCTCGTCAGATTGGCGCATGCCGCGAAGGCAGATTCCCCGATGCTTGTGACGCTATCTGGAATGGTGACGCTCGTCAGGCTGTTGCAAAAAGAGAAGGCCTGACCGCCGATGCTGATGACACTGTCGGGAATTGTGATACTCGTCAGGTTAATGCAATTCTTGAAGACATTATTCCCGATACTGGTGACGCTGTCAGGGATGGTGACGCTCGTCAGGCTTGCGCAGCTAAAAAATGCGTAATTCCCGATGCTGGTGACGCTGTCAGGGATGGTGTAATTAGTGCCCGTTTTGGAACTTGGATACTTTATCAGGACCGTCTTCTCTTTATTGAACTGAACCCCATCCACATAGGTGTAATGTCGCTTATTCTCAATCCATGTCTCAATACTGGGACGCTGCAACATTAAGATTGGAGAGAAGGTAAGGATTAATCCAATGGTACTGAGTCTTTTTCCTGCGAGCGTTCCACTGCTGAGACGGAGTCCAATGATTGATATAATCAAGCTGATAAGCATTAAAGGAATTGCTCCAAGAACAATTGCGATACCACCCAAATAATGCCCCACATTTTGACTTGTTATGCTCAGTGCAATTAATGCCAAGATGATAGAAATAACTCCTAGAACACTTGAGGTTATAGTTGTTCTCAGTGAATGTTCCTGCTTCTGAACAAGAGGATCTTCACTTGAATTCATGGCTTAAAACCCTAACACCGCACCACGAACCGACCAATTACAAAATCCACCGAAGATTATAACGGGAACAGTGGCTGGTGGCTCACGATCCCCGAACAACTGACCATGAATCATGAGTCAGGGTTCAGGGTGACTACTCACTCCCCACGATGCAGGTCGCGTGATTGGGGATCCCTAAGGCTTATCGCTGATCAGCTTTACTGGCCTGTCTGCCCCCGTTTCCCAATCACTTAGGGCATCCGTTATTCGATTTCCCATGATTCGTGATAAATGGTGCAGGGCGCAGGGACCACCTCCCAGAAGACAAGAAGCCCTTGGCCAAGAGACCTCATAAACCCCTAAGGCACAGGGGGCTTGCTGTTTGGCGGACGGGTGGGTATGATATGCACCATGTCCGGCTTGTTATGCACTTTAAACCCACGAGGTGTTTCCAAACGAAGTTCCAACTGAGCCTTTCAGCAATCATGAGCATCCTGCCATCACACATCACGCTTTGTATTCTAAGTCTCCTGTTAGCAACCTGCCTGGGCACATTGGCGGTTGCGCAGGAGAACCAATGGACGCGGTTCCGCGGGCCGAATGGTACGGGGATCAGCGATGCCAGGACAATCCCCACCCGATGGACGAACGCCGACTACAACTGGATCGCGAATCTGCCGGGCACAGGCAGCAGTTCGCCTGTCGTTTGGAAGGATCGCCTGTTCCTGAAATGTGTTAACAAGGCAATGGCGACGCGTTCGGTCCTGTGCATCGACACGGGGAACGGTCAGATCCGCTGGCGCCGCGATTTTCCGTACAAGGATTATCGCATGCATCGGGACAACGACGTTGCGTCCGCCACTCCGACGGTGGATGCCGACGGCGTGGTCGTGGTCTGGTCGACGCCGGATCAATTGCTCATGCTGGCCTTCGATCTGAACGGCAAGCCGATGTGGGAGCGTGACCTTGGGCCATACAAGGGACTACACGGCTCGGCCAGCTCGCCGATCATCGACGACGACGTGGTCATCCTGGCTAACGATCAGATGCACCCTAAACGCATGGCGCGATACCTGCCAAAGAACGCGTCCATGGTCCCGGGCAAGAGTTTTCTCATTGCGGTTGACCGCATGACGGGCAAGACGCGGTGGAAGGTGCCGCGCCACACGGAACTGGCCGGTTATGCCACGCCGTGCGTGCGGCGCGTTGACGGCGGTCGGTCGGAAGTCATCTTCACCGGCACGGCGCACGGCATCACCAGCGTGGACCTGGCAACGGGCAAGGTAAACTGGGAGATCGACGACGTGTTTGCCAGCCGCACCGTCGGCTCCCCTCAGTTGCACGGCGAGCTGGTCTTCGCCAGTCACGGCGCCGGCCTGGCCGGTCAACGTTTCGTAGCGGTGCGCCCGAAGCGAGTCGGTAACATCATCAAGCCCGAGGTGGCTTACGAAATCACGCGCAGCGTTCCGCTGGTGCCCAGCTTCGTGGTCAAGGACGGGTTGCTGTTTCTATTGGCTGACAGCGGCATTATGACATGCGTCGACGCCCCCACGGGAGAAATGCATTGGCGCGAGCGCATCGGAGGCGAGTCCTACAGTTCACCCGTGTGGGTTGATAACCGGCTGTACTGTGTCAGCAAGCGAGGTGAGGTGGTCGTCATCGCGGCGGAAAAGACCTACAAGCCACTGGCTCGAATCCAACTGGGAGAAAAGTGCTTTTCCGTGCCGGCCGTGGCGGGCGGCGTCATGTTTTTCCGTACGCAGTCGCGGCTGTTCTCGCTTGGCGGGAAAGCAGCCGACTAAGGTGCCTTTGGTGCATGCAGCTTCGCTAGTCCGCTACAGATGAGCACAGCTCCGAGTTTCAATCCGATGAACCAACTAAGCGTCACGTATCGAAAATCCTTTGGCGTTCTTGTGGGATCCATCGCTTGTTTGCTGGTTGCACAACTTTTCCCAGGGATGGCAACCGCCGCGGACAAATACGAGCAGTTGATCCTGGCGGATCGGCCGGTGGCCTATTGGCGGTGCCAACAGCCCGCGGAGTAAGATGGGGAGCATCCTTTGGGCTTACTATCCTAAGTTACTACTGGCGCTCAGTGCCTCTCAGCACCATAGAGAACCTTTGTCGCTGTTCACACTATAATAATAGTGGTATCAAGAAACAACATCATGAATAACATTTCCGGCCACATCAGTTAATCTGAAACGCCTGCCGCTATGAAGGTAAGTGAGTCGTTTATGATCCATTCCTAACAAGTGAAGGATTGTCGCATGAATGTCATGAATTTCCACAGTGTCGACTGCAGCCTTGTGGCCAACCTCATCGGTTTCACCGTAAGATGTGCCTCCGCGGGCACCGCCTCCGGCAAACCAATAGCAACCTGCGTGCGGGTTGTGGTCGCGTCCCGTTGGCTTTCCTCCTGAGAGTTGAGAAACTGGGAGACGTCCAAATTCTCCTCCCCAAATTACCAGTGTTTCATCAAGCATTCCGCGTTGTTCTAGATCCGCAAGGAGTCCCGCAATGGGCTGATCGGTTTCACCGGCGAACTGGGTATGATTTTTCTTGATATCTCCATGACCGTCCCAGCTACGTGCATTTTCCATTCCTCCTGAGTAAATCTGTACAAAGCGGACCCCACGTTCGACCATTCGTCGTGCCATGAGGCACTGGCGGGCAAAGTGTGCGCATCGTTTCTCACCGATCCCGTAAAGGGACTTGATGTGTTCGGGTTCATTGTCGATTTCGAAGCATTCCGGCGCTTCTTGCTGCATACGGTAGGCCAGTTCAAAGCTCTTGATGCGTGCGGTCAGCTCTGTTTCAGCTGGGTAACGTTTTTCGTGTGCTGCGTTGAGCTTACCTAAGAAATCAAGTTGTGCACGTTGTTGCTGATCACTTAGGCCAGCAATGCGTTTAAGGTTAGGAATTGGTTCTCCCTTTGAGCGGACCCAGGTTCCCTGAAACGCTCCTGGAAGGAAACCACTTCCCCAGTTCGCTGCATGGCCCTTAGGCAATCCGCGATTGAGCGGGTCTGACATTACCACGAAGGCAGGTAGGTTCTGGTTCTCTGTTCCCAGTCCATAAGTGACCCAACTTCCCACGCAAGGATTGCTCATGCGTGGAACTCCAGTGTTTGCCATGAACAGTGCTGGACTGTGGTTATTGGACTTAGTGTGAAATGATTTGATAAATGCCATCTTATCGACGTGCTGAGAGAGGTGCGGAAAAATCGAAGATGCCCACATTCCGCTGTTGCCGTATTGCTTGAACTCGAACGGTGACTTGAGTAGGGGGCCGACTGCCTTGTCAAAGAAACCTGTGGTATTATCAAAGCCCTCAAGTTTTTTGCCGTTTGCTTTTTCGAGTCCTGGCTTGTAGTCCCAAGTGTCAACATGACTTGGGCCGCCGTTAATAAAGAGCCAGATCACGCGTTTTGCGTTACCGAAGCCGTGTGGATGACGTGCAGCCATTGGATTTGGTCCGATATTTGTGTTGGCTTCCCCTTTTCCAATTAGTAAAGAATTGAGGGCTAGCATGCCGATACCGCCCCCGGCACGCTGTAATAATTCGCGTCGGTTGAAGGCTTTTTCTATGCGTCCGCAATGGTTGTCTTTAATCATTCGATATAGATGAATTCGTTAGCGCTCATCAATGCACCGCAAAAGTCGGAAAGCGCCTTGTGTTTATCGTTGCTGTGTGATTTTTGCTGTCCTTCAATAAATGCTACTGCTGCAGTAAGCTCGTTATCAAATGGGAGCCTTCCGTATGCTATTTGGTAAGCTTCTTTGATAGGATCAGATTTTCCGGAGATTCTTTTTGCGAAGCCTTCTGCCATACGTCGCATGTTAGGATCGTTGATGAAGATGAGAGCTTGGCTTGGAGTTGTGGTCACGGACCTCTTTCCTAAGCTAGTCAGCGAGTCAGGCCAGTCAAATGACTGCATGATTGGCACTAATTTAGTACGCTTGATCATGAAGTAGATGCTGCGTCTTAGCATTTCTTCCTTAAGCGTTCCGGCCCCATACATTTTCTTATCCATCAGCTCACTTACTGCAAGCGCATTGTCACGGATAGCTTCCGCTTCGAGTCTGCGTGGCATACGCTTTGCACGGTAAGCATCACTATTTAGTATGGTTCGATGAATGTGTTTGAGGTTCCATTTTTTATTAATTAGCTCATGAGCTAGCCAGTCAAGTAGTGCAGGATTACTTGGTCTTTCTCCCTGAAATCCGAAGTCATTGGGGGTAGTGACGATACCTTGGCCAAGATAGTGTTGCCAGATGCGATTGACAATTACTCTGGCAAGTAAGTGCCCCGCACCATTTTCACTGTCGGTGATCCAGTTTGCGATTGCGCTTCGGCTTTTTTCTGACCTAGGGACACCGCCTCGTGTAAGAACTTGGAGAAATCCTAGCTTAGCAACTTCGCCTTTTTGCCCAGTGTCTCCTCGTTTGAGGAAGTGAGTTTGCTTGTAAAAGTTTGGAATGCTACCGCTGCTGGTATGATGGCGCATGGGTTTAACTTTATTACCGTCACTGCAAACCATGACTTTAGTGATTGTCTTTTTTTGTTCAGATTCAATCTTAGTAAAATTACTGTCGAGTTCGCGCCATTTTTTATCGATCGGTTTATATATTTCGAGTAGTCTGGTGCGCAGTTTATTGTCGAATTGTCCCTTTGCTGCCTTGATCAGTTTATCAATCTGATCAGTCGCTATTTCCTCAGGACTGGCATTCCCTTTGCCAAATGTTAGTGTTTCTGGATCATGCGCTGAGGATGACAAACGCAATCGGCCGATATTATGGCTGGTATTGTTCTCAAATTTTAGCACAAACACTAGGTCCTCTCCAGCCTTGCAGTCTGCAGGATTATTGATTTCAAATATAGCTGCATGGTCTTTACCGAACTGTGGATCTAGCGCCCAAGCTGACTTTGCATTATTATCAATTATTGCTGCTACTGGTAAGTTCTTTTGTTCAAAGGTTGCCCTTGGATTGGCTAATTTAATTAGCTTCCCGCCGCAGGTAACCTTGAGATCACTCAGGGCAATATTTCCGTTAGTTGCTCGGCCCGGTCCTCCACTTTTCATCGACTTGTGTGCTAAGGCTTCTAGACGAAAGGCTCTGAGGTTGTCAGTTGGTGTTGAAGTGATAAATGTGTAGGTGTCGAATGCAGGATTCTTACCGCTGGCTAGATGTGATCCGTCGGGTTGAGAAGAGAATGTTGCGCCACCCTTGGAGAGGAGCGATTTTGGTGAAAGGATATTCCATTGAGGATCTTTTTTTGAGGCTGCCTTAGTTTGCAGTCTCCCCTTGTTCCAGCTGCGGAATGCTGTAATTAGTCCCTTATTTACGTAATCATCACGAGCATCTTTCGCTTTCTTGATTTTTTGTGTTAGTTCGTCGTTGCCTTTATTATCGAGCGAACCCATATCAATGTTGATGTCGCTACGCACCGTGGTCGTAAAGGCCGAAAGCATTCTATAATAATCTTTGGTAGGGATCGGGTCATATTTATGATCATGACATCTTGCGCAACCTATAGTTGTGGCAAGCATCGCGCTGCCCATCGTAGCTAACATGTCATCCATGGCATCATAGCGTACACGTTCAGCTTCGCTGATGGTGATCTGTGTTGGAAAGACACCTGCTCCCAGAAATCCTGTTGCCATCATTGCCATTGGATTGTTTGGAGCGAGTTCATCTCCGGCAATTTGCCAGCGAACGAATTGGTCATAAGGCATGTTTTCATTAAAAGCCCGAATGACAAAATCTCGGTAATGGAAAGCAAACTTACGGTCGTAGTCTTGCTCGAATCCGTGACTTTCAGCAAAACGAGCGATGTCCAGCCAATGCCGAGCCCATCTTTCCCCGAACTGTTTGGATTCGAGCAGTTGATCGACTAGTTTCCTATGAGATTCTGGCGAATTGTCGTTTACGAACTGGTTAACTTCTTCTGGGGATGGTGGGAGTCCAGTCAGATCAAAGTATAGTCGACGTGCTAGGGTTCTAGGTGAGGATGATTCACCGTTCTTTACAAAACCATCAATTTTGGCTCCGGAAGGGAAATCGTTTTTCAGTGGTGCGAATGCCCAATATGACCTGTCCTCCTCAGTGACTTCCATCGGGCCTTCATCTTGGTTTGTAGCATTATCGAGAAGAGGTTTGTCATATGCGGCGCCCAAAGCTATCCATTTTTCGATTTTTTTTATTAAGGGATCAGGGAGTCTAGATTCTTTCGGAGGCATGAAAGGTTCCTCTGTGTGACGCAAGTACGTTATGATGGGGCTTTTATTGGGCTCTCCGGCAATGACTGCAACTCCCTGATCTCCGCCTAATAATAGCCCTTGCCGAGTTGTCAGATTGAATTCAGAACGTGTCTTTTTACCACCATGACATTTCACACAGCGATCGATCAGAATTCCTCTAATCTCATTACTGAAGATTTTCTGACTAGCAGCCATTTTAGAGGCATGATCTAATTCATTTCCCACAGCAAATGAAATCAGTGCTGTGATAAATGTGATGAGCGTGAAAGAATTTTTCATTTAGCGGCTAGTGCAATATTTTGTGCGGTTGTGACTTGGAAGGTCAAGAAAACTATGGCTTTTGCATGCTTATTACATTGCTAGTAAATCATCATTACTCTAAGTGCATCGTATCTGACTTAATGCTTAATTTAGGTGATTTTTGTGCCAATTGATCGATTTCATTGGCCTTTAACCTAACCGAGATAATGTACGGTTGCTCGCCTTCTTGCCAATGGCCATAGGTCGTGGTTAGGATGGTTCCATCCTCAAGTATTTCCACACCAGGATAGGTTGTGTCCCAACCCTTTTTATTATCTGCTATTCGAATTACGTATTGGCCCGGATTTCCGTTAACAATGTTTTGATATTTTCCGATCCATGCTGCCCAGTCTCCCTCATATGGAATTGGACTTTTGCTGACTCCTAACTTAGACCCGATCGCTGTGCGGCACCGGAAGGAAATGAAAAGTCTTCCGTCAGGAAGGTATTTTGCTGTGTGACGATCACCGGTCAGTGTAATTGGTAGTTCGCGCGGTTCTGTCCAGCTTTCTCCTTCATTTTTAGAAAAAATAACATATGAATTTTCTCGTCGAGAATTTTCACGCAATAAGACTGCGATTTGCTTGCCATCAGGAGAACGTATTGAGCCTGGTTCACAGAGGTGAATTTTTGTTGATGCATATATAGTTTCCGGTTTTTCCCATGTCATTCCTCCGTCCACTGAGAGTGAACTGTATAGTGTGAATTTTACTGGTGTTTCTCGGTTGGATTTATTTGAAATGAAGCGACCATCATCATGAAAAAGGGCACGGTAATGTCCGGGTTTTCCTTTTACTGAGATCATGGTTCCCATTGCAACGATTCCTCCGAATTCACCGATAGATTTTAGTTCGCTCCAGTTCTTTCCTTCGTCATTGCTATACGCCATTCGTATAGGGTAAAGACCTGAGAACATGATGATACGATCATTACCCTCTTTATCAGTGACTTGGAATAATGTTGGGACTTCTTTTGAGCTGACCCAACTAGTAGGGGTCTGCAAACGCTTGCCCCATGTTTTTCCTGCATCATTACTCCTTTTATAAAGGATGGGCCCTTTGCCATGACCCTTCGGATAAACACAAAGAACAGTTTTCCCATCACTGAGTAGTGCAGTAGTCGGATGGCCTAAGTATTGTCCTTTTTCCTTGTCAACGATCACCTGACGATCTGTTTCTTTTGCTAAATCAATGTAGGGAATTTCTTTGGCAGTAATCTTCAGATTGAGACAAAGGAGTATGATCAGAGCGCGCATGTAATAAGTTTGGAGTTTTTTGTGGATTGAACAAGGGCAGTTCCTGTAAATTTAACAGGGTCATAATGGCTCTACCAAATGAGAAAATTATCTAATAAGAGACATTATGACGCAATAAAAACAAGATAAAAACTCCCTAGAATAATTTATAACCTATTGGTAGTAAATGCATAGGGACATTATATACACCAATTGGCATATTTTAAGCTATATAATACAACAAACCCTCAAAGTGGTTTTAAAAATAACAAAAATACAAACTAATCTAAGGAGAAATAATTATGACAAATCTTATTAATTGGAATTCGTTTCGTGAATTTCATCACGTTACCAATCAGCTTTCAGACCTTGTCTACAATGGTGGGCGTTCACTGGCAAATAAAAATGAGAGCACCGAAAACTCTGTGGCGGACTGGATTCCGGCCGTTAACATTACCGAAAGCGAGTCCGGATATAGGATTGATTCTGAAATTCCTGGAGTGGATAGAGAGGATGTTAAGGTCACAGTTGAGCATGGTAAATTGACCATTCAAGGTGATAGGAAATTTGAAAATTCTGCAGAAAACGAGACGCTTCATCGATTGGAGTGTTCGGAGGGAACTTTTCTAAGAAATTTCCGTATACCAGATGACGCGGATCCTGATTCTGTTAAAGCTGGATTTAAAAATGGAGTACTGAGTGTTTTAATCTTTAAATCTGAGTCATCTAAACTAAAGCAAATTGAGGTAGAGATTTCATAGATCAGATTTTTTACTAAGGATATTCGAAATTGATTTGCCCCGTACCTAGCTGTGAATTGCTTGGTGCGGGGCAATTTTTGTAGACTGCATAAATATAAATATACTGTCAAAAATCAATAATAACCTCAAATTGGTACTTTCTTATTGTTGTTTATTGAACCAATTACACTAAAATTTATTGTTGTGGGTATCTTTTATTAATGATGGCCGAAGAAATTATTCCAGCTGTCCAGATTAATAATCTGACCAAGATCTTTCCGGTTCCTTTTCGTAAAGAAAAGGTAATCGCTGTTGAGGACTTGTCCTTACGGGTTGAGGCTGGAGAAGTTTATGGATTGATTGGACCCAATGGATCTGGCAAGAGCACTACAATGAAAGTTTTGCTCGGATTGATATCTGCGACATCAGGGAGTTCTGCAATATTTGGATTATCCAGTAGTGAGACAGCTAGTAGAGGTTCGGTTGGGTTCCTTCCTGAAAATCCCTACTTCTATAAATATTTGACGGGAGCAGAGACACTTTCTTTTTATGGAAAGCTGTGTGGGCTCTCCCGTCGAAAAATTAAAGAAAGAACATCTGAATTACTTTCTTTAGTTGATTTAGAAAATGCAAGGGATCGACGTCTCGGAGGTTATTCGAAGGGCATGCTTCAAAGAATAGGTCTAGCACAGGCCTTGGTTGGGGATCCGAGGCTTGTAGTACTTGATGAACCGACTGCTGGGGTTGATCCTGCGGGCTCTCGCAAAATTCGTGATCTTATAATAGAATTTAAACAGCGTGGTATCTCGGTTATCCTTTCTTCTCACTTGCTTGAACAGGTCCAGGAAGTTTGTGACAAGGTTGGTATTATTTTTCAGGGGAAACTTGTAAAGGAAGGTAAGTTAGAAGAACTCATAGAAATTGAGAGTCAGACTGAGATAATCCTAGAACACGCAGACCCTAAGATCTTAGATCAAATAAATAAGTTGGTTCAAGCTAGTGAAGAAACTAGATTGCTTCGTTCAGGCAAACCCAAAACAACTTTGGAAAGGCTCTTTCTAAAAGAGACCAGAGCAGAATCAGAGGATGTTAGAAAAGACGCATGAGTGCTGATAAAGTTAAGAGTGTGAAGGATGATCTTGTTTTACAGCACAAGTTATTCTCATTATCTCGCGTCTGGGCAATAGCATTTAATACATTTACTCAGCTAGTGCGCATGAAGGTATTTTATTTCATGCTCATTTTTAGCGTATTGATTATAGGTGCAAATTTCCTTTTTCTTAATTTTACTTTTGAACAGGAGCTTAAGATTTTGAAGGATGTTTCATTTGGAGCAATGACATTATTTGCGAGTATCTTTTCCATTGTTGGGACTGCATTACTTATCCCAAAAGATATAGAAGATCGGACCCTTTACACGATACTGACAAAGCCCGTGCCAAGGTTTGAATATTTAGTTGGTAAACTTATTGGAATTATTTTTCTCGTTGCTGTGAGCCTTGTCCTCATGTCTTTCCTTTTCTTTGCGGTCCTATACTTTAGGCAACATGGAATTTTGGCCGAAGAAATAAAGATGATTAGGGGCGGAGCAACTGATGCCCAGAAAGAATATTTGAAGGAGACTATCTTTGCTCAAGGAGTACGTCCCGAACTCATTCTTGGAGTGCTGGCGGTTTTTTTAAAGGCGGCTGTCGCAGCAGGCGTTGCGCTCGTTGTGTCTACGTTTGCTAGTTCAACGCTTTTCACGATCATTGTCAGTTTAGTGGTTTATTTCATTGGGCATGCTCAGTCCTTGGCCTTAGAGTATTATTTTCCAGAGGGCCAGATACATGGAGCCTTGCAAAGGTTCATTGCCGGAATCGTTGCCGTTGTGTTTCCTAATTTGCAAATGTTCAATATTTTTGATGGACTCATAACTGGTCAATCCATTTCCACTACGCTTATGTTTAGGCTAATTGGTTTGACTGGTTTTTACTTAACCATTTACAGCATGATCAGTTGGATATTATTCGCAAAGAAAGAGCTTTGAGTATTGTTACAAAATTAAAGTCGTATTCTTATCGGCGCCTTCTCCTGTCTTTGATCATATTAGGTGGGTTTGGCTTTGTTCGTATTCCTATAGAAATGAACACTGAAAAAATGCTTAAAGAACAAGGGTTTCGTGATTGGTCTCCTAGTATGTCTGCTAGAGAACAACTAACGCAGGCTAGTTTTGTTGGCTCGATTGGGGGTTTCCGTTCACTTATTGCCAGTATTTATGATTTGAGAGCTCATCAGGCATTTCGCGATAAGGACTGGGCATCAGTTGAAAAGTTTCGTGGAGTTACTACTTCTTTACAGCCACGATTTGCAAAGCATTGGGACCTGGCCGCTTGGGATTTGGCATGGAATGCTTATGCTTATTATAGAAACAAATCTGAGTGGGCTGAGGATGGGGTTGAGAGTTGGCAGATGAAAAACATAATGATGCCCAGATATTTGGAGAAGGGCTTGGAGTTTGCAAAGCAAGGTGCAGAATGGGTTCCAGAAAGTTATCGGTTGTCCATGGTTGTTGCTGACATTTATTCTCAAAAGTATAATGACCCGGAGCTCGCTTCTCAATGGTACCTTAAGTCTTCCCAAGCCGATGATGCCCCTCCCTATGTTTTTAGAGCTTACGCAACCCATCTAGCAAGGTGTGAAGGTAAGGAAGAAAAAGCTTATGAGGTAACCTCATCATTGTACCGTAGCACAAGATTTGGTACAAGGGCACTCACATTAACTGTCCGTAGAGACATGGAGAGATTAGAGGATCATATTGCGTTGAGTGCAGCAAATAAAATGTCACTTGAACAACTCGAAAGTGCAGCTCTTTCAAATGGGTCGACTTATTTGGATTACGCTAAATTAGGAATGCATTTACTTGAGGTGAAAAAAGATTTAAAGGCGACCTTAGCAGTTTACCGAGAAATTGTTAATGATAAGAACGCGCCTCTTTTTTATAGTCGTAAGTTATTGATGTTATTGGCAAGAAATCCTGCGAATCAAGAGCAGGCATATGAAGCATTAAAAAAACTTCTGAAAAGATCTCCAGAAATATTTAGACGTCAGGACTTAATTGAATTTACAAAATTGGAGACGAGTTTGGGTGCTTCTAAGAATAACAGGGAAAAGTAAATAATTATTCCAACTTCCATAAATTAACTATATTTATATTTTTATAGCAAAAAATTCATTCATTAAGAATAAACTTATCCCATCGTTTTAGCCACTCATCAGTCTTTTTGGTTTTAGTATCTCCTTGGAAAATAGGATTTGAGATAATTTCAGACCTATAACTTTTAAGATGTTCTCTTGATGTCACGGCAAGTACAGAACGTAGAACCCTTTCGTTCATGGGAAATCTTGAAATGCATTTTAAAATCAAATCCTTACTTTTTTGAGATTTATTCTGACCGACAGCCAAAATGATGTGTGCAATGACTATAGGGCTAGCTTCATCAATAATAGTTTCAATATAGGAATATTCAGACGGCGACCAATTGATTGTACGCAAAGAAGCTGAGACTACTCGTTCATCTGCATCTTCCAAGGCTGCTAATGCAACTTCGTTCTCTAGTCTAGATAATCCTTTCAATGTCCATAAAGCATGAAGACGGGCAAGAGGATCAGGATCACTCATTACTATTTTTTCTAGAAAAGGAACTAATTTAACCAGTTTCCGGTTTACGATTATGCTTTGCGCCATATCTCTCCACCAGCCATTAGGATGTTTCAGAGAAGCCATTAGACGCTCAGGATCGGCGTCTAAAAGATTAGGCTTTTCCCCTGGCGAAAATCCATCTCTCTTAACCCTATAAATCCTTCCTCGCCCAATATTTTCATCATACTTAGATTTTAGAATCTCTTGCTTAAGGTATGGCGTCATAAAGCTTTTTTCCTGAATAACACCCCTATACATATCCACAACATAAAGACAACCATCAGGGCCCGTATAAGTATTTACAGGCCGAAAATTACCATCACTTGAAGTGATAAACTCACCAATACTATTTTCATATAGATTAGATAATTCTAGGTGACCGGAATCCAAATATTTAACTTTTGATCTTCTTACGAGGCGGCCTACCGGCTCACAAACAAAATAATCACCATTAACATCTTCTCCGAGCCGATCACCGCGGAAGAAACTTTGCCCACAGGCAGAGGTAAAACTGCGCAATGTACCATCGCTACTCCGAGATGCGCCTACTCCACTCTGCAAATCAGTAGTCGTCATCGCGGGCCAGACTTCATTATATTTTCCCACTTTTAGTACAGCCCCGGTGATTAACTTTTCAGGACCTTTATTTCTTCCTGAAACAAGGTATTCGGGTGAAATGAAAAATCCTATCGCAGGAATACTGTTCGTTGAAAACAAAAAACGTCCTTCATCATTGCGAGCCAATCCCCATTGCCCAATTCTTGGTACTTTTTCATGCCTGAATTTTCTACCTTGAAATTGATAACGTCGGCCATGCTGAGAAACATATACCCAATTATCAATTCCAAGAATTAGCCCGTTAGCCTTATGCTCGACGTTACTCTCCCGTAAAGAAAACTTATCATAGACTTTATCTTTAGTATCAGATTTACCGTCATTATCGGTATCTCGGCAATACCACAAATCTGACGGCTCACCAACGAGCAACCCATTACCAACATAAAGAACTGCCCTTGGTTCAACTAAACCATCAAGAAAAACACTATGCTTATCAAAATTACCATCGCCATCGGTATCCTCCAAAAGACTAATCCGACCAACTGGGTCTTTTGCACCGGGTCCATCCATACTTTGCATATATCCGCGCATTTCTACAACGTACATTCTCCCGTTCCCATCCCATGTAAGAGCAACTGGTTCACTTATTTGAGGCTCAGACGCTACGAGTTCCAAGAAGAATCCCTCGGGAAGATTAATTAGCTTCATAGAATCGCTTGGATTTAATGGAGCTGTGTTTGGTTTTTGTATTACTTTCCTATCCGGTTCTCCTTGAATGGATGACAAGAACGATTGCAGTAATATACTGAGAAATAATAAAAAATTTAACGGCTTCGATAATTTCGTCTGATAAATGAAACGGCAATCAATCATGAGGCAAAAAAGTGTTACTTGCTTGTTTAGAACCAGTCAAGTTCGTGGAATTTGCATTAACTAAAGAATTGCATAATAGCTTATGATCTCTTAGCTGATATGCAGATGTTTGAAAGACAAATACTCATTAACGTGAGTTAGGGCAACTCGACAACACTAATTAAATCTCCTAATCTTTTAGATTACGTAAATGAAATTTGCAATTTTTGGTGATATACATGCTAACCTTGAAGCACTAAATGCTGTATTAGAGGATGCAAATGAGAACGATTGCAGCCATTTTGTCTGCATAGGTGATATTGTAGGTTACAATGCAAACCCCAAAGAATGCTTGGTCGCTGTCAAAGGACTCGATTGTCCCGTTGTTAAGGGCAATCATGATGAAATGGTTGCATCGGATATCGAACTTGTTGGACTAAACCCTCTTGCCGAACAGTCCATGACTTGGACTCGGGAGAATTTAACGCAAGAAGATAAGACATATCTTATTAATCTTAAACTGGTTCGTCAGGTAAGAGATTTTACTATCGTACATGCTACGCTGGATTCGCCTGAAGGATGGGGATACGTAACGAGTAAGTTTCATGCGTTAGAGAGTTTTGGATATCAGTACACTCCTGTCTGTTTTATAGGGCATACTCATGTACCTGCATTTTATATTAAAACCTCCAGTGTGGAGGAATTAGGGGGACGAGTGTTAGATATGGAGAATGGAAAAAAATATTTAATTAATGTCGGGAGCGTTGGGCAACCGCGTGATGGAGACCCTAGAGCTTCATATTGTATTTATGATCTTGGAGGGCAGCGCATTTTAAACCGAAGAGTAGAATACGATATTAAATCAGCTCAACGCAAGATCATCGATGCTGGTTTACCTGATAAGCTGGCTGATAGATTGAGCCACGGTAAGTGACCAATCATTTTTGTTTTAAGATTATAAATGATTTAATCTCAACTAGAGGAACAGCGTTAGGGAAAGGAATCTTTTATTACTTTCATAAACCCAAAGCTTTTCCCGTTAACGTTCCTAATTCGCGGCGCAAAGGTTTTATTGACCGTCTTTCGTAGGGATGATTGCGATTACTAAGGAAGATCAGAAAGCTCTTACTTTTTGGATGTATCCAGACCGAGCCGCCGGTCCATCCCGTGTGCCCAAATGATTCACCCATTGGAAACCCTTCTCCTCTCGGACTGGAATAGATTGAATCAATGTCCCATCCGATTCCACGTTTCACCTTTTGACTCAGTTTGGTAGTTTGGTTACGGGACATCAATGCTACTGATTCTTTTTTTAGGATTCTTACATTCCCAAGTTTTCCCTCACTAATGATCATTCGGCAAAAAAGAGCCACATCAGGAGCGGTTGTGAATAGTCCGGCATGACCGGCGACCCCTCCCATGGCCCTTGCGGCCGGGTCGTGTACAACGCCATGAATAAGAACATTTCCTTCCCGCGTTGTTGGTGCGATTCTTGGAAGTAGATCTCTGGACGGTTTAAAATTTGTATCTACCATTTTTAATGGTTGAAAGATCTTTTCTTTGGAAAATCTATCCAGTCTCTTACCTGAGACGCGTCTTACTATTTCTCCTAACAAGATGAAGTTAATGTCGCTGTAACGAAATTTTTTACCCGGCAACTCAACAAGTTTTTGAGAAATTCCTAGCTTTATTGCCTTATCATAACCCTTCCACGCTGGCTTTTTTGGAAGGACAGGGCGAAGTCCTGAGGTATGCGTTAAGAGTTGCTTGATAGTGACTTTGTTTTTGTTTCCTCCATTAAATTCTGGGAGGTGTTTCCGGACCGGGTCATCAAGTGCAATGCGGCCCTGTTCAATCAGGATCATGATGGAGGGGGCAGTCGCCATGACTTTGGTCAAGGATGCGGCATCAAAGATGCTGGTTTTTGTCATCTTTCTTTTAACTGGGAAGAGACTCTGATTACCGTAGGCTTTGTGATATTTATCACCTTCCTTTTCTAGCCAAATAACTCCACCAGGGATTTTTGATTTATTGACCGATTCATTGAGTATTGAATCAATCGATTGCAGCATTTCAGCTGAAGCGGGAAGATGAATTTCAACTGCATTTGCCGCAGCAATGACTAATGGGAATATCAGGAGATGAATTAATCTTTCCATTCAGTACATAGTGACCATTCAAAATATCTAATCCGATCAAAGAGAAACCCTCACCTTAAGATGAGGGTTTCTCAAAGGAATATAGTTTATATTTTTATCCTATCGAATTAGTTAATAAAACAGAATTATAATTTAAGGATTCTCTTCTGGGATTGGAATGGGGATCTCTCCCTCTTCCACTGTGATTGCCTCTTCTTCACCTCCATTACCACCCCATTTTTCAATTATAGGATTCAGTTTTTCCATTCTCTCACCGAATGATTGAAACGCAGGTGATAGGATCCCACCTACTTCTTCATCTCCAAGTAAAAATCCAAGGACAGGTTGCATCTTTTCTTTGAGTTCTTCTTCTGTTTTTGAAAACAATGCGCTGAATTCTTCTATCTGTTTACCGGTCGGAGCTCCGACCTTCTCCATCTTCGAGGCAAGAGCTTCGAAATCGGTTGCTATCTTATCAAATTTAGCTGCTGCTGCTTCGGCACTTTCTTTATCTCTGATCGTTGAAACTGTATCAGCAAAAGATGACATCATGCCCATTAAATTAGTTGCCAGATCCTTACGTGTTTTTGACTCAACACTCGTTTCTTCTGGCTCCGGTTCAGGCTCCGGTTCAGGTTCTGGTTCAGGTTCTGGTTCTGGTTCTGGTTCTGGTTCTGGTTCTGGTTCTGGTTCTGGCTCTGGCTCAGGCTCAGGCTCAGGCTCAGGCTCAGGCTCAGGCTCAGGCTTTTTTGTCAATTCAGATGATCCCTTAGGTTTTTCATTAGGAGTAGTTGGGTCGGCTTCTTTTTTGCCACAGCTGATTGCCCCACAGACAAAGGCAAAGATTAAAAATAAAATACTGTATTTTTTCATAATATGTTTAGTGGTTTTGAAACTGTAGCAACGGAATTGATTTGGAATATCCAGGCTAGAGCTGATTGATATTTAACCCTTCAAATAATGTATCTAGCAGAGGACTCATCAAGTATAAAGGATTTTAGCTTTGTTTTCCTCTTTTTGCTTTTCTTGAATGAAATCGCAGACCAGATTGCAGTGTGGTTGCAAAGAAAAAAGCTGCCGGGAAGGCTTCAACTAATATATTAGCTTTTGTCGGCACTGATGAAGCGCGTCTCAAGGAGGCTGCTCTCAATTGTTTCGGAAAACTTGTTCCTCCCGAGGAGGCTGAGTTTGGAGCAGAGGTCATTGATGGGGTAGCTGAAAATGCAGAGGCTGCAGTGAAGGCTGTCTCTCAAACCATAGGAGCACTTCAGACCTTACCTTTCTTTGGTGGAGAAAAAGTAGTCTGGCTCAAAGGTGCGACCATATTTGCAGATTCACAGACAGGTAAGGCATTATCAGTTCTGGATGCTGCTGAATCATTGACGAATGTGTTAGGAGACGGGTTACCGGATGGCATCACGTTTATTCTTAGTGCACCTTCAATTGATAAACGTAGGTCATTTTATAAGAAGATTTCAAAGTTGGGTAGGATTGAGATATTTGATCGTCCTGACATGAGTAGAGATGGTTGGCAGGATCAGATAAAAATGCATGTTCGAAAGCTTGCTAAGGAGAGGGGTTTGTTTTTTGAGGATGAAGCGTTGGAACTTTTTGTGATGTTGGCTGGCACTGATTTTTCTCAGATTGGGAATGAGCTAGAAAAAATTGATCTATTTCTTTCACATGATGACCGGACCATTACAGTGGAACATGTTAGCAATCAGGTAGCCCTTACCAGAGCAGGAGTTGTTTTTGAGTTGGGTAATAGTATAGCAAAAAAGAATTTGTCTGGAGCTTTGAGGATTATAGATCACTTGTTATATCAGGGAGAGAATGCCATAGGCATTCTTCTTGCAGCAGTGGTGCCGACCATTAGAAGATTATTGATTGCTAAAGGTCTAGCTAAACATCATGGGATCAGCGGTGGCGGTAATTATGGGTCTTATGAAGCTGCGTTGTCTAGGTTGCCCGCATCTGAAACTGCTCATTTACCAAGGAAAAAAGATGGAGGGTTGAGTGTTTATCCTATTTTTCTTGCTTCATCAGAGAGCAGAAATTTTTCTTTAGTTAATTTACGCCAAGGTTTAGCTGATTGCCTGCAAGCTAACCGGTCCTTGGTCACGAGTGCACTGGATCATCGAATTGTTCTTGAAAGACTTGTGATTCGTTTGCTTACAGGCTCTCAATAATATTTTATATATAACATATTAATGCAATTAATTTTTTCAGCAATTATCATAGGAGCTTTGGCTGCTTTGTTAGGTTCTCTTCTGGGTGTTGGGGGTGGCATTATTATGGTTCCAGCATTTAAGGGATTCCTTGGACTTTCAATGAAACAGGCTATCGCAACGTCACTTGCAGTTATGATCGTGACGGCCTCTGTTTCTTCGTTCCGTTATGCACAGGCGGGCTTAGTTGATTGGAGGATCGCCGGCTTCGCTGCTATCGCAGCTGTAGTCGCAGCCTTATTAGGCTCAGAGCTTATGAAAAGCTTATCCTCTGATTACTTAAGGGTGGCTTTTGGGATTTTTCTAATAGCTGTTGGAATTTATATGCTATTTTTTCAAAAGACAGTCTCTGGCTAGAGCTTGAAGTAAATTAAAGCATTGATTAGATGCGGATATTTTTCTCAATGAAGATTGAATCTATTTTGCCTCAGAATCAAAATCAGATTTGATTTCTGGAAGAAGATCCTTTCGGGCAAGTAGATTAGAAATGGACTGGTTTGGATCGCGCATGATTTCTGCAAGGTAAGGAGTGATGCGATCCATTTCTACTATAGCAGTGCGTACCAAGCTTGTGATAATTTCAACATCACGTTGCCCATCAGAAAAAACATTAGTGATTCGGAAATAAACTTCGCCATTTTCTGGATTTGCTTCGAAGTTTCCGATGGTAAGAGCGATGTTTGTGCGCATTAGAGCGTCATGAATAGAGGCCTGCGCGGCTGGATCCACAGTGAAAGACAGCCTAGAAACAACTGAAACAGCTCCCAATTCCTCAAACGCTTGGACATGGAGAGGAATTTTTGCGTGATGTGCCTCGAATTCAGATTCGATTACTTTTTTTTCAGGGACTTCTCTGAATTGCCATTTTGCAGAGTCAAAAGACTCCTTAACTTTTATTAACAGCGATTTGGTGTTAGGCACTTCAGAATTGAAACTTTTCTAAGCTATTTTGCAAAAAATAGTTAAAACATTCAATATTAATGGAAAATGGTCGGGGTGATAGGATTCGAACCTACGGCTTCCTGCTCCCAAAGCAGGCGCTCTGACCAAGCTGAGCTACACCCCGTAGCCACAGTACAATCCTCATATCTGGGCGGGTTTCAAGTTGTAAATGTCTGTCAATTGGTTAAGGGGTTACCTTTTACATTATGGCGGAAAGTAACGATAGAAAGACACCCGAAGAGCGCTCACAAATGTCAGATATAGAACGACTCAGGCATTCTACAGCCCATATTCTAGCAACTGCCATCGCCAAAATATGGCCAGATGCACAGTTTGCTGCAGGTCCTCCAGTTGAAAATGGCTTTTATTATGATGTTGAATTAGAGCATAGGATCTCTCCGGAGGATTTTGCGAGGATTGAGGATGAAATGCTGAAGGTTGTCAAAGAGAACCAGACCTTTGAACGAATGATTGTTTCAAGGGAAGAGGCTCTCAATTTGGCTCAAAGTGGTCGGTTAGCTGCCCTCAGTGAAAGAAGCAAGTCTTCGACCTTTAAGATTGATTTATTAGAAGATATTCCTGAAGGAGAAGAAATTTCAATTTTCAAGAATGGGGATTTTTGGGATCTCTGTGCTGGGCCACACGTTCCGCGGACTGGTAATTGTAAAGCGTTTAAACTGATGTCAGTAGCAAGCGCATTTTATAAAGGTGATTCGAATAATCCTCAGCTTCAGCGCATTTACGGAACGTCATTCAAGAATAAGACTCAGCTTAATGAATATCTAGAACAGTTAGAAGAAGCTAAGAAACGTGATCATCGCAAAGTGGGTCGTGATTTAGGTTTATTTCATTTTGATGAAGCAGTTGGTCAGGGGCTCGTTTTGTGGAAGCCTAAAGGATCTATTATTCGGAATGAATTACAAAAGTTTATTACCGAAGAGCTGGATAAAAAAGGTTATAGCCAGGTATATACTCCGCACATTGGTAAATTAGATTTGTATAGAACAAGCGGGCACTTTCCTTATTATGAAGAGAGTCAGTTTTCTCCTATCGTTGGCCGAGAATCAATGTCTGCATTGGCTGACGAGGGTTGTTCCTGTGGCGAACTAACTAATCGGCTTAAATCGGGTGAGGCTGAAGGATTCTTGCTGAAGCCGATGAATTGCCCTCACCATATAAAAATATATTCGAGTGAGCACCATAGTTATCGAGATCTTCCCGTTCGTTTAGCTGAGTTCGGTACAGTGTATCGTTGGGAAAAGTCAGGGGAGCTTGGAGGTCTAACTAGGGTTAGATCATTTACTCAAGACGATGCACATTTGTTTTGTACTGATGATCAGGTGCAGGAGGAGATAATGGGTTGCCTTGAATTGGTTAAAGTAGTGTTGAACACGCTTGGAATCGTTGATTATCGTGTCAGGGTCGGGCTGAGAGATGTAGATTCTAGTAAATATGTTGGTGATCCGGATAACTGGGATCGAGCTGAATCAGCTCTGCGCGAAGCTGTCAGCTCTTTGGAGGTTCCATTCACTGAAGAATCAGGGGAAGCGGCATTTTATGGTCCAAAAATTGATTTTGTAGTAAAGGATGTTATTGGGCGCGAGTGGCAATTAGGAACTGTCCAGGTTGATTATAATTTACCTGAAAGATTTGACCTTAGTTACATAGGTAAGGACAATAAACCGCACCGGCCAGTAATGATTCATCGAGCGCCTTTCGGGTCACTAGAAAGGTTCGTTGCGGTACTAATAGAACATTTTGAAGGTTCATTTCCGACCTGGCTTTCACCTGAGCAGGTTAGAGTTCTACCTATTTCAGAAAAGTTTTCTGAACAGGCGCGTGAACAGCTAAATAAACTACTTGCGGTGGGTGCAAGAGCGTCCATGGATAACTCTGCTGAGAAAATTGGAGCGAAAATTAGACTTGCCCAGCTCGAAAAGATTCCATATATGTTAATTATTGGTGCTAATGAAGTTGAAACCAACACTATCTCAGTTCGTCACCGCAAACGCGGAGATCTCGGTGCCTTGTGCCCCGAAAAGTTTATATCTCAATTCACGGAGGAAGTCAGTTCACGTTCACTTTGATATAGGAGATTGATTATTCATCTAATGCTGTTATTTAATATTTCGTACCTGGGTAAATCCCAAGAGACATACAATTAATATGTTTCACTAACATTTAAAAAGAAGGAACAGTTATCGCTAGGCCAAAAAAGAAAAACTTCAGGAAATGGGCTCCCAGAGATAGGATCAATGATCGTATCCGAGTTCCCAAAGTTCGAGTCATTTATGGAGAGAAGCAGTTAGGTGTCATGGATACTCATGAAGCTGTAAGGAAAGCAAAGAGTGTGGGTCTTGACCTTGTAGAGGTTTCCTCTAATGCCCGCCCGCCTGTATGCAAAATTGTTGACTACGGCAAGTACAAGTACGATCAGGCGAAGCTTAAAAAAGAACAACCCAAAAAGACGCACCGCCTTAAAGAAGTTAAGTTCAGACCTGGTATTGGTGCAAATGATTATAATATGAAGGTCACTCGTGCTGAGTCATTTCTAATGGATGAAGACAAGGTGCGAATTCAATTAATGTTTCGTGGTCGTCAGATGGCGCATAAGGAAGTTGGGTTTGAATTGATGAAAGAAGTTAAAGAGGATCTTTCTGGCGTTGCGCACATTGATATGGAGCCGAAACTGACTGGCAGAAACATCACTATGATGCTTTCTCCTCTACCTAAACATTTACAAAAACCCAAATTCAAAAATCATGGTGATTTGCCCGATGAAGTTGATGATGACTTTGATGACGATGACGATGACGATGAATTAGTATCTGATAAAGTTGAATTTGTATTCGATAAAGTTGAATTCGTATTCTTCATAAAATATTGAGGAATTATCGATTGGCCAATGACGATGGCAGCAATCACAACCAGGATTCCAAAGGCAATTCCAAGGCCCATTAAAATCATCAGTCTTTTTCGTTTCTTCACTCCGCCATCGCTATGTTTTAGCAAGATTTCAAACGTGGGATTCATAACAAACGATTCAATTCTATTTCCAGCCATTTCAGTATGAGTGATAATTTATTTATGTGTGATGAC
>DUBC01000013.1:0-11321 GCA_012960505.1 Verrucomicrobiales bacterium
TCCCGCCAATAAACAGTTAATCCATGCCTCTGCCCGTCCTTCCAGTGTGTTTCATTTTTCTTCTGCCCGTTTGGATACAAGCGATAACTCTTTCCCGTATAAGGTGTGTCTGAACCTATGATATATGATCTGATATTTTCTTCTTCCTTTCCACGCCATTCTAATTCTTCCCACTTAACGCTACTGACCTTTGGGGATAAGGGCTTGGCTTCTGCAGGTAATACACGATGAGCTTTCCTGAGATTATGGGCTGATTCTGGTTTCTCTGGCTGTGAATTTGCGGACTGGAGACTGAATGTGAGGATGAGGGGGAGAGGTAAAAATGATTTAAGGAAAATACTTAACATATCTTAACATAATCCTAATTAGGGGATCTGTTAAATGTCAGTTCTTTCATTTTCTCTTTCTAACATTAATTCTAGTGCTTTTAGCACTAGAATCATGACGTTGTGTACGAACGACGTGTTGGGTGATGTTGGATTCGGATTAGGTCTTATTCGCTTGGGTCGACCGTCTCAAAGATTGTGTGACAGAGAAAATTCTTTCCGAGATTGCTATCCAGCGTATCTCCTTGTCAGTTCTTTCGTCTTGAAACGTTCACCGAGACTTTTTCCTTTCTCTCGGAATAGGTCGCGCAGGTGATCGTCCATGGTGAAGTAGAAGACCTGCCAACCCATCTTCACCAGTGAGAGGCACTGGGTGACCATGTGCTGGCGCTGTTCCCAGTCCGAGTGCTGGAACGCGTCGTCAAGTAACAGGAAGCCGGCCCGGTTTTCCAGGGCCCGCGAGGCGAAACCGACCCGCAGCGAGAGGAACACCTGTTCCCTGGCACCGCTGCTTAGGCTCGAGACAGGGAACGTGTTGCCGTCGTGATCCACAACCTCCAGGTTCTCATCGTCGGTTAAGTTAAAACCGACATAACCGCGGCTGAAATACTGCAGGCATTGCGCAATCGAGTTGTCGGCAAGTGTACGACGGATCCGATTGTTCTCGTCCTCGCGCAGTTCCGAGATGACCCTGTGGATCAGGATCTTTGCCATCACCTGAGCCGTCAATGTGTGGTATTCCTTGGCCACCCCGTCGCGTTTCTGGCGCAACCCTTCCAGCAGGGTCTCCCAGTTGCTGTCATCCTCAATGCCGCTCGCGTTGGTGACGCTTCTTCTCAACTCCCTTGCCTGGGCTTCGTCGTCCTCGATCGCCTCCTCGATTGTGGCAAGTTCCTGTTCAATTTCTGCGAACCCTGGTGCGTCCCAGACGTGGCCCGGGTCCTCGGCCAGGTATTGATCTTCAGGGATTGCCAAGGCCGCCAGCGACCTCTCGACCTTTTTAATTTCCTGCACCATGTCACTGCGCGACATGGTCAGCGAATCAATGGAGTTGTCCCAACCGTTCCGGTCAACCTGTTGCCCGGTCAAATCGGCCAGGGTATTTGATATTTCATCTTCCTCCTCGCTGACCTCGACCCGCGTTTGTTGAAAATTATCGATCCGTGCCTTGGCTCCCGCAGCGAGATCGTTGATTTTTTTGGTCTTGGCCTGCAGGCTCGAGAGGTCGGCAACGGGTTCACCGAACCGCTGTTGGTATTCCTTTTCGAGTTTTTCTAGGTCATGGTTAACGTCCGGGCTCAAATCAACTTCCCCGCGGGGTGTAAACATGTGCCAGCCCACAAAGACGGCGGCGCCAATGCCCAGAGCTACGACAAGAACTTTCAAGCCCAGCAGCCCGGTAATAATCATTCCCAGAATACAGAGGATGGCCGCGGGGAGCTGCCATCGCGCATCGCCACCCTGTGGACTTTTGGGGATGACACGCGTGTAGTTCTCGTAGTTTCTCACGGCCTGGACTAGGTATTCGTGATCCTCAACCTGGCCTTCCAGCTGGGGAATTGCCTCGAACTCTTTCTCGACATCACGCTGCTTTTTCCTGCAACTCTGGATTTTCTGCGTGAGGATGCCGATTTGTGTATCGGATGCGAGCTTGTTCAGCGAGTCCTGCTTTTCAGCTACCGAGGATGACAGTAAAAAAGCCTTGTGGCGCTTGGCTTCAACCAGCTGCGTCTGCGAGTCCCGGAGCTGTTTTTTTTCCGCTTCCAGAGTCACGAGGCGACCCTCTGAGGATTTCTGGTCACACTCTTCCACCAGCGCGTCGAGCTTAGCCAGTTTGCCCTTGAGGGTTGTCTGGTCCTTGATTTCCCCCGTCTGGTTTCCTTGCGGTTCACCATCGACGATGGAAGCCTTCTGCAAGGTCTTTGAGACCCGGTCTTGTACTCCGTCGAGCAGCTTCTGTCCCAGCAGGAAGTTGCGCAACACATCGATACCGACTCCATGGCCTGTCTCACCGGTGCCATCAAGCCAGGTCGCTCCTTCCTTGACGACCAGAAGACGGGCGAGGTCGTTCGGTAGCGGGTTGTCCGGGTCCTGCCAGCGGGACTCCAGCTTTTCCTTGCCCTTGGACGTGAATGAGACTGGCTCGTCATCGATGCCGGATACCTCCACCCGGGCACGTGTGTCCCACGGGCGCAGTGGCCAGTCCTGGACACCACGACCGCCTGTCCTGAACAAGCTTTCGATTAAGGACTCGACGATGTAGCTCTTGCCCGACTCATTCTGGCCGTAAATGAGGTTCAGTTCACCGCAGCCAAGTTCAAAGTCCTCCGCAAGCGGTCCATCACGGCTAACCGTGATCTTCTCAATGTGAATGTTCATGAGCCCCCTCCGCCATAAATGACCTGCAGTGCCTGGTCCATGATCTTGTCATGGTCCGGCCGATCCTCCACGGGGCAGGATCCCCAGTCCATGTTGGCGATTTCCTCCTCGACGCGCTTGGCAATAAAGCCGAGCTCGTTGTTATTGTTCACCGATAGTTCGCTCACGTCGGGGTCCGCGTCCTTGTAATGGGCAAAGTCTCCGAAGCTTTCCTTGAGTAGGTCCGCGATGGCCTGCTTGTCATTGCAGAAGCCGCGGGCGCGGACCCGCAAACGAACACGTCCAAGCTCGGACTCATCCAGTTCCCAGGACCCGATACGCTGTTCAATTTCCTGCTTTAGCCGGGAAAGCTCATCATCCCCTGGGATAATCATGAATGATTCCTGGAAGAACAGCACGTCCGTGTTGACGGGATGGGTGGAAATGGCCGAGTTCTCCGTGTCGTAGATCAGAAAATTCCGGCGTCCGACTTCACCGATATCAAGGCCGCAGGGTGAGCCGGGATAGTGAACTTTTCCCTCGGTGGAGTGAATGTGAATGTGCCCGAGCAACACGTCTCGAGGCTTGTAGCGGTCGATGTCAGAGCGGAACAGCGGCATGTAAGTTCCCTGCTCGTCGGAGCCGGCTTGACGAATGCCGCGGCAATAGTCCCCATGCCCCACGAGTATCCATTTGCCGGGCTCGAGGTTTTCCACTTCCGTGGCGATCACTTCCCCCATGCTTGTGCCAAGCTGGTAAGGGACGAACAGGAACGTGCCGTCCAGGTCAACCCGTGTCGGTTTATTGTAAGCACTGACATTGCCGGCTGTGAAGCGGCTGGCCTCAACGCTTGGGTCATGGTTTCCGGGAATGAGATGAACCGTTACCTGGTCGTGTTGTTCACAGAGCTTGTCGAACTGACTGTAGTTGGAGATGTCCTTGTTGAAGAGGTCGCCGGCGATGATTAGGTGGTGGATTTCAAGGTCCGCCAGGGAACCAAGGATGTTCGCCAGCGCGTTGAAACGTTCCGGATTATCCTCACGCGTGGTCAGGTGCACGTCTGCTGTTACTGCGATCTTCAAGGTGTACTGATTTTATGGTCCCGATTACTGATTTTTTATACTAACCATGCCGCATGGTCCCGGTCTAGTTTGTTTGTTATTTATTAACAATCCAGTAGTTAAAAAAATCCTATAAATACACCTAAGTTTTAGTAATAAAATAAGCTTAATCAAATTTCTCGGCTATATCCAATACAGCACACAATAATTCTTTGCAGTCAATGTCTCCCTCAGACTGAGAGATGTGATCAATTGCGGCCTGAGCCAATGATCCGAAAAAATCAATCAACCAAAAAGGAGAGTCGCTAAAAAGATAATCTTAAATACTTACTTTCGAAAAGTTGCATGCTTAGTTCTTTAGCCTGTACCATTAACCCATGAACCAGCACGAGACTTCCCGCAGAAAATTCATCCGCTCGGGCTCCGCCTTGACCGGCTTCTTCATCCTGCCCTCGGGCTTGCGTGCCAACTCACCTAACGGACGGCTCAATAGCGCGCACATCGGCACTGGCGGCAAGGGAGCGGTCGATACCGCGCAGATCGCCGCGCATCCGAAGACGCAGGTAGTCGCGCTCTGCGATGTCGATCGCCACAGCCTCGAGGGGCGCGGGCGCAAGCAGAACGCCAAAGGCAAAGAGCGTTACCCGGGCTCGAAGAAGTTCCAGGACTACCGTGAGATGTTCGCCGCGATGGGCGACAAGATTGACATCGTTTCGGTGTCGACGCCCGACCACACGCACTACCCGGCGACGATGGCGGCGATGAAACTCGGCAAGCATGTCTACACACAGAAGCCGCTCACTAACAACATCGCCGAGGCGCGAGCACTGATGGTAGCCGCGCGCGAGAATAAGGTCTTCACCCAGATGGGCATCCAGAATCAGTCGTCGATCGCCTACCGCACCGCGACGCACCTCATCCGCAGCGGACTCATCGGCAAGATCAGCCAGGTGCACGTGTGGTCGTTCAAGAACTGGGGCTACGACGGCGCGCCACACAAAGGCGAGGATCCCGTGCCGGCGAACCTCGACTGGAACCTGTGGCTCGGCACTGCGCCGGAACGCGCCTTTCTCAAAGGCAAATACCACACCATGGACTGGCGCCGATACATGGACTTCGGCTGCGGGACCCTCGGCGACATGGGCATCCACATCTTCGATCGCCCCTTCGGCTCGCTCGACCTGAAATCGCCAACCTGGGCAAAGGCCACTTGCCGAGCGACTACCGGCTACGGCCTGCCGACCAAGATGATCGTGCGACTCGGATTCTCGCCGACGCCGCGCACCACTGACGACTTCTCATGGACGTGGTATGACGGAACCTACGGGCCGCCCGAAAACGGCGGCAGCTTCGGCGTTCCAGCGGATAAGAAACTGCCAAAGCAAGGCGCAATCTTCGTCGGTGAGGGCGGCAGCATGTTGCTCGGCCACATCGACGGCCCGCGTTTCTTCCCCGGCTCCGTGTACGACAAGCTCGAGAAGCCCGATATCCCGAAGAAAGTCAACCACTACAGCAACTGGATCGACGTCATCCTAGCCGGGAAAGGCGAACCGACCGCACGCTTCGACTACGCGGCACCGCTCACCGAGTCCGTTCTGCTAGGCGTCATCGCCAGCCGCTACCCCGGCAAGAAGATCGAGTGGGACAGTGCGGAAGGCAAAGTCACCAACTTCAAAGAGGCCAACCGCTACGTCGCGTTTCAGAACACTCGGGCGTTCTAGGATGAAAGCTCTTCAAATATGATCTTAAATATGTACTTTCGAAAAGTCGCAGGGTTAGCATTCTTCTGCTTCAGCATTATTTTGAGTGATGCCGAAGAGGCACTCCGGCCCGCTAAGATTTTCTCAGATAATATGGTGTTGCAGCAGGGTGCGGCTGTCCCGGTCTGGGGGGCAGCGGGTTCAAATGAAAGGATAACCGTCGAATACGTCGGGCAAAGAGTGGAAACCAAATCCGATCAAAAAGGAAAATGGAAACTCAATCTCAAGCCCTTAACTGCAAATGCTGAACCAAAGGTTTTCAAAGTATCCACAGAAAAGGAAAAGATCAGCTTTAAGAACGTTGTCGTTGGGGAGGTCTGGTTCTCCGGTGGTCAATCAAACATGGGCTACAATGCCGGGTCAATGGCTGGGCGCCTGGACCTGGGGAAGACGCTCGTCTCTAAAGCCGATTACCCGAACATTCGTTTCAGAAAAGTCACAGAATCCAACAGTCCGAAACCGAAAGAGGATCTGGGAGGGGGGAGCTGGTTCGTTTGCAACAGCAATTCAGTGAAGTCCTTTTCCGCTGTCGGATTTATTTACGCACGAAGATTGCATCTAAAGCTGAAGGTCCCTGTCGGCGTCATTGATTGTTCGTGGGGAGGGACTCCAATCGAACCGTACATCCCGGCCGAAGCCTTCACTGGGCATCCAACCCTGGAAAAGCTTTTGCAGTACGCAAAGACCCGCAACCATGAGGCGATAAAGAAAATGAGGGGAGGCACTTTTGTGCGGAGTGATGCCTGGCTGGCCGGAGCCATTTACAATTCCAGAATCGCTCCAGTCGCACCGTATGCGGTCCGTGGATTCACCTGGTATCAGGCCGAATCCAATTGTGGAAACGGTGAAGATCCCCGCGATTATGCGCACAAGATGAGGGCACTTATTCGGGGTTGGAGGACCGTTTGGGGTGATAACGATTTGCCGTTTTACTATGTGCAGCTTCCTCAATGGAAGAGCTACGCTTGGACCTATGCCAGGGAGGAGCAGTCCCGGGCCCTTGATGTCCCCAAAACCGGAATGGTTGTTACCGTTGATTTGGATTTCAATAACGACATTCATCCACCCAATAAGATAGACGTGGGGGAAAGATTGGCGCTTTTACCTCTAAAAAATGATTACAAATTTCCTGTCACGGCCAGTGGTCCAACGTTTGAGTCAGTTGATCGCAAAGAAGACTCGATGGTCGTTCACTTTAAAAATGCCAAAGAGGATCTGATGGTTGGAAAATCAGAAGTGGGTGGAGTTACGGAAGCGAAAAATGATAAACTCTTTGGATTTGAGTTAGCCGATAACAATGGAGCATGGCACCCCGCTGACGCGTCCATTCAGAACGGATCAGTTATTGTCAGTAAATCCGGGCTCAAAGACCCCAAAGCGGTCCGTTATGCTTCTCATCCCCAATGTCCCAAGAGTAAGCAATGGAACCTTTATAACAGAGCCTGGCTTCCAGCGTCTCCGTTCTGCTCGGACTGGAGCCTAATGAAATATGATCCTGACAAGAATCCGATGCCAAAGTAGTTGTTTAGTTGATCAGTGATCAGATATAGTTGATCCGCAATTTCTTTGAACTGGCCAAATCGACTCCGGGTAGATCAGCACGCGCTTCGAGTTTCCATTCCAAACGACGAGAGGTTCCGCTCATCGCGCTAATCACATTAACAGTCGTCTTAATGGCTCCCGCGATTTGACCTGAAAGTTCGCTTGAGTCTGCAGACTTTTGACTCCCCGGCGCAACTATGGTGAATTCAAATCTCTGATTATTACCCGCGCGCAGTGCGCCGGCTTCTGCAAGATTGTGTTCGTAGCGGTAGATCTCTTTTCTTCGGGTCTTGCGATTTCCATCGCTATCGTAACGCTCTATGCGTTCGTAACCAATCAAGGCCACAAAAAACCTGTTCATTTTGAGTTCTTTACGACTAGTGAGAGTCACCGATCCGGAAATTTCTTCGCCACTATTATAACCACGTTTTGGAAGTTCAATCTCAACTTTTCCCTTCATCATTCGAACAATATAATAGAGTGCAAGACAAAAGAGGATGAGGACGACGACCCCAATGATGATGGGTCCAGTTTCGATGGTTGCAAGTTTGAGCATGACGTCAGTTTATGACCAATAATAATGGGATCAACACAAAATGAGTTTCTATCTATAAGAGGTCAAATCTTCGCATCGATTCATGTGAAGACCCGGCCCGTCGTGCGTGGCGTTTGGGTCCTGGAAAATATTCTGGGTGATCCACCTCCGCCACCACCTCCCGGAATTCCAGCGATCTCTTTCTCAGCCTGATCAAGAGCAAGACCTTCCGTACGCGTTAGATCTGAGCTCGCAGAGCCCTCTAACCGTTTGCTTTTCCGGGCTTACTGTTCCCGAAGAGGGAAGTGAGGCCAGTGACTTTGTTGATGACGAGCTGTCCATTCTTCTCTCCACTGTTTCCGGAAAGCTTGATTGGAGTGCCGACGTGGTAGGCCAGGTTGTAACTGTGGAAGTCACCGAAGCCGATTTCGATGCGAACCGAGGGCTTTCCTTCAACGTCGATATAAAAGACCTTAGCCTCGTCGAGGTTATTCGACATGCGTAATCGGCCCTGAGCCGTGATGGTGCCCTTGCCCCGTTTGACCCAGCTCTCGAAAGAACGTTCCTTAAATTCTTCAAAGGGACTGCCGTCGAGTCCTGGTAATGGTGTGGAGGAGTTAGCGTAGGATTTCTGGTCGATTCCGAACTTCTGCATCAGTGAAAGGTGGAGTCGGCCCACTTCTTGATTCTTGGAGTATCTGAGGTAACGGTCGGTCTTCAGCATGCCTCCGCCCTGACCCGCGAGAATGATAGGGAGTCGCTGAGCAGTGTGGTTATCACTGTGGCCCATTCCGGAGCCGAACAGAACAACGCTATGATCGAGGAGTGATCCGCGGCCGTCCTTGTAGCGCTTGAGTCGGGTTAATAGGGAATCGAATTTCTCCATGTGCCAGAGGCTAATTTTCAGGAGCGAATCAATGTTCGATCGGCTGAAGTTCCGGAAGAAGTGGGAGAGGTAATGGTGCTGCCGGTTGATTCCCAGAAAATCAAAGATGAGGCGGCTGTTACTGTTACCGAGCATGTAGCTGATGCAGCGGGTCGAGTCTGTCCAGAGGGCCATCGCGATCACATCGAGCATGGCCTCGACCTGGTCGTCCAGAGTGACTGGGGTGTCGGGTCGATTAAGAGTCGAATAATCGACGCTACTCCTTGAGGTCGTGGCCATATTCTCCAGGCGCTTCTCCGTCTCCCTGAGGACTGTAAAATACTCTTCGAGAGTTTCGCTGTCTTCTTTCCCGGTCCTTCGCTGAAGTGCTCTCGCATCGTCCGCGACCCGGTCCAGGAGGCTGGTAAATTCTTTGCGTTGGTCGGGATTTTGTGACGGATTCCGGAAGAGCCGGTCAAAGACGAGTTGGGGATCACTTTCGCGGGGAAGGGGATTGCCTTTTTTGTCGTAGGAAATATAGCTGCAGCCGATCTGGTTCACGAAGAGTCCTTCAGTCGTGAGCTCGAGGGACCGGTGAGTCGTGTCTTTACCAATCTTCTCGGCGATGACCTGGTCCAAGGACGCGGTCTTGCGGTTCCCGTGGTGACCCGAAAGGAAACGGCGTGTCGAGTTACTGTGCGATGAGAAACCGAAGTCTCCCATATTGTCCAGAATCAGGAGGTCCTTCTTGTGTTTGGAGAAAGGCTTCATGAGCGGGGACATCCGGAAATCATTTTCGGTGCCCCCGTTAATGTTCCAGGAAGGTGGATGGACGCCGTTCGGTTTGAAGAGGGTCACGAACCGGACCGGCGCACGTCCCTGATCAGAACCGATCACTGATTTAGCACCTCGTGCCTCCATCAAGTTCAGGAACGGTAACGGGACCAGTGCCCCAGCGGAGCCCTTGAGGAAGGTCCGTCTCTCGATTTTCCATTTACTGCTCATTTTTTTGTTTCCCCCTCAAAGATAGTTTCCCTGAAGGGGAGGCTATTGACAATCTCAACGAAGAGATTTTCCCATGTGCCATTGTCCTTTACAATGCTTTTCGTGATTCGGTCGATCGTGGGTTGATCGGTCCGAGTCAGCTTCCTGCACATGGCGTAGGATAGAGTTCTTTCAACGGAATTGCGAATAATCTTTTCTCTTTGCGAACCAAGAAGAATTTCTTTAAGCCCGGTATAATCCTGAAAAATTTCGCCGGTTGGCAGCTTTCCGGAGGTGTCGGGACCGTTAGCGTTTTTCCCGTTCCGGTCGATGAAACGACCATTCGTATCATAGCCGTCGAGTGCGAATCCGAGCGGATCGATTTCCTCATGGCAACGAGCGCAGCTCGGGTCAGTGCGGTGCCTCTCGAAACGTTCTCTGAATGTGAGCTTCTGTCCGCGCGGAGCGGGCTTGATCGGCGGCACGTCCGCTGGCGGTTCACCGAGTCTCACTCCGAGGACGCGACGAAGGAGCCAGGTCCCTCTCTGTATCGGACCGCGGTTCATGGTCAGGATCCCCGGCATGGTGATGATGCCTCCTCGCCAGGTGGCTTTCTCCAGAGTGAATTTATTAAAGGGTGTTGTCTGTCGTTCGATTCCCTTGGGCTTGGGATGGCGCTTCATTTTTTCACGATCCTGCCCATAAAAACTGGACACTCCTTCATTCACGAAGGTCGTTTTGGAACTGATCAGTTCGATGACGGGCCGGTCCTCAGTGAAGAGATGATTCAAGAATAGGACAGGCTGTGTTCTTAATGAATGGTGGGAGATCGGATTTTTGATCAGTTCATCTAGATTAGCGATGCCCAACCATTGAACACCGAAGCTCTGGGCAAGGTTCCGGGCCTGAGGCGCTTTGAGCATCCGCTTCACCTGTGCCGTGATGACTTCCTCTTTCAGGAGGGAACCGTCAGCGGCCAGAGTCATCAACTCCTTATCGGGTCGGTCCTCCCACAGAAAGTATGAGAGACGCTCTGCTAATTCGAAAGGATCGACCTGACGCTGAGTGCCGGGGAACCTTTCCACGAGGAGACCGCGGTACAGGAACGCGGGCGAGAGGAGTACAGCTTTCATCTCAAACTTCAGAGTCTTCAAAAGTTCCAGGCCGGACTTGTTCTTGAGTGGTTTGAGGCTGGTACTGAGACGATCATCCGAGACGTGGCGCCGGAGCGCGCGAGGTACGAACCTGCGTATGAGAGCCCGTGACTGGTCTAGAGTTAAGGACGAAGGTTCCCAGTTAGCCGGCAATTTTTCTCCGATCATCTCTTCGAGTTGAGGTCGCTGCTTCGGTGCGAAGAGCCTCTCGATGGCCGTGTCTGTCAGGAAAGCATACTGTTCCCAGATCACTGGGGAGAGGGTTGCGCCATGAGTATCGTTGATGAATCCGCTGGCTCCGGGCGGGTCTTTCGGGAGTAATTTTAAGACCAGGGACTGTTCGCCTGTGACGGTCTGCTGTGCTTCCGCGATTGCGACTTTGAGCTCAAAACCGAAGAGGGAACGTAGAGTGTTACGATATTCCGGGCCCGAGAGCCGGCGGGGGCGGAAAATACCGGGACGGGGTTCGATAGGTGCTTCGAGTCGTTCCTGATGCCAGTCAAGGATCATGGTTTTTTCTTTCGGATTCAGCTGAGGATTATCCTCAGGAGGCATCTCACCGGCCCCGATCATCTCCGCTACAGTTTCCCAGAGTTCGAACCGGGAGTCGGCATCAGCCTGTGTTTTGATCTTCGAGAAATCCACTTCTCCCTTCACTTTTTCACCGCCGTGACATTTGAGACAGGACCGTTCGAGGACGGGTCGAATGTTTTCCTCGAACTTAATCTTTGCGCTC
>DUBC01000013.1:11331-136820 GCA_012960505.1 Verrucomicrobiales bacterium
GAAGAGGAATAGGAAGAGTGCAGGGAAGAGCCTTAGAAGTGGAGCCCTTTTCCTGTGTAGCGTTACCATCTGAATAGAGTGATTCAATAGTTTATAGAGCACTCTTAGGCGTACAAGTGTTTAGTGAATAGTGAGGACATTAGAGTAAGCGGAATCAGGTTGCGGGATTTGTGAGGTATCTGATATGATCTTCTGTAATGAAATACATTCTGAATCATTACTGGGCAGTTTTTATTTTTTTGGTAGTGGTTAGTGGTTTTGTTTCCGCGGCTGAGGAGGATCTGAATGCCTCGTCATGCCGCGTTGTTCCTCTCCCGGGTCATCGGACTGCCTTTTTATATCATGGTAAGGAAGTTGCGGTTTGGCATTATGGTCCTGAGTATCCGCGCCGGCAGGAAGTAGCAACCGCTTATGGACATGACCACTTACTCGAAACGATAACCAACGCCGTGGACCGTACTGATAAGCTTAGGTCTGCCTGGGTCCCGCTCAACACGCCTCCTGAGTTGAGAAATATGCTGGTCGAGGCATCGTGAGTTGGGAATAAAATCAAAATTCCAGCACTCGTCAAAAAAGGTATCGCGGCTTACTACCTTGCCGCGATTACGATAAAGCAGTGAAAGAATCTTTACATCCCGGAGGCTCAGTTCCACTGGCTCATCTCCACGATAAGCACGTAACTCCTCAGGTAATACCTTCAGGTCTCCCATTTCAAATAGCCCGTTATCATCCTCATCGCTACCGGTTCTTGACTTCTTTTTGCGTTCAATAATCAATCTCCGGGTAACGGCCCGGATACGGGCGACTACCTCCTTAAGGCCGAATGGCTTCACGATAAAGTCGTCTGCTCCAAGTTCCAAACCCAGTACTTTGTCTATCTCTTCGGACTTTGCACTGATGAACAGAATGCCGACTTCGGGATCAATACTGCGAATCTCACGACACACGTCATAACCACTGGCACCCGGCATCATCACGTCAAGGCAAACCACATCAGGATTGAACTTGGCGAAGAGTTGCAGGGCCTCCACGCCATCAGATGCGGCATAAACTTTATAACCTTCAGCATCGAATATTTCACTCAATCCATCACGTGTGTGCTGATCATCTTCGGCAATTAATACTCTCATCAATAATCGGGATTACGCATTAGTATCTTCTTCAAAGGCAGTAAAGCTCAGGACAAAACAACATCCTTTACCGTCCTTGGAATCTTCAATTCTCAAATCACCACCGTGCTGGCGCGCGAGATCACGTGCAATCGAAAGTCCTATACCGGTTCCTGAAGCCGCTTCAGTCAATTTGTCATTGAGTCGGGAAAAAGGCTCAAAGATGTATTCCCTTAACTCCTTTGCCACTCCCTGTCCGCGATCCTCGACACGGATTTCGATGTCCTGCGCGTAACGTCGACTCGAGACACGGATCAATTTTCCAGAAGACGCGTATTTTTCCGCATTACTGAACAGATTCGCCAGAATCTGCTCAATGGCATCGGCGTCAAACATGCAGTTACCCGGACAGGACAGATTAATGCTGATTTCCATTACTGCTTTTTTAAAAGCTGGAAGAAAATGCTCAACTGTCGACTTGATCACCTGATCAACATCAGCCGCAGTCAATCGAAGCGCTGCATCCCTGTCACGCTTGGCTAAAGTGAGCACATTACCGATCAAGCGACCCAAGCGATTACTCTCCTCAGAGACAATGCCTAAACATTTTTTCAAGTCCGGGTCAGCATCCTGCCCCGTTTTTTCTTCGGCCAGTTCCGCATACAGGCGAATATTGGTGAGTGGGGTTTTCAATTCATGTGAAATTTGGTTGACGAAGCTTACCTTCTGCTCCGCTGTCCGCATCTCACGGGCATTCTCGCGGTAGAAATACATCGCCAACCCGAGCAGTGTTACCCCGGCTGCTGACAGACCACCGAATAACCCGGTAAGCGTCCTGGTATTCAACGGTCCCGAGCCTGGATTATCCTTTGAAAAGTAACGCAATCGCCACATCTCCAACGGTGATCCAAGTCCCCTTTCAGTCAGTGGCAACTCTCTCTCGCTCTGCTCGTAGTCTCCCCACTGGAATAGAGGCTTGTTGCGCGCGTCGGCAAGAACCATCCGTCCAGAACCGACTCCGGTCTCTGTGGGTAATGCGGCAACAATGTCTGAAAGCAAAACCATGCGTTCAATCTCAATGCCTATCACCGGTCCGCCCGGGAAAGGTTGCCGCCAATAGAGCAAGTTCAATCCGTCTCCCCAAAACCAGGAATGCCAGCCCGAGGCGGGATCTGACAACGGGGCAAGTTCCTGTGGGGATACCGACTTGATGTTGAGTGCTTGTCCTTTTCCCTTTTGGTATTTTAACTTTTGCACAGGGTCACTCGGTTTTCTCGTCTTGGAATACTGTGTTGCTTTACCCGGTAATTGACCATTGCTCTCTGCATCCCGTTGTCCAAACCGCGCCCCCGAGTCCCAGATTGACCGGGTGCGTTCGAAGAATTCCCGCTCCTGCCGAGTGGATTCTTCTGAGTTTAACGGATGCAAAAAAACGCCATCAGTACCGATAACGAAGATTTGTCTGGCCAGACGCTCTCGCCGGATGATTGATCGGATGTTTTCCGCCGTCGGGATCCGGATATCCGATGTCGCGTGAAGTTGCCGCTCCAATTCCCCAACTTTCTTGCCAATGATCTGCTCAATGTCTGCCAATTGCCCATCAAAGACTTGCCGAAACCGTTCTGCCACATGATGGCGCTCGTCCTTGGCTGATTTTACTCCCAGCCACGCCAGTAAACCCAACGGCGTCAACACCAGGAGCATGAAGATGATAACGAGGCGGGGTCGCATAATGGAGTTCGTTTGTTATTTACTGAAGATTGGTGGATAAACAGTGACGGGGCGAGGGTACAATACCCCCTCGTTTTGCCTTTTGCATTGTAAAAAACTTTAAGCTAGTAGCCCCGTTGCTTAAGGTTCTTGTATTGCGTATCGCGCATTTTCTTGCGGTTTAGCAGCCAATTTTTCTTGTCGAGTTGTCCGGCATCGCTTTTATTCTGCGCGCCATAAAGGCTCAGGTCTTTGGATCCCCAGCGGTGGCCTGCAGCCTGCAACCTGATGCCGTTATCAAGGAGCACCTTACGGGCTTCTTCAATCTTGCCGGCATCACGCAGGGCAAGAGCGCGATTGTTTTCCATTGTTCCCACCTGCAACATGCAGTTTGCCATCACATCCTTGTTGGTATTCTCCGCGATTTCATTTTCTACATTAGTGAAACGCACTGCAACCGTGCTTGCCAGAACATCGGTGGTATTTGTCGTCATATTAGCGTAGCTCAACTCAACATTGGCAATTTTTCGTGTGGTTTTCGCATGACCTGCTGGTATCTCCACTTCAAGTATGATGTATTTCTCCTGACCACTGTAGAGCTGGTTAAGAAGAACAGTAGTGTTTGATCCCGAGATTTCGGCATCACGACCGATGACCCGGACCGGACGAACACCCTTATCGCATTTAATTTTCACCAGTACTTCCTGGGCAACAACGGAGAGAATCTCCCCGAATTCGGCATCAAAAATACGCACCAAGTCGAGCCCATTTTCAGCGAAGGCATGGTTGCCGTCACTGCGGTCAGCAAGTTTGAACATTAAGTCCTCGTTGTATCCTGATCCCAGGCCAATTGTGCTCACCGAAATACCTTCCTTAATGAGTGCCCCCCCGAGTTCACCGAGTGCCCCCGGTGACTTTGGGCCGATGTTGGCCTGTCCGTCAGAAAGCAATAAAACCCGGTTGACGCGTTCCTTGTTAATGAACTTGCGTATCTCGGCAGCACCCTTGGAAACCCCCGCGAAAAGTGAGGTTGAGCCATTGGCGGCAATACGGTCTATCTGCGCGCAGATGGCATCCTTGTCCGAGACTTTGGTTGCCGGGACAATGACTCGAACCGTCGAGTCATAAAGGACAACAGAGACGATATCGTTCTCATTAAGTCGGCGTATTGCCATTTTGGCGGCTTCCCGGGCCTTGATTATTTTATCACCGTCCATCGATCCGGACTTATCCAGTACGATAGCAACATTGACCGGCGCGCGATCTGTACCATTTTTGGTGAAATCAAAACCGGTAAGCCCCACTTTGATAAACGTGGTGTTTTTCTTTTCCGCCAGGATCAGTGGTTCAGCCATCGCCACTTCAAGCTTGACCTGCTTGGCTGAAGCGGGAACTGCGATAATAAACCCGGAAGCAAGAAGCACCGGAAGGAGGATTTTTTCAGTCAATTTCATAATGTTTAATGTATTTTTGATGGTTTTTCTTCGGGGTCCAAACAGGAAGCCCGGCTATTTTGCATTCATCAAGATTGCCCATGCATTAAATAAAGTCGTCAGGCACAGGTAAGAAGTTTGTAAGATAATTGTAAGGCCAATGACTTTCGCAGAGGATAGTGATTGTGCAGGAAGACAGTGTGTGCGCGAGAGATTCCCACTTCGCCCTTCATTTTTTCACCGCCGTGACATTTGAGACAGGACCGTTCGAGGACGGGTCGAATGTTTTCCTCGAACTTAATCTTTGCGCTCAATTGATGTGATCCGAAGAGGAATAGGAAGAGTGCAGGGAAGAGCCTTAGAAGTGGAGCCCTTTTCCTGTGTAGCGTTACCATCTGAATAGAATGATTCAATAGTTTATAGAGCACTCTTAGGCGTACAAGTGTTTAGTAGTGAGGACATTAGAGTAAGCGGAATCAGGTTGCGGGATTTGTGAGGTATCTGATATAATCTTCTGTAATGAAATACATTCTGAATCATTACTGGGCAGTCTTTCTCTTTATGGTAGTGGTTAGTGGTTTTGTTTCCGCGGCTGAGGAGGATCTGAATGCCCCGTCATGCCGCGTTGTTCCTCTTCCGGGTCATCGGACTGTCTTTTTATATCATGGTAAGGAAGTTGCGGTTTGGCATTATGGTCCTGAGTATCCGCGCCCTTTTTTCTATCCTCTGCAAAGTGTTAAGGGGACCCGTCTCACGCGGATGGGGCATCCGGGAGCGCCCGATCATGATCATCATCGTTCGGTCTGGTTTGCACATCACAAAGTAGGAGGCGTTGATTTTTGGAGCGATCTTGGAACGGGCAAGGTGAAGCAGAAGCAGTGGTTAGCCTATGAAGACGGTGAGGACGAGGCCGTGATGGCGGTTCTACTCGGTTGGTTCAATGAGCAGGATCAATTAATGATGGAGCAAGAGGTCGTGGCGGCATGGCGCCCGGGCAATGGGTTGGGGTATGAATTGGAATTACAATTGACCTTCCGTCCAATGGCTGAGCGACTCGAGCTGGAGAAAACAAACTTCGGTTTTCTTGCGGTACGTATGGCGAAGTATCTTTCGGGACACTTTGGAACTGGTGACCTGAGTGACAGTGAGCGGAGAAAAGGCGAGAAGGCAATCTTTTCAAAATCAGCAAGATGGGTGGATTATTCTGGGCCGACGGCTGCAGTGCCTGAAGGTCGGGAAGGAATTGCCTACTTCGATCATTCCGACAATCTACGATATCCCTCACATTGGCATGTCCGTGAAGACGGGTGGATGGGATCAGGGTTTTGCTTAAAAAAAGCTTATACGCTCGAGCGAGGATCACCTCTTGTCTTACGTTACTTGTTACTGGCTCATTCAGGAAACGCGGGACATCCTCAACTGGAATCGGCGGCAAAAGAATTTATTAATCGGCCGGGATTTTCCGTGAGTAAATCGGATCGGCCTCACCGTCAATTTGAAGTTCGGCGTAAGTAAATCCTGATCCCGGACCATTGAAAATCAGAAAAGGTAAAAACTGGTAAAGAACTAGTTGATGTTCTCATGTAATTTCACTTCTGCTTCAGGAGAAATATTAATTTTACCGGAGAGGTTATTTGAAGCGACACCGTTCCTCTTCCCTTTACCTGTAAAATTTAAAACCCCTCTGGACCTTTGAACTTTCCTGCTATCAGTGATGATGCATCCGGTGACCATCACGTCACTGCAGTTTCCGGCATCGATCCCGTAAGGTACACCATCAGTAATAACGCAGCCGCTAATTGCGATCCTGCGACAGTCTTCCAGTTCAAGTAATGACGCGCCACTGACTTGCCCTTTTTCAGATTCATCATGGAAAGTGCATCCGGAAACGGCGCAGTCTTCGCTGCTGACGAGGCGCACTCCGGTCCCCATGGAAGGTGTGTGCCTGCGGAAATGATTTGAACCGACCGTGACCAGGCGTGAATTTTCAATCAACAGGTTACGATTCGTACATGAATAGATGGTGTTCCCACTGACCGTCACTCCATAGACTCCACTCAGGTGCACGTTATTCTCCTGTGAACCGATAACGTTTCCGGAAATAGTAATGAGTCCTGGAGGGCGGCTCGAATCTCCTTTCTCGAGGATCCGGATGTTCGAACCTCCCGGAGAACTGGTAGCCTGGATTGTGTTTGACGTGATCGTTACCTCGTTAACGCTTGATTTTGGAGCGGTGGTATCGATCCAGATTTCCGCTGCCGGCTCGGAACGAAGTTTTCCGTGAGATTTTGCATTATTATACTCAATATCATTGCCGGTAATTTGAAGGTTACGGACTTCGGATCCTTCGATGCGGATGCCGCCCAGGCGATTGTAGCTGATGTGTGAATTTGAGACGTTGATCTGATGCAGATTGACCTGGTCCAGATACAGGCCGACGCCGGTATTATGATAGAGGTGGCAATGTGATATGACCACATTTCTGTTCCGGTTAACTAGGTGGATACCGTGCCGCATGCGGCGAACCATGACACCCTCAAAAACAGATTGCATCGTTCCCAAGAGTTCAAACCCGTCAGCTTTGGGATTCTTTCCCTCTAGGCTAATGTTCTGAACCGTTGGCATGCGTTCCTGATTCCAGACCCCCGGCTTCACGCTGCCGGGGTCGCCCGTGCCTTGATGTGCGCCGGTTAACCGGAACGCTGGCCCTTCTCCGGCCATCATTACCGTCGAAGTTCCGGACTCGCCGCTAATCGCGACTGGTCCCTTAGCATTGAGAGGGATATTGATGGTACCTGATATGAGGTATGTGCCGGCGGGGAAAAATAGCACGCCGTCGCCTTTGTCAACCGCGTGACGAATGGCCTCGGTATCATCTGTGATTCCATCACCGTTAGCGCCAAATTGTCGGACATCACTCATGGTAATTAGTATGAACACTTTTATTTCCGTGGGGAACTCTAAAAGATGCGTATTAAAGACTAAGTCATTGGTATTTAGTGAGGGAGTTCTGTTGGTTCGAATTCAACCGCAGGAGCTATAATTCTCAATGGCTTAGGGAGCAATCCCTAAGCCGTTTGGCTTTAGTGACAACAGTGAGTGCCAACAGTTGCCTCGAAATGAGCCCTAATTCCGGTATCCGGCAGTTTGCTACAGGGTGCAGGGTTCAGAGATGGTATTGATTAACTTTTTTGCTCAGTTTTTATCTGCGGGGCATTTCCGGCCAAACCGGTACGGTTCATATTTATTTGATCAAACTCATACAATCGTGCTAAAAACCTAACAGTACTGATCCCATTTATCGGGCTCAGGAGAGAAACCTTCATCAAGAGTTACATGAAATTCATCATCCTGATCATTCTACTTATTGGCACCGTTACAGTCCCGGCCGCGCCAAAGGAACCTCTCTTCCTGAAAAACCTTGAGACTCGTGTGCCGGACATCTCAACCGATAAATCGATAACTTGGGACTATGACATCGTTTACGTTCGAGCACCGCGGGCCGGGGACGAGATCCACAAGCGCTTCTACACGGACTTCTCGCAGCCGGTCACCATGCAGCCGGGCGCGGACCTGATGTTGCTCCACCCTGACGGTTCAGAGGAACTACTGGTCAAGGGGGGCGATGGAAGTATCACTGACCCGACCATGTCCCTCGACGGGCACTGGGTATATTACGTGAAAATCCACAACCTGGTTAAGGCCAACCAGTGGACTCCGCCCGCTGAAGGAGCCGATATCTACAAGATTCATCTCAAGACCAGGCGCATCGTGAGGCTGACCAACCAGCAATTCACACCCAACACCGGTGCTGGTGACTGGGCAAAGGATTACCGCAACGCCCAGCGCAAGGAAAACCAAAAGAACCATTTCGCCTATGGGGTATTCAACATGGGGCCCTGCCCGCTGCCGGAAGGAAGAATCGTCTTCACCAGTAATCGTGATGGGTTCAAGCCCTCAAGGGGCTATCCCGCGGTGACACTGCAACTCTTCGTGATGGACGACCGGGAAAGTGACCTTCCTGAGGAGGAGGCGTATCCGAAGAATCTCGAGAAGATCGGCCACTTCAATATCGCCTGTGCCCTGCACCCGGTAGTCCTCACCGACGGACGTATCATGTTTAGTAGCCTCGAGAGCCAGGGAATCCGCAGTCGCATCTCGTGGGGTGTATGGACTATTCACCCTGACGGGACGAACTGGAACCCGCTTTTCAGTGCGTTTGACCCGGGGGGCGCATCGAACGGTTTTCATTTCCAGGCTCAGATTTCCGATGGTTCACTGGTAATCGAGGAGTATTACAACCAGAACAACTCCGGGTTCGGCGCATATATCAAGGTCCCTCCAATGGTCAGCTTCAGTCCCGGGTTTATCGGCAGCTCGCGCAACCCGGCGCTGCGCTTCGGCCGACACTACAACGGTAAGGGAAAATACTATCGCATGCCCTTCATGCCCGAGCAGGCCGTGTCACTCACACCTTTTGTCCTCAACGGCGAAGGTCCCGCCGACCCCTCATTGCTTGGCGACAAGAAATCCCCCGCAGTCGGCAAGTTCACCCACCCCAGCGGGGCACCCGCAAATCACCTGCTCACGGTCTACTCCCCCGGCCCGGCCAACCACCAGTATAAGCATCTGCCACAGATTGACGGCGGGATCTATCTCTTGAAGAACGGTGAAGTGATCGATGAGCCGGGCAAACTCCTATTGATAAAGAACGATCCCGAATACAACGAGAGTTGGCCCCGCGCAGCCGTTCCCTATGAGCATATCTACGGGATCAAGGAACCCAGGTCCCTTGACAGGATTGCCAACAACGGCAGCAACCACAAGGCGTTACCGGCAGGAACGCCCCACGCCCTGGTCGGATCATCAAGTATGTATAAGCGAGAAAGTTACCCGAACGGTGTCGTTCCCGAAGGATTAACAACTTCAACCTATTCCGGAGCCGGTAGAGACAAACACACCGGCGGCAGTCCTGACCCGTGGAAGGCGCTCGATGCGTTCACCAGCCACGGCAATGGAATGCCGCTCAACTGGCATAACCAGGGAGCTGACGCCGGGCTCTATGAAAACAGTGACATCCACGCGATCCGCATTCTGGCCATGGTGCCAACCACTGATCGACACCGTGGCAAGCACAGCGGCCGCGGATTTTTCAGCCACGCCATGGAGCGGCTCCGCATTCTTGGTGAGGTCCCGGTGCGGAAGTTTATCGACGGTAAACAGGCCGATGACCCTGACGGCAACCCCGACACGAGCTTTCTCGCCAAGGTCCCAGCAGACACCGCGTTCACCTTTCAGAGCATTGATCGCCACGGGATGGTGCTCAATATGTCGCAGACATGGCACCAGTTACGGCCCGGGGAAGTGCGCAACAACTGCGGCGGATGCCACGCGCACAGCCAAAAGCCCACCGACTTCAACCAAACTCTGGCTTCCCGACCTGCGTACAACATCTGGGACCTCACCGCAAAAACTCCCCTGATCACGGACAAGAACCGCGATGAGTCAGGGCAGCAGTGGGACACAAAAAAAACAACCGGCCTGCGTGAAGTCGCCAGACCGATCGTAAACGTCGAGTATTTCCGCGACATCCAGCCCATTCTCAAGAATCACTGCATTGTCTGCCACACCAGCAAGTGGAAAGAACCCGCAGGCAACCTGATCCTCGATGACGACGAGAACCTGGTTCAGGTCGATCGTCACGGCAAACTCCCGGGGACTTACGTACGTCTGGCACTGGACGAAAAGGCAAAGTTCGGACACAAGCCGGTGGGCTATAGCTCCTGGGGCTACCCCAACGCGTCGCGCTACATCCGCAAACTGCAGTCACGACGCAGTTTACTGACCTGGAAAATTCTCGGTGAACGCCTTGACGGGTTCAGTAACAGTGACCACCCCAGTGAACCGGTCCCCGGGGCGGGACACTTCGAGCACGAAGGAAAGCGTGTCGAGACGGACTGGGCCAGGTCACGCTACGACATTGATTATACAGGTAAGCAAATGCCTCCGCCAACGGCCATCAAGGGCACCTTCAAGGGGCCTGACGGCAAAGCAATCAAGGTTACCCCGCTCAGCGACGAAGCCAAGCGGACCATTGTCCGCTGGATTGACCTTGGTTGTCCGATTGACCTCGACAGCCAATACGGATGGTTCCTCGACGATGATCGTCCCGTGCTCAGTTTCGCATCACCCGCGCCCGGCTATGCCGGACCGGTCAAGGTTTTGCGGGTCGGTCTGGAGGATTACGGGAGCGGCCTTGACATGAAAAGTTTCAAGGTGACGGCAAACATTGAGGTGAATGGGAAAATGGCTGGTGAAAACCTCGCACAGCTCTTCAGACGTGGTGCTAACGGTATATGGGAGTTGCCTCTGCGAAGGCCCTTGCCACGGGCCGAAGCTGTCCGTTTTGAACTGTCGATCAGTGACCGACAGGGCAACTTGAAGCATATCGTGCGCGTGACTGATCCCAGCCGGGAGCGCAAGGCAAGTAAATAAAAACCTGACATTTCTTAACATGATTTCATTTAAGTAATTCGGTATTATTCTAATCTGTTATTATTTTTATTTCTCATTATTGTTCAGTGCGATGCGTTTATCTTATGTGAAGACATTTGCTTTCCTCTCACTGGTCTTATCAGTTCCTGCTAAGCCAGACTCCAAGCTTGATTATCATTTTGACGGTAAAATTTCCCGGCACGTCCTAAAAAATTATTTAGCACGTAGTTCAACTTTTGGTTCGCTCCTGCACCTGACTCTGGACGATGACCTGCGAATGATTAAAAATACGGGGGTCAAGTTCGCGGGACGCGCGGTCTGGATGTGGGGAGGAGAATCCAAAATTGATGAACTGGTCAGGAAAGGAGAGCCCTTTGTTAAAAAAATCCACGCGATGGATCCGGACATTATCCTGCAGGGAGCCATCTTTGAGGTCGTCACCAAGGACGTGAACAAGGTCCCTGTCCCGGCCACTGTATTTGAAGAATTCGACGTGCCACAAAAACCTCGGAACTTTAGTTACAAGGCGATGCTTTACCCTTTCGGTCATCGCCATAATCACTGGTCCAAGGGCTCGTCGGTACCGGATATGAGCCGTCTCGAGACGAGGATGTGGTTCTTTTATGTGGCCAAGAAATGGATCGACATGGGAATCGAGTCGATCCATTTCGGTCAGGTCGAGATCATGGATGACTGGGACCGGAGCCACCGTCATTGGCGGGACATGATGAAGAGGATCCGTGCCTATGCGAAGAAGAATGCCCGGCGCCATATAGTCCTCTCTGATGCGCATGTACCTAGCGGAGGCATTGTTCATGATGGTAAACTCATGTTTGATCTGCACTCGTTTCCGTCACGGCCCAAGTCAGTCAAGGGCCAGCCGCACAAGGCCATCCTTGAGAAAGGTTTTAGTGATTCAATTTATGGGCGTAGTAAAGGAGGTCTTACGCCGAGCGGATGGCAATGTGAGGCCCTGCCCTACATTGTCGAGATCGATAATTTTGGGGCATCCGATCATCCCGGTCAGTATCGGGAAAGTGACAAGATCCACGTCTGGGGTTGGGATGAGATTAACTGGTTCATTAAGCAGCCCGAGGATTACCGCAACGAGTGGCTCGAGTACGCCTATGACTGGGTAAGGAAAACGGACCAGAACGGATACTTTCAGTTGCCATTGCGCAGGTTCGAACATTACTCGGCCAGCATGAATCCTCCGAAAGGCATGAGACAGGAGCAGACCATCAAGAGGATCTGGGATCGCAGTGATAAGCGTTAGGGTTAAAGGTCTGGATTTTCCTCATTCGTGAGCACATAATCTTTGGACCGCTATGAGACTTTTTAATTTTATCTTATTTTTTATTATTGTCCTAGGGTCCTTATTTTGTGCGGAACCTATCAGGGCCGTAGTGCCGGCGAATTTGAAAGCTGATAGGCTCGCCGCCTGGTGCATCGTTCCCTTTGATGCGAAGAAGCGGGGCCCAGCGGCACGGGCCCAGATGCTGGCCCGTCTTGGGATTAAGCGTTGTGCTTATGATTGGCGGGGCGAGCACGTGAAGGAGTTCGAGGAAGAGATCCTGCAATACAAGAAGCATGGCATTGAGTTCTTCGCTTTCTGGGCCGGTCATGAGGAGGCTTACAAGCTTTTCCAAAAACACGATATTCATCCGCAGGTCTGGCGGACGCTCGGTTCACCGACTGAGGGATCGCCTGAGGAGATGGTTTCGGCGGCAGCAGACTCGATGTCGGGAGTCGCTTCGCGCCTCGATGAGATAGGTTGTGAGCTTGGGCTCTATAATCATGGGGGCTGGGGAGGGGAACCTAAGAATCTGGTCGCGGTCTGTGAGGAGCTCCATGAGAGGGGTCACAAGAACGTCGGTATCGTCTATAACTGGCACCATGGTCATGGCCACATAGGAGACTGGAAAGAATCACTCGAGATCATGAAGTCTCACCTCCTTTGCTTGAATTTGAACGGTATGAATGAGGGTGCCAAGCCCAAGATCCTTGACCTTTCCCATGGCCAGCATGACCAGGCCATGCTGAAGGTTGTCATCGAGAGTGGTTATGAGGGACCGATAGGGATCCTCGATCATCGGACCGAGCTTGATACAGAGGTCGCTTTGAGAGCTAATCTTGAGGGATTGGACTGGCTCATTCGTGACTATAATGAGCCCGGATCAGCGGGTCTGAGGCCGATCAAGGCCCCAGACAAACCGAAGCAGGAAACGAAGACAAAAAGTTCAGCGCATAATATTAACATCAAACCATTGGACCCGGAATCGAACCCGTACTGGGACGCGCATGTGAACCGTGACCGTGTCTATGATTTTTATGCGAGGCAGGCCATTGCCAGGGACCGGGAACCTGCTGCTTTTCCCGGACTCGATGGTGGGTACCAGGGTCATTGGGGGAATCAGAATGATCAGGAGACCTGGAAAGATGGCAGGGTCAAGGACATGGATCATGGATCGATGGTCAGTGGTGTTTTCCGTGGTCAGGGCCTGACCATTGCCCGGGCCGTGAGCGTTCGTCTTCCGTCCGTTCCCGGACAGAAAGAACCTCTCAATGTGGTCTTTGACACGGATAAGATGAGCTTCGCTGCCGCCTGGTCAGGAGACCTCGTGGCTTGGTCCGATGTGCGGCGTGGTTTTATGAATGGAATTCCCATGGGAGGAAAGCCAGTTGAACTGGTCGATATTAAAACCAAGTTCGAGGGGGCCACATACCTTGGCCTGTACCGTGACGGTGACCGGATCATCTTCTCCTGGTCCATACTTGGTAAGGTCAATCACAGGACAGCCGTTGTCATGGATGAAAAGGTTCATGAGGTTGAAGTAGAGATGCCTGAGGATTCGGCGCCTCAGTGGACACAAAAGATTATAACCAAAGGGAAGCTCGGAACCCAGGCTCCTTATGCGATTGATACTCTTACCTTGCCATACACTAATCCATGGAAGGCCCTGATATTTCCGGGAGGTCATGACTTTGTCTCGGCACAAAGGATTGCCGTTTGCACTATCCATGGTGATGTCTGGGTTTGTGATGTTTCCGGGCCTGATCTGGTTAATCTCAGCTGGAAGAGATTCGCGGCCGGCCTTCATCAGCCGCTCGGGCTCAAAGTAGTTGATGGTATCATTTATGTCATGTGCCGTGATCAGATTGTCGCACTCCATGACCGCAACAATGATGATGAGGCTGACTACTATGAGCCGGTATCACGCGTGCATCAGAGCTCGGCCGGGGGGCATGATTTTATTACCGGCCTTGAGCGTGATCTTTCCGGTCGCTGGTTCTTTGCTTCAGGTAAGCAGGGGCTTTGCCGGGTCGATAATGACAGGATCGATGTTCTGGGGACCGGACTCCGTAACCCGAACGGGCTAGGAATTTCACCGGATGGGAGCACGGTCCTGACCAGTGTCCAGGAAGGGAACTGGACCCCGGCCAGTGCGATCTGTGACCTGAGCTTTGGTGGTCACTTCGGAGCAGGCGGGCCCCGCGAAGGGGACCGTGGCTACGTGCCTCCAATGCTCTATCTTCCGAGGGGCGTTGATAATTCGTGCGGTGGACAGGTCTTCATCGACAGTGAGAGGTGGGGTCCTTTGAGCGGGCAGTGGGTTCATTTCTCTTCAGGATTCGCCAAGCACTTCATTGTTCTCAGAGAACCTTTGAAGAAATCCTCTCAGGGAGCAGCGGTGGTCCTCCCGGGATCGTTCCTGGCCGGTTCGCACCGTGGGAGGTTCTCTCCCTATGACGGTCAGCTCTACGTTGCAAGTTCTCAGGGCTGGGGCAATTATGGCGTCGCTGACGGGGGCCTGCAGAGGGTCAGGTACAACAATAAAACGGAATCTTTTCCTTATCCTGTTGCTTTTGAGGCGCGGGAAAATGGTATTTTAATGACTTTTGCCAATGAGAATTCAATCCCCGTCGCCGATCACAAAAAATGGTACGCTCAGCACTGGAATTACAGGTACGGTCCGAGTTATGGGTCCAGAGAGTATTCGGTCTCGGATCCGGCCAGGATCGGTCATGAGCGACTCGAAATTCTTTCCATTCATAGGATCGAAGCCAGTGGAAAGCTTTTCATTGAGATTCCCCAGATCCAGCCAGTCAATCAGCTTCACCTTCATCTTGATGCTGAGAGGAGGATTGAGCTCTTTGCTACGATCCATGAACTCGGAGAACCGTTCACAGATTACAAGGAGTACAAAAAGATTGAGAAGACCTTTGGTATAGATCCCGTCATTGTCAGCTCTGAGTTTAATGATCCTGAAGTTCTAATGGGTGCATGCAAAGCCTGTCATCATCCCAAGGATCAGACCGTAGGCCCTTCCATTGAATTTATACGTGGCCGCTATGCCGATAACCCGAAGGGCATTGTCGAGTGGGCCATGAATCCGAAAAAGAACAATCCCCAGTTACCGCCGATGCCGCCGTTCGCCTTCCTCGGCGAGAAGCGGCTCCGCATCATTGCAGAGAAGATTCTCGAGTGATCTGAAATGTATCAGGCCACTCGATTAAAATTCTGGGATAAGATATTAACTAGGCGCTGGCCTTGACGCCAAGGTCCGCAGCGATTTTAGCTGCCTTGGTTGGGCCTATTTTAAGGACCGTTCCATAGATGGCTTTAGCGTCCGCCTTCTTGCCATGTGCGAGCATGTTCTCAGCGCAATGAAGCATGGCATCACATACGGCGATCCTGTTGGTATCATTAACCTTGGCGGATCCGAGCGCCTTCGCGGCGTCCGTTGATCCAATCGCACCGAGTGCCAGTGCACCCGCAGTGGAGATTTCAGCATCCTTGTCAGTGAGGGTCTTCGCGAGTGGTGCTACTGGGACACCGGTTCCTCTTGCTCCGAGTGATGAGATGATACCGATCTTGATCTTCTTAGATGCCTTATCAATGGCTCCGACCAGAGCTTTCACGGCTTCAGGCGCATCGTTAGTCTGGAGTGCGTGGCGTGCCATGTGAGAGAGTTCCTCGTCATGCAATAACTTTGCAAGGGCAGGAACTGAATGTGCTGTACCGATCGTTTTAAGTGCGCGACAAACAATGTCCTTAGCAGCTCTCGGTACGTCCGTGCTGAGCACGTCCGCGAGAGTGGACTCAAGTTTCTTTCTCGCTGCAGCGTCGCCGTGGCTTGCGACGACGGCGTCCTGGATCGATTTAACTGCTTTGGGGTCGACTCCCCATTCGTAGATTTTTAATGATTCTAATGCCTGGTCTAACATGATGATTTTCCTTCTAAATTAGTTTAAATTTTTTGCTCAATTATTGTTACTAGATCTGCCAAGGCTCGCGGCGAGCACGATTTCTGAGACGGTTCGCTTCCGCGTCACCGATGAACTCTTGTTTAGCGGCGTCCCACTTGAGGGAACGGTTCAACTTGTAGGCAGCGACTGTGAGGTGAGGGACGGCCATCGTGTTGATGGCGTATTCAATGTGACGGAATGGCTTTGCGCGTGTCTTAACACAATCGATAAAGTCACCCGTGATGCCACCGCTGCCGGCATACTTTGGAACTTCCTTGCCTTTGCGCTGGCCCTCGCCTTTGCCAACGTGCATCTGTCCGACTCCAGGCTTATTGTGGGTGATCTCAATACCGTTCGGGTACCTGAGGCTGACAAACTTCTTACCGTCGATTTCATCAAGGATCACTTCATTAGGCTGAAGCTCGCGCACGTCGACTGCGAATGTGGCTCCACCGAAGTGGTGAGCGCCCCAGTCAGTCATTCCGCCGCCGGAATAATCAATGTATGATCTCCAGCTGTTACCGCTCGTTGAGAAGCTGCCCGAGCAACGCTTTGAATTGTAAGGTGCCCATGGTGCGGGCCCGAGCCACATTTCCCAGTTCATGTCGTCCGGTACATTCTCCGATGGAAGATTACACGGCTTAGACATCGGGCCAACGTTCACATTAATTGATTTCACCTTCCCGTAACTGCCGTTCCAGCAACGGAGCACAGTTCCCTTATAGTCCTGGAGCACGCGCTGGCTTCCACCTGAGACGACCCGACCATAACGCTTGGCAGTTTCGACCATGAGTGAACCTTCTCCAAGAGTGAGGGACTCAGGCTTCTGGCAGAACACGTCCTTGCCGTGGCGGCAGGCTTCAATGATTATCTGCGCGTGCCAGTGGTCAGGTGTCGCGATATGAACAGCGTCGATGTCATCGCGTGAAAGTAATTCGCGGTAGTCGTCGTGGGCCTTGCAGTCCTTGTTACCGTACTTAGCGTCAGTCTTGGCCTTGCCCTGGTTCATTGCACCCTTACGCACATCACATATAGCAACGTACTGAACATCATTCTTGCCCAAGAAGGCTCCATGGTCGCCTCTTCCCATGTTGCCGATACCGATACCGCCCATGACGATACGGTTACTGGGGGCGGGCCTGTCGGCATTGCCCAGGGCTGAGGAAGGAATGATCGAAGGGAAACCGAGAGCAGCTGTCGCGGCACCAGATGATGATAGAAACTTACGGCGCGTTGTTTTCATAATGGTCATTTATATCAAATCCTCAGTTTCTGGCGCAAGACTTAAATGTTTGGTAAAATGAGAGGGTTCGTTTAGGTGAACCAGCACAGGTACCAGTGATTTCCGAGGTGCTCTGCTTTATATAGTAGGCCACCGAAGACCATCCTTATTTGCGAGAGCTCCTTATCTTCCGGAGCTTCAGGGCCCGGGCCGGGGAATCTGGGGTCGGACTCGTTGCAGCGCAATACTTTCCCGCTCGGGTCGTAAATTATACCGTACCAGTTATCTACGATGCCTGACCAAGGAAAAGTGACTCTGAAAACAGGATCAATTTCTGACCTGTAGTATATTCCGAGATGGTTTCCTTTTTGGGGTCCGGTCTCTGATTTTACGTTTGCAACGATCTCGGAGTATGCGGATTTTAACCGATAAAATCTTAGCTTAAGTCCCAGGTCCTTGATGAAGTCAGTGCCATAAGAGATGCTACCGATTGTCAGTAATACGCCGAGGCAAATGCCCGCGAAGCGATTGCGCTTTTTCTTTATAGTGATGATGAGTTGAATAATACTCAAAAGGCCGAGCCCGATAATGATCGCGTCAATGACGAAGACCAGGATCCACAGATTGATAATGAGGTCATGATGGAAAAGGAACCTGAGTAAAATAAACAGAGTGCAGGATGCGGGCAGGACGAAAGGATTCATTGATTTTAATTCGAATTACTTCAGGATAACGCGAACCTTCATCGGTTTATTTCAACTTTTAGCAAACGTTCTAACTCCTGTTCCGAGTCAGCATGATCTGGTTGCCTTCCGTGTCCTCGCACATGGCAAGGTGAGGAGGTTCATCATCTTCAGGCTCAGGTTCCCGGCTCAGCTTTCCGCCGGCGCTGACCAATTCTTTAGCTCCTTCGATCACGTCCGGAACCTGAAAGCTGATCCCGGTCCAGGTCTTCTTTCCCTCGCCCCCGCTATGAATACCGATAAATGACTGGCCGATTTGTAACTCGGCAATGTGCTCGTTCCTGCGGGTTATGGATCCGCCGAAAAGACTGGTATAAAAATTCACGCAACGGTCCATGTCCGCGGCCCATATGATATACTTAACTTTTTCAACTTCCATGAGCTTTCGACACTAACATGATTTGTGGCGGTCTTTCAATCATCATTAGTTTTAATGAAAATATTGAAATAATCAATTTTCAGGATCATCGGATAGACTCTATTATTAAGACGTAATTTTAATCAATTAATCCTTATTCAAATTGAGTACTCTCAGGGACATTATTGGAAGTGACGAACCGACTACAGTAGATAATCTGCCGGCGGACAGGCCGCTCGTGGACCTTCTCTTTGCGCGAGGAGTCATTGACAAGAAGGCCAGGAGGAATGCTTATAATCTTCTCTATCCGAGGACATCGACCCGGGAACTGGTCTTGCGGACTATCCTAGGTGCGGCCGGGGCATTCTTCGTTTTCGGTTTCATTATGGTCATTGCCGCGAACTGGCAGGACTTGGGAAAAATGTTAAGGCTTTTAATACCGCAGATTGTCATGATCGGCTGTGCCGCGGGAATGTGGTGGAAGGGACTGGAGACTCTTCCGGGTAAGTTCTTCGCTTTCGGGGTCGTCTTAGGCATTGAAGGGGTTCTCGTTATCATGAGCCAGATCTATCAGTTGGACGCGGACTCGGTCTGGATCTTCAGGAGACTGGTTCTATTCCCGTTACCGGTAGTGCTCCTCGCAAGGTTCCTTCCATTATGGGCGGCATGGATTTTCCTCTTTATATTCTATTTGAATATTGAGGCTGATCATTGGGATAGTGAGTATTTTGATGAGCCATCCATGGTCGTTACCGGCATCTCATTTTTTCTTTTACTCTTATTCCTTGTTCTGATCAGCCATGTCTCGAAGGGCAGTCCTTCCTGGAACTGGGTCAGGGCTCAATGGTTCCGTTTTGTGCTGGTCCTCTTTACCCTCATCTATTCAGTGATCAATCTTTGCATGGTTTACGAAAATCTTATCAATGATCATGGAACGGACGGGTTCCTTGATCCTTATCTGATGATCATGGAGTTTTTCCTGATCGGATCCGGGATCTGGTACTTTTCAAAAAAAGCCACAGACTTATGGTCATTGACGCTTTTCGTGCTCGCGCTTGACGTGGTGATTCTTGTTTGCGGCCTGATCACTATAGATCCTCCTGGGAAATCTGTCCCGGTTATAGGTTTTGTTATGAGTGTTGGCATTTTCTGGGGAAGTTTTGTATTATTGAATCGTTTCCGTATCCGTTTGCGGGACAGTGTTGAGAAGAATGAAGAGGAGGTGACAATTTCCCATGGCTGAGAATGGAACAGGAATGACTGCGGCCGGGCTCATTGATTCGATTGCGGAAGATTTTTCGATCAATAAGGACCATGCCCGTGAAGTGGCCTCTGAGCGGATCCAGAAGAACCAGATGCCCATTTATCTGAGGACCCTCATCGGGATCGGATCCTTTGTGTCGGCCATGTTCATGATGGGGATTGCTTTTCTTACCTTTAAACTTGATGACGATGCGTACTTTCCTTTCGGTATTGTCCTCGCGATCGTCGCAATATTTCTGTATGTTAAAAGCCGTAGACTTGAGCAGCACAGTCCACTCGAATCGTTCCTGACTCTGTTCTCCTTTGCCCTGATTCTTGCCGGAAAGATCATGATCGTTGGCGGGGGAGTGGAATGGTTCAGCTCCGGAGATGAAATGCTGACCGCTTTTGTCATTTCCGCCATCTTCACCTGCATAACGTATCCTGTTTATACACTGTACATGGACCGTCTGATCTCTTTCACTTCGACCCTGATCATGGGTATTATTTGGCTCGGGAATGAGTTAACGAGTGCACTGGATTGGCACGATAAACTGATCGGACCTCTATTTTTCTCTATCATTACTCCTTTGGCTTTTGTGATGATGATTCACCCGCGAGTGACCCGGACATTTCGCCCGGTCAGTATTGGTCTTGTTCTGGTCTCAGTTGGACTTGGTTGCTTGCTCACGGAAACGGCTCCAGGGATTAACCAGTTACTGGGCCTCTTCAATGAATTTGAAATAAGTGCCGATGAGTTGGCTATCCTGATGGCAGCGCCGATCGCGATGTTTATTGTTTTTGTTTATGTGGTGGCATGGTCAGCCGGTGGATGGAAGGGGATGAGAAAAAGATTACTTATCTTTTCTATTTTCGGAGCCCTTGTCTTGTGCGGATCGATGATGACCTGCCCGGTTTTGGCCCTCGCTCTTATTGTTCTGGGTTACGCTCAGCATGACCGGATCATCTCGGTCCTAGGCTCACTCCTTCTCCCGGTCTCGCTCTTTTCATTTACGCGCCGCCTTGACCTTGGTCTCATGAATACTGGGACATTACTCATGCTACAGTCAGTGGTCCTCTTAGTCATATTTTTTGCGTTCAGGGCCTGGGCATTCACCACAGTTAAAGAACCTCTAACTTCCACGGAATCAGAATGAAAAGAATTCCAGAAATGATTATTTCCGTGCTCATTATTGGAGTCATTGTTTATGTTTTTCAGTTCTCGGTCTCACGTGACAGGCTCGCAACCGAGGGTCGGGAGATCTTCCTTGGACTGGCCCCGGTCGATCCGCTTTCCTTACTGCAGGGACAGTACATGAGGGTTCGGTTCGCGGTGGAGCGAGAACAATTACCCTTACCCGATGAAGTGAATATTGAAGGTAAACGCGCTGTCCTGAAACTCGATGAGCGAGGAATTGCCACGTTCGTGGGGGTCGAGGAGAATAATGATCTTGGACCGGATGAAATTCTCTTCATGGGAGAATTGAGGAAAATGGAGGATTGGGAAATGCGCCGTCAGCCTGACGCTGATCCTGACAAGGTCTTTTCCGGACATTATGTAAAAATTGAAATTCCTCAGCGAACTTTTCTTTTTAAGGAAAATACGGAGAATCGGTACGAGTCTGCAAGGTACGGAGTGTTCCGGGTAGGGGAAGGAGGCGATCATATGCTTATGGACCTTGCCGATGAGAATCTTCAGAAGCTCACCATTATTAAAAAGTAAGGTCCTAAGAGGTACAGAAATCTTCCCAAAGTTATTCATAAAAAGTATTGATCGATCCGGGTCAACCCGGGTTCAATAGCGGAGCGGAAAAATCCTTATCCCTTAAATAATGATTATGAATATAAAAATCCCGGTCCTGGTGTCGATTTGTCTTTACCCTCTTTGCATTCTCTTAGCGGAGCAGAAGAAGGAGGATCCCGGCAAGCTTACCTTGAAAAGGATATTCACTGACAAGGATTTCAGTTCGAAGGGTTTCTCGGTTCGGTGGTCCAGGGACGGTACCGAATACACTTACTTGAAGGATGCTGAGGGTAAAGACAAAGACAAAGACAAAGATAAAAATAAAGATAAAGATAAAGATAAAGACAAGGGTAAGGAGATTCGCAGCTACAACGTGTCCGAGGCAAAGGGCTCGGTCCTGGTCAAGGCCTCTGAACTGTTCAGACCCGGGACCCAGAAACAGATTTCAATCGAAGGGTACTCATTTTCCAGGGACAGGTCCTTAGTAATGATATATACCAACTCGAAGCGGGTCTGGCGTAGGAACTCGAGAGGTGATTACTGGGTCCTTGACCGTTCGAGTGGGGAGCTCCGGAAGCTCGGAGGTGAATCGCGTGCCTCGACTCTGCAATTTGCCAAGTTCTCACCGGACGGAAAGAAAGTGGCCTATGTCCGTGAAAGGAATATTTATGTGGAGGATCTCCTGGACCACTCAATTATGGCTCTGACCAAAACGAAATCCAAAGACATTATCAATGGTACAGCGGATTGGGTCTACGAGGAGGAACTCGGTGTCAGGGACGGTTTCAGGTGGAGCCCTGATAGTGAGGCGATCGCTTATTGGCAGTTCAATGAGAAGGGCGTCCGTAAGCATACCATGATTGATAATGTTTCAGGTCTTTATCCGAAGACGACCACTTTCGGATATCCGAAAGTGGGTCAGCGAAATTCTGCCTGCAGGGTCGGGGTCAGGTTCCTTAATTCTGAGGACACGGTCTGGGTCAAGGCGTCCGAGGATTTGCGCAATAATTATATTGCAAGGATGGACTGGTCGGAGAGGTCAGAAGGACTCATTATTCAGCAATTGAACCGGGCTCAGGACACGAACACGGTCATGCGGGTCAATGCGCTGGACGGTTCGGTCAAGGTCATCTTGACTGAAAAGGATGAGGCTTGGGTTGATGCTCACAGAGAGATGAACTGGGTCGGCCCGGAAAATTATTTTACTTGGATCAGTGACCGTGACGAGTGGAGACACGTGTACATGATTTCCCCTGACGGTAAAAAAATAGATCTGATAAGTCCTGGAGAATTTGACGTGATAAGGCTCCTTCGAACGGACCATTCAAATGACCGTCTGTATTTCATTGCGTCACCCGATAACCCGGCACAGCGTTATCTCTATAGTGTCAAAACTGACGGTTCTGAGCTTAAGAGAGTGACTCCCGAAAAGGAGAATCGCGGGACCCATTCCTATAACATTTCACCGGACGGTAATTATGCCATAGTTACTTCCTCTGATCAGGACACGGTCCCGATCACTAGTCTCATCAGCCTCCCGGACCATAAAGTCATTAAGGTGCTGGAGAATAATGAAAAGCTTAAGGAAAAGTTTGCCAAGGTTAAGAAGACTCCAACCGAGTTCTTTTATGTTGATATAGGTAACGGGAAAAGGCTCCATTCAAGATGCATTAAGCCGCCGGGATTTGATCCTCAACGCAAGTATCCGCTCCTAGTCTATGTTTACGGTGAGCCTGCGGGGCAGGTGGTCCGGGACAGTTGGGGAGGTTCGGGTCACTTTTGGCATTTGATGCTGGCTCAACAGGGTTACGTGGTCATGAGTTTTGATAACCGGGGGACAGCTTCCCCGCGCGGCCGTGAATGGCGCAAAGCGGCGGACGGGAAGATAGGGATCCTTCCTCCTCAGGACCAAGCCGATGCTGTTCGTAGTGTCCTCAAGAACAGACCCTACCTCGACCCGTCTCGAGTCGGTTCGTGGGGATGGAGCGGTGGAGGGTCCATGAGTTTGAATGCGATCTTTAAGTTCCCTGATCTATATAACACGGCCATTGCCGTGGCCTCGGTACCGAACCAGAGGCACTATGACACCATTTATCAGGAACGTTATATGGGGCTTCCCGGTGAGAATTTGAAAGGTTTTAAGGAAGGGTCTCCGATTAATTTTGCCCAGCAACTGAAAGGAGATCTTCTCATCGTGCATGGTGCGGTCGATGATAATTGTCATTATCAGACCTTCGAAAAGTTAATCGATAAGCTGGTCAGTCATAACAAGACTTTCTCCATGATGACTTACCCACGAGGCACCCACTCGATCCGTGAAGGCAAGAACACGACCCTTCATCTTTATACACTGATGACCGGTTTTCTGAACAGGAGCCTTCAGCCTTCGAGTCCAGATAATTAATGTAATTGTTTTTTCAGCTAAGGTTTTCTTGGTTTTAATAGAGGATCCGGCACTTTTTTCTATTCTTGTCTAAAGATCTTAAAAACTTTAAAGTGAATGGATTATGAGATCTTTTCACATCCTCTTTATCACTGTCTTAACAGGACTGTTGCTTCTTTCCCGGCTCGAGGCACAGGTAATTATTTATGATGCGATCGAGGGGACCGTGGGCAGTCAGGAGTTCGGAGGTTCACTCGGTATGGACTTTGAAGTTAATTCAGATATTGTCGTGACCGATCTTGGCGCCTTCGATAGCGGTTCGGATGGCCTGTTCCTGCCGATCATAGTTGAGATCTGGATACGTGACGGGGACTCGGGCATTGAGGTGATTGCTTCGGAGGTCTTCGACTTTGATGATGGGGCGACCCTAGAAGGAGGTCACCGATTCAAGGCGCTCAATAATCCAGTGGCTCTGGAGCCGGGCAGTTATACGATTGTTGCTTACGGTTACGGTGCGGGTGAGCCAAACGTCAATTTAGGTGTAGCCGCAACAGAAGGTCTTTCCACTAACGATGCTGGCGGAGCAATCACTTTCGTGGGTGGATCCCGTTGGGGTGACGCCGGAGCTTTCCCGGCAAACTCTGACGCTGGTCCTGAGCAGCGTTACGGGGCCGGTTCTTTCAAGGTTGCGTCTGAGGACGAGGATGAGGATGAGATGCCCGATGCATGGGAAATTGCCAATGGGCTGGACCCGGAAGATGCTGAAGACGCTGGGCGAGACGCGGACAATGATGGACTCAATAATCTCAAGGAATTCCAGTTAGGATTGGACCCGAACTCCGATGACACGGACGAGGACGGGGCCAAGGACGGTTTTGAATACGATAATGATTCGGACCCCAATGACCCTGACAGTGATGATGATGGCCTGACCGATGGTGAGGAGTTCACTGGAGGAACGGACCCCATGGACCCTGACACGGACGGGGACGGTTTCCGGGACGGTTTCGAGCTTGCCAATGATTCTGACCCGACCGATTCGAACAGTGTTCCGGAAATCAAGGGTGGTCCCGGAGTCATTGTCTATGACGCGATCGAGGGGACCGTAGGGAACCAGAATTTTGCGGGCGCTCTTGGCATGGACTTTGAGGTTAATTCAGCTATCACGGTATCTGAATTGGGGGCCTTTGACAGCGGTTCGGACGGCCTGTTCCTTCCCATTAAGGTTGAACTGTGGAGTCGTGAAGGGGATTCCGGTATTGAGATTCTTGCGGAACTTAATTTTGATGAGAATGATGAGGGAATCCTTGAAGGGGGTCATCGTTTCAAGAAACTGAATGAACCGATCATCCTTGATTCCGGAAGTTATACGATCGTTGCGACCGGTTACGGTGAGGGGGAACCGAACGTTAATGTAGGCGGTCAGGTAGCTGAGGATTTCGGTCTTACCACGGACAATTTGGGTGAGGCTATCACTTTCGTTGGGGGGTCTAGGTGGGGTGATGCCGGAACTTTCCCACCAAACCGTGACGGTGGTCCTGAACAACGTTACGGGGCAGGTTCCTTCAAGGTCATTGTCGATGATGAGGACGGGGACGGGATGCCGGATCTGTGGGAGGAGGCCAACGGGCTGGACCCGGAACTGGCCGAGGACGCTGAAGAGGATCCGGACAATGACGGACTCAGTAACCTTGCTGAATTTGAGGCAGGACTCAATCCTAAGGTCGCTGACACCGACGAGGATGACGTGGATGACGGGACAGAGATCGATAATGAAACTGATCCACTTAACCCTGACACGGACGATGACGGACTCAGTGACGGAGCCGAAGTCACGGCAGGGACCGATCCACTGAACCCTGACACGGACGATGACGGATCCAAGGACGGCCAGGAAGTCGCCAAGGGAACGGACCCAAATGATTCGAACAGTTTTCCTGTATCACAGTTTGCCGGGGAACTGGCCTACAAGGTTGAGCAGGGAGCGGTAGGGAACCAGAATTTTGCGGGCGCTCTTGGCATGGACTTCATTGTTGAGGAGACCATCAGGGTATTTGAACTCGGTGCCTTTGATAGCGGATCGGACGGCCTCTCCCGTCCAATCACTGTCAGCATGTGGTCCCGTGATGACCTTGGAACACCGGAGGAAGTGAATGATGATTCCGGTATCGATATATTGGCCCAGATCGAATTCACGCCCGGCAATGAGGGGGACCTGCGCGATGGGCACCGCATCATTGCCCTGGAGGATGAACTGGTCCTTGAGCCGGGAGCCTATACCATTGTTGCCAGCGGATACGGGTCAGGCGAGCCCAACGGCAATATTGGAGTCGGAGCTGACATAGCCGAGAAAATGAGTATGACTGAAGACCCGATCATTACCTTTATCGGCGGAAGCCGATACGGCAATGACGCCGCGGCTTATCCGGGCGTCGTGGACGGGGGCCCGGAGAACCGTTACGCTGCCGGGACCTTCGCTTTCGAGATACTGGCTTCGCCTTTGCGCTTCACTAATATCAGTTATGATTCCCTGCAGGGAGAAACGACACTCACCTGGTCATCTATTCCTAACCGGATCTATGCGATTGACGAATCCATTGACCTGATTACCTGGGAGGAGCTCGATGATAGTCTGGCCTCGGAGGGCATGTCGACGTCCTTCACGATTGATACATTTCCTGGTAAGAGTTTTTTCAGGATCAGGCTCCAAGAATAGAATCAAGGTAATAAAGTTAATATAATATATTTTTTTTCAGAATTGCCCATGGGTGAGTGTTCCCGTCTGACAAGGTTCTTAATGGTGTCTGCCATGGTATCATTATGCAGCTGTGCCGAAGATGATAAGGAAAAGAGTGGTAGAAAAAGTTCGGCTGATCCTGAGACAGTTTCTTCATTAGTTGCCTCTGAGGAGTTAATCCTTGAGCTGACTCCCAGATTGAAAAGTTTTAAAGATGCTCTTTTCACTGAGAATTGTCATTTCGTTGGTGTTGATCCGGACCCTGTCCAGAAGAAGAAATATCCCGGTCTAGGAACCGTTGAGACTCACTGGAAACAATTAGATAATAATGAACCCGTTGTAGGAAAACCAACCATTGTAAAAATCACTGGGCCCGCGGGTGAATTGAAATTCATGGACATTAATTTTTCTTTGGTGTCCGGTAAGTTCGGTGATGAAGGTGGGAATATTTTTACTACGAGCGTTTCTTTTTCCGGATCCACTGATAATTCCTCGATCAGTTCAGTGAACGAGGTCATTTGGGGGAGAATCGGCAGTTCATGGAAGATTAATTCATGGAGAGTCGAAAGGCTCAGCGCTCTAAGTTCCTCTGGTACATTTTTCAAAGAAGTTCTTGATGAGGTCCTTCCGGACAAAGAATCCCTTTCCCGTGCTCGAACATCAATGCACTGGAGAATCCTCATTGATAATTATTTTGGTGGCAAAAAGCCAACCAATATTCCCAAGTACACTGATACCCGTTTCTATCCGGACTCAATTAATACGCATCCTTCGGTTTCTATCGTCGATATTGATGGGAACGGTTATGACGATATCTACATATGTGTGCGGTGGGGCAGGAACCAGCTCCTTAGAAATAAGGGAGATGGAACATTTGAAGAATGTGCTGCGCGTTATGGTCTTGATGTTAGTGGTAGAAACACTGTCGCGCTCTTTGCTGATTTTGATAATGATGGGGACCCTGATCTATTTCTGGGACGGTCACTTGAGAAGTCCCTTTACATGGTGAATGAGAAAGGGTTTTTTCGTGCTCATAATGGTCCGGTTTCAAACGGAAAACTTCCGTGGTTAGTTACTTCCGCTTCCTCTGCGGATTACAATAATGATGGACTCCTCGATATTTACATATGCACTTATAGCCCTTTGGACTTGAATACTAGGCTTCAGGACAAGGGCAATGCTCCGCAATGGGCCAGACAGTTCCTTTCACCGGAACAGGCTCAGGAAGTAGTGAAAAGAAAAGTAAATGACCACACTTACCTGAATCAGATAGGCCCTCCGAACATTCTCCTTGTCAATCGCGGGAGTCATTTTGAAATTGCGCCGGGATCGGTCTCTGTGGCCGGTTACCATAACAGTTTCCAAGCCTCATGGGCCGACTATGATCTGGACGGAGACCAGGACCTTTACGTGGCCAATGATTATGCACCGGACCAGTTCTTCCGTAACGATGATGGCACTTTCGTTGACATTACTTCAAGTTCAGGAATTGACACGCTTGGCTTTGCCATGGGCGCTTCATGGGGGGATTATGACGGGGACGGGGATCAGGATCTTTACGTTTCTAATATGTATTCAAAGGCCGGGCGCCGGATCACTGCGCAGGTTCCTGGACTTGATGATCGGATGTCGGCAGTGGCTTATGGTAATTTTCTTTATAGAAATGACGGTGATGGGGGTATGAAGCGGTTATCAGGTGCTGACGGGAAGCCGGTGCCTGTGCATCTCGCTGGCTGGTCATGGGGTGGAATGTTTACGGACTTTGATAATGACGGATTCCTTGACCTTTATGTTTCTAGCGGATTTTATACTCCTCCTCCGGATCAGGACAATGGTGTCGATTTGTGAAGTTGTCTCTGGCGTGCGGTCGTGCGCTCCGATGAGTCTCTCCCTGATCAGTTTAGAAATAATAAATCATGGGGGACGGATCCGAGGACAGGAAAGTTAAAACCATCACTGGAACGGCTCACTTATTATTATGGGCCGGATTATCATCGACACTCATACAGTGGTTACGAAAAGAATAAGTTTTACCTTAATGTGTCAGGAAATACTTTCGCTGATCTTTCAGGTGTGTCAGGTGCTGATGATGTGGCCGATGGGAGGACATGGGCGGCCCTCGATTATGATCGAGACGGTTGGACCGACATTGCTCTGGTGAACGCGAATGCTCCGCTCCTGAGCCTGTACCGTAACAGGATCGGAGAAATGAAAAAATCCAATCACATTAAGGTTCTTCTTGTCGGTGGGGCCGAAGGAAAAGATCCCGGTAAAGGGTTAAGTAATAGGGACGGGGTAGGAGCAGTCATTGAAGTCATGTCCGGTGACCGATTGATAAAAAGAGTCCGTAATCTTGGTGAAGGTTACGCTGCTCAGAACAGTGCTACGATGACGATTGGTATTGGCTCAGAGGACACGGCTCAATCGGTAAAGGTTCGTTGGCCGTCAGGAAAAATTACAATGAGTGAATCGTCGGTCAGGGCAGGATCTATCATTGTAATGGAGGAGATTCAATAGAGGAACGTTCCTTGCCTTAGCCTGAAATTCGTAGGATAATACAAAGTAATTAATCCTCTTCCCCATGAAATTCCTCAATCCATTTGTCTGGGCCGTTCTTTTTATGGTTTGTTGTTTTGAATTAACGGCAGTAGACCCAATCATATCCGAGTTCATGGCATCAAATTCATCGGGCCTTAAGGATGAGGATGGTGATTCATCGGATTGGGTAGAAATATGGAACGTTTCAGGTGGACCAGGGGACCTTGAAGGCTATCACCTCACTGATGATCCCGAGAATCTGACCAAGTGGACCTTTGGTAAAGCGCCATTTAATAATGACGGTTATGTGGTGGTCTTTACTTCGGGGAAGGACCGGAACGGACCTTTAGATGAGCTGCATACAAATTTTAAGATAAGTTCATCCGAGAACGGATACCTGGCATTAGTTGAACCGGACGGAGCAACTATCGCCAGTGAGTATAAAAACTATTCTAAGCAGTTTGAAGATGTTTCATACGGGAGCGGATACGGAGATCCTGAGGATGTGAAACTTTTAAAATCTGGAGACAGTGCAAGATGGATAGTTCCGGAAGCGGCAACCGAAGGATGGACGGAGAATTTATTTGATGATTCTTCCTGGGCTTTGGCTAAGACGGGCATTGGGTATGATAGATCTGTTAAATATATACCGCATATTGGTGAAGGAGGAGATCTGATGGAGGCTATGCGTGGAGTGAATGCTTCGGCTTATATTAGGGTGCCATTCACGATTAATGATTTGAGTGGGTTGAGTAATTTAATTTTACGAATGAAGTGGGAGGACGGTTTCATTGCGTATTTGAACGGGACAAAAATTAAATCAATGAGCGCTCCAGAAAATCCTCAGTGGAATTCAGAAGCAACATTGAACCGTTCGAATGAGGATGATGCGATTACATTTTTTGACTATCCGGTATCAGGACCATTAATTGAGGGTCAGAATATCCTGGCCATTCATGGTCTCAATGCTTCCCGAACCAGTTCAGATTTCCTCATCTCTCCTGAGCTGACAGCAAAGCAAACCGATCTCAATTCTCCTGAGACTGGATTTTTCCTGGTTCCTAGCCCCGGGAGCCTTAACGGAAAACTTATCGATGGTCTGGTGCGTGACACGAAATTCAGTTTTAAGAGGGGCTTTTATGATAGCCCATTTGATCTTGAAATCAGTACCGAGACTATAGGGGCTAAGATTAGATATACTTTGGACGGTTCTGAGCCGAGTGAATCAAAAGGAATTCTATATGAAGGACCCATTAATATTAATGATACGACGATACTCCGGGCCATAGCATATAAGGATAATTTCACGTCGACCAATGTGGATACTCAGACCTATTTGTTTCCGGAAAAGGTCGCGGTTCAGACCAACAGCCCGCAAGGATATCCATCTAGCTGGGGTGGAGTCAGTGCGGACTATGGGATGGATAATGACCCTGTTGATTCTCGCCGCGCTGCTGGTAACGCCAATTATTCCTTGTCTCAGGCCAGATCTGCAATAGCGGCTTCGCTCAAATCAATAACGACCATTTCGATTGTTACCGACAAGGATAATGTATTTGACCGTAGTAGGGGAATTTACCAGAACCCGAGCGGTCGTGGGAGTCAGTGGGAGCGACCAGTGTCTGTGGAAATTATTAATGGTGAAGGAGCTGATGATTACCAGACCGATGCCGGTCTCCGTGTAATGGGTTTCACATCACGTAACCTCAGTACGACGACAAAACTGAACATGCGTTTATTGTTCAAGAAAGAGTACGGAGACAGTAAGATGAAATATCCTCTACTAGGTTCAGAGGGTCCGGACGAGTTTAATACTATTACTTTGAGGGGAAATATTCGTGATGCATGGGTGACTGAGTACCAGGGTTTCGGAACTGCTTTATATATAGGTGATGAGTGGGCCAAGAGATCCCAAAAAGCGATGGGTCAGCCCGCGGTCCGTGGCACTTATGCGCATGTCTATCTTAACGGTATGTATTGGGGGCTTTATAATCCGACTGAGCGTCCCGATGATGATTTTGCTGAGACTCATCTTGGCGGTGATCGGACTGAATATGATGTGGTAAAGTTTTGTTGCCCGGACCGATCGATTGCGGGATCGATTCGGGTATGGGACCAGTTACTCTCTGCTGCAAGGTCAGGGCTGACGAGTCATCAGAGCTATCAACGAGTTCAGGGAAAGAATTCTGACGGTTCACTTAATTCTCAGTTCCCGGTACTCCTTGATGTGGATAACCTGATCGATTACTCGATAAACGGTTATTATCATGCACAGGTTGACTGGCCTGGTAATTATTACGTGATCAGGGACCGGGTCGAGGGCCGCACGACCGGTTTTCAGTTTTTCACCTGGGATAATGATATTGCTTTGGGTGCAGCGAACCCGAACTCCGGAAACAAGGTTCAGAGTAGTCCAGGGCATAACTGGTGGACTGAGTCACCCGGGGAGATAGAAATTCCAATACGTCGGAATGTTGAGTACCGGATCCGCTTTGCGGACCGCGTCTATAAGCACTTCAATCATGACGGGGCAATGACGATCGAGAACAATATTAATCGCTGGGAAGAGTTAGCTGAGATGGTCCGTCCTGCCCTCTTCGCTGAGTCAGCGCGTTGGGGCGATTCGAGAGGGCAGAGGCTTCGAACTGTGCAGGATAACTGGGATGTAATGAACCAGAGAATGGTTAATAATTATTTCCCAAAACGACAGTCAGTGCTCTTTTCGCAACTGCGAAGTCATAATCTTTATCCTGACACACTTGCCCCCGAATTTAATAAGCGTGGTGGTGTAGTGAGTCCCGAATTCAAACTAAAATTTGATTCCGAGAGTGTTGTGTATTATACCACGGACGGGTCTGATCCTAGACTCGTTGGGGGTGCGGTAAATCCTGATGCGGTTATGGTTTCCGGAGGACGTACAATTCTCTCACTCATAGAGACGGGGGCAGCATTGCGCGCCAATGTGCCCCTGGACGGGTCTGAGAGTGAGAACTGGTTCTTACCTGATTATGATGATTCGGAATGGATCGCAGGAACTTCCGGTGTCGGTTATGACCGGGGAAGTAAATATAGGGACTTAATTTCTCTGGACCTCTATGATGATATGCGTGGCATTAATTCTTCTGCCTATGTGAGGATTCCTTTTGAGGTTGTGGAGCCGGCAAATTTTATAAGCCTTTATCTTCGGATGAAGTCTGATGACGGGTTTGTGGTTTACCTGAACGGAGTCAGGGTCGCTGACCGAAATGCTCCGAGCCAGTTGTCATGGAATTCATCGGCAACGGCATCACCTACTGATAATGAAGCTATGACTTTTGAAGATATTGATATTACAGCTCATAAGGATCTGCTCTTGAGGGGACCCAACGTCCTGGCAATTCATGCTCTCAATGATAGTTCCGGGAGCTCTGATTTTCTTATCATTCCGGAGCTTGCAGGAGATTCACTCGAAGCTGCTGATACCATTTCGATGGACAGGACAACAGTCATCCGTGCCCGCGCACTTGACGGTAATGAGTGGTCACCAATTAATGAGGCGACCTTCATTGTTGGATCCAAACCAACATCTCAAAATCTCGTCGTTTCTGAAATTATGTATCATCCCTCACTGAAAAATGAGGGTGATGAGTTCATTGAGGTAATGAATATTTCCCAGACCGAAGAGATTAATCTGACCGCAGTAAAATTCGATAACGGGATTAGTTTTGAGTTCCCAATAGACTTTACCCTTGGTCCGGGTAAGAGAGCTGTCATCGCTTCGGATCCTGATGCGCTTCGTGTTGACTGGCCTGATCTTAAAGTGGTGGGTCAGTTCACCGGCAATCTAAATAATGGTGGTGAAAGAGTGACTCTCGTTGATTCGGAGGGAGTCGAGATTCAGAGTTTCAAATATGATGATAAATTACCTTGGCCTGAGAGTCCTGACGGGCAAGGGCCGAGTCTGGTTCTTATAGATCCCTTGAGCGGGCCTGATCATTCTGATCCAGAGAGCTGGAGGGCATCCGGATCTAATGGCGGCAGTCCAGGATTTGAGAGCGGTCAGAATCATAATGGTGAGGACCTCATTCGATACGCGATTGAAGAGGGTTCTGATTTTAATGTTATTGATGGAATCCTTTCCATAAAGAGAAGGGAAGGGGTAGATGATGTTCTGATTGTTCCGCAATGGAGTGAGGATCTTAGGGTTTGGCAAGGTGACGGGTTTGAGGTTATTGGTGAGGATCCTGCCGCATGGAAAATCTCTGATCAGGTCCTCGAGAAAGAGAGAGCTTTTTACAGATTTGAGGTTAGGTACCGTTAATCTTTATCTAATTAAATAAGTGAAGAGAAAGCTGACAAAGAGGATAAAAATCCTAGTGCTGGGAATAATAGGAATCTTTTTGATATTAATTATTATTAGAGAGGGAAACACTTTCCGAGTTAAGAATTCATGGGATTCTGTTCGTGAGAAATGTGAACAAAAAGGTTTAGGTTTTAATTTTCGTGACATTATTCCAGATCCAGTGCCGGAGGATAAAAACTTTGCTTATGTTGCGCCACTTATGTCGCTACTGGAATACAAATCGGATGGAGTCACTCCTCTTAACCCGGAGGAACACGAGGCAGCTTTAAATTTTCTCACTGTTCCAAAAGATGGGAACTGGTCTTCTTCCTTGGGGGCTAAGGGTCCTGAACTCTATCACGGTTATGACCTGAGCTCTGTTCAAAAGTTTTTCAGAGAGGATGGCATTGAACTATGGTCTCAACCTGAGGAAGCGGGGCATCCCGAGGATGACGTGATGTTGGCTATTGGTAAGGTTTCCGGAGGCATGGATTTATTTGTTGATGCCTCTAAGCAGAGACCGTTTTACCGAATGGATAGGAGATATGAAGTGAAGGATTTTAATAAAATAAAGGATTTTGAAACTGTGATTGAACATCATCCAGCTCAAACTCAGTATGGGAATGCTCAATGGTGGTTTAACATGAGATGTTTAGCTCATCTGCAAAGTGGTAATGCGAACTCTGCTTTTTCAGATCTAAAGATGTCAATGTTCTTGGCTGAGCTAAACAAAAATGAGCTTGGGTTAATTTCTCAATTGTATCGAGGCGCTTTAATGAAGTTAGCCCTGGTTCCTTTGTGGCAAGGTTTAGCGGAAAAGAGCTGGAATGTACAGCAATTGGAGTCTCTGGAAAATATTCTTGCCGGCATAAATTACTTGGAAGGTTTGGACAATGCGATGCGCTTTGAACGTCAATTATTGAATGAAATTCACCATTATTTACGAGGATTATTGGATCAGAGGTCTGACAGTTTCACTGCATCGCTTGCTTCTTTTGGTGTCCCTCTAGCTTTAGTCGGTACTGGAGGTTTAAAATTATTTCCATTGAAATGGTTTTACATATCATCATCGGCTTTCATTAACGGTAGTCAGACACGTTCCAATGAGTTGTATTTAAAATTTTTAGACAGGATAATTGATTTGGAATCGAGGCAGATCATTCCAGACGCAGCTAAGGAATTTGATCAGTATTTTGAAGAAGAAAATTTCGATAAACTGCATCCTTATAATTTTTTAATTAGTTTATTTTTTTCAGATCCGGTACCAGTAGCCAAAAAGATCGGAAAAATGCAAAATTTAGTTGATCAGGCACGTATCGCCTGTGCTTTGGAAGCTTATTACCTTAAGGAGGAAAAGTACCCACAGAGTTTAGCTGAACTTGGGAAAGAACTTCCTCATGATGTTTTTACCGGAGAATCCTATTATTATGTGCCTGACGATAAAGAGAAATATCGCATTTACGGAGTAGGTTGGAATTTAAAAAATGACGGAGGTCAAGTGAATGCCGAAAACTCTCAATCGGGTAAAGTAAGTGATAAAGAACCACTAGATTTAATATGGCAGAATTTTCCTGTGTCTTTTTCTGATTAAGAATAAAATATTAACTATCTATTCATAATCTTCTTATCATAGTCCTTATTCTATAATCGTTATCAATGAGGTATAAAATATTATTTTTATTTGTTTTAATTTACTCAGCTCCATTAAATGCAGAGATTGGCCCGGACGGAACTGGAACAGTCAAGGGGTACTTCATTGGACCCGGAGTTGATCTGAGTGGCACTCCTCCAGTCTCTTTAGTTTCCGGGTATTACCATAACATGGTCCTAATGGAGGATGGGAATTGTCTTGCCTGGGGCTGGAATAATTATGGGCAGACAAACATTGATTCTGATCTGAACGGAATCATATCCATTGATGGGGGATATTATCATTCAGTGGCAGTTACAAAAGGAGGGTCTGTTTCCGTGTGGGGGAGGAACAATTATGGACAAATAACATTACCTGATGATTTGGGTCCTGCTGCTGCTGTTGCGGCGGGTCATGCTTACACCTTGATTCTTAAAGAAGATGGCACAGTCATTGGAATTGGAAGAGACAATTATGGGCAGATAAGTGTGCCTGATGGGTTAAGTGAAATTAAATCGATTGCTGCCGGAAGAGAGCACAGCCTCGCGCTCAAAGAAGACGGCACAGTAGTTGCATGGGGAAGAAACGATTACGGTCAGAGCAACGTTCCGGAAGGTTTAGCTGATGTTGTTACCATTTCTGCAGGGTACTATCATTCTTTGGCTCTTAAGAGTGATGGAGAAGTTGTTGCTTGGGGTGATGATTCGTATGGTCAAGGAAAGGTCTTAGAGGATCTGAGTGGAGTCAGTGCCATTGATGCGGGAGGATTTCACAATCTTGCGCTCAAAGAAGATGGTACAGTAGTGGCTTGGGGAAGGGATAATTATGAACAGGCAAGGGTTCCTGAAGGACTCTCTGGTGTGATTGCAATTGCTGCCGGGACAGTGCACAACATTGCACTAAAAGACGATGGAATTATGACTGGGTGGGGAAGAAATAATTATGATCAGGCTGAGGTGCTTATTGGATTAAATCCTGCAGACCTTAGGGAGGCGGACCTGAGAGGCGCTGATCTTTCAGCAGTGAAATTGTCAGGTGTTCAATTGGATAAAGCGGATCTTAACCGTGTCAATTCAGGAGGAATAGAGGGTGTCCCTGCTAGTCTTCCTAAGGACTGGATCTTGTCTAACGGGTATCTTATCGGACCAGGGGCTAATCTTGCCGGGGCAGATCTTACTGACATTGATCTGAGTGACGCTAAAATTTCAGGGGTCCGTTCAGGAGGAATCACAGGGCTGCCTGAAGCTCTCCCAGATGAATGGATCATAGTGAATGGATATTTGGTCGGTCCGTCAGCAAAACTGGAGCAGGCTGATTTTTCAGGTAAGGATCTTGCGGGTGTGGATTTTTCATCGGCCGATTTAGAGGAAGCGGATTTTTCCGGAGCTGACCTTACCGGCGCAATTCTTACTGAGACGGATCTTTCTGGAGCAGTTTTTACTGAGACGGATCTTTCCGGAATCGTTTCGGGCGATGTTTCGGGAAGTCCGGCAGTTCTCCCCGAAGGTTGGAAAATAGTAAACGGCTATTTAATGGGACCGACAGCGATCATTGAGGGAGCCGACTTGTCCGGCGCTGACCTTGAAGGGCTGGATCTTTCTGATGCGAAAATGAAAGGTGTTGAGTCAGGAGATGTAAAAGGAGAGCCCTTAGCTTTGCCGGAGAATTGGGTCATTATTAATGGTTATCTGATAGGACCCGGTGCTAATCTTGAGAATGTGGATCTTAAGGACATGGACCTTTCCGGAGCCGATCTTACTAGTATCAGCTCTGGCTCGGTTAAAGGAGAGCCTTTAGCTCTTCCTGAGAACTGGACAATTATTAAAGGTTATCTCGTGGGCCCTACAGCTGACCTGAAGGAAGCGAATTTCACTGAAGTTGATTTTACTGAAGCTGATCTTTCAGGAACTAATCTAGAAGAAGTGAATTTTACCAAGAGCAATCTCACTAATGTGAATCTGACCGGATCGACTGGTCTTGACAGTGTTGAATTTAAGGACGCGATCCTTGACGGAATTGTTCTCCCTGACGGTTATGAATACATTAATGGTTATGTCGCCGGTGGAGAAAGGATCGTTCCCTGGTCAGTAGCCGAAACAAAGATCAGTGTCCTCGAAGACAAAATTGAAGAGCTCTTAAATGTAATCGATCCAGATCAGACTCAAGGAGGCCGTGTCAACTCGGTCATGATTGAAGCGGATCCGGTGACCGGAGAATTAACTCTTACTTTGCGTTTAGAAGAGAGTGAGGATTTGGTTAACTGGGATCCGGTAGGTGATGTTTTTACCAGAAAAATAATCCTGTCCGAAGGGAATCGTTTTTATAGGTTTTCAGTGGAGAATTAAGAGGTTATCTCAATTCTTATAAAATAAGAGGCATTTTATAACGGACACTTTTTCTCGGATGAGTTACGGTTCATTGAGTTAATAAGTGTTATTTTGTTAGTGATGTTGGGAAAAGATGAGCTCATAAAGTCATTGCAGGAAATCAATGATAAGAGGTTATTGAGTTCTGAAGTGACGACGTTACTTGCCCCGTTCAAGGAAGTGACATTTCCCTTAAGCCTTGAATTCATTTCACATTCTAGGTCCTTTGGAAAGCAAAAGGACCCGATCTATGATGGGGGGCAAACGGTCATTTGTAAGGTTATAGATATGGATATCGAATGTGCCGCACTATTTGAGTCTGAGGACAATGATATGATTGAGGAACAGAATGAAGGAGACTGTTTTGAGTTAATTGTCCGTTACCTTGATTACGATTCTCTGTACCAGCGTATTATTATTGGCAAGGTCGGTTCCGTGACCGGACAAGATGAAGAAGGTATAAATAAGATTGATAAGGAACTAACTGGTTCGGTATCGAATGGTCCTGCAATAGGTGAAAATGAGGGCCCTGCTGATCGCATCGACACTGAACTGGAAATTGAGGCACCTCAACGATCTGATAATGTTACTGTAGAAGTTCAGAATCGGAAGCAGGACGCTTCGTCAGAATCAAAGAAAAAAAAGAGAACTCTTTCTTTCCGTAGAGCAATTTCCGTCAACCCGGATCAAGGGTCCGATCAGGATGATGGTCGTTCCACGTACGAGGACGTTGCCGAAAGGGAATTTAAGAATGTGGTCGCGCCCATATTAATTGGTGTGGGCTTGATTTTTTGCTTGAACGGAATCTCGAGGATCACTGAAGGTGAAGGACCAGGTGCATTTTTTGTAGGTCTTATTTTAGCGGTGGGGGGGTATATCTTAAGATCATAAATATAAAAAAATAGAATGGAGTCGTTCTAATGAAGCGAGTACTTTGTTTTATACTTAATTATTAATTTGTTAGTCATTAGTTATGGAAAAAAAGAGTGAACTTATGAAGGCCTTGAAGGAGCTGACCGAGAAGAGGCTCCTCAGCAATGAAGTCGAGGTATTATTTGAACCTTACAAGAATGTTGTTTTCCCCTTGAGTCTCAGTTTTGTATCCTCTGAACGATCCTTTGGTTCTCAGAAGGATGCGACCTATAACGAAGGGTATAAGGTGATTTGCAATGCTGAGAATTGGAATGTTGAAGTGACTATATTATTTGCTCCGGAAGATAATACTCTAGTTGAGTCCTATGATTCTGGTCAGGACTTTGAGGCGAACGTTCGCTTCATTGATTATGATTCCCTTTATCAGCGGGCAATTTTTGGAAAGTTAAGTTCTGAATTGGCTGCACCTGAAGAGGAAGAAGTGGCTGCACCTCTGATAGCGGAATCGGATCGATCTACAATAGAGACAACGGCATCAACTCCGACAGAGGAGAGTATCGTTCCCGAGAAGGAAATTTCAGCTCCTGAATCTGAATCTGAATCTGAAGCACCTGAAATAGTAACTGAAGAGCCTCAGCGAAGTGCTGGTACGACTGGGGAGGTTTGGGGTTGGGATCCGGGCAATGAGGAGGGTCACAAAATAGCAGACACCCAAGAAGTAATGGATCTTGGGTCGGCACAATCAGATCCTGTTCCGCCTCCAGTTCAAAGTTCCCAAGAAAGTCGTTATGTGTATACGCAATCAGAATCACAATTGTGGGAAGATGATTATGAAACAGATGAAGTGGAACAAAACAGTTCCCAATCGACGGGCTGTTCAAAGGGTTGTATGGAGAAAGTATCTGCTACCTGTTATGTTGTGGGTGTTCTTTTGATGCTTATGAGTAGAGGAGGGGGAACACAGATGTTGTTTGGGCTTTTTTTAATTGGGATAGGGTATACCGCTCAGAAAGCAACCCCCAAAGGATAATTGTTTTTCTATAAGATACATTAGGCGTCATAAGTAGTGTTAGTGCATGTGTGACTGCCGCTTAATTTAAATCACTGTTTTTTTGAAGAGAAAAGATCTATTAAAATTTCTGAAAGGAGCTAAGGAAAATCGGCTCACGAATGTAGAGTTGGATGACTTTCTTGATTTATATGGGGATGAAGAATTTTCCTTAAAATTTCATTTTATTTCTCGTTCTCTTAGCTTTGGGAATCAGAAAGATCCTAAATATAACGATGGTCATGCCGTCATCTGTAACGTTGATGGTTTAGACGTTGAATGTTCTTTGTTATTTACTGTAGATGAGAAGGATCAGGCAGAAGCTCTTGAGCAGGGGAATGTTTTCAACTCTAGGGTCCACGTTCTTGACTACGATTCTCTCTACCAGCGAATTATTTTTGGAAATAAAGGCCCCCTAGAGGCTTTGGATTCTTTTTATGCAAATCAATCGAAGTCTGATAAAAAAGTTATTCCTGAAAATGATGCGGATCGCGCAGACTTAATTGAAAAATCTCAGGTAGGGGTTCCGAAAGAAAATCTAGAACAATTTACGGAACCGTTAGTTCCCATTCAACCTCCAACGTATCCAGATAAACCATTACCCCCAGCGTATCCAGACAAACCATTACCTATTCTTTTAGATAAGAATGATAGGGCGGGAGGTCTTCAAATTGAAGATGATGTGAATTCGGAGATTTTTGATGACTCTCATGGTGATGTGATAGAAGAATCGATCGAGGGTTCGGCGGTCCCTTCCAATGATACTTTGATCTATACGCAATCAAGCGCCGGTGCAGGATGCGTTTCTGGATGCGTTTCTGGATGTTTCATTTCCATTGGTATACCCGTCACTTTGGTAGGGTGTGTTTCTGGGCCCGCTCCTGTTGGTTTTTTTGGTCTTATCCTTATTGGAATTGGTGTTGCTGTTAAATATGCTGGTTCCGAAGGCAATGAGTTCTCTTTAAAAAAAAAGTCTGGCAAAAAAATCAGGTGATAATAATTCAAAATCCAATAAGGGGATCAATTGGGCTGTTCTGGGTTCCCTTTATGCGGCAGGTGCATTCTTATTGTTTCCAGGAATGACGGAAAGTAACGGGATATTAATTCTTATTGGTTTAATTATAATAGGAATTGGCATTGCCTATCAAAAAGCAATGCATGACAGGAAGAAAGGATCGTCCTGAAGTTTATTTCAACTATGATTTTAAAGAGATTTTCGTTTAATTCTTTTTGCGAGATAAAACGATAATTCCTAGGAGCAGCACTGCTGCGAGTGCGAAGATGCTAACGACCAATAGGTTGTTATTAGAGCTTTCGGCCGCCGCTGCTGGGGCTTCTTCATTAGATGTAACTTCGTTAGCGTTATTTTCGGGCTCAGTCTCTTGCTCCGTTGGTTCCTCTTTCTTAGGCTCTGCTTTCTTGGAAGATTCTCCTCCTTTAAATTCCCCCTTAGCTTCGAGGCTCTTTCCGCTTGCTAGATCAGCAAGGAGCATTGTCCATACAATGGCACCCTCATTTTCCTTGCCGTTATGGCTCACGGCAGGAGCATGGACCCGAATGGTCATTCCTGCATCGCCGAACATTTCCTTCATCATAGTTGCGGCGAATGCGGCTTCTGTAGGATCAGGAGCTTCTTCCTTGTTCCCTTCTATTATAGCACTCAATTCGAACGTTCCTGAGGCTGTTTTTTTTAGGCTGAAGTCATTATTTTCTGAAAGCCCTTCTTCTCCTCCTAATTTTTCGATCCCTGATCCGAGAGAGGATGATTTCATGACTTCATTAATCTTGGTGATGTCAGATAATCCAATAGTGTATATGGTTCTTTCGTACTTGCCTTCGCTGGCTTCCTTAAATTCAGCACTGGTCACATACTTTGATTTTTTTAATTCTTTGATGACGTCTTCTGGTGCTTGGGAAAATGGAACCGATTCCTGATCTTCTGGTTCGGCGCCTTCTTCTCCTTCTTTGTCACCGTTTTCTTCAAGTCCTTCAAGGCCTCCGAATCCTTTCTCGAGGTTCATCATCGTTTTAAATTGCTTAGATAGGCCAACGTCAAAGACTAGCTTGCCGCTTCCGTCCTCATTAATCCAAATGTCTTGTTTAACGTCGATGCATCCTGTCACCAGTAAGGCAAAGAGTGCGATTGATAGGGATAAGATTTTATTTATGATTGTTTTCATGGCGTTCTGGATTGAGCTCAGTTCAGAATTATTATTATAATAAAATGATGCTTATGAATACTAATTCTTTTTTTTGTTATATCTAATAAAGTTTTACTTATAGAGTGACCCCTAGTAGGGGCCAATTATAAAAAGTGGGTTAAATTATAAGGGCTGAAGGGAGTTGGTGATTTTTACGTGAAGTTTCATTTATTAAGAGTTTATTCATTTGTGGCTCTATAGATTGCCAATGAAACTGTAATTAATCATGGATAAAAAGATAGTAACGAGGATTAAATTAATGAATCCGGCATTGTGTGTTTTGATTCTATTAATGGGGGCCGATCTGAGAGCTGGTGATTCTGATCTGAGCGCTAGGGTGGTTAGAACCACAATCAGGGAGGGTAAGGTGGATATGTCCGTCCGTCTCTTCCGTGAATTCGATTGGAAGAGAGCTAATTATATTTCCAAGAAGACTTTCCCAGGAGATGCCCCGCCATGGTTGCCTAATCCTCCGAGGACTAGGCATCAGTTGGTTTTTGGGGTTGGAGGAATTTTTGAATGGTTTCAGTTCGATTTTATTGAGATCGGAAATTATAAGTTTGTGGATGATTTCACTGTTACAGCGCAGAGGTTCGGAGGTAACGTTATTGTTGGAGTCTTTGACCCTGTCAAAAATGTATTACTCTTTGATGGGTTGGAGTATGTTCCCGAACTTCCGATTCCTGAAATTAAAATAAAGGCTTCCAATGATCTTGTGAATTGGATCGATATTAGTGGGCCGAAAGAAGTTTCCCGTGAATTTAATTGGGGAGATTCTATTTCAGTGAGCTTCGATCACAAAGATAGAGGTTCTGAATATTTTTTGATTGAGGTAAATAATAAATAAGCGAAAGCTATCTTTATAGTTCTTTAAGTGGATTATTTGACGATATTTTCATTAGATTGCATGGATTTCATATAGAGAATTAGACTCTAGACAGATTTGAGGTATTTTATTGTAACAATAAATCCCTCCACTATGAAACCCTCACTTCTTCTAGTCTTCTTACTTCTTTTGGTAGGTTGCTCAAAAAACAATCAGAACAATGGTTCTGAGGATCCTGGTAATGATGGCCAGACCACTTTACAACCGAAGTTACCTAAAGTTGCAGATAAAGAGGCATCACCAAGTGCTTTTGAGTATTTGGTCCAAGGAGGGCAGATTATTATAACTGGTTATAACAAAGATTTTTTCGCGAAAGCGAAATCTGAAGGGAACGGTGGGGTTATAATTCCTGAGGAAATTGACGGAATGCCAGTAACGATTATTGGTAACAGGGCATTTTATCGTTGTGATGGGCTCACGAGCGTACTCATACCTCCGACCGTGATTAATATAAGGCTTCAGGCATTTTCAGATTGTAAGAATTTAACTGATGTCGTTATTTCGGAGGGCGTGACTGAGATTGAAACTGCCGCTTTTATCCGGTGCCCTGAACTTAAATCAGTTACATTTTTAGGTGATGCTCCTCGTGTAGGCGAAGATATATTTTATTTCAGTCATCCTCATTTGGCAATTTCTTACATTCCTGGTACTGCCGGTTGGGATAAGAAGTTTTGTAAAAAACCAACGAGGCGTGTAACCATGGAGAAAGTTTCAGTTTCTGAAGTCTCAGCTAAGCCAGCCGAGGAACCAGCCGAGGAACCAGCCGAGGAACCAGCCGAGGAACCAGCCGAGGAACCAGCCGAGGAACCAGCGAATTCCGAAAATTAAGACGCTTAGAAAGTTTCTAGGGTAGAAAAACGCTTGGCTCTAAGAATTATCTAAATACTTAAGGGATTGATTTAAACCGTTAAACAGCAATGAAGTACTTCCTATTTTTATTGACTTTCATTTTTCTTATAGGATGCGGTGGCGACAAGGATTCTTCAAAACAATCAGAAGAAAAGAAAGTTATCGCGCCGAAGAAAACAGCTAATCAAGGACGAGTTGAGTTGATTGAGCCTATTCCAACTGATCCGAATTATATTTATGAAATCATTGAGAATAAAGCAGTCATTACAAAGTATAATGGGTCTGCAGAATCCTTTACTATTCCCGCCACTATTGAGGATGTCCCGGTAACCGAGATCAGGGCCAAGGCATTTGCGGGCAGTACTACTTTAAAAAGTATTATAATTGGAGAAAATGTAACTGTTATTGGGCGTTGGGCATTTAGTGGATGTACTGGACTCTCCTCTATTGAGATTCCAAGCGGCGTTACATCTATTGGCGAATTGGCTTTTGATAATTGTTCAAATCTGGAATCTATCAATGTTGGTGATGATAATCAGTACTATTCAAGTGAAGATGGTGTCCTTTATGATAATGGAAAGACAAAAATAATTCAATGCCCTCTGGGTAAAACCGGTTCTCTGGCTGTGGCAAGAGGTGTGAGTTCTATTGATAACTACGCCTTCCGGTCTTGTGGTAGAATCACAAGTGTTGTATTCGGAAATGATATCAAATCAATAGGGGTCGGAGCATTTTATAATTGCGTAGGCTTGAATGCGGTCACGTTACCTCAATCCATAAATTCGATTGGGGATATGGCTTTCTATAAATGCACTAATCTTTCGAGTATTACAATGCCGGCCAATATTACAACGATAGGGGTACAAATGTTTGGTAATTGCTCAAGCCTCAGGCAAGTAAATGTTCCTGAAGGAGTCATTTCGATTTCCAAGGGAGCATTTTTTGAATGCGGGGATCTTGCTGAAATTACAATTCCTTCAACTGTCAGATCTTTGGGGAGGGGAGCATTTAGCCGTTGTGAGAATCTAGAGAGTGTGACCTTTTTAGGTGATGCGCCGTCAGCGAGTCAGGATTCCTTTGGTGGCAGTGAACCAACTATCTATTACAGTTCTGGAAATCAAGGTTGGGGAGATACATTTGCCGGTTTAGCTACTGAAGCTATCTCTTCTGAATAAGATTAACGAAGTTATTTTTTACTCAGGTTAAGAATGTGAATTTCACGGAACTTGACCCATCCTGAGTGACCTTCTGCTCCATAAGTCTGAATTCCTATGGTTCCAGATTCGAGTAAATCCTTACGGGGAGATGGGTCCTTATACTCGACAATTAATTTCTCATTTAGCCATGCTTTAATTAATGGCCCAACGGCGCGGATTCGGAGTTTATTCCATTGTAACGGTTTTCGGATAGAGTCATCCTCATCTCCCTTGTCGAGCCAGCCGTTAAGGTGAAGGCCTACCGGTTCGTCAGCGACTCCTCTTCCTATGTTTAATTGGTAAGGATGGCCAAGAGCTTTAGTTTTTGATTTCCTGAAATAGACGCCACTATTATATTTTCCGTGTTCATCAATTTTAAATTCTAAACTCAAATCAAAATCTTTGAAGGTCCCTTCAGTTAATAGAATTCCACTGCGACTTGGATCGCCTTCTTGACCGCCAACGATCACGCCATTTTCTACTTTCCATCTGGCTGAGCCAATGCTTTTCCAGCCGTTTAAATTTTTACCATTAAATAATTTAATGTGTTCACTTTTGGTATCTTCCGAGGATTGAGCGACTAAAGATATTGAAATGAGTAAAAGTAATAAGATCCGCATATTTAAAACACTTTTGATTTTTGTAATAAATTAGAATGAGTTGAGTACGGTCTTACTGATATTATGAGATAATTTAAAGTAATTAGGAGATTGTTATAATATAAGGAGCTATTGATCCCTAAAAGGGATTAAATACATAGGTAACAGAGCTGGAAATATTTAAGACAAGAACTAATCATGAATATTGTTGCGAGAGAATATGTTTATGCTTTAATTAGTAATAGTTATTGGACCTGCACTGACAGAATTTAAATTTATATAATAATGAAACATCATATTAATCTTTTTGTTGGTTTTGTAATGAGTGTAGGATTCACTGCATCACCTGCCAAGGCTGCGGATGCGGATGCGGATGCGAATGCAGAGCACAATCTTTCTGATTTCAAATTGGGAGATCATGTTTCAGGTGAAGAAAGAAAATTGAGTAAGCTTAAGGGTAAGGTCGTTGTCCTTGAGTATTGGGGCACTCGGTGAGGACCCTGTATTGCAGGAATGCCTCATCTGGTTCAGATGGACAGGAAATATTCAAAAAAAGGAATGGTTCTTATTGGTGCCGAAGTACAAGGTAGTGCTCCCGATGCCATTGAAAAAGCAGTTGATGATCATAAGCTAAAATTCACTGTTACCAAAGGTGTGAGTGGACCCAGCCTAAGTAATGGCATTCCTCATATGGCTGTTTTTGGAGTTGATGGCAATCTAGTGTATCATGGGCATCCAAGTAACCCAGAAACTGAAAAAGCAATCAAGACAGCGTTGAAGGATGTTAAGGAGGGGGAGGCGTCTGATTCAGAGGATTCGGGTACGGATCCGTTTGCGAGGCCTAAATATCTTGTCAATGAGAGGACTTGGTCTAATGCTGACGGTCGGAAATTGGTGGCAGCTTTGATTTCGTTAGAAGGAGGAATGGGGAAGTTTCGTTTCAGAAATGGCAGGGAATTTGATTATGATATCTCGAAGCTTTCTACTGATGATCAGGAGTTAATCCAGAGTAAATCAGGATCAGAAACTGAAGAGGAAGAGGAAGAGGAAGAGGAAGAGGAAGAGGAAGAGGAAGAGGAAGAGGAAGAGAAGAACAAGTTCGATTTTTAGTCATCTTCTATCTTAACTGTTGATTATCTGAGGTAATATTTTGATCTCATAGATTAAGCAATTAGTTAAAAAGTTTGTCGCGATTTGCTTCAAATGAAGCAATGTCTCGAATGCCAGATCAAGAGAAGAGGGAACAACCCATATCAAAATTGTGGGATCCAAAGTTTCCTTTTAGACCAGATAAGTTTCCCTTCTTTTATGGTTGGGTGATTGTTTTGGCTGGCACATTAGCTGTTATTTTCAGTATTCCTGGTCAGACAATGGGTTTTGCAGTGTTCACTGACACCCTGATCGAGGAACTTGGTCTTAATCGAGTTCAGCTAAGTACGGCCTATTGTGTGGGTACTGTTGTCAGTGGATTGAGCCTTCCTTACTTTGGAAGACTTTATGACCGTATAGGTGCTAGACGTATGATTGTCTATTCTGCAATAGCGACTGGTATTGTTTTACTCTATTTGAGTCAGGTTCGAAATATATTAGATTTCTTGAGCTCTTTAATGTCTTTGTCGAGAGCCGTCATTGCATTTGTGATTATCACTTTGGGATTTTTCATGATACGCGCTTCTGCTCAAGGAGTTCTCACAATGACAGGAAGAAATGCTATTGGTAAGTGGTTTGATCATAATAGGGGCAAGGCCTTTGCTGTGAGCGGTGTATTTACTGCATTCTCTTTTTCTTTTGCTCCGCGCGGACTTAAGTGGATGAGCGATAAATTTGGATGGTCAGGAGCATGGATGATCCTAGGTCTGGTGACGGTTGTCATAATGGCAGGTCTTGGATGGTTACTGTTTCGGGATAACCCTGAAGAGTGCGACTTAATCATGGACGGTAATCGAGGAGCAAAAACGAAAACTAAGATCCACGAAGACGCTGTAGCTCATAGGGATTTTGAACTTTACGAATCACTAAGGACATGGTCCTTTTGGGCTTTTAATTTATCATTTAGTTTTATCGCCCTTTATACTACGGCAGTCACTTTTCATATAATATCAATTGGAGAGAGCTTAGGAAGAAATGAAGTCGAAGTGATTGGATATTTTGTTCCGATGGCAGTTGTTAGTGTGTTATCTAATTTGTTTATGGGTTGGATCAGTTCTAGGACCAGGCTCAAATATCTTCTTGCAGTCGTAAATGCTGCCGGATTTGTTTCTGTTTTAGGAGTCATTCACTTAGATACTAATTTGGGTGTTGTTTCATATATTATAGGTAACGGAATTGCTGGTGGTGGATTTGCTTGTCTTAGTGGCATTGTATGGCCTCGGTTTTACGGTCGTCGCTGGCTTGGATCTGTGAGTGGTGTGAGTATGTCTAGCATGGTCATTGCTAGTGGCATCGGCCCACTAATTTTTGGAGCTTCTTTCGCACTCTTTGATGCTTATATGCCTATACTTTGGCTTTGCTCTTTATTGCCTGCTCTTTTAATAATAGGATCTTCCTGGGCTGATAATCCTCAAAAATATTCTGGCCGTGCCTGATCTGCATTTTTCAGTTTTATTTATTCTCTTTCAGTGCTGACGAATGAGAGTTATGATTTTTGTGTATATAAAATGAAGAATAGAACAATACGGTTAGAAATTTTAGTAACGATTTTTGCTGTTGGTTTTCTTTTGAATGCGTGTGGTAATGAGTTAAGGGTCTGGACGTCGTCGGATGGAAGAACTTTGGAGGCTGAGTTTGTTGCAGGAACAGATAGAAATGTGACCCTGAAACGCAAGACGGACGGTAGACGTTTCACTCTTCCGCTTGATAAGATTTCTGAAGAGGACAGGAAATGGGTTGATGAAAAATTGGAGGAACTCTCTGGCCCTGAAAAGAAGGAGCCTAGCGGGATTTTTGTGGATCGCTTGAACGACACATGGGAAAAGATGGAATATGAGAGTTTGAAATTCAGATTTTGGGGAGGGAAGAAATTAAAAACAAATAAGAGATATCCTTTTGTGGTTTTTCTTCATGGAAAAGGTTCAGGGGGAACCGATAATGAGAAACACTTATTTAGTGTCCCTAGGAAATTCACTTCAAAGGATTTCTACAAAGATAACCCTTCATTCATCATTGCTCCTCAATGCCCAAATGATGGACAAGGTTGGCGAGGTGAATATATAGATGACGTGATTGGCCTAGTTAATGCTGCAATTGAACATCTCCCAGTAGATAAGAATCGAATTTATATTACAGGTGTTTCTATGGGAGGCTTTGGAACATGGGAAGCGCTATCCAATTCACCTGATTTGTTTGCTGCTGCTGTTCCTGTATGCGGGGGAGCAAGTCCTCGAATCGCTAAGAAAATCAAAGATGTTCCAATTTGGACTCATCATGGTGTCGCAGATAATGTTGTGAGTGTTGATTATACTCGTGGGATAGTAGATGCGTTAAAAGAGGTTAAAGGAAATATCAAGTACACTGAGTATGATGAGGATTCCGGTATTAAACATGATGCCTGGAGGCCATGTTACGGTAATTCGGAAGTTTTTGATTGGATGTTCTCTCAGTCAAAGAAGAACCGATAGATGATAACTAATGGGGCAGATTAAGCAGATGGCTCGTCTATCTTTGTAATGCTGACGGGGCAGACTTTTAATTCGGCCGTATCAGTGACAGGATCATATCCACTTCCGGTAAGGATATTAACGGGCACACTTGCAAAGCTAAAGCTCGTAAATACAGTGCCTCGAGGTGAACAGTCAGTTAGTCTAGCCTTAATTTGGATACTTCCCCTTCGGCTCTTCATTTCTACGATTTCTCCTTCATCTATGTCCCAATCAGTAGCGTCTGACGGGTTAATCTCGAGGCTCTCTTCATTGAGTAAATAATCAATGCCTGCGCTTCGCCCCGTTTGGGTTCGGGTATGATAAGCTTCGAGCCTGCGGCCAGTAGTGAGCCATACAGGAAAATCTTCATCAATGACTTCGGCAGGATCACGATATCCTATTAATTTAAATAAACCTTTACCATTTTTGAATTCTTTTTCATGTAGTCGTGGAGTCCCAGGATGACCTTTTTCAGGTACTGGCCATTGGTACTCACCGTCACCTATCTTGTCCCAGTCTAGCCCTGCGTAAATTGGACTGAGTGAACAGAGTTCGTTGAAAACATCTTTAGCAGATTCAAAATGATTGAATTGGGTATTACCCATTCTTTTTGCGATCTCAGATATTATCCACCAATCAGGTTTTGCTTCTCCTGGGGGTGGGACTGCTGCACGAAGACGCTGAACCCTTCTTTCTGTGTTAGTTTGAACCCCGTCAGTCTCAGCAAATGCTGTTGCCGGGAAAACAATATCGGCGAGTTGAGCGGTCTCTGTCAGAAATAAATCAATGACGACAAGATGTTGAAGACTTTTAAGAGCGTTTTCGCAATGGTTTGTATCTGGATCAGTGACCACAGTATTTTCACCATCAATTAACATAGCATGTATTCCTTCAGGCCCTTTGTTACCACATAAATTAAGCGCCGCTACCTTTGTTATTCCTTTTTCGGCATCGATCTGAGTTCCGTAAGCCTTTGAGAATTTATCAGCATTTAGCTGATCCCCGCAGGCTTGAAAACCAGGAAAGTTGCCTGGAACAGCTCCGCAGTCACCAGCGCCTTGGATATTATTTTGCCCGCGCATCGGATTTATCCCGCCACCTTTAATTCCGAGATTTCCTGTCATTAACGCTAAGTTGCAGAGTGACTGAACATTATCTACTCCACAGATGTGTTCTGTGATGCCTAAAGTATAATAAATGGCTGATGGTTTACCTTCTCCGAACCATAATGCTGCTTGTTCTATTTGTTCTGCAGAAACTTCACAGATGCTAGATGCCCATTCAGGAGTGAAATCTTTTACGTGATTAAGAAATTCCTTAGACCCTGATGTTCTGGATTCGATGAATTCTGTATTAATGAGTTCTTCTCGGGCGATGACGTGAGCCATTGCGAGGAGAAGAGCAACATCTGATCCGACTCTGATTCTGAGGTGAAGATCAGCTATCTTAGCTAACCGAGTTTCTCGAGGATCAACAACTATCATCTTGGCTCCGCGAGAAACTGCTTTTTTGAGTCGCGTCGCGGCTACTGGGTGACATTCGGTCATGTTCGTTCCAATGGCGAAGATGACATCAGGGTATTCCATATCGATGAGAGGGTTGCTCATTGCTCCTCTTCCGATGGTGGCCACCAGACCGGCGACAGTGGGAGCGTGTCAACTTCGACTACAGTTATCTATGTAATTAGTGCCGAAATTGGATCGAATAAATTTCTGCATTGTGTAGGCGGCCTCGTGAGGGGCTCGACCAGATGCGATCCCATAAACTGATCGCCTACCATTCTCCTCCAGTACTTTTTTAAAGCCTTCTGCGGCTGCATCCAGTGCCTCCTCCCATTCAGACTCTTTGAAAGTACCATCTTTTTGCCTTATCAAAGGTTTTTGGAGTCTGTCAGGATGATGTACGAAATCAAAAGCGTATTGTCCCTTAATGCATAGAGCGCCTTCATTGGCTGGTCCATCCATGGCTGGGTGTATTCCTACAACGCGATCGCCTTTGCTAAGTATGTCTACGGTGCAGCCTACGCCACAGTATGGGCAAACTGATCTTGTCTTTTTTATTTCTTCAGGTAATTCTTTGGCTCGGAGTGCTTTCTTGTCTGAGAGAGCTCCGGTAGGGCAGGTCTGCACGCACTGGCCACAAAAAGTGCATTGAGAGTCGCGAAGGTCATTTCCAAATTCAGTTGAAATTTGAGTTTCAAAACCTCGATTAATGATGTTGATTGCATGATCCCCTTCTTGCTCTGCGCAGACTCTCACGCAGCGATAACATGAAATACAGTTATCGTAATCACGTAATATGAAAGGGTTCTTATCATCCTGATTGGTCTTCCCGCTTTTTTTCCCGCAGAACCTGTCGGTTCTAGCTTCATACCTTTCGATAAGGTTACCAAGTTCTTGGCTTGCGTAACCGGATAATGGGTCAATGTCTAGGTTGCGGTTCTCACTAGCAACCATTTCAAGAAGTGTTTTCCTGTATTGCTCAATAGCATTTGTCCTAGTCTTAATAACCATTCCATCGGTGGCCTTTGTAGTACAAGAAGCGACCGGATTTTTAATACCTTCAACTTCCACTACGCATAGCCGACAAGACCCAAACGCTTCGAGCCTTGGATCGTAGCAGAGAGTAGGGACTTCTCGGCTACAGTGATTAGTGACTTCATATATTGTTTCGCCGTCCCTTAATTCTACAAGCTCTCCATCAACAGATACGGTTAGTATCCGTGCGGTCGCAGGAACATCTTTAGCAGAAATCATTTGAGAGGAGCTAGTAATTAACCACGGAAAACGCCAAATTGGTACCAATTTTAAAAATTAATTGAGAGTTGCTAGATTTATTTTAAAACATAAATAATATCGTATTTAATTGAGCTAAAGACGGTTATTTTAGAACAAAAAAATGGCCAACCGTTCAGATTGGCCATTTTTAAAATGAGAATAGAAAAGTAGATTGCTCTGGAATTTAAAGATCGAGTTCTTTTTCCACTGCTGAACTGAGGGCAGGGCCTCGTAAATTAGAGGACACAATTTTTCCGTCTTTGCCTACCAAGAAAGTGGCAGGAATAGATGTTATTCCATATTTCTTTGCTAGAGCGGTGCCCCAACCTTTACCATCAAAAGCTTGCGGCCAAGGCATGTTTTTATCTTTAACAAATGATTTTAGCTTTGCTTCATCCTTGGCGTTATCTAGTGAAATGCCAATAATCTCAAAGCCTTTATCGTGATAGGCTTTATAAGATTTAAGAACATTTGGTAGTTCTGCGATGCAAGGCCCGCACCAAGTGGCCCAAAAATCGATCAGTACTACTTTTCCTTTCATGTCTGCAAGGTCAATTTCTTTGCCTGCCAAGCTAGTGAATTTTAGCTCCATCACTTCACCGACTCCTGGCCTGTTCAACTCTCCCCCTAACTGGTCAAGGAATTGTCCGAAGCGCTCAGCCTGTGGATGTCCCTGTATATCTTTTTTTGCTAATGACAATGCAGTCCTTGCTTTGTCCTTTGCTCCTGATGTCATGTGAAGTGCAAACAGTTCTTGGAAGACTCCGAAAAATTCTTGGGAAACAAGGTCAGCTCCTTTAGCAAGATTCTTGTATTTTCCACCGAGTAGTTCAGCTTGGCGTTCTGTCATTTTAAGCCTAGCATATGACTCTATAAGGAAATCAGTTGCTTCGTTAGCATCAGTAGCCTTTGGATTCTTTTGCAAGTAAGCCTCGATTGATTCGGCTGCTTGTTTTGTATGTTTTTCGATTATTTCACTCGCAGATTCTGCAAGTATGCTCATTGGCAATGAGATTATGAATGCTGCAGAAGCAACGATGGTTTTATTTATCATGTCTTTGGTTTTATTATTGAGGTTCTTTTTCTCTCTGGGGCTATTCGATTTCTTATCTTTGGTTATTAATTAAAGCGTTAATGAAATCAAATTTGGTTTGTATCAGCCGAATTATTTATTTACGTGATCATTAATTGCTTCTGGAAAGTATTTCTGAAGACTGTCAGTAACGTTGGGGGCTGCTATTCCAAGTCCGCATGCGCTCGTGGCTTTCATTACTTCACCAATTTCATTTACTTCTTTAACCCAATTAAGTGCGTCGAGTCCAGAATCTTCTTCGCTTAGCCTTTCCTTGAGTCTTTGGGTACCTATTCGGCAAGGGAAGCATTTTCCGCAGGACTCATGTGAGAAAAACTCCATTGCGCTATGAGCGACTTTGACCATGTCACGACTATTATCAAAAACGATAATTCCACCTGCTCCGAGGAAAGATCCTTTGCTCTTGATAGATGGTTCATCAAGGGTCACTTCTAGATCCTCTTTAGATAAGAATCCGCCGCTCAGTCCTGCCATTGTGACGGCTTTGATTTTCTTTCCTTCTGGTGCGCCTCCGGCCCAGTCATGCAGTAATGTTTTAAGTGGTAACCCAAAAGGAACTTCGTAGTTTCCTGGTCTATTTATGTCACCTGAAAGGGAAATGATTTTTGTTCCAGCATGATCTCCGATTCCTAGAGATTTATACCAGTCAGGGCCTTTTCTTAGAATGGGAGGAACTGAAGCCAGAGTTTCAACATTATTCACTACTGTCGGCAGGTTTTCAAATCCATGAGTGACTGGGAACGGGGGCTTGTTGCGTGGGAAAGGATGTTTCCCTTCTAAACTATTTAGAAGTGACCCTTCTTCGCCACATATGTAAGCTCCTGCACCTCTGCGAATCTGTAAGTCAAAATCAAAGCCTTCGACTCCAAGGATTCCTTTTCCTAGCAAATTATTTTGGATGGCTTCATCTATTGCCTTTTGAAGTATCTCCTCAGTCTCAGGGTACTCATAACGCAAGTAGATGAATCCACGATTTGAACCAGTGGAATAAGCCGCAATGGTCATACCTTCTATGAGTGAGTGAGGGTCATGATCCATGATGGCTCTATCCTTAAAACAACCAGGTTCTCCTTCATCTGCATTGCAGATGATTGTTTTAGGCGTTCCATTTGCTTCAGCAACTGATTTCCATTTTAACCCTGTTGGGAATCCAGCTCCTCCACGACCTGCTAATTTGGATTCTGTTATGATGTCTCGAATGTTTTTTGGGGAAGATTCAATTGCCTGGCGCATAGCCGCATAGCCATGATTCCTCTGGTAGCCATCTAATTTGGATCGATTTTCTTCTCTAATGTATCGGAAAATACATTCTTCTGAATTTCCTGGATTTGGTATTGGAAGTGGAGACGTGCGGCATTTGAGTGATGTTGAGTTCTTGCCCACTAGTACCTGTCTTCCTTTAATTACGGGCACCATTTCATCGCAGCGACCAGCGCAGGGCATTGGGGTAGCTCCTTCAGATTTTAATTCATCAAGTAATTCTGTTCCGCCGTTTAAACAACATACATTGCCCGTACAGACTCGAGGAGCTTGCTTGCCTGGAAGTTCTCTAGAGAAATGGTGGTAGAAACTTATCGTAGCAAAGAGTTCCGCTACGGGTATTTTGAGTCCGGCGCTTATGGTTTTGATTGAATCTTCAGATATGTAATCGTCTCTATCATGAAATGCATGCAGGACAGGAAGCAGTGGTGCTGTTTCATTTTTCCATTTTGCGATTATTTCTTTATCAGTCACTAGATCAAATTATTCTCGTTGTTTTGCTTTAATGGTCAGTAGCGTATGAGGATTTATAATGTACTGCTAAGTTTTTCTTGTCTTTTTTAGACAAGCGTCGTTGGGCCCATTGACTTAATTTTCCTTTCTGAAGGGTTTAATGACTTGGATATTTACTCGGATGAGGCCTTCTGAAATTTTGTAATCAAGTTGCCTTTGCTATCGAATTGACGGATCGATGCTGTCTTTTTTAATTTGGTAATCCACCTTTCGTATGCGGATTTCCTTAGTTCTAATAATGCTAATTTGTTTACTTCGTCACGGACTATAGGGTCATTTAAAGATTTGTTTTGTCCTAACTTTTTATCCTCTGCCTTGAGGAGATAAAATGCATAATTATCTTCGAGTACTTTGCTGACTTTTCCAGAGTCGAGTGCGAAGGCGGCAGTTTTTAAATCGTTCCGTAATTTAATGCTCTTCTCTCCTATAATGCCCCGGTCGCCGCCTGAATCCGACACGCTGTCTTTCGAGTATTCTTTTGCTAATTTTCCAAAGTCTTCACCGTTAATTGTTTTAGTTCGAATCTCTGTGATGAGTTTTCTTTGGTCTTCTAATTTAATGGTCGGATCTTTTGTTGCTTTTGGAATCATTATTGTTCGTATTCTTGCAAAAGTTTCTTCTCTGAATTTATCTTTATGCTTCTGATATGTTTCGGTTAATTTTTGAGGGGTTACGACTGAAATTCCCTTTGCTCGGCTCGATCTCATCATTTCGACAGCAATAATCTTTTGTCGCATGTCCCTGAATCTTTTCATTGTCATTCCTGTATTCCTGAGATCTGCAATGAATTTATCTCGATTTCCATTGAAGGGTTCTCTTCCGATTATTTTCTTAATGTCTCGATCGATAATGTTATTCTTTATGTCGCCTCCCAATTTTACAAATTCAGAGAGTATGAGTTCCCTTTCTATGAGGCTGTCTAATGCATTTTTGCGGAGAGATTTTAACATCTTGTCTCGTTCTTCTCCAGCAGGTTGAGAGCGAATTATTAAGTCCCTAGTATTGGATGTCGCTTGTTGAATTTCTAATTCTGTGATGACTTGACCATTGACGACGGCGACCAAAGAATTGAAAGCACGTGGTTCAGCACTTTTGATTGCCGAGTTCAAGATGAGCGTTGCAGTAATGAGTAAGAATGAGCGTAACATTTATTAATGAGTAGTTAGGTAACAATAAATAATAATTCTAGTAGTATTGTTAGACAGATATAAAACTGTTTCTATTCAGAACTTCTTTACTAAATCTACTGCCTTTTTCAAGCGTTCTTCTAGATCAGTGCTTTTAATTCTAGGAAATCTTCCTTCTATTAATATATATTCATTATTCCGCTTTAGCATTAGCTTTTCTTCGACCATTTCTACTGATTGTATTCCGCTGCTAGCTGCTGCTATTTTCAGCTCAGAACACCGAATTAAATGATTAACCGGATTTGGTAATTTACCAAAACGATCTTGCCATTCTTTGATTAGAGAATTGAGCTCTTTTATGGTTTCGAGTTCGGCTATTTGTCTATAAGAAGCAATGCGCAATTTGGGTTCAGTGAGGTATGATATGGGGAGGAACGCAGGTAAAGAATGTTGAGGGGATTTTAAGTATGCGGCTTCGTTGGTGTTAATGAAATCAATGTGAAGGTAACAGTCGGCGAGGCCTTGTGATGAGTCGCCTTGTAATCTTAGAATCGATTGTTTTAGTAGTTTGCAGTAGAGCTCAAATCCAACTGATGCGACGTGACCGGATTGTTGAGTTCCTAGAAGATTTCCTGATCCTCGAATTTCAAGATCTCGCATTGCTATTTTAAATCCTGAGCCCAGCTCTGTGTATTGACGTATCGCATTTATTCGTTTTCTTGCATCACCCGTGGCCATGAGATCCTGAGGTAACATTAGAATTGCATAAGCTTTTCGGCCGGACCTACCAACCCTTCCTCTCAACTGATAAAGATCGGCTAGCCCAAAACGATCAGCGCGGTCAATGATGATAGTGTTTGCATTTGGAATATCGATGCCGCTTTCTATGATGGTTGTGCATACGAGGATGTCGACTTCGTGATTGACGAAACGATGCATGATCTCTTCGAGGGCAGTTTCATCCATTTGCCCATGTCCCACTTCAACGCGTGCGTCTGGAGCCATTTCTTCGATTTTTTCTCTGACTCCCTCAATGGATATTATCCGGTTGTGCAGAAAAAATATTTGCCCCTTACGTTTCAGTTCTCTATTAATTGCTGTCTTTATAATTTTCTCATCATAAGGAGAGATGGCGGTTTCTACTGGTGCTCTTCCTGGTGGAGGAGTGTCGATAGTAGACATGTCTTTAACTCCCATTAGGGATAGGTATAGGGTCCTAGGGATAGGTGTCGCAGAAAGTGTTAAAACATCGACAAGCTTAAATAGTTCTTTGAATCTTTCTTTATGTTTAACGCCGAACCTCTGCTCCTCATCTATAATTGCTAATCCAATATTTTTAAAGACAACATCTTTTGATACTAGACGATGTGTTCCCACTATAACGTCTACGCTGCCACTGAGAATTTTTTTTAACGTACGCTTCTGTTGCGACTGTGTTCTAAATCTAGATAACAGATCGATTTCAATCGGGTATTCTGAAAATCGTTTTTTCAAGGTTTCATAATGTTGTTGTGCAAGAACTGTCGTGGGGCACAGGAGGGCGGCTTGTTTTCCACTCATCACCGCTTTAAAAATTGCTCTTATTGCGATTTCTGTTTTGCCGAAGCCGACGTCGCCACAAATAAGTCTGTCCATGGGCATTTCAGATTCCATGTCCATTTTTGTTTGGTCGATAGCTAAGATCTGATCGGGAGTTTCTCTATAAGCAAAACTGTTTTCAAATTCAATTTGCCACTTGGTGTCAGGAGAATGTGTGTAGCTTTTAAAAGTATTTCGTTCTGCGTGAGTTTTGATGAGATGGGAAGCGTAATCTAGGATTGATTTTTCCACTTTGGCCTTACGACTAATCCATCGTCCTCCTCCGAGTCTATCGAGGGGAGGGGCATTTGTTCCGGAACCCATGTACCGAGATATCAAATGAGCCTGTTCAAGTGGAACATAGAGTTTGGCCCCTTCAGTATATTCTATTACTAGAACTTCTTCGAAGGTTTCGCCTTCACCTTCCATTTCTATTAAGCCTCTGTATATCCCAATTCCCTGATCTAAATGAACGATCCGATCCCCCTCGTTTAATTCTCGGAAATCATCAATTAGTCTTCCCGTAACTTTTTGTTTTTCACGATTAAAGGATTTTCTTAAACGGGAAGATTCGTACCTTCCAAAAATTTCTGCAGATGATAGGATTGCTATTTTGGCACTTGGAATAATGAAGCCATTGGGGATATTTCCTAATTGGGTTACAGGATAATCAGCTGAGGTCGAGTGGTCGAGATCTTCGGTGAGTTCATTGTAACGTTGTACCTCTCCTTCATTATTGAAAAACATAAATATTTTCCAATCTTTAGAGTTCCATTCACTTAGTGTTTTTGAAAAATTTTTATATCTCGCTTGTTGCAGAATAAATTCACCAGCTTCAAATGACCCGAAAGGCACTTCGTGACAGGCGATTGAGTAATCCTCCTCACCTTCACGTTCTTCAGCATCTTCTGTTATATGAACATTGCATTTGTCTGGAGCTTTGCCTACTGAGATAATGATGTCTGAGATGTTGATGTAGTCTTTTAATCGGCTTTGCGTTTCCCTCGTTTCTCCTGAAAGTAAATGTATTGATTCGATGAGGTTAATAGAGGATTGAGAGTCGATATCAAACTCTCGGATTGAGTCAATCTCATCACCAAAGAATTCAATCCTTACGGGGTCGGGGGATTGCAAAGGAAAGACATCAATAATTCCTCCTCTCAATGCGTATTGGCCCCTTTCAGTTACTATTGATGAACGCTCGTAGGAAATATTTTCTATTCCAGTCACTAATTTTTCCAAACCGATGCTTTGTCCTTTAATGAGTGAGATTTTTTGTGAATCTAATGTAGAAGGTGATGGTACCTTTTCCTCAAGGCTCTTAGCCATTGCGATTACAATCTTTGCCTTATGTTTTGAATCGTTAATTAATTTAAGGAGCCCAAGGCGCTCAGCATTAATTTCTTGATCCGGTAAGGTTTCACTAGAGCTGACTTGTTCAATGTCTGGAAAAAATAAAGGTTCTCTTGACCATAAGCGTATTCCTTGAGCGAGTTGTTCCTGAGAGAGAAGATCCTTTGCCAATATCCATACGCTTTTATTTGAACTTGCTATTAAATGTTCTGAAATTAAGGCGCAAATGAAGGGTTGTGCCGGCTCCACTATATGATCAAACACTACTAGTCCATCACCGATCCGTCCTAACCTGTCCTTAAAACATGGTATGGCAGCAGTGTGCTTAAGTAATTGATTTGCCGAATTGGCGTGTTTAGTAGCCGACAAAACGGGATGTTAACTTAAAGCGCTTTTTCCTACCTTCTAGTCCTCTAAGTGTTATTTCTTGAGAATTTATTTGAGCTTGGATATGCTGACGCCCAATTTTTTCGCAGCCTGATCCATTTCTTCTCCTGAAGCATTCATTAGAGTTTCTAGAGCTTCATTTATGGAGAGTTGATCATTTTTGAGTTTTGAATTGTATGAATCTGATCTGGGTCCAAGAGGAATGTCTTTAGGAAGTAAGACGTTAGCCGTTGCAAGGAGGCTGGCTCTGTATAAGGTATTTTCAAGTTCTCTAACGTTCCCTGGCCAGCTATAGGATTCGAGTAATTCAATGGAATCTGAAGAAAGGCGCAGTTTGGGCGCTTTTTTTTGTTCAGCATTCCGTCTAAGAAAAAATTCCGCAAGTAATCTAATATCCTCACGGCGTTTCCTGAGAGGGGGAATGTGGACACGCACTACATTTAGTCGATAAAAGAGGTCTTCCCTGAAAAGTCCTTCTTCTACGCAAAGCTCAAGATTTTTATTTGTTGCTGCTAAGATTCTTACATCAGCGCGTAGAGTTTCATTTCCACCTACTCTAGAAAACTCACCAGACTGAAGGGTGCGAAGAATTTTGCTTTGTGTTTGAATGGGCATGTCGCCGATCTCATCAAGAAATAGCGTTCCGCCATCGCACTGTTCGAACCGACCCTTGCGCAAGGAATGAGCACCAGTGAATGAACCCTTTTCATGTCCGAAAAGTTCTGACTCCAATAGATTTTCAGGAATTGCGGCACAGTTAATTGTGACAAATTCACTTCCTGATCTTTTGCTATGCTTGTGGATTGCTCCAGCGACGATTTCTTTCCCTGCTCCACTTTCTCCAGTGATTAGGACAGAAGCATCTCCTCGAGAGGCCCGTCCAACCATTTTGAAAACTTCTTGCATTTTTGGGGCGCTGCCGATGATGGTTTCATCTGGTGTGCCATTGTTCTTGATGGGATCGATTTGTTCAGATGTGGAGCTGATTGCATCACTTGCGGCTAAAGCTTCTTCTACAACGGGTCGTAAATCATAGGGGAGGGATTCTTTGCGTAGAACATCGTAGGCACCGAGTTTCATTGCTTCTATCACCGCATTAGTCGGGGGGAAACCTGTTGTAAGGACTATCTGAGAGTTGGGATCGTTAAGTCGAATTTTTTTGATTAGCTCCATCCCATCTAAGGGTTTGACGAAGAGCTCAGTAATTAATAAGTCAGGACGATCTTCTAGATACCCATTAAGGGCAGTCTCTGAATTGTTTAAACAAATAATATCCGTGGTGGGAGTTCTTAGGTGTTTATCAGCCCAAGATAAAAAATCATCATCAGGATCAACAACCATGATGGTCTTTTTAGCGTCAGCACTCATTTAATTAAAAGAATCACTGTATTTTGCGGCATTCAGCATATTTAACCAGAAGTTTTTTGTTTAGACTGAGGGAAATTTAGGTTGAGTTGTTCTCATTTTTTCTGCAGAACCTTGCAGCTTATTGTTTACGGATTATGAGAACGATTAATCAAAGTTCTCCGTATCTGCGTTCCCGATTACTGAAGTCTTTAATGGCTTCTAGCAAGTTTTCTTTCTTAAAATCTGGCCACAATTCATCACTTATGAACAATTCCGCGTAACTTATTTGCCAGAGAAGAAAATTTGATAGGCGTTTCTCACCAGACGTGCGGATGAGCAGATCGGGGTCTGGTGTTTGGGCGGTATAAAGGTACTCACTAAATATTTTTGTGTCGATAGTCGAAGGGTCTAACTTGCCATCATTTATATCGGATAGAATACCTTTGACTCCGTGGATTATTTCTTCGCGTGCGCCATAACTGAGAGCGAGAATGAGAGTTAAGGCTGTATTATTTTGCGTTTCTTTAATGGATTTTTTTAGTTCCTTTAATGCCCCTGGTGATAGATCTTGAAGGTTTCCAATTGCTTGAAGACGAACGTTGTTTTCTTTTAGTTCTTTGGATTTTTTTTTCAGAAATTGCTCAAGCAATTTCATGAGCGCATTTACTTCAGTTTTTGGACGGTTCCAGTTTTCTTTTGAAAAGGCATATAAGGTAAGATATTCGACTTTGGCTTCGATGCATCCTTCGATCACAGCCTTTACGGATTCAGCGCCAGCCTGATGCCCTTCCCACCGCTGAAGTCCTCTTGATTTTGCCCACCTTCCATTGCCATCCATTATGATGGCGATATGTTTAGGTGTTAATGTTTTTTGAGTGGACATTTACAGGTAAGGATAAATGAGTCGGGGTATAATTGAAATATAAAATTCCAAACTAACACAACGCGATCACCTTAGTTGTTAATCCCGTAATAATGTTTCCCTACGGTCTGGACCAACGCCAACGATTCTAATTGGAGTTTCGCATAGTTCGGAGAGGCGATCGAGGTAAGCTTTTGCCTTTTCTGGCATTGTTGCAATGTCAGGTGCTCCGGCGGTTATCTGATCGATCCATCCCGTCATTTCTTCATAAATGGGTGTGCATAGTTCCCAGTCTCCGGAATTCGCTGGAGGAGTATGAATTATTTCGCCTCTTAGTTCGTAAGAGGTGCAGATTTTTATTGTATCTATACCGTCTAGTCCATCGACGTTAGTGAGAGCAAGATGATCGGCTCCGTTAAGTCTACAGGCGTACCTCACAAGGACTGCATCGAACCATCCGCAACGTCTTTTTCTACCTGTTGTTGCGCCGAATTCCCTACCCATTCCGTGCATGCGATCTGAAAATTCCTGATTTTCTGTAATGAAGGGGCCGGCCCCTACTCTTGTAGTGTAAGCTTTTGCTACCGCGGTCACATTGTCAATTGATCGAGGAGATACTCCAGACCCTGTGCAGGCTCCACCTGCTGTGGTATTGGATGAGGTGACGAAGGGGTAAGTTCCGTGATCTATATCTAGATAAGTTCCTTGGGCTCCTTCAAATAGGAGCGATTTGCCAGCTAGGATTTGTTCGTGCAGGTAGGTCGTGGTTTCAGTTATAAAAGGTTTTAGTCGTTCGGCTGCTGTTTTTATTTGCTCAATAATTTCATTGCTATCTATTGTTTCTGCATCGCTGTTTTGTAGAGCAAGGTTTGCCTTATTGACTTTAGATATGATTTTCTCAGATAAGGATTCCTGATTAATAAGGTCGGCCATTCGGATACCAGAACGTTCTGCTTTATCGATATAAGTTGGGCCAATGCCTCTTCCTGTGGTTCCAATCTTTTTGCCTCCGAGTCCAGATTCTCGATAAGAGTCAAGGATCCTATGATATGATAGAGTTAGATGTGCTCTGTTACTGATAGTTAAATTTTCAGGAGTGATTTTAATGCCTTGCTGTTCTAAGTTATCAAATTCCTCAAGGAGTGATATTGGGTCGATAACGACCCCATTGCCTATCACGCATTTCTTTTCTGGCCATAAAATCCCAGAGGGTATTAGGTGGAGGACATATTTTTCGCTGTCGTGTATTACAGTGTGTCCCGCATTATTTCCTCCCTGAGCTCGTACGACAATGTCAGTATCTTCTGTGAGAAAGTCGACAATTTTTCCTTTTCCTTCATCGCCCCATTGGGCTCCTACAATAATTGTGTTGGGCATAAAATTAACTGAGCTTATTTACTCATTTGGAAATTAAATTAAATCCTATTCTTTCTTAGCTTTAATTTGGATATTTAAAGGGTAATCTTAAAAATATAGTGGTCACTTCGAATCTCCAATCAGTTTGGCAAACTCAGAAAAGAAATACTTGGCATCGTTTGGTCCGGGTGAAGCTTCGGGGTGATATTGAACGCTGAAAGTGGGGTGGTCATTGCTGCGAAGGCCTTCAACTGTGCCATCATTTAAATTAAGGTGAGTCACTTCGGCACTTGCAGGTAGTGAATCAGCATCAACGGCAAATCCGTGATTTTGTGATGTGATTGCCACTGCATTTGTTCTCAAATCCTTGACTGGTTGATTGCCGCCGCGGTGGCCGAATTTAAGTTTATATGTTTTGCCTCCGATGGCATGAGCCAGTACTTGGTGGCCTAAACAAATTCCAAATACAGGAATTTTCCCGAGCAATGATTTAATTTCTGCATGGATGTCACCTAGAGCTTCTGGGTCACCGGGCCCGTTAGAGAGAAATACCCCGTCAGGATTCATGGATAGGACGTCCTCTGCCGAGGTTCTTGCGTTAACGACATCGACAGAAAAACCTTCACGCCGTAAGCATCGGAGAATGTTTTTCTTTATTCCAAAATCATAAGCGACAATTTGATATTTAATTTCAGTAAGACTCTTATAATAATCTTTACCGTTCTTTTCTTCGGGTTTTGTTGTGGGGTTTGCTAACACCCATTCTCTACTCAAGGTGTTATCGGGATCCCAGCGATAAGGTTTTTCAGTCGTCACTTCCTGAACAAAATCCATTCCGACGACTCCATCAGATTTTGTTGCACGAGAGCAAGCCTCTTCTGGGGATATGTTTTCAGTGGTTAGGAGAGCTTTCATTGCTCCGCGCTCTCTTAAGTGTTTTGTTAGAGATCGAGTGTCAATCCCTTGAATTCCGATGATGTTATTATTCTTTAAATATGATTGCAGAGAACTTTCAGATCTCCAATTGCTAGGTTCTTCACAGAGCTCCTCAATTACAAATCCTTTTACGTGGGGGCAATTGCTTTCTGTATCAATATCATTGACCCCATAATTACCAATCAGTGGATAGGTCATCGTTACAATCTGGCCTCGGTATGACGGATCAGTTAGGATTTCCTGATAACCCGTCATTGATGTGTTAAAACAGATCTCTCCGCTCTGTTCACCAGTAGCGCCGAAAGCTTCACCTACAAAATGGCGACCGTCTTCAAGGGCAAGGATTGCTTTCATTCTTTTTAAATAAAATGGGAGAATTTATGATTCGATGATTTATTACAGAGTTTTATAATGATGCAAGTAATGACGAAAGAAATCCTTAAATCCTTTAACTCTTATTATTGGTAATGATGGTTTTTATTTCTTTTAAAGGAATGTTTTGGGTTCGAAGACGTATCGTGTCTATGATGGCCTCATTATCTTTAAATTTTAGATTCCGACCATAAATTCTACCTCCTTGCCAGGTCAAAATGCAACAAGGCAGGCCAGGTGGGGCCTTTTTAGATGCAGGTCTGAGGACTAGGGCATCAACCGAGCCAGTCAGGTCAAATTTCCGTTCACCGAAGAGAGTGGATCGGCATACCATCTCAACGTCTTCTTCGTTGCTAAAGATTCCGGTAAGATTACATTCGAAAAAATCGCCATTAGATAGAAGGACTCCATTTCTTCTACCATCTAAGAATTCATCAAACTTGTTTTCGATAGGGTGATAAAACTCTATCCGTGAAATTGTAAGTAATGGTATCACTTTGCCACTGTGAACACCTCCTAGCTTGAAGATAGATTTATTTGCAGATTGAATAGGTGAATGAAAAATGGTGCCGTCGATCAGAGCTATTTTCGGATGCAGTATTTTTTGAGATCCGAGTTCTTCTAGAGTTCCTATTTGTAAATGATCGAAAATTGTGGCCCAGCGTCGACGTGGTTTGCGACCTTGTCCGACCAAGCAGGCAATGGCATCTTCACCCATTTTATCTGGAAATGATCTAAGTTGTCGCCAGAATTCTCCGTCCGCTGATACGAAGCCAGTGATTTTACCGCCTTCTCGGGTCAATCGTATCCAGTGTCCAGGTCTTGAATTGCTGCGTGAATCGATTTTACTAATAGTTTCTCCTTCTTTGGTGTAATGAATGGATGCAGGGCGTCTGTGCGAAAGGGCAAGGAAAACGCTTTCTGCATTAGGGTCAGTTCCTTTGCGGATCATGATCCCGCTTTTTGTTTCCTGCTCGTAAGTATCTATTCTGGTGATTTTAGTTGTGACGTGTGTTTCGGTTTTGGAAATTGGACGATAAGCCATATAGAAAGATCCAAATTCTTCATTCCGTTCTGGTGATGAAGTTTCTACTAGGATGCTCCCGTTTTTTACTTTAACAGATCCTCCTCTTGGTAGCGGGCCAATGGCTGCTTCTATCCATGGAAGAGGCAGGGGGCCGTCCTCATAAGGTTTAGCAGAAGTGTCCGATTTTGGTGCGTAGAATATGATTCGGCTCGTACAATTAAGATCTACTGCCTTTTCTATGCCTGCTGACCCTTCGCTTTTCTCCAGGAGAGTGCCTGTATGATCTCGGGTTTTAACCAGTTTAGTGCCTTCTGATTTAATGAATCCGCCCCACGCTGAATTGTTAGTGCTTTCAATGTCGACTCTGAATTCTGAACGTCCTTGCGTTGATAAGAGAAGGAGAAATAAATTCGTAATGTATACAGCTGATTCGAGTTTTCTGTAATGCATTCTATAAAAGACTATCTTTGGTAAAGTGGGACGTAATGGTAAGGCATTGCTAAAATCATTGTGTAGACTGCAGTAGAATAAATGGGTCCTGGGCTGCTTCCATCGAGTTCTTTATTCCAGTATTTATTACCATCGTCATCGGTCCGAGCTCTTTCTAATAGTGTTTTATTCAGTGTTGAATACCAATCAGCCCATACCTTTCCTCCTATCATGTACTGAGCAGGAGCTGCATAGAAATTTCCATACGTGAACCATCGATCTCCAGGCTTAAATTTAAGGTTTAGATATTTTGAACCGGCAGCGACTGTCGAGTCATCGTATTGACCGCAGACTTGAAGTGAATAAATTGCAGCGGCTGTTCTTGCGAATCCGGACCCTTGAGCGGGCTGATATCCGAAACCTCCATCACGTTTGTTGAAGCATTTTTTCACGTAATTAACAGCATCATCAATTGTTTTTTGAGGTACGGAAAGCCCACCGTTTTTGGCGGCCCTTAGAGCGACAACGGCCAGAACGGTTACGGAAATGTCTGCATCTCTGGCAATTGGTTGGTATCTCCATCCTCCTTGTGGATTTTGACTGCTAACAATCACTTTGATCATTTTCTCAAGTTTGTTTTTTAAGGTATCATCATTTGTTTGGCCGTAGAGTTCGGCTAGTGCAATGCTCGCAATGCCGTGGAAGTACATGTATTGCCCACTGTTTTCATCACCTATCAATCCCTGATCATCTACTTGGGAGAGCAGATATCGAACGGCCAGATCGACATTCTTTCCGTAAGGGCCTTCATTAGGTAAGTTTCCGGCAGCTTGAAAAGCCATTAACGTGTAGGCAGTCATAGCAATTGGATACCGCGCCTCTTCACCGGTTTCTCCTGCCCAAGCTCCTGTAGGTGATTGCTTTGAGGCCAGGTAGGCGAGTGCCCCATTAATCACCGTCTCTGTTGCTGCATTAACTTTGACGGGATCTTCTAATCGGCCTTTGGAAGGAGCTCCGATTCCGAAATTTAGCAATGAGAGGAAAATTACTATATTTACTGATACTCTTTTAATAATATTTGTAATAGAGATTCCCATTTGTCGTGCTTCTCAGGCTAAAGGATTATTCGATCTACAGTTTTTATTTGTTCGTCGCTTTATCTGACAAGTTTTTAAGATATTGCTGAATGAGTGAACCGTATTCTGCTGGGTAAGCATCTGATTTGGACTGGTTTAAAGTGCCCCTTTCACGTTTTGGTAACCCGATAAATTTGCTAGTTCCTCTTTCATCTCTCTTTGGTCCTTTTGCTCCACCAGTTCCAGCGTAATTGCCCTGATCACCATTCCCTTGCTCAGATGGTTGACCTTGACCTTCACCCTGACCTTTGCCTTCGCCTTGACCTTTGCCCTGACCTTTGCCTTCGCCTTGACCTTCGCCTTGACCTTCGCCTTGACCTTCACCCTGACCTTCACCCTGACCTTCACCCTGACCTTCACCTTCGCCTAGACCAGCTTGTGCAAGGGCAACTGCTGCTGCTGCTTGTGAAAGTGCGGCTGATGCTTCTTGTGATCCGCTTTGTGCGGAGGCTCCTTGGCTTGAGGATGCGGCGCTTTGGGCCTGACCTAGCGACCCTTGCGCTTGATTAAGTGCGCTTTGGGCGGATGGTGGCAATCCGTTGCTACTAGGCGCCCCTGAGGCAAGTGGGCTAATTGCATCAGACGCTTGTCCTAAAGGCGCTGCTGCAGATGCGATTCCTGCAGCGGCCAATTGTTCAGTAAGTTCTTTGATGGCATTTTGCTCAGATTGGAATTCACTCGGGGACCCCTGACCTTTGCCTTCGCCTTGACCTTTGCCTTCGCCTTGACCTTTGCCTTCGCCTTGACCTTTGCCCTCGCCCTGACCTTCGCCCTGACCTTCGCCCTGACCTTCGCCTTCGCCCTGACCTGCGCCCTGACCTTCGCCTTCGCCCTGACCTGCGCCTTCGGCAGCTTCTCCTAGTGCATTTTGTGCTGCTTCCATTTGTTCAATGGCTCCTGGAAGGTCTCCAAAGGCTAGTTCAGTGGCGGCAATGTCAGCGGCAATTGCAGCCTGAGTCAGAGCTGGATCTGTTGGCGAATTTGTAGAGGCTTCGCTGACAGCTTCTGCTAATGCTTTCTGACGAGCGGCCAGTTCATTTGAAGCGTTTTGTGCTTCTGCTAATGTTTCCTGAGCCTCAGCAACTGCGGCCTGAGCTTCAGCAATTGCGGCAGCGGCTTCAGATAAAGCAGAAGGATCAGTCGGAGATTGTTGGCCTAATGATTCCGCCAACTCAGCTGCGCGTTCTTCGAGAGATGCTTTGGCTTCGTTCAAGTCGTTAAGGGCTCCGCTCTGTTCTGGAGTCGCGCCTGCTGGGTCTCCCTGAGCGAGTTCATTGGAAGCGGTTTCTTGCTTTTCTGATGCTTCTCCAAGTTCGTTAGAAGCTTCGGGGGCGCTTTCGGCTGCCTCGGCTGCTAGATCACTAGTTTGTTCTTGTAATCCTTTCTGAGTTTCTGCCAGATCCTCTGAAGCTTGTTGGGGATTTTCTCCCTGATTTTGTTGAGGGATAGAATCAGCAGTTGATTCATTAATCTCGGTTTGATCTTCAATCAGAGGTTCAATTTTTTCTATGAGATCATTGATGTTTGCAAGTTCTTCGGCGGCATTTTTTAATTCTTCAAGTTCATTTTCTATTGCTTGTTCAGCTTCCCCGAGCTTGTCGATAGCTTTTTGTTGGGCTTGTGGAGAGTTTTCGCCCGCTGCAAGATCGGCACCAGCTTCGGCCATGGATGCCATCGCTTCAGCAAGAGCAGCAGCAGCTTCAGAGATACCTTCTTCTTCTGCACTCGCTGCAGCTTCCCCTGTCTTCGCTTCTAGCTCGGCCTGTTCAGCTGATTTTTCTTGGAGCTCTGAATCGTTCTGTGCTTTTTCTGCCTCTGCAGTTGCTTCTTTAAGAGATTCTTCTGCTTCCTTGATTTCCTTTACTTGGTCTAAGAGATTCTCAATAGATTTGATCTTGTCACTAGGAATTTCAGCGACTGCTTCAGATTCTGTGATTTTTTCTATTAGTGCTTCTCTGGCTTCGGCAAGTTTTTCTAGGGCCGCTCTTTCACGAGGAAGAGCGTTCTCTCGACGCTCCGCGACTGATTTGTTTTCTTTTAATGCGTCACGGGCTTCTTGCATCTCCGGGGTGGATTGTTCAATTGCTTCTGAGGCTTGAGGGGCCACTTCTGCTAGCTCTTCTCCAAGGAAGTTTGTGAGGTCTGCAAGTTCTCCCTGTTCTTTGGCTAACTTTGCAGTTTTCTTTTCTGCTTCCGACTGACCCTGATTTTGCACAAATTGGTTCTTGGCTTGGTTGAAAGTTTGATCGAGCCTTGCCTGGGCCTGTTCGACTCTTTGATTTAGTACCCTACTTTCCCTTTCAGTTTCTTGTTCGAGCTGCCTTGTCCTGCGTTCCTTGAGTTGTTTCTTTTGAGTGAGGAGCCTCTCTTTGGCCCTTAACTGATTCTCTTTGCCCCTTAACTGGCTCTCTTTGGCCCTTAGCTGGTTTTCTAAATTTCTTATTTGCTGTGGATTGTTTTGCTCTTTCGCCTTTTCTAATTGCTCTTTCGCTTTGTCTAATTGCTCTTTCTCCTTTTCTAATTGCTCTTTTGCCTTTTCAACATTTTTCGAAGCGATCTGTTCTTGAGAATTTAAGGCGTTCTGTTCAATTTTTTCCACTTTCTTGAGTTCCTTTATGCGTTCCTCTTTATTAAATTCGCTGAAGCGAATGCCCTTTTCGAGTTGTTCTATTCTTTTCTGAATGTGTAAAGGGAAGTCCTTAGTAGAGATTTTTGAATTGTCCTTTTTATCAAGTTTTTCAGTTCCTTGTTCAATTTCTGCTTCTTTATCAATGATGTCTTCTAGGCGCTCCAAAGCTTCTACCATTTGTTCCAGATCACCTTTTTCAGGTTCAAGTATCTTGGCCAGTTTCCATAGAGTGTCCCTTGATTTCTTTTCAAAGGACACTGCGCTCATGACTCTCTTCCCTTTGATTTCGTCAACGGCCTTCTGGAGAGCATCATTCAGTTTGGATTCGTTTGCATATTGGAGTGCTTTTGTTGGCCTTTGGTCAGGAGATCCTACTGTGAGCTTTGAGAGGTCTTTGAGTTTATTAACGACTGAGGCGACTTCTCCTCCTAGGGCTTCTTGTTCGGCGGATTGGAGCTGAAGGGATATTTGTTCAGATCGAGTTGGGCTACCTGGATTAAATGCTCCTGATGATGCTAAGGATATGGCTTCATGTAGATTGGTTGTTTGCCGATTGCCTAGCTCTTTAACGAGTCGAGCTAAATCGAAAAGAGCTACCTGAGATTGATATTCCAGTAAGATTCGATGCAACTGAACAATGACTCCTTTCTGACCAGCATAAGCGTTCAGAATCTTCACGCTTGCGCCAGCTGAGTTAGGATCCTTTTTATTGTCCTCTCTTGCTCCGGTGAGAAGGTTTACGATTTCCTTCATCTGATCCTTGGAAAGTTGCCCGAGAACCTGTCTAATTGCTTTAATTACTTGCAAGTCGCTGCCTTGTAAGCCATTACGATTGAATTCATCAATTAATAAATCAAGCTGCTCCGCTGTCCGTTGAGTCGTATCTTTGATGCGTTGTTGTTTCCGTTCTTGATTTAGAAGTAAGTTGCCTGGAAAGGCTCCAGGAGCTTGAAATTGTAACAGCGAGAATAGGGCGACCACTGCTAATAGATAATTTAATGGCGCATTCATAAATTTATTTAATGTAAATGGTTTCTGGTAAATACCAAATTTCAATCTTCTTTAATCGGTTTCTCGGAGTTTTTACGAATTATAGTCTCTAAGTCCTTATTTAATATTTCTTGATCAGTTGTTGCTTCATCTATACTGCCCAGTGCATCTGAGGTTCTGCCAAGTAAATCAGCACGTTTTTCTTCAGGGGTTACAACTCGAAGTAATAAGTGTTCGCTGCTGCCAATGTTTGGGCCGGCTGTGTTTTGATCTGATGCTTCTAGCCAATATTCTATCTCATCACCTTCAGCTAATCCAGGGTTCAAAGAACTGAGGTCCCAGTCAAATTGATCACTGATTTTTTTTGGCTCGGTTTTGAGATCGGTGATTGAGATCGATGTAGGATCAGACCCGCTTCTCTGGTAACGAAGGTTCACCGTAGCTATCCCGAACCTGTCATTCGCTTCATATTTTATTAAAAACTTGGCTTTTCGTGTGACAAGTTCTTCGTTTCTTTTGGGATAAGTGATACGAATTTGGGGCGCCAGATCTGATAATAGGGTAACTTTATATATTGAGTTACTGGATGATTTCATTTCATCTTGATCTGTCAAAGAGATGCTGAATCCAGAAAGGTCATTGGAAGGAATCGTGAATGTTACGCTTCCTGCCGATTTGTTTGCGCTATCAATGATGAGTGGAGTTCCTTTATCTTCTTCAATGAAGCGAATTGCTCCTGACTTGAGCTCTTTTGTTGAGGAAATGTTAAGGGTGACTGTGCTTCCTGGGAAAAAAGTAAAGTCTCCTGGCACATGTTGAGAGGATTCTTGTTTGGTGAATTCTGGATATTTTTGAGTAGCGGTTAGTCCTTTGATTTGTGGCCGTTCTAAAGCGATGACTTTATAATCTTCAGTGCGCGCGTCATCGATTGAGGCGTTGTAGGTGAATGATTCGGGGACGTCTTCAATGATTGCTGAATACTTTCCATCTATATTTTCATCTTTGGTTAGCGGTAGATTCATTTTTTGATTTGAAGAGTAATGAATCTTTAGAATACCTTTAAGTTCACTGCTTTTTTTTGTCTCCACGAAAAATTCCATTGTTACATCATCACCAATTCCAACTTTCTCAATTTGGGGAATCTTAACAATTCTTGTGTCTCGTGGGATAGCGATTTCTTTGCCAAAGGCTCTTTGTAGTAGGGTAGGGATGGAGTCGCGGTTAAGAAAAGCCCAGCCGCCTGATGCACTCAAAACGATTAGCAAGAGAATGATTGCTCGGGCCGTTTTTTTAAAGTTTACTATTTTATTAAATCTAAAGCGTCCAGATTCGGTTTCGGCTTCTCTGATCATTGAATGGATCATTTCAATGGGTGCGTTTTCCGGGATTGTGGCTTTTCCTTTATGGAACTGAATAGAACTTATGAGTCTACTGTCGAATTTTTTGTAATGCTTTTCTACAGTGAGAGCCAATTCCTCATCGTTTTTCCTTTGGGTGACCAAAGAGATTATTGCCCATAGACCGCAGATCCCTGATAACAATTGGATGGAAGTTAAACTGGTTTTTCGTGTTTGTAACGACAGCTCATTTATCAAATCGATAAATAGTAAAGCTGTGAAAAGTCCTAAGATGATAGATATTGTTAGTGCTGTTCTCCGATAAAGTTCAACAGCTACAATTGAGCGTCTTGCCCTTGCAAGTCGGCGCTTCAGGATCTTGCTCCTGCCAATCTTATACGACTCTTTCGTTTGGTTGGGCACGTTTTTTATTTTAGTTCTGCGAACTTACGCAGGAACCATTCAATGGTAATTGGCAACAGTAGAAGTATGAAATAAAGAGGTGAATTCCAGAGTTCTGATTCTCTTGTTATTTTGATGGTAGTGGGGTCAATGTTGACGATTTCAGGTAATTTATAGAGGTCCTCTTCGCGTAAGAATTTTCCGTTAGTTATGGAGGAAATTTCTCGCAAGTTTTTTTCATTCATTGCTGTTTCAGAAAATTCTCGATCAGCTCCCCGAACAGTAAGATCAATTCCACTGGAGGAATCTTCTGTAATTTTTAGTCTGTACTTTCCTGGATCTTCCGCTGCGAATTCTGTCCGATAAGAGCCGGGTTCGCCTGGCACTTTTCTAAGTGTGATTTTTTTTGATGGGCCACTAGAATTGCCTCTAGATTCGAGTGAGGCTGTTATGGATTCTTCGTCCCTAGGCATAAAATTTTCATCAAGTAGCCTTGCGAATACCGTAAAGTTCTCTCCCTCTTTCGCTATTGCGCGGTCTGTACGCAGCTCGGATTTTCGTGAGCCTGTGGCGAGTTTTCGACCTGCCATTCTTTGAACTATTTGTCCCCAGAATCGAGTGTGATATAGATCTCCTGTATTTTTTCTCCACCGCCAAGTATTTTCTGTTCCGACCCAGAGGACTTCACCTGAACCGTACCTTTGCATCGCGACGATCGGATATTCTCCATCAGGATGGAGGAGATAACTTTTGGCAGCGGGTTTAGCCTTGATGGTTTTAACTGACCAGAAGATAGGAGGTAATAGGCTCCAGCGCTTTTCCGCTTGTTCCGGCTCCTCTTCGAGATTTAGAAAGCCTTCATCGAGTCCGGTCTCAGTTATTTTTAGCTGTATGGGGCGCTGAGAAGATGAGCTATTGCCACCGAGCCGAGTGGGTGCCAGTTCGACCGGGAGTAGTCTTTCGAGTTCAGTGTTCCTGTAAGAGGAAGGGGTGAATCGTTTTCCTGCAAGGATGATTAGTGACCCACCACTGTCTGCTACAAAAGAGGAAATATTAGTGATGGCGTTTTCAGGAATGTCTTCTGGATCGATGTCTCCGAAAATGATCAAGTCATATGAAAAAAGATCCTTACGATTTTCTGGGAAATTCTCAATGTAAGGAGTGTCTTCTGATCGAGCTACGGCCGGATCAACTCCTGCCAGGTAACAGTCCAGATCAATTCTTCTTTCTCGTAAGAGCATGGACTGAATGTATTTGAATTCCCACCGAGGGGAACTTTCGACCATTAATACCTTCAATGATGAATCGAGGACTCTGATTCCTCGTGATAATTTATTGTTAGTGTCTAATATTTCTCCTCCTGACGTTTCTATTCTGGCTTCTATTTCATAGTTGTTCGGTTTGCCTGGCACGACGGGAATCGTAATTTCTTGTTCTCCTTCTGAATTCAGGATGATTTCTTTTTCTCCTGCTTTAACTCCAGCCAATGTGACAATTAATTTTGCCTTTTCTCCGTTCATTCCTCGGTGATTTAATTTAACAGTGACCGGGATTGCGTCCTCCGCGAGGGCAACTGAAGGGAAATCAATGTTTCCGATTGAAATGTCCCTTGGATCAGTTGTTCCGACCCCGTAAGTGAAGACTTTGATGCCCCTTTCCCGCAAAGATTCTGCTACCGCTAATGGAGCCCTACCTTCGTTGTGTGCACCATCAGTGACGAGGAATATACCTCCAAGATCATCCGCGCTATGCCTTCGCAGAACTTCATGCATTGCATTGCCTATTGAAGTTTCAGGTAACTGAGGATCTTCTGCTGATTTCGAATCTCCAAGTTTCCCAGCGAAGCTGTATTTAACTAATTCAACCTTATCAGCTAAATTTTTCATCAAATTTATTTTTTCACTGTTCAGTGCCTGAGCGGCGATCGTTGACCTGGCTGTTGGAGTGACTGGAGCAGAGTCAATCGCAGCTTCAATGCCTGCGTCTGGTTTTAGTTTCCCATTAGTGATAGCTTCCCTTGCCCTGTCAGCTACGGATTTCCGTGGGTCTGCTATACTCATACTTGCTGAAGAATCAATGAGGACGGCGAGTGTTCTTTTGTGCTCTCGTTCAAGATTCAGTTGTATGACTGGCCTTAAAAGTAGTCCAAGCAACATAACAAAGAATGCTACTCGCATGATCATCATAAGATTGCGTCGACTAGAAGGGACGTCTTGGGGGGTTGACCTGTAAGCGAGCCAAGAAAGAAAGCCCAGAAATAAAGCGACCAGTATTATAATGGTGGATGAAACGAGTGGAGCGAGTTGAATCGATGTCTCTGTCACCGAAGCGGATTCTTCGGTAGGCAGGCCAAGTAATCTTAGTAATATCGAATTCAACTTATTTTTCTTGGCTAAATTTTTGAGATAGGAATAACTCGAGTACCGTAATGAGGACAGCGATCAAAAGTAGGATGGGCCAGAGTTCCGCGCCTTTTCTTTCCCGTGTCAGTGCAGCGGTTATCTCTTTTGGATCTGTAGTTTCTATAAACTCCAGTGACACTTCTCTTAACCGTTCTTTTTGGGCTTCGGACAGTGATTCTGGATTTGATTCTCTAGGGTCGCCAGAAGCGGAGAATTGAATTGATTCAAATGGGTCATGAATTGTTAATGAATAAATACCGGACTCATTAATTTCGTTGTATTCTATAGACGCTCCGTTCGCATCCTCATTGGCACTGATTTCTGATGCTGTCGGTGAGTTACTATAAGATATGGTAGCTTTTTTGCCGATCCATGAGCTGGGGCCTTTGCGAATAAAAGTTTCTCCCACATTAATATTAATCCCGGCATCTTGTTTGGAGAGAATACTACCAAAGACACGGTGCACGATAGGGAGGAAAGCTGGTTGCACAGGAAGGTCATTCCAGTCTGTATCCGCGGTGCTGCTGAACTGGTAAACTTTTCCTAGCCCGTAATTTGATTCCACGACCGCGGCCGATCCGTCACTGTATCGAAGTGCGACGGTTGATTTATTATTGTTCGTTGTATTCTCCAATGACAGTCTGTAGGCTTTCAGTGTTTTTACATTAGAAAGAGTTCCTGCTCCAGGATCATTCCATAAATCGACTAATGGATGATTGTACCCACTGGCTTGAATTGTGAGAGTATTATCTTTTCCTTGTTCAGGTATAATTTCCCCGAAAGCTGCTGGCAATAGTCCCGCCTTTTCATGAAGTATTTTGTTGTAAAATGTTGCATCGATATTGTCTCCAGGGAAAACAACTAAGCCGCCTCCACTCTCAACGAAATTAATCAGATCAGGTAAAAATTCCTCAGGGAAATCAGAAACGTTTGCTAGAAAAATTGCACGATAATCATCGAGAGAGGTACTTGGAAGATCACCGGCGCTGACCCGGTCAGCACCAAGAAAAAATGAGTCAGTCAATTCAGGAGGAACTGGAACTAAAGCATTTTGCAGGAAAAACGTTTCTGATTCGGTGAGGTCCCTGCCGGGTTGGCCATCTACGAGTAATGCTCGTGCTTTATTGATCCCGCGGATGACGATTTCTCTTGAGTTGTCTATTTCTAACGCATCATTAATGTTAATCGTTGAGCTGATCTGCTGATATCCCGGGTTAGTGAGTTCAATGAAGGTTGTAATTGTTCGTGATTCGCCAGCAGGAATTACTTCAATGATTGTCGGGTCACCTATGGACTCTTTATTGATGCTCATTTGAACTTCTATGTCATTGGCTTCAACTTTACCAAAATTAGTAACTTCAACTGCCAGTCGGACCGGTTGATCAACTGATGCGATAGGTGTTTTTTGATCGAGACGAGTAATTGCGAGGTTCTCGTCTGGATCCTTTCCGACCAGCACGATGATTGTATTTATATCTTTTTTGCTTTGATCAAGTGATCTTGTGATGGCCTCGTACTGTCGCCACGCGCTCGCTTCGCCATCCGTAATAATGACTAGTTCTTTTTGAGAGGATGGTCTGTTCTGTAATGTTGTTATAGTAGATTCAATTGCCGGAAATAAGTCGCTTCCTCGATGAGTTGCTTTCGACTCTTCAAGTGTTCTTTTTGCTCGAGCTGTGTCGTGAGTTGGTTCTTTTATCCCTTTACCTGATGAGTTTGCACCCAAAATCATCGAAGTCGCTGAACCTTTTGGTAAAGTATTTAATACTTCACTTGCTATTTTCTGTGCAATGCTGAATCGGTTCTCTTGTTCAGCCTCGTCCTTCTTTAGCATGCTTGCGGAGGAATCTATGATAACGGATGCGGTCACTTTGGAGCTGAGGCCCTTTGACTTTAGCCAATCAGTGGCTGGTCTCGATGCGGCCAGCGCAATGAGTGCAACGATGGCCATGCGAAGAAGGAGAAGGATCCAGTCTTCAACTTTCATTCGTCTCTGATTCCGTTCCAAGCTGACTTGCAAGAATCTCATCGCTGCCCACTGAATCTTTTTAAATCGCCTCCTGTTCAGCAAGTGAACGATAATTGGAATGGCCAGAGCGGTCATACCAAAGAGCATTGCAGGGTTGAGGAAGGACATTATTTGATTGCTGTTTCTCGACGGAAAGTTAGGTATGTGCCGAGGGCATCATTGAGTGGCTTTGATGTGTCACATTCAATGAAGTGACTAGAGTTACGACTGAAACCTTCTTGAAGTTTTTTCTGAAAATCAGAAAATTCTTTCATATAACTTTTTCTAATTTCAGTGGGTCTCGTTTTGATATTATCAATATTTTCCAATCCTTCAAATTCGACTAACCCATTGAAAGGAAACTCTATTTCGTCATGGTCTAAGATTTGTAGACCAATGACTTCGTGTCCTACGAACCTGAGATGTTGGACAGATTTAAGGACCGCCTCTTCATCATCAAAGAAGTCACTAATGACTATAACTAGACCCTTGCGGTGTGATCTGTTAGCGATTGTGTGTAGTTGGCCTGGCAGATCAGTTTCCCCCTTAGGATTGAATTGAACAAGTTTTTCCAATATATTGAACAGGTGATTTTGAGTATTTCCTCTTGGTAGCTCTTCTCTAATTGAGTCATCAAAGAGGGACAAAGATACTGAATCACGTTGTTTGATTATCAGGAAAGCTAGGCAGGCCGCTGCGACTTTAGCATAATCGAGCTTGGAAGTTTCGCTTGATCCATACTGCATGGATTCACTTCCATCCACTAAGATATGGGCTACAAAATTGGTTTCTTGTTCGTACTGCTTAATGTAATAACGATCAGTCTTGCCAAGGACCTTCCAATCCAAGTGCCGAACATCGTCGCCTGGTGAATATTCCCTATGTTGAGAAAATTCTATCGCAAATCCCCTGTAAGGAGATTTATGCTCTCCAGCCATATATCCTTCGACAATGAACCTTGCGGCCATGCCAAGTTTATCAGCACGGGCTAATGTGTCAGCGTCTAGTAGCTTAATGGAATCGTTGTTCACTTTGTGAACTCTTGATGGGATTGATGGAAATTAGATTTCCAATAGTTTAGGGTCTGTAGTTAATGTTGTGGTATTGCCTCGATGATCTTGGCAGTGATTGCATCAGAATCGAGCCCTTCGCTCTGAGCTGCAAAGTTTGGAATCAGGCGATGCCTGAAAATGGGGGGAGCGACAGTAGCAACGTTACTGCAACCGACATGATTCTGCCCGTTAAGTAGGGCATGGGCCTTGGCTGCAAGTATCAGAGAGAGGCCTGCTCGGGGTCCTGCACCCCAACCGAGCCACTTGTCACAAAATTCCAAAGCGTCATCGCTTCCTGGTCGAGTGACGCGTACTAGTTTTTCAGCGTAGCGCATGACATGTTCTGATACTGGTACTGAGCGCATTATATTTTGTATTTCTAGAATATCTTCACCTGTAAGAGCTGGTTCAGGGCTCGTTACGGTTGATCCAGTGTAGGTCTTCATGATTTGAAATTCCTCTTCCTCATTTGGATATTCGACTTTAATCATGAACATGAAACGGTCCAGTTGAGCTTCCGGAAGGGGGTAGGTTCCTTCTTGCTCGATTGGGTTTTGAGTTGCAAGGACAAAGAATGGATCTGGTAAAGAGTGGTCTTCTCCGCCAATAGAAACTTTTCGCTCCTGCATAGATTCTAGCATTGCAGCTTGGGTCTTAGGTGGGGTCCGGTTAATTTCGTCTGCGAGTACGATGTTAGAGAAAATTGGGCCCGGTAAAAATTTAAACTGCCGTTCATTAGTGCTCGGGTCAGAGTAAATCACCTCTGTTCCGGTAATGTCTGAAGGCATCAGATCCGGGGTGAATTGGATTCGCTTATATTCTAAATCGAGGGATTCAGCTAAACTAGAAATGAGAAGAGTCTTAGCTAGTCCAGGAACGCCAACAAGCAATGCGTGATTCCTTGTGAAGATCGCTATGAGGACTTGTTCGATAACATCGTCTTGTCCGATGATTACTTTTTTGAGTTCGCTTTTAACACGTTCGGCTGAGCTTTGTATTTTTTCGACTGTGGATGTGTCGACAGATTCGGTAGACATATGTTTAATGAGGGACGGTAAATACTTTGTTAGAATTTCTGATTCTTGAGATTGTGATATCAAGATATTGCCCTGAGAGCAAGTTCATTCGCAGTTTAATACTACAAATTATGATGAATTATCACATTCAGAATTGATCCGTTTAGACTTTGTTCTTTCTTAATAAGAATTCCTCTAAATGTTAATAAGAATTCCTCTAAATGTTTTGAATTAAGAAATATTATTTTCTTTTTTTAATGTGCCTCTCCTTGAAATTCAGTCGTGCCCACGCAGATGGTGCACAAATTAAGTAGAGGCGAGGGGAGTTGAACCCCTGTCCTCATGAGACTCTGCTTAAGCGTCTACATGCTTATTTGGTGCTTATAACAGATAAAATTCGCGCAAACGTTAGATTGGAGCGTCTGAGCTAATGGTAGGCCTTTTTTTGCGCTTTTTTTTACGCTTTTTTTTACGTCGAAAATCAGATTCGGTTTGCACAGTCTTGATATAGGACTCCATTTTTTTTGAATTGGTGCGTGCTGAAAAAGCGGTAATTGCATGATCTTTTGTGGAGTCCATCCATGCGTGAAGACTTTTTTGAAGTTCTTTGATTTTTTCGGTGTGTTCTTTGGAGTTAATAAGATTAACTAGGCAGTCAGGATCTTTTTGGATGTCGTATAGTTCTTCAATTGTTCTGTGTCGCATTACCTGCACTCTTGCATTGATAGTGGGGTCCTGTGTCGCTAGAGCCAGCATCCTTTTCCATGTTGCTGTCCCGTTTGTTGCAGTGGCCATATTGCGCTGCCCGTTAGACCATGGATTAAACAGATAAAGATAATTGTGAGTTTGAATTCCTCTCATGGGATTTCTTATCCCTCCTGAATTTTCATTATACTCCTTAAAGATCATGTTTCGATTTTGCTGATCTTTTCCTTTGATTAGATCAACAAATGTCCTGCCTTGAACGCCAGTCGGAATTTCCAGATTAGCTATATCTAGAATAGTTGGTAAGAAATCAATTGCTGATACCATGTGCTGATTATCCACCGACCCTGCCTTAGCGATTCCGGGCCAACTTATTATTAACGGAGTGTGTGTGCTATGGTGATAGAGTTGGGTCTTTGCAAAAGGGAATGGCATTCCATGATCGGAAAGAAAAATAATCACAGTCGATTTTAATTCTCCAGAATCTTCTAGAGCTTTTAATGTCTGGCCAACGCAGTCGTCGGCCCTTCTTACAGAAGAATAATAAAGGGCCAATTCTTCGCGGATGACTGGATCGTCATGTAGGAATTTCGGGATAGGTATTTCAGATGCTTTATATATCCGTGAAGAGGGATGAGTGTCTCCTGGTTTCCAGAAAGGTTTATGTGGATCAGAAACATTGATGTTTAAGAAGAATGGTTTTTGAAGTTTGATTGCTGAATTTATTCCTGCCTTGGTGGAAATGTAGTAGGACTTAGGATCTTTGGTGTGAGCTTTTGATCCGTTAGGGAGTTCAGTGAGATCGGCATCCCAATCGTAAGGCTGATAAGGTGTTGAGTGACTCACTTTGCCTCTTATTGCAGTGAAGTAACCTCCGCCTTTCATTAAGTCGGATATTACCGGATAATTGATTGGCTTTACTTGGTAGAATCCTTCGACACCACTATTGTGAGGGTATCGCCCTGATAGTAAGACGTTTCTTGAAGGATAGCAGTTACCTACCTGGACATGAGCTTTGCTGAAACGGATCCCTGAGAAAGCAAGTTTATCTATGCTCGGTGTAATGCTTTTTAATTTACATCCAAATGAGCTGACCGAATCACAGCTCATATCATCGACGGTTATCAGTAATATATTTGGCTTCGAGTTGCCCTGACCTAAGCATGAACCTAGGCATATAATTAACAGAATCAGTGATCGTATCAGTTTCATTGATTAACTGTATTTTTTATCTGGTTACTTTTAATCTAAAATGTCGGGATGGCTCGCTATCAATACTGGAAAGTAAGGTGAGTGTTACTGTGGATGAATGCTCATTATCTTTTGTTTCTTCAGTTTTGAGCTCTCCGAGTTCACTAATGTTTTTCCATTCCTTGAGATCAATGCTGGTTTCTATATTGAAGTTCAGATTCTCATCTGAAGTGTTTTTCTTGTAGTTGAAAACTATATTTTCTGTGTTGAGGGAAACGAAAAAGATGGAAGATTGAGTGTTAAATTTATTTTCGCTAGTTCCTACTGCATATTCAAGAAAAGCGGTCATTCCATCTGCATCTTTGTCGATGTTAGGATCTCCGGTGAATTCATCGTTTGTTGAATTTGGTGAGGGTTCAATGGCGGCCCAATTATTTGGATCATCTGGATCAGGAAGAGATCTGGGATCGATTAGACCTAGGGCTTTTCCATTTCCATCAGCGCTTTCCGGCCATGGACTCTTGTCATTATATTTAAACTCACTAATGCTGCCGTTTTCGCGGTCCTCAAGTTTTATGGTTTCGCCTCCATTACTCAAAGCGGTTCCTTCCTCAAAAGTTCCAGCTATAGGTAATTCAGTGCCGAAAGACTCTTCGAATGCTTTGAGATCACGAATGATCAGTGCGCGTTCTCCTGTTCCTAATGATTTAATGGATCCGTTACTAAAATTAAAGGAAATGCCACTAGTGAAACGAATGTCAGTGAGATCCAATGATTGATCGTTACTGACATTCATGACCTCAATAAATTCAGACAACCCATTATTCTCGGGATGATAATGTATTTTAGTTATAGCGAGTTGAAGTTGGGCCGGGCTAGGAGATCCTTCATAAGAGATTGAATTATTTGATAGACCATTGTGATCTAATAATTCTAATGTTTCTCCTCGATTGGAGAGGTGCCCTTTGTAATTGCCGATAACAAAGAGCCCTTCTCCTCCATGAGGGCTTTTTGTGCGGGCACGGAATTTCTTTCTGTCACGGCTTACATAGACTGTTCCATTTGAAGGGATGACTGTTCCGGGGGGGATGTTGAATTCTACTGCTCCCCTAAGGCTCCAATCTGAGATATCTACAGCAATATCATTTGGATTTTTCAGCTCAATGAATTCCTCGTCCTGGTCATGCGATTCGGGGTTGAATTCAATGTCACCGAAATCAATTTTCGGTTCATTACTTCCATTGGAATCGGGTATACCTGCATACAATTCAGGTACAATAAGAAAATCGCTGCTGCCAACGGATCCATTCATTCCATGTATCGCCAGCACGTTGGATCCGTTTCTTAGTTGATCCAAATGGCTACTGATATCATAGACCTCAAATTCATTTACATCGGCTTCACCTGAACTGGTCGTTGCTGTTGAGTTCCAAGAAGGGTTAGGAGGGGCGTTCTTCTCGGCGACTTTTTTCCCATTAATGTAAGCGATGAATCCATCATCATGTTTCATGAGTAATTCTAGTTTTTTGTAATTACTCGAATCTGTTATGCTGAAAGGGATCCGCACGTATGCTGTCGCATTAATTCTGCGCATAATTTCCCTAGTGTCGGTACCAATGAGAGGCTTGTATTTTGGGCTGCTGTCAAATCCAACTCCTGTTGTCCCTGAAATCCAGGAAGAATCATCAAATTCTTTTGCAAGCCAATTCAAATCCTCTGATCCATCAATGGGAATTTTTGTTTTAGACTCTGCTCCTGTAATTATTAGAGGTGTAGAATCATAGGACAGTTGTCCAGACTGTGGTTCTGGCAGTCTAGCAGAAGCTCCGTAAATATAGTTTCTTCTTCCTGGCAGATATTCATTTTTCCAACGGACAATTCCTTCTGACATGTCTTCTACGTCGCGATGATTTGATGTGTAAGAGACTGAGCTTCCTCTGCTCTGAACCCATGAGCCCCATTTCACGAAATCTAATCTGGCATCCGAAGGGATGATATCTGGTGGATCTATTAAGGCAGATTGTTCGTCAATTCGGCGCTCATAATATCTCTGATCATAAGGTGTATCGGGAGCGCTTAAGAATTTGTCACTTAAGGTTCTAATCCTTCGCATGAGCATTTGACTAGTTTCCGGTCTGGACCACATTTTTTGTACCAAGCTCACGGAAGTACCGACTCTGATTACATCAGTGCTGAAAAGTTTATTATCGAAATATGTGTCGGTCCCATTCCATTTCCTGCCTTGGGAGAGATCAAGATCCCACGGCAATAATGCCCACTCGTCACTTCGTCCAGTGTCACGATAAATGTACCAGTTCTTTCGATGCATGTCGGTGTTTCGTATGACGCAGTTGACCGCGGCCATGTTGACACACATTGGCAGATTAACGTTGTCATAAATAAAGTGCCATTGTTCTGTGGTATTTCCTGAATTGATTCCTCTTATGAAGTTAGTAAGATCCTGATTATTTTCTTCTTTTCTGTTTTTCTTTTGAACTCCGCTATTGCCATTGTCCCCGGATGATAATGTGTTGCTGTAAACTTTGTAGAGAGCTCCGTCTGGATTGAGCCCTGTCCTCTCTAGATAAACGTCATCAGCATCTTCTACAAAATCAGCAGTGCTGAAGAATTCACCATTCTGTTGTACCCGAACAGTGAATGCAAAGTGACCATGAACGCCGGACTCTCGCATAATTTCCCATGCCAGCACATGCCTAATCTTAGATTTATCTGCCCAGTTAGTTAGAAGGTCAATGTCCTTTACCCTTTTCTCATCGGGGTGCCACTTGAAGCGTTGTGTTTTATTGAAATCAAGGTTGTAACTTTTCTTGATGAAACCACCAGTAGATTGTCCGTGGCGGGAGAAAAGAATATTGTCATAAAGTTCGCCCAAATAGAAAATAGAACCTCTGGTTCCACTAGTTGATCCAGCAGCATTTGGACTCTTAATAAAGGTTTCTACTACGGTCAGTTTTGACTGTACAGACCGATTTGAAGCTACGGTTCCCACGTATTCATGAGAGTCTTTAATAGAAGAGAATTGTGGTTCTGAACTTTGAAGTCCGAGTTCATCAATTGCTTCGAAACGCCACCTGATCATTTCTCCTTGATCAAAAGATGACTCTGGAATCGTTGCTTTATAATTTCCTGATCCGACAGGAGTTTCTGTCATTTGTACTGATTTCTCTTGGTCAAACATGACTCGGTAAAACATGTCCACTTTTGAGACAGTAGCATTGGCTTCTATAAGAGAGGCTTCGATGACAAGGTCATTTCCAGGCATGGGCCGGTCTGGTTTCTTGGTGTAATTAGAGAAGATTGGGCCCGAAGCTCTTCCATCTGAGTTTGGGTTTCCCGGTGTAGGATTAGAGAAGTAGCCTTCATAAAGTTCTCCTACCTTGCTCATCCCCGCGATCAATTCTATTTGGACTAAGAGATCAGATCCTCCGCTTGAACTGTTCATTCCATGAACGGCTAATATGTTCCGACCTTCATTTAAGAAGTTTACGTAATCGGAAAGGTCATGATCCGATGGGTTATTTAAAATGTCTGAGTCTGGACGGCCTGATCTTGAGGACTTGGAATTCCAATTAGTGGGAGAAGGTGAATTATACGAAGCAATTTCTATACCATTAAGAAAGGCAACGTATCCGTCATCGATCTGGGTTTTTAAATTCAGTGTTTGTAATGTGCGTCCGGTCGCATCGAACTCAAAGAAGTAACGGAAGAATCCTGAAGCATTCTTACTTCGCATTTCTTCACGAAGATCTGTCGTTATGAGACTATTAAGGGTTCCGTTAGAACTTTCCCATCCCAATCCCCCTGGTCCAGACTTCCATGAAGAGTCGTCAAATAAAGGATCTGAACTGTTCCAGTTATTTGGCAATTCTCCTTCAGATTTTGGGATGAGATATTTTGCAACTGAATCTGTTGAGATTAATGACTCTGGAATAATATTTCCAAAGCTGCTAATGCCGTAAGATTGATCTTCGTTCTGGGCAGGAAATGTGGGAGAGAATTCTGTAATCTTTTTTATTCCGTCAGGTGAAACTAATGCGAGGTATTCACCTTTAGCATTCAGCTCAAAATCAGTGTGCAATGGAGATTCTGGATCGGTCCGATCTTTTCCAGAAGCGAAGACAATGATCCTTGAGTTTGGTGTCATAATGATCCTTGGAAATGTCCATTGAGTAAGATCATCTTCATTGTCCGTTAAATGGTAGCCTCCTAGGTCTGTCGGTTCATTTCTCTCATTTATTATTTCAATCCAGTCTGTGAATTCCCCGTCTTCATCCGGAATCGTTGAGTCGTTAGAGGCCATAAACTCAGAGATTGCGAGTTCGGCATTAAGTTGAATCGTTGAAAAGATTAGAATTATGGAGAGTGGGGTGATGAGGCGAAACATGGGAATTAAACTGATTCTACTATAATAACTTTAACACGAGCTGAATCCGATTGAAATCACATATTCAATAAGTTCCAGGGTTGAAATGCACTCCTTTTGCATTCAATTTAAATCATATAGGATGTTTAATGTCCTGTTTTAACCTCTTCTATTTCATATGAAAGCTTTCATTGCTCTTACTATTGGCCTGAAAATTATACTTTGCCTTTGTGCGACATCTTCCGCTGAGCAAGTTGTTTTCAGTGAGATTCATTATAATCCCAAAGGAGACAAGCCTGAATATATTGAAATTCAAAACCTAACGGTAACTCCCAAGGATATTTCACGTTGGAAGATGAGTGAAGGAGTAGAATTTGAATTTCCTGACTTTGATGAGGCTGAACCAGATAGAGCGTTTCTTAAAAAGTGGGAGCGTATTCTTCTTTCATCCGTGGATGAGCAAACTCTGAGAGAAGCGTACTCAATACCTGCTTCAGTCAAGGTTTATGGTCCATGGGAAGGGAGTTTGAATAATGGGGGCGAGTTGATTGTCTTAGAGGATAAGAATGGAGTGATAATGGCTGAAGTGGAATATAATGATGATGGATCAAAATGGCCCATTGCGGCTGATGGGGCCGGGCATGCTTTGAGACTTGTTCATGAGAACCGTGGAGCCAAGCACTGGAAGAACTGGGGCGTGAGTTTGGCTCCTGATGGAACTCCTGGAACAGGTCCTGCTGAAGATGCAGGCCAAACTACAAAGATCATTGGGTTAGGTTCAGTGTGGAAATATGATCAAAGTGGTGTGGATAATGAAACCTCATGGCGAGGTGTGGAATTTAACGATTCGTCTTGGAATGAGGGGCCGGGCATTTTTGGTAAGGAAGGAGCGTCTAATAAAATGCCAGACCCTGGTTTTCAAACACCTTGGACGACCGGTGGTAAGTACACTTATTATTTAAGAAAAGATTTTAATTGGAGCGGTGCATTCCGTTCTGCAAAAATCCTAATGGATGGGGTCTTTGATGATGGGATCGTGGTGTATCTCAATGGTCAGGAAATTGGCCGAAAATTAATGCTGATAGGTTCAGTTAATTGGCAGACTCCCGGTCAAAGAGGTGAGGCTAAGTATGGCTCAATTATTCAGGGTGATATTACAGGTCTCCTTAAAGCAGGTAGAAATGTTCTGGCTGTCGAGATCCATAATGAAAGATCAGGAAGCTCTGACATAGTTTTTGGTGCGGATGTTTCTATTGCTACAATTCCTCCTGACCTTACCGAGTTATTAACTGTCAGTGAGGTTCATTTTGATAATAATGGCACGGTAGACTGGGTTGAATTATATGTGCCCGGACAACAGGAAGTTTCTCTTAGTGGTTTCTCATTGGCTTCGTTAAGAGATTTTTCTGATGCTATTGCTCTGGAAGGAAGCGTTACCGCTGGTGGCTACAAGAGTTTTGAAACTGACTTCAAAGTTGAGAATAATGGGAACCTAGATATTTATCTTATTTCAGGAGAGATAGTTATTGATGCGCATCGATTTGATAGAGACCTAGAGGAAGATTCTTTTCAATCCGTTCCAGTATATTCTGGTACTCCGAGTTTTCGTAAGGAGTGGTACGGAGGAACTGGTTACACTAGAGATGAGGCTAATAATCCGGTCAGAAGTACAGATATTGTGATTAATGAGATCATGTATGACGCTCCTTCGGATGGAAGAACTGCGGAATTTATTGAGTTGTATAATAAAAGTCAATCAGCAGTAGATTTGAGCGGGTGGCGGTTTGTGGATGGAATTGGATTTGAGTTTCCTTCTGGTACAACTATTGGCCCTGGAGATTTTCTTGTTGTTGCAGCTGATGAAAAATGGATGCGGGAAAATTATGGAGACATTCCTGTGATTGGTAATTTCTCTGGGCAATTGAGGGACTCTGGTGAGCTTTTACGTATTGAAGACTTGATGGGTAATTTGGTGGATCAGGTCTATTACTATCCTTCTGGTGATTGGCCTGAGCGTGCGGATGGAGACGGTAGTAGTATGGAGTTAAGGCATCCGGACATGGATAATGATTCACCAGTTGCTTGGGCAGATAGTGATGAGTCTCAAAAATCTAGAATGCAAACTTTTACCTACACGGATATTTTTGATAGAGTGACATGGAGTCCCTTAACGAGCGGGCAAGAGCTTCATATGCATTTGGTGGGTGATGCTCATATGCAAATCAAAAATGTTTCACTGAAGTTGAACGGGGCAGGTTCGAATTTGGTGAAGAATCCATCTGTCATGTCCCCTGACCGTAGTAGTGCCAAGGGATGGGTTTGTCAGGGTACGCACTGGGGAAGTTTTGTTGAAAGTGGAGTATTGAATCTTGTTGCTGATGGGCATGGAGATAATAAAGCAAATAGAGCCGAAGTGGATCTCGGGAACCTTAGCTTTGATAAGGATTATGTATTAACATTTGATGCAAAGTGGGTCTGGGGTAAATCAAGGCTGATTGTGCAAACTCTTGACCATGGTTTTGGGACATCATTTCATATTCCCATTCCAAATAATTTAGGAACTCCAGGAAAACCTAATTCACAAAGCATTCAATCTGCTGCGCCTACTCTTGTCGGTGCTTATCATAGCCCTGCAGTGCCTGAACCTTCGGAGCCTGTGAAAATTACAGTGAGAGTAGATTCATCATTAAATTTGAACACAGTAAGAGTTTTTCACCGTGCAGATACTAATAGCGGTAATGAAAGTTGGTTACGAGCAACAATGTATGATAACGGCTCCTCTGGTGGTGATGTTGTGGCAGGTGATGGAATTTTTTCTGCTACTTTAAATAATTATACCAAGCAGGGAAATATTGCGCAGTTTTACGTGGAAGCAAAAGCTGTCGGTGGAGGTGTAAGCATGATGCCGAAGTTAGGGCCAGAACGGCCAGCAATGTTTATTATAGATGGGCGGGAAATGAAGGATAATTTGCTTCGAGAGCGATTCATTATATCAAATTACGATAGGAGAGCATTGGGTTCAGGTGACAGTGCTACTTATAAGTATAATTTTCCGCGCATGTCGAACCATTTCTTTAACGCGACTTTTATAGCTAACGAAAGTGAGATATTTTATAATGCTGAAATACGAAAGAGCGGTAGTCCGTTTACGCGGGACGGAGGCAGCTCATTACCTCATGGTAAATGGAAGCTCCCAGGAGATAGGCTTTTCCGTGAGCGTCGTCGCAGCGTTTTTGACGCTTCAGGTACATCTGAAGGAAATGGAACACCTCGTTTTTATGATGATCGAATTGCTCGTGAATGGATGTATCAATTAGGTCATCCTATTAATGAAATGGAATTTGTTCATTGGGTTGTTAATGGAGATGGATTTAAGCTGCGCGAAAATCATGAGCCTATATCGAGTGATTTTATGAACCGTAATTTTGAGAATGGGAATGAAGGTACCTTGCTCCGTATTGATGATGAGTGGAGGTTCACTGATGACGGTGGTAACTCCAGACAATCCCGGAATGCTGACTGGTCATATAAGAACAGTGATAATCCCATCCAATATCATAGTGAGTGGTTAATGAGATCTCGTGAACAGGACCATGACTATAGTAATTTCATTGAGTTTGTACGTGCTATAGGTACGCGAAAATTTGATGAAGAAACGATTAATCGGATGGCTGACAAGGATATGCTTTGCATAAACGCTGCCGTCCGAGGCTATGACGCTGATTGGGATACAATCACTTTAAATCGCGGTAAAAACGCTTATTTTTACAGGCCCAAAGGAGGTAAATGGATGCTGATTCATTGGGACGGAGATAGGGTTTTTGGTAATTCAGGTGAGACAATTATTGGGGGGCTTAGCGGTATAAGGACATACTTTGATAAGCCATATATCAAACGATATCTTAACTATTACCTTACTGAGCTTTTGACTAAGCTTACTAAAGGTTCCGCGAGGACAGAAGCTTGGATGAAGTTTGAAACGGAGGCTGTTGCAGGAACCGGCATTACAATGACTTCAAGTCATTATAAGAGTTGGTTTAACAGTAGAGAGAGTAGGGCTAGGAGTCACATAGGTAGTCCATACAATACTAAATTTAAAATACTCACCAGGAATACACCGACAACGAAATCTGTCATTAGCTTGAATGGTACTAGCCCATCAACAGTGTATGATGTGCGGGTAGTAAATCAAGAGCATGCAATTTCAGAGTGGACTAGTGCTGATGATTGGAATTTAGATAACATTTTTTTAAGAGAGGGTGAAAATATTATCGTAGTTCAAGGAGTGAACCACGAAGATGTAATTGTTCACACTGAAGAGTTTAAAATAGTAAAGAATCAGGATTCCCCTCCAGTAATATCGATACAATCGACTCCCGCTTCTCGCAATATAATGACAACTGAGTCAATTGAGTTTGATTTGGGTGAGAGTTTTGATCCTGAAGGAACAGAATTAAGCTTTGCTTGGTCCGTTTCTCCGGAGCATGGGGTTACACTGACAGTTGGAGATTCTAAGGCTGTTATGTCATTTGCGATCCCAGGTCAATATTCAGTTAATGTTAGGGCTACTGATGGTGATGGCAGTGAATCTGTTGCCGTTCGAGAGGTCACAGTATATGGATCTCAAGGATTTAGTTCCTTTAAGTCTAACTATCTTGATAATTTTTGGGAAACGAAAAATATTGATATTGAAGATAATACACCTGAACGATCTTCTTATTCTTTGGAAACGGTTGATGGACAATTACACATAAAAATAATAAATGATCGGGATTATCCTCTTGGCCTTCCTGATGTATCTCTTCCACCTTCTAAGAATTATGTAAGTTTGGGAGATGCATGGAAATACAATGATAAGAACCTGGACTTTGGAGTTGATTTCTCTCGTATTGATTTTGATGACGCGTCCTGGTTGAGCGCACCAGGAATATTTGGTGTTGATACCAAAACTTTCCCGGATCCTGGTCTTCAAACCCCTCTGAATAGAGATTCTGCAAATAATTTACTCACTTATTATTTCAGAAAGAAATTCGATTTCAAAGATGATCCGATAGGTTCCCAAATTACTCTTGAAGCGATTCTGGATGATGGAGCTCGTTTTTGGATAAATGGTCAGGAAATAAAAAGAGTGCGGCTGCCAGCGAGTCCTGCAGAAGTAAATTGGAAGAGTAGAGCGAGTGGGAACGTACCTTCTAGGGATGAGGGAAAGCTCTTGCCTGTGATTACCATTGATGGTTCTGGTATCTTAGTGGAAGGAACAAACGTGCTGGCCGTTGATCTTCATAATTATAGTTCTGGAAGTTCTGATATTGCGATGGGGACAACTCTTGATATTGCTGCACAGCCGTCAGGGGCTGGTGGGGGTGGTATAGAATCTACAATTCATCCCTGGATAAAGCGGGACATACCAGATGATGAGGATTGGCTTCTTCAGACAGATCTTGAATTGTACGGTTTACAGTTCGGTGATTTCGTCACTGGTCTAATGGTTGAAGTGGAGCGTGATGATAAGCGTTTCCGGTATGGTTTTGGTAATAAAGGAGGAGATCAACTTTCTGTTATTCAGGTAACTCCTGCCGCAACTACTGGTGCTCTTTTCTCCCTCCCTTATACGTTGACAAATGATATGACTGTCAGGATTAAGCGGCAAGCAAATGACCTAGTATTTGAATGGCGACCAAATGATCAATTTGAAGAGGTCTATCGCTTAAATTTGCCAGAAGGAACGAAAGTTATTGATGGCGGTCCCTTTGCCGCGACTCAGACTCCATTAGAACTTAATGTCTTGTTTGACTATGTATTGCTTTCATTGCCTGATTCTGCTTCGTCTATTTTTGATCAATTAGTTGTATCAGAAGTTATGTATAAGCCCGAAGGTGGAGCTCAATATGAATTTATTGAGCTTTTCAACGCAGGTACTTCTACGATCAATTTGAAAGGTTTCCGATTTCCTCAAGGTCAGCCATTTGACGAGTTTGTTTTTAGTGATATTGAGATGCAGGCGGGATCTTATCTGTTAGTAGTTAATGACATAGAATCATTCCAAAGTAGATATGGAGAGGGTTTGAGTTCTATTATTGCTGGAGAATGGGGCGGAGGAAGTTTGAATAATGGGGGGGAGGTCATTACTCTTCTCGATGATAGGGGATTGACAGTCTTATCTTTTGAATATGATGATTCTGAACCTTGGCCAACTTCCCCAGATGAGAACGGGACTTCATTGACGTTATCTGATCCTCAATCCGGAGGCATTGCTAATGCAGAAAATTGGTCGTCTAGTAATACTACTGGAGGGTCTCCAGGAGCGACTGAAACTGTTACTGCATTTTCTGATTGGTTGAAGGAACGAGGAGAGACTAATCCGTTGGCGATTAAACAGGGTGAAGTTTTGAATAATTTATTCACTTATGCTTTCGGGTTAGATGTTTCAAATGCGAGGCCGGAAGATGCAGTTCCTTCGCCTGAATTGGTGAGTTTAGAAGGTGAAGATTATTTAACTATTAAATACCATAAACGCATTTCAGATCTGGAAATAACTTACGAAGTAGAATTGTCGAATGATGGTACTAATTGGTCGAGTGAAGAGCTGAACTTAATTGCTTTGCCTCCCAAAATGGTAGCTGACGGTGTCGAAGTTGTTATTTTCCGAATGGAGAATCCATTGAAATTATTGGATAATGCTTTTTTTCGATTAGTCGTTAGTTTTCAGTAATTCTAAATGTTTGTGATTATTTTTCTAGTAAGTTTAGAAGTTCATTTTTTATTGATTTACTAACTACTGTTGAAAAATCTTTAACGCTTACCTTATTGCTGGATTCATTATGAATGCTGGTCATTTCTGCATCGCTAATTCCGCATGGGATAATTTCTTTGAAGGGTGAAAGATCACCTGAAACGTTAATGGCAAATCCATGCATTGATATCCAGTGTCTAACTCCTACCCCGATTGAAGCTATTTTACGGTTGCTGCACCAAACACCGGTTAACCCCTTACGTGTTGTCGCTTTAATCTTAAATTGGTTACATGCATCTATGAGAGCTTTTTCTAATGATCTCAAATAAATATGGAGGTCTTTTTTATATAATTTTAGATCCAATATTGGATAGCCAACTAATTGTCCTGGGCCATGGTAAGTGGCTTGTCCGCCGCGATTAGTTTCAAACACTGGATAGGGTAAGTCTGATGCTTCCTTTTGTAGGCTGCTTTTATCACGAGTGCGGCCAATTGTATATACGGGTTCATGTTCAAGTAGCAGAATAGTATCATTTACCTTGTTCTCTAAACGATCCGTTACAAATCGATTTTGAATTTCGAGTGCTTCACTATAAGAGATACGCCCTAGCCACTTTTCTTCAATAACTTGAGAATATTTCTCCATAAGATTATTTCAGATAAGAACTTGTTATATATTAGATTGGACCTGTTTTATTTCCTGTGGAAATGTTGACACCTTCAGTTGTATACAAATGAGCTAAGCCTACAGCGATAGCGTCAGCAGCATCAGAAGTTGGAGTTTCTTTTAAGGATAGTAGGGCGCGTATCATAAAAGCGACTTGTTCCTTTTTGGCTGCTCCTTTGCCGACGACGGCTTGCTTAATTCTCTTGGGTGCGTATTCATAAACGGGAATACCATGGCTGGCTGCAGCTATGATTGCGGCTGCTCTAGCTGCTCCCATAGTAATGGCAGTCTTATAACTTTGTACGTATATGACTGACTCTACAGCGCATTCTTCAGGTTTATATTTTCCAATGACTAGGTTGAGTTCATTACGGATATTTACCAAGCAAGATGATTGTAATGCTTTTTGTTGATTGCGAATGACTCCAAACGTTAGAGCTTTAATAGTATCCTGCTCCTCTTTTTTTTCTATAACAGCGAAGCCTGTTTTTCTTAGTCCTGGATCTATTGATAGGATTTTCACGGAAAAATTGTATTAGCTTACGCATCTATTAAGAAAAATGTAAACATTATCAAATTTATCGCCTTCTTCTTCGGCCACCACCTTTTTTCCTTCTACTGAAGACTTTTGCTAATCTTTCTGGTGTTGGTGCATCTTCATCAAGGAGGGTTGTATAGTGATAGTTGAAGCCCTCTACTTTTCGCCGTTCAATTTTTTGCTCAATGAAACGTTCTACTGAAGCGGCATGGTCAAGTTCGTCTGCAGCGAGAAGGGTAAATGCATCACCTTCTCGATTTGCTCTTCCTGTTCGACCTATACGATGAACGTAATCCTCAGCATTTTCAGGAACTTGGTAATTGATGACATGCGAGACATTGCTTATGTCGATGCCTCTAGCCGCAAGGTCCGTTGCTATAATGACATCGAAGTTACCTTTTTTAAATCCTTCCAAGGCCTTTTCTCTATCCTTTTGGCGGATGTCAGAATGCATAACAGTAATTGAATATTGACCTTCTTCATCGCCAAGAAATTTAGCCAAAGTATCAGCATCTCTTTTTGTCCGAGTGAAAATCATGACGCTTTGAAAATTGGTTTGTTTTATTAGGGCTAGAAGAAGTTCTTCGCGTTGGCCTAAGGCCACTGGATAGAAAGCATGGCTAACAGTTTCAGGAATTCCCTGCCTTTTGCCGATTTCGACTTCGATAGGTTCATTGAGAGCCCATTTAGCGAGGCTGTCGATGGCGGGGGGCATGGTCGCTGAAAAGAATAGAGTTTGGCGAGATTTAGGAGTCTTTCCTACAATCTTTCTTACATCCGGGAGGAATCCCATGTCGAGCATTCTGTCAACTTCATCAAGAACCAAGATCTCTACCATATCCAGTTTCACTACTCCCTTCTCCATTAGGTCGATAAGTCTTCCTGGGGTCGCAATCAAGATATCAACTCCAGATTTAATTCCATCGATTTGTTTTCCGTAACCGACTCCGCCATGAATTAGAAGGCTCTTTAAATTCGTGCCACTTCCTAATAATTCTAAATTATCCAATACTTGCGAGGCAAGTTCTCTAACGGGCTCAAGTATTAAGCATCGCATTGCTCCGTGCTCACCTAATTTGTGAATGATAGGGAGAGCAAATGCTGCCGTTTTTCCTGTTCCTGTTTGTGATGCTCCTATGACATCTTTTCCCTCAATAGCAAGGGGGATTGCTTTCTCCTGAATAGGTGTTGGAGTATCGTATCCAGCACTCTCGATGCCAGTAATGACCTTCTCCGATAGGCCTAGTTTTTTAAATGCCATGTTGCGCTCAACAAAATGGAGAGGAGGGCAATCGGCAAGGTGTTTATTTCACCCAAATGGTGTCTAAAAATTGTTAAGTTGAGGCTTCGCCTCTTGCCATCACCACTTTGCCTGTTCTTACAGTTTCAATAATCTCAAATTTTGAAAGTAAATGCACTGCAGCATTTATTTTTTCAGAATCGCCATGAAGCATTGCAATAATTGAAGATTCGGTGAGATCGACCGTTTTACAGTTGAAATGCTTTATAATTTGTAAGATTTCGCTTCTCTCGCTTGGAGCGCATAGGACTTTAATTAGAGCCAGTTCTCTTGTTACTGAGTTCTTTTCCTGATGCTCATAACAGTGAATGACGTCGATCAGCTTATTGCATTGTTTGATGATTTGCTCTAGGCCAGCTGGGTCACCACTAATTCCAAGAGTTAATCTTGAAAGTTGCGGAATTCTACCGCGAGAAACTACAACAGAATCTAGATTGTATGCCCTTCGCGCAAATACTTGGCAGATTCTCATAAGAACTCCAGGCTCGTTATTGACGAGCATACTTAGGGTGTGCCCGTCAACGATGTCGGGGGGAGGTGGGAGTTTTGAATCAGTTGTGACTATGTTTTTAGCCATAAAAATTTTAATTATTTTTTATTTAAAGTTTAGGTAGAGCCGACAGGTTTTGCCATTTTGTGTTTTGGAGGTTCCGTCAACATATCTTCTAAGGCAGCTCCCGCTGGAATCATTGGGAAAACATTTTCTGTCTTTACGCATTCTGCGTTAATTACACATGGTCCATCATTATACGAGATCGCTTTTTCCAATATTTTTCCAACGTCGGCTGGTCGTTTAATATTGAATCCTTTGATGCCATATGCTTCGGCAAGTTTAACAAAATCAGGATTGCCCTCCAGATCAACTCCCGACTCTCGGTTATCGAAGAAAAGTTCTTGCCACTGCCTCACCATGCCAAGGTAATGATTATTGAGTACTAGAATTTTCACGGGCAACTTGTGTAGGGCGACAGTTGCTAGTTCACACAAAGTCATTTGATATCCTCCGTCTCCAACTACAGCGATCACAGTATCTTCGGGCCGGGCAAATTGAGCTCCTATAGCTGCGGGAAAACCAAATCCCATAGTCCCTGCCCCTCCTGAACTGATCCAATTGTAGGACTGATCTGTTTTATAAAACTGTGCGGCCCACATTTGGTGTTGGCCCACATCAGTCGTAACGATAGCTTTACCTTTAGTGATTTGGTAGATTTCGTCGAGTACTTGCTGCATCCTAAGTCCACCTTTTTTTCGGTAAGTTAATGGATATTTTTTCTTATAAGAATCAAGATTTTTGAGCCAATTAGAATTTTCTAGTGGTTTTATGTGCTTGTTTAATGCGGTTAGTGCAGCCTTTGCATCGCCTATAATCTCTACGTCAGGGGCGATCATTTTATTTATCTCAGAAGGATCAATGTCTATGTGAATGATTTTAGCGTTCGCGCCAAACTTATCTGCTTGTCCGATGATACGATCATCGAATCTTGATCCTATATTTAGGATGAGGTCGCATTCAACGATTGCCTTGTTGGCATATGCCGTTCCATGCATCCCGAGCATTCCAAGAGACAGTGCATGTGTTTCAGGGAATACGCCTTTCCCGAGTAGAGTCGAGGTGACTGGGCAGTTCAGAGTAGTGGCCAACTCCATTAGCTCCTTATCTGCTCTGGCTATCATGGTGCCGTGACCAGCTAGGATAACAGGTCTTTTGGAATTTGAAATAATTTCTACTGCATTAAGGACTGAGTCTTCATTAATTTTAAATGCACTTTCAGTATCGTAGCCTGGAACTTCAAAGTGAGGGTCTAAATCTCCAGTAAAATCACTCTGACTAATATCTTTTGGGATATCAATTAATACTGGCCCTGGTCTGCCAGTCGTTGCAATGTGGTATGCTTCTTTAGTTACACGCGGTAAATCATTCGTTTCTCTCACTAAGTAGTTATGCTTTACCACCGGCATCGTGATGCCAAAAGTATCAGCTTCCTGAAAAGCATCTTTGCCCAGCATCCATGTGACCTGCTGACCGCTCAGGATGATCATTGGAATTGAGTCCATTTGGGCCGTCATGATGCCTGTGATCGTGTTGCCAGCACCTGGACCGCTAGTGACAAGAACTACGGCAGGTTTACCAGTGGCTCTGGCGTAGCCATCAGCCATATGGCATGCTCCTTGTTCGTGCCTGGATAAAACGAACTTAATATCTGATTCTACGGTTTCCAGTGCATCAAATATAGGTAAAGCTGCGCCTCCTGAATATCCGAAAATGTACTCAATACCCAAGTTATTTAGTGTGGTGATTAGTGCTTGTGCGCCATCCATTTGTCTTATTTATAGTAAAAATTGCAATAAATTCACAAAACATTCGATTATCAATTGAAGAATTCAATAAAAATCATCAAAAAATCATCAAGATTACATAAAAGTAGATTCGAATCATGTCAAAATTAGCATAAAATAAACAAACAGATATCCGTGGTTAGAATTAATGTGGGAAAATTGACTTTTATTGGATTAATTGTAAATGCTATTAACATTTTTCGAATGTCCTCAATTATCGGAAATTCTTGATTCAGTTTTGATTGAGAAGGTTTCCAAAAGATCAAAGTATCGATCATTCAAGAGAGGCGACTAAGTGGCCATGAACTAAATTCAACATATGACGAACAATTATATTGTAACTTCATAATGGAATCATCAGAAAACCAAATACAAAGATTATAGTTCCTTATATTTAATCTCTATTATCATTTGTGGTAATATTTTTTTCCGAACGTCGCTTGAGCCAGAAAAGTATAAGTCCCAATATGCTAGAGCATAAAATTAGTATTAAAATATTCTCTATTTTGTTACCTGATTGAATTTTTTTCTCTTCCCCCTGACTTTGTGGCCCTCCAGGGTTATCCCGTCGATTGGGCTCAGGCTCAGGCTCAGGCTCAGGCTCAGGCTCAGGCTCAGGTTTGGGTTTGGGGTTAGGGGATTTATCGGCAGTCTTAAGAATTTCAGGAACGATAAATCCCCCCTCTACTTTGGGGGCGATTCGACTTTCTTAACTACCGGTTGCTGAGCGTTTAGTGTTACTTTCCACGTGTCTTCTATCTTTATTAATGAGACTAAATCAAGTGCAGAAATTTGTTTATCGCCATTCGAGTGACGGGTTCTTACTAAAATATGACAATATTCATTTCCACCTACTGTGTCTTGAGCCAAGCTCAAAAGCTTAACGGCAAGGCTAGCAAGGATTTTGTCGAGTATTTCTTGGTCGACTTTAAAGCGTCGTTGAATTCCTTTGTGGTAGCGTACATAGAAATCGACAGGTTCTAGCTTTTCGACTTCCCGGAGATTTGCGCAATCTACTATTCTAACTCTTGCTATTTCCTCATCAAAGGTCGAGGAAGCCTTAATTTTAAGAATATAGCGGGTTTTGAGGTTTTCCAGTGATAGAGGTTCAATTGAGTTGGCTGCTTTTTCCCAGTCCTGCCCCATTGCATTTTTCAAGTAGCTGAAAGTCACTTGGGTGGCTGGATGCTTGCTAATTTCCTCATTATTATCAGCTAGCACAGAAGTGCCTGATAATAACAGTGTTATAAGTAATTGAATGTATCTCATTCAGTAGCAGTTTTATTACTGAGGCTAGAGACTATACTGTTCAGACAGAAATGTCTAGACTGTCGATTATCCCTTATTCGACAAGTTAAATGCGATGTGCTTCATTCGCTAGGCTTTAGAAGAAAAAATAATTGAGCTATACGATAAAGTGGGAATTGGAGACAGAGATTATATGCGCTCTAAAGATCAGGCTGGAGTTGGCTGGAGTCGTGTAAAAAAGGAGGGATTTTTTCAACGGGGGCTACTTTCCCGTGGTCCAGTGGTGCTGATTTGTGTCATTTGTATTTGTGTATTTATAAGCCAATATGTTTTTCGTTTTGGGTGGGTAACCGGGATGGGTCAAGAATATCCATTAGGAGCAACATCAAAATGGTTACTTTTAAAGGAGGGGAAAATATGGACGCTCGTTACTTATATTTTTGTGCATGGTGATTTTTATCACATACTTTTTAATCTGATACTTATATGGTTTTTAGGTAGAATACTTGTACAATTAATAAGTAATAAACACTTTGTTAGCATTTTCTTATTGTCAGGAATTTTAGGCGCTCTGCTTCACATTTTAACGACTAACATTGATGCGCCTTTGGTGGGGGCTTCGGCTGGAGGTTTTGGTATATTAATTGCGACAGCTGCAATCATTCCCAATCAGGTTTTCAATGTACTTCTTTTCTTTGTTATTCCGATTCGTTGTAGAATTAAATACTTAGCATTAGGATTCGTATATGTTGAGATTGCATTTTTTCTCATTGATAGATCGGTGGGTCAGGGAGTGAATATTCCAATGGTTTCAGGAGTAGCGCATGCTGCTCATTTGGGAGGAGCTTTGGCGGGTTGGCTTTATATTAGATCTTTTAATATTGGCGGAGTCAGAGTTTCACTAGGATTTTTAAAAAAGATGAGAGGGAAAGCGGAAAAGAAATCCTTGAAGCGTAATTTCAAGAGAAAGGGAAAAGTTGTTTCAGCCAAAGTTGTAACGGAAGTGGATGGTAAAGTTTTTGAGTCTGATGAATTTACTGTCGATATAATTAATCCATTGCTGGAGAAGATTAGTCAAAATGGGATGTCTAGTCTGACTCGCGAGGAACAACAGACATTGGAAAAATATAGCAAGGAAATTTCAGGAAAATTGTGAGAGTAATTAGATGAGGGTAGTTGGAGGAACATCTAGTGGAATTCCGTTAAGAGTGCCAGATAATGGAGTGAGGCCAACGTCTGATCGTGTGAGGGAGGCATTATTTTCAATTTTAGGAGAGTTTGTACTGGGAGCTTCATGTGTTGATCTATTTGCGGGTTCAGGATCATTAGGGATTGAAGCTTTGAGCAGGGGGGCTAAGTCATGCATTTTTGTGGATCGTACTCGCGATTCATGTGAGGCTATTTTGTTGAATCTTAAAAAAGCAAAATTAATAGGAGGGACTGTCAGAAAAGGGGAGGTTGAGTCTTTATTAGGAAAAATAAACGGTGAACATAAATTGGTGTTTGCTGATCCTCCATACAATGTGCATGGCAGTGTTAGTATTGTTGAACAGTTGGCAAAGTCCGACAAATTAGTAAGGCTTCTTTTGCCTGGTGGTATTCTAGTTCTTGAATCCTCTAAAAGTGATGTTGATTTTCCCTGTCATCAAGAAATCAACCTGTTAAATGTTCGAGAATATGGTGACAGCCAATTGATTTTATATCGGAGAGATACCAATATTAAGAGTAATGAAATATGAGAGTTTGGATTATTCTTTTGATTTATAATTTAATACTTCCTCTTATATTATTAGGTGCTCTTCCTGGATATGCTTTGAAGATCGTCAGGCGAGGAAACTATGGTAATGCATTTGGTGAAAGATTTGGTTTTTTCTCGAGAAAGAAACGGCAAATCCTCCTCAATCTTGATAACCCTCTTTGGATTCATGCAGTTAGTGTTGGAGAAGTTAACATAGCAAAGAAGTTGATTCTTTCTATTAAACGAATGGATCCTACAATTCCTATAGTTCTTTCAACTACCACGCCCACAGGGGCATCCATAGCACATAGTTCAGAGGCCTCAGTAATTATATACCATCCTTTAGATTTCTTGTTTGTTTCTACTCGTGTTTTTGATCTAATTTCTCCAAGAGCTTTAATTTTGACTGAAGCGGAAGTGTGGCCAAATCTTGTAAATAAATCGGTGAAGCGTGGCGTAGAAGTGTCTTTAATTAATGCAAGATTGTCACAGAGATCGAAAAGAAGATTTAAACAATTCAGCTTTTTTACGAAGCCTATATTTAGCTTGCTAAGCAGAGTATGTGTTCAGCAAGAATCTGACATAAAGAGTTGGGAGTCTATGGGTGTATCGAGACATAAAGTTTTTCTCACGGGTTCCATTAAATTTGATTCTGAAGGTATTAATGAGCCTAATAATGTTGCTGCATTAAAGGACCTGTTGAACAAACTCTTTGGGGGGAAGAGTAAAAAAGTAATTCTTGCAGGAAGTACGCATCCAGGAGAAGAATCCTTAATAGGAAAGGTTCATTTGGAACTTCGTGATCAATTTCCAGACCTATATTATTTGGTCGCTCCGCGACATGTTGAGCGGAGACATGATTTAGTTAATGAGTTACGAAACAAAGGATTAAATCCTGTGTTGCGTACCGAATTAGAATCACAAGAAACGGAATCATTAGATTCTTATGATTGTCTTGTAATTGATACTACTGGCGAGCTTAATGCTTGGTATTATGCATCAGATATAGTGGTCATTGGCAAAAGCTTTCTTGCTAATGGAGGACAGAATCCCGTTGAAGCTATTTTTGCTAATAAGCCCGTATTAGTGGGTCCCAACATGCAGAATTTTGCTTCATTAACTTCTGATTTAAAGGCTAATGGCGGAGTCATACAGGTTGAAGATGAGTTTGAATTAATTGAGAAAATTTCAGAGTTTTTAGCAAATCCAGAAATTGGTGTAACTCTCAGCCAAAAGGCTAATTTGGCTCTATCTTTACACAAGGGTGCATCTGATCGTACTGCGAAGCTAATAATTAATTAACTGGTAGGGCTCATTTGTTATTGATTAGCCCTTGCAAATAGATCTTCTACCGATAAAGTCCCATTTCGCCAAGCGAACGACCCGTTCGTCTAGTGGTTAGGACTCCGCCCTTTCACGGCGGCAACACGGGTTCGAGTCCCGTACGGGTCGCCAAATAAAAACCACTCATTGAGTGGTTTTTATTATTTTTGCGATTATGTCCATAGAAAAATATATAGCTGATTTACCACAACCACAAAAAGATTCTGTAGAGGAGATAGTATCTGTCATAAGAAAATATTTACCAAAAGGATTTCATGAACAAATAAATTATGGAATGCCATCATGGGTAGTACCTCACTCAATATATCCTGAGGGCTATCATTGTTCACCTGAGCTTCCTTTGCCATTCTTAGGAATCTCATCAAGAAAAATTTTCATTTCATTATATCATATGGGTATTTACGCTAATGAATCTTTGATGAATTGGTTTATCAATGAATATTCAAATCATTGTAAATACAAATTAGACATGGGGAAAAGCTGTGTCCGTTTTAAAAAGTTAGAAGACATCCCTTTTAAACTCATTGGTGAGCTTTGCACCAAAATGACTGTAAAAGAATGGATTGATATATATGAAAAAAATATCAAGTCTTAAAAAAGTTCGAAATTAGGACCGAGAGGTCCGCCATTGTAAGTAAAACAAGATCGATTACTTACACAATCAGATATAAATGATATGGCACAGGATGGAAGCTTTAAGGAGACTATATAAGATTTGTTCTATCATAACCAGATTGATATTATTTACTCGAAATTTGGTTGAACTTTTAACTGTAAAAAAAATAATGGAGAGTCGGAAAAATATTTACCTGAAACTGATAATCGGATGTTTTTTTATTGGGTTATCATCGACAGTATTGGCTGATTACGCGACCGAAGTAATAAAAGATGACCCGGTAGCATACTGGCGATTAGATGATGATCAGTCTCCGGCAAGAGACTCGACGGAAAATGATTACAGTGCGTTTGAAAGTAATGGAATCAATTATAAGGAAGAATCTCCGTTCCTTAATGATGATAATTCGGCCATTTCGTTCTTACAAAATGGGCAACTCATCACTGATTCTTTTGAAAAAATAGACGGAGGCGGGTTCACCGTTGAATTTTGGATTCAATTTAATTCTTCGCCTGCGGGTTTCACCAATCTCGTAGGTGATGGAGAAGGCGGCATGGATTTTATGCTCATGGTTTACGCCGGGAGTGGAGGTTTTATCCGTCCGCATGTGCAAACCAATTCCGGATTTGCTTCGATTGATTCGGTAGACAGGATCACAGACAATGGTCTCCACCACATCGTCGCCACCTGGGACGAAGTTAGTGGAGAACTTCACTTATACATTGACGGGGAATTAGCGAATACCACCGTCAGTGCGGGAACCATTCCGACTTCAGGACAACCCATTAATTCCGATAACCCAATCTATATTGGACAGGATGGCCGTGAGCCGCGCGCTCCTGACGCGTTAATTGATGAAGTGGCGATATACAATTACGCGCTTTCGGCCGAACGAATTTTGGCGCATTTTAAAGTCGTTGAGGTTCCCGAGCCGCCGGAACCTCCCGAGCCCCCTGCAGATGCTGGGGGAGTCGCGGTCGGGGACTCGACGTTGATTGGTGAGCTTGATTATAGTGACAGTTTTACGATTGGACAAAATGCCCTGAGTGATGCCCGCAAAACTTATGCAGCGCAAAGGTTCCCACTCCCGGTCGGCGTTGAGGTAATCGAAAATAGTCATGGGAATCCTACAGTTTTCTGGCCTTCAAATGCTTGGTCCATTGCTACGGACATGGCAATTAACCCCGGCGGGTTCGGTTACTTTGGTAGCAACGGAGCAGGAAGCGATTCCGGTATGACTCAACGAGGAGGGGGTGGAGACTGGAGTATTCCCTACGGGATCCGAGACGTTTTTATTATCCAGAGCGATTTCGTCCAACTTCCTGACCGAGTTGATTTTACGGTCGGCGGAACTCCTAACACAATTGGTGGAGCTGATAATTTAAATATATTCTTCAGGCAAACTGGAACTTCTCCGTGGTTTGAAATTGGAATCTACAATTCCTTGATAGGGGAAAAAGATACTGGACTCAGTTCAGATATAGCTGTTCGCAATGGGGCCCTTAATACCGGTTGGAATAACTACGCTTTGCTCGTTGATGTGGGGAACGAAATGATTGAAGTCTTTGTTAATGAAGAATCAAAGGGTGTCATTGATCTTAATGTGATACATGATGGCGCATATGCTGGGATACTGGACAATAGTTATATTGGAGTTGGAGGGGCCGGTTCGGACCGACTTTGGAGTGACAATTTTCAGGTCGGATCCCCAGGATTAAATACAGAACTGACTATTACTGAGATTAGTTACAGTCCGATTGATGGTAGCCTCTCGGTCAGCTGGAACTCAAATCCAGGAAATAATTATGCTTTGGATTTTTCTTTTGATCTTCTGACATGGCTAGAACTCAACGACGAGATCGTTTCGGATGGAGAATCAACGACCTACCAAGAACAATTATTAGAAGCGCTTCCTGAGAATAAAAGGTCAGTGTTCTTTAGGGTTCGAGAAGTTGAATAAGATGCGCTTAATTTTATTTTAAAAAGAATAAATGATAGAGAATATAATTAATCGATCTTATCTAAAAGGTGCTTTGGTGTTACTTTTCAGTTCAGTCATTTTTGCTTTTCCTGCACCATTTAGACCAACTCCCTGATTGGGTCACTTTCTGTCATTGCGCTTTTTAGCTCATTTGAAAGACTCTGGATTAACCTGACTTGGCCCAAATCAAAAAGCGAATGCATAATCGTTGCCATCATATGCTGTGGACGGTAAGGAGTCGTAATTGCTTTTGTTGCATGAGCATCAGACTTACCGATGACTTGGCCCATCTTGAGTCCTCCTCCGAAAAAAAGTAAAGGAGTCAGCTCACCGTAATGTTCCCTCCCTCCATTTTTATTTATTCTTGGTGTCCGTCCCATTTCGCCTGTCACTACGAGTAAGATTTTATCTTCTAGGCCACGTGCCCGGACATCATCAATGAATGCGGCAACGGCATGATCTACTTGAGGCGCTAACCAGGCAAATCCGCCAAGGCCCTTGGGGCTGTTATTGTTGCTGTGATGATCCCAGCCACAATCACTTACGGTAATGAATCCGCAACCAGCTTCGCATAAACGACGAGCAAGGAGTAACTGTTTACCTAAAAGGTTAGAGGCTCTTCTCATGTCGCCCCACCGTGTCACTTCCTTGATGTTAAATAATTGGCTAGTGTCATATTTCTCAATAGTTCGTGGATCTTCTTTGGAGAGATCGAATGCTCCAGCGACGCCGCCGGTCACAATGTCAAAGGCCTGTTGCTGATAATGACCCATATTTTCCATTAAACCATTGTCTGCGCGTCTCTTTAGTGCATCGAGTTGTTCCAATAATTTTTTCCTGTCCCCGAACCTTTCAGCTGGAAGCTTTAACTCCATATTGTTTTTCAGTTCGCCTCCTCCTTGAGGATCAAAGGCTGCGTGAGATGTGCCGAGGTTACCTGGTGACGTTAGCGTTGGCAGGGCATTGGATTCAAAGTTTCGACCCAATTTCAGTTCTTGATCAATTGACTCGGGAAGTATAACAACATTATTGGGCATGCCCATTTCTGGATCATTTGCTCCTGCAATGCGGGAGTATATTGATCCCATAGTGGCTTTTGTTTTATTGTTCCCGCTGGCTACTTTCTGGTAAGTGTGCGCAGCATTTCCAGAGCCGTAAGATCGTACAATTGAGAACTGATCTGCCCGGGCAGCGAGTTGAGGAAAATGTGATCCGAATGTGATTCCGGGGTGCTTCGTTTTTGTTTCACCGAAAATTGAACGTATTTCGGAAGGAGCATCCATTTTAGGATCGAAGGATTCTATATGCGAAGGGCCTCCGTTAAGGAACAGGAACACGACAGATCTGTCATGCATGACCTTGTTTATAATTGATGAAGAGTCGCCGCGAGCTCTTAATGTTTCTGGTAAAGAAAGGCCTCCCAATCCAAGTGATCCGATCCGGAGAAAGTCTCTCCTCATGAACCCAGAACAGTTATGAGTGGGAGATGGATCCGAAATTGTGATCATTTACTTTGTAATTATATTAAGAAATATAAAGTTGTCTACATCGTGGTCAAATGAAAACGCCCTGATTACTATAACAATCAGGGCGTTCATAAACTTTTTAATCAAAGGTAATTAATTAGAGATCTTAGATCTTTTTGCCTTCAGCATCAAATTTTGTACCTTTCCAGTCACCAGTCTCTGCTCCTCCATCGATCCACTCTTTTAGAGCTTTTAATTCATCCGCAGTAAGAGGATCAGCTTTGTCTTCGGGGGGCATGAAGTCGTCATGAGTTTTATCTAGAGTGACTCTCGTATAGATGAGGCTTTTTGCTGAATCCTTTGCGACAACCGTATCGCCTTCACTGCCTCCCTTTTTAATTCCTTCTGGTGTGCTGAGGATAAGTTTTCCTTTAGGTTTTTTGGTCCTACCGGAGGATGTTTTATAGGGTTCCCTGTGACAAGACATACATTTCTTTTCGAATATCGGTAATACATCAGCTTTAAAATCAGCAGCTGATGAGGTGACCCTCAGAGCAGAAAACAACAATAGCGTAGTAATTAATGGGTAGCGATTCATGTGACTTACATATATACAAAAAACATGATCAAACAACCTCAGATTCGTAATTTTTTCTATTTACTAGATCAGTAGCAATTTGAGTTGCCCTGAGGAGGCTGGAATGATTTGCGATTCCTTCCCATGCAATATCAAATGCGGTTCCGTGGTCAACCGAAGTCCTTATAATGGGTAACCCCAAGGTGATATTTACCGCGTTATCAAAGGCGAGGGCTTTCAATGGGATATGCCCTTGGTCATGGTACATGCAAACGTAGGCTCCCGTAGTTTTTCTTTTTTCTGGAATGAAAGCCGTGTCGGGAACGACTGGCCCTGAAGCATCGATCCCATTAGAGATCGCCGCTTCAATTGCCGGTTTGATAATTTTTTCTTCTTCGTTCGATCCAAAGAGTCCGCCTTCACCGCTGTGGGGATTGAGTCCACAAACAAGAATCTTTTTGGATTCTGGGTATTGTAAAACATTTAAGGCTTCAGCAGTTAGATTAATGACTTCAAGAACTCTTTCGGTGGTTATGCTTGAGCAGGCTTCCTGAAGGCCTAAGTGGCACGTGACAAATGTCGCTGTAATTTCTTTTGAATTTTGCATCATGCAGTACCGAGATGATTTGGTTTTTTCTGCAATAATTTCTGTGTGACCCGGATAATTATAACCTGCCTGATGCAGAGCATCTTTATTTATTGGACCCGTTGTGAGTGCATCCATATTTCCATCAATGACTGTTTTGATTGCCTCATCCAGATAATCCCAAGAAGCTTTCCCTGATTCTTTTGAAATTTCTCCCTTCTTTAGATTTTCAACATTGATTGAGTCAATATCTAAAATGCTAGGTCCTTTGATAGTTTCTTTGTGTTTTGCCCAGTTATTAAATTTGATAATATTTTTTGGAAGATCGAGTCCAATTTTCTGTGCGGCCAGTTTCATTATTCTCGAATCTCCGAAAATAATTGGAGTGCACTCCTTTAAAGATTCTATTTCATTGAGTAGTCGCACACATATTTCTGGCCCGATCCCTGACGGGTCACCCATAGTGACGGCTATCCTTGGCTTGTCTTTCATTGTTGAAGTTTCTGAGCGCTTTCCCTAGATAATCTTTTAAGAATAACCTACGAAAGTATTTCACTAACGATGTTTCCGTGAACATCAGTCAGTCTGAATTCTCGTCCCTGAAATCTATACGTCAATTGCTCATGATCAAAACCAAGTAGATGAAGTATAGTTGCATGAAGGTCATGAACATGGACCTTCCCATCAATGATTCCGAAACCGAGCTCGTCTGTCTCACCGTGAATGTAGCCTTTCTTTACGCCTGCGCCGGCCATCCATACCGTAAAGGCATCAATGTGGTGATCTCTGCCTGTGGTTTTTCTTGATTCACCCATGGGTGTTCTTCCGAATTCTCCACCCCATACAACTAGGGTATCCTCAAGGAGTCCCCTTTGCTTCAAATCAAGTATCAAAGCTGCACTCGCCTGATCGACATCTTTACATACTTTCTCAAAGTCCTTATCAAGGGTTTCACCTGGTCCACCATGAGAGTCCCAATTGGAATGATAGAGCTGCACAAATCGTGTCCCTCTTTCAATGAGCCTTCTGGCAAGTATGCAATTGTTTGCGAACGAAGATTCTCCCTTTTTGGCGCCGTAAAGTTCCATTGTTTTTTCGGATTCCTTTGAGAGATCCATGAGTTCTGGTGCACTGCTTTGCATCTGGTATGCCATCTCATAGGAGTTAATTCTGGTGAGGATTTCCGGGTCCCCAACATCATCTAGCCTAATTTTATTAAGATCACGGATAGTGTCATAAAACTTCCGTTCTCGGTCCCGGCGCATGCCCTCAGGACTCTTTAAGTAAAGTATGGGGTCACCTTTGCCTCGGAAAGGGACGCCCTGGAATGATGTTGGAAGAAAGCCGCTGGCCCATAATGAATTGCCGGCGCGGGGGCCCCTTGGTCCGCTTTGAAGTACGACGAATCCAGGGAGATTACTCGATTCGCTGCCGAGTCCGTACGTGACCCAAGATCCCATACTTGGTCGGCCAGGGGCTTGGAATCCGGTGTTCATGAATAACTTGGCTGGGCCATGATTAAATACGTCGGTGGTCATTCCTCTTAACCAAGTGATCTCGTCGACGATTTTACCCATGTGTGGCATGGTTTCACCAATAGTCATTCCGCATTGGCCATGGCGATGAAATTTTCTGGTAGACCCGAGGAGTTTTTCATTGCCTTTTAGGAAGGCGAAGCGTCTTCCTTCGAGGAGGCTCGGTGGAGGGGCCTTCCCATTCAGTTCATTGAGCTTTGGCTTGTGCTCGAAGAGTTCGAGCTGACTAGGGGCACCAGCCATGAATAAGTAGATGACGTTCTTTGCCTTTGCCTTCAGAGGAGCTTTCCTCGAAGACATCGGGTTACTGGGATCAATCTTCGGGATGTGTTTTGCTTCAGCGTACGTTCCTAAGAGTTGATTCAGTGCCAGGGACCCGAGGCCGACTCCGCAGTTCCCAAAGAATTGTTTTCGTGTTTGTTCTTTAAGATAATTCATCACTACTCTCTGGTTATGAAATTGTCAGTGTTTAGAATGGCCCTTGACACTGCCACTAGCGCAGCGCCCTGGTTCAATGGGATGGCACTTTCGATAATGGCTTCATTGATTAGGGATTTCGCGTCTTCTCCGTCATCTTTGGTGGAAATATCTTTAGCGAATTCTATTGCATAGTTTTTTAAGGTTTTAAATTCCCTGTCATTTGGGTCCCGATTCAATGCGAGTTTGAATGCTAGTCTTATTCTTTCCTCGAGGGTCTTATCAGCCTCCCCGGGAATGCTTCGAATGGTTCTTAGGGCAAGGCCCTGGGCGAACTCCATGAAGGCCGGATCGTTGGAAATGTTAAGAGCCTGTAGTGGTGTGTTTGACCTGGCTCTGCGAGTGCAAGTTGTTTGAAAGTCAGGAACATCAAAGGTGCCAAATAATGGGTAAGGAGCACTCCTGAAAAAGACTATATACATGCCTCTGCGATAACGGTCAGGGCCGGTCGTTGTGTTCCAGTTTTTCTTGTTCTGGGTAAAGGCATATATCCCACTGGGTTGAGGTGGCCTGATGCCTGGTCCGCCAATTTTCTTTGAAAGTAATCCACTAGCGGACAGTGCGGCATCTCTAATGATTTCAGCATCGAGCCTGATCCTGGATTGTCTGGAGAGTAGATAGTTTCCGGGATCCGCTTTTAGGGATTCTGGGCTCACCTTTGAGGATTGGGTGTAGGTCTTACTGGTCACGATGAGCCTGTGCAGTTTTTTCATGGACCAGCCCGAGTTGATGAAATAAGAACTTAAAGCATCAAGTAGATTAGGATGACTTGGTAGAGAGCCCCTGGTCCCGAAATCTTCTTCAGTCTCGACAATGCCTTTACCGAAATAGCGCATCCATGTCCTGTTAACCGTGACCCTTGAAGTTAGTGGGTTCTTTGGGTCTACGAGCCATTTAGCAAGATCGAGCCGGGACCTTTTCTTTGTTTCCGCTTCATTAGTAGGGTTGATAGCTGAAATGAAACCAGGATTGAGCTGTCCGGTTTTTTTGTCAGGCGTGGTAAAGTCTCCTCTCGTGAGTAAGAAAGTTTCACGCGGGTCTTTCCTGTCACGCATGACCATTAAGTTGGCTTTATTTTTTTCATTTTTCTCCGAGTCCTTAATGAGTTCACCTTCAACGACGGGTATCGTTGGTCCGGTATTATTTCTATCCTCGGCAGAATTAAAGAATGCGTACATCTCGTAATATTCGCGCTGGCTGATGGGATCAAATTTATGGTCATGGCATTGAGCGCATCCGATACTGAGTCCTAGCCACACTGCCCCAGTAGTGTTGACTCTGTCCATTGTTGCCTCTACACGGAACTGTTCCGGGTCAGAGCCCCCTTCCTGACTGATCAGTGTGTTTCGGTGAAAGGCCGTAGCGGCAATCTGATTTTTTGTTGCGTCTGGTAATAGATCTCCGGCAATTTGTTCGATAGTGAACTGATCAAATCCCATGTCTTTATTGAGTGCATCAATTACCCAGTCCCTGTATGGCCACATTTGCCGTTCACTGTCACTAGTGTACCCATGTGAATCTGCGTACCGGGCCTGGTCGAGCCAGTGCCTTCCCCACCTTTCGCCGTAATGCGGGCTTTTAAGAAGGCTATCGACTAAATTTTCGTAGGCTCTTTCGGACGGATTATTGACAAATGTTGAAACTTCATCAGGGGATGGAAGTAGGCCAGTCAGGTCAAGAAATAGCCGGCGAATGAGCGTGTACGGATCAGCTCTTTCAGAGAGAGCCATCCTTTCATTTTTTAGGCGCTTTGAAATGAAATGATCTATGAGGTGCTCTTTGTTATTTCTTTTCGGGTTAGTAATTGGACTGAAGGCCCAGTGCCTTTGATAATTTGCTCCTTCTTTTATCCATTGCTTAAGTAGCCTGATTTGCTCAGAATCAAGTTTAGATATTTTTGACTTAGGAGGAGGCATGAGCTCTTCCGGATCCGAATGCATTGTTCGCAAAAGAAGTTCACTCTTGTCCGGATCTCCTGGTATTATTGCTGAGTAGCCGCCCAGATCGCGAATTGCTCCTTCGTAAGTGTCCAGTCTTAGGTCAGCTTTCCTGGCCCTTTTATCTGGCCCGTGGCAAGAGAAACAATGATCCGAAAAGATTGGTCTGATGTCCTTGTTGAATTCGATGATACCCTCAGCAACGATAGGAGTTGCTAGTGTGGCAATTATAATAATGAATTTCATCAAAGGCATGTAGTTGGATTTTTCTCAAATAATATTGTGTCTGAATTGGTCCTATACTGCAAGAGTGCTTAATGTCCAATAAGAGAACTCGATCAATGAGTATTATGATTATAGAATTATTTTATGGATAAATGCGGTATAGGTATTGATATAGGCGGAACTGAAATTAAGGCAGCTTCATTCGATCTTGTCAGTGGTAAAATCCTGAGTAAGGAAACTGCTCCGACTCAGGACGGAGTGTTCACTGATGGGGTTCCTGCTTTTGTTGGATCAGTGAAGGGACTAGTTTCAGATTTATTAAGTGATTTGAGCCAGGAATTATCAGTCATTGGAGTTTCAGCTCCTGGGCTCGTGCAGAAAAATGAAAGGGCCATTGGATACATGCCGGGCAGGCTTGAGGGTTTAGAGGGTCTGGATTGGACCACTGCCCTAAATATGGATATAGAAATTGAGGTAATTAATGATGCTCATGCTGCGCTCCTTGGTGAAGTGTGGCAAGGGTCAGCGAGGTGCATGGACGATGTCATTATGCTGACCCTAGGAACTGGTGTTGGAGGTGCTATTCTTACAGGAGGAAAACTCTTAAAAGGAAGTATTGGTAGGGCAGGGCATCTGGGACATGTGACTGTCGATTTTGAAGGCGAGCCGGACATCTGCTCTACGCCCGGGAGCATTGAGGACGCGATAGGCAATGCAACGATTGCTGAAAGGTCCGGGAAAAAATTCTCAACGACTCATGAATTAGTAGCTGCGTACGCTGATGGGGATGAAGAGGCTAAGGAGATTTGGTTACGATCATTGAGGGCTCTTGCTGCTGCATTAGTATCGCTAGTGAACGTCATTGATCCGGAACGCATCGTGATAGGGGGAGGCATTGCAGAGGCGGGAGAGCATTTATTTAGTCCTCTGGAGAAATTAGTCCGTGAACGGGAGTGGCAGCCGGACGGAAAAGTTGTGACCATTGTGCCAGCAGAGCTAGGTTATTGGGCAGGAACCTATGGAGCGGTTTACAATGCCTTATTAAGGAGCTAAGAGATAAGAGATGAGTTTAACGGAAGATTATATACGTTCGTGTCGTGGGATAATTGAAAGTGTATCTGCACAAGAAAAGCAAATTCAAGAGATAGCTGAGAAGTTCGCTAATTCCATTCTCAAGGGAAGAGTCGTTCATCTTTTTGGATCAGGACATTCCAGGATAATGGTTGAGGAAATGTGGCCCCGGTACGGATCTTTTCCTGGTTTTAATCCGATCGTCGAGTTGTCCCTCACTTTTCATACCCAAGTGTCCGGATCAAACGGCCAGCGTCAGGCCATGTACCTAGAAAACGTTAGTGGTTTCGCGTCACGTATTTTACGTAATTTTGATATTAGTTCAGAGGATTCCGCTCTGGTGGTCTCTTCGGGAGGTTGTAACATTGTTCCCGTTGAGATTGCTGAAGAGTTTCAGAAATCCGGGGTTTGGGTCGCTGGAATTGTCAGTCTGAAACATTGTGAGGGGAGTAAGAGCAAGAGGGAAGACGGTAAAAAGCTGACCGATTTTTCTGATGCTGTACTGGACACTGGTGCGCCCTTGGGGGATTCAATGATAAGAGTCGAAGGGCTCGAAACGCCCGTCTCACCAGGATCAACGGTAGGAGGGTGTATAATTATTAATGCGCTTAAGGCTGAGATTGCCAAGTTATTAACTGAAGCAGGTAAAGCTCCAAAAGTTTTAACGTCCGGGGCCATCGTTGGTGAAGAGAAAGCTACTCAGCTTTTTGAGGCTGCCTATGATGAGCATTCGAGGAGAATGGCCACGCTATATTCTGGTCTTGGTCTTAATGACTAGTGCGAGAATTAGTTAATTTAAATTTTCAGAGGTCAGTGCCCGGAGTGAATATGTCTTTTGAGGTTAACTTTTCAGAAACCTTTTCAGTTGCGGATTGAGTGTTTTTTTCTCTACGTAAATTTTCTGAAGGTAATGGAAGGGATTTTTTCTGGATCGGTGGAATTTCCTCTTCTTGTACAATTTTTTCGTACCATTCGGGATCTCCACATGAATAGAGTGTGCCGTTATTGAGATCCTCCGGTTTAATCGTTTTTGAAATAAGGCCTACAAAATTATCACGCGTTGATTTCCCAATTTCAGACTCTTCAGTGATGAGGTAATTTGCGTATTTTGCTCTGGTCAAAGCTACATAAAATTTGCAGATTTGCTCGTAAGTAGCATTGGCGACTTTTTCGGTGTTATATTGATTTAATTGGGTGTCCGCCTCTACTATGCCTTTGTTAGGCATTGACAGTATCCACTGAGGTTCATGATTTTCATTGTATTTTATCTCAGTTCCAAGGTCCGTACTTAAAAATGTATTGCCCCCAAGTTCCGGTAATATAACGGAATCGAAGGTGAGCCCCTTTGATTGATGGATGGTCATGACTTGGACCGATCCCGGTTCACCAGTTTCACGCAGTGTGAAGTTTTCCATGAACCGCACAAATTCGTCAATGGATCGGCTGCCACGATTGTCGAATATTGACGTTGCTTTTAGTAACTGATTTACCCTCATTGAATTAAAATCATCAAAATTGATGTAGGAAACCAATTCTCTGAGAGTTTCCGTGAATTGATTCTTCCAAACTGATGAACGAATGAAATGTCCGAACCTTTCAATGTCCGGAAACTTGTCCTCCACTATTTTTCTGAATGGTGACATCATTACGTGACCCGATGAGAACTTGTCTCCGGGATGTGCAGAGAATCGGAAGATTGAAAGTAGGGCAATCCCGACCGCATTGTCCTTGGCGATACAAATTTTTGCATCGTTGGTCACTTTTAAATTTGTATGCTCCCTTAAATATTTTGTTATGAGATTGCCGGTTTTATTTTGCTGGACGAGGATACCGACGCTGATTTTATTTTCCGAGGGGTTTATTTTTCTGATTACTTCTGCGATCAGTTCAAGTTTTGCATCAAGCTCCTTCCATCTGGGAGCTTTCTCTGCGGATATCCATGAAGTGAAACCGGGTCTGTCTTTATGAACTGTCGTATGTTCTTTAAATTCCCACCGTCCCTCAATTGAGGGGAACAGGCTCTGTATTTCATCCTTACTCCCAAAGATTGAGTTTACTGTTGTGATGACAGGTTCAGAGGATCGTCGTGATTCATCCAGATTAGTTTCCCTAAAACGCTCGGGGCCAAGATTCTTATACTTACGTTTCTGCTCATTGAAAATTCTAGAATCTCCGCCTCGCCAAGCATAGATGGATTGTTTTATGTCTCCAACGATGAATGAACTCCTTCCCGCCCCAGGATCCATTGCGCATTCATCGATAAGATTTTCGATGGCATTCCATTGTTCCCGGCTCGTGTCCTGAAATTCGTCAAGGAGCCAGTGATCGTATTTGGCGTCCATTCTGTATTCCAGTAAGTCAATCAGTCCAGAGTTTAACTTATTCTTCTTGGACAGAAAGTATGGAAAATCAGAAAAGGTCAGTCGTCCTTTTTGTCTCACATTTCTGCCATATTCATCTTCGTATGATTGAAGTACTTCACATAGGCCAAGTGTCCTCATTGACTGAGTTTGCAATGTGATCCCGACTAAATGAGAAATAACGTCCAGAAAAAGTTCAGTCTGTTCGCCGGATATTTCGTATGCACAACCGGCAATATTGATTCGGGCATTTCCTGACTGGATGTCATTGAAGTTTTTGAGAAAATTATTGTAAACTGTCTCGTAATCCTTTGGCACAGGATTGCCGGTTTTGGTTTCAATTACCCACGAAAGGAATGACTCTAATTTTGTGGAGACTTTCTCTCTGATTTCCATTTTTTCATTTAGCTTCAGGAGTCTTTTTATTTTCTCTTTCAATATGTTCTCTTCGAGGACGTTCCATTGAAATTCGTCAGGCCATATGGATGATTTTTTTCCCCAGAGCTCCGGTTCTGGATTGTAAATAAATTTGCTATGCATTTTCTCAATGAATTCATTGAGTCGGGACTGCACTCTGGATTCCTCCTTGCCGAAGGCGGAATATTTTAATGCCTTCAGAAAAATTTCATTTGAGGAGGCTTTTCCGTCAAAAACTTTTCTGAATACGCTTTCCCTTGCGACCAAAGTTTCGTGGTCCGTAAGGATTTCAAATTCACCCGCTATTCCCATTTCAAAAGGAATATTATTTATCATTTTGTATAAAAAACTATCCAGGGTCCCCATTTCAAGCGACGGCATCGCATTAATAAAAATTCGAAGTAATTTAATGGCTTTTTCGCTGTCGAGTTCAGGAACGGCAGTGATGTTACTTATCGACTTGGGATCGTCAAAGTGCTTTGAGCTTCTGGCCAATTTCCCGAGAATTCCCTCAAAAAATTCTCCTGACGCTTTCTTTGTGAAGGTAAGAGCGACTATGTTCTCGGGATTCACTCCCTCATTCATTAGGCTAATGAATTTATCTGTCAGTTTAAAGGTCTTGCCCGTGCCTGCGGAGGCGGGAATGACTTCGTTAATAAATGTGACTGGAGGATTCATATTTATTTCTGCAGAATTTCGCCGGGATCAAAGCTTGAATCACAGTCACCAAAAATTATTTCCGAGTAATTATCATATTTAGGGGAATCAGATGGGGGCCAGAAATTGCAATTGCTGATCTCTTTTGAAACGTTCTCTGCACAGGTGAGGGAACTCTCCATGAGGTCCTCTTTCAAGTCATCCCACATTTCAATTTTCATTGAGCTCTGGGTGTTACCTAGATTAAAATATCCGGAGCCTATGCTTTCTTTCTCAAAAATTAATTTCGCTGCGTGTACGTAAAGCGGTATCTGAAGATTAATCCATTTGCTGCGTTTTTTATCGCTAATATATGTGCGCCAATCCGGAATAGAATCTGAGGAGGATTGAGTGATGTTTTTGAGGTGGGCCTTGTCTGGGTTTATTGCTTTTGCCGAGGTCTTGTAATCAAGGATTCTCCAGGACCCATCATTTTCGTTCTGTTCTATCCGATCAATCGTACCCTTAAGTTTCAAATTGCCGACTTTGATTTCATTGTTTATATGAATTTTAAATTCTGAATGAATGATTTTCCATCCTAGGGACCTTTCATTGGCCTGAATGGCAGAGAACCATTTGAGCCGTTCCTTTATTGAGTTGATCTGGAATGACAATGGAACGGTGCGCTTTGTTCCGAATTTGCGGGTTGCTCTGAACTCGATTCTTTTTTCTAAGAATTTATAAATTTCCGATTCATCCTGATTGTCCCTGATCCCATCATTTTTCCCGAAATCTTCAAGTACCTGATGAACAAATGTGCCGAATTGCATTGCATCCATTTCCATTTCAACGGGCTGGTTATCATTCATTCCCATCAAATTTAGGAGGTAGAAACGGAATGGGCAGGAAAGATAATTGCTGAATTGAGTCACTGATATTTCCTCAAAAATTTTCGCAGCCTTGTCAATTTTCATCGGTTCTAGTTTCCATGCTGAAGTCCATGGGTGGATAATTTCTGATGAATTGATTCTTGAACAAAGACTCAGTGCCCTGTCCGCTAATTCACTGTCATCACACTGGAAAAGTAATCTTGAGGGTTTTAGAGGGTTCCCTTCCAGCGATTCCTTTCCTAGAATGATATCGACTCTCCCGCAGGAATTTCTCCAATTGAGGGTTGCGTTAAAAATATAATTGTCTCTCGCAAGGATGGACTCATTATTTCTTAGGCCGAGCTTGGATCGTAGACTGTCCGGCAGGAAGATGTCTCCGGCGATTCGATCAGGAATAGAGCCTTCATTCATTCCTGTTATGATTAAATGAGGGCTGTTCTCCCAGAGAACTTCGAGCCAGCCCTGAATGTCCAGTGAATCCGGTTCTCTTTTCTCCGGTACTCTCTCACTTTTCAAAGCGCTGAGAATAAAATTCAATTGTTCGCTACCATCCATTGATTGCAACGGACTCGAACGAATCTCATTCAGAATGGAATTGAGATATTCAGCGGTATGACTAAATTCCTCGTCATCCTCGGAATCGAATTCCCTTCCAGAGTATATTGATTGTAGAATTCCAGGTAGATTTTCAATGAGATTATCATGTAATTGATCAAGCCATTCCTTCAGTTGTTTTAGTGCTGAGTTGGTGAGATCCGGATGCTCATTGTCAGCAGAGAATTTCAGGGCCGTATCCAAACTGGTGGGGATATGCTTGTCATTAATGCGATCTAAACTCACGAGAATGTTTGCGGCCGCAAGTTCGGGATCGTCATTATTATTGACGGTGTCTATCTGATCCGTGGTTTCTATCTGGATATCCTCGTTATCGTTATTTATAACTATGTGGTTGATGATTTCCGGGTGCTTGAGGAGTTCAATGGCCGATTCAAATGAGCCTGAAGACATTAGGTCCCTGAACAATGATAGTGTGGCGTATATTTCCTGGTTTGAGCAGAGTTCTCCGGAAGGATTATACACATTCAGATTATGCTTTTTCAGCTCAGACTTGAGGCTTGGAATGAGTTCAGTGTCATTATTTATAATTCCTACCATTCCATGTGGGTCCGAATGTTCGGAGATGATGGATCCCACTTCACGCGATTGTTCGTCAGGGCTGGACACATGCCTGATTGAGCTCTCCGCATTTGGAATATTGATCTTATGATTTGACCAGTGCTCGGTCATTGGTCTTCCCCATTCACTGAATGATGACTGCTCTGAATCCGGTGCATAAATGACAATGCTGATCTTGTGAGATGCAGAGATGCTTTGCAGTGCGTCGGTGAGTATCTTTGGAGGGTCAGGTAAACCAATTAGAATAATTTGTTCAATGTCACCGATGCTGGAAGGGGAATTTAAAAAGGATTTTGATAGATGGCTGAGGCCGTTTTCTTTGAGTGAGGATTCAACGGTGCTCTCCAAGTGTTCGAGCTCCTTCCATCGTGAGAGGTCTACAAAATCCTGCCCTTCATTTTCAATAACATCTGAAATGTTTAATCCGCCTTCGTTTAATGAATTTTTTAATGATATAAAAGCATTTGATGTTCTGAGGGCCCAGTTCATAGAGCGATCAGGAGGAGCTATCGGGAATATATTTCTTAGTTGTGTGAGTTTGATGTTTTTTAATGTTAAGGCCCAGGCTAACGCTTTTTCAGTTTTGTTGGCGGGCTTTTCTGAATCCTTTTCGAATAGATCGAGCGCTGTCTCGGGTGTTCCGAAAATGGGGTGATTATCAAATTTCGAATTTTCCCTGTATCGGTTCTTTAGTTTACGTGCTGCCTGTTTGGAAGGAACAACGACCAGAGTCTTACTGATTAGCTCTTCGAATAATTCCACTACTAAAAATTCATTCGCAAGCTCCACTATTGGCTGGTCCCAGCCTATAAAGAATCTACGAATACCCATGATTACATTGTTGGCCGGCTACGCTCCTTAAGTCAATGCGGCTTGATAAACTAATGGCTGAATTTTATGATAATTCGGAGATGACATTTTTCGCAATGTCACTGAATTCTTTGGCTGTTTCAGAGTCTCCTAAAGCGACTGGATTTCCCGTGTCTCCTGCTTCTCGCGTCTGCATTTCTATTGGGATTTGACCAATTAAAGGGACTCCCAATCTTGAGGATTCTTTTTCTCCACCGCCTTCTCCGAATATCGCATATTTTTCTCCATCCGATGGGCACAAGAAGTAGCTCATGTTTTCAACTATGCCAATGATAGGTACGTTAACTTTACTAAACATAGAGGATGCTTTTCTTGCATCAATGAGAGCCATTTCTTGAGGAGTAGTTACAATTACTGCTCCATCCACTGCGACTGATTGAACGATTGTCAGTTGAATGTCTCCTGTGCCGGGAGGTAAATCTAGTATCAAATAATCAAGTTCACCCCAGAGGCATCCTTTAAGAAATTGTTGAGTGTAGCGTGTGGCGAGGGGGCCTCTAACGATTACTGGAGAGTTGTCATCGAGCAAGAAACCCATTGACATTATCTTGATGCCGTGACTTTCGATCGGAATGATTTCGTTTTGATCGGTGGCCATTGGTCTGGCCTCTTCCTGACCAAACATTAGAGGTATGCTTGGTCCATACAGATCACAGTCACATAGGCCAACGCTTGGTTTACCCTCAGATAAAGAAAGAGCAAGTGCAAGGTTTGCCGCTACCGTTGATTTGCCTACGCCACCCTTACCCGAAGCGACTGCTATTATTTTTTTTACACCAGGCAATGAGGCTTTATTGGCATCGACTCCGGTGGCAGGTTCGGGGGGATTTTTAATATCGAAATCTATCTTTATTCGCCCTATCCCCTTAATGGTTGAGAGGATTTCCTGTGCTTCGTTATGTATGGATTGGGGTATCGAAGGGTCTTTTGTGGCGAGTTCAATTTTTATTGTTACATCGGCGCCTTCAATGGAGACGGATTTAATGAGTCCGAATGAAACTATGTTTCTACTGAAGCCAGGATAATTTACTTTTTCTAGCGTCTTTAGGATTTCTGCCTCATCTATCACGGATGATATCTCCTCCAACTGAATTGCTGGGTCAAGTGAATCTCGCAGATAGTGGATTAAAATTTATACTTAATAGGTCCTCCTGAGATGACTTGGGAGAATGCCTATTTCGTCCCGATATTTTGCAACGGTTCTTCGGGCCAATTTAATGCCTGATTCCTTGAGTTCTTGGACGATTTTATCATCACTTAGTGGCTTTTTCTTATCCTCGTTTTTGACAAGTTCAGCCACAGCCTGTTTCACGCTAGTGTTACTCAATGTGTCACCGCTGTCAGTCTCATAGCCTGGTTTGAAGAAATATTTCATTTCAAAAACTCCGCGTGGTGTCGCGATGTATTTGCCTGCAATTGCACGACTCACTGTGGTTTCGTGAACTCCGACGACTTCCGCTACTTGAGCCATGTTCATTGGGTGCAAATGAGCTATGCCATGATCTAGAAAGTCACGCTGTCGATTTACTATTTCTTCAGAAATTTTGCGGATTGTTTCTTGTCTTTGATGAATGCATTTTATTAAGAATTTCCCGGATTGAATTTTTTCTCTGATATATTCTTTGGCGTCTTTTTTAGCATTGCCTCCAGACATAATATCCTTGTAGACATTACTGATTCTTAAATGGGGAATGGTCTCATTATTTAATGTAACATCATAGCCTGTTGAGGTTTTTTCGACACTCACGTCCGGAGTTATGTAATGATTGTCACCGAGTGAAAGTTCTCTTCCTGGTTTTGGATTTAGAGTTGCTATGAATTCGGCTGCGGTTGTAACTTTTTCGATGCCAATACCGATTTTTCGAGCGATCTGGGGATAACGTTTCCTAGCTAATTGATCTAAATGTAGATCAACGATCCTATATTCTAAGCTGTGTTTTTTATTTAAGTGATTGAGTTGTAGTAATAGGCATTCCCTGAGATCTTGTGCTGCGATTCCGATAGGATGAAATGATTGCACTAGATCAAGCGCTTCCTGTAACTTCATAAAAGGAATTGCGTTTTCTAGAGCTATTTCCTCTATGTTTTGTGATAGGAATCCATCCTCATTAACGCTTCCGATCAGCATCTCAGCGAGGTCTCTTATTTCGGAATTGGAATCAGATGTGTTAAGTTGTTGAATTAAGTGCCCTGACAAAGTTTGCGGTTCAATGATTGAATCCATCATCCGCTGATGACGCTCGTTGTCATCAGCCCGTCTCGGCGTATTTGACCTGCTCTGTTGAAGGTATTCTCGCCATTCTTGATCTAGTTTAGATAATTCTGAAAATTCCTCATCAAAATCCTCCTCGTCCTTATCAAGACCTTCCTCTTCAACGGAAATATCAACGGACTCTTCTTCAAGGACTGGATTCTGGGCGAGTTCTTGCCCGATCATTTGGTTGAGCTCTAAGGTAGTGGCTTGTAACACATTAAGACTTTGCTGCATTTGTGGAGCAATTTTTGCTCGCAGTTCCAGCGATTGAGTCTGTGCGTGTTGTAATTCAAAGCCAGCCATGGGTACCGAATTGGTTCCTTTGGCTTAATGTGATGTTACATTGGTTTTTAATCAAGCAGGTTTCCTGCCAATCTAGTAAGGAAACTTTAATTAATTTTATCTTAGCTGCTAAGGAAGCTTGCGTAACTCTATGATTCTCTCACTGACCGGTGGATGTGAGTAATGCATGAATACATAGAATGGGTGAGGCGTTAGGTTTGAGAGATTATCTGCGGAAAGTTTTTTGAGCGCGGTAATTAAAGAATCTGCATTTCCTGTAACATTAGCGGCGTAAGCATCTGCTTCGAATTCATTCTTTCTACTTAGTATATTCATGAGGACTGAAAGGATTTTGCTTATTGGTTTAAATAGAAGAGTGAAAAACAACAACGAACAATAGACACTTGGTTCATTTACTCCAAAGGCAGATGACAAAGGTTCACTTCTGATGAAAAATCCCAAAACGAAAAACAGAACACCTGTCTGAGCAATTCCAAGAAACAATGTTTGCATGATGTGTTTCTTTTTAAAGTGCCCAATCTCATGAGCCAATACCGCGACTAATTCTGAAGTGCTGTGATTAGCTATCAAGGTGTCGTACAATGCTATCTTTTTGTTTTTGCCAAAACCCGTGAAGAATGCATTTGATTTACTTGATCTCTTTGAACCGTCCATCACTGATAATTCAGTGAGGGGAAATTTACAGGTTTCCGCCATGTCATTGATTGCGGATTTGAGTTCTCCTTCTTCTAACGGTTCAAATTTATTAAATAGGGGTAGGATAACTGCCGGTGCCAAATAAGCCATTAGTAAGGAGAATCCTGAAAGGAAGATCCAGCCCCAGAGCCAGGCATTGTCAAAACTTTCAAATAACCATATAATCAGGCCGAGGACAGGGAGCCCAATCAAGGCTCCAAGAAATAGCCCCTTAATTTTGTCACCGATGAATGTTGAACGTGTGGTTTTATTAAAACCAAACTTTGCTTCGATTTTAAATGTATCATAAATTTCAAAGGGTAAATTCATTAGGCCCGCTGCGATGAATAATATGCTGAAAAACAATAAGCCTGAAGGGACCGGATCGTGACCAAATTCAATGATTTTATGGCTCAGCCATCCGAACCCGCCAAAGATCCAAAAGAACAGAAATAGTATGAGGTCGAAGCTGGACTGGATTGTTCCAAATTTGGTTGTTATCCGAGTATACTCTAGGGATTTTGAGTATTTTTCCTGATTAAAGACGTCCTTAAATTCTTGAGGGAGTTCGAGCCTTAAGCCTTTGATATTGAGCCATTCAGAGAACAAATCAAGGGCAAAAATTCCTACTATGGCAATGAGAATTATCCAGAAAAAGATATTAGGTTCTATGTTCATACTAAATGAAAAGGGAAAGGTTTTTTTATACTAGCGCAATGGGTTCGGTGAGGTCGGCTTTATTTTCATGATAATTTAGATGCTCCATCGAGAGGGCCTCAATTTCAGTCATTGAAACAACAGTGCTGAGCTTTGATCTTAACCGTTTACTGCCCGGGATACCCTTCGAGTAAGCCATTAGTCTTGATCGCATGGCCATTAATGTTTGCCGTTCGTTTCCGTAACGTCCCCAATCAATGGCTTGACGGCAGTGCCTCTTAATTAATTTCCATCTCTCTTCAAGTGGTGCTGGAGGCAGCTGTTGTCCGGTCCTAAGATAGTGTTTGGCGTCGCGGAAAATCCATGGGTTTTGCATTGCTGCTCTTCCAATCATGACGCCTGATACAGCAGTTGTTTTTTTTCGATGTTCCACGTCCTTGCCTGTTGAGATGTCACCGTTTCCGATCACGGGAATTGTCACGGCTTCGGCGCATTCGCCAATCACGTTCCAGTCAGCCTGGCCTCCGTAACTTTGTGAGCGTGTTCTTCCGTGTATTGAAATGGCCTGCATTCCTGAATCTTCCAAGATTTTTGATACTTGAACGGCGTTGATGGATTCTTGGTCCCAACCAATGCGTATTTTTCCAGTGACTGGGACCTGGGATCCGATACCCTTGACAATGGAAGAGGCTACTTTTTCCAAGACAGGGCAATCTCTCAATAAGGATGACCCTCCATTTTTGGATACGACTTTATTAACTGGGCACCCGAAGTTGATGTCAATGAAATCAGGTTTTTTCCAGTCTAGAATTTTTTTGGCTGCTTCTGCCATTTTTTCGCCATCAGCACCGAAGAGCTGAACTCCTACAGGTCGTTGTTCATCATCAAATTCAGTGTATTTTCTTGTCCTGTCATCGCGTCTAATGATGCCTTCAGAAGATACGAACTCGGTTACCATTACGTCTGCCCCTAGTTCTTTACAGATGGAACGAAAGATTCGGTCAGTGACACCAGCCATTGGGGCTAGATACAAAGGGAATTTGTCGTTATTGAACCAGGGAAGCATCAGATGTCTTAAGGGAGGCAGCTTACCCTTTTGAGCGATTTCAGGCAAGTGATGCATTTCAAGTCTTCGAAGATTGTATTTTTCTATAAGAATTGAGTGTTGACCTTGATGCTTTGCTCTGTAGCGATTTATATAGTTATTGGAATGGATTCACAAAAAAAAACATTGCTTCGTGAGCGTATCCTTGAACGATCCGTTGAGATTGGGATGAGAATTGCTGATCTCGGAGAATCAACCAAGCCAATACCTCCTGACAAGGGACTTGGAAGGTTGACCCGGCTCGAGGCGATGCAAGACAAGAGTGTAAATGAGGCCGCGCTCGAACGTTTAAAGGATGAGGAGGTCAGACTTCAAAATGCTCTTACGAATATATCGATGCCTAATTTTGGCATTTGCCAAGGGTGCGGTAATGAGATTAATTTTGACCGGTTAGAGGCTCTGCCGGGAAGTACACATTGTACGGCATGTGCGGGTTGAAACAATTTAGCGTCAATATGTCTGATCCTTATCAAGTTCTTTTGTATTACCTTTACACTCCGATCGAGAATCCAGATAAGTTTGCTAAATGGCAGACCGACTTTTGCAATGAGCATGATTTGAAGGGAAGGATCATTATTGCGGAAGAGGGCATTAATGGGACTGTTTCAGGAACAAAAGATTCAACTGAGGCTTATATTGAAGAAACTCTAGGGCTTTTAGAAACTTCGAAAATGGAATTTAAGATTGATTCTAACAACGGGCATGCTTTCAAAAAGCTTTCTGTAAAGGTTCGGCCTGAGATCGTTTCTTTGCACCTGTCCAAAGAACAAGGCATTAAGCCTGAAGAAATTACTGGAGAACGGCTTTCACCTGAACAATTCCTTGCAGAAATGGAAAATGAGGACGTTCTGTTGCTTGATGGTAGAAACAAGTACGAGTCTGATCTTGGGCGATTCAAGGGAGCCATTTGCCCGCCAGTTGACAATTTTAGAGATTTTCCTGAATGGATTAGAGAAAACTTCTCTGACGCAAAGGACAAAAGAATTCTTTCGTACTGTACTGGTGGGATCCGCTGTGAGAAGTTGTCGGGATTTTTAATTAAAGAAGGATTCAACTCGGTGGCTCAATTAGATGGAGGGATCATCAATTATGGGAAAGATTCCTTGGCAAAGGGTAAAAATTTCGATGGTCAGTGTTATGTTTTTGACCAGAGGATCGGAGTTGAGGTTAATTCTACAAATCCAAAAGTGATTACAGCTTGCCGCCGTTGTGAAATTTCCACTCAAAGGTATAAGAATTGCGCATATAAACCGTGTAATTTGCAGATTTTTATTTGCGAGAAATGTGAATCAGAAAAAGGCAGATTCTGCGATGAAAATTGTCAATCATCAGCCTGTTCAGCAAAGTAGGAGCGGTCGATCTAATGGAGGCCATCAAACTCTTTATTTTGGCCCAAAAAAACTAGATAAATTCTATTTACAGCAACCAAATGCGCCCACCATTTAGAGCGCAGTTGGATTAGGATAAAAATACTGTAAATTTCGCTTGTGAAATTTTTCACAAGATATTATAGAGTACTTAATTAACCCCTAAATGGCCAATCCCTTTCCGCGTTGGATTAATACATTACCCCTGCAGATTGTCGGTGTCCTTATTATATTAGGCATCGGAGTCAGTGCAGCTGTCACGTATTATTTTACTCCAAAGTACGCAAGGGTAGGATATCAACCCGATCAACCTGTTCCGTATGATCATAAGCTGCATGTGGGGCAGTTGGGGATGGATTGCCGATACTGTCATTCATTTGTTGAGAATTCCGGTCACGCCAATGTGCCTTCAGCGTCGACTTGTTGGAACTGTCATCGGCACGTTAAAACTAACAGTCCAAAGATAGAACCGATCCGTAAGGCAGTTGATAAAAATTTCGAATCATATGACGGGAAGCCAGTCGAATGGATCAGGGTCCACCGTGCCCCCGACTACGTTTATTTTGATCATTCAGCTCACGTGAATCGGGGAGTCAGCTGTGTTAGTTGTCATGGTGATGTTGGAGAGATGCGTGTGGTTCATCATGATAAACCTCATAGTATGAGTTGGTGCCTTGATTGTCATAAGGATCCGGCAAAACATTTAAGGCCCTTGGATCAAGTGTTTAATTTAAAGTGGGAGCCTGAAAATCTGGCCCGGGAGGATTTTAGAGCATATATAGAACAGAGGTTGGGAGCAGATGAAGCTGAGAAATTAGTTCCTGATATCGACAAACCTTTAACGCAACAAATCATAGGATCTGCATTGAAGGATCTTTGGCATATCCGCCCCCCATCAGGCAATAACTGCAGTGGTTGTCATCGATGAGAGCGTATGAATGGAAACAATTTACGATTATAACTAAGAAAAATAAGTGAAACACGTCTGGAAACACCCTGAAGATTCATTAGCTGGGAAGCGGATGTTCCGTAGTCTCAGTGAATTGGAACAGAGTCCGGCATTCGTGAACCGACTCGAGAGGGAATTTCCGCAAGGCGCTGCTGAGCTGAGCAGAGAGGGTGATGAGGATTCTCTTTCACGGAGAAGTTTCATGCGTTTCATGGGAGCTTCAACGGCTTTAGCGGGCATTGGATTAGCCAGTTGCCGTAGACCGGTAGGGAAGATTCTTCCTTATGCGGATAGCGTTGAGTGGATGGTCCCAGGTAAGGCAGTTTATTATGCGACAGCGATGCCCAGGCTGGGCGGAGCTACCCCAATCATAGCTAAAGTGCACGAAGGCCGCCCTATTCACCTGCAAGGGAATGCTCTTCATCCAGGAAGCTTGGGCTCCACTGATCAATTTGCAATTGCTTCGATATTGGATTTTTATGATCCTGAACGTTCACGTTCTTACCGCAAGGGCAGGGGAGATTCTAAGACGATTGAAGCTGATGAGTTTTGGTCATTTGTTTCCGAGAAGAAGAAGGAATGGGCTGGCTCAAAAGGTAATGGATTGGCTTTCCTTCACGGCGCGAGCACATCGCCTACAAGAGCACGGGTTGCTGATTTAATTTACCAACAATTGCCTGAAGTAAGCTTTTACGAATATGAAGCAGTCGATAATAAGAGCCTGAAGAACGCAACTATCTCTTTATTTGGTAAAGAGAATCATGTCAGGTACCAAATTGATAAAGCTCACCGAATTCTTTCAATAGGTTCGGATTTTATGGGAGTGGATCGTGTTTCGGACAGTGCCGCTTCTGATTTTTCTATGGGCCGTAAGGTTGATCATATTGAAGGCGAAGAAAAGCCGGGTCCAATGAACAGGCTCTATGTGGCAGAGCATCAATATACTGTCACTGGAGGAATGGCCGATCACAGACTACCAGTCAAAGTAAGTGAACAAAGTGCCCTAGTTAATGAAGTTGCTAAGCAAGTCGCCGAATTGACTGGTGACGCAAGACTAAAGTCTTTGACGAGAGAGAGGCAAGTATCAGATGCTATTAAGACTTGGACAGAAGGGGTCGTTAAGGATCTCTATGAAAATAAGGGCAAGAGTTTAGTGTTAGCAGGTAATAGGCAAGATGAGGAAGTTCATGCCCTATGTCTTGCAATAAATAATG
>DUBC01000014.1:0-16732 GCA_012960505.1 Verrucomicrobiales bacterium
GATAGTGAGGTGCCTTAAGACGGTTGTAGATGGGTGTGACTGTGGCGAAGCTCTTAAAGTCTCGGTCAATGAAATCACCAAGATGAATCACGAAAGCCAAGTCCAGCTTGTTGTAGTGCTCGACACAATCACGGAGTTTTTGAGGTGAAAGGCTATACTTCCTAACTCCGCTTGTTTGGTTGCAGTATTGGCAGTCCGCAACGGCTCCGAAGCGGAATAGGGGTTTCTTAGCCTGGGCTTCCTCGGCGGTCAAAGAGCACTTAAAAATTATCCAGAGCGCAAACAGCGTAATAGGTATTAATATTTTTTTCGACATATCCGGGAAGTTTTTGCAAATAGCTTGTATTAAAATTGGGCTACTTCTAAGTTTTAAAGATGAAATTATTCTCACTCATATTTATCTTCTCAGCAACCTTAGTAATAGCCTTTTCACTTGCCACCTTAGCTGATGAGAAGAAGAAAAGTGAGTTTCTCGAAGATGACAAAAATGAGAAGTGGATTCAGCTCTTCAATGGCAAGGATCTGACTGGTTGGACGCCCAAGATTCGCTACGAAAAGCTCGGAGAAGACAAGCGCAACACGTTCTTGGTCGCTGACGGAGTCATCAAGGTAAATTACAAAAAATACGATGAGTTTAATCAGACCTTTGGTCACCTCTTTTACAAGACTCCGTACTCCAGTTATCGCCTTCGTGTGGAATATCGGTTCCTAGGGGAACAGTTGAAGGGTGGTCCTGGATGGGCGTATCGTAACAGTGGCCTTATGCTTCACGGGCAAGATCCTGAAACGATGAAGGTCGATCAAGATTTCCCAAATTCGATCGAGGTACAATTGCTTGGCGGTAAAGGTGAGGGGAAACGCACAACTCTCAATCTTTGCACACCCGGGACGGACGTTATTATGAATGAGAAGCCGCTCAAGAGGCACTGCATAAATTCCAAATCAAAGACTTATCATGGTGATCAGTGGGTGACTGCTGAGGTCATTGTGGACGGATCAAAAAGCTTTAAACATATTGCTGAAGGTGAAGTTGTGCTGGAGTATCAACATCCCCATTTAGACGATGGAACGAAGCTCGAAGGTGGAACGATCTCTTTGCAGAGCGAGAGTCATTCCTGCGAATTTCGCAAGGTAGAGTTACTGCCTCTAGATTAGGAGAGTTGATTACTACTCACTTCAACTCCCTGATATTATCGCCGTAATCCAATTTAGATACCTCTTTAAATAAAGAGGTATGATTTATTTTATTAATTCATTAAGGCTTTTTTGGTGATCAAATATGCGCTTGATCTCCTTTGATGAGAGGGCTCTGTTGAAGCAGGCAAGTTCATCAAACAAACCCATGTAATTCAAACCAATAAGAATACGGTAAGGTTTGCCTGCCCATGAGAACTTTTGATTCCATTCGGTAATAATTCCTTCATTTTTTCCATCGAGATAGAGGGTCGCCACACCATCCTTTTTTCCAGTGTTAAAATTTTCCCAGGTGAAGGCAACATGAGTCCATTTGTCGCTACTGAATGGATTAGATTTGGCTGGGACTAATGGCCTTTGTGGTTCCGGGACATCCTTATTTTCAGGATTCCAGACCGATTTGTCAGCGAATGCTCCGAGCCGGAAGGACCGAGGATTTCCATCCTTGGCGAAGTCCACGAAAAACGAAGCGTCGTTCCAAGTGTTGGGTGTAATTTGAATCGGATCAACATAACCGGGATCTAGTCCATTGATTGGATCAACTTTCAGCCAAAACGATACGCTGCCGGCCCAGTTTTTTTCTACAAAATGAAAATTCTTGGCACCATCGTATAGTAGCCACTTGGCATTGCGCTTAGTGAATGATAAGGCATCGCCCGAAAGCCCTTTACCCTTTACCAAACGTGACATTCCCTCGGTTTGATTGCCTGGCTTGGGTTTTTTGTCGATGAGTGTGAAAAGGCGCTTGTCACCGCGAGCAATATCAGCATCAGTTCCATGGTCAAAGGATGCATAAAATGTCAGAGCTTTCTTTAGAGACAAGTCAGCTGATTGGCCTGTGGTAATTGAGACAATAAATGCTAGGGCAAAGATCAATCGAAAAAATGTGATGTTTTTCGTATTATTTTTCATTCTAAAGAGAGATTGAATTAGTTGCGCAAGCTATTAGCGGCAGTCTTCACCCGCGGCATTTTCGCATCTACTTCTTTGCGCCAGTCGTGCAGCATTTTCACAAGCTTATTAATTATTTCCGGTTTCGATTTGGAAAGATCCTTCTGCTCGCCAAGATCGTTTTGCAGGTCGAACAATTGAACGGTTCCGTTTTCAAAGTATTCGAGTAGCTTATAGTTACCTAAGCGAATCGCTCCGCCCGGGCTTTGGTATCCGTGGTTACTGTAATGAGGAAAGTGCCAGTAGATCGCTCCGCGGTCATGTGCTTTACCCTTAAGGGCAGGCACGAAGCTTTTTCCATCCATATGTTGATTGGGCAGAAGGGGTAGGCCGAGCATTTTCAGCAGGGTCGGGTAGTAATCAGTTCCGGTAACCACTGCGTGGGAGATGGTGTTGGCCTTGGTTTGACCTGGCCAGTGAACGACCAAGGGCACTCGTATACCACCTTCGTAGTTCCAACCCTTGGCACCTCGTAAGGGAAGATTGGATGAAGCGAAGCGACTATTAAGCTGCTTTCTAGAGTGATTGATCCCTCGATACTGGTTCGAAGCGGACATGCCGCCGTTGTCGGCCGTGAAGATGACGATGGTGTTTTCAGCCAATCCGAGCTCATCGAGCTTGGCCCGGATCCTTCCCAGACTTTCATCTGTGGCTTCAAGCATTCCGGCAAACTCGACGTTATCCTGCTTTTGCTTCACCCACCACACGCGTTTGTCTTGGTGTATTTCCAAGGAGTCATTTTCTTCAAGTGTTTTAAGCTCGTCCTTGGAAATTGCAGGATCATCCGGATTGGGTTCTAGAATATATTCTGGCCCTTTTTGCCTCGGCATTTTTAAAAGTTTATTTTGGTATTTTTCAACGAGATCCTTACGGCCTTGTATTGGATCGTGAACCGCAAAGTGTTCAAGATGCACAAAAAATGGTCGATCTTTGTTTCGTTCGATGAAATTGAGTGCTGCATCGGTAAGTTTATCGGTATAGTAATCTCCTTTTTTTGCAGGAAGAGTTTTTTCATATTGCGGTGAGAATGGATAGTAATAGGAACGTACCCAGCCGGTAATGGCTTCATCAAATCCGTATGACTTTGGATCTTTGCGTAAATGTGCCTTTCCAAAGTCTGCAGTAGCGTACCCATGTCGTTTTAAAGTTTCCGTTAAGGTGATTTCCTCATCAGGCAAGGACATTAGTTTTTTGGCACTATGGAGCTTCTCGAAGTTTCGTTCCGGGCGTCCATTAAGCCATTCAGTTAAATTGGTGCGGGCTGGATATTTCCCGGTCAAAATACTCGCTCTACTAGGGGAACAGACATGACAGGTCGCGTAGGCGTTATCGAACCGCATCCCTTCCTTGGCCAAACGATCGATGTTCGGCGTTTCGTGGAATGTACTGCCATAGCAGCCCACATCGCTCCATCCGAGATCATCGACTAAGAAAAAGACAATATTGAGTTTCCGATTATTCTCTTCGCCCAAGGTAACGGTTCCAAGAAACGAAGCTAGCAGAATGGATGTGACTATAATCGTTTTCATCAATGCTACGGAAGTTTAGTCACATAAGCATAAAATGCTCCCATAGGAGTACCGGTACTATCGGTGAACTTGGCCCAAAGTTCATCTCTACCTTCTTTAAGTTTAATTTTAAAGATGACCCCTTCATCACTTTCCATTACTGGAAGAACTAACTCTTTACCACCTAATTTTAGGTGAGCTTTTACAGCTGCAAACGGTTTTCCAGGTACGGCTCTAAAAGGTTTTACGCCAGGCACATCGGCTCCCGCTTCCAGTTCTGAAATAATAGCTTTGCCAGCTTCTTTTGGCCAGCGTCTTAGCTCTACTGTATAGTTTCCAGGACTTTTAATATCTACAGCCCAAAAACCTGTATTCGATGGTTTTTTCTCGGCATTGCGGATATGGCGCTGGTTCCATGGGGTGCTACCATCAGCAATCCAATCGTGGCAGGTCAAAGTGACAGGGTTTGCCAGAGGAGCATCCGATCCGAGATAGATGGCCGTCGGCTTGCCGAAAGTTGGCACAATTTCTTTCCACCACGCGTCATAAAACTTGGTAAGACGAGCTACTACTTTCGGATTCGCGCTGGCGATATTTTTCTTTTGCCCCGGGTCAGCATTAATATCATAAAGCTCTTTCCCGTTCACGAGTCGCCACCGGTCAGTCATTACCGAACTCTTGCGCCACTTGATCGGGTCTCGGACTCTTTGTGAATCTGTAACTAGGATACGATCCGGCCATTTTTTAACGACACCATCAATGAGTGGCCGGACATTCATACCGTCAAACTTAACACCTTTAGGAGCTTGAACTTTGCAGTAATCAATGAGTGTTGGAACAACATCAACGTAGGAGGTGATGGTGTCCACGTCCCGCCCCTTATTGAGTCCTCCCTTTGGCCAATGCATGAAGAAAGGAACACGGTGCCCGCCGTCATATTCACTTCCTTTGCGACCACGCATTCCGTTGTTATGAATATTGGCACCACTAGATGTACCGTTATCAGTTGTGAAGATAAAGATGGTATTTTCTGCGAGGCCTTCATTTTTAAGAAAGGCCCTCATTGATCCAACGTTTTCATCAATGTTGGCGATCATTCCAAGAAAGTTACCGACATTAATTCCCTGCTTAAGATAGGGTTTACTGAACTTTTCAGGCGAATGCATTGGTCCGTGCGGAGCATTGGTGCAGAGGTACACAAGGAATGGTTTTTCGCTTTTCTTTACTTTACGAATGAAGCGCTTGGCATAATCAAAATATACATCGGTACAGAAGCCCTTTACTGGGACGGCCTTACCGTTATGAAAATAGGAGCCATCAAAGTATGCATTGTCCCAGTAGTCCGGTGTTTGGCCCACACCGCCACCACCGTGCCTTAGCACTTCTTGGAAGCCCCTGTCTTCGGGTCTGTAAGGATAGTTGTCACCGAGGTGCCACTTTCCGAACATGCCCGTATGGTAACCGCTGTCACCGAAGATTTTCCCGATCGTTACCTCATTATGACGAAGCATAGAACGACCCATGATTGTGTGCCACACACCCGTACGGTTTGTCCAATGGCCGGTAATTAGTGCGGCTCGGGTCGGAGAGCATGTCGGTGCCACATGGTAATCGGTGAGTCTGACGGATTCGTTGTGCAGTTGATCCAAGTTCGGAGTTTTTAGGATCGGATTCCCATGACATGAAAGGTCTCCGTAACCCTGATCGTCAGTCAGAACGATAACTACATTCGGTTGGTCAGCTCCGAAGCTTGGGAAAATTGCAAGAAACAGAGAAAATAGAGCGAGTAAATAAAGTTTTATTGATGAAGATTTCATAAATGACCATGAAGATAGGCCAAAAATGGCATTTCGCACATTCCTTAGATTTTATCTATTACCCTGAGGTAATTCTGTGGAAAAACAGGGTTTTGTTAGGTTTAATTATGATTTATCATTCGCAACCATGCAGGAACGTAAAGTCATTGAGATAGGATGTGGAGAATGGGGATTCCGCAATTTGCCGATGCGCGAGCATTTTGAAATTGCACGGGACTTTGATTTTAAGTGGCTTGAGTTTGGAATTGGTGGAGATCAGACTGGTCGCCTTTCCGAGTTTCCAGAATCAGATGAGATAGCGGAGTTCAAGGCTCTGAATGAGGAATTTGGTATAGCGACTCCATTCTGTTGCATAGAGAACGATTTTACTCTTGCTGATGAAAATGATCACTTGGAGGTGCTGGAGAAGTCTAAGAAACAGATTCAGGCTGCTGCAGATTGTGGTGCCAAGCAAGTACGACTATTTGCTGGATTCACACCCGTCGAGAAAGTTAATTCGGAGATCTGGGATCGGATGATAAAAGCTTTCTGGGATGCTGATCAATTGTGCGAGGGGCTAGAATTGACTATCGCTATTGAGACTCATGGAGGAATTACTTTTGATGAGGATGAATCTGCTCATCACTTTAACTCAGTTTCTACCGATCCTGAGTCTCTGACTCGGCTAATGGAACAGTTACCACCCAGGGTCGGATTCAATTATGATCCGGGAAATATAAAAGCGGTCCGCCCCGAAGACAAAAACTGCTGCCTAGAGTTCATTAATGATCGCATTAATTATTGTCACCTGAAGGACTGGACAAGGAAAGGTGAAGGATGGGTGGCCGTTGCCATTGGTGATGATGACCTGGATTATGGTCCACTATTTGAGAACATGAAGTATGACGGGGTATGCCTGATCGAATATGAACCACTTCATGATTCCAGAGACGGGATCCGCCGCAGCCTAGATTACTTGCAAAGAATAGAGGAGGAAAGCCAAGTTCTGAAGTTCCAAAGATGAGGAATCGAACCGCCATTCTTGGGGCAATCTTATGCCCTATCCTATTTATAAATTTCCAGCCTATTGCTGAAGCCGAAGAGAAGTTCAGTATTTCTGAAGAAGATAGGAACTACTGGGCCTTTAGGCCGGTGGACCCCAGCAACCATGAGAGCTCTTCAATTGATTCGATAGTGGATAAGGCAATCAAGATTAATAGGTTAGTTCAGAACAGTTCTGCGGACCGGAGGATTCTTATCAGAAGGGCTTACTTTGACTTAGTTGGCCTCGCCCCAACATATCAGGAAATTAAAGCATTTGAAGCTGACCTTTCCAGTACAGAAAAAGCTCTATTATCGGTAGTTGATAAATTGTTGGCCATGCCAGAATACGGAGAACGGTGGGGACGTCACTGGCTGGATGTGGTCCGATACGCTCAAACCAATGGCTATGAGAGGGATGACGAAAAACCAAATGCCTGGAGGTATCGTGATTACGTTATTAAAGCATTTAACACGGATAAGCCTTATGACCGGTTCGTTCTAGAGCAGCTGGCAGGAGACGAGCTAATACTTGAAGCTTTTAATAAGGATAAGCCATTCATGGAAGGTGGGGACGAAGGTCTCATAGCTACCGGCTTTTATAGGCTCGGTGTCTGGGACGATGAACCTGATGATAAGAAGGCTGCAGAATATGATGGTCTTGATGATATATTACGAACGACGACAGAAACTTTCCTTGGGCTGACTACTGGTTGCGCGCGGTGTCATGATCACATGTTTGATCCGATATCACAGAAAGATTATTATTCGATGCTGGCGTATTTCAGGAATGTCAGAAACTATGCAAAACCCAGTGACAAGGGAATCATTCTGAGGGCCATCAATGGAGGTAAGGCCCTGAGTGTTAGTGAGCATGGTGATGAAGCGCCTGAAACCCATGTGCTAATTCGTGGTGATGCTTCTAGGCCCAGCTTCAAAGTAAAACCCATGATACCTAGTATTTTTGCTGCTGTTGGCCCCGAACCGGAACCGACTGAAAATAGTTCAGGCCGTCGCTTGGCCCTTGCCAAATGGATTACGGATCCTTCGAATCCACTGACGGCTCGGGTCATGGTAAATCGTATTTGGCAGTATCATTTTGGGAAGGGCATTGTGGGAAGCCCCAATGATTTTGGGCGCGCAGGTGAGCCTATATCAAATCTTGAACTTTTGGACTGGTTAGCTACTGAATTTGTCAAAAGTGGATGGTCAATTAAGCATATGCACCGAGTCATTATGAATACTAGGGCTTACCGAAGATCTTCGGATCCGAACGTTCAGAACGAAGTTAAGGATCCCGGCAATGTGCATCACTGGAAAATGAATCTTAGGCGTTTGGAGGCTGAAACGATCAGGGACCGCATTCTCCAGATGAGTGGCCAGCTCAATCAGAAACGAGGAGGCCCCAGTTTCTATCCTGCATTGAATGGTGAGGTAGTAGCAGGCGCTTCAAAGCCCGGTCGCGGATGGAGATGGTCAAGTGAAGAGGATCAGAAACGGAGGAGTGTCTATGCTTTTGTAAAGAGGACTATGGTATATCCTTTCTTTGAACTTTTTGATTATGCAAATACTGAGGGTTCTCTCGGGACTCGGCCACAAACGACCGTTGCTCCTCAAGCCTTACTGATGCTGAACAATGAACTCATTACCGAAAGTGCCAGCCTCATTTCAAAACGTGCTCTTTCCAGTAAAGATCCTGTCGTTGAAGCTTTTCGTATTATATTGGGTCGGGATCCGGTCCCTGCGGAGAGGAGCATGGCTAAAAGTTTTTTAGTTGATCAGCATGAAAAACAAAAGCCATTGAAGGACCAAATGCGATTCAGGCCTGACTATTCGTCGGCATTTTTCAATGAGTACCACAAGATTCTTCCTTCCAAGCAATTTTTAAAAGGCCCAGCTTCTGGATGGGATTATTTCAAGGGCAAATGGACAGGAGGCTATGAGGGGACACTTAGGGCTGAACGTGAATGGCCTGCCTTTGCTTTGTTTCGAATGGACTCGAGAGACTTCAAGGTCAGTGGCCAAATTCATTTGGACGATATTACGGAAAGGGTATTAATTTTGCTGAGGGCTCGCCCAAGAGGCGATGAGTTTGATGGTTATGCGGCACTAATTGATGCTGTTTCCAATGAGATTATCTTAAAACGTTACCAGAAAGGGAAATCTGAAATCCTTGTAAAGGCATCTGCCGGTGACTTGAGAAGGGGCTTCCTAGATTTCACAGTAGAATTGGTTTCGGATGAAATTAGCTTCGAAATTTCCGGAACAAAAATTCAGATAAAAGATAAAGAACCGATTTCAGGTCAGGGACGCTTTGGTGTCAGTTCGTGGGGAGGGAACGTTACTCTTGATGGGCTTTCCTTTGAGAATGAAGGACAAAATTATCCCCTAATTCAAATAGATCATTCTGACTCTGAGTTGATAAAGAATGACAAAAAAATTGTTCTTAAGGAAGACCCTACAATTATTCAAAGAAGAGCAATGGCAGAATTTTGTTCCCTGTTATTGAACCTCAATGAATTTGTTTATGTTGATTAAGGATAAGGAATTTGAAAAATAAGAAACTTTAATGAGAAAAATCGCATCAATGTTCGAAGAGCAGAGCCGGAGAAAATTTCTTAAATCTTTTGGGAATTCAATGGCCGGTCTTTCTCTGTCTGGAATCTTTTCTGGACACCAAGTCTTTGGTGTAGCTCCGGCAAGCTCTCTCATTAATCCAATGGCACCCAAGCCTCAGGACTTCGCCGCCAAAGCCAAGGCATGCATATTTCTTTATATGTATGGAGGTCCTTCACAGATGGATCTTTTTGATTATAAGCCGGAATTACAAAAAAATGATGGCAAGGAGGTCAATATGGAGATTCGCCGTGGGGACTTACGCAAATCCAGACTCTTGGCCTCGAAAAGAAAATTTATTCAGCATGGCCAGTCAGGCCAATGGTGTTCAGATGCAATTCCTAACATAGCGAAGCACATGGATAAACTTGCCGTTATCAAGTCTCTTTATATGGATTCCTTTGCTCATGGTTCTGCTAATCTACAAATGAACTGTGGCCGAATATTGCAAGGTCACCCCTCCTTAGGTGCATGGGTAGCGCATGGTCTGGGAACATCGAATTCAAACCTTCCAGGTTTTGTCGTCATGCTTGATGCTCGGGGTGGTCCAATTCCTGGAGCAGCTAATTGGGCCAGTGGCTACATGCCGGCCGCTTACCAGGGGACCATTTTAAGGTCCAAAGGCAATCCAATACTGAATCTCAACCCGCGCTCAATGATTACTCATTCAATGCAGGGAGATAAGATAAACGCTATCAATGCTTTCAATAAAATGCACCTCACCGGGAAGGAGTCATATTCTGAACTGAGTGCCCGTATTGCTAGTTATGACCTCGCCTATCAATTACATACGTCTGCTCCGGAAGCTCTTGATATTTCCTCTGAAGATGAAAAAACTAAACAGCTCTATGGGCTTCACATGGGCAAGGGTGAGCATAACTTGTCGATTCCGACCTCTCATTTCGGCCGTCAGTGCCTGATCGCGCGTCGCTTAGTTGAAAAGGGAGTTCGTTTTGTTCAGCTATATTCTGGGGGAGGACATCAGCAGCAGAACTGGGACGCTCATAATGGAGTCGAAGAAAATCTCAGCATTCATTGCCCCGAAATTGATGTCCCGGTTTCCGGGCTACTTGAGGACCTTGACCGACGCGGGATGCTTGAAGAAACGCTCGTTGTTTGGGGAGGAGAGTTCGGCCGTCAGCCCGTTTCTCAGGGAAATAACGGTGGTCGAGACCATAATCCGAAAGGATTCAGTTACTTTCTTGCCGGAGGTGGTGTCAAGGCCGGGACCAGTTACGGAGAAACGGACCCACTAGGCCATGAGGCTGCAGTGAATAAACATCATGTCCGTGACCTCCATGCCACTATCCTGCACCTCATGGGTTTAGATCATGAAACTCTCACCTATCACTACGGCGGCTTAGATCAGAGACTAACAGGAGTCGTGCCCGCTGAAGTGATTCGCAGTGTCTTGGCTTAGGATTTGTTTACTTTCCAAATAAAACACAGCTCGGTCCAGGAACACTGATGATATTGCGGGTCGGGAAGCTCAGCTCTCCTGTGCTCTGATCAATCTTATGGACTGCAATTGTATTTGAATGGACCCCAGCAGCAAATATCCATTTCGATGTGGGATCAATATTGATGTTGCGTGGCCAAGATCCCCGGATCGATTCCACTTCGGTGACTGTTAATTTTCCTGTCGAAGGATCTGCCTTAAAACATGTGATACTGTCATTGCCACGGTTCGATGACCATACAAATTTAGCATTAGGATGGACAAGAATTTCAGCCGCTGAGTTAAAGGTTTCCTTTGCCTTCACTTCATCGGATAAGGAAGGCGTGGTGGTCAGCCTTTTTGCTTTTCCCGTGTCCTTGTCATAAGCGAATGTTGTGACCGAGAGAGAAAGTTCATTGAGCAGATAAATGAATTTCCCATCGGCAGAAAAACGCATGTGCCGCGGACCGCCTCCGGGCACACTGGCCGCGAGTGCATGTTTTTTGATGGAAGTTTGATCAGCGCTGACTTTGTAGATGTGGATATTATCTGTTCCAAGATCCGGAACGAAAGCGTATTGACCGTCCGGTGAAAATCCACACCAGTGAGGATGAGGAGAATTTTGACGATTGCCTACCACTTTTGAGCCCCCATCATGATCCATCACAACGGATTGACCCAGTTCTCCGTTTTTGTTTAAAGGAAAAAATGCCGTTGAGCCACCTCCGTACTGGGCAGTTAATAGAAACTTGCCGGAAGGATGCACCGCGACATGCGTTCCTCCTCCGTCTCTCACTAATGAAGTAGTGAACTTTTCTAAAGAACCGTCTTTTTTAACATGAAATCCTGCCACGCCGGGGCCACCATCGATGCTGGCAACTGCATAAATTTTTGTCCTGTCAGGGTGCCAGGCAAGGAAACCGGGCCCGTTAATTTCAGCAGCCACAGATGCTTGAGATAATTTGCCTTTCTCGGTATCAAATTTTGCCATGTAAATGCCTTTAGATTCACGGCCCCCTGTCCCGAAATAAACATCAATTTTTTCAGCATGCAGTGATGTTACAAGGAACGAAATAATAGATAATAGGAAGAGTAATCTTTTCATGATGATTTTTATTTGAGGAGTGATTTAACTTTGGATTCCAGTAATTGAAGGTCAAGTTGACTGTTTTTTTTAGGATAGGGATTTTTTAGTAAGTACCAGTTCTCGGTGAAAGATGCTTTTTGCCCTGGTTTTATTATTTCCATTGGGCCTATAGGCTCCAGTTCACAGGCCGGTACCCAGTCTTTGTTTGGGTACCAGATCGATAAGGTCAGTCCGGCTATTTCTCCATAGAGCCTTTTTGGGTAAGTTTTGTATGTTTTAACAAAGGCCAAGTCATTTGGCATTTGATAAGCAAACCATCCAGCAAAACTATCAAATCCAAGCTTGGGTTCGGATGGAGGCCCAAGGATTTCTAGAAAGTTACCTCGTTTACGAATCATAGGGTCTTTAGGGAGGATCAGCATTTCATCTTTGCCTCGCATCATGATATAACCTTTTGGAAATCTTTGATACTCAGGCGAAAGAGGTACTATTCCGATTCCACCATGAATTGCGAACATTCGGCCCCAGTGACACCATCGTTGAGTCTTTTGAGAAATATTTTCCATGGTCTGGGTGCATACAAGATGGGAAGAATCATCAGCAAGAACGAAATCCCTAATTAATCGGATGCCGGCGTCTGGAGATTCCTTACTAATGAGTCTTGCCTTCCGGGGGCCGGTAATTTTAGCTTCCCATACTCCTGACCATAGCTCGGATCTTTTGGGGATTAGATATTCAGGACCTATATCAAATCGGCCCGCAGAAGATGGTTTTTTATTACTGTTCGGAGTCCATTCAGATTCATCAGGGCCAATGAATAGAGACTCTTTACCATCCTGACGGTAACTCAGTACTCGCCCGCCAACATGATGACTTAGTATTGCAACGGTTCCTGCCGAATTGCTAAGTTCTATGCATTCAGGGTAATTGAGGAATTTGACCCTGCGGGCTCCTGGTTCTGCTTGGGATCCGAGAATTTGAATGAAGACAAAACTTAAAATGAGAATGTATCGTGCTAGCATTTTTTAAATGAATTCAAATGATATTATGGGCTAACTAAGCAAAGGACGATCAGTTAAATAAGTTAAGCTGAGGCGCCTGAGATTCTGGAAGTTGTTTTGGAGCCTTCTTCTTGGTAATTTTTTTTGTAGGTCTTTTTTTGCTTTTTTCGTCTTTGGGTCTGGCACTTGTTTCTTCCAGATGAGCTAAAATACTTTTCGACCTTTCAATAATTTCCGGGGGAAGACCGGCTAATCTAGCTACCTGTATTCCATAGCTACGATCGGCACTACCTTCGACGATTTTTCTTAGGAAAATGATTTTGTCATTATGTTCTCGGACAGCAACATTAGCGTTACCGACACCTTTTCGGCTTTCGGATAGTGCCGTCAGCTCGTGGTAATGAGTGGCAAATAGTGTTCTGCAGCCAATTTTATCATGTAGATGTTCAGCTACTGCCCATGCAATACTCAGACCATCAAATGTTGCGGTTCCACGTCCAATTTCATCAAGTATTACCAGTGAGCTTTCTGTAGCATTATTTAGAATGAGGGCTGTTTCATTCATTTCGACCATGAAAGTGGATTGCCCGCGTGCCAGATCGTCGCTAGCGCCTACCCTGGTAAATATTCGATCGACTAGACCAATTTCGGCACTCTTTGCCGGAACAAAGCTTCCGATTTGCGCCATTAAGGTTAATAAAGCAACTTGGCGAATATAAGTCGATTTTCCAGCCATGTTGGGGCCGGTAAGAATGATCAGGCGAGTTCCATCTGCATTAAGTTCCGCATCATTTGGGACAAATTTTTCATCGACGGTACTTTGATCCAGGACCGGATGCCTTCCTTCTATGATCTTTAATTTTTTTCCATTGCTTATTTTGGGACGACAATAGGCAAATAGGCGTGCCGTTTCGGACAGGCTTACCAACACATCGATTTCGGCAATAGCGTCGGCCGTGCCCTGCAGTTCATCAAGGCTCTCAAGAGTCTTGTCACGCACTTTGAGGAATTCATCATATTCAAGTTGTTTGGCTCTTTCATCTGCTCCAAGGATTTTGTTTTCAACTTCTTTCAGTGCAGGAGTGATAAAACGTTCAGCGTTTGAAGTAGTTTGTTTGCGTGTGTAATCATCGGGAACATTTGCGAGGTTAGCTTTGGTTATTTCAATGAAGTAACCAAAAACATTATTGTATTTAATTTTGAGAGACTTGATGCCAGTCCTTTCCGCTTCTTCACTTTGCAGCTGAGCTATCCATTGCTTACCCTCAGTTGATGCTCCTCTTAGTTCATCGAGTTGTTCATTGTAACCGTCACGAAACATGCCACCATCTTTAAGGGTTGCCGAAGGTTCATCAGCGATTGAACTTTCAAGTAATGCAACTAAGTCCTCAAATTCTCGCATTCTCGTTATGAGCTCAGAGGCAAGTGAACCGCCATCCAAAGCTGTTAAATGATCTTTTGCTTCGGGAATGGCGAGAATTGATTTTGAAAGTGCCTGCAGGTCCCTTGCATTGCCTGATCCTCCACTCAATCTTCCCACGGTACGCTCGATGTCCCTGACTTCAGAGAGCGAATCACGAATTTTGGAAAGTTGAAAAGGGGAAGAAACAAGGGATGCAATTAGGTCATGTCTGGAAGTTATAGTATTCGCGTCGCGGAGTGGATTCAGAATCCAGGTCCTTAATTTTCTAGCACCCATAGGTGTTTTGGTCCTGTCCAGCGCTCCTAAGAGAGTGTGCTGTCGGCCGATCCTATGCTCTACTAGGTCAAGATTTCGGGCACTGGAAGCATCAATGAGAACATGAGCATTTGGTTGGTAAACCGACAATCTCCTGATGTGATTGACATTTCGGCGCAGAGTCGTTGTTACATAATGATATACTCCACCGGCTGCTGAGATTCCGGATCCCATTCCTGCACAACCAAACCCATCCAAGGAATGAGTGCCAAAATGCTCAAGCAAGCCTTCCTCAGCTTCATCTTTCAAAAATGAATAACTTTCATAGGGAATAGCATTTTCATCGATATGTTCGAATTTTTCATTCTGCTCATCCGAATAAATAAGCTCTGACGGGGAGAGCCTACTCAGTTCGTCTTCGAGTTCCTCGATGACGGTAAATTCTGCTATTCTGAAATGTCCTGTCGTAAGGTCCAAGGCGGCGAGTCCGTAACGACGATTGCTAAAGTAGATGCTTGCGAGAAAATTGTTGCGGTTTTGGTCCAAGAGGTTCAGATCATTGACTGTTCCTGCACTGATGATTTGTGTCACTTCGCGGTGAACTATTTTACCCGGCTTGACTTCACCCACCTGTTCAGCAATGGCAACTCGCTTACCTGCCTTAACTAATTTTCCGATGTATGATTCCGCGGCATGATGCGGGACTCCACACATTGACATTCCGTTACGCTTAGTAAGCGCCACTCCTAGGAGTCCTGCAGCTTCCTTCGCATCATCCATAAACAATTCATAAAAGTCACCGAGTCGAAAAAACAATAGAGCGTCAGCAGGAAGACTTTTCCTGATAGAGGTATACTGTTTTAGCATCGGAGTCATAAGACAGGGATCCAATAAAATAGGACCTTTTTATTTTAGGAACCAAGTAAGAAAATTGAAGCCAGAAAGTAAAAAAGCAGATAGCGGGCTAAAATAGAGGCCTTTCCAATTTCTATTCAGCTTTTGATGTCTTGACCCCTGCTCTTCTCAGTACTGTTGATTTGCCATTTCCATCATTATGACAGATGTACCCAGGGCGAATCGTTGAAATAATTAGCGCTGGATTCTTTTTGGTGCCCTTGGGCCCATCAATTATTTCAATCTTATCTTTGTTTTCGGTGTTGATCTTATCTTTTTCCTGAGGAGAAAATAATTCCACATTGTGACTAGAAAGAACAGCCAAGAGAGAATTATGGATTTCTTCTAATGAACTGGTCAGATGAGGTCCTCCCTTTTTGTCTGTAGATGAAATTATCTTTTCTAATTGATCGATTTGTTCAATGACGGAGGCACCGAAAAGATGAACAGTTCCCCATTCAGGAGTCACTGCCTTTGAGAGTGTATTCTTTTTATTTTTGAGACTCTTAACCTCAACTTCTACATGATCTTTATCTTTTTGTGATTGCTGCAGTTGATTCTGAACCTTTTTTAATTTGCTTTGCAATGAACCGAGCTCACCGCTTCGGGCATCCAGTTTTTCTATTTCACTACGAACGGTGTGGTATTTTTGTGCCTTAACCTCATAGTCATTGGTTTCTTCTTTGAGGCGGCTAGAGAGTTTTTCTAATCTTTCAATTTCAGTCTCTAGAGAAGAAGTTTTTTCTTGCCGTTCTTCTAGTTCGGAACTGATTTTTTCATGTTGTTCACGAACGTCATTCAAGCGTCGTGATTCTGTCGCAAGGTTACGGATGTCATTTTGAAGCCTTTGAAATTCACGTTTGGTTTCTTCCAATGAAACTCGCTCTTTGCGTTCTTTGAGTTTTATTTCACTGTATTCCTCAAGGACCTGATCGAGTTTCGATTCCGCATTTTCAAATTCCGCATTGTGTTTTTCAATGCGTTCTTTTTCTTTATTTAGACCGATTACTTCTGAGACAATCTCATCACGTTCTATTTTTTTCTCTCTGAGATCTTTTATGTGTGGATCGAGTTGACTTTCTTCTTCGCGGTAATTTGCAACGCTCTCTTTTGTCTCTAAGAGAGCCGAGGTTGTTTCTTCAAGTTTCTCGCTAAGATCAGTTAAATTAGCATTGTTTTCTTCAATGAGCTCCGTAGTGGAGTGCAAGGCATTCTGTTTTTCTTGCAGTTCACCAGTGATTTCATTGAGAGTTGTTTTTTTGGTTTCAAGGTCAGCCGTTTCTGCTGTCAATTGACTAATGTCCTCGAGGAGTTGAAGTTGTGCCTCCTTGTGCTCTCCTATTTCATTTTCCAGACGATCATAAGCGATGAGGGTCTGTGAGAGTTCTTCTTGCTTTAACGTTAGCTCGGATTGAGTTTGCGTAAGTCTCTCGCTAAGATCAGTTAAATTGGCATTGTTTTCTTCAATGAGCTCCGTAGTGGAGTGCAAGGCATTCTGTTTTTCTTGCAGTTCACCAGTGATTTCATT
>DUBC01000014.1:16758-135844 GCA_012960505.1 Verrucomicrobiales bacterium
GTTGTTTTTTTGGTTTCAAGGTCAGCCGTTTCTGCTGTCAATTGACTAATGTCCTCGAGGAGTTGAAGTTGTGCCTCCTCGTGCTCTCCTATTTCATTTTCCAGACGATCATAAGCAACGAGAGTCTCTTTTAAATCTTCCTGACCCTTAGTTAGCTTAGTTTGAGCTTTAGTGGTCTTTTCTTCGAGATCTGTCAGCTTCCTTTTTCTATCTTCCAGTTCTTCTGTGATTTCCTTAAGTTCTTCTGTCCTTGCGTCAAGCCCAGCCGCTTCTGCTGTCAATTGACTAATGTCTTCGAGGAGTTGAACTTGTGCTCCTTTCTTTTCTTTGATTTCTACCTCAAGTGAATCATGAGCTGTTTGGCTTTGAAAAAGTTCTTCCTGACTTTCTAACAAGTGAGAATGTGTCTCTTCTAGTTTTTCACCAAGACTCGTAAATTCGGCACTGTTCTTTTCGAGCAGTTCTTTAGTATTGGAAAGTTGAGCTTCTTTCTCATCAAGTTCTTCTGTGATTTCCCTGAGATCTGATTGTTTTGATTCAAGGTCGGTAGTTTCTGCAGTCAGCTGACCAATTTCCTCAAGTAAATGTAGTTGATTTTCCTTCAATTCCTTGGTCTCAGCTTCCAGACGGTCGTAAGTGGTTAGAGTTTCCTTTAACTCTTCCTGGCCTCTTATGAGTTGAGATTGAGTCTCTGAGAGCAATTCTTCAACTTGAACGAGTTCACTTTTCTTTGCCCTAAGGCCAGTTGTTTCCAGTGTGAGTTGACTGATTTCTTCAAGTAAATGTAGTTGGTTTTCATTCAGCTCCTTGGTTTCAGCTTCCAGACGGTCGTAAGCGGTCAGAGTTTCCTTTAACTCTTCCTGACCCTTGGTCAGTTGATGCTCATTTGTATCTATAGCCTGTTGGATGCCTTCCAACTGTCCTGCCTCACGGCTTAATCGCTCTCTGAAATCATTTGTTTTTTTCTTTGATTCCTCTAAATCGATGGTTGCTAATTGGTTCTGTTCTGTTAGTTCATCAGAAATTTTAGTGGCTTTTTCGATGACTTTATTGAGTTCATTATGCTCCTCTTGTATTTTTCCAAGGTGAAGCTCTTCTTCAGCCAAGAGATCTTGAGCTTTTGCTTTGGAAGTAACCAAATGATCCAATTCCGTTTTTCCGGATTCAAGTAAATGGCGTGTTTCTGAGAGTGTCTGAGTAGATGTTACCAGCTTGTCTTCTATGGATTTAGATTCAGCTGAAACGATTTCAAATTCAGATTGTAGTTTATTTAATTCTTCGGAAATCTCTTCTTTACTGGATAGAAGGTCGGCTAATGATGTCTCAACGGCTTCAAGTCTGGATTCTGTTTCTACCTTATCAGTAAGAGTTTTATTGTAACTCTCGATGTCTAGTTCGAGAGCAGTTTTTAGCTCCTCAAGTTTTTGATTATTGGTTTGGCCTTCACGGATTTCCTTATCTAGGCATTTTATTTTTTCAGTCTTTTGCTGCAGTTCTTCTTGCGCCTGATTAAGCTTGGACTTTGTGTCCTTAAATTTATTTTTATCTTCTCGTAACGCTTCAATGTTTTTTATCAGGGACTTCTTTTCTTTAGATAAAAGGTCTCGATCACTAGATAGCTGCTGAATTTTTCCCTGTAATTCTTTAGCTTCGTTTTCAGCAGCAACTTTATTTTGCTTTTTTAATTCTTTAACTTTATCGGCATTACTTTGAAGTGAGGAAAACTTATCAGTAAGTTCACTAAATTCTTCTTCGAGCTCCGATTTTAATACCCGGACCTTTTCATAATCGTTAGTTGTTTCTTGGTATTTAGACTCTGTGGTTTTGATAGCTTTTTGCTTCTCAATTAAGAGCACTTTTGCCGCTTCACGGGCATCCTTGATCTGTTGGACATCAGCTTCTAATTCCTCCAGAGCCGTTTTAGTCTCCTTATTTGCTAATGCGATTTTATTGGTAGCAGTTGATTCGGCAGACTTAATCGATTTACTTATTTCTGCTTCGACTACTTTTTGATCTTTTTTTGCCGCGGCAGTTTGTTTTTTGATTGATGAATTTTCCTTATTGAGTCTGATCGATTCTTTTTCGAGGGACTCAATGGATAGTATGAGATTTTGTAATTCAGTTTCTCTTTGCTTCAGTTCTAAAATTTTTGCTTTCCTCTTCCTGATCTTTCCCTTCAGGGCATCGGCTTCCTGATCTAGGATCTTATTTTTCTTTTTATACTTTTTAAGGTGTGACTTTATTTCTTGCGGATTTTCCGCAGCATTAACTTTTAATTGAAGCTTTGAATTAGTGTTTTTGAGATCAAGAATAGTATTTTGGCATTCAACGATTTGTTTTTCTAATCCCGTTATTTTTACCTCATCTTTATTTGTTTTATAAGCTCTTTGAGGTTTTTTTGTTTTTTGTATTTTCTGCTCCGGCGGGCTAACTGATAACTTCTCGGCTCTCTGAACTTTTTTTCGCGCTTCAGGGGGCCGGGCTTTAACAAGTTTTGGAGAGGCGGGTTTTTTAGGAGCGCGAGCAACTGGAGCAATGTCTTTGGGAGCAGGTTGTTTGTCCTCTACATTATGGTCCACACCTTTAACAGTGGCCTTGCTCGCATCACAGAGAAGTTCAGCTTTGAGTTTACCGAATTGAATTTGATCACCGTTGAATAAGGCTTTTCTTATGACCCGTTCTTCGTTCACCTGAGTTCCGTTCGGAGAGCTCAAGTCGAAGATTTCGTATTGTCCTTCAGAATGAACAAAAAGAATTTCTGCGTGGAAAGGTGATACGCTTGGATGATCAATGACAATTGAATTGTTTGGGTCTCGACCAATGGTCGTAAGATCTCCAATCAGTTTAAAAGGAATTATCTTTTTTGGAGATACCTTGAAATGCAATTCAGCCATTATTAGTTATCGAGATTTTTGGTAAATGATCATTGGTAAATTTGAGTGTTCTATTTTTAGAGAGAATCTGCATTCTCTTGAAGATATGATTCAACCCCTTCTTTGGTGGGCTGCATGTCGGGCTTGGTCGGATTCCAACCTGCCGGGCACACTCCAGCCCCTGAAGCAGTGTGAATAGCCGCGTCAAGTAACCTAAGAATATCATCAATGTCTCTACCAATCGGTAAATTGTTAACGGTTTCACTTTGCACGATGCCGTCTGGATCAATTATGAAAGTTCCACGGAGCGCGAAAGTGGTGTCTTCGTGGAGAATATCATAAGCATTTGTTAGAGCTCTGTCTTCATCGCAGAGGAGAGGATAACCGACGGATCCTATACCTCCTTTTTCAATTGGCGTGTTACGCCAGTTACTGTGCGATTCTGCATCATCAATGGAAACACCCAAGACTTGGGCATCTCGCTTTTCAAATTCACCTACTCGGTGATCGAAAGCGATAAGTTCCGATGGTCAGACAAATGTAAAATCTTTTGGATAGAAGAATAGCACAACGTATTTGCCCTTGTAGTCAGACAAAGATACTTCCTTTTCTGAGCCGTCAGGCATTACAGCATTGGCCCTGAATTCAGGGGCGGGTTTATTTACAAGAACAGACATATAAAAAATAATAGTTTATAAATTAATGAGGGCGATCATTTTGCCCTACTGATTGATGATATTGCAACAAAACTCGTGAGAATTTCTCACTATATTATGCAATACATTCTGGCTATGGATGTTATGAATCCAGGGCCGGAAATTTAGACTGATATGCCTTTTTTTGGACTAAATTATGCAGCAGGAATGCTGAGCCAGAAGACAGTCGTATTATCAGCACTGTGAACCCCTAAATTCATTCCCATTTGGCTAGATAAAACAGCAGCTGTGGTCAGTCCAATTCCGAAATGTGAACTGTTCTTTGAACTATAAAAAGGGTGCCAAATTTGTTTCAGTTTATCAGTTGGTATAGTGGTTCCAGAATTTTTCACTAAAATATCGACACAATTTTCTTCGGTTGGAGAAAAATCACCCGGATTATGGATTTCCATGGATGCTTTTCCGTTCGCTTCGCTAGCTGCATCGGATGCATTCGTCATTAATTCGGACAGAATACTTTTTAGACGTGATGGATCTGCATTCACTTTGGTCACTTGTCTTGGGCATTGAATACTTATTGGAATGCCCTGCTTATTAAAGGGTTCTTTGAGATTATCTTCGAGCATCGGCATGAATTCAGACAAAAGTAGTTCTTGCTGAGTAATTTGTGAACAGCCACCCGCTGGAAGGATTTGCTCAGACAAATTAGATGCATTTTTAGCCGCCTCTTTCATGTGACTGATGTTTTCTATAACTGTTTCATCCAGAGCTTCATCCATCATTATTAGGCTCGAGAAACCTTGAATAACTGCGAGTAAATTATTGAGTTTGTGAGTCATACCTCTCAGCAGGAGGGCATAGAATTCGGAATTTCCTTGGTCTAAGGGGGTAAATTGATCAGCAAACGTGAAATCAGATTTTGGAGTCACAACGTCTATTGTATTTTCCATAAAAAATATAAGTTTCCACAAATTAGTTGTTCGTGGCATTTTAGCTAGTCGAAAATATAGAAAAATTCATCGCCGGACGCGGGGCGCATCTCCCACATATTTCTAGCCGATATGAGTTGCCGGGCTCCAACCAGTCCCAAACGGGGACTAGTGGTCGAGGAAATTTGCGTTAGAAAAGTGGTGTCGAAGTCCGTTATCGCAACGAAACGATCAACGACGCGCCGGTGCTTCAGGACGCCTACCGTGCCTACAAGGACAATGGCGGCAGCATGAAAGCGCTCCTCACATCGGTGTTGACGTCCGACGCGTTTCTTTATCGGACCGTCGCGAGAAGTAATCCATTATGATTTATTGGAGTCTGATTTCATTTGCAGCTGAAATTTTCAGTATTTCAGAACTCATGCTTGATGGAGGAATGGTTTTTATCATGAGTTCCCCTTCTTCACCGAAACCACAAGCCTTCCCTATAACTTTTTTGCCGTTTGGAAGTGTAACTTGAATGTTTTTACCATGAATTACACTCAATTCTTCAATTTGATTTAAGATGGGATTAAAATTGTTTTTACATTGCCCAATCTCATTATGAATTGAATATAATATAGATTCGGCAATTTGCTCCCGCATAAGAGGTTTTGCATCATTCTCTATGCGCAATGAAGTTCCAGGAACTTGGAATTGAGGATTCAGATCTTGAGGGACTGAATTAACATTGATGCCGATGCCGATGATGACTGTGCCAGTAGTATTAGATGGATGACATTCAACAAGGATGCCCGAAACCTTTTTGTTCCCGATGTAAATGTCATTGGGCCATTTGATTTGTGGCTTAAATTCAGCACTTAGAGCCTTACATATTCCAAGGGCAGCGGCATGTGTTAGGCGGCTCCAATGTGATTGAGCCAGATCTGGACAGATCGCTATTGAAAAGAGTAAATCCTTGGAGCGTGGAGATTCCCATTTTCCTCCTCGCCGTCCCTTACCATCACTTTGCCATTCAGTGAAAAGAACGAGTCCTTGGTTCGTCAATTCAGGATTTCTTTTTACTATATCATGCGTTTCCGCATTAGTTGATGCGCATTTGTCTAGGCTTTTTATGGACCAATGAATACCTTTATCTGAAAGATTATTTGCTATTTGAGCAACATTGAGTTCCTGGAGATTACTCATTGTTGTTGGAAATCCATTGCAAGATCAATGGCTTTAGCAGAATGAGTGAGTGCACCTACCGATATACGATCAACACCTGTCTCGGCAATTCCCATGACCGTTTCAAGATTAATTCCACCGCTAGCTTCAAAAAGTATGGTGCCATTGGATAACTGAATTACCTCAGATATTTGTTCTTTGGACATATTATCCAGCATGATCACATCAATGTGTTTTAGACTAAGAAATTGAATGACCTGAGAAATTTCATCAGCTTCTAGTTCAACTAACGCATCAGGATACATTTCCTTAAATTCATTGATCATAATCTGCAGTGATTCCATCTTCATATCCGAAGCAAAATGATTATCTTTGAGCATCGCCATGTCATAGAGGCCATGCCGGTGGTTATATCCTCCGCCTGCTACTACTGCAGCTTTTTCAAGTACCCGCATTCCTGGAGTTGTTTTACGAGTATCAAGTATTTTGGCTTTGGTACTTGCGATTAATTCAACATACTTCCTAGTCAGAGTTGCGATTCCTGAAAGACGTTGAAGAAAATTAAGTGCAGTACGTTCAGCGGTGAGTATGCCGCGGGCCGGTCCTGAGGCAGTGAGGATGACTTCGCCAGCAATTACAGATTTTCCAGAAGGAACTCTGACTGCAATATTAATGTCTGGATTTACTTTATTGAAGACTAGGGCTGCGATTTCTGAGCCAGATATGACACACTCCTCTCCAGCAATAATTTTGCCACAAGCGATAGCAGTTTCGGAGATAAAAAAATTAGAGGAAATATCACCTCTTTGTCCGAGATCTTCCTTGAGTGCTAATTCAATGATAGAATTTGTTAATGAATTATTATCGGAATTCATTTGCCGATAGGAATTAAAGTCAGTTTAGGTGAAAACACATCATCCTGACTCATTGGGTCAGTCACCATTCATATAATTGTTCCTGCAACTGAGTCAGTGCTCTAAGAGTCACTGACTAATCGCCATAATTTTTTCCTTTTCCTGCCTTTACCATTAACCAAATCAATGCAGCTGAAACCACAAAGAAAATAGCAGATGCCCAGGGGAAGAATGAACCTGGTTCAAAAACGGCGTTCGGCGCAGCAGCATCTATGGCTTTTTGTTTTATGTTGGCAATCAATAAGGGATCCATTTTATCAGGAATTTATATTTTTAATAGTGCGTTAAGATGAGCCAATGTCCAGTAAGTTATGTTATAGGTTGTGGGGAATCAAAGCATTTCACGGTTCTGTATTTTTAATCAAATCACTTCCAAAGTAGGGCCTGAGGGCAGTTGGTATTTCAATACTGCCATCTGCTTGTTGATAAGTTTCAAGTAATGCGACATAAAGTCTCGGCAATGCGGTTCCGGAACCATTCAAAGTATGTGCAAAACGATTCTTACCTGTTTCTGCATCCTTGAAGCGTAATTTCATTCTTCGTGCCTGATAATCTTCAAAGTTTGAACAGCTTGAAACTTCAAGATATTCATTCTGACCTGGTGCCCAGACCTCAAGATCATAAGTTTTCGCAGCGCTGAATCCAATATCTCCTGTGCACAATTCAACGCGCCTATAGTGAAGCCCCAAAGATTCGAGGATATGTTCAGCATCTCCGGTCAAGGACTCCAACTCCTCATAAGATTTGTCCGGATGAACAATTTTAACCAATTCAACTTTATCAAATTGATGCATTCGTATCAGTCCTCTAGTGCCTGTTCCAGCGGATCCGGCCTCGCGGCGAAAGCACGGAGTATAGGCAGTATACTTTATAGGCAAGTCATCTTCGGACAGTATTTTGTCCCTTTCGAGATTAGTTACCGGGACCTCTGCGGTTGGTGCAAGAAAGAGCTGAGTATTTTCAATCCCATACATATCCTCTTCAAACTTGGGTAGCTGACCAGTGCCGATCATGCAGTCTCTTGCTACAACAAATGGAGGACTAATTTCGGTGTAGCCGTTTTTTGATGTTTGTTGGTCGAGGAGAAATTGAATTAATGAGCGTTGTAATTTGGCTCCATCGCCTCGGAAAACTGCAAAACCACTTCCAGCTACTTTGGAGCCAGCCTCAAAGTCAATTAGACCGAGTCTCTCGGCAATTTGAACGTGATTTTCTAATTCATTATGGTGCTCCTTTTTTTCTCCACTTTCCTTGATTAATGGATTTGCATTTTCATCATCCCCTACGGGACAATTTTCGTGAGGTGTATTAGGTAATGATAAGAGTAGATCGTTCTGAGTTTTATCCGCTTCTTCGACCTGGTCACTTAGGTTCTTGAGTTCGGCTCCGAGGTTCTTGACTTCAGCTTCTATTTTGGAAGTATCTTCCCCGGCTTTCTTTTTGCTGCCAATTTCTTTTGATTTGGAATTCCTTTCTCCTTGGAGCGACTGTTTTTCAGTTTCAAGGTGCCTTCTTTTTTCGTCACACTCCAAAAGCGCGTCAATGAGTTCAGAAGCATTTCCTCCGCGATTGCGGATTCTTTCTTTGATAAGTTCTGGTTCTTCGCGGATGAGCTTTATGTCAAGCATAGGGCTGAAGTGGGTGTAAAAGAAAAATAGGGAAAGGACATTGACTTTGATCCGATTAAATATCCAGCAATTATTAACTATTTTAGTTCTTCTAGCTTATGTGGATTTTTGCATATTTCCCTGATAATTTTCGATTTCTTTAACGTATTCCGTTTGTTGTTTTCAGGCTTTTTGTCCAGAAAACTTTCAAAAATCAATGACTATGGAAGTTGTTTTTTTTCCAGAAGTAGGGTAATTGCCATTCTTGTCAAACGAATCGACATTTTCCGGACGACACAGGAATAAGACTTTTCTTGTTCTTGTGGGCACGTTATCAGGCATTGCAGCGGCAATGAACTCGGTCGCCTCTTCAGGAAAATTACCTACTATTTTAAGTCTTTTGGGAATCATAGTTCTCTGTGCGTTTTTCGGAGCTGTTCTTTTTCCTGTATTGAGGATGTTTCTGGTTCGGATCGCAAATGGAATAGGGACTAGTGAATCTGCCCTGAAAAGATATGAGTCAGCCAGTGCATGGCCCTTTTCAATTTTTCTTCTATCATTTCTGGGAGCCTTTGGCGTGCAGTTTAATTTTATCAGTACAGGAATTCTTTGGTGTCTTTTCTTATTTGCGCAGTGGCATTGTCTGAACCGTTGTACTGATGGGAACATTGGCCAAAATTTATTTCAATCACGCTCGACTCTGGCTGCATTGTTCATGCTGTCAGGAGTGGCCGCATTGATTTATCAAGTCGTATGGCAGAGACTCCTATTTACATTGTTCGGGGTTAACATTGAATCTGTGACCCTGATCGTATCTATTTTTATGTTTGGATTAGGTGTCGGAGCCATTGCCGGTGGTTGGTTATCGGACAAGTTTCCCAAGACGCTTCCTGAGCTTTTTCTTTGGATTGAGATTGGAATTGCAATTTTTGGATTTGTTAGTGTTCCTCTGATTCATTATGTGGGAAATGCTGCTTCCGGGTTGAACACATCAGGCATAGCTGCCGTGGTCTATTTGTTACTTTTCTTTCCCACATTATGTATGGGCGCGACCTTACCAATACTTGTTGCGTATCTTCACCGAGGGAAGGCAAAATTAGGCTCTTCTGTGGGGCTTCTTTATACTTTCAACACGGCGGGTTCTGCCTTGGCTTGTTTCTTGACTGCCGGTGTTCTTTTCCGTTTCTTTGGTCTTACAGGCTCGGTTTGGTTTGCAGCTTGTTGTAACTTAATGACCGGTCTTTTGGTTTTTATTTATTGTAAAAAAAATTCACATAAAGATAACCCGGACCCTACAAATTAACATGTTATCCAATAAAAATATTCATTTTATTGCATTGTTGATGGCATTGTTGACCGGTGCGATTTCCCTTTCTCAGGAAATTATTTGGGTAAGGGTATTGAGTTTTGCTACGGCGAGTCGACCTGAAACCTTTGCGCACACCTTGGGAAGTTTTCTCATTGGAATAGCGATTGGAGCAATGATTGGGCGTAGGATCTGTATTTCAAAACAGAACTTCATCTCATCCGCTGCCTGGATGCTTGGACTTTCATCGTTCATTTTTTATTTTTCATTGCCGCTCGCCGCCAAAATGACTTCGGCTGATCATTATTGGCCTGTTCTTGGCATGGTATGTCTTACTGCAGCCGTTGCCGGTGGAATCTTTCCGCTTATATGCCAGTTATCAGCTGTTCAAGGATCTGCGGGGAAAACAGTGTCTGTGGTATATCTGGTTAACATTATCGGTGCAACGTTAGGGTCTCTTTTTACTGGATTTGTTTTGCTCGATAAAATGCCATTGAACCAGGTTGCAGGGATCACGGCAACTGCAGGTGCGATTGCTGCCGCATTAATCTTTGTGATGTCTAAAGCTACTGTCTCGATCCGGTTCAGAGGAATAGCTTTTGCCTTGGTTGTGGCTAGTGCCCCGATCTTTCTTGGTAAATCAATTTTTTCAGGATTTCTGGAGAATTTGCAATATGAGAAAAAATACCCCAGGGACCAGCCTTTCAAAAAAATAGTTCAGAACAGGAGCGGCATCATTACTGTTGATGATGCATTAAATCCGGGAGATGCCGACGTTGTTTATGGGGGAGGTATTTATGATGGTCGATACGCTATAGACCCACGGTCTCCGAACGGTATTCATCGTTGCTACATGATAGCAGCCCTTCACCCAGAGCCGACCCGTGTCTTGGAAATTGGATTGAGCAGTGGGTCTTGGGCCGCGGCGCTATTAAGGCATGAAGCTTTGGAGGAGTTGCAGATTGTCGAAATTAATCCCGGATACCTTGACATTATAAAAGACTATGAGGAGCACAGGAGAATAATTAAAAACCCTAAAGTCGAGATAAATATTGATGACGGACGCCGATGGCTGCGACGTCAGCCTGATAAAGTAAAGTTCGATTTCATGCTAATGAACACTACGTTTCACTGGCGGAGCCACGCTTCAAATTTACTTTCTGTGGAATTTTTGAATTTATGCAAGAAGCACCTTCGGCCAGGAGGAGTTCTGTTTTATAACACTACGGGCAGTGATGAGGTTGTCCGTACAGCTGCCGAGGTCTTTGAACATGTAACGATGGTCGGCAATTTTGTAGCGGCCTCTGACAGCCCATTCAGCATTAATTCAGAGCAAAGACGTACAAATTTGCTTCGATTCAAGGATGATGACGGATCCTCGACCTTTTTAAGGACAGCCGAGTTTCGATCTGAACTTGACCGGCTAGTTAAAATGGAATTGCCAGAACTGGGAACTAGGATGCGATCTTCCAAAGAATTTGATGTGATCACTGACGATAATATGGCTTCGGAGTTTACGAAGAGGAAAGGGTACTGGTTTTCAAAAGAAAATAGCTGGGCAAATTTATTTCGTAAACTCAAAGAGAATTAATGAAGCTGTCCCTCATTGCCGCGATGGATGAGAGAAGACTCATTGGTAGCATGAACGGAGGCCTTCCGTGGCAGGGCATTGAGCGGGACAGGGAACATTTTCGTTCCTATGTTAAAGGAAAAGCATTACTGCTTGGGAGAAAAACTTATGAGGAAATGGAAGGTTGGGTTGATTCAGATCATAGTCTTTATATTCTTACAAGGAATCGGAATTATGTGTCGAAAACCTCCGCAAGAGTCGCGTTCTCTTTTGATGAGGTAATCAGTCTGGCTGAAAAAGAAGCCGTGAGTGAACTTGTCGTTTGTGGTGGTGCGGCAATTTATGAACGAGCTATCAATTCTGCAGATCTAATCGTTCTTACAATTCTACACACTACATTTACGGTCGAAGGGACCCCTAAATTTTTCCCTGATTGGGACACTAAAAGATTTAGTGAAATTTCGAGACAGAAATTTGCCCCTTCAGAGAAGAGTGATTTTGGTATGTCTATCGTGCATTTACAATCTTAGCGATTTGAGTGCACCTTTTTTCGAGGCCAATGGGTTTATCATAATACCAAGTAATGCCATAGAGCCTATTGTCCGTTTAACGAACCGTGATCTGTGCAGTGCTACTGCCATTCTTGGTGCTGGCTCTAATCAAATAGGTGCCTGGGCTAAGAGTTAGGTAAGGATCAATTAGGGAACGGCCATTCACTTTCCATCTAGTTTGATGGGCATCGGATGACAGGGTGATTCTTTGCTGATCAGCAGGTATTTCATGATCTATAAGAAAAATAGAACCGTCACTGGGGCTCAGTATCCTTGGTCCTCCTGTGAGTGGTGGCCTGACTTTGGCCGAGAGATAATTATCCTTTGTCGAGCACCAGCCGGCATATTCTTCAGGTAATTGGATATTACCATTCGAATCATAAAATTTCATCGAGCCTTTCGAAGGTTCAGTTCCTGACAGAAATATTTCTTCTATCAATCTTTTTGTATGCTTGCAAGGCAAGAGTCCGGTAAGACTATCAATCTTTATTCGTGCAGCTGTACTATTAGCCAGGGGTTGTGATCCTTTGGATTTTGCCAAATAGATAAACATTTCTTTCCATGCCGGGGCAGCGCTTTCAATGGTCAGTGAACCATCCATGGTCCTGCCATTCAGATTTCCAAACCACACTGCAACTGTATGATTTTTATCATAACCGACTGTCCATGCATCACGATATGAACTGCTTGTTCCTGTCTTGACCGCTGTACGATGGTCCTTGATGTGTAAGCTGGAGTGCCGGCCGAATGAAGAGGACCGAGCCTCATTATCAGTGAGAATGTCTGTAATGATTGTTGCTGATTCCTTGGAAACTATTCTCTTAGGTTTGATCATTGTTTCTTCAGCAAAAACAGGAGAAAGAACTAGACCGGACCGGGCAATATTAGAGTATGCCGAAGTCAGGTCGAGGAGCCGAATCTTACGATTACCTAAAATAAAACCAGCCCCTAGATCATCGATTGATTCATGCGTTTTTATTCCGAACCTAGTTGTAAAATCAAAACTTTTCCTTGGCCCTGTAAGGCTCAAAGCATAGACTGCGGGAACGTTCAATGATGATGCGAGAGCATGGCGCACACGCACGGGTCCACTGAACTTGCGGTTGAAATTCTTTGGTTCGTAGGCTTTAAATTTAGAAGAAACAGAGTCCGCAGTGTCAGGCAATAAGCTTGAGGCCGTGAAATTCCTTTCCTCAATACCCAATAAATAAACGAAAGGCTTTAGAGTCGAGCCGGCCTGTCTCCATACTAGGGACGCATTGTATGATTCTTCTGATGAACCGTCATTGGTGCTTACAGATGAAATTGCACGAACATTTCCTGAGGCATTTTCAATCACAACCATTCCCGCATTGCGGACACTGTGTCGGTTCAGTAAGTCGAGTTGTTTTGCAAGTATATCATCGGCTCTTTTTTGAATTGACGAGTCTAGGGTTGTCAGAGTTGGTTCATTCTTGGAGATATTGTTGTTATTTTTTAACATCGCTTCCACGAAAGCCGGCGCTGATGATGGAGGCAATTTGCGGTGAACCAGAGGAGGATTAGCAGCTAGCCTTTCGGACTGTGCCGTCGTTAGTATGTCGAGCGATTGAAGCCTTTTAATGGATCTCAAATATTTTGAATTGGCATTTTCTGGTCTTAACCAGGGGTTGTAATTTGTCGGAGAATGAGGTAATCCGGCTATAAAAATGGATTCGGCCAGAGTAAGAGCGGATGCGGATTTTCCAAAATAAGCCCAGGCGGCTGCCTCAGGTCCTAGTCGACGGTTCCCATAGTCCAATCGGTTCATGTAGGATTCCAATATTTTTTCTTTATCCCACACCCGTTCTAATTTCAAAGCAGATAAAGTTTCTCGAATCTTTGATTTTAAGGAACGGCCTTTCCGCTTATTTGCTAACTTAACGGTTTGCTGACTGATTGTTGATGCACCTGAAAGATGGTCAGCATGTGTGAGGGTTCGGTAAGCAGCAGCAAATACAGCATAAAAATCTATACCGTTATGGAATTTGTAACGATGATCTTCTAATGCAATTGTGATTTTTGGCAGATGCTGTCCCATTTTTGTTATAGGTACGGGCATCTGGACTCTGGCCTCATTACTTGAGATCTGAGCGATAATTTTTCCTTCACGATCAAGTAGCACCGGGGTTCCATTCACGTCTGAGAAAAGATTTTCAGGTAGAGGAGTTCGATTCACAGCAATCTCTAAGAATAAAGAAGTGGTCCACAAAATGATTGGGACAAAAATGAAAAAAAACAAAACGAACCGTTGAAGAAAAATCCTTCTCTTTGAAAATAGAGAATTAGATCCATTCATTTGTGATCGACAAAAAGAGTTGTTTTATTCCCAAGGCCATTGAATCGAGGTTCATACATTGGTGTTATCGTGCAGGCAGGCCAACTAAACTGACCAGCTGAACTGACCCGGGCAAGGAGAGAGTAAGTACTTTCTCCCTTCTTCAAACGGTTAAAGTATAAATTTGCACTGCTGTCTCGTAGTTCTGAATAATCAAGATGAAGCCCTTGATTATTGGCGTCCTCAGGCAGTGAATAAAATGCGGCCACTTGTGCCAGATTAAAGTTTACGACTTCAAGGGAAGCTGCCAATTCATCAGTTACTGCTACGAAGTAATGATCTCGTTCACTTAATAAGCGATAAGTGATCATTATTTCGTCTCCAATCATTAGCGGATTATCCGGAGTTCCCGCTCTCTTCGCATTGGTTAGATTTTTAATAATGCGCTCTATTCTAATACCTCTGTCTTCTCTCTTGGAATTCTCTGCATTTCTTAAGACCGAAGCATTTGCCAGATAATAGGTAGGATGATTATCATTTTTAAGTTTGATGGTGTTAAGATTTCTGAGCGGTTGTTTATTCCATGCAACTGATAATTGGTTCTCTGATATAAGATCGGCTTTTATAATTTCCTCTTTGAAAGGTTCATAATTATCCTTCTCCATCATCGATCTTATAGACATTAGAAGCCAAAGATTTTCCTGAGTTGATAAGTTTCTAGAATCGTCCATGACAGAGAGTATTTGTTTTCGGAACATAGGTTCTTTTTTCTCTTTCCACTGGGCATTCGAAACCGTATTGAGGGCAATGTATTTGACTGCGTTGGAGCGATTTGTGGAATAAAAGCTATTAGGATCAAAGGCTTCCTTAGGTGTAAGGTCACTAATTTCGCTGGCGAGTAATTGGCTCTCTTCTTGCATGATTGTGTAAGCGTTCATTGCCAGAGCAAGAAATGCGCGGGACTCATCCGTTAGAAGATTTCGGTTCAAATAAAGCTCTTCGATAGCGCCAACCGGTTTCTTATTTGAACGGAACTTGCTATCTACAAATGCTGCAAATGCTCTCAAATTTCCATGATCCTTGGTTCGGCCCTGGATGATAGAATTGAGGGCCATCTCAAGATTTATATCAAGCCCTGCAGGGATGTTATAATTTAATTTTTTGCATTCATTAACAAGCCATGCTGCTTGGATAGTTACGTATGAATTGGGCGATGATGAACCTGACCAGTAGGGAAGGAATCCTTTATTGTTTAAATTTTGGGCAATATAATTAATCCCCTTTTCGATAGTGGTTCTATAATTCTGATGCCTTTTTCCAAGAGTCGGAAGATATTGGAGCAGATCAGCTAACTGGATATATCCAAGCAATTTACTAGTCCTTTGCTCAAAGCAACCATGGGGATATTCAAGCAATTCAGGTAGCCCCTGAAGTTTAGGCAGAAAGGGTGAACGTGAAAACGTGATACCAAAAGTACCCTCAGACTTTTCCCATATTTTAGGTGCTGCTTTCGAGAAGACGAATTCCGTCTCGTTCTGAGGAATTTTTCCGTAAGTGCCTGTCCTTTGAATGATTCCAGGCCTAAGAACAGGTAACGTGATTTCGACCTCGTCCGTGATCTCGGATCTTCCGAGGATACTGGCTTTGAAAAGCACTTTAACTTCTGAGATCCCCTTTTTGACTTTGGCTCTGAGGTTAAATGTGCCTGGAACATTTTTATTAAGAGGGCCGATTTCGTATTGCTCTTTTTCAAGGCTCGTTATCCCTTTCCCGGGTTTGCAACTGATCAGAACTGTGGCATTATCCATTACTTTTTGTCTGGCAATGGCTCTGAAAACAATTTCATCTTCGTTTCGGATAAATCTAGGCAGTGCCGGTTCAATCATCAGTCCTTTACTGACCTCAAAACTGGATTGTCCTTTTCCGAATTGATGATCCTTTGTTTGAGCGACTGCCGTGACTCGGAAAGATGTAAGATTATCAGGTGCCTTGAATTTAAAAATGGCCTTTCCCTCGTTATCTGTTCTGAGTTCGGTTCTCCAAAACGCACGGGCGAGGAAATTAGAACGTGGCCGTTTTTTCTGTTGGCCATCCCCTGATCCACCACCACCAATAAGAAATCCTTTTTCTGTTACGTCTGCTTCCTCAAATCCTTCAATATGATTATCAAGGGCATGATAAGTCGCAACGTTGTGTGGGCGGAACGGGTAAAATTTGGGAATGATTGGGGGGAGTTCCCAGTATCCTAGGCGAAGGACGGCTTCGTCCACGGCCATGACGGTTAGATCCGCATCAGTTATAGGTTTGCCCTTATTGGTGACAATGATGGTTCCGGTGCCATTATCTTGCGGTTCAATCTGTGATTGATCCATTACCACATTGACGTCCAACTTTAGCTCTTCACGTAAGACTCTGAGTTCAACACGACCGAACCGTTCGGAGGGAATCTTTTCCGGACCTCCTGGCCTAATAAGGTAAACTGTTGCGTGAGCGTTCGGAAAATAATCTTTCCTGATCGGAATATCAATTCTGCTTGCATTGTGTTTAAGGTCCAAAACGAACTGGTCAATGATTTTGTCCGTTTCAATACTGACCCAGGCCTTGCCTCCGAAAGGTGCTTCCAACGCGAGGGTTGCAGTTTCACCGGGATGATATGTTTTCTTGTCTATGGATATATTGAATCCGTCCCTGCCGCGAATCGGATACCTTGCCCTGGCCTCACCTGCCAGAAGGACTGAGTCACTGCAGCGAAGGAAATCTCCCTTCAACTGACAGACAGCAACATAACGGCCAGGATGACCATCGACACTGATGTCCAATGTTTCGTCATCAGTCAGCGGTAATTGGTTAGTGAAAGAGGCAACCTTAACATGCTCATTATAGTTCCGGTATCTGAAAATTCCTTGACCGAGCTCTTCTTTCACCGTCCGTGCTTCGATTCGGTAAATATCACTTATCACTTCTTTACCACTAGTGATTTGGTTGTTCGGGCCGATAGTCGTGAATTTGAGCTTAAGTGAAGGTTTAGCTTTTTTGTAATTTGGCTCCAGATCAATGCCCAGGACCTGATCATGAGGTTGCAAATAACCGGATAGACCATTAGAAATAGTCCTACCCTCAGGAGAGATCACATCGACCAAAAAATGAAAATTGTATCTTGCCCTGCTCAAGGAGTCTTTTTCCGGAATTTCGAGTTCTAATAATCCTGAGCCGTTTTTATCGAGCCTGATCTCTCCTTCGGACGATTTCAGGTATGGCTTGGCGAATGGAACCTTGGAATAGTGATCATACGTTATGCCTGCAATATTTCTAGGTATGTAGTCTTCTCTCCAGTTAATCGACCATCGGGCAATTGCACCGCTGTTGGGTGATCCATGGAAGTAATTGGATTGAATTGCTAAACGCGCAGTGTTCCCCCCAAGCTCACTTTGATTTCTGATATCGATCTCGAACAAGGGAACCCTGTATTCTTCCACGCGTATGTAATGATTACTGTAATTGTTAGTGCTTAACCGATATCCGCCAATCTTAACATCCTTGGGTATGATCCATTCTGTTTCCCATCCTCCAAATTTATCGGTTTTGGTTTTGCCTTCCGATACAATTTTTCCATTGTAACCTTCGGATATTTTCCAGGAAACAGGAACATTCACAGTATTAATAAGCTCTCCTGCTTCACTTAGCCGAACGATACCTTTGAACTTCGCTGTGGAACCTGGCCTGTAGAGATTACGATCCGAAAATATAAGACTTCTGGGCTTATCTTTTTTCGTTCCTGAACTTACCCACCCAGAGTTGTAAAAAGTCTGCTGATTAATGAATGCAACTGCTGTCCCTCCTCCAGGGGAATCAATCAGAAGGTGACTGGCATTTAGCGCATTTTTGCGATTAAGTAAATTTCTGTCAAAATGACAGATGCCTTCATCATCACTGATTGAGGTGCCGAGTAGAGTATTATTACTGGTCACAAGACGCGTCTTCAGTCCTGAGACTGAATCTGCGTCAGACATTTTCTGTATTTTGGCAATAAGCTCATTACTGGTCTGCTTTTGTGAAACAAAGAGTTCAGTAAAGAAAATCACTGATCGGTTAGCGATCAGTTTATTGGACTTTGTTGGAGCTGAAACCTCAAGTAAGTAAGCACCGTTCGGAAGAGGCCCTTTCTTTTTAGGTTTCCATTCGATGTCCTGATAAACGCTCTCATTTTCAGGGGCTCCAGGAACCTCTCCTTCAGCAATGCTTTGCAGTGCTAACTGATCAACCAAAAGTTCTCCTGTTTGGTAGAGACGCTGCCGGGCCACTCCTATTTTATGTTCAGGAATCTTGGCTAAGCGCCAGCGAGTTTGCCCGGTATTTGCATGAAGAAATTTCATTTTAAACCCGAGCGCCGAACGGGTATAATACATAGTGCTCGGAAAGTAGATCGAAGGTCGCAGACCATCGAATTTGACTAGTTTTATTGTGTCTTCACCCATTGCATATCCTGAAATTCCCAACAGCTTAGAACCGACATGGACTGTATAAGTTTCTTTAGGATTAAACTCACCTCGTAATCTAACAGTTCTACGTTCAACTATTTGCTGCAGGCCTAGAACATGCGGTTCTACTCTTATGACTGAATTTTTAATACTTTTCTGATCAACTCCCTGATTAAATTTGAGGATAATATCAATGGCTCCAAAAACATCCTGATAAGTTTCAGCAGTTTTGAGTTTCAAAGGTTCCGTTTTTCCTAATGGAAAAACTTTTACATAAGGAATGAGCGTTTTACTGGCGGCATCTTTAATTCCATCAATAACAAGATCGATATTACAATTTACCGGGAGAGGTTTTACTGGCTGAACTAAAAAAGAATGGCCTTCAGTTGGAGCTTTTGGATCTTTTTTCTTTGGCTCGGTATTAAGCGCCGGCAGGAAAATCTCGCAATCAAATCGCTCACGGGTCAGATGATTCTGAAAATAAATTGTTTCACGAGCACCTAAGAACTGGACATTGTAATTAAATAATAAAGGGACACTGGGCCTATATTCGAGGCTGGCACTGTTAAGACGAAATTTTGTCCTTACATTAAGCTCATGCGCCTTAAATGAACGGTCAATCCATTGATCATAATTTAAGGGATTGCCGTCCAACTTGGTAAGATTAGGGGCAAGTATTGCCTTGTATGACTGACCCGGAATAACCGGGCCCTTAATCCTGTAATGAACTTCAGTCTGGCTTTTCCAATTAAAATCATATTCCAATTTAGGTTTAAAAATTAACGGATTAATGGTGTTTGAATGTCCGATACTTTCTGGCTTAATCATAGATTCCGGAAAGTAGAGAGTCATGGTTTGGCCCGTCCGTATATCCCCGGATCCAGGCTTCAACCTGATGGAATTGTTGATTTCCTGAGCATGCGTGAATGCTCCATTTGTGCTGAGAATTCCAATTAATAGGATAGATCTTAACATGGAAGGTATCAGTGCTGAGACGATATGATTCATTGTGAAGTTGTCTGTAACGATGAGAAACAGGCCTTATAAAGGTCGTTTATTTTCTGATTGTATTGAATCTCCAGATAAGCCTTGAAGCTTTGTGATGCTTCCTCAAAATTTCCGAGACTGATTTGGAGCCGTCCTAGTTTCTCAAGGGCCTGAAGGTGAGTCGTCTCGCCACCCAAAAACATATCAAAGCGAATGTCCGAACTGGTACCGTTGCCCTGGTGAATTTCAGCTGCAATCACATTAGTGCCGGCAGAAAAAGATGATGACGGTAGCATGACCTCTTTCCAGCCAGATTCATCACTGACCGTACTGCTGGCAAAAGTAGTAAATGAAGCTTGCAAAGCTAGATTCTGACGGATCGCCTCTTTGCCATTGATATAGACAGCGATCCCGTCATCATATTTGACTCTGAGGAGGAAATTAGAAAATAGGGACGGATCAAGCACTTCAACACTGGTCCGAAAATAAGTAGTAGGATATTTCGAAGAAGAGTTTGGCCCAAAACTGAGTGTTGTTCCGGACCCTTCATCATCACTTCCATATCCAAGTTCGGAAGGTCCGCTAGACCATGCTGAATCATCAAAATCCTTAGCCCTCCATGCACTTCCCTGATTAGATCCATTGTCAAGATACCTCCAACGGTACCCGCTGGAAATGTACGTGACCGGAGTAGGTTCTTGATTAAGGATCCGCTGCAATGCTGTTCGAGCATCCTTTGTTTTACTTTTTCCGATTTGAATAGTTGCAAATAATAGCAGTGAAGGGATGTGATCAGGATTCGTATCCATTGCCATTTTCAGATCTAAAATTGCAAGATCGGTTTGTCCTTCACGGTAGAGAATTTCTGCCCTTTCCGATAAAGCCTCAGCACTTCTTTTTTCTGTAATTGTTTTTTCTAGATGCTCCAGTTTGGTAAGAAATTGCTGACCCGGATTCTTTCGTTTGTAGGAATACCTCCAAAAATTGAGACCCAATTGATCTGAAGCTTCTTTGGCCTTTCCGGCATTAGCTAATATGATACCCAGTTGATATTTGACCCACAAAGAATCAGGCCGAACTGTTACAGCTTTTTGGGCATCTTCGATGGCAAGTTGATCGATGACTGATTCATTAAAAATCCATGCGCGATAGAGCAAATGATTTGCATTAGTAGGGTCTTTTTTCAAAGACGAATCAATATTAATTAACCTAATTTTTGCCTTTAAGAGTTTGTCATATGAGGGATTCCATTTTTTGGCTTGATTACTGCTCGGGAATGACTTTCTTAGCCTCTTCGTAAATTGATCGATTGCATCCCAGTCGCGGTTTCTAAGATTTAGATTTATGATTCTAAAGAGGTCCTCAGGCTGATTCCTTAATTGTACAAGCTTTTTTAGGTAAGCTGGTTCTTTTTGCTTGTTAAAGTTTTTGCTTTGGTATTCTACGAAGCTTGCCAGGACCGAGGTCCGATCAGGATCGATTTGTAGAGCGCGTTTCCAGTAATCGAGAGCCTTTTGCGAATCCTTGGGTTCATTGCTTTTTTTCAGTTCAATGTCACCGAACATTTCAAGAACTTCAGCGTCTTCTTGACTTAGAAGTTCGGACAAATGAACAAGCGTTTTTTCGCATTCTGAGAATGAATGATTTTGGAGTTGAGCGCGTCCTAATTTTCGCAGGAGAAGTATATCTTCCGGATTCTTATCAAGCATTCGCCGAGTGATTTCAACGATCGCAGTCGTGTCAGAGGCGGTTTCAGCCCTTTTCAGTTGTGATTTTAGGTCGGCTTTGACACAGGGCAATAAGCAGAGGTTTAAAATGAAGAGGTAAATGATTTGGAATAAATGCATTTTTATGAGAGGAAAACTAATGGTTAGAAGTAGTACGTAATCATAGCGGCCTAGCTTTCAAACGAAATACAATTAAAAAGCATCTTCATGTATAGATACAAAACATAGAGTTACCGTTTAAGGTCGGTAAAGATTTGGCAGGGAATTTAATAAGGCAAATTTAATTATATTCATATATTAATATAATTGTTATAAAGTTGTTAGTATGCATCCCTTTGCTATGTGTTTAGCATAACAGGAACAACGCCCCGTTTATCTATATTTTGAAAGCCCTGGGAGTAGATTATGGAGAAGTCCGCATTGGAATTGCATATAGCGATGATTTGGGGATGTTTGCCCATCCGCTTGAAACGGTTCAGGCTTGCGAAGCGAATCCAATTGCAAGAATTGCTGAAATTGTTGCCCAACGAGCAATTGAAATCATAGTCATTGGCATGCCACGCAGTCTCGATGGTTCATACGGCAAAGCAGCGCAAAAAGTATCAGATTTTGTCGATAAAATCACCAGTGCCATGCCAACTATTAAAGTGGTCACCCAAGATGAAAGGTTCACTACTATTTTGGCTCAACAAAAATTACATGATGCTGGGCATACTATTAAAAGTAGCAGACATTTAATTGATCAGGCGGCCGCAGTTGAAATTTTGCAGTCATATCTTGATGGAAAAAAAGATGAACCTAGTTAATGACCGAGAAAAGTTTATTTTTTAACGGCTTTTGACAAAGAGACATTAGGAGGCGACTCTAATTTTATTATAATGAAGCAAGTTCTTCTAGGAGTTTCAGGTTCAATTGCTGCTTACAAGTCTGCCGACATTGCGAGTGCTTTGACTAAGAGTGGGCACTCAGTGACCGTGGTTATGAGTGACGAGGCTAAAGAATTTATTACTCCATTAACTTTACAGGTCCTTTCAAAGAATCCTGTTTTTACCAGTTTTCACGATGAGAAGCAAAGTTCGAGACCTGGGCATATTGAGGTGGCAGATCGTTCTGATCTTATTCTTATTGCGCCAGCAACGGCAAACACAATAGCGAAGTTTGCCAACGGGATTGCGGATGATCCATTAAGTTCAATTTATCTCGCAACACTCGCTCCTGTAATCATTGCTCCAGCCATGAATGGTAAGATGTGGAATCATCCGGCAACGCAAGAGAACGTCGAAAAATTAGTTTCTCGGGGTGTGCAGTTTATAGGTCCTGATGAGGGAATGCTCGCTTGTGGATACGAGGGCATTGGAAGGATGTGGCCAGTTGATGGGATACTTGATTCGGTAAATAAGATCCTCTCAACGGACAATTAGAGATTAATTTTATCTGTGCGTATCCTCATAACAGCTGGACCGACAAGAGAGCCAATTGATCCTGTAAGATTTTTGAGCAATCGTTCGACTGGCAAGATGGGATATGCAATTGCAACTGCTGCAGAATTGCGTGGCCATGAAGTCTTATTGGTCAGTGGTCCAGTTAATGTCCCTACTCCAGGAGGCTGTCATATTGTTTCTGTAGAGACGGCATCACAAATGTATGATGAAGTAATGGAGTGCTCCAAAGGATGTGATGCGGCAGTAATGGTTGCAGCTGTTGCCGACTACACACCCAGAGAAACGAGCCCACAAAAACTTAAAAAATCCGGGGATCAGAACATTAAACTCAAACGAACTAAGGACATTTTAGGTTCAATGCGTCAGATTTTTGAATTCGATGGAGTGTTAGTCGGATTCGCAGCAGATACCGAGGAATTGCGGGAAAATGCATTATCGAAGATGAAGAGCAAGGGTTGTGATTTCATTGTTGCCAATGATGTTTCACGCAAGGATATAGGATTTGAATCTGATCAGAATGAAGTCACGGTCTTTCAAAGTGACGGATCAAAGGATCACATTAAAAAATGTTCTAAGCAGGACATTGCAGAAAAAATTCTCGATAAAATAGAATCATTGTTAAAAGGATAAATGAGTGAATTTCTAGAAATAGCCAAGAAAGCGGCACAGGCCGCGGGCCAATTATTGAAGGATAATTATGGGAAAGATAAAGTCGTAGATGCATTTGAAGAGCATGACATCAAATTACAACTGGATGTTATGAGCCAGTCTTTAATTTCGAACTTAATTTTGGCTGCTTTTCCTGACCACTCTATTCTTGGTGAAGAAGGTGATGCTGGATCCGAGAGTGGTGATTATCAGTGGATCATTGACCCCATTGACGGAACCGTGAATTATTTTTTCGGCATTCCACATTTTTGTATTTCAATAGCACTCCGCCAACAATCAACAGATGAATGGATCCTTGGTGTGATATATGACCCTATGATGGATGAACTTTGGGTCATTGATGTTGGAGGCGAGCCGACATTGAATGGTTCTCCAATATCAACGAGTGATCGTGGAAAAATGTCTGAAGCAGTGGTGACTGTAGGGTTTTCCAAGACCAAAGATGCGATGGAGGCAGGTTTTATCCGTTACCGTGAAATTTCTTCTCAGGTCAGAAAATCCCGCATGATGGGAAGTGCCGCACTTGCATTAGCTTATATTGCTTGTGGAAGGCTAGATGCTTATATAGAGGAAGTGATTAGTTTGTGGGATATTGCTGCCGGTAAATTGCTGGTAGAGGCTGCAGGAGGGAGGGTCGATCTTACTGATAGTAAGGTAACGAAAGGCAAACTTTCAATTTGCTCGTGGAACGGTAAGTTACCCCTAGACAATACACTTTCATAATAATCATGACATCAAGATCAGGAATAGGATATGACGTTCATCGGTTAGTAGAGGGAAGACCCTTAGTGCTTGGTGGTGTGAACATCCCCTGGGACAAGGGCCTTGACGGGCACTCTGATGCTGATGTCTTAAGTCATGCCATTGCGGATGCCATTCTGGGAGCAGTAGGTGCTCCAGACATAGGATATTTTTTTCCTCCTTCAGATGAATCAATCAAAGGAATCAGCAGTATGAATATTCTCCAAAAAGCGGCGCAGGAAGTGGCCAATCGAGGAGGAACAATTATTAATATCGATAGCAGTTTGATAGCGGAGGAACCAAAGATTCTGACTCATGCTGATGCAATGAAAGGAAATATTTCTCAAGCACTTGGATTAGAAATAGAACAGATTGGCATTAAGGCTACGACCAACGAAAGGATGGGTTTTGTTGGTAAAGGTGAAGGAATGGCGGCCATGGCAGTTGCTAGTGTTGAGATTTAACCGTGGTGATCGGTTATGAGGGTCGCATAATGCTTGTCCACTGTATCAGACTGCTCGGTTGACCCATTCTTCTGCAATGTCTTTTAGGTTGAGAGACCGGTCATCTTCTCGATCAAAATATTGCTTTTCAACAGATGCAATGGATTCATTTAATTGTAATTGAACGTTTTCGGGAAAATCTTTTTTTTCATTAATTTTACGCAATAGGCCAAGAACAGAAAAAGGTGTAATTTCATTTGGAACATTAAAGTCGGCAATCTTTTCCTTGTTTCCTGAACTTGTCAGGCTTCGTCGTTTAAGTTTCACGGCTATTGCTCCTAGAATAAGGACTACAAGTAGAGCCAATCCAATCCATTTTGAATTTTTCTGACCGTACCTTTGTTCTAAGAGAATGGTTTGACTAGTAGCAACTAAATCAGCGTCATCATAACGCTGAAAAAGCATTTCCTTAGTTTCGGTTGCTTGTTCTGGAAAACTAAACTCAAGAGCAGAGTCATTTGCGGCTGTTTGTGTTTTTGTGAACGTGAGTATCCAGTTCCTTTCAGTGATGGGACTTCCCTGTTTAGATTCTGCATCTAACCTAGCTATGGAAATCTCTCCCCCAGATGAATCGGTTCGGGTAAAGTTATCTAGGCTTGGCTTAAGTAATTGGTCTAGTTCTGGAACCAGGCCATTGGAGGAGGCTTTAACTTCAACTTTGAGAAGGCCCTGATCAGCTTCTCTCTCATCGAGTATTTGAACGATTTTAAGGTTTTCGGTGGGACGAGGGTCACCAATCTTGGGCTTAGAATCGATTGGAATTTGAGCAGTGGCTATTGGAAGAATCACATATCCTCCAGTATCTAGAAAATCCAGATCAATCTGCATCGAAGGTATCTTGTCAACTTCAGGAGTGCGTGCCTTAAGTAAAACATATGCGTATGGCGTGACGCGCCATCCTTCTTGCCCTGCCCCTCTCGAAGTGACTTTGCTGTCGTGGAATGTAACTGACATAACATCGAAGTGTTCTGAAAGTGTTGAGCGGGTAATGCCCTCGAATTTCTCGCGATAATTCTGAGTTGGTCGACCATAGTTATAGGCGTAGCTGGAATTATTTTGATTTGTAAGGTATTTGGAGAAGCCGCCAGATTCGCGTTCTATTTCTTTGGTATGGCGAATGTCAACGAAGACTCCGAACGGTGATTCATGCCCGACAGTGCTTGAACCGTCGATCCTTGCCACGAGCTGGATTTCGGTAGTCAGGTCATTATAGTAATTAAATAGCTTTTGTGCTTCGCTAGCCTTTTCATGTTCACCGGCTATTGATAGGCCATGACGAAGATAACGCTGTTTGAGTTCTGGTTTCACTGAACTGATCCTCGCTGCGAGAGCATTTGCAAAGCGGGCTAAGTGCCGCTCTGCGGATTTGTTAGGTAAACCGGCAAGAGCAGTTTTGATTTGTTCAATTTGTCGAGGAGCGGGGAGTTGTGTTTCGCGAAGTGCACTCAGATCACTTGCACCTAAGGCAGCGTAGAACCAGTGCTCAAAGGCTTCGGTCGTTTCTTCTTCCTCATTGTCAGGTGAAGTCGAGATGTATAGTTCAGCAGCCTTTGAGAACATTTCATAACTGTTCTTTCGATCGATAGTATAAGTGGAGCTCTTTTTCGATTCCTGTTGGAAGTTGATTTTATCGAGTGCCAGACAGGCTCTTCGTAGATGGAGGCGCCAATCTTCAGGATTAGCTTCAATTGTTTTCCCCAGAATATCATCTATGCCTTCATATCCTGCTATTACTTCGGCAAGGATTTCATCATCTTTGCGTTTTGTCTTCGCATCTTGCTGTGTTTTAGGATCGCGCCAGACTGTCGCTAGGTTGACTCGCATAGTATTAGCTAAAGCTGCAACAGTTTTCGGGCTCATGTCCTTAAAGGTTCCGAACACTTTGGTGATCGCGGTCATTTTATATACCTCGGCACGGCTATGAATTTTAGTAAAGGCTTCGGCGAGCTTGTCCTGGTTAATTTCACCTATCGGTAAGGATTGTAATTTACCCACCCAATTAGCCAATTCGGTCAGGCTGCGTTCTTGCTTTGAGCGAGTTAGGGGGATGGAATTTGCTCTTTGATTATATCCATACATATAACCGTACCGATAAGTACGGTTGCGATTCGCATTGGGGTTATGATTATCGGCCCAGACACGCAAAAATTCTTCGGCCAGACGTTTTCCGGTTTCGGGATAATTAGCAGAAACTTTCTGGATGTAAGGAAACGCTTCTTCCGGTTCGTTCACTTTAAGATATAGCTGAGCATATAGAGTAGAAAACTGTGGTTGCAGGTCATCATCAATTTGACGGATCCAGTTTTCATTTGGGCGCACTTTGAGGAGTTCTCCGGAGGCGATTGGTCCGGGCACATTACCCGGAGTGGCTGTAGAATTCACTTTAGAGTTTTCGTAATACATGTTGCCGTACTGATCCCATCGCATTCTCGGACTAATTGTTTTTGATGCGTCCCGCTGATAGCTGTAAGAGGCTTCGGAGAGCCAATTCAAAGCAAGTATATTTAATATCTCGGACCACTCGTTGAGTTTAATTTCACTGATTTCAAGTAACGATTCTGTTGCAGTTTTTTGTAGAGTGAGTCGCCGAAGACGCGCAGAGGACGAAGGTTCTGATCTGCCGCTTGAGGTGAGGGCCCCAATCGTTGCAAGCACTTCACGACCAAGTTTAGCGTCTCCAGTGAAGCTTTCACTTAGCCATTGTGCTCCTTTTTCCTCTTCAACTTTAGGGGCAAGATCTACTGCCCTTTCAAGGGCAGACTCTTTACTTGCTTGAATAGTTTTTGGATTGGCTAGAATTAATTGAGTGGCTTTCCAGGCCAAGCCAAGATGCCCTTCTTTGGGTTCTTTTGCATGAAGAGCTAAATGATAATTTGCAATAATATCGAGTTCATTGGGATCATCCGAATCATCGATCTTTGGCAGGAATTTTCCTGCTTCGGCTGCTAGTCCAGCACTGATTAGCAGTCTGGCTGCTGTCATGCGTTTTTTACTGTCACTGGAGCCGCCAATTTTTTTTGTTCCCTTTTCCAGTAAGGTAACAACGGTATCAGGAAAGTGACCCCGGGAGAGCGCTGTTTTCAATAAACGTCCTAGCTTGGGTATTGTAGTTTTTTCATTGAGATCAACTGGACAGGCATCCCCTAAATATAGTATGTCTGTAGGAGAGAGGAGATGCTTTTCGGCATATGCCATGTTCCGCGGTGGCGACACTTTTCCGGGCGTTACACTTGCAGATGGTATCGTTCTTGTGGGTCTAATGCGTGGCGGTAACGCGAGAGTATCTAACAGACTCAGGTAAGCCTTATTTGCGTTTTCGGTTTTTTTAAATTGAGATGAAAAAAAGTCCGCTACTCCATTCCAATTGCTCTTAGTTAGATTTTCAGCTAGTGACTCAATTGCAATGTCTGCTGCGCTTTTTGGCTGATTTGCAGTTCCCTTGTCCTTTTTGTCTTGGTCAATATTTCCTAAGTTTCTTAGAAGTGATGATGGTCGCCGATCAATCAATACCTTAGGAAGTTTTGCAAGGATAAGGGCATCAACATCAACGGGGCGAGGTTCTGGTTTTGCCGCATCTGTGGATGCATTTTTGGATGGGATTTGGTTGATAGGACCACTCAGAGTTTTTTTATTTTCGGACGGCGGTATGACTTTAGTGCCTCGATTTTGAGCTACTAAAAGTGAACCAATGGATAACTGCAACGCGATACTTGTGAGGAAGAGTCGTCTCATTTAACCAAGTCGGGAGAACTGATGTGGTTTGTAATTTGTACGTTGGGCAAGTCCTTCAGGATCACGATCCGATCCCGTCCGGTGGAGGAGCTTGGCCCGCGCCGCGAGAGTCAGCAGGCTTTTTACCGGTTTTACTTTTTCCGGCCCGACCGGGCCTGGTTCCGCTTCCGCAGCCCCGTCATTGGCTAGGCAGAGGCAAGCCCTGAAGTTCATCCAAATCGATCCGCGCAAGTTTTATTGAGGCTTCAAGATTTTCGACTAATTGATCGGCCGATTGCTGCTTCCCTTCACTCTTTGCAAATTCGGCAGCTGCATAATAATTTTGGCGTGATGATTCAATGACCGGTTCCCACACTTCACGAGAGTGCCCTTCGAGCCTCATCAGCCAAGTAATGTAATACTGGGCATTGGCTAGAGTTGATTTTGTATCAGCTGCCAGCTGTGGTTCCGTGTTTTCATCTAGTGCTGATAACATTGAAAGAAGATCCTTATAAGCTTCCGGGAGTTGTGAGCACTGCATCTGTGCTTTGGCTTTTTCCAAGCGTAACCTGTTGTTTGTAGAAATATTCTCCTTTGGCAATAAACTGATCGCTTCATCAAACTCGATTACAGCTTCAGCAAATTCTTTATTCATTAAGTGCTTCTCTGCAAAACCAATGTGTGTGGCTGCCTGATCAATTTTAATGCTTTGTTGCCCAGGACCAAAATGATAAGCCGCTGCACCAAGTGGAACGAGTAGCCAAATAAAGATGAAGAACTTACGCATGATTAAAGGGACGTTTTATTATGTTAGTCTCTGGATCGACATGTTCAAGTCTAAACCTTTTTATTATGGAACAGCTTTAAAAGTGAGGGAAGTATAATGAGATCAGCAATGAGTGCTGTACTGAGTGTTGCGCAAGCAACTGCAGTGAAAGCGCGATACATAGGAAGTGAACTGAAAAGAACACTTCCCAGTCCGCAGAGCATGACAACCGTGGTAGCTATAAGGACCTGTCCTACACGCATAAAACTACATTCGAGGGCCTGATCGATATTGAGGCCATTTTTCCGTTCGGCCTGATAGCGGCTCAGGAAGTGGATTGCATCATCAGCAGCGATGCCGAGACAGATTGTGAAAGCACAAACAATTTCAAGAGATAGTGGTAATTCAAAGGCAGCAAGAACGGCAGCACATGCCAGCAGTGGAAATAGATTTGGAATCATGGCTATTAACCCAATCCGCAAAGAACGGTAGGCGATTGTTATCATGATAAGGATGATAATGGCTGCGGCAGCGAGGCTACGGGCCAAATCATTAAGCATGCGATGGACATATCGCCCCCAACCGACAGCTCCTCCGGCCAATCCAAACTTATAATCAGGATGTTTCTTACTCAGCTTCTGAAGTTTATTTTCTAATCTCTCATAGACGGGTGTGTATTGAGCGACCCCGAGGTCCTGTATCCGGGTAATGACGACTGCTTTTTTAAGGTCAGGACGGTAAAGAGGCTTAATTAAATCTGGAGGCGCTCGTTTCAAGAGCGGCATACGTAAAGAAAGATCTTTCCCAAGACCAGGCAGTGAGGAAAGTACCCCCCGTATCGATAAGGGTTGGCTTAAAAGTTTTTCCTCTTTAACCATTTCTTCAATGCTGGCAATGATAGGTACAGGGTCACTGTCATCGGATTCCCATTCGGCAACTATGCGGATGGCCTGTATTCCTCCTAGGCTTTTATCAGCCTCTATGAGTGCTGCTCCACTTTCGCTTTTGTCTGGCAGTTGATTGAGCAGATACATGTCCGGCTTAAGAGTCGAAGTTAGCCATCCAAAGAGAATTGTAAGAATAACAGAAACAGTTACCACCCACTTAGAGTGTTTAATGACAGATCTTATGAATTTCAGGAAAAATCCTTTTCCCGGGACCGAGTCTAATTGCAGAGATTTTTTGCCAGTTTCGATTTTGTGTTTGAATGGTAACAGGCCAAGTAATGGTAATAAGAGAACCACAGCTATGAATGTGATCAGTGTGCCGACTGCACAGTCTCTTCCAAAATCACTAATCATGTTTGCTTCTGCAACGGTGAGGGAAGCAAATCCCGCGGCAGTCGTTAAAGCTGATAACATACATGGGAGTCCCAATTTACGCATTGAAGCAGCCATAGATTCTTTAGCACAAAACCCTTCGCTGAGCTCTCGACGAAACTGAAAAACAATGTGAGCGGCGTTAGTGAACCCAATCATGGTCAAGATGATGGGCATTATTACCATAGAGAGGCTATTGAGGCGTTCATTAGTGAAACCAAGCATTCCAATGGTCCAGAAGACGCCAACTGCGGGAGGCAAAGTGACTATTAGAGTCATCACTAAGCCGCGAAAAAATATAAGAGCAAGTATTACAGAAAGAACATAGCCTATGATTTGAAAGCGTAATTTTTCAGTTTTCATGGCATCACGACGGGCAATATCAATCGGAACTCTTCCGGTCAGTTTAACTTCCAGTTTTGAACCTTGTAGAGCCTTAGTGGCCTCAGCTCTAATGAGATTAAGAACATCACTAATCTTTTGATTTTTTGTCAGCTTTAAACTTAAAGGGACCAAAGAAGTTCGCGCGTCTGAAGACAATAAATTTCCCGCGACTATGGGATGATTTAGGGCCCTTTTCCGGCACGCCTTGCGTTTTGATTCAGAGTCATTTTTATCTGGAAACAAGGGCAACTTAAGTAGTCCAATTCCGTATGAAGGTATTTGATCAAAGCTGAATGCCCGAGAGACGCTTGGAATTTTTCTTACCGCTTTTAATAGATTCTTATAAGATTGAGCAGTGCCCTTTTCAAACAAGTCACCATTGTCATCCCTATGAGTAATGAGTATGAGAACCTCCGATCCGTCAGGCCCGAATTCACGGGTCACTTTTTTAGTAAATTCGTAATCAGTTTTTGTGCGGGAATTTTTAATATTACGATCTCCACGCTCAGATAAGTTTCCGTAAAAAGAAAAACCGCTGATAACTGCAAATAAAGCAATCGCTAACCATGGACGATGAACAGGGATTTCTGAAAATTTCATTTTTTAGTGTCCGAATTTGAGCGGATCCCGACACGCCATTGGGTACCAAAAGAATTTAATATCAAAGGGAGTGCAGTTAGGATCAGAGAAGATATTACTATCGCTATCAAAGCGTATTCTCGTCTGGTCATTTTTTCGATAGCACTTTTTTCCTCAACTGAAACAAGAGATGAAATCGTTTCGCTTGGGATATGCTTCACGTTTCCATCATGGTAAGTGCCATTCAGCCGTAACGCTATCTGCCTAAGAGTTGAAGCATCCTGTTTAGAGTTTTGGCCGTCCAAGAAGGTTCCCTTTATTGGGTTACCAACCCCAATAACTAATATTCCATTGACTGATCTTGGCATCTTTGGAATTCCTACAGAAGGAACAGTGTCACCGTCCGAAAGCAGAATAATCGTTGTGCTGTCTTGGCGCCATTGCCTAGAAATTTCGGCTGCAAGATTGAGCCCATCAAAGAGGTGAGTTTTACCGGCTTCAAATGCAGTATACATGTCCATGCCATCAAGAAAATTTCGCACTACTTCTGCGTCCTTAGTATCCACAACTACCGGCTTTGCTCCATTATATACCGCAATCAGAGAAAGCCTCATTTGTTCGACTCTGACCCTCTTAAAGAACGATTCCATTAATTCAAAAACGCGTTCGCGCCTTCTCTTTACCCCGCCCTCACCGGCGTCTTTTATTTTCATGCTAGGAGACACGTCGAGGACAATTACAATGTGCCGTATTTCATCAGGATCAACTGCCTTGGCTTTGTGAATCTTAGGCTGGATGGTTAGAAGAGTTGCAAGGCCCCAAATTCCTAAGGATACCGCCACACATCTTGTTGCCGGTGCTATTCGCGCCCATGATGAAGGAAGGGCCGAAGGACCAAAGGATAAGATCGCAATGTTTTTGATACGGCGTGAATGTATCATCTCAGCTCCAATTGTAAGTACAAGAGCAGCCAGCGCTGAAATTTCCGGATTCACTACCATGGTGTATAACGTAAACCGAAGAGACTCAGTAAAAACATTAAGGCTATAGAGGTTCCTGTCATCACATAGGGTTTAAAATTGTCCATCGACTCGGCACCTATCCTCTCGATTTTAGTTTTCTGCATTTTGTCAATTCGAGTAAATATTGCTTTGAGGGCCGATGGGTCACCGGCTGCAAAGACTTCACCTCCGGTCCGATTAGTTATGGTTAATAACTGTGCTGGAGGCGATCCAGGAGCAATGTGAATGGCATATGTAGAAATATTATTAGCTATAAGTTTATTGGCTATCTCAATGTCTTTGCCTCCTCCAAGGTCAGCACTGTAACCGTCTGATAAAAGAATAATGAGGCGATCACCTTCTTCGCGTTCCACTAACAATTTGGAGCATTCTTCAAGGGCTAGACCGATTTTAGTTCCTCCTCTGAACCAGATAGGCAGGCGTGTCGGGCCTAAAAAGTCGGTTGCATATCCGAAGGCCGACGGGTCAGAAGTTAGATGGATCCAGTGCAAGAAATGATCACCAAAAACAGTTAATCCGAAAGCATCTTCTTCACGATAGTTAATAAATTCATTGATTGCTTCCATGGCTGCCTCGTAACGGTTCCCATCGCCAAAAGGCGCCGTCATGCTGCCGGACACATCAAGAGCAAATTGAATATTGGTTAATTTTTTTTTAGTTTTTGGATCAGAGAGTTGTTGAGGTCCTGCCAGTAGAAGTACCGCAATTGCTAACAACAAGGCTGGTAATGAGGCAGTCATTTTAAGTATGTATTCCCATAGTCGATTTCGGGTCATTAGCGATTCATCTACGGGAATCACGACCTGATGGCCATTGCCATTTTTGCGCCAGATCCAAAACAGTAACGCGGCCGGAATCGCAAGCAATATGAGGACTGGGGAGTGGGCAAACATTTAATAGATATTTTTCTATAATTCAGTCAATTTTTGGTTCGCGGTAAGGCTTGAGAAGAGCATCTAAATCAGAAGGCTCTTCTGGATTTGGACAATGGAACCAAGACTCAAGTTTTTCAAACAGCGGTGCCGCTTCTGGGTGCGCTTTAATTTTAGATAGTGCCGTGCTAGGCGATTCATTCGTGAGATTCATCCGTTGTCTCCAAAAAATAATAAGTGTTCTTTCTAGCCTTGCTTGACCTTCCTTTCCAAGTTTTCCTTTTCTGGCAGCTTCTACCAGAGGTCGTAAAATTTCTGCTGGGCTGAGCAGCTCAGGACTAGAAGACTCCATCAAGTTCAATTTTTTACGAGCACCAAATATTAGTAATAAGAATCCTATTAACCAGAAAGCAGCTCCGAAAATCAATAGATGTTTGTATTTTATGAAACGAGGCAATTTTCCATCGTCTGGTGGGTTAGGCTTCATCCGTTCTGGTGCTAAGGATGATTTGAACGTTACCGGCAGAGTAGGCGGATCAGTCATTGGTTTTTTATCCTTGCCTTGTAAATAATCGCCTAGGTCAAAGGATCCTGCTTCTAGCCCATAATATTCAAAATCGTATCGGAAAGAGTTACCATGCGGATAAACTGATGTGATACGTAAGACAATAGCTGATTCTTTGTTCAGAGGCTTGGGTTCTACTTCAGGACCTGGAATGACGTAATCTTTTATTTGTATCTTGATACCAAGAGGTGCGGCTTCCTGCTTCAGCTCATTGGCTATGAGGTAGGGAAGGGTAAAAGATAAGATGCCAATAAATAGTGATCTTTTCATGGCTAGCGTGCTCCTCGACTAAGTACAGCGCGAGATTTAAAGAAATGACGTAACTTATGCGCTATGGGTTCATTGGTGAGAAGTTGTAAGTAATCAATGCCAGACTTCTTTAGCTCTTCAGCAATGAATTTAGAATCAGTGAGTTTGACTTTGTTTTTTGTGATTCCTGTGATTCCTGTTTCAGCTTCTCTTGTTTTCACGAATCCAGCACCTTGTATCCCTGATTCTATTGGATCAATCAGCTGCAGAGCAACGCAATCATGTTTTTGTGCTGCGAGTTTGAGTGCCGGCATGGCTGTAGAATCGTGCAGATCCGATATGACAATAATCATAGATCGGCTCGTTAAAATTGGCATAAGCTCGGCCAGGCGAGAACCAACGCGGGTTGGTTCATCGACACGATAGGATCGTAGTTTAAGTAGCCATTGCAGTATGCGGTCAGCAGATAGACTTGGCCTTACAAATAAATCACGTCCCCCCGCTCCGATCACTCCGACCGGACTTATCCGATCCAGTGCGGCGAATGCGATTCCTCCAGCGATTCTTATGGCCGATGCATACTTACTAATATTTGTAGAAGTAACTGTCATCGAAGCGGATGTATCGATGAGCAAGTAAATGGGCATTTGTTTCGGAGCTTCGTATTCCTTAACGTGAAACTTTCCTGTGCGGGCAGTGACTTTCCAATCTATTGATTTGATTGGATCACCAATCTGATACGCTCGTGATTGTACATATTCTATACCAGATCCGAGGAACGTAGATCGATCGCTACCGTATCCTATGTCATCGGCCAATTTCTTTATTGCGATGATGAATTGTCGCGAGTCAATTGGATCACAGGAATCGAGGAAATTTTCAGTCATTTGCACAATAGGATTCGACGCAAAAATGAATGAGATAATTATAAATGATATTATCCCATAGTTTTTAGAATGTCTTCTAAGACATCTATAGTATTCATGCCTTCGGCTAAAGCTTCATAATTAAGACGCATGCGGTGCAGGAGGACATCCTCAGCCAACGCAAACAAATCTTCAGGTATTGCGTAGTCTCGCTCATGAATGAGTGCTCGTGCCCGTGCACCTTTAATGAGGGCTATGCCAGCTCTGGGGCTTGCTCCGAGTTCAATGTGCGAATGATTCCGGGTCCGACTAACGAGCTCGACGACATGTTTAATGAAGACTTCGCTAACATGAATCTTGTGTACGGCATCAATCACAGATATTAAGTCATTGGCTTCTCCGACAGGATCTTCGGAAACAATATCAAATTCAGTGTTAGCTACTGCCCCTCCTCCTTCTTTTTGAATACCAAGATTCAAGTTCCTGGTTAATATTTCTTCTTCTTCGACTGGAGTTGGATATTGGAGCCGATGACATAACATGAATCGATCGAGTTGAGCTTCGGGCAATTCAAATGTACCACTTTGTTCGATGGGATTTTGTGTTGCAATAACGAGGAAGGGCACAGGAAGACGATACGTATTGTCTCCTATGGTAACTTTGCGTTCTTGCATTGCTTCTAGTAGTGCTCCTTGAACTTTTGGAGCTGCGCGATTTATTTCATCTGCAAGTAGAAGGTTAGTAAATACGGGACCTTTGTGTGTAGTGAATTGTCCACTTGCCTGGTCAAGAATTTCAGATCCGAGGATGTCCGATGGCAATAGATCGATCGTAAATTGAATTCTTGAGAACTCTAAGTGAATGGCTTTGCCAAGGGCATTTACTAAAAGAGTTTTTGCGAGTCCTGGCATCCCTTGGAGCAGAATATGACCGCTTGTGAAGAGAGCAATGAGCAAGCGTTCTACAACGACATTTTGTCCAACAACGACATTTGATATCTGTTCACGGATTGCTTGAATGTAAGATGCGTGATTGTTATAACTAACCATTTTACTAGGGCAGGACTAGAGAGGTTGTTTATCCTAGTACAGGGTTTCCCATTTTCAGATAAGAAAATGAGAAAATTAAAATTTTATGTGGAGCGCTAAGAACGCTCATCAATGGGGAGTATCGGGGGTTGAGAATCAGCTCCGATATAATCAGTCAGTGGCCGATAAAGACGATTATCATCAAGTTGTTCTAATACTTGAGCCGTCCATCCACTTGCCCTGCTAATAGCAAATATAGGGGTAAATAGATCCGTTGGTATTCCGAGACTGTAATAAACTGTTGCAGAATAAAAATCGACATTAGCATTCAGTCCTTTGCGCTCTTTCATGATGTTCGCTATGCGCTCCGACATATTGATCCATTTTGGATCACCAAGTTCTGCTGTTAGCTTAATTGCCATTTTGCGCAGGTGTGGAGCTCGTGGGTCAAGTACCTTGTAGACCCGGTGACCGATGCCCATTATTTTTTCTTTGCGCTCAAGTTTGCCTTCAACATATGAATCCACGGCATCTTCAGAACCGATTTCTTCCAGCATTTGTATGACCCCTTCATTCGCTCCGCCGTGCAGAGGCCCTTTTAGAGTTCCGATTGCTGAAGTGATGGAGGAATAAATATCACTGAGAGTTGCAATGGTGACTCGAGAACTGAATGTTGATGCATTCATTCCATGATCAGCATGTAATATATAAGCGACGTCGAGTGTTTTTGCTGCATCATCAGAAGGTTCTTCTCCATTAATAAGATACAAAAAGTGAGCAGCTTCACTAAGATCGTCCCTAGGCTCAATGATTTCTAATCCTTGTCGACAGCGGTGAAACGCAGCCACTATTAGCGGGATCTTGGCAACAATTGCTAATGCGCGTTCTTCATTCAGTTTTCGGTTCTGATGTTCTCCCCTTTGATCATAAAGCCCAAGCATTGATACGCCTGTACGTATAATATCCATTGGTCCGGCATCTTTAGGTGATGATTTAAGAAAATCTACGATTCCTTGAGGAAGGTTTCTGTTAGCACGTAATGTTGAAGTTAGTGCATCCAATTCTCCACGGTTCGGTAATTGACCGCGATGAAGCAAATAAAGAACTTCTTCAAAGGAGGTATTTTCGACAAGATCGTCAATGGTATAGCCAAGATAGGATAATTTACCTTCTTGGCCTTGAACGTTACTGAGCTTGGATTCGTTGGCTATGATTCCTTCTAGTCCTTTTGCTGCTAATGCCATGATTATTGTTATTGGGGGATGCTTAATTAGCTCTTTAAAGTATTTATATAAGATGGGGCGAGAAGAATATCGAAGAGCTGGACACTTGCAAAGGGCTTTTATACCTCTCTTATATGCAGTTTAAAGTTTTAGCCTTTTTAGCAGCACATCACCAAGTTTTCTTAATTTTTTTTCACAAAATATTAGCCAAAGTAGAACCCATGTCTGATGGGGTTTCAGCTACAGCGATGCCTGCTTCTCTCAAAGCTTCCTTCTTTGCTGAAGCAGTTCCTTTTCCGCCAGAAATAATGGCGCCGGCATGACCCATTCGTCGTCCAGGAGGAGCCGTTGCTCCAGCAATGAAGGCAGCTATGGGCTTATTGCAGTTCTCTTTGGCCCAGGCCGCAGCTTCTTCCTCAGCGCTGCCTCCAATCTCACCAATCATAATTATTGATTCAGTATCTGGGTCATCATTAAATAGTTTCAGAATGTCCAAATGACTGGTCCCATTGATCGGATCTCCTCCAATTCCCACACAAGTGCTCTGACCGAGTTCAAGAAGAGTTGTTTGCCACACGGCTTCATAGGTTAGTGTTCCAGAACGAGAGACAACCCCAACCGAACCCTTTTTGTGAATGTATCCTGGGGCTATGCCAATACGGCATCCTCCAGACGATTCGGGCCCATCTCCTGGCGTCACAATCCCAGGACAGTTTGGTCCAATAAGTCTAGAATGACTACCTTCCATCATTGAGCGAACTCGCATCATGTCTGCAACGGGTATGCCTTCGGTAATTGCTACAATGAGGTCCATGCCTGCATCTACAGATTCCATAATGGCATCACCAGCGAATGCAGGAGGAACAAAGATTGCCGAAACCTTTGCTCCTGTTTCTTTCATGGCTTCGTCTACGGTGTCGAATATTGGAACTTTGGATTCAAAGACTTGTCCCCCCTTGCCTGGAGTGACTCCTGCAACTATTTGGGTTCCGTATTCTAAGCTGAGCTGCGCATGCGTAGCTCCGAATCCACCGGTAATTCCTTGTATAAGAACTTTTGTATCTGGTTGCACTAAGATAGACATAGTAAACAGTTGTTATAAATCGTTGATTGAAAGGTCAGAGCGGTTCCACCAATGATCGGCACCGCTGGGCAAGAACTTAGTTATATCAGCACAGTTAAATCTGACAGCATTTGTTGGAGTTTCCTGAATTTGTAGCCCAACACAAATTAAATCTTCTTCCTTGGTTTTAAGAAAAGAGCTTAACTTTGCATAGTAGCAAGCAGATCTGATTTCGGTTGTAGGGTCACCAGGTGTAATGAGAAGCCGAGATAAAAGATCAGGTTCATTTTCTTTAAAATATGTAATGATAGGATCTTTTGAACTGACATGAAAGCTATGATCTACTGATCCATCAATCCAATCAAACCAAAGGCCCTTCGCCTCTTCAAACTCGACAAGCATATTAGTATCAGCATCCAGTTTACGATTTTTATGACTGGCAATTTCAACAGTCACAAGTTCATCATGTCCATGCGGAATCTTACAATTTGGAGCTGCCCCACTGATGAGCCGATGCCCCATTGAGTAGCGACGCGAAAAGCGAAGAGTGATGTCGTGATTGTCGGTCAATTTAAAGGATTTTAAGTTAAATTAATTAATTTTTAATGATCAGACATTGATGGCTTGGACGGCTTTTTCGGCGGCATCAGATAAATCATCTGCCGCGATCAGATTGACTTCAGAATTTGCCAGCGTTTGTTTCCCTGCTTCTACATTATTACCCTCGAGCCGGACCACTAACGGAATGTTTAAGTCTACCTGTTTACATGCTCCAACAATTCCATTTGCAATTACATCACAATCCATTATTCCACCGAAAATATTGACCAGAATACCTTTCACATTTGAATCTCCCAGAATGATTTTAAAAGCATTCGTGACTTGTTCTTCGGTTGCACCTCCACCCACATCTAAAAAGTTAGCGGGCTCTCCACCAAAATGTTTGATGATGTCCATTGTTGCCATTGCTAGCCCGGCACCATTGACTAAGCATGCGATATTGCCATCAAGGCCGATATAATTCAGACCAAATTCTGAGGCTGCAACTTCTCTTGGATCTTCTTCTGAAGGATCACGTAAGGCTTCAATTTCAGGTTGCCTGTATAGAGCGTTGTCATCGAAACCAAATTTTGCATCTAGTGCGAGGACTTGACCGTCAGGTGTTGTAACTAAAGGGTTAATTTCAACTAACGAGCAATCGCATGATATAAAGAGCTTATAGAGAGCTCTTAACAGATTTCCAAACTGTTTGGCGGTGTCTCCAGCAAACCCCAGATTAGATGAGATTTTTCGGATTTCATAAGGTTGCAGTCCAGCCAAAGGATGTATGGTTTCGCGGATGATTTTTTCAGGTGTTTTTTCGGCTACTTCTTCAATGTTTACTCCACCTTCTGTAGAGGCCACGATCACGGGCGCGCGGCTTTCTCTGTCCATAAGTATAGCCAGATAATATTCTTTTGAAATGTCTACGGCCTGCGCAACCATGACTTTGTTAACGACCTTACCTGAATCACCTGTTTGGTGTGTTACCAAGACTTGGCCAATCATTTGTTTGGCAATTATCCCAATTTCTTCTGCACTTTCAGATAAGTGCACACCACCTTCAAAGCCATTTTTAAAGTTACCTTTTCCCCGACCTCCTGCATGTATTTGAGCTTTTATTACAACTTGTCCGGTTAGCTCTTCAGCAATTTGTTGAGCTTGTTCCGCCGTTTCAGCTACGCGTCCCTGTGGTGAGGGCACACTAAATTGCTCAAATAGCTCCTTGGCTTGGTATTCGTGTATATTCATTCCTTAGTTTGTGAAGCGATCGAAATCTTAGGGGGCGGAATACCGGTGGTCAAGAAGCGGCTCCACAAGTTTTAAATGAATTTGGTATTGGAGCTTCCCATTTTCCAACTCCTTCTAGTGACATGCGGTGACAATGTAATGCTTGGCGGGGCAGGATCAGCTCAGATTCCAATTCTTTGGTCCATCCGTTTTTAATGAATTCGAGATAACTGTTTTCATTCATACCATAAATTTTATCCCCAACAATAGGGAGATTGACATGCAATGAGTGGACTCGAATTTGATGCATTCGACCAGTTTCAGGCATCGCTTTCAATAAGGAAAAAGGTTCGAATTTTTCCATTAATTCAAATTTAGTGATACTAGGTTTTCCGTCAGGGTGAGGAATTTGTTTTACCCATATTTTAGATTCTTCTACTTCACCTGCTCTCAGAATAGGAGCTTCTACTGTAAATTTTTTTTCTTTAGGTGTTCCATGAACTAGCGCCAAGTATTCTTTTTTTATTTTATGTTGCTGCATGGCAATGCCAAATTGCCTGGCTGTATGCTTATTTTTTGCGACAATCACAATGCCACTAGTTTCCCTGTCTAATCGATTAATAATCGATAATCGCGCTCCGTTCGCGATATCATAGGCTAGAAGATCTTTGATGCCATCTAACAGCGTTGGCGGATTGCCTGGAACGCAAGGATGAACGAGTAGTGGAGCAGGCTTATTTACAACAATGAAATCTTCTGTTTCACAGAGAACTTCAAAGTTTGTATTATTTACAATCACACTGGTGTATTTGTGGGATTGCGCGTTGTGAAAACGTAAAAACTTTTACAATGAGCTTAATCCTCTGAATCCTCGTTCTTCAGATAATCTGAAACATTTTGTAATGCATCAATTAGTTCCTGCAGGCTTTCTTCAGGGACCATGATGGTGTCACGCCTTCCTCTCACGTCTTCTGTAATTTTAAGAAAACGCCCACGATCATTCGCTTTCAGATCAACAAAAAAAACTTTACGGTCAGAAAATATCTTTTCTGTATAAAGTGGTTCGTCGCTTCGGCGTCTGTAACCTCCACCGTTATCTTCTTCTTCTTCTTCTTCTTCAAACATGCCAAGTATGGGCTTTCCTCTATTATTTAATTATTTGGATTGGGGTGAGAATGCTAATACTGTATGTTATCTTCGCAAGTATCAATTCATCATTTTATTATTTGCAGAATTAAATGTTGCGAAGAAATCACGAAGTAATACCACAGGAATGACGAGCTCTTTTTAATGTGGCTGAGGCTGCTTCCCTTGCCCGGGCAGCACCCTCTTTAAGAATATTTTCAATGTATTGAGGATCCTCACAGAGCTCTTTTCTTCTTGCGCGCATTGGTTCAAAATATTCCCAAAAAGCTTCAAACAAACGCTTTTTAAAGTCTCCATAACCAACGCCCCCTTTCAAAAAATCATCTTTCATTTCTTCTAATTGTTGATCCGATGCTACTAGGCTAAATAGATCTACAATAATCGAATTCGATGGATCCTTGGGATCTTCGACCGGAGTCGAGTCGGTCGTGATTGACATGATTTTTTTTCTTGTAGCTTTCTCCTCACCAAATAGCTCCAAAATATTCCCATAACTTTTACTCATTTTTTGACCATCTAGCCCAGGGACCCGCGCTTTGTCTCCTCGAATTTTTGGTTCCGGAATAACAAAGACATCACCGTAAAGGTTGTTGAATTTAGTCGCTATATCACGAGTCACTTCCAGATGTTGCTTTTGATCATCACCTATAGGAACAACGTTGCTGTCGTAGATAAGAATGTCTGCTGCCATTAATACTGGATAAGCAAATAGACCATGCGTTGCTTCAAGACCACGTTCTGTCTTATCTTTATAAGAATGACAACGGTTCAAAAACCCCATTGGAGTTACGGTACTCAAAAGCCAGGATAATTCAGTTACTTCTGGGACATCAGACTGCTTAAAAAAAACGGCTTTGTTGGGATCTAAACCACAAGCCAGAAAATCAACCGCAACGTTGCTGACATTTTCTTTCAAGGCATCAGGGTCTTGAACAGTTGTCAATGAATGATAGTCCGCAATAAAATAGAAGGCTTCTCCTTCTTCTTGTAGACGAATAGAAGGCTGCATCATGCCGAAGAAGTTTCCCACATGAAGTCTGCCGCTTGGTTGAATGCCGGATAGAATACGCATTTATCTTATAGGGTTATGATCCAGACCATATTTAAAGTGTCAAGTTTAGTACTGCACACTAAATAAAATTATGAGTGCGCCAATTAGGGTTTATTTTATCATCGGCTATGAATTCTAGGTAGAGTAATATCTAAAGAAGAAATATTGAAATAGCATTGGAGGATTATCGGGGCTGATGACTCGGAGAAGCTTAATTTCCAATTATTAGTGAAAAAAGATCATTATTAGTAAGTTTTTTATTTCTATTTGATCTAAAGTATTGATCTTAATGGTTGTAGGATTCTGATGACTAAAAAATAGTGATTAGTTTGTGACCTTTGATGGGGTTAATGACATCTAAATAGTGAGTAAGGTTAATTTTATGATAATTGATTTTACAATCCATTCAGGGACAGCCTCATAATAATCTGCCGTGGATGCGTTAACTGATGATGAATTGGTTGCTCGGTGTAAGACTGAGTTACCTTATAACGTTACCGCATACCGAGAACTTTTGAGGCGCCATGAACCTTTAGTCTATAGAAGTTGTTTAAAAATGCTCGGTTCTGTTCAAGATGCTGAAGAAGCTTGCCAAGATGCATTCTTGCAGGTTTTCCATAAGCTTGGTCAATTCGAGGGCCGTTCAGCTTTTAAGACTTGGCTTTATCGTATCGTCTATAATCGTTGCATCGAGAGCCGTAGAAAAGATGCCCGCCGCAATGAGAATCATGCGAAGCTGGTAGAAGAAATAACTCAGGAAGAAATTGCTCGCGAAGATCCTGATATGAAAAATGCACTGACCGGAAAAGTTCATGAAGTCATTGCCAAGATGAGCGGGGAAGATTGTCGCCTCGTAACATTAAGATATGTTTCCGGGCTAAGCCTACAAGAAATAGCTGATGTTCTTGAAATCGGATTGAGCGCTACTAAGATGCGGTTATATCGTGCGCAGGAGAAATTTAAGGAAATTTATAATGATTTGGATACTGGAGAGGAGACAGAAGAGGCATGATAAGTGATGCACAATTTCTTGAGCAGGATGCGCAAATCCTAAATATTTTTAAGAAGGAAGGTTCATCATTAGATAGTACTCGTGTTGATTCTGAAGCAGAGAGGGTGCCGCGAGATTTAACTATTGAAGATTTAAGAAGAATTGACCGGATTGTTCAAAAAGCAAAATTTAGCGTCGTAGCGAAACATTCTATGAGTTTTCTATTTAAAACGATTGGAGTAGGTGCGTCTGAGTTGGCTTTAGCGTTTATTGGCGTTGCTAAAAGTGCAAATTTAACTGCCGGATCAGTGAATGCCGAAGAGCACGAAAATAATCGTGTCGATAATGAATAATTTATTTAACCTTAATGAAAAACCAATGATGACATTGCTTGCTCAAGCCGCACAAGGGACCAATCCAACTAATGGTTCAGAAACCCAAAATAGTTGGGTGAATTCTCTATTAGTTCAATTGAATCAAATGGTTGATGAATTCACGGCGTTCATACCGAAATTGCTGACTGCCATTATTCTTTTATTAGTTGGGGTAATTATTTCAACGCTCGTAGCGCGAGGAACACGGTTCTTGTTAGAAAAGTTTGGAGGTTTGCTAAAAGAGAAATTTGCAAATAACCCAATTATTCAGAGATCAGGTTTTTCGGGAATGTTTTTCCGTGCAAATACTCATGCACCTTTTTCAATTATTGTAAGTAAGAGTCTTTTTTGGATTCTTATAATTATGTTTTTGAGTTCTTCTGCTCGTTCACTTGGACTTGAGCAGATTTCAGCACCCCTTAGCGGTTTAGTAAGCTTCTTGCCTCAGGCCATTACGGCTCTAATTATATCGGTAGCTGGTTTCATTATAGGCGACCTTGTCAGAGGCTTTGTAATTAATAGAGCCAAGAAATTAGGCCTCGACTATGCTGGTGCTTTGGCGAACCTCGTCTATGCCTTCATACTGGTTCTGATCATGACTATAGCCATCGATACTTTGGGCGTAGATACTATTCTTATCCGACATACTGTTGAGATATTGTTGCTTGGAGCTGCTATAGCTACGGCCCTTGCTCTTGGACTAGGGATGCGGCCCTTAGCGCAGAACATTGTTTCTGGAGTCTATGCCAGAGACCTTTATCCGGTCGGCACGAAAATAAAATTCAAAGGAAATGACGGGCTCGAAGGCAAAGTGGTATCAGTTGGCCCAGTAACAACTCAGATAGAGACGGATTCGAACAATTCAGTAAATATTCCCAATAGTTCAATTGTTGCTGAGATTGTTGAGACTGAAAAAAATAAAAGCAGTGAGGTAGGCGATTCCGAATAGGTTGTGAACGTGACTCTAAGGTCCTTGAACACACGGAACAATTATCGCTTCGCTCATACCATGGATGATTTTTTTATCGGAAGGCACTAGCGTTGCCATAACGCCCCCAAGTTCTGCTCTGCAATTTGAGGAATTTTCTTCACTTAAAAAATAATACGGACAGATCCTTGCTCTCACATCAATTGATTGACTCTTTTCCATTGCTTCATCCCAATAGCTATGTTCAAAGACACGAGCTTTCTTGAATCTTTGCATAATCCATGGCCTGTCAGGAAAATCATGTATGGCTAATTCAATGGCTTCTTTCCATTCATTTGCAGGCATGTCGCTACCGATTCGAACGCTACGACTTCCCCAAGCTAATTCTGAGAACCCACTAATTTTCATTACTAAATTTCTTTCCTTTTGCGAAAATCCAGCAAGTTGATGCCAATCATTGATACCTAAATTTGGCAATTCTGCATGATGAGGTATTGGGCTCGGATCTATTATCCAGCTGAAGGGAAAATAATCAGATAATCGTTTTAAATGGTTTTGTCTTATTTGTGCTGCCCAATAATTCAGCAGAGGTCGTGAATGAAACAAAGCACTCCACATTTTTTCTTCCATGTATGGTTTGAATGGAGGCGTAATGTCGATTTGGCTATTGGCTGCGGCTTCAAATAAATCATTAGCTGAGGGTATATTCTCCAGATCAAAAAGCTCGAAGAAACGATAAACGGCCCGATCGCTTATTTGATATTGTTCTGCATCGAGAACATTGAAATTAATTGAACTGAAACGACTATTGAGCTCTTCGGATAACCATTCCATTTCAGGTCGGTATTCAGAGGATTCTTGACTTATCAAGATATCGGCTCCTTGCGGAAGGATAGAGGCGAAGCCATCCAGCATCCCCGTTGAAGAACCTAAAACATCATAACCTAAAGTTGAGTAGGTTTGGTTCAACCAAGCCGTAAGGCCGATTCCTCCAGGAATGCTGTCAAGTTCTGTAATTGCAAAGCCATTCTCGGTCCATATTAGATCAGGGCGAATAATCCTGGGCAAGGAATTGCTAAAGGTTTTATGACGACCCTTTTCAATTAGGTCGGCAGGTTTGCCTGCATCAAGATAAGAGCACACCCAGTCAGGCGCTTTGTTTTTGACACTCTGATTATAAATCGTATTGGAAGCTTTAAGAAAATTGGCCAATAGATGACCAAGAGAATTGAGTTCCTTTGTGATTTTCTTTGGTAGAGCAAGTGGCTCTGAGGATATTCTCCATTTCTTATTTGCAAAGAGACCTGATTTCGGAAAAGCCCTCCGAATGGTATTAACCCGTTCCTTGGCAGTGGCATTTGAAGTTGCCCCCATTTTTGTCATTTTCGAGTGATAATAAATGTATAGAAGGGCATTACTTCATGCTTCGAAGTGCTGCACGAATTAACTCGTCAGAATCAATTGACTCTGTATTTGAATCTGCAATTTTATCGACTGCTTTAATTGCCTCACTTTGTTTATAACCTAGAGAAATTAGTGCGAGTACTGCGTCATTAATGATTCCTTTTTTTCCGTAAGCTCCTTCTTTAGCTGCGGTCCAGACTGCCGTGACGCCGATCTTATCTTTTAATTCAAGAATTATACGTTCGGCTGTTTTTTTTCCTAGACCGCTGATTTTTGAAAGGACGGGAATGTCCCCATGAATTACCGCATTCTTAAACTGGTCAACGGACATTCCAGTTAATACGGCCAGTCCAAGTTTTGGCCCAATTCCAGACACGCGAGTTATTAGTAAACGAAACAAGTCTCTTTCGTCATTAGTAGCAAAACCATAAAGTGTCTGTTCTTGTTCACGGACGTGAAAATGAGTTAGTATACGGACCTTTTCTCCTATAGGAGGCATCGTGTCACTTGTGGAAAGGGGAACTAAGACTTCATAGCCTAATCCGCTAACATCGATAGTTAATCTTCCAGGAAGAAGTTCTGCGAGACAACCGTCCAGATAAGTGATCATAAGATTAAAAGGAAAGGAGCAATAAGAATATCGCAATAACCTTTTTTAAATTCATTCAATGGCCCATCTTGATCATCGGCAAATTAATGTGAAAATTTACTAGATGAGCTATTTTCGTAGTTTTGGTTTTATTGTGATAAGTTTGTTTTTTGTATGGGTTTCTCATGCAGATGATAAGACTGGGGTCAAAGATGCTAATTTGGAAAGTAAGAAGCAAAAGCTTTTGCTTCTTATTGAGCCTCGCAACATGAGATCACCGGTTTCCATGATTATTCCAGGAGCACGGAATACAGTCTATAGCGCAGGATACATGGGTTCTTTAGGCGTTATTCACTATAAAGCTGAGGAATTTCGAAGAAATTTTAAGTATGGCTGGAAACAATTTCGTGAAGATGCACTTAAAGATGCGGCTAAACATTTAGAGAAAATAAGTCCGGTACTGATAAAAAATCCTGAAAATATGATTGAATATGTCTTGATCCAATCGCAGAACCCTTTGACTCCGAGCACTATTATTTTACCTCAATTTCATGAGAAATTTAGAGATCTTCTGGGTCCGGAATTGTTAGTTATATTGCCTAATCGATCGACAATTTTAGTTTTTTCCGAATCTGAAAATAATTTAAATCTCTATAAAAAAACATTCATTAATATGTATACAGATTCAATTTATCCGGTTAGTAGGGAAATATTCAGAATTAATGACAGTGGTATTCGCGCGATTGGTGATTATGGGGCTAAATAAATTAAAATTATTCAATTATTCAAAAGCAACTGGCATTTTTTGATAATTGGATTATAATATGCGCCTTCAATCGCTGAATATTACTTCCATTGCACCATTTAGGGTCAAAATTCATGGTAATGTGACGCTTTTTGTGATAGAATACATTAAATATGGCTACAACACGCAGAACCCGGTTTTCCCGGAGAATCCCTGATCACGTAACCGATGAATTGGTTGTTGTGCTCAAAGGAAATGATACGGCTTTACAGTTTAATAATCTTTTTGAACTCGTATATGAGAACCTCAAAGCAAAGAATGCCGTAAGTGGCGGAGAAGAAATGCTTCGTCTTCGGGCTTACGAAAAGCTTCAGAACCTTGTTACCCGAGGATTAGTAGAAAAAAGTGGTAAGGCTTACACAGGTCTAGACGGTATTGAAAAAGCTTCTAGTGCTTATGTTGCTGCTCAACAAGCAAAGCAGCAGGCTAGTAAGTGATTCATATTTTTTGAAAGAGGGCCACTGATTGGTGGTCCTCTTTTATTTTGTAATGGAAGTATTGAATTTCACCTTGAACCGTGAGGTAAATAATAGGATCGTTTGAGTCAATCCCAATAAAGAAATGTTAGATCAATATTTGCCGGTACTTATGCAATTGAGTGTTGCTACTGGTTTTGCCGTATCCACTCTACTAATTAGTGTTCTGTTGGGTAAGAGTGCAAAAAGTAACGCGATTAAAGATAGCGCTTACGAGTGTGGGATGCTTCCTATCGGAGATGATAAGCCGAGATTTAGCGTGAAATTCTATGTCATCGCGATGCTCTTTGTTATTTTCGATATTGAAGTTGTTTTTATGTATCCATGGGCCGTTACCTTTAAGAATTTCTTGGCAAATGGACAAGCGGCGATGGTTTTCTGGAGCATGTCAGGGTTCGTGGGAATTCTTCTAGTAGCTTATCTCTACGCATTGAAAAAAGGCGCGCTTAGCTGGAAGTCATAAGTTCCCTTTCTAACCACTGAGCAGAGAAAAGCATTTCCTCTTCAGAAATTGTAAAGGGCGGAGCAAACGCGATCACATGGCCTCCAGGCCCATCTGCTAATGTTATTAGCCCGGACTTGAGTGCACTAGGTATAATTTTTGAGGCGAGTGGCCCGTTTGGCTTGCCATTATGATCTATTATTTCTAGACCCAGCATCAGTCCCATCCCGCGAACTGATCCCTTTGTTGCGGCTTTAATATTTTTTAGGAGTTCTTTAAAACGGTTACCTTTATGAGTGACTTCTGATGAGATTTCCGGATTCGAATGTATTTCTAGAGAGGCCAAGGCCATAGCACATCCTCCAGGATGGCCAAGAAAAGTGGAAGTATGGATTGCTTCTCCATCCGACTCTGGCCAGTGATCCATGATTGTAGCTTTGCCGATGCAGGCAGAAATTGGGAAGCCTCCCGAGAGGGCCTTACCAAGACAAATAATATCAGGTATCACATCCGAGTGTTCGCATGCAAAGAGCTTACCGGTGCGATTTAGACCAGTGTAAATCTCATCAATAATTAATAAGGCCTTATGCTCATCACATAAGGCACGCAATGAAGGCAGAAAATCATTTTCCGGCACTACTTTACCTCCCCTACCAAGGATAGGCTCAACGATAATTGCACCAATGCTTTCATTTAATAGAGTATCCCTTACCTGATCGAGTCCGTGATTTCCATAAGGCACAATATTTCCGAAGTCTGATAGTTGTTTGATAAAAGGATCCTTGAACCTTGGCATTGCGCCAGCAGATAAGCTGCCAAATCCCGTACCATGATAGCAACCTTCAAAACTAATAACACCATGCTTTCCGGTTGCTAGTGTGGCAGTCTTGAGGGCGCTTTCAATTGATTCTGATCCTGAAGAATTAAGTATGGTTTTAGCCTTGTTGCCCGTCCAACGTTCAAAAGTTATTGAACTGAGTTTTTTACAAAGGTTCACTTTTTGTGCTGTCGGATGAACGTCTCCCATCCCATGCATTAGATGCTTGGACTGTTCATTGAATGCAGAGATTAGTTCAGGACATGAATGGCCAAGGGATGATACTGCGAAAGCGCTGGTAAGATCTAAGAAGCGGTTTTCATCGACATCCCAAACATTTGTATCTTTTGCTCTGTCCCAGAATATAGGGAAATCATTCGAAACATAAGTGATGTTACGCGATTCATATTTGCGCAGGTTTTCTGCAAGAGCACGTGAATTGGGCCCTGGTATTTCGGTGATGATTTCTGGGAGCATGGAGACACACAGTTTGTCTAGTGCCTTCCATCCAAAGGACTCAGATCTTAATAAATGATATAAGATTAGTGGGCCTTACAGAATTCTTCTAATCGGTCCAATCCTTCCTTAATGATGGGCAGGCTAGCAGCATAGCTGATACGGATACTATGATCATTTCCAAACGCAACGCCAGGGACCGTGGCAACCTGCATGCGGCTAAGTAATTTTTCAGCAAAGTTGACGGATTTAATCCCTGTCTTTTCAATGTTAATGAGAAAATAAAATGCACCGTCGGGTTCGATTGTTGAAACATTTGCTATGCTATTTAGTCGGCCAAGCACGTACTGACGACGGATATTATATTCTTCAACCATATCTGTGATTTCAGATTGATCTCCGGTCAGCGCTGCAATTGCACCGAACTGAGCAAATGTAGTTGGGTTTGAAGTGCTATGGCTTTGGATAGTGTCAATGGCATCTGCAATTTCCTTAGTTGCTGCGGTATACCCTAAACGCCAACCTGTCATTGAGTAGGCTTTTGAAAATCCATTAATAGTAATCGTGAGTTTACGAATCTCATCACTGATCGATCCGATGCTAACATGTTCAGACTCCCCGTAGATTAATTTTTCATAGATTTCGTCAGAAAGTATGAGGATGTCCTCTGATGCTGCAACTTCGCCTATGGCAGTCAATTCCTCTCTTGTGTAGACAGCGCCAGTGGGATTATTTGGAGAGTTAATAATAATCATTTTGGTTGATCCCGTCATAGCATCATCAAATTCCTGAGCTGTTATTTTCCAATTATTTTCCTGCTTAGTCTCGACAAATACAGGCTCAGCTCCGACCGCTCTTACCATTTCTGGATAACTGGTCCAATATGGGGCAGGAATGATGACTTCATCACCAGCGTCGCAACATGCCATTATTGTATTAAAACAGGAGTGCTTTGCGCCGCAGTTGACTACTATTTCATTAGGTTCATAATTTAATTGGTTCTCTTCTCTGAGCTTTTTGGAGAGTCCTTTACGAAGTGCTAGTAGGCCAGCGACGGCAGTATATTTGGTTTGTCCGTCTTGAAGAGCATCGATGGCTGCTGATTTAATGTGCTGAGGCGTATCAAAATCTGGTTCCCCTGCACCTAAATTACATACATCAATTCCCTCTTCGCGCATTTGTTTTGCCTGACTCGTGATGGACAGTGTGAGGGACGGTGAAAGATCTGCTATGGTTTCTGCTATAAATTCCATGATATTTTAGAGACTCTTTTGAGGGGTGTTGAATTGAATGGTATAATTTACAAATAAAAAAGGCTTCCGCTTACGGAAGCCTTCGGGGCTAATAAATGATCTGTCGAGCTTCCGCCGTAGCGTTTGGCGGAGTCCTCTTCTAGCTCATTGAAAATTAGATTCAAGTTAAAAGTACAAAATTGCCAATCTTAAAGGACAACCTGAACTGCTGAACTTGCCTTAATTGCCTTATCCTTCGCGTTCTCGAGAGATTCTCCGCGAGCAATGGCAACACCTAAGCGCCGGCGACCGGAAATACTAGGTTTACCGAACAAACGAATTTGGGTATCTGGCTCTTCTAATGCTGCAGAGATATTATTAAACATGATCTCTTCTGAATTTCCTTCTCCTAGTATCACGCTGGATGCTGATGGTCCGTGTTGATTAATGTTGGGGATGGGAAGACCTAGAATGGCTCGGGCATGCAGCGCAAACTGTGAGAGGTCCTGAGAAATTAGTGTAACGAGTCCAGTGTCATGAGGCCGAGGTGAAACTTCGCTAAAAATCACATCATCACCCTTGATGAATAATTCAACGCCAAATATACCATATCCTCCGAGACTAGAAGTGATCTGTTCGGCCATTCGTTTAGCTTCTTCAGCTGCAGAGTCAGACATGGGCTGAGGTTGCCAGCTTTGACGGTAATCACCGTCTGTTTGTACATGTCCGATAGGTTCACAGAATGAGGTGCCATTACAGTGACGCACAGTGAGCTGAGTGATTTCATAATCAAAATCTACAAATCCTTCGACAATTACTTTTCCAGCCCCAGCCCTTCCTCCTTCCTGAGCGTATTGCCAAGCACTGTCAATCTGGTCTGGAGATTTTATAGTACTTTGACCTTTTCCAGATGAGCTCATGATAGGCTTAACAACGCAAGGGATACCAATTTCTTCGATTGCCGAATCAAATTCTTCTTTGCTGGCAGCAAATTTGTAAGGTGATGTTTTGAGTTGAAGTTCCTCGGCAGCTAGTCGGCGAATACCTTCGCGATCCATTGTTAGTTTTGTGGCCCTTGCAGTAGGGATAACATTAAACCCTTCACTTTCGAGATCGACTAAAGTGTCCGTTGCAATGGCCTCAACTTCAGGAACTATCAAGTGAGGTTTTTCTTTTTCCAAAACGGCCCTTAACTCATCAGCATTCAGCATATCGATACTGTAGGACCGATGAGCTACCTGCATGGCTGGTGCATTGTCATACCTATCAATGGCAATGACTTCACATCCGTATCGTTGCAGTTCGATTACCACTTCTTTTCCGAGTTCCCCTGATCCACAAAGTGCGACTCGAGTAGCATTAGATGTTAGTGGTGTACCAATGTTCATAATCTTAATGAGGATGTTTTCTTCCTGAGTCTTATGGATTAAATGCAAAGACGACAATCACAATCTTTGATAAAGAGGTTGCAGAATTGTAACGATAAATCCTCTAAAACGATCAATTTATTGTTTTTTCCACATGGGCAATTCCAGTCTTTTTACTGGATTTTTACTAAGATCGATCAGCCGTAAGACCAGAATAGATCTAAATTACATAACTTATTTCTATATAAAAAAAGCGATCCTCTCAATGAGACGACCGCTTTTTATTTTGATATGTATACGCAACCTAGAATTCTATTGATTCCTCCTCCTCCTCCTCGTGTCCGCTCAGAGAATTTTTAACTAATTGTTCAATTTCTGCGTACATTTTTTTATCTTCTTTCAATGCATCCTTAGTCGCGTCTCTTCCCTGCCCAAGCTGTTCACCCTTGTAGCTGAACCATGACCCACGCTTCAGTAATATTCCGTGTTCGAGTGCAAGGTCGAGGAGTGAACCAACTGCTGAAATACCTTCATCATACATAATGTCAAACTCAGCTTCAGTGAATGGAGGAGCGACCTTATTCTTTACTACTTTGAGTCGTGTGCGATTTCCTACGACTGTTCCATCTGTATGTTTAATGGCACCAATTCTACGAATGTCCACGCGAACTGAACTGTAGAATTTAAGCGCTCTGCCACCAGGTGTTGTTTCAGGACTGCCAAACATGACACCGATTTTTTCTCTGATCTGATTTGTGAAAATGCAGGTCGTTCTGGCCTTAGCAATGATCGAAGTTAATTTTCTCATTGCAGCACTCATTAGTCTTGCTTGTGCTCCAACTGTTGAATCGCCAATTTCACCATCAAGTTCTTGTTTAGTGACCAGGGCAGCGACTGAATCTAATACGATTATATCTAATGCATTTGACCTGACAAGAGTTTCTACAATGCGTAGAGCCTCTTCTCCTGAACTGGGTTGTGACACTAATAAGTTGTCCATATTAACACCCAGTTTTTTTGCGTATTGAGGATCAAGTGCGTGCTCTACATCAACGAATGCTGCCAATCCTCCATTCTTTTGTGCTTGCGCGATAACTGTTAATGTTAGTGTCGTTTTCCCTGATGATTCTGGACCATATACTTCAACGATTCTTCCTCTTGGAAATCCTCCAACACCAAGTGCTCGATCTATCAGTAAGTTACCGGTCGGAATGACATCTACATCCACTCGGTAACCATCTCCCATTCTTATGATCGAACCTTCGCCATAATCTTTCTGAATTTGTTGAATGGCTAGATCCAAATTCTTTGCTCTCATCGAAGTCACTTTAGCGGCTGCGGGATCTTCCTTAGCTTTGGTATTTGTTTTTTTCGTGTCAGGCACCTCTTTTTTCGTGTTAATTTTGGGTGTCGATTCTGTCTTTTTATTAGGTATAGCTATTGCAGGCATATTGTAACGTATTATGTAATTTAGTGAACATATATACAGTGTTCAAAAATACAGTTACGGCAAGTAATTTATTCCTAAAATTTCAGATTTCCTTATATTTTAGCGAAATTAACTCTGATATTCAATCCTCAACTATCCCTTATAGACTACTAAAAGAATTTTTACTGTTCTTTTTTAGCGAATGAGCTGCTCGAACGTTTGAAAGTAAATATTCGCCATTTTAAATATTTGCCAAATCACGACAATCACAATCAGTAGGTATGCAACTTTTGGAAAAATGACTTCCATTTTTTTTGAGGAGGATTCGGCCTCATCAGTAAAAATAATTGCCCATTTTTTGAGCTCAACATCGAGTGTTCCAGATTCTTCACTTGTTATGTAGGCTCGAGCAAAAACGGGAGGAAAATTATCTGGTTCGTTTGCAAGGACCGGGCCCACTGGATTACCAGCATCGATGCTGGGCAGAATTTTTTCTTTCGTGCACCGAAGTATTCGACCACTTGCAGACGCTTCTGCAGCAGCAAGAATAGAAGATGAAACGCTATGACTAGAAATGAGATAAGTGCGCAGAATCTGGGTAAATCGTGACAGTGCAAAAGATTTCCGCACTTTCCCAAGGATAGGGATTCTATTTAAAAAAGCATCAAGCGATGGAGACCTTTGCGATTTGCGATTAGCAGTTTGAAAGCCGAAATAAAAAATTGTGCCGATCAAATAAACAACCAACAAGGTCGTGAGAACATTCATTGCTTCGCTTGCAAAGTCTCGACTCTGCGCCGTTTTAGCTAGTGCAAGTAGAATGATTCCAAAGTGCAATAATAAGATCGGATAAATTAGACCAGCTTTGATTTTTTTCTGAATGCTGTTCTTCAGATTAAAATATCGCGATAGATGATTAAAAATTTCTGGTATTTGCCCGGATTTTTCTCCTGCATTAATTAGAGATATTTCTAATGGACTGAGCTTGGAAGAGAGGGAGTTAATGGTTTCTGTCAGCGATTTTTTTGATTCGATACCATTGATTATTTCCTTCAGGAAATTTGCTTGTCTGCTAGGAGGTCGTGTGTCCAGTATGGCTTCAGCTGCATTATTTATGGGAAAACCTGCTTCAGAAAGTTTTGCTAGTTCGCTGTAAAGAAGGTACTTGTCGCGGTCGTTCAGCATGGCGAAAACAATTTTTCTGTTTTACTATTCATTAATCCGGTCAGTGTGGCTAACTGATTTTTTATTATGAGTGATATTAATGACGAAAAGGATATTGGCTTTATGAAGGTGGCATTGCGTGAAGCTATGAAAGGAAAGGGTCTTACTAGTCCTAATCCTGTCGTGGGTTGTATCATAGTGAAAGGTGGGAAAATTATATCCAAAGGCTACCACCGTAGTGCGGGTTCTCCACATGCAGAAGTTGAGGCCATTAATAAGGCCTCGGCTAAATCTTTAAAAGGTTCAACCCTTTATGTGACTCTTGAGCCGTGCTCGACTCATGGTAGGACCCCGCCCTGTGCTGATTCTATAGTTAATGCTGGTATTAAGCGGGTGGTTTACGGAAGCAATGATCCCAATCCTGTTCATCGGGGCAAAGTAAAAAGATTATTAAAAAGAAAAGGCATTCATGTGACGGAAGGCATTTTACAGGAGAGCTGTGCAAAATTAATTAGGCCTTTCAGAAAATATATTACGACTGGTTTGCCATGGGTAGTGGCAAAGGCCGGGATGAGTATTGACGGCCGTCTTACTAGGCCAGCAAAAGAGGGTCAATGGCTGACTAGTAAAGAGTCTATTGCAGATGCACAAAAGGTACGCGGAGAGGTGGATGCAATTATAGTGGGAGCTGGAACGGTTCGTGCAGATGATCCTAGACTAACTATTCGTGATCCTAAAATTCTCAAACGAGGCAAGGTGCAGCCCTGGAGAGTGATTATTACTCGTAGTGGGAATTTATCTAATAAGGCTAAGGTTTTTACTGACAGATTAAATGACAGAACTCTCTTATATGAGAGGAAATCATTGAAAGCAGTGTTGAAGGATTTGGCCGGCAAATATAATTGCATGAATGTTATGATCGAAGGAGGCGGCAAGTTATTAGGGGAGGCTTTCAGAAAACAGCTAGTTGATGAGGTCTGTTTTTATATTGCTCCTATGATTTGCGGAACTAAATGCACGCCAGTTGCGGATATTGCTTTTCCAAGCTCAGCACAATTATCCGATACGACGGTCAAGAGGATCGGTGAAGATCTACGAGTTAGAGGATTAGTAAGGAACTAGATCCCGACACCCATTTATCCTATGATGTTTATCATTTATTGAGTTTCTTCAATTTTGCGGACCGCTTCTTGAAGTAATTCTTCATCCATATTTATAAGGTTCGATTCGTCAGGGAAATTTCCCTCTTTAACGTCCCTAATGTATTCAGTGAAGGCAGCAATACGTTCATTTTGTAACCGTTTATTTTCGGCGGAAAAGTTGCGATATGCTTTGGCGTGTCTGGGTAATCTTTCGTCGTAATCTCCTAGAATATCGTCAGAAAAGAGAAATTGTGTATCGCAACCGGTTCCTGATCCTAAGGACATCAGAATCATCGTGGTTTTTGAACTCAGGTAAGTTGCCAATTGTTGTGGGATCACTTCAAATTCAGCTGCGTAAGCACCTGCATTTTCTAGTTCTTTCATCTGATCATAAAGGAGTTTCGCTTCATTTACTGTTTTTCCAATGGCCCTGTAATTGGTCCATGTCACATGCCTTGGTATCATTCCGAGGTGACCGACCACGGGAATTTTTTCATTACACATTTTTTCTATTATGCTGGTGCTTGCCGAGCAATAGACAGAACTTGCTCCAATTTCGAGAGCCTTGAATGAAACTTGAATAGCTTCTTCAGCACTTGCCATACCATGAGGAGTTGCTACCGAAATAAAACTACTAGGGGCTGCTTCAATGATGCGAGGTAATCTTAACTGGGCTTCCGTTGAGTCAAAACTACAGCTCATAAGATCGACGCCTGCCTCTTCAGCGGCAGCAGCTTCTTCGGGAGATTTCACGTGGATATGAGTTAGGCACCGAGTCCCCTTTAATTTTTGGAGGTCATAAACTGTGTATTTTTTTCTGGGTCTTAACATGGTCTCATTAATGAAATATTAGAGTGCGATGCAATTGGCAATAGATAAACGATCATTGTTGTCTCTTTAATCTTTGTGATAATGCATGCTTACCCATTTACCTTTCCGATATATGATTGGATTTGTTAAGGAGGTTTTTTGGGCGCTTTCAATAACACTATTTTCGTGTTCCCTCAGAATACCAGATAATATCAAGTTTCCTCCAGGCGCTAATGCATTGAATATCTTGGAAAGGTTTGCGTTAAGGACATTGGCAAAAATATTAGCAGTGATGATGTCCCAGCATTTTTTTTTCTTTGGTTCCCATTCGAAGAGATCGGCTTCATAAATGAATATGCCAGATGTTTGATTCCTGGAGATATTACGTTTTGCGATACTGATAGCAGTCGAATCAAAATCAAAACAGTCGACCATTTTTGAACCGAGTATTTTTGCAGCGATAGCCAATATGCCTGTGCCTGTTCCGATATCACACAATGACCATTCTTTATTATTTTTGTTATGTTCTTTTGCAAGGTCCACAAGTAACCGGAGACAAGTCGAAGTTGTTTCGTGGTCTCCGGTCCCGAAAGCGAGAGCAGCTGGTATTGAAATCACATCACGACCTTCAAAGCGGTCACAGATTTTTTTAATTTCTTTTGGGTCATCTGTGTCAGTGATAATGAGCCGGTCTCGAATCTTTATTGGAGGGCGTTTAGAGGAAGCATTCAGTTTTACCCAATCTTTAATTTTTAGTTTTGATAATTGCCCACCAAATTCATTTAAAAGATTTTGCCCGTCATTTTTATCATCACAATAAACTTCGATACGGAACCTTTTTTTCCCGGGCAGCTCAGTGATGACGGCATTGGTTTGAGCTAGACCCAAGAACCGCTCTTCCAATATCGACTGTTTGCTAACAGGACTCATCTTTGACCAAACAAACATCCTTTTCAATTTACTGAGTTAACATAAAAAAAGGCCCTTCATGAGGGCCTCTATTATGGAAAATGGAGCGGGTGATGAGATTCGAACTCACGACTTCAACCTTGGCAAGGTTGCGCTCTACCCCTGAGCTACACCCGCTTTTCCATGTGCGGGTAGGGAGTTTAGCCGTACCGGGTCCCTCTTCAAGATTTTTTTGGGTTTCAAATAGCTATGAATTCTCCAAACCAGTGAAGATTCATCTCAAAATCATGCAAATTTGGATAATGACTAGCCTTTTAAGTAATTAAAATACTATGCAAATTTTCTAGGTTTGCGATGCACTAATGCATGAGCATCCGAGTGATTTGTTATTTTCATTTCCTCTTGGTTCCAAATGAGTTTTTGCCCGTGGAAACGATTTGCAATATTGCCAAGCAATGTTGTTTCGGTGAGAGGAACTGCGAAGTCGAAATTAGAAGTGGTCTTATCTTTTCCGAGACAAGCATCAACAAATGAGTGGTAATGGCTTCGACCTTTGAGCTTGGGCCTAGTCAGCCCCTTGTTTCTTGAATAAGGAACCAACTGAGGACCGCCGACATGAGGCAATAAGAGATTACCGGTCTCTCCGATAAAGAGGCTTCCTCCACCAGGAAGTTGCCGGTCATCTTTCTCAAATCCTGCTAATTTTCTTGGAGGCTTCTTTCCGCCATCGTACCATCGAACGGCGATCCTGTCTCCGGCCGTCCATTTAGTGCCTGGAAAATCATATTCGTAAGTTGCCCATGCTGGCCAATTTTCGGTGTTCCATTTTTCATTTTGAGCCCAATCATCAGGTACTCCAGTCGCAATAACGCTCCCGGGCGCTGTGAGCTCAAGAGCTTTGAATGGTGAGTCCATGATATGACACATAAAATCACCTATTGGCCCGGTCCCAAAGTCCTGCCAGCCGCGCCAGTTAAAGGGATGATAGATTCCGTTTTTAAATGGCCGTTCTGCAGCCACTCCAAGCCACTTATCCCAGTCCAAAGTTTTTGGGATCGGGTCAGCACCCGGAGGTCTGCCCTGACGAGGGAAAGATGCTCCAGACCATGCGTGTACTTCTTTTATCTTACCGATGACTCCGCTCTGGATGAGCATTACTGCTGAACGGTATTCAATGCTGGATTGGATCTGATTGCCCATTTGGGTGACAACTCCTGCCTTTTTGGCAGCTTGCCCCATGGCTCGGGCTTCGGAAATTTTGTGAGCTAGTGGCTTTTCACAATAGACATGCTTTCCCCGCTTCATTGCAGCGATGGCAACGCTCGCATGCATATGATCAGGTATTGCCACTTGCATTGAATCAATTTTATCATCTTCATTTGTAAGTAGTTCACGCCAGTCCTGATACTTGCGTGCGTTAGGAAATTTTGCAGCGGCTTTAGACATTCGTGCAGTGTCGACATCACAGATAGCAGTTACATTGACATTGGGATGAGATGAGATGTTGCTCAGATCGCTCCAACCCTGCCCATCACAGCCTACGACAGCATGACTTAATTTTGAGTTTGGAGATGCAGAAGAGAGTAAATTTGGGATCACTACCGGAACAGTGGCCACGAGCGATGATCTCTTGAGAAAGCGTCTGCGTGATGTTTGAATAGAAGACATAAATAGATAATGTTATTAACAGACCTTATCTGCGAGAAAAATCGACTCCAAATGAATATGCCTACGAGTTGAAGTTATTTATTTAAAAGCTATCATTTTAATTTTGAAACTTCATGTCCGATAAATTAGCTGAAATTATATCTCATAAGAGGCAAGAGATTGAGCCCCTAATCCAGAGAGCTGAAAAGCTCAGGTATGCGGCATTGGAAAGGAATGAATTCAAGTCATTAGCTTCCGCAATAAATGTAGGTTCTGACCGACTCGGGCTCATTGCTGAGGTCAAGAAGGCGTCGCCTTCCGCTGGTATAATTGCTCAGGATTTTGACCCCGTCAATCAGGCTAAGAAATATGCTGATGCTGGCGCTAGTGCCATTTCTGTTCTTACTGATGAAAAGTATTTCAAAGGCAAGCTAGAATATCTGAATCAGATACAACAGGTCGTTGACGTTCCGGTTCTGAGAAAAGATTTCATAGTCCATGAATCACAGATCTATGAGGCTTCAGTTGCTGGAGCTGATGCTATCCTTCTAATAGTCGCTGCTCTGAGTCAGGAGGACCTGGAGAGGCTTTTTGATTGTGCTAATACCTATCAGTTGGAAGTCCTAATGGAGGTCCATGATTTACCTGAACTTGAGAGGGCACTGAAGACTGATGTGAAAATTATTGGAGTGAATAATCGTAACCTGAAAACATTTGAGGTTGATCTAAAAAATACTGAATTAATCAGTGAGGAAGTTCCTGAAGATATTCTTTTTGTGAGTGAGAGTGGAATCAAAACGCCTCAGGATGCTTCTCTCGTTGCTAGCTGGGGAGCAGACGCGGTTCTGGTAGGTGAAATTCTCATGAGGGCCGATGATGTTGCTTCGACAGTGAAGGAGATCATGGAATCACCTACCTCTTAGCGTCTTAATTAGGCTGAAACAAGCGCTTCAGAACTCTTAAACGGTTTGGTTTTTCTTTACCACTTTTAGTAATTTTTTGATTCTCATGAACATGGCAAAGATGCTTAGGGATCAGATCATGAGGTATCTTTTCGCGGTAAGTATTCCCTGATTTTTTGCAGTTCCTTCCTGGTAGTTGCCCACTTGTCCGGCAAAGAGTTAATTCAGTCATTGTAGAAGAACTGATCATCTCGTTTGCTGGATAACCGTACTTTTCACAAGCGAACATTATTCTTGTCCAGATCGGCAAGGCAACGTTACTCCCGTAAGCGCCAGAAATGATGGTCTGAGGCTCGTCAAGACCTGCCCACACACCGCACGTGACTTTGTCAGTGAAACCAACGAACCAAGTGTCTTTGAAGTCATTCGTTGTGCCGGTCTTTCCTCCAGCCGGCTTACGGAATCCGAGGGACCTTGCCCGGGCACCTGTACCGTCAGCCGATACTACTTTTTCAAGAACTTTTGCAGTTACCGCACAAGGAGCTGACGGCAATGCCGGGTAACTTTGTGCTGCTGCCCGATAGAAAACTTTTCCACTACCATCTTCAATATAATTAATAGTGAAGGCTGGAACTCGACCTCCATTATTAGGAAATACTGTGTATGCGCTAGTTAAAGATTCGAGATCGCAGTCGAGATTTCCTAGAAATAACTGAGGGGTTATTTTTTCATCAGCAATATTTATGCCGACGTTAGCAGCGGTCTTTGTAACGGATTTCATTCCGGCAATGTTACCGACCCTGACGGACATTGTGTTACGGGATTTCATCAGACCGTAACTGGCACTTTGTAATCCCATCGATTTACGATCAGCATTTTTAGGGTTCCAAGCCACATCAATGCTTTTGATTTCCCCTTCTCTCAGTGGACCATCATCAATGAGTGATCCGGGCATGAGTCCTGCATTAAATGCAGCAGTATAAACGAAAGGTTTGAATGCTGAGCCGATTGGCCTTTTCGCTGTGGTTGCTCGGTTGAATAGGGAATGTTTGATGCTCCTGCCGCCTACAATGGCGAGGACCGCGCCGGTTTCGTTATTGAGTAATACTGCAGCGCCTTGAAGATAATTGGGAGTTCCTTTGGCTCCTCTTAGTTCGAATTGCTTTTTTGTTTGATGTTTATAACCGGGCCATTTTTCAATGGATAAGAGGCCTTCTTCAATTGCTTTTTCGGCTACTCTTTGAAGACGGAGATCAATACTGGCATAGATTTTGAGCCCACCGTCTTCGGCATTTGACTCGCTCAGAGCGTCATTCAGGTCCCGTCTAATAGCATCCAGCGCATAGCTGTTAATGGATTTCTTTTGAACGGGCCTTTGTTTTAGGACGCGAACGCGCTGAACCATCGATTTTTTAAAATCCTTGTTCTGTATGGCTCCTTCAGAAAGCATTCTTTTGAGGACAGTTTTACGTTCTGAGTTAGCATCATCGTAATGACGGAAAGGTGAAAAACGGTTCGGACCACGGATGATGCCGGCCAACATTGCGGATTCACTCAGAGTCATCTCTGAGGCTCTTTTACCAAAGTAGGAAAGGCTTGCCATTTCAACGCCATAGATGCCTGAGCCAAAAAAGATTCTGTTCACATAAAATTCTAGTATTTGTTCTTTCGTGTAATTTTTTTCAATTCGGCGAGCCAGCATCACTTCGATTAATTTTCTATGAAGTGTTTTTTGGGTCATCAATTCCCGGAAGCTGTTCCTTGCAAGTTGCATTGTGATGGTGCTTGCGCCTTCTCGTTTGTTCCTAAAAACGTTGCGGTAAGCTGCCCTGAAAACACCGGTAGGATCAATGCCTCCGTGGTCATAAAAGCGGGCATCCTCTCGTATTAAAAGAGCTTTCACAAAGTGTTGGGACACTTGATGAATCGGAACGAACCTCGCCCCCGTGCCATGCAATTTACCAATTTCATTACCATGGCAGTCGAAGACTACTGAGCTTCTAGGCATTATCCCGAGTTTTTTCAGGTCATAATTTTTTGCCATCAAGGAGTAAACTCCGAGCACCACACCAATTCCTATGAGGGCAATGAGCCCGCACAGTGTTCCAAGCTTTAGGATGAGTCGGATCCTGCCAAAGCGTTTAAGCTTTTTTTTGCACATTAAAAATTGCCTTAATTAAGGGGGAAAAGGAATCTTACAATCGTTTATATTTATAAAAATTCAAGATTTCATAATAAAATCACAACTTCCAGAGCTTTTGCAGTAATTGATCTTATCTTCATGGTCGTGAGCTTGTAGTTGGACTCATAAAAGTGTCATAGTTTAAGAATGAAAACTTGTGCTTTTCTTTCCATCTTTCTGGGAACCCTTCCTCTATTAATTTCCTCTCCTCGGACTCTTCCCGAGGGAAGCGTGCTCGAAGACAAGAGACTCTTGGCTCTGAAGGATTTGCATGGTTATTTCCCTTTTGCGCCCCCCCAATCAGTCGAAGAATGGTCTCATCGTTCAGCGAAAATAAGACACCAACTAAAAGTAGCGGTTGGCCTTTATCCTGAACCCAGTAAGTGTCCGTTGAATGCTGTTATCAGGGACAGGACAGATCATGGTGACTTCACTGTTGAGAAAGTTTTCTTTGAAACATTGCCCGGTTATTATCTCACCGGAACATTGTACCGCCCCAAGGATTCCAACAAAAAACGACCCGGGGTTCTTTGTCCTCATGGGCACTGGAAAGATGCCCGTTTTTATGATGCAGGTGAAGCAAAGGCAAAGCAGCAGATGGATAAGGGAGCAGAATCAAATATTGAAAGCGCTCGTAATCCATATCAGGCACGATGCGTTGGACTTGCCCGGCTCGGATGCACTGTTTTTCAATATGACATGATTGGCAATTCCGACAATCATCAGATCTCTTATGAGATTGCGCATAAGTTTGCAAAGCAGAGACCGGCAATGATTTCAGAAAATAAATGGGGACTGTATAGTCCTCAAGCCGAGTCTCATCTGCAGAGCATTATGATGTTACAGACATGGAATTCGATTCGCGCCATAGATTTTATGCAGGAGGAGCTTGAGGACGTTGATCCGGACCGCATAGCTGTGACCGGAGCGAGCGGAGGGGGAACACAAACTTTCATGGTTTCGGCTCTTGATCCGAGAGTCAAAGTTTCAATGCCGGCTGTGATGGTCTCGACTGCGATGCAAGGAGGATGCACTTGTGAGAATGCTGCCCTTCTTCGTGTTAATGAAGGGAACATCGCGTTTGCTGCCTTATTTGCCCCTAAGCCACTGGGTCTGACTACGGCCGATGACTGGACCAAGGAAATGGCCACTAAAGGATTTCCTGAGCTGAAGAAAACTTACCAGATCCTGGGTGCTCCTCAGAATACTATGCTTCATAATCGTATTGAATTTGGACACAATTATAATCTGCCTTCACGGCAGGCTATGTATGGCTGGTTCAATAACTATTTAGGCCTTGGATCCAAGGAGCCGGAAAATGAAAGGCCCCACACTAGACTCAGTAAAGAAAAGCTGAGTGTTTGGGATAAGGAACATCCGATGCCTCCCGGAGGAGATGAATTTGAAATCAAATTATTGCAATCACTCGCCAAGGACATTCGAAAGAAAGTCAAATCTGATCCAAGGATCGCGCGTATGGGATGGGATGCTATCCTGGATTCGGACCTCAAAAGATGTGTCGATGTTGAATGGGATCTCGTTGTTAAAAATCAACGAGACGGGTATCTGGAAATGGCCGGGATCATCAAGAATGTAACTTGTGAGGAACAGGTTCCGGCAATCTTTCTTTATCCTGATTCTGACTGGAACAAGAGGGCCGTGATCTGGTTAAGCCGTTCAGGAAAGGATGGCCTTTATGAAGGTAATGAACTTAAAAAAGAGGTTAAAAAATTACTCCTCGGTGGCAATGCAGTTTGCGGTATAGATCTTTTCATGCAGGGCGAGTTCCTTAAGGACGGGAAAGAGTCTAAGGCTACAAGGCGAGTCAACAATAATCGGGAAGCGACTGCTTACACTTTTGGTTATAATAGTACGCTCTTTGTTCATCGGGTCCGTGACGTTCTCACAACTATTAAAATGATTCAGTCTGACAAGCATGGTGCCAGAAAAATTGATTTGGTTGGGATGCGAGAGGCAGGACATTGGGCAGCAGCGGCTAACTATGCCGCTCGCGGTGCAATTGATCGGACCGTGATAGAGACTGGCGGATTTAAATTTATAAGGGTTAGAAGTATTCGTGATCCGGACTTCCTTCCCGGATCATCAAGATATGGAGACATAGAAGCTCTGATAAATTATGCCAAGACCAAGCCTTGGGTAGTGGATTCGAAGGGCCTTCCTGATTGGATCAGGCCATAGGATTCTATTCATCAGGAAGAGAAAATGACTGGCCCGTCACTTCTGAGAGAGCGAATCTTTTCAACACAGGAAATGATTATTTGAGAGGACTCTTCTATTTCCTGTTTCGTGTTCATTGAAGAAACGGATAAACGAACACTTGATAATGCGCGCTCATCAGTATGTCCCATCGCTTTCATGATCCTTGATGGATCCCTAGTTCCTGTGCTGCAAGCAGAACCGCTTGCGATGCAAAGTCCCTTATCGTTTGCCAGAATTAACAGGTCACCGGCATCAACGTTATCGAAGCTTAGATGAGAAGTATTGGGCAAACGGAACCGGGAAGAACCATTGCGGTGAGTTCCTTTGATATTGTTCATGAGACTTTGTTCTAAAGCATCACGTAGGTAGCTTAGTTTTTCTTGTCCCTGATCATTTAATCGTTCAGTGGCAAGTTCGGATGCCTTTCCTAATGCTACGATCTGTGCAACGGCTTCGGTCCCGGCTCTTTTTCCATCTTCCTGATTTCCTCCTATCAGTAATGGCTTGTAGGGTGCTCCGTTGCGCACATAAAGGGCGCCTATTCCTTTCGGTGCATGGAACTTATGGCCTGAGATCGAAAGGAAATCGATGCTACTCGAGCTCACATCGATAGGTATTTTCCCTGCAGCATTCACCGCGTCTGTATGAAAGAGAGCTCCTGATTCCCGGGTGATTAATGAAGCTTCCTGGATCGGTTGGCAAACACCCGTTTCATTATTTGCCCACATTATAGTTACTAGTGCAGTGTCTGGCCTGATCGCGGCCTTGAGATCTTCCAGACTGATAATTCCTTCCTCGTTCACCGGCAATTCAGTGATCTCTAGGCCTGGTAGGACCGCCTTTGCAAATGCAATGACAGCAGAATGCTCTATTGAAGTCGTAACAATGTGCCGTTTTTCAGGCATTGCCGTAATAGCTGAAAAGATTGCAGTGTTATCGGACTCTGTTCCGCATGAAGTGAAAACGATTTCCTCAGGATCTGAATTCAAAAATTCAGCAACTTGATTACGTGCATCTGCTACAGCTTTATTGCTTCTTCTGCCAAGATCATATCCTGTTGAAGGATTTCCATATTCATCGCTCAGGAAAGGACTCATGGCCTTTGCAACTTCCGAATGAACTCGGGTAGTCGCATTGTTATCTAGATAAATCACAGGGTTCTTTTTAAATAAGAGATTTTATTTGGCACGGATTATATTGTCATTGGTCACTTGGTTCGAACGCTAAGTTCCCTTCATCTAAAATAGATAAGGCCTCTCCGGCTAGGAACAATGAACCAACGATCAGAACGTGTCTATTTGAAGCCTCAGTTTTTTTGATGGCGTTTTGAACCGATTCTTCATATTCATTTGTTATATGACTAGGAATGAGTTGAGCAATGTCTTCTGGTCGGGCTAACTTTCGGGGTGTATTTGGCTGTGTGCATATGAAATTTTCTGCTACTTGCGAAATTACATTAATTAATGAAGGGAGGTCCTTATTTGCTGCCGCTGCGAAAATAACGATTGGTTTACTATCTCCATACACTTCTTCCCAAGTTTCAACTAGGGCCCTTGCTCCTTCGATATTGTGGGCGCCATCAATTACGATGTCTTTTCCCCTCTTCTGTGGGAATTGATCGAACCTTCCTCTCCATTTTGTTTGCGTCAGTCCTTTGGCGTAAGAATCGCGGCTGATTTGAAAGGGGCAATTCTCAAGAGCGGCAACTGCAAGGGCCGCATTTTGGCGTTGATGTTTGCCTCGAAGAGAAATGCTCTCCTGATCACAGGAACCTCCAACGTAGTGAACGCTTGTCCCCAGTTCTTTGGCTCTTGAATCAAGGACTGCTTTCGCATCATTATGCTGAGGTGCTGAGATTACTGGGACCCCCTCCTTCATGATGCCTGCTTTTTCTTTAGCAATCTCAGATATACTTTCACCGAGAATATGCTGATGATCAAGACTGATAGGAGTAATCACACAGACAGAAGGTAAGATCGAGTTTGTTGAATCGAGCCTTCCTCCAAGACCCACTTCAACTACGGCCACATCCATTTTTTTTTCTGTGAACAGTTTGAATGCTAGGGCTGTGGCAATTTCAAAGAAAGTGGGAACCTCTTCCCATTCACTCACAAGCTCTTTGAGGTGGGTCAAACCTTCTGCAATTTCAATTTCGTTGGCTGGCCTTCCGTCTAACGAAATACGTTCGCGGAAAGAAATAAGATGAGGCGAAGTGAAGAGGCCCGTCCTGTGGCCTGAAGCTCTAAGTACCGAGTCCATGAAGGCACAGGTTGATCCCTTTCCGTTCGTTCCAGCCACATGAATAATAGGCATTTTCGGATCTGGGACCTTCAATTCATTGAGAAGCCTAATTATACTGGTTAGCCCCAGTTTAATTCCTGATTCCTGTCGGCTATAGAGCCATCGGATAGATTCCGTATAGTCCATGACTAAGTTCCTAGACCAATTAAATAAAGATCGATTATGTGAGCAAGTAACCCAAGATACTTGCGAGTTTTTCACGTAACTCGCGTCGTTCCACAATTATGTCTACGAGACCATGTTCGTGCATGAATTCTGCTGTTTGAAAACCATCAGGTAAGTCCTGGTGAGTCGTTTCCTTTATGACTCTAGGGCCAGCAAATCCAATCATACAGCCAGGTTCTGCTAAAATGATATCTCCGAGTGTGGCGAAACTCGCAGTCACTCCTCCTGTAGTTGGGTGAGTCAGAACGGAGATGAAGGGTAGTCCTGCCCTGTCCAGAAGAGCTAAGGCTCCGCTCGTCTTGGCCATTTGCATTAGGCTGAGAATACCTTCATGCATTCGCGCCCCACCTGACGCTGATACAATAATGATTGCTGATTTTTCTTCGGTTGCCAATTCGATGGCACGGGTAATTTTTTCGCCGACCACAGAACCCATACTGGCACCGAGGAACCGGAAGTCCATCACTCCTAAAACTACGGAATGGCCTATGATCTTGGCTCTTCCTGTGACAATCGCTTCCTGCAAGCCAGTTATTTTTTGGTACTTTATAAGCTTGTCCTTATAGCCCTTGAATTCGAGAGCATCTACACTCTTTATTTTCTTTTCGGTTTCTTCAAAGGTTCCAGGATCTGTAATGGATTCTATCCTTTCCTGAGAATTGAGGGTGAAATGAAAATTACATTGAGGACAGACTCTTAAATTTTTCTTTAGCTCCAATTCATGAATGACTTCGCCGCAGCCCGAGCATTTTTGCCATAGCCCTTCAGGCATGTCGCGTTTCTTTTCGCCACTGCCTTTGAAAGCGGGTTTATTGAAAATGGGCATCTTTATACAATACTATTTCAGGACTCAGAATCTAACTTACCAAGGTACAGAGGACAACCCCATTCAGTGTACGTTTAATTAGTTGGTAATTTCTTATTCTGGGCCAATTGGACCTTATTTTTACGGATTCTAAGCCAAATACTTGCAAGAGCACCTGTAAGGAAAACTCCACAAAAAGGGATCATTCCTTCTTTCAAGTCAGAGCCAATGTAGGGAAGTATAAGATCTTGGCCGTATTTTTTGGGTGCTAAGGAGTGGTAATCATAAGCTTTTACACAGAATACCCAGCCAGCGTGTAAGCCCATGCATAACCATAAAGAGGATGTTCTTATACGCGCCCATCCCAGAACGAGTCCGACCGCGAAAAGGGTTGCGAATCCTTTTGCAATGAAGACCGGATTATCGAATTGGGCGAAGATCTGGCCAACGGTCCAGAATCCGGTCCCAAAGTAATGGATGTCCTGATCTGCGAGCCTGGCACAGTTGAGCGGAGGTTTTAAAAAATGAATTAACGCAAAGAAGAAAGAGACAAAAATTAATGCATAGAAGGGTCTGGCCGTTCGCATCACTGCGCCAAGTAATAATCCACGAAAGAGAAATTCCTCGAGGACTGCTACTGCGAGTGCGGAAATGAGGAACTTCAAGAGCACCTTTTCTGAGAACGAGTTCTTGGCTTCGAATATTCCAAGCTGCATGTAAATAATACCGAAGATTAACAGGATGCCCGAAGCCAGAACAAAACCGATTCCAAAATCTGTTTTCCAGTGCATGTTACGCTGCAGGCCCAGATGACTTTTTTTCAGTTTAAAAGAACGTATCAAAGGATACATGCAGACCAGTGCTCCTATGAGCATCGAACGATTAAAATACCTACCAAAGTGAGCATTATCCAATTTGTCTTCTAGCCATTGTCCGGGCAATCCCATACTTTCAAGGACTCGGAACTGCACGAGTGCTTTGCAGCCATGGTAGAGGAAAGGGGCCAGTGCCGCTCCGATAATTAGTGAACAGACAAGCCAGGTCACTAATTTAAGTGAGTCAGATCGAATACTTTTTAACATTGCGGATTAATTACTACTAAATTGAAGTATCTGTGAAGCCCGATGACAAATCCTTTGTTGCAGTTTAAGATCTAAATATGAAAATTCATGATTGGAGGACTCGTTCAGAAACGGGTGAGAATCGTCTCTGGAGGGCCAAAAAGCACGGTGGTCACTGGGAATTCATGTCCAGGTTGCAGCGTTCAGAGGAAGGATGGACCAATCATGAAGAAATGGACATTGATGAATTGAAGACATTTCGTGAAGTCCTTTTCAATAAGTATCAGCGGCGTCGGATCCCTTGGGAGGACATATTAAAGATCGATGTCATGATTGAAGAGGCGGAAATTCCTCCAAGAGAAACAGATTAATATGAGCATATCGACTAGAAAAGGAGACAACGGAGAAACTGATTTGATGTTTGGGCGTCGAGTGGCCAAGAGTCATCCGCGAATCATCGCATTAGGAGAAGTTGATGAATTAAATGCGTTGCTTGGTATTGTCCTCACGCATTGTGGTGATCAGTCAGAAATTAAGGAACGTACCATTTCCATTCAAAATGATCTCATTGTATTAATGGGGGAGATCGGGACTCTTCCCGAAGATCTTTCCAGGTATGAGGAGAAAGGATTTGATCGTTTTGGAATGGGGCATCTAGAAAAAATTAATCAGTGGATTTCAATCATTGAAGCTAAGGACATTAAGATCGAGGGGTGGGCATTACCGGGATCGAGTGGACTTCAACTTTCCGCGAGTCTGGATCATGCACGGGCAGTTTGCCGGCGTGCGGAACGTGAATGCACCGGGCTGATCAATGAACTGGATACGTCGATCCTTTCTTACCTGAACAGATTATCCGATTTGCTTTGGCTAATGGCTCGTGAATCTGATCTGAATTCATAAAAACGCCGGGACCTTAATTTTAATGTGCCGCTTCTCATTGTTTACCGCAAGGATTGCCTCCTTCCCCAGTATCCGGGTGGGCGTGCCCTCGAGCACGCGTTTTTGATTAGGTTCGTGAGAACGGAAAGGAGAAAGTAGGCAAAGGTTTACCGGAAGGAGACGATCGATCCCGGTTTCAACGCGTGGGCGGGCATCTCTTTCGCTGAGCGGAAGTTACGCATGATTTGCGTTGCCTCGATGGTGTTGCCTGTCTCGTCGTAATCACCGGTCTTTTTGTTCAGAACGCTTTTGGTGTCTAGTTTTAGGTGTTTGGCCATGAAGGGATACATTGCCTGCCTCTTGATATACTCGTAGCCGTGCTTCTCCTTCGGGAAATGGGAATTCTCCACTTTGTCCAGTGCGCCGAAATACCTGTAGATGGACTGTGCATAGGGGTATTCCACCTTGGGGGTGTTCTTGGTCCAGTCGCCACCGACGGAGATGAGTTTCAGCGGTCGAGGTGCGGCAAGGGCGGCGATCTCGGCATTGTTGGTTTCAAGCTTGGTCGTCTTGTGGATAGGCATGCCGCTCTCGCAATGGCAACCGCCGAAAAAATGTGCGGAGACCATGACGACTGGCACGCTCACTGCCACGCGCTCGTCAATGGCTGTCAACAGGAAGGTCTGCGTGCCGCCACCAGAGCAACCTGTCACGCCGATGAGCTCCTTGTTCACCTCGGGCAGGGATTCGAGGAAATCCACTGCCCTCACACTGCTCCAGGTTTGCAGGGTGAGGGTTTGTGAATGGCCGTGATTCCAGCCAATGTGCTCCGAGTCTCCAAAGCCGACCATGTCATAGGAAAAGACCACTGCTCCCATGCGCGCCAGAGTGGCGCAGCGATGCTGCTGGTCGGGACGCAGCCGGCCGCCGCCATGCTCCTTGGTTTTTCTCGCGTGGCCGTGCGGACAGAGGATGCCGGGGCGGTTGCCTTCATGACCGAGTGGGCGGTAGAGGCTACCATAAACAAAAAATCCCGGCCGTGCTTCGAAGGCGGCGCATTCCACGGTGTAACCCTCGTAACTGCGTTTGTTCTTGATAATGGCATTGAGCGGGGTGCGCTTTGGCAACGGGCTTAGCCTGGCGCCGGTGAGGATCTGTTGTCGCACAGCATCCGCGCGTAGTTTCCATTGCGCGTGGTTTGTGTGTGTGGCGGCCATGCGTGCGAGCTGTTTGATGGCGTCGGCTTCTGAGTGATAGTTGCCGCGGCAAAGGATGGGCTTTTCTGCGGCTGTCGCGGCGAGTGCTGCAAAGGCAATGAGAATGAATAAGGGCAGAAGGCGTTTCATGGCTTAAGGTTGGCAGATTGGTCGGGCCGGTGCAACTACCTTAACGATTTGCCTCGTGACTGGCATCAAATCTTGGCACCGCAAGGACATTATCATCAAGCGCCTTAAGCAATAGGGGTGTATTTTAAAGAGACACCGAAAGGAGAGTTCTGGCCATTCTATTTTTGAATAAGCTCTTCCATAATTTCTTTATCGTTGCGGATTTTTTTGGCTTCATTCTCAATTATCTCTGCTGCTAATTGTATCTCTGTAAGCTTCTTTTTCTTTGTGGAAATACTTTTGGGCGGAGAGATTTTAAATGCTCGTACAAGCTTTCCAAAGTCCTGGATTGAATCCGCGTATGGCCAGACACGCTTATCTAGTTTGAGTCGAATCCTTTTGATGTCATTGATGGCTTTTCCAAGCTCGTCAGGCGCTAATGCGTCTCCGCTCGCCGATCCTGATCGCGCTGCATCTAGTAACAGAGTGGCAGACTGTTCGGTATATTCCAATGATCCGAGCAAAGATAGTGTTTTATGGCTCTTGCCGGTGGCTAATTCCAGAGCCAGCTGAGCTGACAAATGATTAGGTGCCAGTTTAATAATTTCACGTAGCTTATTCTGAATTTGAACATTGCGTAAGACGGTCGGCTTATAACGTGCAATTGCATTCTGGACCTTAGCAAATTCTTTAATGGCATTAGTCAATGAGTCGTTCTTTTCTAATGATGCTAGTGCTGAAGCTTGCTTTAAGTGCTGTACCGTAAAGACTTGGATCCGTGACACGGGTTGAATTCCGCTAAGGATGACAAGATCGGAAAGGGCCCTAGTATTTTTGAGAGGTATTGCTACTATCTTACAATCCTTACTGAAAGCGCCACGGACCTTGGCCGGGACTCCGCCAACGGGCTGGATGCTGCCGTCGGCATTCATGTCGCCGGTCACGGCAAAGGCCGGGTCCATCTTGGTTCCAGTAATTAGAGAATCAAGCAAGAGCGCGCAAGGAACTGCGGCCGAAGGCCCATCCTTTAATGTAAAACGATCCTCGAAGGCTATTTCAACTTCATAGCCAGAAGGCCACGAATCATGCTTTACACGCAAGTGCTTGATCACCTCATTCAGAGCACTGTGCATGTCTTTGCCAACGTGCTGATTAAAACGGACACGGAGCTGAGATTTTGAATTATCTAAAGGCGTTGCCGTGGCATTCATTTGAGAGGCCATGCCGGCAAATTCTCCATTTCCTAGGGGTCTGACTAAGAGTCCTTTGATTCTACTTTGTTTGGATTTTAGCTGACCGACTTGTGCATTGCTTAAGGAACTTAAAATAAAAAAGGCCAGTACAGGGAGGCATATTTTTATTTTTGTCATCCGTAAAAGTTATTTAATAGATCCGAAGGATTGCGCAATAGTAGCTAAAAATAAATGTTAAACAATAGTTATATAATCCATAAATAAGCCTTCCCCGCACTTTTTTAAGATCAAAGAATCTTAAACTTAAAATGAATGGGGTATTTTTTTCTGAATGCCAATTAACGCAGAGGAGAGTACTATTAGAGGAGCCTGAACATCAAAGGCTCATACTCCCCAAACTGATATAAAAATGGATATAAAATCTCGTCTCCTTAACTCCCTTCTCTTAATTCTTTTTATTTCTTCACCTTTTGCGATAGCCGAACAGGTCGTGATCAGTGAAATAATGTATCATCCGAAGGAAGGCGGCCATGAATTTGTAGAGATTGAAAATCTTACTGCCACGCCATTTGATATTGCGATGTGGAAACTTAAGGGTGGAGTCGATTTTGAATTTCCGGAATTCAGCCCAGCCCAGCCAAGGAATACTTTTCTTAAAGCTTTCGAGAAGATTGTTATTTGTGATACGGATCCAGGCACTTTCCGAGCAAGTTATGGATTGCCCTCTGCAGTTAGGGTCTTTGGCCCCTGGACAGGGAGTCTAAATAATAGCGGAGAAAGAGTCAGCTTCAAGGACAAGAATAATATTATCCGAGCCACTGTCAGGTACGACAACAAAAGAAAGTGGCCCGTTTCAGCTGATGGAGGCGGTCATAGCTTGGTACTTTACGATAATACACGAGCCATTGATGATTATCGATTATGGAAAGCCAGTCCGGGGCCGAACGGCACGCCAGGATCATCCGAGCCCGCGTCCGCCGAAGAATCTTTTTCGAACCCCGAAGTGGATTTAAGTGTTGGGATTCCTTACATCGAATATTCAGATGCCTGGGACTTCAATGATCAGAATGTGAATTTGGGAAATACCTGGAAGGATTCGGCATACAATTTTTCTCATCAGGGTTGGACAAGAGCAAATGCTGCCAGTAATGAGGGAGGACTTTATGGTTTTGAAAATTCAGCGCTCCCGGCCCCAGGACTCAGGACCTCTCTATTGAATAGCTCGGACGGAGCGAATCACATTAGTTATTATTTCAGAAAGGAATTTACCTATAACGGGCCAACGGCAGGGGTCCGACTCACTGTTGACCTGATCAATGATGATGGTTGCGGATTCTGGCTCAATGGCCAATGGATCGGTGGAGTGGCAACTTCGAGCGGGGCAGGGCATACCACAACGGCTGACAGGGTCGTTAGTAATGCCGAGGAAGAGTTGGCAGTGATTTCCACTGCGAGCCCTCCACTAGTAACCGGTAAGAACGTTATTGCGGCGGCCGGAAGACAAACCAATAATAGCAGTTCAGATTTCATTTTTGGAGCGAGGGTCAGTCTTTCTGCCCCTAGTGCCCCTACCCTCTTAATCAATGAAGTTTTACCTTCAACGACCGAGTCCGGATTCGTCGAATTTTATAATCCTACCAATGAAACGATAAATCTCGGGAGCTGGTACATTAGTGATCGGCCATCGAACCTGACCAAGCATAAGATTCCAGGAAATATCTCCATCGGGCCGGGCCAATTGGCTTCGATCGGTTATGCAGAGTCTTCCTTAGGGGTTTCCGCAACAACTACCATTTATCTAACAGAGCCTAACGGTACGACCGTTGCAAATGCGGTCAGTACTCAGATGCCGCTCGACGGGCGTTCCCTCGGGCGCAAGCCAGCGGGTGGAGGTTCGTGGTTTCTTTTTACATCTCCGACCCGAGGACAGGTAAATGAAAGCTCAGGAAGTCTTGGCAAGAACCTCAAAATTAATGAAATTCATTTTTCTGCAGAAGGTAATGTGAACTGGGTTGAGTTGCACAACATGGGAAATGTTTCCGTATCAACCGAAGGTCTATGGATCACAAGTGCTGATGACTTTTCAGATAAGATTGAATTGGGCAAAGTGATTGCCGCCAAAAATTTTGCGAGCTGGGATACCGATTTTAATTTTTCCGGAAAGACACTGAAGCTTTTTGTGATCGATTCCAGTAACAATGTACTTGATGCGTGTTCTGTGGATCAACAGAATGGAACAGACTATGCGGCTGCGTACCCGGACGGTTCCGGTGACTTTTTCCTATCCGGTTCCGGGACCCGTGACAACAATAATGATCCTGACCGTAATGCCAGTATCGTGATCAACGAATTGATGGTTGAGCCTCCAAATGGTGAACGGGACGGTGAATTCATTGAGCTGTACAATAAAAGCAATTCACCAGTTGACCTAAGTGCATGGGCATTTGAAAGCGGAGTAGACTATAATTTTCCTGGAGGAACGGTAGTGCCGGCAAAAGGATACATTGTCATTGCCGCTAATCCTTTGGTGACGTCAGCCGCATTTCCCAACGCTACGGTCCTCGGCCCCTACTCAGGGAACCTTGCAAATGGAGGTGAATTATTAAGACTCACTGATTCTTGGGGAAATACTGCTGACGAGATTCATTATCACACAGGAGGGGACTGGCCGCATCTTGCTGCGGGAGGAGGGAGTAGCCTTGAACTCAGGAATCCTGACATGGACAATGCTGATCCATCAGCCTGGGCAGATTCGGATGAATCCAATAAATCAGATTGGCAAAGCTTTACCATTAACGATCAGTACCAGCAACTGACTTCCCGTGGCTCATCAAGTGATTACGAAGAACTTCACGTTCACGCGGTAGGAGATGCGCACCTGGCATTGCGGGACGTCTCGCTTATAAGGAACAACAGCAATTCAAACATTCTTCCAGGCGGAGGAGAGACTGTCTCTCATAATGGTAATGGATCAGGTGGCTGGTTATGTCAGGGAACGCATTATGCTAGTGATACAGTTGGGGGTGAGTTGCATATCATTTCTTCAGGTCATGGGGACAACAAAGCGAACCGATGTGAAATTGATATTACCCAGATCAGCAGAAATGATAATCTCACTTTCACCTGTCAGGCTCGCTGGATATCAGGAAAGCCCACGCTCGTTGTCAATACTTGGGACCGCTCCTTTGGTGGCGTTATTTACTTGCCATTACCGGAGAATCTGGGCAGTGCAGGAGTTGCTAACGGAAACTTAATCAATTCCCCGGCGCCGACCGTTTCTGAGCTCAGGCACAGTCCCGCCGTTCCGACCTCTTCGGACCCAGTTATCATTACAGCCAAAGTGCAGTCGGCAGGCCCACTCACTTCCGTGAACGTTCATCACCGCAGGGACACTAGCGCAGGTAACGGGAGTTACCAGACAACGTCCATGAATGATCAGGGCCTTAACGGGGACGAGGTTGCCGGTGACGGAACTTATTCAGCTTCTCTTACCCAGTATCAGAGTGATAATACAGTCGTTCAGTTCTATGTGAGAGCAGTGAGTAGTGGCAGAACGACAATCTCACCGGGTCCGGCCCCTGAACTGCCTGCAATGTGGGTCGTTGATAACAGCAACATTCCTAATGACCTTCGTGTCCAGAGATTTGTAATTTCTGAGTATGACCGCAATTCACTGAGCACCAACACTGGTGGCGGCTCCTCCAGAGACTATGATTTCCCCAGACTCTCTAATCAGTATTTCAATGCGACATTCATATCGAATGAGAGGCACATTATTTATAATTGTGAATTGCGGAAGAGCGGAAGTCCATGGACCAGATCTGATGGTAATGGACTCTCAAAGGCAAAGTGGAAGACTCCAGGCGATAAACGGTTCAGGGGATATTCCAAACGTTCTATTGATTCAGATGCTGGTGGAGGAAGGGCCTATCATGGCCGAATCATACGTCACTGGTTGTATCTGTGCGGGCACCCAGCCAACGAACATGAGTTTGTAAGAAATATCTTTAATGGAGGCTCTGCAAGCTTGCGTGAAGATCTTGAGCCAAATGCCAATGATTTTCTTAAAAGAAATTGGGAAGATGGCCAGAAAGGTGAGCTTTATAGGATCGATGATGAGTGGTGGTTTGATGATGGCTGGGGACGGCAAAACCGTAACGCGGACTGGTCCTGGAAGGGAACCCACGAACCGGAACGTTATCATGCAGAGTGGATCAAGAGGTCCCGTGAAACTGAGTATGATTTCTCTTCTCTGACGACGTGGATGAATAAGGTGGGCACAAATTCATTTACTAGGGAAGAGATCGAAAGGATGGCGGACATTGACATGATGGCAGCGAATGCCGTGGTCCGCGGATGGTGTGATGATTGGGATACCATCACAAGGAACCGGGGAAAGAACGGCTATTTCCTTCGCCGACACTCGGATGGAAAATGGATGCTCATTCAGTGGGACTCTGACCTGACCTTCGGTGACTCGGGCGCGTCCTTTTTCGGCAATTTGGCTGGTGTGCGTAACTTCTTTGACAAGGCATACGTGAGGCAGCGGGTGAACTATTATTTGGGTAAGATGATTAATGATTTCGCCGCAACGGGACCACGCATGCAAACCTGGTTCGATCTTGAAGAGGAAGCTTCAAATTCATATTCTAGCAACGAGGGAACTTATACGGGATGGCACAATAGCAGGGTCAGCAGGGCCAGGAGTGAGGTCGGAAGTGCTCTTAACACATCTTTTAACGTAACGACAGGAAACGGCAGTTCCACCTCAACCAGTGCTGAAACGATATCTTTATCCGGATCCAGTGGCTGGGAATCCTTTGAAATTCGAGTCGAAAATCATCCAGAAGCACAGGTTCAATTCACTAATCAAACGTCATGGACACTGAGCGGTATCAGGCTCAGTCAGGGAGCGAATCGGCTTAGGGTCCAAGCAGTCGATGCGACAGGTAAAGTGGTCGGCACAGAAACTTTCACGGTGAACAAGACCGGTAACGCGGCACCAGTGATTCTGATCGATGCGGATCCGTCCTCATTTAATTTGGATGTATCCGAGACAATGAAAATTGATGCGTCTTCTACTTATGATCCTGAAGGTACAGAAATAAATTTTCAATGGGACATTTCTCCGGAAACAGGAAATTATCTCTCTGGAGCAGCTTCTTCTTCTCCCGAAGCCAGTTTTGGTGCTCCCGGACTATATAATTTTACCCTCAGAGCTTCCGATGATAACAGTAAAATCACCACACTAACCCGTGAGGCTGCAGTTTACGCGGCTTCCGGATGGAGCAGTTTCACTGAACCCTTGCTCGAGTCTCATTGGGCAACAGAAAATATTGAACCTTTCGGCAGTGGCTCTGACTCGTCTTGGTATTCATTGAGTGAAAAGCCTGGAACACTTGTTCTGAGCATGCCCCAGGACACTGAAAAGAAACTAACGATGAGTAACCCTTCTCATCCTATCATTTGGAGAGATCTTCCGGATTCAACGAACTGGTCACTACACACGGACCTGAGCCTCAATAGTCTTCAGCAGGGAGATTTCATTACCGGTCTCATCGTTGAGCTCAAGGAAGGAACCTTCACAAGACGATATGTGATCGGAATAGAAGATGGAGACTATTTACGTGTCAAGAGATCGAGTGGAGGTAATTACACTCAACAAAAATCACAGTCCTGGAACGAAGGTTCGGCAACGATTCGGATCCGCAGGGACGACCGGAGCCTCATCTTTGAACGTCGTGGAGAACCAGGTGAATGGTTAGAGCTTTATACTCGAAACTTACCCGTTAATACGACCGCGATTAAGGGAGGTATTTTTGCCGCTTCGGACAGCTCAAGTACGAATGCTCGTTTTGATTTTGATTATGTCCTTCTGGTCGATCCTGACCTGACCAACGAATACCTTGATTCACTCAGAATCACTGAAATTATGTATAATGCTCCAGGAAGTACCGGGATCGAATACATTGAACTGACCAATACAGGAAACATATCCATTAACCTTGCGGGGGTCCGTTTTGATGAAGGATCGCCTTTCAATGAACTCATACTTCCTGATTATGATTTAGGACCTGATCAGAGAGTCATTATTACCAATGACAGGTCCAAGTTTGAATCTGAGTACGGCAACGGACCTACCGTTGTTGCTGAATGGGCGGGCGGATTCCTCTCGAACGGTGGCGAGAAAATTGTCCTAAGAGATCCTGACGGTAATATTGTTTTGCGGTTCGAATACGATAATTCTGATGATTGGCCTGATCGCGCTGATGGTAGCGGAAGCAGTCTAATAATAATCGACACGGAAGATGATTACAGCGATGAGGATAATTGGATAGCCAGTGCTGAGTTCGGAGGATCTCCTGGTACCAGCGGTTCAACTTCCAACAATTCAGTGACCATTACTGAAATTCTTAGCCACACGGATTTACCTTCATTGGACACAATCGAGATCAGGAACGGCTCGAACCTGCCCGTTGACATTTCCGGGTGGTATCTTTCAGATTCTGATACGAACTGGAAAAAATATGAAATTCCCGCAAACTCCATCATTCCTTCTCAAGGCTTTATCACTTTTGATGAGTCCGATTTTAACCCTAACGGACTCTGGAACCCAAACGCTGGGGAACCTGCTGACTGGGAATTTGCTATCAGCTCGAGCGGAGATCAGATTTATCTGATCGAGTCAGAAGATGGCAAGCCATTATACTTCGCAGCCGAACGTGATTTTGATGCTGCAAGAAATGGGGTTTCGTTTGGACAGTATTTAAACTCCGAGGGAGAAGAGTATTTTACGGCACAAAATACTAATACAATTGGCGCCGAAAACAGTGCTCCTCTGGTCGGGCCATTAGTCATTACCGAGATCATGTATCAGAACGTTTCCGAAGAAATGAGCTGGATAGAAATTCAGAACATAAGCAGTTCCAGAGTCAATCTTTTTGATCCTGCAAATCCAGATCATGTCTGGAAAGTGGGAGGTATTTCTTTTGATTTTCCTGCCAATCAATCGATACCACAAAGTGGTGTGGCATTGGTTGTCAGTGGTGATCCAGCCATTTTCCGTACACTGAATTCTGTGCCTCCCGAAGTGCCGATTTATGGCCCATTTGAGGGAACAATTCAGGTGAACGGTGAAAATTTGAGACTGCAGATGCCCGAGTCTGATGAGCCTGAACCAGAATTTATAACGATCGATTCTGTGCGTTATTCAACCACTGATCCTTGGCCAAGTGTTGGGGCCGGGTCAGGGCATTCCATTGAGAGAGTCTTTGTAAATGAGTTCGGCAACGAGCCAAAGAACTGGGCAATATCTGAAAATTCAGGAGGAACTCCCGGCATCAGTATTCTTCCACCAACGGCTGCTAGAATTGAAAGCAGTATCACTTCTTTAATGTCCGGCAGTGTCATTGGAGAAAACGCTGATCCTGTCACTTTCAATGTCGCAAACTTTGGCATTGAAACACTCAATTATACGATCTCTGAAACTGTTCCGTGGCTAAGCATTGATCCTGTTTCAGGTGCCTCGGACGGACTCACAGACTCAAATACGCACACGGTAAGTTTCACAACTGCGGATTTGCCTGGTGGAATCTATGAAACTGTGATCCAGATACTGAGTCCTGAAGCGGACAATTCTCCCTTTGAGATACCAGTAATGCTCAATGTCATTCGTCCGCAACTTAGTACAGGATCCAATCTGATTAGTGTCACTACAAGGGAAGGACAAAATGCAGATAATGGTTTGCTTGAAATCTGGAACAACAGTTCCGGGGTCATTATGGATTACTCATTATCCACTAACGTGCCGTGGATCGGAATCACGCCCATTGATGGATCATCCTCTGGTCCAGAAGACAAAGAGCAGCACGTTCTAACATTTTCCACTTCTGAACTTCAGAGTGGAAATTATAGTGGAAACATTACAATTAATGCAGGCAACGCGGCCGGTTCTCCGAAAGTGATTCCCGTTTCGATCATCATTGCGGACGGGCTAGTGCTTTTGCTCGACGCGCGCGGACTCAATGCTGGCCCCGTAACGAATTGGCCAAATGCAGGACTCTTGGGAGGTAATTTCACTCCTGAACTTGACAGTCCTGTTGCGGAGGACGTTGACGGTGTCCGGGCCCTCACGCTCATAGGAAATAATGACTGGCTGATTGGACCGCCGGCTTCGGAATCGCTCGTTGGTAATAATCCACACTCAATTGAGGCTTGGGTTAATAATTCAGATGTAGGAACCCAAGAAACTATCATTTCTTGGGGACGGCAGTCAGGAACATTGGGCGGACTCAATTCAATGAATCACGGGACCCAGAACATTTACGGTGGCTTTGAGCATTGGGGAGGCGCCTATTCAGCAGGTTGGGAAAATAAGGAGGAGGAATCGATCTGGACGCACCTTGTTTGCGTTTATGACGGTGCAGGCAAGTCAACGCTCTACATCAACTCAGACGAAGTGAATTCAAAGAATCACGGACCCCTCGCAATCTATTCTACTGATACAAGTAATAGGCCCCTGCCGATCACTATCGGTGCGCAGAATGAGGGTAATGGAACACGTAACAATTCTGTTTCTGGGTCAATGTCGATCGGACTGATTAAGGTTTACGACAGGACCCTTAGCCCTGAAGCCATTGAAACAAAGTACAATGCCGAAGCAGCAAACTTCGGTCGAGAGCCGACAATTGACACTGATCAGGACAATGATGGTCTCCTCGCATCCCAAGAGATAGCAATTGGTACGGATCCGAATGACTCTGACACAGATGATGATGGATTCTCGGACGGAGATGAGGTCGCTCTTGGAACGGACCCTCTCAGCGCAAATTCAAAGCTAAGTATCCAATCCATAACCATTGCAGAGGATTCCAGTATTTCTATCGTTTGGTCCAGTGTGCCCGGACGAACCTACGCAGTTGAGGCCAGTGAAAACCTGACCGACTGGACGCCCATTGAAACGGTCAATGCATCGGAAGGAACGACCACAGTCTATTCTGATCCTGAAGCGAACCAGAAAATTCAACAATTCTATCGGATAAGACTTGCTCAATGACCTGTTTCTTTAGATCAGCTTTTATCGGGGTTATTGCTTTTGTGCTGATCCTGGCCGGAATTGCAAAAAAGGACACGCCTCAAGTCACTGACATAACGATCGGTTGGAAAGATAATATTCTTAGTATCTATCATCCTCAAATTCCCGGAGGTAAAATTGATACCTGGTACTTGGAGGCATATTGCAGGTCCGGGTCAACGGACCGGCCATGGAATGAAACCACGATAGGTCACAGGACAGAACTTGTATCAATTAATGAGTCAAGGACCGAGATTAAATTAAAATGCACCTTGGAGGATGGGGTCAGAGTCGATCATCTAATAAGGGCAACTAGGACCGGGGTCAGCTTTGACTTAATTGCAAAAAATCCTACGGAAAAAGTTTCTGAAGCGCACTGGGCACAACCTTGTATCAGGGTCGGGGAATTCACAGGGAAGGGCGCTGATGAGATTGATGACGCGTATGCTTACATCAAACAATCTTTTATTTTTCAGGACAAGGATGACATTCCTGATTTTTTACCTACCAAGAACTGGGCCACAAAGGCCCGTTACGTTCCTGGCCAGGTCTGGTGTCCGAAAAACGTCAACAGGGATGATGTTAATCCCAGGCCACTTCACCCGTCCCCTCCTCATAAGAATATTATAGGCTGTGTTTCAGCGGATGAGAAGTGGCTCATGGCAAGTGTTTGGGAACCTTATCAGGAGCTCTTCCAGGGAGTGATTCGTTGCATTCACAGTGATTTTCGGATCGGAGGATTAGGGCCAGGAGAAACGAAAAAGATTCGCGGCAAGATGTATCTCTTACCGAATGATGTTCCTGCTCTGCTTGCATTGCATGAGAAGGAATTTCCTGACAAGACTAAGAAACATTAAGTTCCTTGGATTCACTGTAATCACAGTAAAACTAAGGCTAACGGTTCTGTAAGGTGGGATAGTGTTCTTTACGACCCTTGTAAGTTAGGGTTGTAAGTCAAAGGGGGAAGTAAATCGCCGCAAACAGCTGCTTTCATTTTGAAGGCATAGATTCTTAGTCATCTTGATGTTTCTCCGAGAGATGAAGGTGATTATTTTGTTGTTTAGTAGAGTGGTGAGTAGCATATGACTCACTATGAGCGTTAAGCATACGAGGGGTTCCAGTTAATCGCCTCTGCATCTGACCATTCATTCAGGGGCTGTTGCGAACGTCGGGGGAACGACGATAGCGATCTGTTAACTGGTAGTGGACCTCGTCAACGATCTTCTGCTCCAAGCCAGGTCGAAATGGAGCTGCCCAATCATGAAAGGTCATCGCACCACCTCCTTCATACCCGCCCTCACGCAACACACGCTCCGAAGGGATGTAGCAGGGCACATCATTGGCGTAAGAGTTAATCCAGACACGCTGAGCATCCAATTCCTGTTTTAGTCTCAATGCGTAATCGACAACCACTTCTCCCCCAAGAAAGACAATCGCGAGGCTGCTACCAAACTTCCACGTCTGAACCGGTAGCGGGACTTTTGTTTTGAGCAGTTCACCACGATCGAGACGATTCAAATGGACTCGAGCGTGAAACCCAACCGTCCCACCGCGGTCCGCGTCACGTTGTGCACGACGCTCCCACTCAGCGCGACTCGGGAGGGGAGCCAGGTGCAAATCAATGGTAGAGAACATCACGTTCAGTGGTCCAGACAGCGGGCGTAATTTCTGTTGCAAAAGGCGCGCGACCTTGGCGCCAATTTCTCGTCCATGTATCGCGGCGACTTCATCTTGCGATCCTTCACCGCGGACTGGATTCGAATCGGCTCCACAACCTACCGACATCAGGGCAATCGCATTTGGGTGGCGTCGTTGAATACTTTCCTGAGCATAACCGGCCCAATCCCCACTGATCCGATTGTGAGAAAGCGTCGTGCAGTGACACGCATAACTCAGATAGACCGCGCGTAACTTCCCCGCCAGATCCTTGGCAACCATGACCGGCAGATCATGGTCAACTGGCCCCCCTTGGTGCGACGATTACGCGCAAATGAGGCATTGCTCCGGGCCCATGCCAGGTGTGCTGGTTGCGGATTCTTGAATGCCGCGATGGCAACTTGCTCGAGTTTGTCTATCAACTCCTTGGTGTATCGCTCGATATGTTCGCGGTGTTTTTGGGGAAGCGGATGGCAGTAGAGTGTTTTTGACATGCCCGCCAAAATGGGGCCACTGTGGGTATGAGTGGCTGTGATAGAAAGCCGGTCAGGTAGTAATCCGACTCGCCGATGCAGTCGTTTTGCGACTTGCTCTCTGAGAGCAGCGGGCACTAGACAGTTATCCAGTGTGATCAACAGGGCCGCTGGCCGCTGGGGACTCTGGATCATGAGCGCCTTGGCCCACAGCTTCTGCACAACGCCTGTCGATTCCGTGTCGCGACCGGAATACCCACGTAACCGAATCGGGAAATCGGGAGTCACGTCTACCGCTGCCACACCCACCTGATAGACGGTTGGTTCTTCTTGTTGTGCATTGGTGTTCTGTGCATTGAACCAATAAACACAGAGTATTGAGAGCATAGATAATGCTTTAATTTTCATCTGTTGACCCTATCAAATGTCCAATGAACACCGCAATCTTATTTCTTTATCCTTCCCCCCAAACACACAATCTCACTGTGCTCTGCAGGGAGTGCTTGTCCGGTGTGGAGTGGTGGTGTTAGGGTTGCGGGATGAAGACGCTCAATGCCTTCGCTCTGTTAGTCTTGTTAGTTTCACTGCCCCTGCTTCTTGGGGGGTGTGGGGAGAAGGTTGAAGTTGAACCTGAAGCTGAGGTTAAGCCTAAAGAAAACTTTACTGGAAGTCAGCGGAATCAGAGCTTCCCAGATTTTTCAAAGATACTGAATGGCGTGGAACACCTCTTGTTCTTTTTCTAAAAGGCTCTGCAAATCCTTACACTGGTAAGGTAATTAATTATTATGTAAATAGTGGGAAGAAAAACATAATCGAAACGTACAAGGATGGGATAAAGGATGGTCTATGGACTAGATGGTATGAGAATGGAAAGAAGAAGGAGGAAAAGAATTATAAAAACGGAAAATTGGATGGTTTGGGTACTTCTTGGTATGAAAACGGGCAGAAGGAGAAGGAAGAAAACTACAAGGACGATAAGCAGGATGGGCTAGAGGTGTGGTGGCATGAAAACGGACAGAAGAAAGGTGAAGTAAACTACAAAGACGGCAGGCTGAATGGGTTAGAGACTTGGTGGCATGAAAACGGAAAAAAAGAGTATGAAGTAAACTACAAGGACGGTGAGGAAATCGAAGGTTCTGAAAAGTATTGGAACAGCAAAGGCGAACCAGTTGATTTGGCGGAAGAAGCTGGAGAATAACACACGATGAACCCCTCACCCCGTACCCAGACCTATGACCCATGATTCACAGTCTGTTGTTCGGGGATCGTGAAGAGGGTGCAGGATGCAGGAATTTGGGAAAAGGGTTGTAAGTCAGGGTTGTAACTTTTGTGAGGAAAAGAATTGAACAACCCTTTTTACCCTATAAAATAAGGGTAGTTGCTCTTGGATAGTAGCTCACTCAAAGAAACATTAAGTTTTCTTATAATGAAAACTCTGACCATTGTCCGGCACGCAAAGTCCTCATGGGAAACGTCCGCAGACGATCATGACAGGCCCCTCAATGATCGAGGCATGAGCGCTGCTCCTAGGGTCGGTTCTGCGATTGCCGAGAAAGGAAAAGTTCCAGATATTATAATTAGCAGTACTGCGCTTAGGGCCGCCACAACGGCGAAGCTCATTGCAAAGGAAATAGGTATTAAAGATTCTCTCATACATTATGATGAGCAACTGTACCTTGCTTCTATAAGAGACTATGAGGAAGTCATTTCAAGGCTCAACGAAGAGGACGGAACAGAACATGTGATGGTCGTTTCGCATAACCCGGGATCACATGAATTATGCTATTACCTGACCGGTGATGATTCGATAGATCATTTCATTACCTGTGCAGTCGCCAGGATTGATCTAGACATTGAGTTTTGGGGTCAGATCGGTTCGAAGACAGGGAAACTGATGGAATTCTTTACTCCGCACGAGCTATAGGAGGGACCCTTGTGCATAGCATAATTCTAGGAGCGCGGGCTTTAATGCACAACGAAATATCAACCAAGCTCGTTAATCAATACAAATTAGAGCCTCGGCCAGCTCATTTTGCTCCGTTTCACTTTGAGGTAAGACCTCAGATAGGAGTTCTCCCGCTTCATTGATTACAGCAATCATTGCTTCTGCAGGGCTCGCATCATTGGATAATGATTGCGTGAACTTTGAACAAAGTGATTCAATGGCTTCACTGCCCAGCTCCTTCTCCACTCGCTCGTCCCCCAGCACCACTGCCTGACGCTCGAAGAAAGAAACATAAAATAATAGACCAGACTCGCATTAGTGGGCACACACATCATTTTCCAAAGGTTGTAAGGTAGGAAAAAATCTTTGCCCAGAACCTCCAAGCCAGTCCTCCAGAACCGCTCGACCAAACAGAAATGAGTGTCCAGAGTCCAAGTACAATAGCCAAGATGAATGGAGGAGAAAAATTTCCTTTAGGGCCAAAGTTTGGTCGGCCATGTTCGCTTTCAATTTCGACAATATCCATTGATCGTAGTAGAATGTCGAACCCTGCAAAGATGCCTCGGCTGTACTTACTCGCTCTAAATCTTGGTGCAATTACACTGTCATAGACCCACTGGCAGTAATCACGTTTTTCCTGGAACCACCCTGCCCCGAGGATGATCCTGGCTTCGCCGCTTTCATTTGAGAAGAGTAGTAAAACACCCTTGCTGAGATTTTCTTCGTTCCCGTCGTTTCCGGACGATCCGATCTGCCACTGGTCAAAGAGACGTTCTGCAAAGTCATCAATGCTAATGTCTTCATCCACATGATCCGATATTTTATCGATGGTAACGACAATGATTGGAGTTTCTGTATTTTCGAGGAGTCGTTTTCCAAGGTCGCGAATCTTTTGCGCATGTTCTGGATGAATTAAGTTTATCTTATCGACAAGGTATTCAAGGTTCCCCGGCGGATCTAGATTTTGGATGTCCTGTGCAAGACAGTCCATTTCCATGATTGAAAGTAAAAAGAAACAAAGAACGGAGCTACAAAGAGGACACTTTTTGTTTTGAGAAAGCCCTTTCATGAATCAGTGAAAGGAGTATTGCGAATTTCGACCGATGATTGAAGTGTTTTTTCTGCATTGTTAGCATGCACGGCACAATGGGCCCTCTTTAGATAACCTAATCCAATTACAGATCCTTTGTCAGAGCTGACGCTGGTAACGGTTCCAACTTCATTATTTTCTTCATCGCAAAGTGACCATCCCGGTGCCGGCACAGTTTCAGGATCAAAGCTAAGACCCACTAAAATACGTTTGACCTGACCCACGCTTTCGAGACGGGAAATGATTTCCTGACCCACATAACATCCCTTATGAAAGTCAACGCTGGTCCGATCCAGTAAAGCTTCCTGGGGCAATGTTTTGTGATCTAACTCGTTACCCCATTTTGGAACGCCCTGACTAATTCTTAAAGATTCCAGTACTTTCTCACTGACCCAGTCCGGGCCGGCACTGAGCTCACCTGGCCTTACCCATTGGTCCGTACCATCAATGCTGAACCGATTGGATTTGATCCCATCAATTTCGGTTTGTCCAAGATCATGAATGAGAAGATAATCGTCGGTAACGTCAATAATCTCCACGTCGTCAGCAATGATGTATTTTGATAGCCTCTGAAAGAGGGAGTTTCTCAGTTCCGGATCCGAGTCTATGAGAAACGATTGACTCTCCTCATCTACCGAGATCCAGATGAGCCCTTCGAGTCGGCCCTTTAATGTTGTCACGCAGGCTGATATCGCTTCAATTTCTGAAGCCTTGTTCACGTCATTACTGACTTGGCCGTTCAGGTAACGTACCCGGTCCTTACCGCTCACGCGGAACTTCGCACGTCTTGAAAGATCAATTGATTTCATGCGTTGTTTTGTGTGAACCTGTCCCTGCTATTTGGAAGGGATCAATTGGCTAATGGCCTTTGAAATTTCTGTAAACGACCGAGTAATCTTCATTCTCATTGCCCTCATTCATCTGAGCCATCATTGTCTGTGCGGCTGATTTAAGGACAGGCAGATCAATGCCGGCCCGTTCCGCAATGGAGAGACCAAGGTTCGCGTCCTTGAGCATGTTTTTGAGTGAGAAATGAGGTTCATAATTTCCGTCCAGCATCGTAGGAAGCTTCATGTTGGACAGACCAGAAGCGCATGCATTCACCTTCATGGCTTCAGGCATCTTATCGAGATCCACGCCGCCATTTTTGCAAACACTCAAGGCCTCTGCGAGGATTGCGACAGTAGTCGCGGAAATCATGTTTGTGGCAATTTTAAGGACCGTCGCTGCACCTACCTGACCCAGATAAGTGATGGAGTTAGAACTTGATTCGAGTAATGGGCGGACCCTTTCCAATACGTTCTCGTCTCCTCCAACATAATAGTTAAGTAGTCCACCGGCCGCGGCATCGCGGCTGCCGGTGAAAGGGCAATCCAGAAATGAAGCCCCTGAGGATTGAATTTTTGCATTAGCTTCTTCAGTGTGCTGAGGTGAAACCGTAGCATGATTAATGATGATATGTTCCTCACTGAGTCCGGGCTCCATAGTTTCAATGACCTGAAGTAGTGCTTCTCCATCCCGCACGAATATTTGTATATGATTGCTTACCTGGGCAACTTTTAGTGGGGATTCGAGAACATTCTGATTCTGACCCGGGGTCCGGTTCCAAGCATTAACTTGCCATCCTTTTTCTCTGAGGGCCGTGGCTATTCGGCTGCCAATGATCCCAAGGCCAATGACACCTACGCTGGCCCCTTTCTCAGTAGACATATTATTAATCGCCTAATAGAAGATCATTTCTCTGCTCATGAGATGAACACGAAGGAGAGAACAATTTGGATGATTATGGATTACTTCTTTGAGCTTTTGGGCTTCTTGGTTGTCCCGGTTTTTGGCTCAATGAACTTAGATTCACCGGTCGCCTTGCCGGTCTTTGGATCGACAGGAGTCACCTTGATCTTACCGCCCTTTTCTTTTGGAAATTCTACAGCTACTGGAGGAGTAGTGGCAGTGATTGGTTTGCGAGGCTTGGATCCAGAAGGACTCGTTGAGCCGACCTTTTTGCCTGGTCTGATTGATGGAATCCTTGACGGAGCAGCAGTAATTTCAACTAGTTCCATTTCAAAAATTAGAGTGGAATTTGGTCCGATAGGTGCGCGTTTTCCCATTTCACCGTATGCAAGGTCAGAAGGAATGAATAGCCTCCACTTTGATCCGACCGGCATGATCTGAAGCGCCTCGGTCCAGCCTTTGATTACGCCTCGAACACTGAACTGACGAGGAGTTGTGCCGGTGGTCTGATCAAATACTGCGCCATCGATCAGAGTTCCCTTGTACCGAGCTTTGATTCTATCGGTTGGTTTTGGTATCGCGCCATCAGCAGCTTTAAGTATTTCATACTGGAGACCGCTTGGTAGAGTCTTAACGCCTTTCTTTTTGCCATTAGTAAGGAGGAATTTTTTACCGTCCGCTTTGTTCTTGGCAGATAGTTCATCCCATTCTTTCATGGTCTTAAGGCCGAACGCCTCCAACTGTGTTTTTTTCTGGGCAAGTTCGGATCGCTCCTTACTGAAAGCCTGGAGGATCCTGTTCTTATCCTCATCTGAAAAATCTATTTTATTGCCGGCAATGGCGGCCTTGAAACCTTCAACGAAACGTTCCACTTCGATTGCAAGTTCCGCGTTCTTCATATTGGAGCCGATGTCAGCACCGATAAGATAACTGACAATCTTCATGTCCTTATGTTCGGTGGTTTCTTTTGGCTTGGCAGGAGCTGCTTCTTTTTTGGCCGTGGCCTTAGTGGTCTTTGCTTTGTCAGCTTGACCTGATGCAGATACAGCTAATGCAAATCCTATAGTTAAGGGGACTAGTAAACGTTTCATTGTTGAGATTTTGATAAGGTTTTTAATTAGAGGGTCGGTACTTTAATCCGATTAATACAGAGAATCAATCTACACTTATTGCAATCGAGTTGCATTTACTAAGCTGTTCAGTTAATATTTACTGATAATGTGTAGCTTGAGTGGAAATTTTCGGCTTTCAGCACTGTTTTTATCAGTGTTTTTAGCTAGCTGTGGACCGAGCAGTAAAGAACGGGCTGCAATTTCAGGTGACGGACCAATTCCTGTCATTACAAGTGTCGCTCCGCACGTGGAACTGATTCGCCGGATCGGCGGGAAAAGAATAACAGTAGATGCCCTGGTCGAACAGGGGCAAGACCCCCACAAATTTTCACCGAGCCCATCAACGATGAAAAAGCTTAGCGCTTCGAGGATCCTCTTTACGGTCGGGATGCCTTTCGAGGAACAGCTGCTCAGTAAAATAGAGTCAACCGCCTCCTCAATCAGTTTAGTTGACATTTCCGAAGGCATTGAGAAACTTGCCCTCCAGTGTGAACATGGTGAGCACTTCGAACATGAGGCGCTCGAAGGATCCGAAGAATTTGAAGAACATCACCATGAAGATGATCCTCATGTCTGGCTATCAGTTTCCGCTCTGAAGATACAGATCAAGAATATTCTTGAAGCATTGAAAAAAGAATTTCCAGATCATGGTGATGAGTTTGATGCCAATCACGAATCTCTTTACCAGGAAATCGATGCTTTGGAAAAGGAACTGAAAATAAAAATGGAGCCTTTTGGAGGCAAGAAGATATTTGTTTTTCATCCTGCATTTGGTTATTTCGCTTATGAGTATGGACTAGAACAAATGTCTGTTGAGGTTGGAGGCAATAGCCCGACTCCCAAGGAACTCTCAGATTTTTTAAAAACAGCTAGTGAAGAGAAAATAAAGGTTCTTTTTGTGCAGCCTCAATTTGACACACGCAGTGCCAATATCATTGCTGAGCGTCTCGGTGCTAAAATCTACACGATGGATCCTCTTGAACCGGACGTAATTTCGAACCTGAAAAAAATATCTTCAGCAATTGCTGAAGGATTGAGTGAATAAGAGAATGGCGAGCATAGAGTTCAAAAATGTCAGCTTCGGATACGAAAAGGACAAGATCATCATTGAGGATGCAAGCTTCGAGCTCGAACAAGAGGAATCGATATGCATGGTCGGGCCGAACGGTGGCGGAAAGTCCACTCTGATAAAACTTTTATTAGGACTCATTCGGCCCTGGACCGGTCAGATCAGAGTCTTTGGGAATGGTCCGGAAAGTTCTAGGCACCTGATAGGTTATATGCCTCAGCACCTTAACTTTGATGATCAATTTCCGATCACTACACTCGAAGTGACCCTGATGGGGTGCCTCTCATCAGGCTCTAAGATTGGACCCTATAGCAGAAAGGATCGAGCTAGCGCGGAAGCGGCGCTCGAGAAGGTCAACTTGGGTGAAATGGCAAAGAAAAGATTCTCAACACTTTCTGGAGGCCAACGTCAACGGGCTCTTATTGCCAGGGCACTGGTCAGTGATCCCAAAATCTTGTTACTTGATGAGCCGACTGCTAACGTTGACCAGAGCGTTGAGGAAGAGTTTCATAATACTCTCAAGGAATTGGCCGAGCAGATTTCCATAGTTCTGGTCTCTCATGATCTGGGCTTTGTGTCTGGCTGGCTCGAGCATGTGCTTTGCGTTAACCGTTCCGTTCACATGCATCCAACAGCGAGCATTGACGGAAAAACACTCAATGAAATTTTCGGAGATAATATAGTGGCAATTCGTCATGATCACGACTGCCCTCCAGGCGAACACATTCATCATCATGGGGAGGATTGCGACCATGGGAAGTGAGCTCATTAATGCGCTCAACGAGCCCTTATTTGATTTTTTGCGCTATGCTCTGGCCGCGGGCCTGTTGGCGAGTCTGTCATTCGGTATTGTGGGAACCTATGTGGTGACTAAGAGGATTACCTATATAGCAGGCGCCATTGCGCATTGTGCACTTGGTGGGATCGGGTTCGGACTATATGCCAAACATGAGTTGGGCTGGCAATGGTTTGACCCGCTGTACGGTGCCATCATTGCTGCTGTGATTTCATCGTTAATCATAGGAACTGTTGTTCTGACTAGGAGTGAACGCGAAGATACTGTCATTGGTGCGACCTGGGCCGTCGGTATGGCTGTGGGTTTTCTTTTCATCAAGATGGTCAGGACCGTGACCGTCAATATTGAGAGTTGGCTATTTGGAGACATTAATTTTGTGAGCAGTTCAGATCTTTGGACCGTTGCCATTCTTGGCGTTTCTGTCTTGATATTGACGATCTTTTTTCACAAGCAATTTGTGGCCATATGCTTTGATGAAGAATTCGCTCGTTCCCGCGGTATTAATGTTCCCTTTTTTTACATGCTTTTGTTATTAATGTCTGCCGTGACTGTCGTTCTTCTGGTCAGAGTCATTGGTATCATTATGGTCATTGCCTTACTCACTTTGCCGGCAGCGTTAGGTTCTAGGTTAGCCAAAGGTCTTCCCGGAATGATGGTTTGGGCCGTTCTCATCTGCTCAATATTTTTGCTTTTGGGGTTGGAATTTTCTATGAGAATTGATGCTCCTGCAGGTCCCAGCATCATTCTGGTGGCCGGGGCTGCTTATTTTGGTTTCTTATTAATAGACAAGATCCTAGGTTACATTAAGAGTCACGGAGACAAGTGACTAATCTTGTCCTTTTAAGTATATTAATTAAGTGAATCGCATCTTCATGAAACTGTTTCAGGCGAGTTGCTTGATCTTATTTGTAAGTATTCAGTCACTCATTGCTGAAATTCCGATAGCCAATGAGGCTGACCAAAGGGTCCAGGCAGAAGGAAAGGGATGGAGGCTCGAGAAGGCAGTAATCAAAGATACTGAACGGCCGCGAATCTTATTGATAGGAGATTCAATTCTGAATGGCTATGCCCGCTATGTGATTAAAAAACTGAACGGTAAAGCGTATGTGGATATCTGGGTGAATCCTTATCATCAGTCAGAAGGTCTGAACAAAATATTGGCCCTTGTCCTATCTGAGGGCCCTTATGATTTAGTTCATTTTAATGTCGGATTGCATGGATGGCAGGAAGGAAGAATAAAGGAAGGCACGTTTGTTTCTTTAACAAAAGATTATGTCAAAGTCATCAAATCAGAGGCTCCGAAAGCAAAGTTGATATGGGCAAATACAACTCCTGTGACAGTTAAGAATAATGTTAAGGAGCTAGATCCAGAAATTAATCCAACCATTATTGAGCATAACAAAATGGCAGATTCTATCATGAAAGAAATGGGCGTTCCAATTAACGACTTTTATTCCGTGCTAAATAAGAACAGGAGCCTAGCAAAGGGCGATCGGTTCCATTGGACAGGCCCCGCCTATTCTCTATTAGGAGAAATGGTGGTCAACTCTGCCGAGCGTGAGATTCTACCTGAACCTTAACATTTCTTAACATATTAATTAGGAGAGGAACTGATCTATTTTTTCCTAGGAGGATTTGAAGTCTATTGTATTAATAAAAGAAACTTGCGTTGATGATAGAGAAGACGATTTGGGATCAGGAAAGGAAGGCGATGCAGGACATACATCGTGAACTGACTGGGGGTGATCTAGATGCCTGGAATTATAGGATGTATGAGCCCGTATCAGCAACTGGGACCTTGAGTCCTGAAGGCAGTGAGAAATTCACTAACTATAAAGATAAATGGGAAAAAGCTCACCATTATGTCGAGTCTAACGAAGATAGAATGCTTTCAAGATGCTGGAATAATTTGCCAGAATCGTCACCTTTGCGAATAGCTGGAACCGATCAGTTTTATTTGATGTGGACCCGGCAAACACGAAACAGACAAGCTCTTGTTTCGATCGATGCAGCCTGTGAAATAATACATTCTATTATATTGGCTGATCATTTTAATGAGACAGGGTTTGAACCTAAAAGTGAAAGGTTTGGCGTTTATAAGGAGCATGTCGCTTGGCTCATGAGAGGAGCCGAACCTCATTACGTAGAGAATTGGTCCAGGGACTACGTTAAGTGCAAAAATAATGCGAGGAATTCTGATCAGATCTTGTTGGAAATCATTTCAGTTTATGATGTTCTCAGTGCGAACTGCATTGATGATGACTGGACCCAGATTCCTAACGCAACAAGCATAAGGGATTACATTTGTGATCAAAACAATGAAAGATCAGATGATCCTCAACTCCTAAGTGATGTGTTCTGGGAAGAAAAAATGAGAGCGGCATCCATGTTCATTCCTCTTATCTATTAGATTGTTGATAGTGTTGAGCATTGCTCTTTAAGAGATGCCTTTAAAGATTCGGAATTGAATTATTATTAGTTATTGCTTCAGAGCCCTGCCCTGCTTTTATAAAACAGTCATGAGGTCGTTATTCTTCTTATCTAAAGCAATTTTTTTTCTATTATTTGTTTTTACTTTGATGCCCGTCCGGTCCGAGGAGCCAATGAATGTGCTGATAATACAGACCGATGAGCATAATTTTAGAACGCTGGGTTGTTACCGTGATCTGATGCCGGTCGATCAGGCATTTGTATGGGGCAAGGGAGTAAAAGTAGACACGCCGAACATTGATTGGATAGCAAAAGATGGGGCCATTTGCGATCGTTACTATGCGACCTCGCCGGTATGCACTCCTTCACGGGCTGCGCTAATTTCCGGGCTCTATCCTCAGAACGCAGGGGCAATTAATAATAATGTTCCACTCAATGATGGAGTAAATACTTTCGCTCATGTACTGAAAGATATTGGCTATGTGACTGGCTATGCGGGTAAATGGCATTTAGCTGGATCCGCTAAACCAGGCTGGAAACCCAAAAAGAATTTTGGTTTTACGGATAATCGTTTCATGTTCAACCGAGGGCACTGGAAAAAATTGGAGATTGGACCTAAGGGACCGCGCATTGGAGCAGTCAAGGAGGGCAAACCAACTTATTCTCTAGCCGGAGCAGATCAGAAGACATTCACTACAGATTTTTTATTTGATCGAACAATCGATTTTGTTCGCACTAACAAGGACAGGCCATTCTGTTATATGGTTGCTATCCCTGACCCTCACGGACCGAACACGGTAAGAGCTCCTTATGATACCATGTTTGATCCGGCAACTTTTAGTCAACCGGCAAGTGCACTTGCAAAGGGTCAAGACCTGCCATCATTTCAACGGGTCATGAAGGACCGGTTCAACGCACGACAGATGGCTCTTTACTTTGGTATGGTCAAGTGCATTGATGATAATGTAGGGCGTATTCTGAAGGCACTCCGCGAAGAAAATATTCTGAACAGGACACTGATCGTTTTTACGTCCGATCATGGGGACATGTGCGGTGAATTAGGGCGACACAATAAGGGGATTCCTTGCGAAGGGTCGGCAAGGATTCCATTCTTGATTCGTGCCCCTGGCCTGATTAAGCCAGGTACTGTAGTTCGAGAGTCGCTAGGGACCGTCGATTTTAAGCCTACCCTTCTCGGCCTTCTCAGAGTTGATTCAGAAGAGACTTTTGAGGGTCGGAACGCTACTGATCTTCTTAGGACCGGCAAGGCTCCGGACAGTTGGGAAGACGTGACTTTTGTAAGGATAGGTAATGCAGAAAACAAAGGGAAGGCATGGTTCGGCGCCTTTAGCAGGAAATATAAACTAATTCTTTCAGGGTCTGATCGGGCTGGATTCTTTGATCTGGAGAATGACCCGAACGAACTTCGTAATAGTATTGCTTTGCCTGAACACCGAGAAAAGATACGTTTTCTTGCTAGGGCACTCAAAAAATATGGGCAAAAGCATAAGGACCCCCTGATGGAGTTAAATGCAATTCGGTCTGACCTGAAATGGGCCATCGAAGGGACCGGTCCTTATGGGCCGGTCCCTCGGTAATTATTTACTGACTACTTCTATCGAGCCCCAGTAGCCAAACTCGTTGCGCCAGTCATTGGCCTTGTTCTCAAGTACGAGAGGAATTTTTTTGCCAGCATATTCAGTGAGATCCAAATCAAATTCCAACCACTGCTCCTTCACCTCTGAGTTTCCAACGATTTTATCATAGATAACTTTATTCCCTGCTCTCACACGTAATTGCCAGTCTCCATGGGCATGGTAACTGGCCTTGACCTTGAGGACGGTTTTTTTACCACTGGGAACTACCAAATCTCGATAAATTTCACAAGGCACATCTTTGTCTTTGGGATGGGTTTGAACTGCAATTTCATTGCGGAAACTCTTGATGGGTCGAACGCCCCCTTCTCCCACGTTACGGACATTAAAGCCTGGGGCGATTTTCTGTATGTACTTTTGCCACGAGGGGTCAGGTCCTGATTTTTTCGCAGATTTTTTCACAGCCATCCGCCGCGGGACAAGTTCCTGCAATAGAGGAATCTTTCCGGCGACAGCAACCGTTAAGGCTTTTGCTGAATGCTCAGGGACCATTGGCTCGATTGCATACCATAGCATTCTTGGAATGTTATGATCATTGGCATCTTTCTCGTGTTTTACCAACTCAGTGAGGATTGGCCAACGCTGATCAAATTCCATTCTCTGTGTAGCTGCTGCAAGATATACCCGAACTACGGAAGATGGATCGTTAGTTGCCATTGAGGTAAATAGTTCACGTTCATCAGCGGAGGAATTTTGATCTTCACATAGTAGCTGAATCGTCCAAGCTCTTACGTATTCATCTTCGTGCTTCAAGAGGCTCTCCATTTTGGTCTCACTAAGTAGACCAGTGACATGAGCGGCCCATAAGGCTCTGAGTCTTTTTCCTGATGTTTTGGCATCTTGAAATAATTTTTTCAGACTTTCGCCGACAACCTGTTTATCCAAATTATCTTGAGAAGCTCTGTGGTGTAGAATGACTCGGGCATGCCTAACGTACCAGTCATTGGGATGATTCTGCATTTCAGCAAGTTCGAGATCAGAGAGTTTTGAGAGGTTTGGACGCTTTATTTGCTTAGCATTTTTAGGCATGATCCGATAAACTCTTCCACTGTCTGGAAAATTAATCGCGTTGCCACATACGTCCGTATCATGCCAATCGAGGATGTAGACGCCGCCATCCGGGCCAATTTCAACGCTGAATCCTACCCAGGCGAGATCGTTAACTGGAAGGAAATCCGAGCCATGTTTACCAACGTATCCTGAACCTTTCTTTTCCATAAAATCGACGAGGACTTCATGCTGGTGAATATTACACATGAATAATTGATCCCTATAAGAGGCAGGGAAAGTATCAGCTAAGTAGAACCTTGCTCCTCCATGTGCAGACAAGTGGCGATGATCCCGAATCGTTTCGATTGGCTTGTAAACGTAAGGATTCTTATGAGCTTTACTTTGTTTGGTGAAGTATCCTCCCTGAACAACATGGAAGAGGTGGGGGATAACGCAGCACGTTGCGAAGCCCTGACCGACATCATTGAAATCAAATCCCCATGGGTTGGACAGGCCATGGGCGAAGACCTCAAATTGTTTTTTTACGGGATGAAATCTCCAAATCCCTCCATCAATAAAATCTCGTTCATTCTTAGCTGCTCCAGGTTTGCCAACGTATGACTGCGTAAAAACTCCATGACAACCATATAGCCAACCGTCCGGCCCCCAAATGAAGCTGTTCAGTGTTTCGTGACGATCATTAATGCCCCACCCGTCAAGGAGTATCTCAGGTTTGCTATCAGGTATATCATCACCATTTGCATCCGGTATGAATAGCAGGTTTGGAGGAGCTCCAACGTAGATTCCTCCGAACCCAGTGGCGATTCCCGATGAAAAAGAAAGCTTGTCAGTGAAAAGCTTTTTCTTATCAAAGACTCCATCACTGTCAGTATCTTCAAGGATTTGAATTTTTGTCCCTTCACCTTTTTTGTGGGAACGACGATTCACATAGTTACCGTTTTCGAGGGTCCAGAGACGTCCCCTATCATCGAAGCAAAATGCTATAGGTTCACCAATGTCAGGTTCTGCCGCAAAGATGGATACTTCGAACCCTTTCGGTATGGACATTTTTGCCAATGCTTCTTTTGGTTTCAGGAACGGCGCATTACTTATTTTGTGCTGTTTTTTTTGTGCGGATGCAGAGTTCATCATGAAGGCAACGCAAAGAGTAGGGATCGTTAATCGATGTAGGTTCATTTTTTGGATTTTTCTGTTTGTTCTTCAGTTTGCAGATACTTTATCAATGCGAAGAAGTCTTCTGTAGGAATTGTTTCTAGTATGCCTTCTGGCATCATTGATAATGGTAACTTCTGCCGTTCTTTGATATTATCTTTAGGTATTATTTCTTTTCCGGAAACTGTTTTCAATATAACTTTCTGAGAGTCTTCTTCTCCAATTGTTCCTGCCAATACCCGATCATTTTTTGTTTTTAATACTACCATTTTATATCCGTCGGGGACATCAAAATTCGGATCTACGATATTAAGGAGGATATATTCCCTGTTTGCTCTGTTTGATCCTGTAAGATCGGGACCAAGCATACCGCCTTCGCCATACATTTGATGGCAGATGCCACAAATGGCCGAAAAAACAATCCTTCCCCGTGCAGGGTCTGCTTTGGAGGCTTCGGGCCGATCAAGTAATTTAGAATATTTAAGCATGAGTTCTTTCTTGTTGGTGCTTTGCACTTGAACTTTGCCATAGGCCTTATCGAATCGTTCCCCGAGCAGGGCATGTAATGTTCTTGCAGTGTAAGCGGGAACTTCCTTTGGAAGAATTTTCTTTTTTTCTATGGCTCCAAGAAGAGCCTCAGATGATTCTTTTTTAGTTGCTAAAGTTTCAATGACAGCGCGTTTGGCCTGTGTATCAAAATTTGGATATTGCTTGATTAGGTAATGAGCATCCGTGTTTGCAATCTTTCCAAATGCACGAATCGCATCAATTCTCATTTCAGGCTCATTAAGAAGAGATTGTATTAGTTTTCCTAGTCCTGGTTGCTTTTGATTGATGAGTGCTTTTAATGCAGATCTTCGGTCATTAATTTTTGCCTTTCGGTTCTTTAATAAGGACAGAGCATTTTGAGTGGCTCCTGCATCACCGAAGATTTGTCCAATTTCACGAGCCAACGTCCTATGTTCAGGATCGTTGCTGTTTACTAATTCGGCACTCAGCTTTTTCCAGCCTTCAGGCGCATTAATATTTACCTGTCCTTCGAGCCCTTTAAGCATGCCCTTGAGCAGTGCTGTCCTTAGTACAGGACTGTCGGAGGCTTGTGCTGTTTTAATCAGCAGAGCAATGGAGTCATCATCGGCGAATAATTTCCCGATAAAAAGAAAACTGAATAAAATTATTCGAACGATATGCATTCGGTTTGATGTTTTTCTTTACTGGTTCCATGCATCCCATACCTCCATGATTTCCTCATTTATGTGTTCACCTTCATAAATTAAAAAACGATGTAGGAAGGACTTTGTCTTACCCTTTTCAATTTTCCAGCTACCTGAGCGCGCCCTAGCAGGTCCGACTCCAAATTGCCCATCGATTCGCCACATGTTTGGGAATCCGTCATTTTTTGGATGATCAAAAATGGCGATATGACCTTCGTTTGTGAGGCCTTGAATCTCCATTCCAAGGTCGATCCACTTTGCACGTTTGCCTTCGCCTTTTTGGTTTATGTCTCCTTCTGAATTAATGACCCTAGCCTTTATTCCTTTCTTCCAAGGCATACGTAAAAAGAGCCCGCCGTAATTATATTTTGCGATGGTAATGTTTTCATGAGCTAATCCTTGCCATTTCAGATCCATGACCATTTTCCCATCTTCTCTGATTGTGATTTTCCATGTCTGAGTCTCTGTAATTAAGGGTTGAGCATCTTTATTCAGCATTAAATATTCTGTCTGCCAGCGGATCTTTCCCTTATCATTTTTGAGGACTTGCAAGGACTTGCGCCGCCAATAGTCTCCTCGAGCATTGTGAAAGTAATCTCTTCCGTTGACTCTGGTGAAGCCCCAGTAAAGTCCGGTCTGATGCTTGTGATGTCCGGGACTGTATTGGGTTAACTCACCCTTGCCACTAGGGGATTTGATAGGATCGATGTAAGGGCGGAAATTGACCTTTGCATTTTGAGTGACAATCGGATCAGGGATTCCATCTCGATAAATGCGGATCTTTCCCGCTTCTTTGTCATGAATGGCCTTGAGAATCTCTTTGGCCTGCGTTGATCCATTAATCATTAAGCAAAGCACAATGATTAATGTCATAGTTACTTTGTTTTTCGGGGCATTCATTAGTGAAATGTATTATCTTATTTATTACTTTTTATTGGAGCTTAGTGTAAGGATGAGCTTAATTGCCTACCATTTTATTAGTAAAGTAGGATTTCACTCAAAAAATTGAAGAAATTACGTAATATTTTATTTTTATTAGTGGTTTCAATAACTAATCTTCAAGAATAATTTATCTATAGGATGATGATATTACCGCAATCTTATTTGTTCCGTTACCCAATAATGATTTTGGGAGCTTTTCTTATTTCACAGCTCTTTCTTTTTTCTGAAGAAAAAACGAATGAAATTAATGAAACGACAAAAAACTTTTGGTCTAACCGACCCCTTAAGACTCCGAAAATTCCTAAAGTCAATGACCCTGAATGGCAAAAAAATCCTATTGATGCCTTTATCCTTTCCAAGCTTGCCGATAATGGGCTGAGCCCTAATCCGTCCGCTTCCAGAGACGAACTTGCTCGCCGTGCTTACTTGAATATTACAGGACTGGTCCCTACTCCTGAGCAAGTTGCTAATTTTGTGGCGGATAAATCATCTGACGCTTGGTCAAAGTTAGTCAATCAATTATTAGATTCCTCACAGTATGGAGAGAAGTGGGCCCGGCATTGGTTAGATGTAGTCAGGTATGCCGAATCCAATGGCTTTGAGAGGGACTCAAATAAGCCACACATCTGGCGTTACAGGGATTGGGTCATTGATGCTTATAACAATGATAAGCCATACGACAGATTTATCATGGAGCAGCTTGCCGGCGATGAATTGGATGACCTGAACTATGAATCAATGATAGCGACAGGGTTCTTTCGACTTATGCAGTGGGACGATGAGCCTGTGGATCGATTGCAACACAGGTATGATGTGTTGGATGATATTGTCAGGGTCACTTCAGAAGGATTTCTTGGAATGACTATAGGTTGTGCCCGTTGTCATGATCACAAAATTGATCCTATCAAGCAGAAGGATTATTATAGCTTTGTTGCATTTTTTAATGGAGTTACGAACAATGACAAAGGGCGTGGAGTTATCGTTGATTTGAATCAAGTAGGTGATCCACAAAAAAGAAAGGAGCAGGAAAAGATTCGGCAGGACAAAACAACTGATCTAAAAAACCGCATAACAGCTATTGAAAAGATTGCCACTAAACGATTTGCAAAGCTGGACGCTAAGCTGGCCAAAGAATTAGAACAGAACCTGACAGGGTTGTCAGACAATGTTCTTGTTGCTAATCATCGTAAACGTGAGCAGCGCTGGCATTATACTACAGAAAAACCATCTCCTAACTGGTCAGCGGTCGGGTTCAGGGCTCAGGAGGCAAAATGGAAATCAGGAATAGCGCCTTTTGGCGGATCAGTTCCTAATGAAAAAAGTAAAACTCCATGGAATACAGCGAATATATGGCTTCAGACAAGTTTTCAGCTGACCGTCATTCCGAAAGCATTGAAGATGCAAGCTTACCACGATGAGGACATTGAGGTTTATCTAAATGGTCAGCAAATAGCTAAGCGCATTGGTTTTGTGACTAAGTATATCGAAGTGCCATTGGATCAAAAAACGGCATCGGCTTTGCAGACGGGCCGGAACGTAGTATCGGTTCATGTTAAGAATAGTGGCGGAGGACAATTCTTTGATCTGAGTCTTGAGGCAGTTGATGCACCTAAAGTATCAGGCAACATAGCGGATTTGATAAGAGACAGAGGGAAAGAAATTTTTAGTGAGGATCAGCTTAGCACCTATCGTCAATTCGGTAACGATCTGAAAAAGTTTAAAGCGCCCAAGTCTAGCGGACCGATGCAGGCAATGGTAGTCAAAGAATTTGGAACTAATGCAGAGCAGATGCATGTTCATTACAGGGGCAATGCTAATGTTAAAGGTGACCCTGTTGATCCTGCATTCCCTCCTATTCTTGGCGGAACGAAGCCGACCATTCCTGCACCAAAATCAGGTCAGAAAACAACAGGTCGTAGAAAGGTCCTTGCACAATGGATTACTGAGTCCACAAACCCGCGCACTTCCCGTGTCGCAGTAAATAGAGTTTGGCAAAATCATTTTGGTAAAGGCATTTCATCGAGTCCCAGTGACTTTGGATATCTTGGTGTTGAGGCTACTCACCCTGAGTTACTGGACTGGATGGCCACTGAATTTGTGAGAAGGAAATGGAGCGTTAAGGAACTGCAACGCATGATAATGTTGTCGAAGACTTACCAAATGTCTTCAAGAGCACAAAAAGAATCTCTTGCAAAGGACCCTCAAAATAATCTCGTGTGGAGATTCAATATGCGACGAATGAGTGCCGAGGAAATTCGTGATAATATTTTAGCAGTCGCGGGCCAATTGAATCTCAAAATGGGCGGCGAAAGTTTCTATTCTAAACTGGACGAAGCCGTCCTAGCCACATCCTCAACAAAGGGTGGAAAGTGGGGAAATTCTCCATTAGAAGAACAGAACCGCAGAGCAGTTTACATTAAAATTAAGCGTTCACTTAAGGATCCGATGCTGACAGGATTTGATTTCGCTGACACTGATGCACCCTGTCCACAAAGGTTCACAACTACGGTAGCAACGCAGGCATTAAATATGATTAACAGCAACTTTGTTAATGAAAAGGCAGCTATTTTTGCAAAGCGGCTAGAAGAAGAGGTCAACGGAGACATGAGTGCTCGTATCAAGAGGGGTTTGGAAATCGTTACTTCTAAACCTGCTAATCCAAAATCACTAGAAATTGCAGAACAAATGATCAAAACTCTTAAAGATGAGCATGGCTTGGATGATCAGAATGCACTCCAGAGATTTTGTCTAGTGGCGCTGAACATGAATGAGTTTATATTTGTTGATTAAGAACCGATGCAATTAATTTATATCCAATAAAAGAAAGAACAGACCATGAAATTACCACGTAATACATTCTGCGGACAAACTCATCGCCGAGAATTCATGCACACTGTTGGCGGAGGGTTCACATCAATGGCTCTCACAGGAATGCTTGCCAATGATGGATTTTTCAAAGGCTCAGCAAATGCAGCTGGAGGCAATCCTCTTTATCCTAAACCTCAGATGATGCCAGCAAAGGCAAAATCAGTCATATTTCTTTTTATGTATGGCGGGCCTAGTCACATGGACACTTTTGATCACAAACCAAAACTTTACCCTTTGGATGGACAAACAATTGAAGTGAAGACCCATGGTCGAGGCGGCAAAAAGAATAAGGGTCGGGTAGTTGGTCCAAAGTGGTCTTTCAAACCTTACGGGCAGTGTGGCAAAATGGTGTCGGAGCTTTTCCCTCATGTTGGAACCTGCGTTGACGATATGGCTTTCCTTCATTCAATGACCGCCGATTCACCAATTCATGGATCTGCCATGCTCATGATGAATAGTGGATCTTTAATTAGTGGTAAGCCTTCACTAGGATCTTGGGTGAATTACGGACTCGGATCTGTGAATCAGAATTTGCCAGGTTATGTAGTGATGCTCGATCACACTGGAGGGCCTATTTCCGGTGCAAAAAATTGGACTTCTGGATACATGCCAGCCTCGTACCAAGGTACAGTGTTCCGTCCTACGGGAGATCCGATTCTCAATCTTAAACATTCTAAAGGAATGGATGCGATTGAGCAGAGGAAAGTCATTACATCTTTAAATCAATTAAATTCTCAACACCTTTCAGGTCGGGAGGATAATTCGAATCTTAGTGCTCGTATTGCCAGTTATGAGCTTGCTTACAACATGCAGTCCACCGCGCCTGAGGCCATAGATGTGGACTCTGAACCTCAACATGTGAAAGACTTATATGGTCTTGATGGTTCTAGGACTGATGACTTCGCTCGTAAGTGCATTCTATCAAGAAGATTAGTGGAGCGTGGCGTTAGATTCATACAGGTATATTCTGGAGGAGCTCATAATGATTCTAACTGGGACGCGCATGGTGACCTTACAAAGAATCATGATTATCATTGCGGCCGCACGGATAAGCCAATTGCTGGACTGCTAAAAGATCTGAAGCAGAGAGGTCTCTTAGAAGAAACTTTAGTGGTTTGGGGTGGTGAGTTCGGACGTCAACCGACTGCGGAATATGCAAAGGGAACTGGTCGTGATCATAATGCCCTCGGTTTTACCATGTGGATGGCAGGTGGAGGTATTAAGGGAGGTGTCAGCGTAGGAACAACTGATGAGTTAGGAAGTAAGGCAGTTGAGAACCCGTACCACGTGAGGAACCTTCATGCGACAGTTCTTAATCTGATGGGGCTTGATCAAAATAATTTAAGTTATTTCTATAACGGTCTGAACCAGAAACTCGTGGGTGTTGAGGGAGCCGAGCCCATTTATCAGGCCATGGCCTAAAGAATGCTATTTTATAGCAGTGACTGAGGTGTGAGTTTTCCAAGCCCTGAAACTGCTGGCATCAGCAAAAGAAAACGTTATCTCGTGGGTGTTTCTGGGGGACGCGATTCAGTAGCACTGTTGCATTGGCTTAAGTTCGATGTTCGATGTAGGGATATTATTGTCTGTCATCTCAATCATTCATTGAGGGGTAAGGATTCAGGTTTGGATGCGAGATTCGTTCGTAATCTTGCTCAGAGTTATGATTTTAAATTTGAATCTGAAAAGAAAGACGTTCGTAAAATATCCGAGCAGAGAAAATCTTCAATTGAAGCGACTGCCAGGGACGAGAGATTAAAGTTCTTTGCTCAGATTTCTAGAAAGTGGCGCTGTAAGCGCGTCATATTAGCGCACCATACCGATGACCATGTTGAGACTGTACTGATGAATTTGTTTCGTGGATCAGGGAGATTGACTGGTATACGTAGTGAATCAAATATTGTATCGGATGGGGTGAGAATCGAACTATTGAGACCACTTCTAACTGTCTGGCGCAGTGACATTGATGCTTATGTAAAATCAAACAGTATTCGTTACCGAGAAGATACAAGTAATCGGAGCAATGAATTTTTGCGTAATCGGGTGAGGAATACGCTTATTCCTAGTCTCAGAAAAATATTCCAACGCGATGTAACAAAGGCAGTTTCACGAGCTGCTGAAGTGTCTATGCGTGAATCGGATATGATTGAAGGGATTATCTTATCTTCTGAATTTTCTTGGATTAATAAAAATGAACTGCCTTTACTAAAACTTAATAAACTAAATAGTGCGTTACAGGCACGAGCCATATTGCATTGGTTGAGAAAGGCAAATTTGCCAGGAGTAGGATTTGCAGAAGTGGAATTGGTGAGATCTTTAATTAAAGACAAATCAACTGCCAAGATTAATCTTCCAGGAGGCAACTATGTGAGGCGCAGGAATAAGGTAATTTTTATCGAGTAGCCCTTATTTTTCTGGCCAATTCAAATGCTGACGAAGGAACTTAAATGTTTCTTTTCCGTTGATTGTATGTGGGCCAACGAACCACTCAATTTTTGTTTTATTGCCGATACCAAGTTTTGCAGAATAAAGATTTCTGACTTTCGCAAATTCATAAGCTACGGTCTCGTCCGGAGCAACGCCATCAAAGTGTCCACGTTCAACCATAAATGGCCGAGGAGCGATCAGTGCAGCCATCTCAGCATAATTGAAGGTACTGCCCAGATCCCATTCGAAGATTTCATATTCACCGGTCCACACGTAACTGTACCTGGATCTGGTTGATGCATTTTTCCAGACCCATTCATTGAAGTCTGCTGAACATATTGAGAGACAATAATTTGAAACGAGGGGCGGGATCCGCATAGCGGATTTGCCTCCGTATGAGAGGCCGTAAAAACCAATCCGTTCTTTGTCTACGAATTCAAGCGAACCTAGCCAGTCAGTGATTTGTTGATGTTGAGGTACCATTAAAGAAAAGAGTGTTTTTCCTATTGCATTGGCTTTGAATTGCAAGGCACGAAACCTGTCTTGAAAAATGTAGATATTTTGAGGTGCAAAAGTTACAAAGCCGAGCTTGGCAAGCTCTGTTGTAAAAGCCTTATAATAATGATGATCCTTTTCTCCTATCGTGGATTGGGGACGGCCTTCTAGTCCGTGCTGACAAACTACCACGGGTCTCTTTTCTCCTTTCTTAATGCCTTTTGGAATGACAAGGATGCCATAAGCGAAGAGTCCCTTATCACCTCCAAAAACATTCAATACCACTTCGTATGTAAGAACTTTTTCTGTTTTACTGATCAGTCTGGTCCTTGGATTGGCAGGGGCAATCTCATCATCAAATTGACCAATTACCTCTGATGCAAATTTTTTTCTATAGGGCTTGATACTGGTCTGAAACTTTTCTATTGAAGAGGTATCTAGTTTGGAAAAGTAACGCCTTCTGGTTTCTGCGCTCTGATCCAATAGTTGTTGGTTGTGTCGATCAATTTCATTGAAGGCCCGGTCTTGAACGTTGCCAAGTTCTTTTACTGGGAGTGCAACGGACTCATGTTTTTTTGCTTGCTTACCCATGTAAGTGCTCATGTCTCCGGGCTTAAGGCCTGCCCTCTTTATTTCCGATAATACCTGATCCGGACTAAAACTGGGGATCTTCCCGGGTTTGCCTCCGGTCCCTCTCGGAACGATGATTTTAGGAGACGGTGAAGGATCAATTACCAGAACCCTAGGATGAATGAGCCTAGCAATTTCAGCGTCTCCAAACTCGTTAAGGAGTCCAAATACGTTTCGATAAGCTGGTTCATCCCATACTCTTTCCCGTTTGCCGAAGTGGCCAATGATCCACGCACGTTCAATTCGCTTATCAACGGCTGCAGCATAAAAAGCAATGAGGCCACCTTCGCCATCACCTGCTACACCGATGCCTTGATCTGTATTGTTCAAAGCATCTATGATTGCTGACACTTTTTGAACTTCGTAGCCGATCAAATGTCTACCAAGTTCGAAAGCGGACCTGTAGAGGAACTCACGATTGCTAATTTTTCTGTGTTTTGTCTTGCGATCAATGAGCACCGGAACAAAGACACGGTGCCCGTTCGCTGCGAGCGTCTGTGCCCTTGTTGTGTTGGCAAAACTTTCAGGATCTGGGATATAAATGGTTGTGAATTCAGCATTGTCAGGTTCGATCAATAGTCCTTCTACTGAAACGCCTCCAAAAGCTTGTAATCGAAAATTTCGAATAGAGTACTCTGGACTCTTATGAATAATTCTACCTGTGAGGATTTCAGAACCCTTCATTCTTTCATCACGGACTCCGATAATGTGTTTTAGCTTTTCACAGTATTCTTCAGGCAAAGCAATACTATTTCGAAGTTCGGTTTTTGCATTCCTTTTTAGAACGGCGTGGTCAATTTTTTTCAACAGGAATGCATCTGCAGCATCGACTAGCTTTGAAGCAATGTCGCCTTCCCAATTGAGTGAAGCAGTGTCCTTGAGAGGATTTGCCTGACATGTTAACGTGCTTATCAGGATGAAGCCGATAGGAATTAATAAAGTAAGGTATGTGGTATTCTGATTATGCGAGGAGCGGAACATCCTTCTATATTATTGAAAATCATAACATTATGGAAAGAACTTTAATTCCATTTTTTACTTATATTCCATTTTTCTATCTTCCGCTGTCCGTCAATAACTCATAAAGACAGGCAATAGATTCGAAGATTGTACTTTTAACACCCGCACTAGATTGCATCCATTTTTCCGCATCATAAGCCACTGGCGGCAATGCAATAATTCCTATCTGATCTTTCTTTTCAAATACTTTTTTAACAGTGATCCAGCTCCGGCGCGCATGGACGTTTAATGTGACGAGGTCGAACGGTTCTGAACTTAGGCCACTTTGTTTCAATTCATTTTTTAAGTTTACTGCTGCGCTGAAGGTTCGGTGCCTGAGAGGTTTGCTGGCAGGAGCCAAATGTATTTTTTCTTGAGGAACACCGAGTGCCGTTAGTGTTGCAGCACCCATTTGGCTATAAGTTTTGTATTTCTCTGATATATAATAGCCTCTTTCAAGTCTAGGGCCGATCAACCATAAGGACTCGTAGTTATTATCCTCGGCATTAAAAATTTCTGCTACCTGCTCCATGGAATTATCAGTCATCCATGACTCAACAACTAGAATCTTGGCGTTAGGAACTTTATTTGTGACTGCAAGGAAATTGTGGGATGAGAATAAAATGAATAAAATGCTCGTAACTATAATAAGGATTGAAACCAGAATGACTGGCCATGTTGGTAACCATATAGTTCGCTTTTTGAAGAATTTAAAACCCATCCTAAAATCGATCAGATGTTAATTATCATTGGGCTCAATTTGATCAGCGGAAGTGCCATATTTTTCTAAGGGCCTAACAATATTGGTCTCGAGTGCCCAGACTTTACTTAGAACTTCTTGCGAGAGAGGCTCCTGTTCCTCGTAACCCTGATAGATCATTTCTATTTTTGCATCAATATTATCAATATGGTGAAGAATAATGGCTTCTGGTGTTTTAGGAAGAACCGGTGATCCGTATTCTATTTTTCCATGATGTGAGAGTATCAGATGAACTAGATGAATCCGTGCCTTTTCATTACTTGGTTCCATCATTTTCCATTCTTCACCTGCTTCCGATTCGGTTTCCCTCCATAAGGAATTTACTATTTCAGCTCCAATCGATATGTGGCCAGTGAGTTCTGCTCGGAAATCGTAAGGCATCGTAAATCCATCTTTTGGGAAAGTATTCTCCCACATTTTCCCACAATCGTGAAAAAGAATACCCGAGACCAGTAGGTCACGGTTCAGATTGGTGTAGGCTGAGCAGATCCCTTCCGCGCTCCTGATCATTTGTGCCACGTGTTCGGTTAGTCCTCCTCGACGTGCATGATGCAAGTTTCGTGCTCCTGCCGAACGCTTAAAACGATCACCAAAGCGTTCTAGAAACTTTGTGCAGATGCTACGAAATCTTGGATCTGACAATGCTTCACATCTTGATTGGATATAATTGTAGTCCTCCTCTTGTTTTAATTTAGTTTCTTCTGTTCCTGCAAGGACATCGGCAATTTCTTCTGCTCCAAGAGTGGATAATTGCCAATCACGAGCATCGAGTCCGTATTCGTTACTTGACCAGTGCCCTCTTATCCTTACCCATTCACTTCCTTTCAAAGATTCTGCTTGTGAGAATGCAATCGAGTCTTGCCATGCTTTTAATTTGATTGATCCGCTAGAATCACAAAGTTCTACTTCGTAATAAGGGTTTCCGTTTCGGGTTTGTTTACGTATTGAACCAGAAATTTGACCGCATACAGAATATTCTCCTGGATTAGAAGGTATAGTATTTTTGAGCTCGGCAATTATTATAGATTCCATGGATTCATATATTCAAAACATTTTCGAGCAGAAGAAACAGTATTTTCAGTCGACAATTGTTAATAAAGGTTTAATATTTACCATAACGAATGAAAGATTCGTATTAATTCACCGTTTATATAATAATGGGCATTCAATGGTTTCAGGTATTTGTGTGTTTGGCTGGACTTTCAATTCCAGTCGGTGTTCTACTTTTTGCTGCTGCTGACACTGCAAAAGCAAGGAAAGAAAGTGGTGAACAGGAATAAGATTTTTGCCGCTTATAGCTTAAGACATCAGCATTTTAAGGCGGGAAATATTTTTTTAATTCATTCCTGTTGGTCTTTTTCAAGTGATGGAAATTCCTGATAAGGTGATCTGTGTTGATTGTGGGCGATTGGCGTATCGACTCACAATTGAACCTGAATTTGGGTTTTCCATTGGTGACTGGGTAGCGTATCGATGTTCAGGTTGCGGTGATCGATGGGACTTGGAGATAGGTGAGAATACGGATGAAGGCAGGGATACTAAGGATCAGTGAAAAGAAGGAACCGGCTTGTGAAATCTCTTCATTCGTGATTCATAGAGTGTGATGGCTTGCCATTTTCAGCTTCGTTCTAATTACCAGCCTTGCGGCGATCAGCGGCAGGCCATTGATAAATTAATAAAATCTTTAAGCGCTGGTAACCAGCACCAGACCCTCCTTGGCGTGACGGGCTCAGGAAAGACATTCACGATGGCTAACGTCATTGCCGACATGAACAGACCGACCTTGGTCATGTCGCACAATAAAACCCTCGCTGCCCAACTTTATTCAGAATTCAAAAATTTTTTCCCAGCCAATGCGGTTGAGTATTTCGTATCGTATTTTGATTACTATCAACCAGAAGCATACATACCACGCAGTGATACATATATAGAAAAGGACTCTTCAATTAATGATGAGATTGAACGTCTTCGTCTTTCGGCCATGGGGTCTCTTTTGACTAGAGAAGATGTCATTGTTGTTGCGAGCGTTTCTTGTATTTATGGCTTGGGTTCTCCTGATGACTACAAGGACATGATGTGCTCTGTTCATGTGGAGATGAAGATGGACAGGGATAAGTTTTTAACAAGGCTAGTTGATATGCTATATGAGCGTAACGATGTTGCGTTTACGCGTGGTAAGTTCCGATCTCGTGGAGACGTGGTTGATGTTATACCTGCTTATTTGGAAAATGAAGCGATCAGAGTCGAATTCTTTGGAGATGAAATTGATAGAATTTCAGCTTTCGATCCAATTAGTGGAAACATTATTTCTCGTTTAGAAAATTATAACTTCTACCCTGCCAAGCAATTTGTTACTCCGGCTGATAAGATGGCACGCGCTATCAAAGAAATTCGCATTGAACTCGAAGACCAAGTAGCATTTTTTGAGAAGAATCAAAAATTTATTGAGGCTCAGAGGATCCGACAAAGAACAGAATATGACATCGAAATGATGCAGGAAATGGGTTTTTGCCAAGGAATAGAGAATTATTCAAGGCACTTAGGGTCAAGATCACCTGGTTCTCGGCCTTCTACATTGATTGACTTTTTCCCTGAGGATTACTTGACCGTTATTGATGAATCACATGCCACAGTGCCTCAGGTAGGAGGAATGTATGAGGGGGATAAATCTCGAAAAACTAATCTTGTGGACTATGGATTCAGATTGCCGAGTGCACTGGATAATAGGCCACTAAGATTTGATGAATTTATGGATCTAACGGGTCAGCGTGTTTATGTAAGTGCAACACCTGCAAGATTTGAGATAGAGAATAGCAAGGTTGGAAATTCGAAATACATAGCTAAGAAGAGTAAGAAAAAAGGATCCGGTGAGATTTTGCCAAAGTTAGCACCTCATATTTCAGGCTCTTCTCAGAAAGTTGATAAATTCAACGTTGATGATTCTGGCCAAGACTTGATCGTTGAACAGATCATTCGACCGACCGGGCTACTAGACCCATTAGTTGAACTCAAACCATTGAAAGGCCAGATAGATGAAACTATTGAACTGTGTCGAAGTGCCACTGAGTCAGATAATAGAGTCCTCGTAACTACACTTACAAAGAGGACGGCTGAGGATCTTACTGATTATTTACGTGACGTTGATCTTAGAGTTCGATATTTACACAGTGACATTGGAGCTATTGAGAGGGTAGAAATTTTAAGAGCACTGCGCGTTGGTGAATTTGATATTCTGGTAGGAATTAATCTTCTCAGAGAAGGGCTTGATCTTCCTGAGGTTGCGTTAGTTTGTATTTTGGATGCTGACAAGGAAGGTTATCTGCGAAGTGAAACCTCACTGATTCAAACGGCAGGCCGGGCAGCTCGGCACGTTGAAGGAAGAGTAGTGCTATTTTGCGATGAAATGACAAAGAGCATAGAAGGTCTTGTCAATATTACTGAATATAGGAGGCGAAGGCAGGTCGAATATAATGAAAGCAATAATATTATTCCTGAAAGTGTTCGTCGTGCTGATCAGGCATCATTACATATGACTCTTGGTGGGACAAAAGTGTCTGAGGAGATATTGGCAGGAAATGACGATGATATTGACGTGGCTCAAGTGATTAGTGAGCTGAAGGTTGAAATGCAGGAAGCGGCTTCAAAACTTGAATTTGAAAAGGCTGCACTGATCAGGGATCAGATCGATGAGCTGAAACGACAATAATTTTTCATTAGAAGTCATATATCTTTGGTTTCACAATCGTTATCTTGAGGCTAATTTAAACTAATGAGAGGCAAGCATATCATTCCCGCCATTCTGATGGCAGCTCAGTGTCTTGTCGCTTCGGCAGAGGAAACTTTTTTTTATGGGTCCTGTGATGCTTCTGCTGCAGTTGCCTTAGACAAGAATACATTTGTTGTTGCTGATGATGAGGACAATATTCTCAGAATCTATTCTTTGGAGCGTCCTAGTATGCCCTTGGCACAATATTCACTGGATATTTTTCTTGGTGTTCAAGACGAATCGCACCCTGAATCAGATATTGAGGCATGCACACGTGTTGGGGATTTGATTTATTGGATAACTTCTCATGGTCGTAATAAGAAGGGAAAATGGAGAAACAGCAGGTATCGTTTTTTTGCCACTAAGATTATTCATCAAGAAGGGAAATTTCATTTAAAGCCAGAAGGTATTGCGATTGATAATTTACTGAGTGCCTTGGTATCTTGTGAGGATCTTAATTTGAAGGCTAGTGTTGGTATCATTGGCAAAGATTCTGGAAAATTGCTGGCCCCTAAAGAGAATGGTTTGAATATTGAAGGTTTATCCACTAATGCCGATGGTAGCGTTCTTTACATCGGGCTGAGGAATCCGATACCTGGAAAACAGGCTTTACTCATTCCTCTTAAAAATCCTAATGCAGTAATCCATGGTCAATCGAAACCAATTTTGGGGACACCAGTTTATCTTAAAGTTCAGAGCAGAGGCATTCGATCTATTGAGTATTCAGCTTATCATAGGCGATACTTTTTGATAGCAGGAGATCGATCTGATAAGTTAAGTTCTGTTCTTTATTCTTGGGACGGCGTTCCCGGAAGTGTTCCTGAAAAAATAAAATCTTTTGTAAACCTGAACCCTGAAGCGATTGCTCCAATGCCGGGTCATGATAAGATCCGAATCTTTAGTGATGATGGGACCGTCGCTCATCGAGTTATTCAGGAAGATTCCTTTAATAAATTGGTAGATGGGAAATGTGCATGCAAGTCCCTCAAAGATCCTAAGAAAAAGAGGTTCAGGTCTCTGGTCCTAGCCTTAAAGAAATAAATTAGTCGTTAAGAAAGATGAGCTAAAATTATATTTTTTGTTTCACATAAGTTGTTAATTTTGTATGATTTATAATTATGAAGCCGTTTCTTGCGTTACTATTATTTGTGCTTCCTTCCTGTGTTGGAATTTCTGGATCTGGGCATGAGCCTTTGTCTTGCGCTGAGAGCGATCGTGGGATGCTTGTTCTGGATGGTCATGAGAGAGTAGCTGTCACGCACGACAAGGATGAGTCAAAACCATTGCCGTTCACATCAATTCCCTGGAGTTGGTTTAATTAGCTGAGAGTTAATTATCATAATTAATTATTTGCTAATAAAGGGGTAGGATAAGAGTTATATTAAGAAGAAGCCGTTACTCGGATTGTTTGATCCGCCCAACTATCATGTCTGAACAAAGATCAAATAAATTCCGTCCACCGGAACAGAATGTATCTAACGATTTTTTGGCAGAAGAGGAAGTCAGTAATGATTCGCCCGAATCACAAAGAAAAAAATCTCAGGCCTTTTCACTAGGAATCGCCGTTTTTGTTCATGCAGTTATTTTTTCAATTTTGGCTTTCATTGTCATAGCAAATTTTGATTCAGAAGAAATCGAAATGATTGTTGAGGCGAGCTCTTCAAATACTGATGTGGTTCCCGAGAAGCGTTCTTTTGCTAAAAAGGTAACATTGGAAAAACCTGCTCCACCTTCTAGGAGAGCCGAGAAAACAATCACCGCAACGAATGCTTCCTCCATAGTGATGCCAGAAATTACAACCTTTTCAGATACACCTGCATTCGGCAACGATTTTGGTGATGGTTTTGGTATCGGTGGTTTTGGTGACGGCAGAGGAGGTGCAAAATTTTTCGGAACTAGTGGGGGTGGGAACCGCATAATTCTTGTCATTGATACTTCGACTAGCATGAATAATAATTGTGGGCCTAATGGGATAAAGGCCCTCAGGAGGGAGATTGTCCGTACCCTTGCTGCTCTATCTCCAAATATTAGCTTTAATATCATTTGTTTTGGAAAAGATTGTGATGGATTTGCGCCACAGCCCGTAAAGGCAAATTCTGGTAACATTGCTCGGGCGAAATCATGGATGAATGCCTATTTCATCAATAAAAAAGGTGGAGGAGCATTTGATAGAACCAGAACATCAGAGTGGGGTTCTAAAGGTACCGATAATAACGGAATTAAGTATGCCGCCATTTTACCAGGAGCAGTGCCTGCTTTGGCAGGGACTAGTGGCAGTTCTCGTATGGATTTGGCACTGGTAGCAGCCTTCTTTCAGAAACCTAGTTCTGTATTCTTGATTGCTGATGGTGAACCTGGAACATCTAAAAATGGGCAGAAACTTAGCAACACTGCCATTGTGGATCTTGTCCTCCAAGAAGCAAAGAGGATTTATACTGGGAGTCGGTTACCGAAAGTAAATTGTATTAGTGTCAAAGGCATTGGTCAGGCTATTCTGAAGGACATCGCTAGGCGATTTGGGGGTAATTATAAGGCAGTTGACCCAGCCAAGATCTAAACTAGTTCCAAGAACTTATTCGGAGGAGAGTGATACCCTGATCAGTTCTGTATCATTTCTTATGAAACATGATTTCATAGCATATGCAGGATGGGACCAGACGATCTTACGTTGTTTCATGTCGATACCGTTTGGTTCAATGACATGGGCGCGGCTGATTTCCTTATACCCGGACTTTGATAGTTCTGCGATGGCAAGGTCACCAGTTTCACTGAACAGGAAATACCGATTCTCATGTGGTGTAACAAATACAGTTCCCCAACGAGAGGGTTTTTCCAAACCAACTGGTTCGAGTGAGTCCCATATTCTTTTTCCTGATTTTAGAGACAGGCACCTGAATTCCCCATAGCTGCAGGCTCCATAAATATAGCCTTCATTAATGACTGCTGTGTTCATGATGCCGTGGAGGTGTTCTGTTCTTTTTTCACTTACTTTGGCTGTTTTCCAGATAATTTCGGGTTCTTCGCCGGCTTTAATTTTTAGAGCCATTGAGCCATTGTAGAATGAAGATAAGAAAAGAATATTTCCAACAAGTTGAGGAGTGCTCACGCTAAGACCAAAACGTAGTTCCCATGGGATTGACCATATTTTCTTTCCTGTATTGGGATCTAGGGCATTCACCGATTCTGGGGTCCAGACAATGAGAAGTTCTTTACCTTCATGATTGACGATCACTGGTGGAGCGTATCCAGGTTCTTTAGCACGCAGGGATCGCCATTGTTCTTTACCGGTTAATTTGTCAAAAGCGACAGCCACTGATCCTTGACCTCCTGCAAGGCATATGAGCAGTTTACCATGAATCAAGGGACTGGCTGAAAAACCCCAAGTTGGTGTTTTTGTATTGAAAGTAGTATTAAAATTGTTGGCCCATATTGTAGAACCATCACTTGTCTTGCTGCAAAATAGATTACCTTCCGCGCCTAGTGTATAAACCCGTTCCTTTTCAACTATTGGGGTTGCTCTGGGACCAGCAGAGTAACTGATTGTATAATCACAATCATAAGGCTTTTCCCAAATTAATTTTCCATTCTCAGCGTCAATGCAGAGGAGTCTCTCGTTGCCAAGAATTTTGCCTCTTGAAAAAGGGTTTTCGGGAGATTTAGCATTTTGACTTAACCCTCGATCCATTATAAAAACCTTACCTTTTGAAACGGCCGGACCTGCATAGCCTCTATTAATTTTTGCTTTCCATAATATTTTTGGACCGTTTTCCGGAAATTTTTTTACTATCCCTTTTTCACGCCAGACACCGTCCCGTTTAGAACCGAACCATCCAGGCCAATCATCAGCTTTGGTTATGCCGGACAAAGCAAAGAAAAGAATAAAGAGAATCAGATGCATAGATTGTAGTTTATTAGTTTGCAGTAAATACTGGAATATTTTCAAGACAACAACATCATAGATAACTTTAAGAAGAACCAAAGAAGGATCACCCTTATATTATAGAGTTTAAGGAATTGTTCAATTCTTTTCCCTAAAAGTTACTACTGTAGGAGGTCAAATCCTGCATCGGGTCATGCTTTCTGAATCCTAATTCATTCAACATTTTCCGTCATACAGGAGACATGGCACATGGCGCACTGAGCATGTCACACGGCTCCATGTTCCATCCATATAGGGATCTGTTTTCTGTCGGATTCACTTCGATAGAAAATAGATTCCAACTCCAAACCCTTCGAGGAGGGGCCACTGGGGGTAGGCCATTTTTTTGTGCGAGGTGTGCTGTATATATGTAGGGAGTAAGAAAAAAAATCCTAAAAATATTAGCTCATGGATCACCCCTCACAATCCCCGAACAACTGACCATGAATCATTGGTTTGATTATCAATCTTGAGCCGAATTCAAACTACTGATAAACACATCCATAACAAAGATTCCTTTTCCTAGCTGAGATTCTCTTATGAAAACTTTTGTCTGCACCCTATTTATCTTTGTCACCAATTTCATCGCGGCCTCTGAACCGAACTCAATTGTGGTCATGCTAGGCGATTCAACTACTGACCAAGGATTACCTTGGGTAGTACTGAAAGAGCTGAATCAAAAACTTAAGATACCTCTTAGCCGAAAGGGAATGATTAATGCAGGCAAAGGAGGCGACAATGCGACCTCTGCCTTAAGGCGACTTGAGCTGGACGTCCTAGCCCATAAGCCCAATATCGTCACCGTTTCATTCGGCCTAAATGACACGGGAGGTTGTAAGCCTAAAGAATATGGTCAGAGCATAAGAAAGATCGTTAGAACTCTAAAGGCCGCTGATATTAATGTCATTTTGATGACTAGTACTCCTTTCAATAATGAAAGGCACTTTTGGGCAAAGCAAAAAGAATTTCAAAAGATCGGAGGTCTCGACGAATACATGGACCGTGAGTTTTGCGAACAAGTGCGCACCATTTCCAAGGAGGAAAAAGTACTGCTTTGCGATCTTCATAAAATTTTCAAAGCAAAATTCAAGCAAGACCCTGAAGCAATAAAAAGACTCATCTCCAAAGATGGTGTTCACCTTACGGGTGAAGGGCTTAACTTAATGGCCCAACAAATCGCACCCCTCCTAGAGCAGCTGATAAACCAAAAAAAACTGTAATACCATTGCAGAGTAACGATCAGGGAACAGGAATAAGGGTACGGGGTTCATCATGGGTTATTCTACAACAGCTTCTTCCCATGAATCAACAGGTTCGCCTTTGCTGTTCCAATACTTTAGGGAACCTTCGACTATCTTACCGTCCTTGTAGGTTACTTCGCCCTTCTTCTGCCCGTTTTCATGCCAAGTCACCCATAGCCCTTCCTGCTTGCCGTTCTTCCAGTTTTGTTCCCACCTCTTCTGCCCGTTTTTATACCACCGTATATCTAGCCCATCCTCCTTGTCGTCCTTAAGGTTTCTTTCACTCATCTTCTGCCCATTTTCATGCCACTGCACCAATAGCCCATCCTTCTTGCCGTCCTTGTAGTTTGCTTCATACATCTTCGTCCCGTTTTCACGCCAATGTGTCTGTAGCCCATCCCTCTTGCCGTCCTTGAAGTTATTTTCTATCCACTTCTGCCCGTTTGGATATAAATCATAAGATTTGCCCGTGTAAGCTGAACCTTTGAGACAAATAATACCTTCACGTTCTTCTAATTCATCTTGATTAACGCCTTCTAATTCGGGCTTAGTTTCAGCAACGGGTTCTTCAGGCTTAACTTCATCTTTAACCTCCATCACCTTTTCTTCTACAGACTTAGTCTCAGTAGTAGATTCATTCTTCTCCCCACACCCCCCAAGAAGCAGGGGCAGTGATACAATGATCAGGAATAAGGGTACGGGGTTCATGGGTTATTCTTTAAGAGATTCCACAAAAATCAAGCGACCTGCATCGTGGGGAGGGAGTAGCCCCATAAACCACACCAGCCACCCGCCCTTGTGCCCTTGTGCACTGTGGGGTGGTGGTGTTTCATTTAGGCAGTACGCGAACGCGCTTGGTTGGAGTCTTGCCGCCCGCCGACTTGTAGAGCGTGGCGACCTCTGCATCGCCCAAAGCCCGATCGTACAGACGGACATCATCCAGGCCACCGTTGAACCAATGCGTCATATAAAACCCGCGCCAACGAATGGGGGCTGGCATGCCCGCCTTGGTCGCGATTAACGCCCCGTTCTTGTAGAACCTGCCTGTGCCTTTATCAAAGGTAAAGGTCAGCATCTGCCACACGCCTTTAACCACTGTGCCGGCGGGGATATCCTTGGGCGTGAAGCGCTTTGCCACAGTTATGCCACAGTATACCGCTCCTGCTTCAGAACTGTGGAAATACCATCCGTTCCAGCGTACGTCGTCATGGTGAGTTCCCATCCTTCCCGCCCACCTGGCTCCGTTGACACCACCAACGTTACCAGCCAGAACATCAGGTCGCCACCACCATGATACCGTAAAAGCATTCGTGTTCGGACATTCCGCGTTCGTTTGGAGGCCAGGCCCACTGATCTTGGGATACGGTATAAGTACGGGGTCGCCCAAGGTCACGGCCTGTCCGATCCGGCCGGCCTCCCAGGTTGGTGGACCTTTGACGTCTGTGTAGACAGCCCACGCGTGGTTCTTGCCCACAGAATCCTTGTAGTTTCCATCGAACTTCCAATGGTTCACAAGGCCCTCTTCCGCAACAACAGTTGTCACTAACAGCGTTAAGCACACTGACCCCAGAACAATGAAAAATAGTATTAGAATCCTCATCAGCAAAACCCTAACACCCCACCACGAACCGACCAATTACAAAATCCCTCTAAGATTATAACGGGAACATTGGCTCATGGCTATCGATCCCCGAACAACGAACCATGAATCATGGGTTAGGGTTCAGGGTGCGGGTGCGGGGTTCATGGGTTGCTCAACCCCCACGATGCAGGTCGCTTGATTGGTGTTGGCCTCAAGGCTTCTCGCTGATCAGCTTCACTGGCCTACCACCCCAAGTATCACCCCAACCCTTCGCTTCGGGTTTGCGGTAGATGGTGGGAGTGGAGGTGGCTCCGTAGAAAATATCTTTAGCCGTTGAGGGAGCATCCCCAAGAAATGTCACAGCTTTCAAGTTCGTGCAGACAGTAAAGGCCTCACCTCCGATGCCCCTTTGAAGTGCTCATTTTTTGAAGTAGCTCTCAAGTAGTTCCGCGAGGATGTCTCGCGCGCGGTGTCGGTCCTTTGCTGTTTTGTCGAGGATGGTCTCAATTGTTTCCATGTCATAAATATTCGTATCCCGGCCTATTGTAAACGCGATCAGGTTTCGGGTAAAAGAGCGGGCCATGCTTTCGTGCGCGGTGCTTAACTTTGCAGTCAGATTCTGCTTGGCCTCATTGTTTGCTGTTCCCGTCATCCGTCCGATCGTGTCGTAATCATTTACGGCAAACGCAATGGGATCCAACGCCTCATGACAACTTCTGCATGACTTGACCTCTCGATGGGCGACGGTCCGCTGCTCGAACGTCAGCGTTTCGGCATTAGCAATGAATAGCTCGGCATTGATGTCGCCCGGAGGTTCCCGGAGGTCGTGGCCGAAAACATTTGCGAGAATCCATTTTGCCCGGCGAAAGGGCCGGGGATCCACTCCGTCTGACTGGGCGACAAAGAAATTCGCCTGATGCAGCAAGCCGCCCGCTCCCGGAGTTTTTACCAACTTAGCCTTGTACCGCTTCAGCCCCTGTTCAGACATGCCATAAAAACTGC